>JBNKJP010000070.1:0-32708 GCA_050291245.1 Candidatus Thiodiazotropha sp. | reverse complement strand
TTAGGAAATCAGCGTCTTGGGAAATTTGGGGGCTTCTGATTTCCTAAAGCAGTATAGGACACTACACTAATATAGACCTCAACTGCCAATCACTTGAAATTCGAGGCATCGCCCCCATTTCTCTAGTTCAACCACAGGTCTATCAAAAACTCAAGTCACCATACCAATCAATTGGCGAGTATTGGCCTTTTAATAATTAACCCTGGGTGTCCGAATGTCTGAAGAAGAAAACTCCCTTGATGAAAGCATTGAGGTCATAAGCGGCCATGACCTGGCCCGGCCCAACGAGGTGATGCCGAATATCATCCATTTGCTTCCCGTCTCGGCACGTCCCTTTTTTCCCGGACAGGCGGTCCCCCTGCTGATGGAACAGGAGCATTGGGAGGAGACCATGGAGGCGGTCTCTGAGTCCCCGCATATGCTGCTGGGGGTGGTGCTTTCGGCTGCTGAGACGGCCGAATCCGCAACCCCGGACACCTTCAAAAAGGTCGGTACGGTATGCCGGGTCCACCGGATTCAGCGCTCGGAGGGCCGACTTCAGGTCCTGGTGGAATGCCTGCAGCGCTTTCGCATCAAACAGGTGGTCAATCCAAAGACCCCGTTCACCGCGCAGATCGAATACATCCCGGAACCCCAGTCCGGCGACAAGGAGATCAAACCCTATGCGGTGGCCATCATCAACACCATCAAGGAACTGCTGCCCCTCAACCCCCTGTATGCCGAGGAACTGCGGATGTTCCTGGACCGCTTCGGCCCGGAGGATCCCTCCCATCTCACCGACTTCGCCGCTAGTCTGACCACCTCGGACAAATTCCAGCTGCAGGCGGTGCTCGAAACCATCGAACTGCTGCCCCGCATGGAGAAGGTTCTCGAACTGCTGCATCGCGAGCTGGAACTGGTAAAGGCCCAGGCGTCGATCCGCAAGACCGTGGAAGAGCGCATGGAGAAGCAGCAGCGGGAGTTCTTCCTGCGCGAACAGCTCAAGGCGATCCAGCAGGAACTCGGCATCGAGAAGGACGACCGCACCGCGGAACTGGATAAATTCCACAAGCGCCTGACAACCCTCAACCTCACCGAGCAGGCCCAGTCCCGGGTCGATGAGGAGATGGACAAGCTTTCGGTACTGGAACCCGGCTCACCTGAGTATTCGGTGACCCGTAACTACCTCGATTGGATCACCCTGCTGCCCTGGGGCCTCACTTCCGAAGACAAACTCGACCTGCCCTATGCGCGCAAGGTGCTGGACAAGGATCACTACGGCCTACAGGACGTCAAGGAGCGTATCCTCGAATTCCTCGCCCTGGGTATTATGAAGGGCCAGATCGCCGGTTCGATCATCCTCCTGGTAGGTCCCCCCGGAGTGGGCAAGACCTCCATCGGACACTCCATCGCCGAGGCCCTGGGTCGCAAGTTCTACCGCTTCTCCGTGGGCGGTATCCGGGACGAGGCGGAGATCAAGGGACACCGGCGAACCTACATCGGCGCCATGCCCGGCAAGTTCATCCAGGCAATGAAGGACGCGGGTACCCAGAACCCGGTGATCATGCTCGACGAGATCGACAAGATCGGGGCCTCCTACCAGGGCGACCCGGCCTCGGCCCTGCTCGAAGTGCTCGATCCGGAACAGAACAGCGACTTCCTCGATCACTACCTGGATCTGCGTTTCGATCTCTCCAAGGTGCTGTTCATCTGCACCGCGAACCAGCTCGATACGATTCCCCGCCCCCTACTCGACCGCATGGAGACGATTTCACTCTCCGGATACATCGCCAGCGAAAAACTCCAGATCGCCCGCAAGTTCCTGCTGCCCAGGCAGCTCGAGCGTGCCGGCATGAAGCGCAGCCAATTGAAACTCAATACCCAGACGTTGCGGGCCATAATCGAGGGTTACGCCCGGGATGCCGGCGTGCGCCGCCTGGAAAAACAGATCGGCAAGATCGTACGCAAAGCCGTGGTTAAGATCCTGGAAGGCCGTAAAAAGCCGATCGAGGTCCAACCTGATGACTTGAAAGAGTATCTCGGCGGGGCGGTATTTCGCGACGAACGCAAGCTCAGTGGCGCCGGCGTGGTCACCGGGCTTGCCTGGACCGCCATGGGAGGCGCCACCCTGAACATCGAAGCAGTGGCCACCCATGAGTTCAACCGGGGTTTCAAGCTGACCGGACAGTTGGGCGAGGTGATGCGCGAATCGGCGGAGATCGCCTACGGCTTCATAATCAGCCACGCCGAGGCCTTTGGCGCGGACAGGGCCTTCTTCCAGAAGGCCTTCATCCATCTGCACGTGCCCGCCGGAGCCACCCCGAAGGATGGCCCCTCCGCAGGTATCACCATGGCCTCCGCCCTGCTTTCCCTGGCGCGCAAGAAACCGGTCCGCAACATCGCCATGACCGGAGAGCTGACGCTCACCGGCCAGGTCTTCCCGGTGGGAGGCATCCGGGAAAAGGTCATCGCCGCGCGCCGGGCGGGTATTCGGGAATTGATTCTGCCGGAGGACAACCGAACCGATTTCGAGGAGGTGCCGGACCACATCCGCAAGGGACTCAAGGTTCATTTCGCCTCGGTGTTCGAGGATGTGGTACCACTTCTGTTTCGAAGTAAGTAACCACTCACCATCAAGGATCACACTGATCACCAGGCCTGCCACGCACCATGGGGAATTCAAGGACACTCGCTTTCCGCCCTGCCGGACACGGGTGCGGCCCTCCCTCGATCCCGCTCACTATTACCGAGCTTTCATTGGTTCATACCAATAACACTATAATAAACAGTACAACCTCGGTGTTGTTGTTTTACCCGGAGTATCCCATGAGTATGGAAAACAACACGAACTACCCAGCGGCGGAACCCTGACTCCTTCCCTTTCAGACAACTGAGCACCCGTACCCATGCAATAACAAATCCCGGTTGGGAGATATCTGAACATGCAGCGACACGCATTCAACCGCCAGATCCCGATGCTGCTCCTTGCCCTGCTGTTCAGTCTGACGTTCCACTCATCGCTAGCCGAACCCGCAACGGATGCGGACCATCCCGCGACGCTTATCGCGGCAATGCCGCGCAGCTTCCCGCCTGAATACTCCGTGGACGAGCAGGGCATCCCCCAGGGATACGCCATCGATGTCATGAACGCCATCGCCCGGAAAGCCCAGATGAAGGTCGAGTACCGCATCTACGACACTTGGATTGCGGCCCATCAGGCGATCCGCGATGGGGAGGCTCAGGTGATCCCCTGCATGGGCATCACCCCGGCGCGCAAGGAATTCGTCGATTTCACCTCCCCTATCGAAACCTTCGCGGTATCCCTGTTCGTCCGGGCCGACAGCAAGGAAATCCAAAGCCAGGAAGACCTCAGAAACCGACCCATCGGGGTGATCGAAGGCAACGTGGCGATCCCGATACTGGAAAGTAAAGGTTTCCAGATCCGCGTGTACGATGAATTCTCCAAAGCACTCTGGGCGTTGATCAGCGGCCATCTGGATGCGTTGGCCTATCCCGAACCGGTGATCTGGCACTTTGTTCAGGAGGCCGGTATCGAACATCAATTCCGTGTCCTGCCGCCCCCGCTACTCGAGATGAAACGGGGTATCGGGGTCGGAAAAAACCAGCCGGAACTGCTACAACGGCTGGAATCCGTGGTTCAGCGGGTGATCCACAGCAAGGAATATAAACAGATCTACATCAAATGGTATGCCAAACCCGAGCCTTTCTGGACCGTATCCCGCTTGCTCTGGGTCATG
The DNA here is from genome assembly GCA_050291245.1 of Candidatus Thiodiazotropha sp. Taxonomy (GTDB): domain Bacteria; phylum Pseudomonadota; class Gammaproteobacteria; order Chromatiales; family Chromatiaceae; genus Thiodiazotropha. The sequence continues at coordinate 28,971 of JBNKJP010000070.1, read as the reverse complement.
CTGGGTCTGCTGATCCTAGTTGCTATAGGGCTGATGGTGTGGCGTTACGACAGCCTGAAGGCGGTCAACCGGGATCTTCGCGGAGAGACCGTCCGACGACGCAATGCGGAACTCAATCTGCTGAGAGTCAACGACAAACTGGAACAGAAGGTGCTCGACCAAACCCGTGAACTGGCCGAGGCGCAACGCATCAGCAAGATGGGCAGCTGGGTACTGGATATCGCTCAAAACCGCTTGAGATGGTCAGAGGAGATCTACCGGATCTTTGAGATCGATCGCAACATGACCGAGAGCTCACTCGAAACCTTCCTCGATACCATCCATCCCCAGGACCGGGAGGAAGTCAACCGGGTCTACCGGGAATCCCTGGAAACCCGTCAACCCTGCGAAACCACCCATCGCCTGCAGTTTCCGGATGGACGAATCAAATGGGTCATCGAACACTGCGAAACCAGTTTCAACGACAAGGGCGCCCCCCTGAAGTCCATTGGAACGGTTCAGGATATCACCGAGCAACGACACGCGGAACGCAAGCTGGCGCTCAGTCAATATGCCCTGGAGCATGTCTCGGAGGCCGCACATTTGATCAGTGCCACCGGACAATTTCACTATGTAAATTCGGCCGGTTGTGAAATCCTGGGTTATACGCTGGAAGAGCTCTTATCGATGAATCTCAGCGAGATCGACCCCGCGGTCACGAAAGAGAGCTTCCCTGTTCGCGTCGAGCGACTGAAAAAGCTGGGTTCCGAGCGCTTCGAAGCCCTGCACAGACACCGTGACGGACACCTCATCCCAATGGAGATCGTTTCCAACTTTATCGAGTTTGACAATGAATCCTTTGTTTTCGAGGTCACCCGGGATATCAGTGAAATCAAGGCGGCACAGTCGCAGATCGAATGTCAGCGCGCCTTGCTACAGCAGGTCATCGACGGAGTCAGTGATCCGATCCTGATGATCGCGACCGACTATACGGTCCGTCTCATGAACAAATCGGCACGCCAAAGCGCTTCCGAGCTCGATCTGCAAAAAGACCAGCCGAAATGTTACGAAGTTTCCCATCATTTCCGTGAACCCTGCTCGGGAGACGCCCATCCCTGCCCCCTGACTCAGATTCTTGAGAACCGGCAGACCACCAAGGTCGTTCATCGTCACTTCACCGCGCAAGGCGAGGAACGCACCATCGAGATGCTGGCGAATCCCCTCCTGGACGAACAGGGCAACATCACGGGCATCATTGAATCCGGCAGGGACATTACCGACTATCTGGGTGTCCTGGAACAACTCAGGTTAAAAGAGAGCCGGCTGGAACATATCGCCCATCACGATCCCCTGACCGGCCTGCCAAACCGGCTGCTGTTCGTCGACCGGCTTGAGCAGGCCATCATTAAGGCGAAACGCGCCCAGAACCTGATCGCGTTGCTGTTCATAGATCTGGACCGCTTCAAGGAGATCAATGACAGCTTTGGTCATCCCACGGGGGATGAACTCCTCATCAAGGTTGCCAACCAGCTGAAAAACGAGATCCGGGAAGGCGACACCATTGCACGACTGGGCGGTGACGAGTTCACCGTGATACTCGACGACCTGGAACATCCGGGAGTCGCCGGCAAGATCGCGGAAAAACTCCTCGAATCCCTCGCGGAACCTTTCGAGATCCAAGAGCAGAATTTTTTTCTCAGCGCCAGTATTGGTATCTGTATCTACCCACAGGACGGCGAGGAGGCCAATACCCTGATCCGCAACTCCGACTCGGCCATGTATCAGGCCAAAGAGCAGGGACGCAACGCCTACAGTTACTACACCACCGAGATGACCAAACTGGCCTTTGAGCGGGTCATGATAGAGAACAACCTGCGGGGGGCCATGGCCCGGGATGAACTGGTACTCCACTATCAACCCCAAATCGACATGCGAACCGGGGCCACGGTGGGCATCGAGGCGCTGGTGCGCTGGAATCACCCCGAGCTCGGTCTGATCCCGCCCTCTCGCTTCATCCCCCTGGCGGAAGAGACCACTCTGATCCAGCCCATGGGGGAGTGGATTCTGCGTCATGCCTGTCAACAGGCCCGTATCTGGTATGACCTGGGATTGATCCATGATCAGATTGCGGTCAATTGCAATCTATCCGGCCGTCAATTGGGCAATGCCCACTTTCATCAGACCGTCGTGGATATTCTCCAGGAAACCGGCATCAACCCCGAACTGTTGGAACTGGAGATCACCGAAACCACCATCATGAACAATCCTCAGAACTCATCACAGGTACTCCGCAAGCTGCGTGACATCGGCGTGCAGCTGGCCATCGACGACTTCGGCACCGGATACTCATCCCTGGCCTACCTGAAGAGCCTGCCGATCTCCAAGCTGAAAATCGACAAATCCTTTGTGCGTGACGTCCCCGAGGACCCGAATGACGCAGCGATCACCCGAGCCGTGGTTGCATTGGGAAAAAGCCTGCAGCTTCTGGTGATCGCCGAGGGGGTTGAGACCCAGGCACAAGCGGACTTTTTGATGAATGAGGGCTGTTTCCTGGCACAGGGTTTTCTCTATGCCCGCCCCATGCCGGCTCACGAGATCGAGCCGTTTCTGCGTACACATGTTTCAGCGGATCATACTGAAAAAATGAACGATACCACCTGAATCCAGCCAGCGAATAATGTATTGTAGTTATTACCGTTGACGACAGTTATCCGAAAATTTCGGATAACGGGTTCTTCCTGTTCATATCTTGCCCCGCTTGTGCTTGGCTAAGGACAAGTTCAAGACCCGACGACGATATATTTATTCGCCGGATCAATAAAGCCTTGTTCCCATCAGAACGGAATATCGTCGTCGAAATCGTTATCCGGGTAGGCGGGCTGTGATGACGCGGCCGGAGCCCGGGAAGGTTGGGCCTGGGGCTGTGGCGCATCGAAGGAGGCACTGCCGCCGCCACGGCTGTCGAGCATCTGCATCTCACTGGCGACGATCTCCGTGGTGTAGCGGTCCTGACCGTCCTGACCCTGCCATTTGCGGGTTCTCAGACTGCCCTCCACATAGACCTTGGAACCCTTACGCAGATATTCACCGGCGATCTCACCCAGGCGGTTGAAGAACACCACCCGGTGCCACTCGGTCCGCTCCTGCTGCTCACCGCTGTTTTTATCTTTCCAGGTCTCCGAGGTCGCCAGGGTGACATTGGTCACCGCGCCACCACTGGGCATGTAACGGGTTTCCGGATCCTTTCCCAGGTTACCGATGAGTATTACTTTGTTGATTCCACGAGCCATCAGTCATTCTCCACAGCAGTTTACAGCTCCTTCCATTGGAGCATTGAAAAATCCCATCCCCGACCGTTAGGCACGACGTTTGTCAGATTCCGGGGGAGCCGCTTAGTGTACCTCAGCCAGGCACGGCATATCCATCCAGGGCGTCCTGATCCACCACGGACAGATCCACTTTCAGATAGGCCACCCCGTCATCCGGAATGATCACCGCCTCGCTGACCCCTTCGATCGCCATCAGTCGGGAGGTCAAGCCGGGAATCTCCTGTTCATCAAGCACCCCCACCGGTAGCAGGTAGTTGCTCAAATAGTTGGGATCGGACATGCCCCAGGCGATCAACAGCCACACCAGGATCATCCCGGCGCACATCAGGTAGACCCCCGGATTGCCGTAGTGGGTGTGAAACCAACCGCCCAGGGCACCCCCAAGAAAAGCCCCCGTAAACTGGGAACTGGAATAGACCCCCATGGCGGTGCCCTTGTACTGCCCCGGGGCGACCTTGGCGATCAGCGAAGGCAGGGTGGCCTCGAGCAGATTGAAGGCGCTGAAGAACAGACCCAGGGCCGCCACCAGGGCGATCATTGCATGATCGAACCGGTACATCAGCAACACCGACGCACCCAGGGTCGCGATACCCCCAAGAAACACTCTGCGCATCTGGTGTTTACTCTCGGCAATGATGATGAACGGCACCATCAGGACCATCGACACCAGCATCACCGGCAGATAGACATGCCAGTGGGACTCGCTCGGCAGACCCAGGTCGCGCAGTGCCAGAGGATAGGCGAGAAACACCGAAGTGAGGCACATGTGCAGGGTGAGGATCCCCAGGTCCAGGCGCAGCAGCTCTTTGTTTGAAAGCACCTTACCGAACTGGCCCGGCACCGCCTCCGCATCCCGGTGACGGTGGCTCTCCCGAGGGGTCGGGACCACGAACAGTACGATTCCGATGCCGACAAACGCCAGCCCCGCGGTCAGCCAGAAGATCCCCGGCACACCGATCCAGGCATTCAGGATCGGCCCCATGACCAGCGCCACGGCGAAGGCCATACCGATGCTGATGCCAATGATCGCCATCATCCTCAAGCGCCGCTGTTCGCGGCTGAGATCCGCTGCCAGGGCCATGATCACCGCCGCGATCGCCCCGCTGCCCTGCAAGGCGCGCCCAAGGATGATGCCATGGATAGTCTCGGCGCTGGCCGCCACCACGCTACCCAGGGCGAACAGCAGTAGCCCGCCAACGATCACCGGCTTGCGTCCGACCCGGTCGGAGAGCATGCCAAAGGGAATCTGTAGCAGGGCCTGGGTGAGTCCGTAGATTCCGATCGCCAGCCCCACCAGCATTGGGGTGTGCTCCGGCAGACCTTCCGCATACAGGGCGAATACCGGCAGGATCAGGAACAACCCCAGCATACGTAAAGAAAAAATCCCCGACAGCGCATAGGCCGAGCGCCGTTCTTCGGCATTGAGTCCGCTGCGCTCGCCCTGCTTATTTGTCATCTGTACGTCTCTTTGCCAGCAAATTGAAAGAGGGCGTATAGTATCAGGTTCGCTTAATCCAATGCAGCATTCACACAATCGGTCTATGGATATTATCAGCATTCGCGGCGCCCGCACCCACAACCTGCAGAACATCGATCTCGAACTGCCCCGGGACAAGCTGATCGTCTTCACCGGACTGTCGGGATCGGGTAAATCCTCCCTGGCCTTCGACACCATCTACGCGGAGGGTCAGCGGCGTTATGTGGAATCCCTCTCCGCCTATGCCCGGCAGTTTCTCTCGCTGATGGAGAAGCCGGATGTGGATCACATCGAGGGACTCTCCCCCGCCATCTCCATCGAGCAGAAGACCACCTCCCACAACCCCCGTTCAACCGTGGGCACGATCACCGAGATCTACGACTATCTGCGCCTGCTGTTCGCCCGGGTGGGGATGCCACGCTGCCCCGAACACGACATCGAACTGGCCGCCCAGAGTATCAGTCAGATGGTTGACCAGGTACTGGCCCTGCCCGAGGGGGAACGTCTGATGCTACTGGCCCCGGTGGTCCAGAACCGCAAGGGCGAACATTTAAAGCTACTCCAGGAGCTACGCACCCAAGGCTACATCCGCGCACGTATCGATGGGGAGATCCTGGAACTCGACGACGTCCCGCCTCTGGAGCTGCATAAGAAGCACAGCATCGATGTGGTGATCGACCGCTTCAAGGTCCGCGATGACCTCTCGACCCGCCTGGCTGAATCCTTTGAAACCGCCCTGAATCTGGCCGACGGTCTGGTGCGGGTCGCCTGGATGGACGGCAGCCGCTCGGAGTGGCTGTTCTCGTCCCGCTACGCCTGCCCCCACTGCGGCTACAGCCTGCAGGAGCTCGAACCCCGCCTGTTTTCATTCAACAACCCCGCCGGCGCCTGTCCCACCTGCGACGGGCTGGGGGTCGAACAGTTCTTCGACCCGGACAAGGTGGTCGCGCACCCGGAACTCTCCCTGGCAGGAGGCGCGGTACGGGGCTGGGACCGGCGCAATGCCTACTACTACCAGATGATCACCTCCTTGGGCCGACACCTGAAATTTGACCCGGAAACCCCCTGGGAACAGCTCACGCCAAGGGTTCGCGAGGTGATCCTCAACGGCAGTGGCGAGGAGACCATCGAATTCAGTTACTTCAACGATCGGGGCCGCTCGGTGAAGAAAAGCCATCCCTTCGAAGGCATCATTCCCAACATGCAGCGCCGCTACCGGGAAACCGATTCCAATGCGGTGCGCGAGGAGCTCTCCCGCTACATTTCCAGCCAACCCTGTCCCGACTGTTCCGGCTCCCGTTTGAACCAGGCGGCCCGGCATGTGTTCATCGAGACCTATACCCTGCCCGAGGTGGCGAAAATGCCCATCGGCCAGGCGCAGCAAACCCTCGCCAGCCTCGGCCTGACAGGCAAACGGGGGGAGATCGCCGCCAAGATCCTCAAGGAGATCGATCAACGGCTGCATTTTCTGGTCAACGTGGGTCTCGACTACCTAACCCTCGACCGCAGCGCCGACACCCTGTCCGGAGGCGAGGCCCAGCGTATCCGTCTGGCCAGCCAGATCGGCGCCGGTCTGGTGGGGGTGATGTATGTGCTGGACGAACCCTCCATCGGCCTACACCAGCGGGACAACCAACGCCTCCTGGACACCCTGGTCTACCTGCGGGATCTGGGCAACACGGTGATCGTGGTGGAGCACGACGAAGACGCGATCCGCTGTGCGGACCATGTGGTGGACATCGGACCGGGGGCCGGTGTGCATGGCGGACGCATCATCACCCAAGGCAGCGCCGAACAGATCGCCGCCTGCCCCGAATCCCTCACCGGGGAGTATCTGAGCGGCAAGCGCCGCATCGAGACCCCGCCGCGCACCACCGAGATCGACCCGAGCCACTGCCTGGAACTCCTCGGGGCCAGCGGCAACAACCTCAAGTCGGTGGACCTGGCGATCCCCATCGGCAGCTTCTGTTGCATCACCGGGGTCTCCGGTTCGGGTAAATCCACCCTGATCAACGACACCCTCTACCCGATCAGCGCCGCCGCGCTGAACAAGGCCAACACCTCACCCGCGGCCTACCGGGAGATCCGCGGACTGGAGCACTTCGATAAGGTCGTCGACATCGATCAGAGCCCGATCGGGCGCACCCCCCGCTCCAATCCGGCCACCTACACCGGACTGTTCACCCCGATCCGGGAACTCTTCGCCGCCACCCCGGAGGCCCGCTCCCGGGGCTACACCCCCGGCCGATTCAGCTTCAACGTCAAAGGGGGACGCTGTGAAGCCTGCAGTGGCGACGGCCTGATCAAGGTGGAGATGCACTTCCTGCCCGATGTCTACGTACAGTGCGATGTCTGCAAGGGCAAACGCTACAACCGGGAGACCCTGGAGATTCACTACAAGGGCAAGACCATCGATGAGGTGCTGTCGATGACCGTGGAGGAGGGATTGGACTTCTTCCAGGCGGTGCCGCCCCTGCACCGCAAGCTGCAGACCCTGATGGACGTGGGACTCTCCTACATCTCCCTGGGACAGAACGCGACCACCCTGTCCGGCGGCGAAGCCCAACGGGTCAAGCTCTCAAGGGAACTCTCCAAGCGGGACACCGGCAACACCCTCTACATCCTCGACGAACCCACCACCGGACTGCATTTTCATGACGTGAACCACCTGCTCGAGGTGCTGCACCGGCTGCGCAATCACGGCAACACGGTGGTAGTGATCGAGCACAACCTGGATGTGATCAAAACCGCCGACTGGATCGTCGACCTGGGTCCGGAGGGCGGTGACCGGGGCGGCGAGATCATCGCCACGGGCACCCCTCAGCAGCTCATGAAAAACCGCCAATCCCATACCGGCAAATATCTCAAGAAGCACATTTCCGGAAACGCCTGAACTCATAGGAACCGGATAGTACAGATTAAGGTCAGATTGACGCGCGTTCCCACGCTCTGCGTGGGAACGCAGACTCAGGGTTCAGCGCACTGCCTGAACCCAATCCAAACCACACAGCTTGTGTAGGCATTCCCACGCAGAGCGTGGGAACGAGCGAATACCACCGTCAAACATTCTGGATCCCGGCATTCACCGGGATGACAGTGGATTTTGGCTTAAGTTAGGTACTATTCAGAAAATATGGAACCACCGGTCTGAAATTCCGTCTGAGACTGAAGCGGTTAAGAACTATGGACAGCTCACAACCTTTCAGTCAAACACAAATACCCACCCGCCTCGGTCTTTCGGGCGCTCTGATCGTCTCTCTGGGCATTCACCTGCTGCTGCTCTGGTGGCTGGCCTACCATGCGAATGCCCTTGATCGTTCAGCAGACTGGCCGCAAGGCAAGAAAACCCTCAGGCTGAAACTCGAATGGCTGACACCTGCCGAACCGGAACCACCACTCACCCGGGATACCCCACCCCCCAAACCCCTGGCACAGCCCTCATCCAAACCTGAAAACCGGCTACCCGCGAAACCCGCCCCAGCCCTCAAGGCGGACCGCCCGATACCCAACCCCGCTCACTCATCCCGCCCAACCACTCAAGATCTGCTGCGTTCCGCAAATCAGGTTGCCCGGGAACTGGCCAAGACCATCCCGGAAACTTCCGAGCCGAAACGCCACAGAGACACCACATCCGTATCTGCCCGCCTGGACCGTGCCTTGAACCCGAGACGGGAAGCACCCAGCGTCTCCGTGCTTGCGGACGGCACGACCCGAGTGGTCACGGAGGGCGGTTACAGCTACTGCATAAAACCACTGGACGATGGACAGATTGTCGATCCGGGCGAGGATATGCGCGTCATGATGTATTGCCGTTAATCTGGATCCGTGGATTCAGGGTTCAATCAACCCGCCATCCACTGAAAACGACTCGGTTTCCGGGTTTCCCGTCTAACCGGCCGATACGACATTCCTTCCCCAATATGTCCGCTGATCATAGATTTTGTGAAATCATTCAAATTTTGGGATAATTTTCCCAATGTATCATGGGGGTGAATAATTACGATTCCCAGTGGCATACATCGACCCGCTCATCCATCGCGCTGACAGGGAACCCATATGAATAAAGCAACCGAATCATTCACGCTCATGAAATGGCACGCCCCTACCCTGGAATTACTCCTGGCCCTGATCATGCTGTTGGGCAGTGGAATGCCGATCCAGAACCTCCGTGCCGCGGAACCATTCGACCATTTCGCCACGGGCTTTCCCCTCACCGGTGGACACAACGAGGTGAAGTGCGAGCGCTGCCACGCCAACGGCCAATTCACCGGCACCCCCAACCGTTGCGAGGGTTGTCACAACAATGTCAGGAGTGACGGCAAGTCACCCAACCATATACTCAGCGACGACCAGTGCGATAACTGCCACACCATCACCAACTGGCGCAAGGCAAGATTCGATCATGTGAATGTCTCAGGTGACTGCGCCGGCTGCCATAACGGAAACACCGCAACCGGCAAGGACGGCACCCACATCAACACCGACAACCGCTGCGAATTGTGTCACTCCACCCTCGGCTGGGAACATGTCGTTCGGGTGGATCACACCGCGGTGCAAGGCACCTGCGTCAGTTGCCATGACGGGACGATCGCTCCGGGCATGCCCGCTTCCCATATCCCGGTCAACGGACGGCCCTGCGAGGATTGCCACAATACGATTTCCTGGAACGTGGGCAACTACGATCACGAGGGGGTTACCAATAACTGTGTGTCCTGCCACAACGGCGTGAGCGCTCTGGGCAAGCCATCACAGCACATTCAGACAACCGATACCTGCGAGGCCTGTCACCAGATCGCCGGGTGGAAGAAACCGCACGTTAGCGTCGATCACACCTTTGTACTGGGCAGTTGCTTCAGTTGTCACAACAACCGGGTGGTACCGGGCAAACCCTCGGATCATATCGTCAGTGGTGATGACTGTACCGACTGTCATACCACCGATGGATGGCTCCCGGCGGATTTCAAACATGAGGAGGTCACCAGCGGTTGCTCGACCTGCCATAATGGCAGCCCCCTGACCGGCAAGGGCGACAACCACATGCCCTCGAGTAACCGGTGCGAGAACTGTCACCGAAACTCCGGCTGGGAACCCTACCGGGTCGATCATGACGAGGTCATCGGTCCCTGCTCGAACTGCCACAACAACACCTGGGCACCGGGCAAGGGGGAACGGCACATCATCAGTTCCGATGTCTGTTCCGACTGCCACACAACGGACGGCTGGACCCCGGCGCACTTCATCCACAACACCATTACCGAGAACTGCTTCAGTTGTCATGACAATTTCAGGGTCAAGGGAAAGAATGCTGACCACGTACCCACCCTGGACGTCTGCGAAGACTGTCATCGAAATACCGAGTGGAAACCCCTGAGCCATATGGATCACGCGGATGTGATCGGCACCTGCAGCAGCTGCCATGACGGCACCGTTTCCGGCGCACGGGCGAAACCCGACGGACACGTTCAGACCACTCAGGAGTGCAATATCTGCCACACGACCAACGCCTGGATTCCGGCGGATTTCCAGCATGACAGGGTCACCAGCGATTGCGCCGGTTGCCACAACGGTTCCACCGCCGATGGCAAGGGCAGCAACCATCTCCCGACCAGCAACCTGTGTGAGAACTGCCACCGCCCCACCCGTTGGAGCGATCTGATCGGCGTCGATCACGATGAGGTCATCGGCACCTGTGTCAGCTGTCATAACAACACCCTGTTACCCGGCAAGGGGGCCAACCATATTCCGACCAACGACGACTGCCAGGCCTGCCACACCACCCAGGCATGGCAACCGGCCCATTTCGTCCACGACTCGGCCACCACCAATTGTTTCAGTTGCCATAACGGTCTGTCACAGGATGGCAAGGGCGCAACCCATATGCAGACCTCGGACCGGTGCGAGGCCTGCCACGTCACCACGGCTTGGAGTCAGGTAGACCGGGTGGATCATGACGAGGTGTTCGGCGTCTGTTTCAGCTGCCACAACGGAGCCATCGCGGAGGGCAGACCCGCCAACCATATCCCCAGCGGCAATGATTGCGCGAGCTGCCACACCACCTCGAACTGGTCCGCGTCCTTCGTCCATGACGACACTACCTCCCGCTGCTTCACCTGCCACAACAATTCGGTCAGAGACGGCAAGAACCCGACCCACATGCAGACCAGCAACCTGTGCGAATTCTGTCACCGGGTCAGCGCCTGGTCCCCCGCCGATGTGGATCACGATGAAGTGCTCGGGGTCTGTTTCAGCTGCCATAACGGCAGCACCTCGGGACAGACCAAAGGGGCCAGTCACATGCCCAGCAGCAACAGCTGTGAACTGTGCCACTCGACCACGGCCTGGTCCCCCGCCACCTTCATCCACAGTGATGTGACGACCAACTGCTACAGCTGCCACAACGGCAGCACCCCTAACATACCGGGTAAAAACCCCTCCCACATGCAGACCACCAACATGTGCGAGGATTGCCACAGCAATGCCTACTGGATTCCGGCCCGGGTCGACCACGGCGATGTCCTCGGCACCTGCTACAGCTGTCACAACGGCAGCACCTCCGGGCGGACCAAGGAACCGGATCATGTGACCAGCAGCAACACCTGCGACATGTGCCATTCCACCACCGCCTGGACGCCGGCCAATTTCAACCACGAAAACAACACCACCAACTGCTACAGCTGCCACAACGGCAGCACCAGCGGCGGGGTCAAGCCAGCGGACCATATCCGGAGCAGTAATATCTGCGAAAACTGCCACAGCAATCGCACCTGGTCGCCGGTGCTGCGTGTCGATCACGGAGATGTCCTGGGCAGTTGCAGCAGTTGTCACCAGAGTGATCTACCCTCCGGGCATTTCATTACCACCCGACAGTGTGATGTCTGCCACAACACCAGCAGCTGGAGCCAGGTCTCGCGTTATGTGCATGTGGGCAACTACCCCGGTGATCACCGGGCCAACCTGGGCTGTACCGACTGCCATACGAGCAATCGGGAGACGATTCCCTGGCCATCCCCCGCCTACGCACCGGATTGCGCGGGATGTCACGCCAATGATTACGAACGCGGAGAAGGTCGCCACACCAATCTGAGCGCGGATCGAAACTGTGCCGGCAGCCGCTGTCACAGCGTCTCGGACCGGAACTGGGATTGATCGGGTGACAGATATCATGAAGGCGATTTTTCGCGCCAGCATCCTTGCGTGGATCATTCTGCTGGGCGTGCTTCCCGCCGGGGAAGCACTCGCCGCCACGCGGGTCCTGGACCGTATCGAAGTCGATTCGGAAAGCGATGACTATGCCATCTCCGTGTACTTCAACGTCCCGGTGCGCTATGTCTCTCACCTGAGCAATGAAGCGAACAACGAAGTGGGGGTACAACTGCAGATCATGCCGACCCAGAACGGGGGATCCGGCAGCCGTATCGATATCGCCGATCTGGTGGAACATGACCAACTGACCTGGAGCCCAACGAGGGACATTCCGCTGAACAAGGTGGTTTTTCAGCGAGTCCCTCTGGGCACATCAAACCTGCTGGTCTCCTTCGCGACCCCGGTCGAGAACTTTCGGATTCGCCAGAACCGCGACTTCTACGTACTGGACTTTCTCCTGAAAAAGCAATCCCCATCGACGGACACCCTGCCCACACCTGCCTCGATGGTCAATGTGGATGTACCTCAAACCGCACCACCGTTAACCGCCAGGCTACTCACCCTGGTGATCTATGTGATCAATCTGGATACCCAAAAAGACCCCATCGACCTGACCCAGGTCGCGCCTGTGGCGGTCGAGGGCAATCAGGCCCTCTACACCACCGTAACCCAGACGAACGGAAAGGAGCGGCAGCAACTCAGACTGGGCTATTTCCGCACCCGCCAGGAGGCGGAACACAAACTCAAGGAGGTAAAAGAACTCTATCCGGATGCCTGGATCGACGAGGCGAGCCTCCAGGAGCGTCGCGACGCCATGTTCAAACTGGGCATCACCTCGTTATCGGAAATCGCCCAGGAGACACCCGCCACGGTCATTGCACCAGCCGACGAACGCCTGACAAAGATGATGGATCTGATCCGTCGTACCCTCACCGCCGGAGAGTTCGCCAAGGCCGTACGCATGCTCGAGGCGTTCCTGAGTGAACCGGAAAACTACTACACCAAGGAGGCCATGGAGCTCCTGGGACTGGCCCGGGAACGCAACGGCCAGAAGGCACATGCGAAAGCCGATTATGAGGCGTTCATCGCGAAGTATCCCGAGGGGGATGATACGCAACGGGTGAAACAGCGTCTGCTCGGTTTGATTACCGCCACCCAACCCCTGCGCGAACCCCTCGAAGAGAAGGAGGAAAAGCCAACGGAATGGACAACCTACGGCAGCTTCTCCCAATACTATCGCCGGGACGAGATCAACAGCCCCCTGGTGGACGCGGACAAAAGCGTGTCCCGTTCGGAGATCGATCACTACGTCAGTCTATACAGTCACTATCGGGGCCAGGAGGTCGATCTGCAGATGGCGATGTCCGGCGGTTACGCCCTCGATCTACTGAATAATGACACTTCGGAAAACGAGGACCGGCTCTCCGAACTCTATGTGGACATGGCGCATCGGGAATCCCGCACCTCTCTCCGTCTGGGCCGCCAGCGCCAGCGATCCAGCGGCCTGTTGAACCGATTCGACGGGCTGGTACTCGGCTATGAACTGACATCGGATATCCGTCTGCGGGCCGCGGCGGGACTTCCGGTTGAGAGTTCCCGGGACGTTTCCCTCAACGAACACAAGAAATTCGCGGGACTCAGCGGAGACATCTCAAACATCCTGGAAAACTGGGATCTGAGTCTGTATCTGGTAGATCAGCGGGTCGACAGTCTGATCGACCGGCGTTCGGTGGGCGGTGAGTTGCGCTACTTCGATGCCGAGAAATCCCTGTTCAGCCTGCTGGACTACGACATCCACTTCGGAGCGCTCAACATCTTTACCGTCCAGGGGAACTGGAACCTCCAGGACCAGGCTCGTGTGTATATGAATTTCGACTACCGGAAGAGTCCGTTGCTGCAGACCTCCACCGCGCTGAACGGCTATAACAATCCGGATCTGTACGATCTCAACCCGGCCCAGGTCGAGCGGGTCGAATCCATTGATGAACTACTCGCATTCGAATCCGAGTCGAGTATCTATCAACGGGCCGAGGAGATCACCGCCGACACCACCACCCTCTCCCTGGGCGCGAATTACGCTCTGAGCGACACCCTGCAGATCAGCGGTGATTTCAGTGTCACAAGGAGCGGAGACACCCTTCAGCAGGGGGAGGAAAACGAACCGGATCCCAACAACCCGGGAGGCACCCGGATATCCCATGACTATTTCGCCGCCCAGGAGGCGACAGACAATCAGTACTTCTACTCCCTGCAACTGATCAAAAACAGCCTGCTGAAGCAGGGCGATATCGGCATCCTCAGTATGAACTACTACGACACCAGCACCTCGAGCACATTGCGCCTGGGCGCCAGCAGCCGTTACCCGGTCTCGGATATTTTTCGCCTCAATCCCAGCTTCACCGTGTCCTACCGCAACAGCGACCTCAACAACGACACCCGACTCAGCTTTGGTCCCCATCTGCGCATGGACTATCGGCTGAAAAAGGGATTCACCCTGGAATTCGACGGCGGTATTAACTGGTATCGGGAGAAAACCGACCTGTCTGACACGAATTACTCAGACTATTATCTCCAGGCCGGATACCGCTGGGACTTCTAACCGAATCATTACAAAACGCATTGGGTGGAAAAGGTGTCGCCTGCAATGGCACTGACATAAGAAAGTTGATCCGCAAATGGATGCGAATCACGCATATTTGTTTTAGATGCTTGACCCTAATGATACTTAGTTAAGGCGGTGACCTGGATTATCGTCATTCCGGCGAATACCGGAATCCAGGCATATCGCACCATCAGACATTCTGGATCACGGCATACGCCGGGATGACGGTGGTTAGTATTGAACCGGTTTGTTCAGGTGATCGACGCCTCACGTTTCTTCGCCAGCACCAGGGCATCGAATATCATCAGCCCCACCCCGAGCGTGATGGCGGAATCGGCGATATTAAAGGCAGGCCAGTAGTGCTGATTGATATGGAAGTGGAGAAAATCGATCACCTGACCGAACAACACCCGATCGATGACATTGCCGATCGCGCCGCCGATAATCAGGGAAACCGCCGCCGCGATCCATTTCTCCGCGGCGGACAAACGATACAGCCAAACGGTCAAACCCAGACAGACGCCGATCGCCAATGCCACGAAGAACCAGCGCTGCCAACCGCCCTGGTCACTGAGGAAACTGAACGCGGCGCCCTTGTTGTAAAGCAGGGTCAGATCAAAGAACGGCGCGACCCTGACCGACTCGTAGAGTGTCAGCATCGACTCAACAAGCTGTTTGGACGACTGATCGAGCAGGATCACCAGCAGCGAAAGCCATAACCAGCGTATCATCCCGATACTCCTCCCGGGACGACTAGGCAAAACGCCGGAGTTCGCCGGAACCCGCGACGTTTTCAACACAGCGGCCACACAACTCCGGATGCTCGGCGTTCTGCCCCACGTCCTCCCGGTGATGCCAGCAGCGTACGCACTTATTGTGGGGTGAAGCAGTAACCTGAACCGCGATTCCCAGGGTTTCGTCGGCAATCGCATCCGCCGGTTTCTCCTCCAGGGGACGCACCCGGGCCTCGGAGGTAATCAGCACGAAACGCAGTTCATCCTGTAACTGATCAAGGACCTGTTTGATCTCAGCTTCGCAGTAGATGATTACCTCGGCATCCAGGCTTGCGTTGCCGGCCGATCGGAACGCCTCCATCGCCTTACCAATCGACTCTCGCACCTGAATGATCTTCGCCCAGTAGGCGCCGTCGAAGGAATCCTCGGCGTCCAGGGCGTGCAACCGGTCATACCAGGTCTCGAGGAACACGCTGTCACTGCGCGCCCCTGGGATCGACCGCCAGATCTCGTCGCTGGTGAAGCTCAGGATCGGCGCCATCCAGCGCACCATCGCCTCGATGATGTGGTACATGGCGGTCTGGCAGGAACGCCGGGGCAGACTGTCTGCCTGGGTGGTGTATTGCCGGTCCTTGATGATATCCAGATAGAACCCGCCCAGTTCGTTGGCACAGAAGTTGTGGATCTTCTGGTAAACAAAGTGGAACTGATACTCCCCGTAGGCCTGAACGATCTCTTTCTGCAGGCGCAGCGCGCGATCCACCGCCCAGCGATCGAGTTCGATCATCTCCGAGGCGGGCACCAGATTCCGCGCCGGATCGAATCCGTTGAGGTTCGAGAGCAGAAAGCGCGCAGTGTTACGGATGCGGCGGTAGGCGTCCGCGGTGCGCTTCAGCACCTCGTCGGAGACCGTCATCTCATTGCGGTAATCGGTAGCGGCCACCCACAGACGGATGATGTCCGCACCCAGGGTTTTCAAAACCGTCTGCGGCGCGATTACGTTGCCCAGGGATTTGGACATCTTGCGGCCTTCGGCATCCACGGTAAAGCCGTGGGTCAGCACCTGCTGATAGGGGGCACAGCCGTTCATCGCCACCGAGGTCATCAATGAGGACTGGAACCAGCCCCGGTGCTGATCGGAACCCTCCAGGTAGAGATCGGCGGGAAAACCCAATCCGCTGCGCGCCTCCAGTACACAGTGGTGAGACACCCCGGAATCGAACCAGACATCCAGGGTATCGGTCACCTGCTCATAGTCACCGGCCCCCTCACCGAGCAGGGACTCCTTGTCGAGATTGAACCAGGCCTCGAAACCCTGTTGCTCCACCTGCTGCGCCACCTGTTCAACCAGCTTGGGGGTGTCGGGATGCAGCTCACCGCTCTGCTTGTGCAGAAACAGGGTGATCGGCACACCCCAGGTGCGCTGCCGCGAGATACACCAGTCGGGACGGTTCTCCACCATGCCCTTGATGCGGGCCTTGCCCCAGTCGGGCATCCAGCTGACCTTCTCGATTTCACGCAATGCGCCATCCCGCAGACCGTTTCGCTCCATGCTGATGAACCACTGGGGGGTGGCACGGAAGATAATCGGGGTCTTGTGCCGCCAGCAGTGGGGGTAGCTGTGGCGCAGACGCTCCTCGTGCATCAGCGCTCCGCGCTGTTTCAGAACCTCAATGACCGATTCGTTGGCGGACAGCACATGCCGCCCTGAGAACAGCTCCGTGCCCTCAACAAAGCAGCCGTTGCCATCCACCGGATTGTCCACCGCCAGCTTGTATCGCAGACCCACCACATAGTCTTCCAGACCATGGCCCGGAGCGGTATGCACCGCACCGGTACCCGTATCGAGGGTGACATGTTCACCCAGGATCACCGGTACCTGTCGATCGTAGAAAGGATGCTGCAGCATCACCCCTTCGAAGGCCTCGCCCTTGGCATAGGCCACCACTTTGTAGGACTCGATGCCGTAGCGGTCCATCACGTCCTTAAGCATGTCCTCAGCCACCACCAGTCGCCGGGGGCCCTGCTCGGACTCGTAGGCCACCACCGCGTAATCGAAGGAGGGATTGAGCGCCACCGCCTGGTTGGCCGGCAAGGTCCAGGGAGTGGTGGTCCAGATCACCACGGACAGAGGCCCCTCTCCGCCCCCCTCGGGCACATGGTGACAGCGTGTCAGCAGTCCCGCCTCGTCCAGAACCCGGAAGGCCACGTCGATGGCGCAGGAATCCTTGTCCTGATACTCCACTTCGGCCTCAGCCAGCGCGGAACCGCAGTCAGTACACCAGTGGACCGGCTTGTAACCTTTCTGCACATGACCGTTGGCCACGATCTTGCCCAGGGCGCGAATGATGTCCGCCTCGAAGCGGTGATCCATGGTGAGATAGGGGTGATCCCAATCACCCAACACCCCCAGACGCTTGAAATCCTCCCGCTGGCCATTCACCTGCTTCGCCGCATACTCCCGGCAGGCGGCCCGGAACTGGCCGGTGGTCACCTTCTTGCCCGGCTTGCCGATCTTTTTCTCCACCTGGAGTTCGATGGGCAGGCCGTGACAGTCCCAGCCCGGCACATAGGGGGCATCAAAGCCATCCAGGGTACGGCTCTTGACGATGATATCTTTGAGAATCTTGTTAACCGCGTGCCCGAGATGAATCTCCCCATTCGCATAGGGAGGCCCGTCGTGCAACAGAAACTTGGGCCGTCCGGCGGAAATCTCACGAATCTTCCCGTAGAGATCCTGCTGTTGCCAGCTTTTCAACATCTCCGGTTCGCGTTGCGCCAGATTGCCCCGCATCGGAAAATCGGTATTCGGGAGATTAAGAGTCTGCTTGTAATCGCTCACTGAGGGCTGCCTGTTGGAGATTCGGAAAAATAGCGTATTGAAACTTAATTTTGAGTCGGGCGCAAAGCCACACCGAGAATTTCCCGGGCTGCGTCCGCATCTCGCCAGATCTGCTGGCGCAGAGCCTCGAAGGATTCGAAGCGTTCCTCCTCCCGCAGCTTCTGCACGAACTCCACCTGGATGTGTGCACCATAGACCTGGCGGTCGAAATCAAACAGGTGTGCTTCCAGCAGATAGTGATCGTCTCCGGTCACCATCGGCCGCACCCCGATGTTGGCCACACCCGGCAGGGACTGTTCATCCAGCCCGAGCACTCTCACCGCAAAAACACCGTTCAGCGGGGTAACCCTACGGTGCAGATCCAGGTTCAAGGTTGGAAAACCGATACTGCGTCCCCGCTTGTGGCCATGGGCGACCCGTCCACAGATCCGGTAGGCACGCCCCAGACACTGCGCCGCGGTCTCGAGATCCCCCAGGGTGAGCAATTCCCGAATCCGGGTACTGCTGACCCGGTCCGCGTCCAGCTTGTAGGTATTCATGTTTTCGACCGCGAAACCGTGCTGCCTGCCCAGGGATTGCAGCAGTTCGAAATCCCCGGCTCGACCGCGACCGAACCGGAAGTCGTCGCCCACGGAGAGGAAACGCGCCCCCAACCCCTTGACCAGCAGTTCCTGCACAAACTCATCCGCAGGCATGGCGGCCAGGCGCTTATTGAACTCCAGCACCACCACCCGCTGCACCCCGGTGGCCTCGATGGCCATCAGTTTCTCTCGCAACCGGGTCAACCTCGCCGGGGCATTGTCGGGCTGAAAAAACTCCCGGGGCTGGGGCTCGAAGGTCACCACCGTGGTCGGCAGATCCAGGGCGCGTCCCTGTTCCATAAGGTGACGGAACACGGACTGATGCCCCAGGTGCACCCCGTCGAAATTACCGATGGTGGCGACACACCCGTGGTGATCGGGTTTCAGATTGTGGAGGCCGCGGACCAGTTGCATGGAAATCGATTCACTGAGGACAAGCGGTCCATTATAGGCATTGTGGATAAATTGGACATCCCCGCACTGCAGGGCGAACCCCCGAATATCATGACTCAAGTTTCAGAGTTGGAATCCCGATTCGGATTGCACCGTCACGCACTCCGGATCCCGGCATCCGCCGGGATGACGGTGGTTATTGGCCTAACCGGAATCCTTGGATTCATGGCGAGCACGGAAGTCCCGGGGGCGTAGCCCCATCCCCAGCAACAGGAGAAAATAGAGTCCGACCCCAGCCAGGATCAGCCCCGACAACCAGGCCACCCGCCACAGAGCGGACATCGCCATCCAGTCCGCCATCACGCCACTGCCCCACCAGAGCAGCCCGCCCATGCCCAGGGACGCCAGGATCACCCGGGGCAGCATCACCCCCCATCCCCGGTCTGGCTGGTAGATCCCCTGTCGCACCAGAGCCCGAAACAGCAGGTAGGCATTCAACCAGGAGGAAAGGGTGGTAGCCAGAGCCAGGCCCGCATGGGCGAAGGGAAACACCAACAGGAGATTCAGGGCCATGTTGGAGACCATGGCGATGATGCCAATGCGCACCGGGGTCTTCGTGTCCTGACGGGCATAAAACCCGGGGGCCAGGATCTTGATCAACATGATCGCCACCAGCCCCGGTGTGTAGGCGAGCAGACTTTGGGTCGACATCGCCACATCGTGGCTGTCGAAGGCCTCCGAATGAAACAGGGTGGTCAGCATCGGCCCGGCCAGGACCATCAGCCCGACCGCCGCCGGCAGTCCCAGCAACAGATTCAGACGCAGTGCCCAATCCAGAGTATGAGAGAAGGCCTGTGGAGAAGACTCGGCATGTCGCTGGGAGAGATTCGGCAGAATCACGGTGCCCAGGGCCACCCCCAGCACCCCGACGGGAAACTCCATCAGGCGATCCGAATAGTAGAGCCAGGAGATGCTGCCGCTGACCAGGAATGAGGCGATCAGGGTATCGAGCAACAGATTCAACTGGCTGACCGAGACGCCGAACAGGGCCGGCACCATCAGACGCATGACCCGCAGTACCCCGGGATCGCGGAACGCCACCCGGGGCCGGGGCACCAGCCCCAGACGCCTCAGGAAGGGCCACTGGAACAGGAACTGGGCGACTCCGGCGATCAGCACCCCCCAGGCCAGCCCGACCACCGGTTCTTCCATCAAGGGGGAGAGCCACAGGGCGCAGCCAATCAGGGAGAGGTTCAGCAGCACCGGAGTGAAGGCCGGTACCCAGAATCGCTGATGGGCATTCAGAATACTGCCCGCAAAGGCGGTCATAGTTATGAAGAACAGGTAGGAAAATGTGAGCGACAGCATATCCACGGTCAACTCATATTTACCCTGATCCTGGTTCCAGAACCCCGGAGCGAAGATCATCACCAGAATGGGAGAGGCCACCACACCCACCAGGGACACCAGCATCACGGTGAGTCCCAGAGTGCCCCCCATGTCATCCACGAAGCTCTTCAGCTCCTCCCGGGAACGTTGACTGCGGTATTCACTAAGCACCGGGACGAAAGCCACCGAAAAGGCCCCCTCGGCGAACAGCCGACGCATGAAATTGGGGATCTTGAAAGCCACGAAGAAGGCGTCAGTCGCCGCATTGGCGCCGAATACTCGGGCCAGGGTCAGGTCACGCACGAATCCGAGGATGCGGGACAGGAAGGTCAGGCTGCCGACGGCAGCAAATGCGCGAAAAAACGAGCTCAGAGCGGTATCCTTGATCAATCCGGTGAAACGATCCGGGAGAAAGAGCACCGCCAGATGTTCACAGCATATCCGGTCTAAATGCCCTTCCCGGCAGCCGGATGATAGCGCCTAACCCCATCAGCGGAACAGCCCGTTGAATACAGGTATGACGTAGCAGTTGACAGAAGCCCCAATATTGGGGAGAATCCGCACCCTTCGAATTAATAGTGTCTTCAGGAGAGAACCTTGGCCAACTCAGCCCAAGCTCGAAAACGCGCCCGTCAAGCCGACAAGCACCGCGCCCGTAATCAGGCGCAACGCAGCGAGTTGCGCACCTTTGTCAAAAAGGTCGCCAAGCAGATCGCCGCAGGCTCCAAAGAGGGCGCGGTTGAAGCCTACAAGGAGGCTGTCCCTGTCATCGACAGCGCGGTGAACAAAGGACTGATCCACAAAAACAAGGCCGCCCGTCATAAGAGCCGCCTGAATGTGCAGATCAAAGCCCTGTAGGCGAGACTCGGATCACGAGCATAAATAAACCGGCTCAATGCCGGTTTTTTTATATCTGAATCATGACCGGGATTCCATATCAACTGGCATAATCGCTTTATGAGACCGTAAGTCAGGGGACTGCCCCCCTGACCTCCAGATAGCATTGAGGTTCAGGCCACCCCTGACCCATCGACGGGTTTGCGTCTTCCTACCGCGATCAGCCCCAACAATCCCGAACCCAGCAACCAAAAGGCGGCCGGCAAGGGTACAGGCGCGAGAGAATCCCCCGAGGCAAAATCCTGGGTCCAGTAGGTATAGAGTGGCCGATCAAACTCATTCCCCCCATCCAACAGGATCGGCGCCTGGTCATTCGCCTCGTAAACATACCCCACCCCGATATCATCGAGTAGCCCGTTCAGAATGGTATTGCGATGACCGTCACTTCCCATCCACCCTCCTGACCCATTCTGCTCTTCATACCATGCGTGCCACTGCGCCCCGGTCACACCTTCTCCGAGGGTATTCCAATTTGCCGCTGTGATACCAAAGCTATCGAAAAAGAAGTTATTGATCTCATTGAAATCTTCCGTGCCGTACATAACATCGTGGGCCGCATCGATGGCCGGAGACGGAGTCGTGAAAGTGGGTGCCGCCCGGCCCTGTCCGGCAGCGATATTCTCACCAAAACGATTGTGATCATATCCCGCATCCCTGATGCGTGCTGCAGGCGAATACGGGTTGGTACCTCTCAACGCGTTGTGACTGAAGTAGTCATCTTGAGCCATGGACAGGGAATGGCTAAGTGCCGAGGCGTGCAGACGATCGTCCATCTGCACCGCATCCAGATCATGAAACCCCCGCTGCAGATTGACCATTTGCACGACCGCCAACTCCTCCGCTGACCAGGTCGCGGCGAATAGGGATCCGGAAAAACTCAAAGCCAGGGATCCGCAGACAACCAGTCCGGTCCGCAGTGATTGGTTCCCGCTCATTTTATTATTATTGGCTGTGCTCATCGACGTCCGCTCCTTGGCCACACATTTCTGTGGACCTTAATGTCATCACTATGGGTTTAATCAGCTAAAGTCTGGCATGCGGCGGAGTAGGAAATAAAGGCGGGTAAGGTCAAATTACGTGACTGCGCGCACACTTTTTCATGAAGAAAAAACACAATTGGATCAAAGGGATTTGATGAACATCGTTATGAATATGGCCACCCCGAAATCAACCCCGCGCCACTACAACAGCACAAGATTATCCCGGTGGATCAGTTCATCCTCGTCCACATACCCCAGGATCTCTTCAATGCGATGACTGGGCTGACCCGCGATCTTCAAGGTTTCCTGGGTGTTGTAGTTCACCAGCCCCCGGGCGACCTCACAACCCGCACGGTCCTGACAGGTCACCGCTTCGCCCCGGGCAAAATGGCCTTTCACACCGCAGACCCCCACCGCCAGCAGACTGCTGCCCTTTTCCCGCAAAACCCGTACCGCGCCCTCATCCAGGGTCAGGATTCCCCGGGGCTGTAACTGCCCCGCCAGCCAACGTTTGCGGGCGGCTTGAGGCTCTTGGACGGGGATCAACAGGGTACCCGCATCCTCCCCCCGACTGATCGCGCCGATCACCTGATCCTGGCGACCGGAGGCAATAACAGTCGCGGTACCCGAGCGGGCCGCCAACCGGGCGGCCCGCACCTTAGTGACCATACCGCCCAACCCCAGACCACTGGCGCTGCCGCCGGCAACCGCGTCCAGCTGGGGATTGTCCACCCGGGTCTCCCGGATCAGGGCGGCACCCGGATTGAAGCGGGGATCGGCATCGAACAATCCCTCCTGATCGGTCAGCAGAATCAGCAGATTGGCCTCGATCAGATTGGCCACCAAGGCCGCCAGGGTGTCATTGTCACCAAACCGCAGTTCGTCAGTGGTCACGGTGTCGTTTTCGTTGACCACCGGCACCACACCCAACTCCAGCAATGTGCGCAGAGTACTGCGGGCATTCAGGTAACGGGCCCGGTTTTCCAGATCATCCCGCGTCAGCAGTACCTGGGCGGTGTGCAGATCAAACTGTTGAAAACAGGCCTCCCAGGCATGCACCAGGCCCATCTGACCGATTGCGGCGGCGGCCTGGAGTTCATTCAGGTTGCGGGGGCGTGAGCGCCAGCCCATACGGCTCATCCCTTCGGCCACGGCGCCGGATGAGACCAGCACCACTTCGTGACCGGCATGGCGCAGTTGCGCCATCTGTTCAACCCAGGTAGCAAGCAGATCATGGGACAGTCCCTTGCCGTCCGAGGTCAGCAGGGCGCTGCCGATCTTGATGACCCAGCGCTTCGATGATGCGATCTTCTCCCGGGAAATCATCACTACCTCCCCTGCAACGGATCCCACTCGGTCTCCGGCTCAGGCTCCGGTCGCTCCGATCGCCAGAGCTCCTCAAGCCGGTTCATCAAAGCCTTCACCAGCTCCGCGGTACCCTCGCCGCTCATTGCGGAGATTTCATAAACCGGTCCCGACCAGTTCAGTGCGTCACAGAGACTGTCCCGGCGCGCCTCGAACTCATCTTCCAGCAGCAGGTCCTTTTTATTCAGTACCAGCCAACGCTCTTTATCCGCCAGTTCCGAGGAGTAGTGTTGCAACTCCTGCTCGATCTGACGAACTTCCGCCGAGACATCGATAGTCTCATCCAGGGGGGCCATATCCACCAGGTGCAGCAACAACCGGGTGCGCGAGAGGTGTTTCAGAAACTGCAGCCCCAGTCCGGCGCCCTCCGCGGCCCCCTCGATGACCCCTGGGATATCGGCCACCACGAAACTGTGATCCTGACCGAGACTCACAACCCCCAGATTGGGATAGAGGGTCGTGAAAGGGTAGTCCGCGATTCTCGGCCGGGCACTGGAGATTTTGCTGATCAGGCTTGATTTGCCGGCATTCGGCATGCCCAGCAATCCCACATCCGCGAGCAGAATCAACTCCAGTCGCAGCTCCCGCCTCTCCCCCGGAGTGCCATGGGTGAACTGGCGGGGTGTCCGGTTTGTACTGCTTTTGAAATGCACATTTCCAATGCCATGCACACCCCCCTGGGCAACCAGCAGTTCCTGGTGATGGACCAGCAGTTCACCCACCCGTTCTCCGGTTTCGTCGTCATAGACCCGGGTGCCGACCGGCACCCGGACATGGATAGAGCCGCCCTTGCGCCCGGTGCGTTCCCGCCCCATGCCATTCTGCCCCCGCTCGGCTTTGTGGGTGCGCTGGGTGCGAAAATCGACCAGGGTGTTCAAGCCACTTTCGGCAATCAGATAGACACTTCCCCCATCGCCGCCGTCACCCCCATCGGGGCCGCCCTTGGGAATGTACTTTTCGCGCCGAAAACTGGCGCAGCCATTGCCGCCATCCCCGGCGATTACCTTGATTTTTGCTTCATCGACGAATTTCATAGGCCAGAACGCAAAAAGCCTCGTCCGGTGACGAGGCTTTTGAGCGTCAACTCCGTGAAAGGATTACTCGGTGACGACACTCACATACTTGCGGTTACGCGGTCCCTTGACTTCGAACTGCACGCGACCGTCCGACTTGGCGAACAGGGTGTGGTCCTTGCCGATGCCCACGTTCACGCCGTTGTGAAACTGGGTGCCACGCTGACGCACGATGATGTTGCCAGCCTTGACCACCTGGCCGCCGAAGATCTTCACGCCAAGTCGTTTGGATTCTGAATCGCGGCCGTTACGTGTACTGCCGCCTGCCTTTTTATGTGCCATGTTACTCTCCTCAGCCGCTGATGCCGGTCACGGTCAGTTCCGTGTACCACTGACGATGCCCCTGATGCTTCAGGTGGTGTTTGCGGCGACGAAACTTGATGATTTTGACCTTCTTGCCACGCCCGTGAGATTTCACGGTGGCGGTGACCTTGCCCCCATCCACGTAGGGTGTACCGACCTTGACATCATCACCGTTGGTGATCATCAGAACCTTGTCCAGTTCGACAGAGGCGCCTTCGTCGGCAGTCAGCATTTCCACTTTAATCGTGTCGCCTTCCGCTACGCGATACTGTTTGCCGCCGGTTTGAATTACCGCATACATTGCTTTAATCCCCGAAAAATACCGTTATCCACCCGCCGAAGGTGTCCGGCGAGGTAAAGAGGCGGAATTCTACCCACCCAACGGATCGAGGTCAATAGCCATCACGCCCACGCCTAACCCTGAGCGCTCCCCCGCTTCTCCGCTTCAATGAATATCCGCCGAACCTGTGGGAATTGCTGCTTGATCAGCCGGTCCATGCCACTGATGGCCGATTCAATCTGGTCGGCAGTCGCCCGGTCGGTAAAGTCCACACTCAGATTCACCAGGATGAAGTCGGGGCCCATATGCATAGTCAACACCTCGTTGACGTGCTCCGCCAGGGACTCGGCGCCCACGATTGTGCGTATCCCCTCGACCACATCGCGGCTGGCGCTCTCTCCGATGAGCAGGCCCTTGGTCTCATAGGCGAGCCAGATCGCGGTGCCGACCAGGATCAGGCCAATGATGACCGAAGCAGCGCCATCGTACCAGAGCTGTCCGGTCAGCTGAGTCAGGACGATGCCAAGAAAGGCCACCATCAAGCCCAACATGGCGGCGGTGTCCTCGAACAGCACCACAAAGATGGAAGGATCCTTGGCCCGCTGAATCGCCTCCACATAACCCCATTTGCCCTTAGCCCGCGTGAATTCGCGAAGCGCGAACACCCAGGCGGCCCCCTCGAACAGCATCGCCAGTCCGAGTACCAGATAGTTGATGATTGGGTTGGCCATCGGCTCAGGATGCTCGATATGCTTGATCCCTTCATAGATGGAGACCCCTCCGCCCAGAGCAAAGATCAGGATCGCCACGATGAAACTCCAGAAGTAGATCTCCTTGCCGTGACCGAAAGGGAAGGCTTCGTCAGGCGGACGCTTTGCCCGTGCCATACCATACAGCAGAAGGCCCTGGTTCCCGGTATCCACCAAAGAGTGGATGGCTTCGGACAACATCGCCGAACTGCCGGTAAAGAAGGCCGCGACAAATTTGGTAACTGCGATGAGCGTGTTCCCCGCCAAAGCGGCAAAAATCACCTTTTTCGATCCGGATGCCATGAGGACTCCTAAGTTGAACTGTGGTAAATGTCCCCTTACCGGCGACGCTTCCGGGCATTATCCCCTGCCATCACATGTTGGAACAGGGGGGATAGTGCCCTCAGACATTGACCCACACGATCCTCATAATGAATTAACCTTCAGAGGGCGCCATCCTGTGTAAAAATCAGCTAGGATTGTCAGGGGGAGATAATGAGACATAACACATGACAAACAAGAATCAAGAAACCGTCCGGATTCCACCGGAAAATCTGACTAACAGCCTCATCCAATTAGTCCTGGTCGCGTTGATCGCGGTGCTTAGTTACCGCATCTTCGCACCCTTCGAGGGCATGATGTTCTGGGGCCTTATCCTGGGAATTGCCCTCTACCCCCTGCATCAGAGTCTGGCGAAACGCATGGGGCATAAGCAGGGCCGGGCGGCCACGGTACTGGTACTCCTCGGAGTGGTGATCATCGGCCTGCCCACCGGTCTCATGGCCACTTCCCTGATCAGTGAGATCATCGGACTTCGTGACGTCATTCAAGGCGGTCAGGTGAATATCCCACCGCCCTCCCCCCAGGTCGCCGACTGGCCCATCATCGGCAATAAGCTGCACACGGTCTGGCAACAGGCCGCTACCGACTTTCCCTCCTTCATGCAGCAACACGCACCCTGGATCAAAAAGACCATGCTATCCATGGTGAACATGCTGCAGAGCGGCGCGGGGGGCATTTTCCTGTTTCTCGCATCGCTCATCGTGGCCGGTATCATGATGGCCTATGCGGAATCCGGCAACGCCGCCATGGACCGGATCTACCGCCGTTTCGCGGGACCGGAGCAAGGTCCCCGGCTGTTGCGCCTTAGCATCGCGACCATTCGCTCCGTCGCGGCCGGCGTTGTTGGTGTTGCCTTCATTCAGGCCCTGCTGCTCGGCGTCGGGTTTGTAATCGCCGGGATACCCGGCTCCGGCATCCTGGCCCTGATCGTGCTGCTGATCGGCATCGTACAATTACCGGCCCTGTTGATTACGCTTCCGGTGATCGGCTACCTCTGGTGGGCGGGGGATGCCTCGACCCTGGCCAATGTGTTCTATACGGTCTACCTGCTCGTGGCAGGCGCCGCCGACGGTTTCCTCAAACCCATGCTACTGGGACGCGGTGTCGATGTGCCCATGCCGGTGATCCTGATCGGCGCCCTGGGCGGCATGGTCTCGGCGGGTATCATCGGACTGTTCATCGGTGCCGTCATCCTGGCCATCGGCTACGAAGTATTCATGGCGTGGGTAAACCAGGGCATACCGGCACCCACGGACAATTCCACCGAGGTTGAAACAACGAGCGAGTAGCCTGCCTTGCAGATATTCTCACTCAATCGCTTCTGTCGCGCACTGCTGCTCATGCCCGTGATGCTGATCTCCGCCTGCACCACGCTGGGGCCTGACTACCAGGAACCCACCACACCCTGGCTGGAAAGCTGGCGAACATCCCTGTACGGACTGAGCCGATCCGAGAAGGATCGTAACCAGGACGACCTGCGCTTCTGGTGGCAGACGTTCAACGATGAACACCTCAATCAGCTGATCGAGCGTGTCAGACAAGAAAATCCCGGACTGCGCATCGCCGGGTTGCGAATCCTCGAAAGCCGCGCTCAACTGGGCATCGCCGACAGTGCCCGCTTGCCCCAACTGCAACAGCTCAACAGCGGCGTCAGCTATATCAACACACGGGACCAGGGGGGTACCCTTCCCGACAGCAGTCAGAGTTTCGTCAGCTATCAGTTGGGATTCAACCTCGCCTGGGAACTCGATTTCTGGGGGCGTTTCAGACGTGCTGTTGAAGCTGCCGATGCCGCTTACTTTGCCGCCATCAGCAACCAGCGGGACGCTCAGGTACTACTGGTGGCGCAAACCGCGGATCTCTATTTCTCATTCCGCACCACACAACTGCGCATCGATATCGCCCGCAAGAATGCACAGATCCAGAAGCGCAGTCTGGAGATCACCGAGCAGCTCTTCCGCAAGGGACAGGGCTCGGAACTCGACCTGCAACAGGCCAAGACCCAGTACCTGGCCACCCTGGCGACCATCCCGGATCTGCAACTCGCGCTGATCAAAACCCGTAATACCCTGGCCGCCCTGCTTGGACGTCCACCGGGCGAGTTACCGGAGCTGCAGAATCTCCCGCGGGAACTACCCAGGGTCGACAACCTGGTGATCGAAGGCGTTCCCGCGCAACGGCTGCTGAAACGGCCCGACGTGCGTACCGCGGCTTGGCAGGTCGCGACCCAATCCGCACAGATCGGAATCGCCGAAGCCGACTTCTACCCCAGCATCAATCTGCTCGGCAGTATCGGCTGGTCAGGCAACACGCTCAACGGTTCACCAAACACGACACAACTCAGTCTCGGCCCCTCCTTCGCCTGGAACCTCTTCGACCACGGCCGCATCGGTAACACCGTGCGGGTACAGGATGCCCGTTTGCAACAGCTTATCGAGCAATATCAAAACCTGGTGTTGCAGGCGGCCCGGGAGATCGACGATGCCGCCATCACCGTGATCAAGACCAAGGAG
>JBNKJP010000069.1:0-139212 GCA_050291245.1 Candidatus Thiodiazotropha sp. | reverse complement strand
TTGCTGCGTTGCAGCCCTTGGAAAGGGAATAGCCATTCCCTGCGGGATGTGCCCCGAAGGAAATGCCCTTGGGGTACGCCTTGCACTCGCGGCTTGAGTGGCTTTCTAAATGCACGATTTATATAGGACACTACACTAGGGTCGGGTTAGTATCTATTTCCGATGGAATTTACCGGGTTTACCACACAGGTAGGACGCGCCCGGATCCACCGTGAATCGTCCCGCCAGGGCGGTACGCCCCAGTAACATGCGAAATTTCATGGAATCCCGATTGGTCAAGGTCATTTCGATCGGCCACCGAACCTTATCCAGTTGTGCAAAGGTCTTGATCACATAGCGCTTTTCCTGATGACCACCGGAATCCGACACCATCCGCTCATCGATAACCTCGGCGGTACACCAAAGTTCGAACTCGGTATTTTTCTGCAGCGGGTGAATACCAAACCGTACCAGGGACTTGCCCTTCTCGGAAAAGGTCTCCAGGGCAAAGGCGTGCAGGGCCGAGGTGCGCGCCCCGGTATCGACCTTGGCCTTGATGTGCTGAATGCCCAGTTCCGGCAGGCTCAGCCACTCCCGCCAACCGATGGGTATGAGTTTCTGTTTCATGTAACGGGATGGTCATATTGTAGATTCAATCGAAACAGTATCATGCCATCCGATACGACTGAAACCGATTTTGACGATAACAATCCCGCCACTTCCGGGTCGGATCACGATTCCCTTGAACACCTGCAACAGCCCCCTCATCTGTGAGAGAATGCGCCGTTATTGATGTGCCTATGAATTTCACATGAAGCTTTCGTCTGACCCCAATCGATCTCCACTCTCTCCCAAGTTAGCTCAAGCATCCGGCGAACGCCTGCAATGGGGCGGACTGCACGGTTGCAGCGCATCCCTGGCCATCGCCAGCGCCGCGCGTGACTACCCGGGCTTGATCCTGGTCGTGACCCCGGATATGCAGTCGGCCTCCCGCCTGGAACGGGAACTGGTATTTTTCCTCAGCGATGCCAAGGTGCCGGTGGTCAATTTCCCGGACTGGGAGACCCTCCCCTACGATCTCTTTTCCCCGCTTCCGGAGCTGATTTCACAGCGTCTGCTAACCCTCAGCCGGTTACCCCGAATGACCCGGGGCCTGCTGATCGCGCCGGTCTCAACCCTGATGCAACGTCTGGCGCCCCGGCAGTTTCTGGATGCCCATTGTCTGATCGTGGAAACCGGACAGCGGCTGAATATCGAGGAGATCCGACTGCGCCTGGAACAGGGTGGCTATCAATGCGTATCACAGGTCTTCTCCCATGGTGAGTTCGCGGTACGTGGCTCCCTGTTGGACATCTTCCCCATGGGCAGCCAGCAACCCTTTCGTATCGACCTGTTCGATGATGAAGTCGATACGATCCGCACCTTCGACCCGGAGTCGCAACGCTCGGATGAAAAAATCTCGCGCATTGAGTTATTGCCCGCCCGGGAATTCCCCCTGGATGAAAATGGCATCGGCCAGTTTCGGCGCAACTACCGCATCCGGTTCGAGGGTGACCTGCAGAAAAGCCTGATCTATCAGGACGTGTCCGATGGTCGGATTCCCAGTGGCCTGGAATATTACCTGCCCCTGTTTTTCGAGCAGACCATGACCCTGTTCGACTACCTGCCGGATCAGCACATGCTGATCCAGCTGGAGGAGACCCGGGAACAGGCGAGTCGTTTTCTGGACGATGTACGGCACCGCTACGAAGAGCGCCGCTATGACCTTGAACGCCCCATTCTGCCCCCGGACAGTCTCTACCTGGGCGAAGACGAACTCGTCAACCGGCTCAAACAGCGCAACCTGATCACGATCAGCGCCTCCGCGGTGCCCGTTCGCGCCAAGGGCTACGCCGAGCCGGTCAATTATGCGACCCAGGTACCTCCGCCGGTGGCTTTTCAGGCGCGCAGTAAAAGCCCTGCCAGCGCCCTGAAACGGTTTCTCGAAGGAGCGCCGGAGTCCAAACGGGTGTTGTTTATCGCAGAGGGTGCCGGGCGTCGAGAACTCCTGCAAACCACCCTGCGCGACCTGGGTATCCCGGTGAAACCCCTCGACAGTTGGCACGGGTTTGTCGAAGGCAAAGAGACGCGGGCACTCTGTGTCGCTCCCCTGGAACAGGGTCTGTGGCTTGAGGACCCGGGCATTGCCCTGATTACGGAAACCCAGCTCTACGGTGAACGGGTTCGCCAGGAGCGTCGACGCCGCAAGGTCAGCCAGGACCCGGATCAGATTGTCCGCAATCTGACCGAACTGCATATCGGCGCACCGGTGGTGCACGAAGACCATGGCGTCGGGCGATACCTGGGACTGCAAACCCTCGAGGTAGGTGGGCAGACCACGGAGTTTCTCACCCTGGAGTACGCCAAGGGCGACAAACTCTACGTACCGGTCGCCTCCCTTCACCTGATCAGCCGCTACGCCGGAGCTTCGCCCGAGCAGGCTCCACTGCACCGCCTGGGTGGGGATCAATGGGAAAAGATCAAACGCAAAGCGGCCAAACAGATCCGCGATGTGGCCGCCGAACTCCTGGAGATCTATGCCCGCCGCGCGGCGCGTCAGGGCGTAGCCTTCCCGGACCCGGATGCGGAATACCAGGGGTTCGCCGCCTCATTCGAATTCGAAGAGACACCGGATCAGCTGCAGACCATCGAGGCGGTGTTGCAGGATATGACCTCGCCACAACCCATGGACCGGGTGGTGTGCGGTGATGTGGGATTCGGCAAGACCGAGGTCGCCATGCGCGCCGCGTTTCTCGCCACCCAGGGCAACCGCCAGGTGGTGGTGCTGGTGCCGACCACGCTGCTGGCGCAGCAGCACTACCAGAATTTCGCTGATCGCTTCGCCGACTGGCCGATCCGGGTGGAGAGCCTGTCGCGGTTCCGCACCGGCAAACAGCAGCAACAGGTACTCGATGGCCTTGCCGCGGGTACCATCGATATCGTGGTCGGCACTCACAAACTGCTCTCGGAGGGGGTCAAATTCCACAACCTCGGCCTAGTCATCATCGATGAGGAACACCGATTCGGAGTGCGGCACAAGGAGCGACTGAAGGCGCTGCGCAGCGAGGTCGACCTGCTGACCCTGACCGCGACCCCCATCCCCCGGACCCTCAACATGGCCATGTCCGGAATGCGGGATCTCTCCATCATCGCCACCCCCCCTGCCCTGCGCCATCCGGTCAAGACCTTCGTCAGCCAGTGGAACGACAACCTGATCCGCGAGGCCATCCAGCGCGAGCTCAAGCGCGGCGGTCAGATCTATTTCCTGCACAATGAGGTCAGCACCATCGAGAATATGGCCCAGCGGCTGGAGACACTGATGCCCGGGATACGCCTGCAGATCGCCCACGGACAGATGCGGGAACGCCAGCTCGAGGGCATCATGCGCGATTTCTATCACCAGCGTTTCAGTCTGCTGGTCTGCACTACGATCGTGGAAAGCGGCATCGATGTACCGACCGCCAATACCATCATCATCAACCGCGCGGACAAGCTCGGGCTGGCCCAACTGCACCAGATCCGAGGCCGGGTGGGCCGCTCTCATCACCGGGCCTACGCCTATCTGCTGGCCCCCCCACCGGGCAATTTGACCTCGGACGCCAAGAAGCGCCTCGAGGCGATCGAGTCCCTGGAGGACCTGGGGGCGGGCTTTACCCTGGCCACCCACGACCTGGAGATCCGGGGCGCCGGCGAACTGCTCGGCGAGGAGCAGAGCGGTCAGATTCACGAGATCGGCTTCTCACTCTATACCGAACTCCTGGAGCGCGCGGTCAGCGCCTTGAAATCGGGGCGTCAGCCGGAACTCGACCGCCCCCTGGATCATGGCACGGAGATCGAACTCAACATCCCCGCCCTGCTACCCGAGGACTATCTTCCGGATGTGCACAGCCGTCTGGTGCTCTACAAACGCATCGCCAGCGCCCGGGACAGTGGAGAGTTGCGGGATCTGCAGGTGGAGATGATCGACCGTTTCGGGCTGTTACCGGAAGCGGCGAAAAATCTGTTCGCGATCACCGAACTGAAACTGCGGGCGCACCCCCTCGGCATCCGGAAAATCGAGGCGGGACCGAAAGGCGCACGCCTGCTGTTCGATGAATCACCCAAACTGGACCCGGCCCGACTGATTCTGCTGATCCAGCAACAACCCCAGAAGTATCGTCTCGAAGGGGGTGACAAACTCCGCTTTCTGGTAGCAATGGAGACCCCCGAAACCCGGCTGAAAAAGGTTCATGAACTCCTCGACATACTGGTAGACTGAGTAAAATAACGGGGATCCACCCTGAATGGCACCTAAGATCGAAAACCACCGTCATCCCGGCGTATGCCGGGATCCAGAATGCCTGACGCCGGGATATTTCTGGATTCCGGCATGCGCCGGAATGACGAGAACCCCGGACATCGCCCTTTGCAGTGACCATTCGGACCTACCCTTAATACTCTGGGACTTAACTCTAAAACAAATCGAACACGATTCTGAGCTGCAGGTAGCACCATGAAACAAACGCGACGCCTCTATTGGTTAATGCTCATCCTGTCCGGATTGATCTGGGCAGAGGCCGGTGCGGCGGAGGCACCCTGGTACCAATTCGAGGTTCTGGTCTTTCAACGCATCGCCCCCGGCGCCGGTTCCACCGAGTACTGGCCTCTGGATCCAGGAACACCCTCAAAAGACAATGCAGTCTATCTCTCCCGTGGCAGCGCGGTGGTCAACAACCGGGTGATACCGTTCAAACAGCTGCCGGCTGAAGAGCGACAACTCACCGGCACCTGGCAGGCGTTGCGCAGATCCCGGGATTACCGTCCGCTCTATATCTTGGCCTGGCGTCAACCGGTCTCCGCGCCGGAGCGGGCCGAACCGGTCTACTTCAGTCTGGCCTCGGATGACGGCAGCCCTCTGCCCAAGCTGGAAGGCACGGTCAGCTTCGGGCTCAAACGCTACCTGCACATGAACGCGGATATCCTGCTGCGATTACCCGCACAGCATGAAGCCAATGCCCAGGATGAGATGCAATACCCTCCGGAAACTCGAAACTATCGGATGCAGGAGACCCGCCGCATGCGCAGCGGCCAGCTGAACTATCTCGACCATCCGGTTCTGGGTATCGTCACGGTGGCCGAGCGTTATCAACCGCCGGTAATCGAGCCGGAGCCCGCACCGGCGGAACCGGTGGACCCCCCCACGGAGCCTGAATCCACCGCCCCGGCTACCGACCCATCACCCAATTGATGTCACCGTGGTTTCGAGATAGGCCCGGTATAGACCAGATAGGAATGACACTTTCTTGCCCTCGTTCCCACGCTCCGCGTGGGAATGCAGACCTTGGGTTCGCCGGCCATTTCAAGCCGGATCACTACGACGAAACATAGGTAGGCATTCCCACGCAGAGCGGTGGGAACGAGATAATATCGCACCACCCGGCATTCTGGATCCCATTCGCGAAAATTTGCGGTTATTCGCGTCCATTTGCGGCTAATGTAGTGTCCTATAGCTCAAATTTTAGAGTTCAACCTGACTACCTGGGCTCAACTCTCGAACCAGGCGGCAATCATACGAGCCCAACGCATGATGCCGCGGTTGGCCGCTGAGACGACCGCATCGACATCGGAACCTTCCACGGGCTCCTCGAAACTCACCCGTTGCAAGGCTACCAGGTCGCGGGTCTGCTCATTGACCAGGCTCCAGGTCCCTTTCACAACGATGCGCTCACCCACCCAGTCAAACTGTTGGACCATCAATCCGAGGCGATAATCGGGTTGCAGATTTCCCGGCCAGGGTGCGGTGATAACCCGCTTGGCGGGCAGTGCCTGCTGCAGGGCATCCCCGAGCGTCACTTTGAGATTATCCTGAAACGACCCGGCCCATTGGTCGAATTCATGGAGTTTCAAGCGGTGTTCCGTGAGACGTTCGACAATCTGAGGACGATCCAGGTAGGCGGCCACGGACACCGATGCCACACCGATCACCTGGGTGTGGGCGTCGGGCATCAGATTCCGGGTTGTTTCCACGACTGCCCCGCTATCCATACGGTAAAACCGGGTGGGTTGCGAAGGACTGGCACAGCCCGCCAGCAGAATCGAAAGCAGTATCACGCCAAGCCCGGGAAGCGGCAGAGAAGATTTCATGGCTACTGTTTCCCCCTGATGAGTGCTTCGGGATGACGTTCCAGATACTCGGACATGATACGGATGGAACGGGCCGCGGCGCCCAATTCCACCAGTGCCGCCTTCATCTGCCGTATCACTTCCGAATCCTGGTTCAGCAGTTGATTGGCCGATTTCGCCACATCATCCACCTGATGGAAAGCCTTGTCGCCACTGGCCAGGGTCTTGTCCCAATTATCGAAGGCCCGGGTGAGATCCTTTTCCGTTCGACTTATCAGTGCCCGGGTCTGTATCGCGGTCTGGCGAATCTCTTCCAGACTCTGCTGCGCCTGCAGCAGGGTCAGATTACTGTTCTTCAGGATTGCCGGAGCCCGATGATCCAATACCTCCGTAACATGGTCGAGACGATCGGCGATACGCGTCATGGCTCCAAGAAAGCTTTTCAGATCACCCTGTTCCGCCAGTTGGTCGATGGTATCGAGCATTTCCGAAAGGCGCTGGGTGATCCGTTCGATGGGTAACTGCTCAATCGCGGTCGCCAGTTTCTCTATGCCGGACTGTACGGTGGGAATTTCCGGATAGGGGCTGTCCGAATCGACCAACCGGATCGGTGTATTGGGCTGGAAATCCAGTTCGATTTCCAGTTTGCCTGTCACCAGACTCTGCATATTCAGGCGTGCGCGCAAACCCTGCTGAATCAGATCCTTGAGGTCCAGCTTGCCCACTTCATCCGTCATCACTCCGTCCACCTTCACCCGCTCATCCTCGATACCGATGATGACCGGGATGCGAAAGGTCTGGGAATCCCTTGAGTAGGTAATGGACATGCGCTCGACCTGCCCGACCTTTACACCTCTGAAATTGACCGGCGATCCCACCTGCAGACCCTTTACATCCCCTTCGAAATAGACAATGAAGCGGATCGCCTCATGGGAGAGTTTGCTACCGGAAAACACGAACACCGCCCCCAGTCCCAGCACCAGACTGGCCAGTACAAAGAAACCTACGAGTGTCGGACTGACCTTGGATGGCATCGCGATCTTATCCTCCCGCTTCACCGCGGGTAAGAAATTCCCGCACCCTGGAATCCTTGGCCGTCTCCCGCAATTCAAGGGGATTCCCCTGGGCAATCAGGGTCTTCGATTCGGCATCCAGAAAGATGGCATCATGCCCGATCGCAAAGATACTTGCCAATTCATGGGTCACCACCACGATCGTGGTGCCCAGGCTCTCGCTCAACTCGAGGATCAGATCATCCAGGCGCTTTGCGCTTATCGGATCCAGACCGGCGGAGGGTTCATCGAAAAACAGCAGTTCCGGGTCCAGCGCCATGGCCCGGGCCAACCCGGCGCGTTTCTGCATACCACCGCTGATTTCAAAGGGATAGTAGTGTTCAAAACCCTTCAGCCCCACCAGGCTGAGTTTGAATGTAACGAGTTCCTGAATTTCAGATGCCGACAGGCGTGTATAGGTCTGCAATGGCAGGGCTACATTCTCCGCCAGTGTCATATGGGTCCATAGAGCACCACTCTGGTAAAGCACCCCCAGGCCTCGCAGGATCCTTTGCCGATCCACACCGTCCAGATCCCAGAACGACTCACCCTGATAGCGGATGATCCCTTGAGCCGGACATCTCAGACCGATCAAATGGCGCAACAGGGTGCTCTTGCCGCACCCGCTGCCGCCCATGATGATGAACACGTCCCCCCGGTGGATGGTGAAATTAAGATCCCGCTGAATGACCCGTGAACCATAAGCCATGGTCAGTCCTTGTACCTCGATATGGGGAGTCCTAGTGTGGTGCTTCATACTAGTATTCTGTTCCATTCATCAGATACCCAGACGATTGAAAAGTATCGTGGTGATGGCGTCCCAGATCACAATCAGGAGAATCGCCGTCACCATGGCGGAAGTCGTGGCCTTTCCCACCGCGGAAGAATCCCGCCCGCACTGCAGACCCCGCAGGCA
This sequence comes from Candidatus Thiodiazotropha sp., assembly GCA_050291245.1. GTDB lineage: Bacteria > Pseudomonadota > Gammaproteobacteria > Chromatiales > Chromatiaceae > Thiodiazotropha. The sequence goes on along the minus strand of JBNKJP010000069.1, from coordinate 131,124 downwards.
GCCGGACATGGCGATAACGATACCGAACAGCACGCTTTTCACAAGTCCGACGCTCAGATCGTCCCAACCGATCGCATGATGGGTTTGTGTGAGGTATTCCATGAGTGAAAGATCCAGCACCAGAACCCCCACCAGCATGCCCCCCAGGATTCCCAGGAGATTGGCCCAGACGGTCAGTAGCGGCAACATGATCACCAGGGCCAGCATCCTCGGCAGCACCAGGAAATCGATAACCGGAATACCAAAGGTCTTGAATGCGTCCAGTTCATCACTGACCTGCATGGTTCCGATCTGAGCCGCATAGGCCGAACCGGTACGGCCGGCCATAATGATTGCGGTCATCATCGCGCCCATTTCTCGAACGGCCCCCAATGCGACAAGATCGGCGACGTAGATCTCGGCGCCGAACATCTGCAATTGAATGGCGCCGACGAATGCCAGTACCGCCCCGACGAGCAGTGCAATCAGACTCACGATCGGCAGGGCTTCAGGGCCCGCCGCCTGAAGGGTCTGAAAAAAATCGACCCAGCGAAACCGGCTCCGCCCCTTGATCAGCCGGCTCATGGCCAAAACCAGTTCCCCGGCAAACTCGGTAAAATCAACACACTCCTGCCAGGCCGCCAGAGTGCCTGAGCCGATACGATGCAGTATTCCGTAGCGTGCAGGATCACTGTGAGAGAGGTCCCGGTCGGCCTCGGTCCGGTCCAGACCCAGTATTCGATGAATCCCCTGTGGAACCTGGTCAACGTCCAGAATCAGCCCCTGTTGCTCGCAAAACCGCTGAATCTGCTTCAGCATGACCAACAGTCGACTGTCCCATCGCCCCAGCCCTTGCACATCGATAAAGACCTGTTTCAATCCGTTATGGCCAACCAGATGCTGTCGCAGTTCATCCCAGGCATACACGGGCCGGCCGAGTGTCCAGTCACCGGTAAAGCTCAGAACGATCCGATCCTGGGCAGGAGAGGCAATTTTCAATGAATCATCTGGCAATGTTGTAATCCAGAAAGCTCAAGAACATCCCGTACTAGTATGAAGCATCACACTAGTGTCTCATAATAGATTGGAGAAATCAGAGACCCGCACAGACCAGGAGACCAAGCTATCCGCGCGTCATTCCGGCGAATGCAGGAATGACGCCCTTGGCGCTATTGATCAAACACACCTATCCTGTTCACAGGGCAAACGAGGGGAAGGATACAAATTTAAACCCCAAATTTGCGTTACCGGCTAACCCGTAGATGTCCAATATGACCTCCATCAACCCCGAAAACACCCAAGGTCTCGCACTGATCGTCGAGGATGAAATCACCAACCGGATGATCCTCAAGACCCTGCTGAAAAAACGGGGTTACCGGGTAATCGAAGCGGAGAATGGCGCCGAGGCGATTGAGGAATTTCAGCAGCATGAACCCGATATCATCTTCATGGATGTCATGATGCCCGTGATGGACGGCTACCAGGCAGCCGAAAAGATCAAGCAACTTTCCGGCGATCACTTCATACCCATCATTTTTCTCACAGCCATGTCCGATGAACAGGCCATGGCACGGGGCATCGAGGCCGGAGGCGACGATTTTCTCTCCAAGCCCTACAGTCAGACCGTTCTGTCCGCCAAGATAAAAGCCATGGAACGAATCCGCTCCCTCCATCAGGACACCCGCATGCTCTACAGCCGCATGCAGCGTGACGAGGAGATTGCCGAGCAGGTGTTCAGCGGCGCGGTGGTCGCCGGTAATGTGGCCCTGGAGCATATCCACACCCTGCTCAAGCCCGCCAGTGTGTTCAGCGGAGACCTGATGCTCAGCGCATTCGCCCCATCCCATGATCTGTATGTCATGCTGGGCGACTTCACCGGACACGGGCTGGCCGCGGCGCTGGGCGCACTGCCCACTTCGGAGGCGTTCCGCTCCATGACGGCCAAGGGCTTTGCGCCACGGCAGATCCTCTATGCCATCAACAACAAACTCCACAGCCTGTTGCCCTCCGGCATGTTTTTAGCGGTACAGTTCGTCAAGGTGGATCACCAGCTCGACCATATCACCATCATCAACTGCGGCATGCCCGAATGCTACCTGGTGGAGCAACAAAGCGGCAGAATCAAGGAGCGGATCAAGTCCCGATCACTGCCCCTGGGGATAGCCCCGGACTTGGAATTCAAGGATGAGTTCTATCATCTGCAGATCGACGAATGTGACCGGGTGATCCTCGCCACGGATGGGGTCACCGAGGCGCGCAACACCCAGGGTGAACTGTTCGGGCAATCGCGTTATCTCGAGATCATTCAGCAGGACCTGCTGGACAGCTATATCATTGACCGGCTTGCGCTTGCCCTGGAGTCATTCTGTGAACAGGCCCCCCAGGATGACGATATCAGCGTGGTTGAAGTACCGTTAACCCCCCAGCTCTTCCCGACCTGGGGACACCATACCCTGCCCGATGAGAATCATCAGGAGCTCCCCGAGTCCTACCCGGTCCAGGAGCATCGCAACGGCATTGAATTTCAATACACCCTCTATGGCGCGCAACTCAGACGCGCGGATCCGATTCCGGTTCTGATCAACTCGATCCAGGAAGCCGTTGGGCTTCACGATCATCGCAGGCCCCTGTTCACGATTCTCACGGAACTCTACATCAACGCCCTGGATCACGGTGTGCTGGGTCTCGACTCCGATCTCAAACAGGGAGAAAACGGATTCACCCACTATTTCCAGCAACGGGAGCAAAGGCTCGACAACCTGACCCAGGGCCGGATACAGTTCAAGCTGGGTATTCACAGACAGTCCCAGGGCGGATTTATCCTGATCACCGTTGAGGACAGCGGCCAGGGGTTCGACTTTCGGAATTTCAGATCCGATCCGGCTAATGAACAGCGCTACAGTGGCAGAGGACTGTTGCTGGTTGAGTCCTTATGCAAACAGCTTCGCTTCCATGATCCCGGCAACAAAGTGGAAGTCCTTTATCCCTGGAAAAACCCCGAATAGCGGTATATTGAACCATTCCCCTGAAGTACCTGGATCTGATACGCTTTACCAATCCTGGCCAAGATAAAGCCCAGTGTATGAAACCCAGTACTGTATGACCTGTGCCGATACGACATGCCATTCACAGACTGACCCGATCACCTGATTTCATCCAGCGGCAAGATGGCCAAAACTTTCATCATCGACAAATCCGATCATACGCGTACGCCCTTCCTGAGGGGCATACTCACCCGCTCATTGACCGATGCCGGACTGTCCTTTGAAACCGCCTACCAGCTCTCCTCCGAGATCCGCCAGCAGATCGACGGAAAAGAGGAACTCACGACTTCGGATCTGCGAAACCTGGTAAAAAAAAGACTCGCGCAGATGTCAGAGCACGAGGTAGCCGCCAACTACGAGAGCCACACACAATCCACCATCGAGATTCAGGTAACAGACCGCAAAGGTACAACCCATCCGTTCTCACTCCTGGAACACCGGCAGACCCTGGAATCCACCGGTCTGAGCAGCGACAAGGCGTCGCTCATTACCCAGTCGGTCTTTCTGGAATTACTGGAGTCACGCCAGGAAGGCGTCACGACACACCAAATCGGCAGACTCACCTACGACAAACTGAAACAACGCTATGGAAAGGATACCGCCCGCAGCTATCTTGTGTGGATCGACCACAAACACTCCAAGCGGCCGTTAATTCTGCTGATCGGCGGAACTACCGGTTGCGGAAAAAGCACCATTGCCACGGAAGTGGCGCATCGTCTGAACATCATACGCACCCAGTCCACCGATATGTTGCGGGAAGTCATGCGCATGATGATTCCCGAGCGCCTGCTGCCCGGATTGCACACCTCGTCGTTCAACGCCTGGAGCAAGATTCCCGGTCAACAAATGACCAACGTACCCAAAGAGGAGTTGATGATTCAAGGTTATCTCTACCAGACCGAACTGGTATCGGTACCCTGTGAAGCGGTGGTGCAGAGGGCGCTGAAAGAACGGGTGTCATTGATCCTGGAAGGCGTGCATGTTTCACCGGCGCTGTTTGAACGCTTCAGGCATCTGGAGGACGCGGTGATCGTGCCGATCATGCTTGCGGTACTGAAACAGGACAAACTCAAACATCATCTGAAAGACCGGGGCATCACCGCACCCGCCCGCAGCAGTCAAAGCCACTACATCTCCCACTTCGACTCCATCTGGCAGTTGCAGACCCATTTACTTTCTGAAGCGGACAGCCATGCGGTCCCGATCGTAACCAACGATCATAAGGACATCACAACGGACAATGTCATGCGCTCGATCATCGATGTTCTGGGAAAACGTTTTCACGGCCAGATCGACGATGTCTTTCAGTCAGCCTAGTTGTAGTGTCTCATACTAAGAAGTGACAAGAGATTGAAAACCTATAAAGGTCTGATGATCATCCTGGACGGCCTCGGAGACCGAGGCATACCCGCCTTTGGCGGCAAAACCCCACTGGAAGTGGCGGATACGCCGAATATGGACCACCTGGCACAGGCCGGCCAATGCGGCTTGATCGATCCGTTACAGCCGGGTATTCCGGTCGGCACCCACACCGGCATCGCCCAGTTATTCGGCCTGCCCCGAAAACAGGCATTAAAGCTGGCGCGCGGACCGGTGGAAGCCAGCGGAGTCGGCCTGACAAACAATCCTGACGCAATCTACTTTCGCTGCAATTTCGCGACACTCGAAAAGCAGGCTGAACATTACGAGATCATCGACCGCCGTGCCGGTCGCATCGCAAGCAGTACCGACCTTCTGGCTGCCGCGGTCGGACACGTCGACCTGGGGAATGGTATTATCGCCAGTCTCCACCCCGCCACCCAGCACCGGGTGGTTCTGCAACTCGAGGGCAAGGGATTGTCGTGCCAGATCAGCAGGACCGATCCCGGTAACCACTACCGGAGTCTCGGTCTGCTTCCCTGCCTGCCCAACAACCCTCTGAACTCGAAAGCGGCGCGCACCGCAGCAGCCATCAATCGTTTCACTGAAATCGTATTCGAGCGACTCGACGGGCATGAAGTCAACCGTCAGCGCAAGGATCTTGGCTTGCCGCCGGCGAATGGAATCATCTGCAGAAGCCCCGGCAGACTGCCCAGGATCAAACCCCTGGTGCAACATCTCAAGTTGAAAGCCGCGGTCGTTTCAGGGGAGCTTACGGTACTCGGCCTGGGAAAACTCATGGGATACTCCGTGTACGGGAATCCCGCCTTCAGCGCCGACAAAACAACCGACCTCGCCACCAAGGTCAAGGTCACGGAACAGGCGCTTTCCGAGCACGATCTGGTGTTCCTGCATATCAAGGCCACAGATCTCTTCTCCCATGATCTCGATCCCGCCGGCAAACGTGAAATCCTGATGCGTATTGACGATGCCATTGCGCCGTTGATCAACGACGAACGGGTGATTGCCGTCACCGCGGACCATTCCACGGACAGTAACACCGGACGGCATACCGGCGACCCGGTACCCAGTTTGATCTACAACCCATACGGTCGGGTGGACCGTTGCGACACCTTTTCCGAGCAATCGTGTACGATCGGCGGTCTGGGCCGGATCGGCAGCCGTGAATTTCTCCTCACCCTGCTCGATCAGATGAACTGCCTTGATAACTATCGTGCCCGAGACCGGCACTTGCTCTTTCAATAGCTCTTGTCAATCCGATACCATTTGACTGAAAATCCGGCATATACTATTCAGTATCATCCCTTGAACCCTGAGAAGCCTTGCGACTCTCAGCTCATCAAACAGCGATCCACACTGCAACATATCGGCAACTCGACAACCCAGCGAACAAACGAGCATGAGCATACCCGAACAGCTACCCGTGAATGACGATTCCCTCGCCCCGGCGACGGATACGGAAACCCCCGAATTCGATTTAAACGATCCGGCGCTCTACCTCAACCGGGAGCTCACCTGGCTTGCATTCAACCGCCGGGTCCTGGGTGAAGCGGAACGCAAGGAAAACCCACTCCTGGAGCGGGTAAAGTTCCTTGCCATCGTCAGCAGTAACATGGATGAGTTTTTCATGAAAAGGATCGGCGGCCTGAAACAGCAGGTCGCCGCCGGCATTCACACCTCGACCGTGGATGGCCGCACTCCGACGCAGCAGCTCAGTGAATGCCAGGAAGTGACCCGCCAGATTATCCAGACACAGCACCGGATCTTTGCTGACCTGATGCTGGAACTGGCAGAACAGGGCATCGTTATCACAGAATTCCATTCCCTGGATGCCGCGCAACAGGCCGGGCTGAGGGAACATTTCCAGGAAGACATCTTCCCCATGCTCACCCCCCTGGCGATGGACCCCAGCCATCCCTTCCCTTTCATCTCGAACCAGACCCTGAACCTGCTGGTCACATTGAGATTTCCGGGCGGTCCCGACCTGCACATGGCCCGGGTGAAGGTGCCGGTCAGCCAGGAGGTCTCGAGTCGCCTGATTCAGGTGGGCGACAGCCACACCTATGTCACCCTGGATGACCTGGTGGCGAATAATCTCGACATGCTGTTTCCCGGTATGGAGATCGAATCCTGTGACCTGTTCCGGGTCACCCGTAACGCCAATGTGGAACTCGATCAGGAAACCGCCAATGACCTGCTTGAGAAGATCGAATCCGAGCTCAGGGAGCGCCACTTCGCACCCATCGTGAGACTGGAAATCTCCAATGGCATGAACACGGTTCACCGGGGCATGCTGGCGGCAGAACTCGGACTCGATGAAGAACAGGACGTTTACTGCGTGGACAGCATGATGGCCATGCGCGACCTGTTCGAACTCACCCGGCTGAATTTTCCGGAACTGAAGGACGCCCCCCATCATCCGGTGGACCACCCGCAACTGGCCCATGACCGACGCAATATCTTTCATATTCTGCGTGATCACGGAGCCCTGTTGTTGCAGCACCCCTACGAATCGTTCAGCACCACGGTGGAACGCTTCCTGCGCACCGCGGCGGAAGACCCCAAGGTGCTCGCGATCAAGATGACCCTCTATCGCACCTCGGCGGACGGCAATGTACTCGACTCCCTGATCAAGGCCGCACGCAACGGTAAGCAGGTTGCGGTGCTGGTCGAGTTGAAGGCCCGTTTCGACGAAGCGGCCAACATACGCTGGGCCCGGCGACTCGAACAGGCGGGAATCCACGTCACCTATGGAGTAGTCGGCCTAAAGACCCACAGCAAGCTGATCATGGTGATCCGCAAAGACTACTCCCAGCTGCGTCGTTACTACCACATCGGTACCGGCAACTACCACTCAGGAACCGCCCGCCTGTACACCGATCTGGGCGTGCTCGGTTGTGAAGAGGAGATCGGTAAGGATCTGACCGAACTGTTCAACTACCTGACCGGTTATTCGCCACCACCGAGTTATCGCAAGATCCTTGCCGCACCCTATACCCTCAAACAATCCCTGCTCAACAAGATCGAGCGAGAGATCAAACTGCATCAGGACGGCTCTCCCGGACACATTCAACTGAAAATGAACGCCCTGGAGGATTCGGATATCGTCAAGGGTCTCTACCAGGCCACTCAGGCCGGGGTCAAAGTCGACCTCATCGTGCGGGACACCTGCCGATTCCGTCCCGGTATCAAGGGACTCAGCGAAACCGGCAGTGTCGTGAGTATCGTGGGCCGCTTTCTCGAGCATGCCCGTATCACCTATTTCCACAATGGCGGTGACGAGGAGTACTTCATTGGTTCCGCGGATCTGATGCAGCGAAATCTCATGCACCGGGTAGAAGTGCTGGTGCCCGTGGAGTCACCTGCCCTGCGCCAGGAACTGCGCCTGATTCTCGACGTGCAGCTCAGCGATAAGCACAATGCCTGGGACATGCAACCGGATGGCACCTATATTCGCCGGACTCCGTCGGAAGACGATAAATCGATGAGCTGCCAGGAGACCCTGATCGGTGTGGCGGAGCGACGCGTGGAGGCCGCCAAGAAGCATCGTGAAAAACGCATGCGCGAGAAGCTCATGACCCACTTCCGGCACCGGGTGCGCAATCACCCTCAAAACCAGTAGCCAAGGAAAAAACACAAGTAGCCCGGATGGAGCAAAGCGGAATCCACCAACTACTCGTTCCCACGCTCTGCGTGGGAATGCGTACCCCGGGTTGGTGAATATATCAGGCCTGGGTAATACCACCTGGTGTTAGTATGCATTCCCACGCAGAGCGTGGGAACGAGATTAAATCTCACTAATCAGCCAGCAAATCCCCGGAGGACTTATCCTCATCCGGATCACTGCGACACATGATGACCTGGTGAATCCGGCGGCTGGAGGCATCCTCGACCCGCACCTCAAGTCCGTCGAGTTCGAACCGTTCATCCTTGGCCGGGATCCGCTCGGTATGTTCCAACAACCAGCGATTGATGGTGTCGGTCGGTTTGCCGGGGATATCGATATCGAAATAGTCCTCGACAATGCGTAGTTCCGCCGTACCGTCCACCAGAATCTGCCCGTTGCCTAAAACCATCAACTCATCGGGCTTTTCATCACTCTCATCATAGATCTCACCCACCAGTTCTTCGAGCATGTCTTCGAGGGTAATAACCCCCACCATCGCACCATGCTCATCGACCACTACGGCGAGATGGATACTCTTGTTTTTGAGGGTACGGATGAGTTCATCAATCGGTGTGTTGGATGAGGTGAACAAGGGCTCTTGAGCGAGTTCCGAGATCGTCTGATCGAGCTCACCTTTGGCGATGATGCTGATCAAGTCCCTGAGAATCACCACCCCGTGGATCTCATCCGGATCCTCGCCATAAACCGGGATACGGGAATACCCCTCGTTGAGGATTTCGGGCAATGTATCGCGCAACAGGCGTCGACCGTCCAGGCGGAAAACCTGCCGCCTCGGAGTCATCACATCCTCAGCCTTAAGATCGTTGAAGTTGAAGATGCGCTCGATCATCTCGCGCTCGCCGGTGTCGATGACACCCTCTTCCTCACCATGTTCGATCAGGGTAATCACCTCGGATTCCGTAACCAGCGGATCGTCCATCGCCTTGGTGGACGACTGTACCCAGTTGGTAATCTGTAAAAACACCCAGACCATGGGATAGATCAGGCGCATGAATCCGTAGATCACGGGTGACATGGCCAGTGATATGCGTTCGGAAAAACGGGTGGCCAGACTCTTGGGAGTAATCTCGCCAAACACCAGGATCAGGATCGTCAATACACCCACGGCAATACCCGGTCCACTGTGACCGAAGTGTTCGGTAGCGATGACCGTAGCCATGGCGGAGGCGGCGATATTCACCACGTTATTGCCGATCAGAATGGTGATCAGCATACGACTGGGATCTTTCTTCAGAAGATACAAGGCATGGGCGCCGTTTCGACCTTCCTTGTACAGTGATTCCGCACGCGCCATTGAGAGCGAGATCAGGGCAGTTTCCGAACCGGAAAAAACGCCCGACAGTACCAGAAGCACCGTCAAAATGAGATAGTTTTCCACGAAAAATATTGAATATAACGCCGGTTATGGCCCAGTTATGATTATCACCATTGAAGCTGATAATCACAAGCAATCCGGGTGATTTTCTCCACACCCTGGAATCCGGCCCACCCAACCCATCCCTCCTTTGAGCCCAACATATCCTTTTTTATATCAATGGGTTGCAAAACACACTTAACGAAGACGAATAAATATGATAAGAACAGCGTTCTCAATCTCAAAGCGGATCATTCCCTCGCCACATCGAATTAAAGCAGATTTCGCCGCTTTTCTACCCTGCATTAGTCTTTTTATGTTTGATTCCCTAGAATATCGATCAGGCGTTTACCGATCGCGATGCATAACCACAACTCGCCGTAACGGAACATTCACAGTGCGAACACCGGCAACCTGAACCCTCCCCATGCCTGAGCAGAAATCCACCGATCGCCGAGACAGGATACGAGATGCGGAGCCGAATTCTCATTGTTGAAGACGAACCCGAAATCCGGGAGTTGATTCGCTTCGTTTTACAGCCGAAAGACTTCACCGTCGATGAAGCGGACAATGCACTGGATGCACGCAAGTTGCTTGATCAGAACCGTTACGATCTGATCCTGATGGACTGGATGCTGCCCGGTCGTTCAGGACTCGATTTGACCCGGGAGCTAAAACACAACGCACCCCGTTCCACGCCCATCATCATGCTGACCGCGAAATCCGATGAATCGGATAAGGTCAGAGGCCTGGACAGTGGTGCGGATGACTACATCACCAAGCCGTTTTCAACCAAGGAACTGATCGCGCGCATCAATGCGGTGATTCGACGTTCCTCGGATGAAGTCACGCAACAGATCCTGGAATTTCACGGCCTGGTGTTGGATCATGCAAAACACCGGGTTCTGGGCGGGGAGACACCGATATCGCTTTCACCCGCAGAGTACCGGCTGCTGCACTTTTTCATGACCCATCCGGAACGCGCCTACAACCGCTCACAGATCCTCGATCACGTTTGGGGTCGGGATGTGTACGTGGACGAACGCACCGTCGATGTACACATCCGCCGCTTGCGTAAGATTCTCGCCCCCAGTGGACATGACCACCTGATCCAGACCGTGCGCGGCACAGGGTACCGATTCTCCCCAATAGCCAACAACTGATTCCTGACTCACCGTGAAACACTACCTGACCATCGAATTCAGTCAATTGACCGGTGCCGTGCTGATATTCGCCCCCATCGGCTACCTGATCGGTCAACTCCCGCTTATGATGTTACTGGCCGTTGCCGCCTATTTCATCAAGCACGGATACTATCTGGGCAGGCTTGCCCACATCATTCTGCAAGGTTCCCCGATCACCCCCCCCTATCCGGTGGATGTCTGGGGCATCATTTACCGGGAACTTTCTCACCACCGATCCCGCAGCCGAAAGCGTAAACGAACCCTCAATCGGTTTGCCTCACGCTTTCGCAAGGTTACCTCATCGATACCTGACGGTCTGATTCTGCTGAACAAATCCGGAGGTATCGAATGGGCGAATCCGGCAGCTAACAAGCTACTCAAGATCTGTTGGCCAAGGGATGAACATATTCTATTGTCCGAACGCATCCCCCAGGAACAACTCACGGACTATCTTCGAAACCCCGACTATAACCGCCCCCTGGACTTCCCTTCACCCACCAACAAGGCGGTTATCCTGTCCTTGCGGGTGATGCGATTCGGCGGCAAGAAGGCCCAACGCCTGGTGGTCATCCGAGATATCACGGATGTCTACAAATTCAACCAGACCCGGCGTGATTTCGTCTCCAACGTATCACACGAGCTACGCACACCGTTGACCGTGATCACCGGGTTTCTCGAGAATCTGGGTGAGAACGATAAACTGCCTTTCCAACAGCGGCCCTTCGAGCTGATGATTCAGCAAGCCGATCGCATGAACTGCATCATCAATGACCTGCTGACCCTCTCCCGACTGGAGATGGGGGACGCCCCCTCCGTGGAGAAACCGGTGGCCGTACCCGACCTGTTACGCAGAATATTCGACCAGGCACGTCTGCTCGCAGACCAGAAAGGCGGCTATCACCTGGAACTGCATGCGGATGAAAGTCTTTGGCTGATGGGCGAGGAGAACGAATTGATGAGTGCCTTTTCAAACCTGGTTTTCAACGCCATCGTACACACCCCTACAAACACCCGGATCCGGGTTGATTGGCGACTGGAGGACGAACGGGCATGCCTGAGTGTGGCCGATAACGGCCCGGGGATCGAGGAACAACACATTCCTCGGTTAACGGAGCGATTCTATCGTGTGGACAAAGCCCGATCCCGACAATCCGGTGGAACAGGCTTGGGGTTGGCCATCGTAAAGCATATTATCGGCCGTCACGACGGTGAGTTGCAGATCGTCAGTCATATCGGAGAGGGCAGCCGGTTCAGCTGTATCTTTCCGCAAGAGCTGATTCTGAATAAAACGGTATGAGACAGATCCCTGCCGACCTTCAAACCTCGTCGGTGGCTGCTTCCTGAACCTCTTCCGGAAGCTCGTCAAAACCCATATTGACCCGATCCCTCAACTCCTTTCCGGGTTTAAAATGCGGCACGTATTTCCCGGACAAGGCGACCGTTTTACCCGTCTTGGGATTACGCCCCATCCTGGGTGGACGGTAGTGCAGGGAAAAGCTGCCGAAACCACGAATTTCAATCCGTTCACCGGAAGCCAGCGATTGACTCATATGTTCAATCATACACTTGACGGCCAGTTCCACATCGCGATAGGCAAGATGGCTCTGCTCCTTGGCAATAATCTCAATCAATTCGGATTTTGTCATTCTTGTCAGCGCTCCAATTCGCCGTTTGTCTGTCTCGGCTGTCTGATCTGTCAGTTCCCTTGATAAACGCACGGACAGTCGAGGACTGTCTGTGCGTTTAACAGAGGCTACACGAGTCGTGCAGCCTCTCACTCCGATATCGAGTCACTTGAGCGTGACTCTGTCTCCGAACATCAGTCGCCTTGATTATCCATCTGTTCCTTCAACAGATCACCCAGGGTCGGCGCGCTGGTGGCGGCATCCCGGGCATATCCCTTGATGGCAGCGGCTTCCTCATCCGCATCCTTGGCTTTGATCGACAGAGATATGGTGCGGTTCTTGCGATCGACGCCGACGAACTTGGCTTCGACCTCATCACCTTCCTTGAGCATACTGCGGGCATCTTCGACCCGGTCACGGGACAACTCGGAAGCACGCAGATAACCCTCCACACCATCGGCCAGGGCCACAACCGCACCCTTGGCATCCACCTCGGCAACCGTACCGGTCACGAAGCTGCCTTTCTCGTTGGCCGCGACGAACAAGGAGAACGGATCCTGAGCCAGCTGTTTGATACCCAGGGAGATGCGCTCACGCTCGGGATCAACGGACAGTACCACGGTCTCGACTTCGTCACCCTTCTTGAAGTTACGAATCGCCTCTTCACCCTCGTCATCCCAGGAGATGTCAGAGAGGTGAATCAGACCGTCGATACCACCGTCCAGGCCAATGAAGATACCGAAGTCGGTGATCGACTTGATGTTGCCACTGACGTGATCGCCCTTCTTGTGAGTCGTGGAGAACTCTTCCCAGGGATTGGCTTTGCACTGCTTGATACCCAGGGAAACGCGACGACGCTCCTCATCGATATCGAGCACCATGACCTCAACCTCATCACCCAGGGAAACCACTTTGGAGGGGTGAACGTTTTTGTTGGTCCAATCCATTTCGGATACGTGAACCAGACCTTCGACACCCTCTTCGATCTCCACGAAACAACCGTAGTCGGCAATATTGGTCACTTTGCCGAACAGACGCGTGCCTTCCGGATAGCGACGGGCCAGCGCGACCCACGGATCATCACCCATCTGTTTCAGACCGAGTGACACGCGGTTGCGTTCACGATCGAATTTGAGGATCTTGACCTGAATCTCATCGCCAATCTCAACCACTTCGGAAGGATGCTTAACGCGCTTCCAGGCCATGTCGGTGATGTGCAGCAGGCCATCGATGCCGCCCAGGTCGACGAACGCACCGTAGTCGGTGAGGTTCTTGACCACACCCGCGACCTCTTGGCCTTCCTGCAGGTTTTCCAGCAGCTTTTCGCGCTCTTCGCTGTACTCCTGCTCAACCACGGCACGGCGGGAAACCACCACATTGTTGCGCCGGCGATCGAGTTTGATCACCTTGAATTCGAGATCCTTGCCTTCCAGATAAGCGGTGTCGCGTACCGGACGCACATCCACCAGGGAACCGGGCAGGAAGGCGCGGATATCATTGAGTTCGACGGTGAAACCGCCTTTGACCTTGCCGTTGATACGACCAATCACAGTCTCTTCGGCTTCGTGTGCCTTCTCCAGCACCTTCCAGGCCTGGTCACGCTTGGCCTTTTCACGAGAGAGCCGGGTGGCGCCAAAACCGTCTTCGACGGCATCCAGCGCGACTTCCACCTGATCACCGACCTCAACCTCGATTTCTCCGTCGTGGTTAAGGAACTGTGAGCGTGGAATGACGCCTTCGGATTTCAGGCCCGCATTGACAATAACGGCTTCAGACGTGATATCCAGGACAGTGCCAATGATGATCGCGCCATTGCGAAGCTGGGTGTTAGAGAGGCTCTCTTCAAATAATTCTGCAAAACTTTCGCTCATGGGGATGGATTTCCTGCAACACTTGGTTGCACAGGTGGAACAGATCGAATGGGATTGCGCCACCAGGTTGTATAAGGGTTAAAAACAAAGCCGGGAAAGTCCCGGCCGCCTGTCGTCATCTTACCTGGAGTGAAAAGCTGCTTCAGTGCGGCAGTTCCGGGAATGAGGAACGGATCTTCTCCATCACCCGCCGGTAGACCTCTTCGGCATCGATTTCAGTCGAATCCAACCGCATCGCAGACTCCGCAGCCGCAAGGGGTGCGGCGACGCGATTACTGTCACGCTCATCACGCATCTTTATCTCTTCGGTAAGATCGGCGAGATTAACACTCAACCCCTTTTCTTTCAACTGTTTATAGCGCCTCAAGGCGCGTTCCTTCACACTTGCCGTTAAATAAATCTTGACTGCCGCGTGGGGAAAAACCACGGTTCCCATATCCCGTCCATCCGCCACGAGTCCCGGCGACTGGGCATAGTCCCGCTGCCAGGCCAGCAACGCCTCGCGCACCCGGGGAATGGCGGCCACCTGGGAGGCACGATTTCCCGCAGTTTCCGTGCGGATATCGAGACTCACGTCCTCACCGTCCAGAAAAACCTTGCCATGCTCGAACACCACGGGAAGATTCAGCGCTGTTTCGACGATTTTGTCTACATTTTCCAGCTTAATCCCCTCAAGATATACGGCGTGCCCCAGCACCCGGTAGATCGCGCCGCTGTCCAGGAGCCGCCATCCCAGGGTTTCCGCCACCCGCTCCGCCAGGGTGCCTTTACCCGACCCGGAGGGGCCGTCGATGGTGATCACGGGAACCGGGCTCATCTGTCCGTAACCTCCTGAATATCCAGACCTGCCTCAGAGGCAAGGGTAACGAAACCGGGAAATGAGGTGTTCACATTAGCCACCTCGGCGATGTCGATCGGTCCGTTGGCTCTTAGGGCGGCCATGGCAAACGACATGGCAATGCGGTGATCGCCGTGACTCTCGACCGCTCCTGTGCCGATTTCGCCACCGGCGATACGGATACCGTCCTGGGTGGGTTCGGCCTCGACACCCAAGGCAATCAGGCCATCCGCCATGACCTGGATCCGGTCGCTCTCCTTGACTCGAAGCTCCTCCGCCCCGCGCAGCCGGGTTTCGCCTTCGGCACAGGCCGCCGCGACGAACAGGGCCGGAAACTCGTCAATCGCCAGGGGAACCAGTTCTTCGGGTATGTCGATACCGTGCAGACGGCTCGCACGGACCTGGATATCGGCCACCGGCTCTCCACCCACGACCCGTTGATTCAAGAGATTGATATCCGCTCCCATGAGTTTGAGGATAGTGATCACCCCGTCCCGGGTGGGATTGATACCCACATGTTCCAGCAACAGCTCGGACCCCTCCGCGATACAGGCACCCACAAGAAAAAAGGTCGCCGATGAGATGTCCGCCGGCACATCGATGATACCCCCCTGAAGCGACCCGCCGCCTTTGAGGCAGATGGTGTCGCCCTGGCGCCGCACTTCGTATCCAAACCCCTGCAGCATCCGTTCGGTATGATCCCGGGTGGGCGCCGGTTCGGTCACACAGGTCTGGCCTTGCGCATAGAGACCGGCCAGCAGGATCGCGGATTTCACCTGGGCGCTGGCCATCGGCAGGGTATATTGAATGCCCTGCAGCGGGTGTCCCGGAGCAATCGTCAGGGGCGCCCGGCCACCTTCCCGGGCATCGATCACCGCGCCCATCCGGGTCAGCGGATCGATCACCCGCCCCATGGGCCGGGAGGAGAGTGAGGCATCGCCGCCCAGGCTGACGGATAAACCGGCGCCGGCCAACAAGCCGCTGAGCAGGCGCATCGAGGTGCCGGAATTACCCAGATCCAGAGGACCTTCGGGTGCGCGCAAACCGTGCATGCCCACCCCCTGAATCCGCACCTGTCCGGCGTCTGGACCTTCGATGGACACACCCATGTGGCGGAAGGCATTCAGGGTGGCGAGGCTGTCCTCGCCCTCGAGAAAACCGTTTACAAGGGTCTCGCCCTGGGCCAGGGAGCCGAGCATGATGGCGCGATGGGAAATCGATTTATCCCCTGGCACCCGTAGTCTGCCACTGAGTCTCCCTCCGGGCTGAACGTGATAATGTCGTTTCATTTTCTTCTGTAACACTTTGATCTTTCCTTGTATTTTTCTTTACCGTTACACACTCAGAATTATCCCTATTCACTGATACCATCGATGTAACGGTCACGGGCCTGTTTGGCCGAGGAAAACAATTTCAACAAACCTTCGCTGTCGCCCTGTTCCAATAGTCGGGCTAATTCATGCAATTCATCCGCGAAACGGGTCAGCATGCCACCCAACGCCGCTTGATTGGCGAGACAGATATCCCGCCACATCACCGGATTGCTCGAGGCGATCCGGGTAAAGTCGCGAAACCCCCCTGCGGCGTAGTTGAAGATCTCATCGTTCTCCTTCATCCTCGAGAGAGTATCCACCAGACTGTAGGCCAGCATATGGGGAAGATGGCTGGTGGCCGCGAGGACTTGGTCATGGTGCTCGACACTCATGCAGGTGACTTCGGCCCCGCACTGTGTCCACAGGGCTTCGACCCGATGCAACGCCTCCGGCCGGGTCTCATCGGTGGGGGTCAGGATCACCCGGCGATTCCGGTAGAGGGTGGCGAACGCCGCCTCCACACCACTGCGTTCGGTTCCGGCAATCGGATGCCCCGGAACGAAAAAATCCGGAACCCGGCCAAACACGGCCTGGGCATCCCGGATCACACTGCCCTTGACGCTGCCCGCATCCGTGACAACCGCGTTTGGCGCAAGGTGATCACGAATCGCATCCAGGGTAGCGCGCATGGCCCCCAGAGGAACCGCCAGGAGCACCATATCCGCACCGCGTACCGCCTCTGCGGGATCATGGGTAGAGTGATCGATGACACCGAGTTCCCGAGCCTTGCGCAGATTGGCCTCGCCGCGTCCGCAGCCTACCACCTCCCGGACCCAGCCCTCCTCCCGCAGCGCCATGGCCAGGGAACCACCGATCAGGCCGACACCGATCACCGCGAGCTTCTCGATCATCGGCCGAGCACCTCGCGCAGGGCGGCGAGAAAACGGGCATTCTCCTGTTCGAGACCGATGGTAACCCGCAGATGATTCGGCAGCCCGTAGCCGGCGATCGGCCGGGTGATGACCCCCTGTTGCAGCAATGCCCGGTCCACCTCGGCGGCATTGCGGTGCAGATTCAGGGTCAGGAAATTGCCTACTGAGGGGATATAGTCGATTCCCTGGGTCTCGAGTCCTTCCCGTAACTGGGCCATGCCGGCCCGGTTCACGGCCACGGATTGTTCCAGAAACTGTGGATCATCCAGTGCAGCAAGTGCCGCAGTTTGCGCCAACAGATTCACATTGAAGGGCTGACGCACCCGGTTGAGCAGATCGGCGACCAGCGGATGTGACAGGGCATATCCAACCCGCAAGCCAGCCAACCCATAGGCCTTGGAAAAGGTCCGGGTCACCACCAGATTGGGAAACTCATCCAGCCACTGAGTGGCATCGGGGTAGTCGGCCTCGTCGACATACTCGAAATAGGCTTCGTCGATCACCACCATGACATCCGCCGGAACCCGGGCGAGAAAACCGTGCAAGGCCTCCCGGCCCAACCAGGTACCGGTGGGGTTGTTCGGGTTGGCGATCCAGATCACCCGGGTGTTCGGGGTGATGCGAGCCTGCAGGGCATCCAGATCATGTCCGTAGTCACGCGCGGGAGCACTGACCAGACTTGCCCCAACCGCCTGACTGCTCAGCGGATAGACCGCAAAGGCGTATTCGGAAAACAGGGATTCGTCCCCGGGACCGAGAAATACCCGGGCCAGCATGTCCAGTACATCGTTGGAGCCGTTACCCAGGGTGATGGCATCCGCCCCCCGGCCATGCATTTCCGCCAACCGGTGTCGCAGGCGATAGCCACTGCCGTCCGGATAGCGGGCGACATCACGCATGCCATCCATCAGCGCCTGAGTGACCTTGGGACTTACCCCGAGGGGATTTTCGTTGGAGGCCAGTTTGATGGAGTGGCTGATGCCCAGCTCCCGTTCCAGCTCCTCGATGGGCTTACCCGGTACATAGGGCTGCAACGACCGGATACTCCGCATCGCATGTTGAAGAAAGGGAAACTCAGAGTCACTCATTCAGAGCACCGCTTTGGGATAGGAGCCGAGCACCTTGAACTGGGTGGCCGCCCGCTCGATTTTACCCAGCGCCTGGGAGAGTTCGAAATCCTCACGATGACCTTCCACATCGACGAAGAAGACATAGTCCCAACGACCGCGCCGGGAGGGTCGCGACTCGATCCGGGTCATGCTGACGCCGTGTTCGGCAAAGGGTGTCAACATGGCATGCAGACCGCCCGACTGATTGTGGGTGGAGAACATCAGGCTGGTCTTGTCCGATCCGCTGGGGGGAACATCCTGCTTGCCGATCACCAGAAACCGGGTGGTATTTCCCGGTTCGTCTTCGATATTGGTGGCAAGTCGATGGAGTTGATAGATCTCCCCCGCCGCCTCCCCGGCAATGGCCGCACTCCCCGGCGTCTCGCCCGCCAACCGGGCCGCCTCCGCATTGCTGCCCACCGCGACACGCTCCGCATGGGGCAGATGGCGGTCGAGCCACCCCCGGCACTGGGCCAGGGATTGGGCATGGGAAAAGACTTTTTCGATCTGATCGAGCTGATCCATGGGGCTGAGCAACTGGTGATTGATACGCAGGGAGACTTCACCACAAATCTTCAAGGGGGAGTTGAGGAAACTGTCCAGGGTATGGCTGATGACACCCTCAGTGGAGTTCTCCACCGGCACCACGCCGTAATGGCAGGCGCCCGCCTCCACGTCACGGAAGATATCGCCGATTGAGTTCATCGACTGGGTCAGTACCGAATGGCCGAAATGCTTCAGCGCCGCCGCCTGGGTGTAGGTCCCATCCGGGCCGAGAAAGGCGACTTTCAACGGTTGCTCCAGGGCCAGGCAGGCGGACATGATCTCGCGAAACAGACGGGCGATCTCCTCCCCATCCAAGGGACCCTGATTACGTTCCTTTACCCGCCGCAGCACCTCGGCCTCCCGTTCCGGTCGATAGAATTCCGACTCGGGGTTGGCCTTCAGTTTGATCCGCGCCACCTCCTGTGCCGCCGCGGCCCGCTCATTGAGCAGGCTCTGCAACTGTGCATCGATCCGGTCGATGTTGTCGCGAATGTCTTTCAGCTTGTCATCATCACTCATGATCGGACTCTGAAGCGTTTGTCACAGCCGGATGCCAGCCAAGGACGGGCATTTCGGTCAGACACCTTCCGGCAGGGTACGTACCGACAGAACCCCATCGATGGATCCCAGGGTATCGAGCAGCGACTGACTGGGCTGGCGATCCACATCCAGCAGGGTTACCGCGACATCGTCCCGGGACTTATTGAGCATATCCAGGATATTCAGACCTTCGGCGGCCAGATCGGTGGAAATCTGCCCCACCATATTGGGCACGTTGTTGTTGACCACGGCAATCCGGAAGCCGCCGTTTCTCGGCAGGTTGATGCTGGGAAAATTCACCGAATTGAGGATATTGCCGTTCTCCAAATAGTCTCGAACCTGCTCGGCGACCATGATGGCGCAGTTGTCCTCGGCCTCCTTGGTGGATGCTCCCAGATGCGGCAGGGTGATCACCCGGGGATGCTCTTTGAGCAGGTTGCTTGGAAAATCGCACACATAGGCATAGAGATGGCCGCTGTCCAGGGCCGCGACCGCGGCATCGTCATCGATGATGCCGTTACGGGCGAAATTCAACAGCACGGAACCGCGTTTCATGAGCTTCAGACGATCCGCATTGATCATATTACGGGTCGCATCGGTCAGCGGAACATGAAAGGTCACGAAATCGGACTTCGACAGCAGATCGTCCACGCTGAGTGCCTGCTCCACCTCGGAGGCCAGTTTCCAGGCGCTCTGCACCGTGATGGTGGGATCGTAGCCGATGACCTTCATACCCAGC
Organism: Candidatus Thiodiazotropha sp.; assembly: GCA_050291245.1. GTDB lineage: Bacteria > Pseudomonadota > Gammaproteobacteria > Chromatiales > Chromatiaceae > Thiodiazotropha. The sequence goes on along the minus strand of JBNKJP010000069.1, from coordinate 110,982 downwards.
GCCCGGCAGGCATTCGCCACCTTGACCCCGATGGCGCCCAGGCCGATGACCCCCATGGTACGTCCCGGCAGTTCAAAGCCGACGAAATCCTTTTTGCCCGACTCCACCTGCTTGGAGATCTCCGCGTCCTGCCCCTCGAGGGCGGTAGCGAAACGCCAGGCCTGCCCCAGATTGCGGGCCGCCATCAAAGCGCCGGCCAGGACCAGCTCCTTGACTGCGTTGGCATTCGCCCCAGGGGCATTGAAGACCGGTATGCCCTGGGCGGTCATCTGCTGAACCGGAATGTTATTGACCCCTGCCCCGGCCCGGCCGATCGCTCTGACCGATTCGGGTACCGCCATGTCATGCATCTTGTAGGAGCGCAACAGGATGGCATCCGGGTGACTGAGCTCGGAGGCGACTTCGTATTGGTCCCGGGGCAATCGATCCAATCCGGCCACGGAAATGTTATTCAGGGTCAATATCTTATACATCTTGCTTCTCTGCAGGTTACCAACCGGCGGGCGCGGAACCGCATAAAACGCCCATCGTTGTTATCAATAATTCTTCATATATGAAGGGCTTGCAAGGAGTATTGCAAGCCAATTCAACTAGCCGTTCACACGCTCGAACTCGGCCATGAAATCGATCAGGGCCGCAACCCCCGCTTCCGGCATGGCGTTGTAGATACTGGCGCGCATACCCCCCACGGAGCGATGCCCCTTGAGGGTCTTCAACCCGGCCGCACTGGCCCCTTCCAGGAATTTGGCGTCCAGCGCCGCATCGGCCAGGGTGAACGGCACGTTCATCCAGGAACGGCTTTGCGGATCCACCGGATTGTTGTAGAAACCCGATTCATCGATGGCGCGATAGAGAGACTCCGCCTTGCGCCGGTTAATCTCGGCCATGCCCTCCAGGCCGCCCTTGCCCTGCAGCCACTTGAACACCAGCCCGGCCAGATACCAGCCGTAGGTGGGCGGAGTGTTGTACATGGAACCATTTTCGCTGTGGGTGGTGTACTGGAACATCGCCGGCGTCCCATCGATGGCTTCGCCGATCAGATCCTCGCGGATGATCACCAGGGTCAAACCCGCTGGGCCGATGTTTTTCTGCGCACCGGCATAGATGATGCCGTAACGGCTCACATCCACGGGACGTGACAGAATGGTGGAGGAGAAATCCGCCACCAGGGGCACCTCGCCGGTATCGGGCAGATAGGGAAATGCCACCCCCTGGATGGTTTCGTTGGGGGTGTAGTGCACATACGCGGCGTCGCCACTGAGTTGCAGTTCCGACTGGGCGGGGGTGCGGGTAAACTTGGACTCCTCGGTGGTCGCTGCGATATGCACATCCGCAAAACGCTTCGCCTCACCGATCGCCTTTTTCGACCAGGAACCGGTATTGATATAGTCCACCTTGCGATTGTTGCGGGTCAGGTTCATCGGGATCATGCCGAACTGGCTCGACGCCCCACCTTGCAGAAACAGCACCTTGTAGTTATCCGGGACCGACATCAAGCCACGCAGATCAGCCTCTGCCTGTTCGGCGATGGACATAAACTCCTTGCCCCGGTGACTCATCTCCATCACCGACATGCCAGAGCCCTGCCAGTCCAGCATCTCCTCCTTGGCTTGCAGCAGAACTTCTTCCGGCAACATCGCCGGACCGGCGCTAAAATTAAAGACTCTTGACATCTTGGCCCTCATTGCAGTGTGTTTCAGATATCGCCTGAACGGCGTGATTCAGAAATATTCCGGCTGCCTAAAATGACAGCCGTTTCGTCAGCTATCCTCGGGAGGAAGATCCGATCCGGACTCGGCTTCGCCGTCTTCCAGTTCGTCTTCCCCCTCCAGGCTTTCAACCCGCTCGATACCGATCAGACGCTCCTGTTTGTGGAGACGGATCATGATCACACCCTGGGTATTACGACCCATCTGGGAGATCTCGGTGACCCGGTTGCGTACCAGGGTACCGCCATCGGAGATCATCATCACCTCGTCGTCCTCACTGACCTGCACCGCGCCGACCACGGCCCCGTTGCGCTCTGATGTCTGGATCGAGATCACGCCCTGTCCCCCTCGCCCATGTACCGGGTACTGGTCGATGGGGGTGCGCTTACCGTAACCGTTCTCGGTCACCGTCAGCACATCACCCTGAGACGCGACAATCAGCGACACCACCTGTTGGCCGGACTCAAGACGGATACCCCGGACTCCGCAGGCGGTACGTCCCATGGCACGCACATTGGCCTCGGCGAAGCGCACCGCCTTGCCGCTGCTGCTGAACAGCAGGATATCCTGTTGACCATCGGTGATATCGACTCCGACCAGCTTGTCCCCATCCCGCAGATCGACGGCGATGATGCCATTCGCGCGGGGTCGGGAGAAGGCCTCCAGCGAGGTCTTCTTCACCGTGCCGGAACTGGTCGCCATGAACACAAAACGATCCTCCTGGTACTCCCGGACCGGCAAGATGGCATTGATCTGTTCATCCTTTTCAAGAGGCAACAGATTGACGATCGGTTTGCCTCTGGCGTTACGCCCCGCCTGAGGCAGTTCATAGACCTTCAGCCAGTAGACCTTACCCAGGTTGGAGAAGCAGAGAATGGTGTCATGGGTACTGGCGACGAACAGCTTGTCGATGAAATCCTCATCCTTGGTGGCGGTCGCGATCTTGCCCTTGCCGCCACGACGCTGCGCCTGGTAGGTACTGACCGGCTGCGCCTTGGCATAGCCCGCATGGGAGAGGGTCACCACCACATCCTCTTCGGTGATCAGATCCTCCAGGGTCAGATCCAGGCGGGTGTGGATGATCTCGGTACGGCGTTCGTCACCGTACTGCTCCATGATCTCCAGCAACTCTTCCCGAATCACCTGCATCAGACGTTCCGAACTGCCGAGAATCTCCAGCAGGAAGGCGATCTTTTCCAGCAACTCCTCGTATTCGTTGATGATCTTGTCCTGCTCCAGCCCGGTGAGGCGGTGCAGTCGCAGATCGAGAATTGCCTGGGCCTGGACATCGGTCAGGCGATACCCGGTCGGGGTCAGGCCAAACTCGTCGGACAGATCCTCCGGCCGGGTACTGGCGGCCCCGGAGCGCTGCAGCATGGACTCCACCGTACCCGATTGCCAGGTCCGTTCCATCAGGCCCTTCTTGGCCTCGGCGGGATTAGCCGCCTGTTTGATGAGCTGAATGACCTCGTCGATGTTGGCCAGAGCCACCGCCTGACCTTCCAACACATGGGCGCGATCCCGGGCCTTGCGCAGTTCGTAGAGGGTACGGCGGGTCACCACCTCCCGGCGGTGGCGAATAAAGAATTCCAGCAGTTGCTTGAGGTTCAACAACCTCGGGCGGCCGTCAACCAGGGCCACCATGTTAATGCCGAATACGCTCTGCATGGCGGTCTGCTGGTAGAGATTGTTGAGCACCACCTCGGCCACTTCCCCCCGGCGCAGCTCGATGACGATCCGCATTCCGTCCTTGTCGGACTCATCGCGCAGTTCGGTGATCCCCTCGATCTTCTTCTCCTTGACCAGCTCGGCGATCTTCTCGATCAGCCTCGCCTTGTTCACCTGGTAGGGCAACTCATTGACGATGATGGTCTGCTTGCCGTTGCTCTCGTCGGTCTCCACCAGGGAGCGAGCCCGCATATAGATACGTCCCCGGCCGGTGTGATAGGCCTCGTGAATGCCGCTGGCCCCGTTGATCAAACCGGCGGTGGGGAAATCGGGCCCCGGCAGGTGGTCCATCAGACTTTCGATGCTGATCCGGGGATCGTCGATCAAAGCCACACAGGCGTTGATCACCTCTCTGAGGTTATGCGGCGGGACGTTGGTGGCCATACCCACCGCGATACCGGCGGAACCGTTGACCAGCAGGTTGGGGATGCGTGCGGGCAGGACCGAAGGCTCCCGTTCGGTCTCGTCATAGTTGCTGACGAAATCCACCGTCTCCTTATCGAGGTCGTCCAGCATGGTGTGGGCGATGCGCGACATGCGCACCTCGGTGTAACGCATGGCGGCCGGGGAATCGCCGTCCACCGATCCGAAGTTGCCCTGACCATCCACCAGCATGTAGCGCATGGAGAAGGGTTGGGCCATGCGTACGATGGTGTCATACACCGCGGTGTCACCGTGGGGATGGTATTTACCGATGACGTCACCCACGATACGGGCCGATTTCTTATAGGGTTTGTTCCAATCGTTGCCCAGTTCGCTCATGGCGTACAGCACCCGGCGATGAACCGGTTTGAGGCCATCCCGAACATCCGGGAGGGCCCGCCCCACGATCACGCTCATGGCATAGGCCAGGTAGGATTGCTGCATCTCGTCTTCGAGATTGACGGGGAGGACTTCTTTAGCGAATTCAGACATAGTGCGTTGTTATCTTCCTTTGTCGCCCGGGGCGCAGGCCGCCGCTCGACCGGTGATTCTCACGAGTTCTGCGGGGCGTCACAAAAATGACAAGTTTACCATAGCCCCCGACACTATGTTGTATAAAAAACGCCTGATATCCGGTTTAAGGCGCTCTCAGATCATCATTCCATCAAATTTTCCATCTTTTTTTCATCTGGCGAGTGGACAACGCCCCTTTCCGTCACGATCGCATCCACCAGACCGGCCGGAGTGACATCAAATACCGGATTCCACACCGACGCACCCGGGGCCGCCACCGGGGTACCGCCACAGGCCAGCAGTTCACCGGAATCCCGCACCTCGATGGGTATCTGTGTCCCCGAGGGCAGCGACATATCTATCGTGGAGGTCGGCGCCACTACCATGACCTTCACACCATGGTAGCGGGCGGTCACGGCCAGTTGGTAGGTACCGATCTTGTTGGCTACATCCCCATTGGCGGCGATCCGGTCCGAGCCCACGATCACCCAATCGACCCCCCCCTGGGCCATGCGGCTCGCCGCCGCCCCATCCGCCAGCAGGGTTACCGGAATGCCATCCTGAAGCAGTTCCCAGGCCGTCAGGCGCGCACCCTGCAACCAGGGACGGGTCTCATCGGCATACACGGTGGTCAGCTTGCCCGCCGCATGCGCGGAACGGATAACACCCAGGGCGGTGCCATACCCCCCGGTGGCCAGGGCACCTGCATTGCAATGGGTGATCACGCCGGAGTTCGGACCGATCAGTTCGGCCCCGTAGGCCCCCATGGCCCGGTTTGCCGCGACATCCTCCGCATGGATGGCCCGGGCCTCACCGAGCAGGCGTTCAACAGGATCCTCATCCACGGCCAGGCGAGCAATCCGCTGCCGCATGCGTGCTATTGCCCAGAACAGGTTGACCGCCGTGGGTCGTGAGCGACGCAACCGCTCCAGATCCTCTATGAGATGCTCTCGCCATTCCGAGCCTGCCCTTGCATAGGCGTCCCGCACGGCCAGCACCACGCCGTAGGCGGCGGTAACACCGATCGCCGGAGCCCCGCGCACCACCATGTCGGCGATGGCCTGAGCCGTTTCTGCGGCGCTGTTCAACGCCAGGAATGAGACCTGTTGGGGTAGTTTTCGCTGGTCCAGCAAGTAGAGCCGCTCTTCATGCCAGAGGATGGCGTCGTCCGGGGTGACGTGTTCAACAGGCGGGGTCATGGTCATAAAGGGAGGTTCACGGCTATTGGTTTACGGAACGCCCATAATACCGGTATTGCATTGAATGGCGAATTCAATATACGCCGGTAACCGTCAGATCAAGACTTTGTGTAACAAATGTTTCAGACAGGGATATGGGTGTCTGCCAAATTACATTTGTGCGGTAATCAAATCGCACCAGAGGCATTTAAATCTGGAGTTGAGTTTATGACTGTCGAACGCATTACCTTCGCCTTAGTCGGCGTTCTTATTATGGGAACCGTTGGTGCCTATCTTGCCACCCAAATCGAATATTTTCTGTATGCCACGGCCTTTGTTGGCTTCATGCTGTTTCAAGCCTTTTTCACAGGGTTCTGCCCCGTACCGAAGATTTTGAAGATACTGGGTGTTCGCACCGGGGGCGTATTTGAATGATCGAACACGCCCTATGATTATTGACCCCAGTCTACTGGGGTCGCTTCCCTCAAAGATGGACAGCCATCATTTAACAGCACAGAACGGAAAGACCCTGGTGCTGTTGCCTTAAGAAGACAACGACCGAATCTATGGCGGGGTACACTGGTGTAGCGGATCGAACCGCCGGGTTGGTATCAATGGCTTAATCAACCTCAGCAAGCCCGAAACCGGCACGAATCCAGTTCACTACTGCCTGGGCTGTAAAGCGCGTATCCCATGGATAATCACCGTTGAGATTCGGTTTACCATTGTTGGGAATGGTGTCTGTACCGCCCTTACGCATGTGGATAGCGACCGCCATGAAGGTCTTCATGCCGGTGGGATCGTAGACTTCGCCCGCATTTATGCGTGCCTGCTTGGCGGTGGCATCCAGATTGGGGTCATCGCCCCAGTCGAGCAGGGTCAGTCCCAAGACCTCCGTTACATAGCGTTTCAGGCTACGGTCAGGATCGCTCCAACCCTCTGTGCTGGCGGCATTTGAATAACCGCTTGAACTATTGCCGCTACCGAACCAGTCACCGCTGGGAAGGCTACCACTGCAATAGAAACGGTTGTTGTCGACATTGATCTGTGCGGCCTGATTGAGGTCGCTTGCTCGATTGTCAATCGGGGTATCCGCGACGAAAACATTGCCGCTGATTTCGATGTCAGAGACACCACTTGCACTACCTAAAAGCTGTAGCCCATTGTCGCTGCGATAGATGATATTGTTGCGCAGGGTATTGTTTTTCTGGTTATAGGTATTTCCATCCGCGTAGATTGCCGGATTGACGGACAAAACCAAACCGCGAACAGCCGCGCCGCCCAGGTCATCACTGAGCATCGCTCCGGAGATGATATTACCTTCGATCACAACGCCAAACGAGGCCCCCTGTAGGGTGTAGCCCCACCCGGGTTGGGCACTGGTGTCCGACCTACCATCGGTGTCTGGATCGATGGGGGTCGGGTAGCCATAGATCAACTGCACGTTGTTGCGCACCAACGCGGATTGGCCGCTCTGATTACCGTTTTGCAACCACTCGTTTTCCGCCTTATTGCTGTTGGTGGAGCTGTAGAAATACCCTTCCAGGATCAAGCTGTTCTCCATCCACCCACCGAAACGCATCTGAGGCCCCCCAGAACCGCCATCGGCACTGATGAAGTTGCGGTAGACATGGCCCATCTGGGCACCACCGCCCTCGTAGATGTTGCGTGAGAACTTATCGTAGATCGGATCCGGATCGGTTAGGGGATCGGAGAGAAAACCATTCTTGTAGAAAATGACTTCATCAAAACTGACTCTGTTCTCGAAACCATGGGTAAAGTAACCCTGCACGTGAGCACCATCTGATGCGGGCCTCCAATGGCCAGTCACAATCGTGCGTCGAAAGTCAGTCTGCGTGGGTGGATAAGCGATCCCTCCTCCCGTTCTCGAAGGAAAATAGCAATCTTCCAGATAGGCGGTCACCGGCCCGCCAGAATCGTTGGCCGAGGGGGCGGATTCGCTATCAAACCAACCGTATTGGCCACGGATTTCCAGTGAGGCGAGCACCTGATGGAGCCAATAACTCGTGCCGCCGCCGGTACTGCCACCTAAACCGCCTTCCAGGATTGCCCTGCCATCGGCAAGCGGACCGTAGCCGGTTATCACCATGGGCTCCGCTTCGCTGCGGCCACCCACCAGCTTCTGTTCGATACCTGAGTGAACCTGGCCACGCCGAAACAGAAACCAATCGGGATAACCTCCAGCCAGTCTGGAAAAATCGATGGCACCCCTTTTCTGCGTGACTAAGCGCAGGTCGGAGTTATCAGAAGGCAGAGTGGCAAAAGGTCGAATAGCATCTTCATTGGGGTTTAGAGGGTCAGTGCCGTATGCTTGGCTATTGTCCGGATTGAGTGTACTGCCATCAGAATCGACGATATGTGTACCATCCCACCAGTAGGCTTCCGCGGTCGCATTATCCCCCGAGGTGCTATCAAAATAGACGATCTTGCTACCTTGATCACGGGTGGCATTAAAATCCGAGTTGTGGTCACCGAGACTATGGCTGCCATCGCTCTCCACCAGGTATTGAGACAGATCCGTCCAACCAACGGGCGTAGCCTGCTGACAATCCATCACGCCATTGTGATCCTGATCGAGATCGAGGACGTCGCAACCACAGATACCGGGGTCGGTCTTCAGACCGTTCTCCGGACAGGCATCGGCGTCTGAAGAGGTGCTTTCAACGACCTCAACAGTGCGTGTCACCTGCTCAGCCGCATTGCCCGCGGCGTCAGTCACATCGTAGGTCACTACATAGGCGCCCGTAGTGGCGGTATCGACTGTATCGCCACCCACCACGATATTCGCACTGATATCGCCATCCACATCATCAATTGCAGTGGCACCCGGATCGATGAATGAGGTGGCATCGGAAGAAAGCGCAACTTCAAGTGAACTGGCGCCTTGTAGAGTGATAACCGGAGCTGTAGTGTCTGTGCCTACCACCACGGTGCGGCGCACTTCAGGTGCGGCGTTGCCAGCCGCGTCGTTGACGTTATAGATCACTACATAAGTACCCGTCACGGCGCTATTCACCGTATCACCGCTTACCATGATATTCGCGCTGATATCACCGTCCACATTGTCCAACGCGGTCGCACCCGGATCACTGAAAGCAGAAGTCTGTGAGAGCACAAGTCTGAGAGGGTTGGCTCCAAGAAGGGTAATGACCGGAGGCGTTGTATCACGATCCTCAGTGATCTCATCGGTCACCACAACACTACGGGTTACCTGGCTGGCTGCGTTGCCTGCCGCATCTTTAACATCATAGGTCAACACATAGGTACCGACTGTGGCGGTATCCACCGTATCACCCCCCACCACGATATTCGCACTGATATCGCCGTCTACATTGTCATGAGCGGTCGCCCCCGGATCACTGAAAGTAGCATCGGGTGCACGAGTTATCCCAATAGGATTAGCCCCCAGCAAAGTGATTTCAGGAGGTGTTGTATCATCCTGAGTGGCAGTATCATCCCTTGATGTTGTCTTGTCACCACAGCCATTGAGGAGAATAACGAGTAAACCCAGAAGGAGTGATTTAAAGATCCAGTCGTTGGCAGGAGCCCATGCATGACCGAATTTATTTCCTATTTTATTCATTTACCTCGGCGCCCTGGGAATCTCATTCTAGTTGATATCTCAAGCTACAACGATGCCGTATTGCGCCGGAGACAGCGATGAAATATTTTGGCGTTCATTTGGTCTTTCCGCAATGGCAACACGTATTGCATTTTCAAGTTACTTGACATAGTTCAACTTTTATTTTGAATTTATCCAGTGGGTGATCTCGGTAACCCCGGCCGGTTTACTCAAATCGTCAATGACTGGAGTAAAACCCGGTAACGTTCAGTGACAAGGGCCCGTCCCGTGTGTTCCTTGAGGTGACGCAAACATGGACCGCAAACATGGAGACCGCAAACATGGACAGTCATCATTTCGCTTACCGTCGGTAAACTCTATTACTACTACACCCAAGACGTTCCACCCGGTATGTCCAATCATCCGGTCACCGTGCCCTGGATTCAGATGCGGGGCCGATGGCTGAAGGCCGCCGGGTTTGCGATCGGGGCCAAGGTCAGGGTCCGGGTTCAACCCGGGCGGCTGGTGTTGACGGCTGAGGAGGAGGAATGAAACAAAAGCCCCGCTGGCCGAGAGGCTGGCGGGGCTTCTTCTTTGCTCATGTTATTGTGGGTGTCCAGATAGCACTTCCTGGCTTTTGTAAATTCTCAAGATAGAACTGGTAAGAATCTCGCAACCCCGGATCAAGTGCACTGTTTAACCGCGCGGCACCTTGACTAAGCAAAGCATTATAAGCTTCTATCCCTGTCGCAGTTGCGGCCTGAGAGGATTGGAAGTACGCTCTGGATATATCGACCACTTGATCGCCTTGCAGCGCCGCCCCAGCCAGTCTCTCAAACTCAGCATCGGATACTCTTGTGCCAACCTGATTCACGATATCGGTAAAGCACTCTTTAGCCGTCTGATCTTCACCTCTAATCAATAAGCGCAAAGGAATTTCACTGTCGATCTCTGACGAATTCCCTTGATGATATTGATATCCGGCTTTGGGATTTGCACAGGGGGGATTGATGGAGCCCGCTGAAATTTCAGCGGGCTAGTGATCATAGTTTAAGCATGCAATGCGCGAACCGCATTTTCCGGATCGGCAGCCAGGATTTTAAGCAAGACTTTCGCCGGACCGGTAGGATGACGCCGACCTTGCTCCCAGTTTTCCAGTGTCCGCTTGCTCACGCCGATCAACATAGCAAAGCGGCTCTGGGAGAGCCCGGTCTTTTCCCGGATAGCTTTCACTTCCGGTTCGGGGAACTCGAAGCGCCGTGAGGGCGCTTTCTTGCCCTTGGCGATCTCATCCATCTCTTTGACGCTGGCTAGCAGCTCATTGAACATTTCGTTATCCATCTGACCACCTCTCAACGATCTTTCTCAACTGGGCAAGCTGCTCCTGGGTCAGGTTCTCTTGCTTGCCTTTGGGGTAGACATAGAGCATTTGGATTTGATCATCAGCGGTGACCCAGTAATAGATGACTCGCACTCCCCCACTTTTACCGCGACCTTCCAGTTTCCAACGGACCTTTCTCAGCCCACTGCCACCTTGGATCAGATCGTCCATATCGGCCGGAATAGCCCCAATATTCCAGTCTCCAGACCGGTTATGAGACACTACACAAAATAAACCCAAACCAAGACGAGCCATCATGCCGCAACCGATCGACCTTCTGATCCATGCCGAATGGATCATTCCCGTGATACCGGAAAACCAGATACTCCAGGGGCATGCCCTGGCGGTACAGGGCGGAAAGATCCTGGCGCTGTTGCCTGGAGAAGACGCCGACCGCATCTATCAACCGGAGCAGCGACTTGAACTGCCGGGTCATGCCCTGATTCCCGGCCTGATCAACGCCCATACTCACGCGGCCATGTCACTGCTGCGGGGGCTGGCGGACGACCTGCCTCTGATGACCTGGTTGAACGAACATATCTGGCCCGCGGAAGCGAAATGGATCAATGAGGAGTTCATCCACGACGGCAGCCAGTTGGCAATCGCCGAGATGCTGCTCAGCGGCACCACCTGTTTCAACGACATGTATTTCTTTCCCGACATCACCGGGCGGGTGGCGGACCAGGCCGGGATTCGCGCGGTACTTGGGCTGATCGCCATCGATTTCCCCTCGGCCTGGGCGGCGGATGGGGATGAATATCTGCGAAAAGGGCTCCAGGTGCATGACCAGTTCCGCTCTCACCCCCGAATCCACACCGCCTTCGCACCCCATGCACCCTATTCGGTGGGAGACCCAATACTGAAGCGGGTCCGAGTGCTGGCGGACGAACTGGAGATCCCGGTGCATATGCATGTACACGAGACCCGGGATGAAATCGTTCAGGGCATTCAGCAACACGGCAACCGCCCCATGCAACGCCTCCAGGACCTGGGGCTGCTCTCCCCCGGTCTCGCCGCGGTGCACATGACCCAGATCGAGGACGATGAGATCGAAACCTTTGCCGCCAGTGGCGCCCATGGGGTGCATTGCCCCGAATCGAACCTGAAACTGGCCAGCGGTTTCTGCCCGGTGGTACCCCTGATCGAAGCGGGGGTGAATCTGGCCCTGGGTACCGACGGTGCCGCGAGCAACAACGATCTGGATATGTTCGGAGAGATGCGAACAGCAGCCCTGCTGGCCAAAGGGATTTCCCGCAATGCCCGAGCCCTGCCCGCCTCCCAGGTCCTCGCCATGGCCACCATCAACGGGGCCCGGGCACTGGGACTGCAGGAGATCACAGGATCTCTGGAGGTGGGCAAGTCCGCCGATATGGTCGCTGTCGATCTGGGTCGCATTCCCACCCAGCCCCTGTACCATCCCGTCTCACAGATCGTCTATGCGACCGGACGGGAACAGGTGCGCCATGTGTGGGTCGCCGGCCAGCACCTGGTCAGTCAGGGACGGCTTACCACGCTGGAGGAAACCACCCTTCTGCATAACGCGGAACACTGGCGCAGCCGGATATACAGGAGCGACTTTGACCGTTCAAGAGAACATTAGCCACGAGTGACGCGCAACTTGATGGGTTTACTGACTCTATTTGCGCAAATTTGCGATGATTGGCGTACATTTGTGGCTCAATCCCCTTAAAGCGCTGTGCCAATCGGTTTAAAGACCGCTCGAAAATCCCGAGTACCCTGTGTAACCTATCGCCGGATGGAAATGGGAACGCTACGTCGCGCTGTGGAAGAGAACCTCACAAGAGATGCAGGCTGGATAAAATGAAACAGGAACAGATCAACGTCGATCACGCGGAAGTCAGCAAATTTGAGGAACTGGCCTCGCGCTGGTGGGATCCGCACAGCGAATTCAAACCCCTGCATGAGATCAATCCCCTGCGGCTCGAATATATCCGGGGGCATCTGCCGCTGGAGGACAAGCAGGTGCTCGACGTGGGCTGCGGCGGCGGCATCCTCTCCGAGAGCATGGCCGCCTGTGGCGCCCATGTGACAGGAATCGACATGGGCGAAGCTCCGTTGCAGGTGGCCCGTCTGCATCTGTTGGAATCGAATCTCGACGTCAACTACGAACGCATCCCGGTGGAACGGCTCGCCGCCGAACGCCCCGAACAGTTCGACCTGGTCACCTGCATGGAGATGCTCGAGCATGTTCCGGACCCGGCTTCCGTGGTCAGTGCCTGTGCCCGGCTGGTGAAACCGGGGGGCAAGGTGATCTTCTCCACCATCAACCGAAACCCCAAGGCCTACCTGTTCGCCATCCTGGGTGCCGAATACCTGCTGCGACTGCTGCCCAAGGGGACCCACGACTACGCAAAATTCATCCGCCCCTCGGAGCTCGATGGGTGGATTCGAGCCGCAGGACTGCAAAACATCGATATCACCGGGCTCAGTTACAATCCCCTTACTCAGGTATACCGCCTGGGCGAGGACGTGGATGTCAACTACATGATCGCGACGATCCGGGAAGATTGAATCGTCCGACCCCGATGAATTCCGGCAATCCCCAATCCGGCCGTTCCACCGCCTGTGTACTGTTCGACCTGGACGGCACCTTAGCCGATACCGCCCGGGATCTGCATCACGCGCTGAACCGGGTGCTGATCCGGCACGGCCGGCCGGAGATCGGTTTTGAAGCACTGCGCCCCTTCGTCTCCCACGGCAGCAAGGCGATGCTCAAGACCGGTTTCGGAATCGAACCGGAAGACCCGGGTTTTGCTGAGCTACAGAAGGAGTTCCTGGACGGCTACCTGGAACGTATCGCACTCCTGACCCGACCCTTTGACGGCATACCCGAGTTGCTCGACACTCTCGAACGACAGGGTGTGCTCTGGGGAATCGTCACCAACAAACCCTCCCGTCTGACCGATCCGCTGATGCGGGAACTGAGCCTGGACCAGCGTGCCTGCGCCATCGTGAGCGGGGACACCACCCCCTATGCAAAGCCCCACCCGGAACCGATTCTGCATGCTTGCCGGGTATCCGGGGTTGATCCCGAAGAGACCCTCTACGTAGGCGATGCGGTGCGGGACATCGAGGCGGGACGCCGGGCCGGAACCCGCACCCTGGCTGCCCGTTTTGGTTATCTCGCGGATGATGACCGACCCGAGGAGTGGCTGGCGGATGGACTGATTGATCATCCCCTGGATATTCTTGCCTGGTTGTAAGGTGTTGTTTTGCGCGGAACGAGGTGTATCCAATAATATCAATGCCGTTCCGGGGGGCGGGCCGTTATAATGCCGCCCTCGAAAACCAAGGTGACACCATGCACGACTACTCTCCCGCTAAAAACCTGCTCGAAAATCGCATCATTCTCGTCACGGGGGCGGGCAGCGGTATCGGACAGGCGGCCGCCAAGGCCTTCGCCGCTCACGGCGCTACGCTGGTGCTGTTGGGTCGTCACGAAGGCCGCCTCAAAGAGACCTATGATGCGATCGAGGATGCGGGTGGGCCGACACCCGCGCTGATCAGTTTCGATCTGCACAAATCCCCCCCCGAGGACTACTACGCCCTGGGTGTCACCCTAATGGAGACCTTCGGCCGGCTGGACGGATTACTGCACAACGCGGCGCAACTCGCGCTGCTGAGCCGTATCGACGATTACGACTACGAAACCTGGCAGAAGGTCATCCAGGTCAATCTCAACGCCCCGTTTCTGCTGACCCAGGCCTGCCTGCCCCTGTTGCGCAAGTCGGATGATGCCTCGATCCTGTTCACCTCGGATGAGCGGGGACGCAAGGGCAAGGCCTACTGGGGGGCCTATGGGGTGTCGAAATTCGGCATCGAGGGACTGATGCAGATCCTCGCCGATGAGCTCGAAGAGAGTCCGATCCGGGTTAACAGCATCGCCCCCTGCCCGACCCGTACATCACTCAGGGCCTGGGCCTATCCGGGCGAGAACCCACTGACCCATCCATTGCCCGAAACCCTGATGGGCAACTATCTCTACCTGATGGGTCCGGACAGCCGTTCGATAAACGGTCAGGCGTTCAGCGCCAAGCCATATACGCGTCCGGAATCGTCATGACACTCCCTGGCCACACGATCGCGGTAGGCTCTTAACACCTGCTGTTCATGGGTATTGTTGCTGGTCAATACGGTGTCGATGGATTGAAGGACTTCAAGCCGCTCTTTCTGGGTTAACCCGCTGGTTAGTTTCGGCATCTGATCTTCCCCGGTAAGTCGTAACGCAGTTTTTATGTCTCGAGTACGAAACGTCGCAACCCGGCACCTACCCGTCGGGTGCCAGATTGTGGCTGATTGCATCTCTTACTTACTAGGAATAACCATAAGCCAGAATCGGGCATAAAACTATACCCAAGCGTGACACTTGGGTATATAAAAACAATGGAAATATTGTGCGTTCTGACTAAACCTTGAACTGCTGAATCAACCCCTGGAGGTCACTCGCCAATCCGGTCAATTGCTCACTGGCCGCCGCGGTCCGGTTCGCGCCTTCGCTGGCGATCTCTGCCATCTGGTTGATCTTGGTGATGTTTCGGTTAATCTCTTCGGTTACCGAAGACTGCTCCTCCGCGGCACTGGCAATCTGGGTATTGAGATTGTGGATACTGTTCACCGAAGAATCGATGACATCCAGCGCCTCACCGGCCTTTGTCGCCTGCTCAACACTCGCCTGCGCCCGGGCTCTCCCCTCTTCCATCGCCTGCACCGCCTGACGAGAACTCGACTGTAATCTGGCGATCATATCCTGAATCTCTCCCGAGGACTGCTGGGTACGACTCGCCAGTGTTCGCACCTCATCGGCCACCACCGCAAACCCTCGGCCGTGCTCTCCCGCGCGAGCGGCTTCGATGGCGGCGTTCAACGCCAGCAGGTTGGTCTGTTCGGCGACGCCGAGGATGACGTCGATGACGCTGCCAATCGCTTCACTGTCTTTCTCGGCATGGTTGATCAATCCCGCGCCTCTCTCCACATCATTGGCCAGGGATTCAATGGCTTTGACGGTCAACTGCACAATATTTTGCCCCTCATCAGCGGCTCGATTCGCGGACTCCGCGGCTGATGCGGCATTCGAGGTATTGTTCGCAACCTCCGCCACAGTGCTGTTCATCTCAGTCATCGCAGTGACAACCTGGCTCGTCTCGAGCAGCTGCTGTTGAAGGGATTGGCTCGATTCGGAGGTGACGCGCGCCAGTTCTTGGGATGCGGAGCTCACCTCCGCGGTCGATCCCGAAACCTGCTTGATGATTTTATGAAACTTGTTCAGCATCCCATTCACGGCATCGGTGATGCTTCCGATTTCATCGTTGGTGACATGATCGAGACGTTGGGTGAGATCGGAATTACGTTCGATCTCCCCGACGGTACTGGCCAGATAACACACCGGTTTGACGATTTTCATCGCGAAGTAATAGGCCACGGCGCCCGCAACAAGGCCCATAACCAATACAACGACCAGGGAAGTCTTCATGATATTAGTCCCCAGATCAGACACGGCGTGAAACGCCTCTGCCTTGTCGATCTCCGCCAGAATCCCCCAATTCAATCCCGACATCTTCACGGGTGAATAGGCGGACAGGACCGCAACACCCCGGTAGTCATCGACAATCTGCTCACCGGTATTGCCGGCAATGGCCTTTTGCGCGGTCTCGGTGTTAATCTGTTGTAAACCAATGGTGGTACCGCTGGCTTCAATCCGGGCAATCAGACTGCCGTCCATACCGGCATCGCTCAGGGCAGCCAGATAGTTTTCGGGCGCTTCCTGCATGAACCGGCTCATACTGCGCATGGTCAGATCCGGTCCCACCAGATAGACCTCGCCTGAGTTACCCAATCCCATCTCGGCCCAGTGCCCCTCCAGGGTCATGATCCGGTTGATCTCATCGATCGGCATCTGGAAGATGACGACCCCGAGCCGGGTCGCGCCATCGAACACCGGCGCGGCGATAAAACTCGCCGCCAGGTTATAGGAAGGCAGGTAGGGGGCAAAATCCTCGAAGATAAATGATCCCTCGGGTAACTGGTTGGCGGCCTTGAATGCCCGCCCCAGACCGGAATCGGCATAGGCGCCCGTTTTCAGCGAGGTGGCATAATCGAGTTCCTTGAAAACGGTGTAGACCACATCGCCGCTCTTGGCGTCCACGAGGAAGATATCGTAGTAACCAAAACGTTCGAGGAAGTCACGGATGTGCGGGTGGTACCGACGATGGGTCGAAGAATACGAAGAAGTATCCGCTGCCCCGTCATATTTATGTTTATTACCCAGAGGGTTGGGGTTTGCCTTGATGTACTGATACTGCAGTGCAATACCCGCTTCGCCCAGGGTATCCAACAGCGAGGCCGCCGTAATCGTCTGCCCCGGATTGACCTCCGTGTAGTGGTTTGCGAAATCCCCTTGGTAGTAACCGGCTAAAGCCTTCCGCCGCGCGGCATCCCCGGGGAGGCCGCTCTCTTGCTGAAATCGCTGGAAACCGTCGATGAATCGGGGCATGGCCTCGATGACCATACGATCATTGGCCAGGGCACGTACCTGTTGGGAAATCTGGGTGAAATAGTGTTCGATTTCGCCCTTTTTGATGTCGCGGATAGCAATGAGTCGCTGTTCAACCTGCTCCTTAACCGCGGCTCCCCCCTCATCGGTCGCCACCCATTCGGTGATAAAACTGGAGACGATCAATGGGATTACAGACAAAAAAAGACCACCGGACAACAGTTTCGCTTTGATTAACATAGCGATTCTCCATTTTCCATGGCGACGCAAATCCGGGATCAGTACAGTACTCCCTGGATCCGCCTCAGCAACCTTACTTGCCTATTTCGCACACCCACTCTTTCACCTGTTCCTACTGGTATATATACAGGCATGCATTGGGGATTGCGGCTGAGCGTCAACAAACTTTAGGATTTCTTGCGCAGGACATCTTCCTCGGAAACCACCAGGGTATAATTGTCCTGGCGCACACCCTGCAGGAGCAGATCCACATTCTCTTTTGGCGTGTCGATCATTTCGAGGGCAACCGCACCCAGCCTCAAACTGCTCTCCAGGGCTTCCGGAAAGGCCCGGGAAGCACCGGCACTGACCTGATGGCCGCAGGCCTCCAGATCCCGGGCACGGGATATGATGGGAAGATTCGGATGTCGATTCCGCAGACGGGCAATGGTCTTGAGCGCGGTGGGGCCGCTGTTGATGGTCAACACCACCAGGGCGGCGGTCTCCAAATCCGCCGCCTCCTGCAGATCGGAATCACTGATATCACCATAGTAGACCGGAAGACCGTCGCTCTTCCCCTGCGCGACGCGTTCAGGCGAGGTATCGAAGATCACCAGGGGTACCCCGCTGGAGTGGAGCATCACGGCCACGGTATGCCCTACCCGACCGTATCCGCCGATTACGACTTTTCTGCGCTTGTCGCCCTGATCCGCGGGATAGCGAAGATGTTCGGTGTCGTGTTGTTGCTGATCGAAACGCCGGGCCAGCCGGTCACTGATGTTCACCAGAATGGGGGTGATCAGCATGCTCACGGAGATCACCCCGACCATCGTGACAAAGGTCGGATCATCGATCAATTGCAGGGCCTTGGCCGAGCCGAACAGCACAAAGCCGAACTCCCCGCCCTGGGCCAGATAGAAACTGATCCGCATGGCCAGCAGGCGGGTGTATCCGAAGGCCAGGGACAGGACAAACAGCACCACAAGCTTGATCACTACGATCACCAGAATATGCTGGGTGAAGATCGGCAGCTGATCCTTGAGCGATGAGAAATCGATCGACATGCCCACGGCAACAAAGAACAGGCTCATCAACAACCCTTTGTAGGGTTCAACAAAGGCCTGGATTTGCAGCCGGTAATCCGAACCGGAAAGCAGCATCCCCATGACAAAGGCCCCCAACGCCATCGATAACCCGGCTTGGAACATGGCCCAGGCAGCAAGAAACACCGCCAACATCACCACCAGCAGAAAACCTTCCCGATTGGCCTGCCGGGCCAGATGTTTCAACACGGGCGGCAAGATGAATCGGCCGAATCCCAGCAACACGACAATCATGCCCAGGACGATGGAAAACTGCTTCCACAGGGGTACCTCCGCGGACAGCCGTCCGGCATCGGAGAGAATGGGCACCGCCGCGAGCAGGGGCACGATGGCGAGATCCTGCATCAGCAGGATCGAAAAGGCGGTCATCCCGTGGGGGCTGTCGGTCTCGTCCCGTTCATGCAGCACCTGCATGACAAACGCCGTGGATGAGAGCGCAAAGGTCAACCCGATCAGCAGCGCCAGGGACCAATGGGACTCATACTGATGAAGATACAGAGCGATCACCACGCCGGTCAGCAGGATCTGCAGTGACCCCAACCCGAACACCTCGCGGCGCATGCCCCAGAGTCGGCGCGGTTGCATCTCCAGACCGATGAGAAAAAGCAGCAGCACCACACCCAACTCGGTGAAATGCCGGACATCCTCCACATGTTCCGTCACATAGGGCCCCGGAGAGTGGGGCCCCACCACGATTCCGGCCACCAGCAGACCCAGTACAGAGCCGAGCCCCAAATGCTTGAACAGCGCGACCGTGATGGATGTAACCAACAACAGTAACAGCGCGGAAAACAGGAAGGTTTCGAGATGCATGGAAAATCCGCAAGTATGATATTGAAAGAGTACTACAAGACCCAGGATTCAATGATGAAAATCGGTATTACCGTAACTTTCACAGGGCATTACCACGCCTCCCACCAGTTTGGGAACCTTTTCCCTGCATCGTCTTTTAGCCTATGCTAGGGAATAGAATGGCGCCAGAGGTGTCGCACACGGTCATCAGACACGGTACAGGAATAACGCCATAGGAAAGGATTGAAATGCACAAACCCAAACAATTCTACATACCATTGGAGATGTTGCTGGAGGCCAAAAAGTGCAACAAGCACCACGCCTGCCTGACCAGCGAGGATTATCAGCTATGCGGGATTCGCATCACCACGGAAAACCGTGCCCGGATGGTTTGCGGTACCAAAAATGACTGCCCATACAGCTCCCCCATCGGCAATCAGATTGTCTGTACCTGTCCGGTGCGGCATGCCATCCACCGCAAATACGGAATATAACTTTAACTCTGTTTAACTCAACACTGATTTGAATGGTCAACGCCGGGCATGAGAAATGCGATATTAACCCGGCACCTCCTCAATACTATTTGGATGCGGACAACCTGAGCCGCGCCCGGATATCCTGGCCCGCCTGTTGCAGAATAGAATCCTTGTCGACCGATTCCAGAATCTGCCTGACCAGGGTCTTGGGACCGGCGCTGCCCCAGGAACGACCTTGGGCGAAATAGCGCTTGGCCGCCTCGCCCACGATGTAGGTGGTGTAGTAGCCCATGGCACCCTGTGCTGACGCGGTCACCAGGGTCGACAATCCCCCACTTCCCGCTTTCAGTGCACTGGAGGCGATGTTGACACCCCACACGGTGGCCATCAGAAGCGCCATCTGTCCACCAATGGTTTTGATCAACTGACCGGCCTCCCCTCGGCTGACGGACATACCGTAGACACGGGCGAGATGGGTCACCATGGAGGTATCCAGCGCCAGGGCCGCCACCAGATCCGCAACCGGGATGGGGTTGATCGCCACCGCGATACCCTTGCCCAAACAATAACCCCGAATGACCCGTTCGGCGACGGCTTCCCGGACCTTGACGATACGACCCGCCACCTCATCACTCAACTGTCCCGCGAACAGACTGGCATTCAACGCTGAAAGCGCCATGCCCTCCTTCTCGATCAACAGCCACAAACGCTCCGTCAACAGACTCACATCCGGTTCAGGTCGCTTACGGACTTCGGTTTCATGCCCCAGTTCATCCACCTGAACGTAGATACGCTCGGCAGGTTGCGCCGAGACAGGCACAATGAACGAAACCCCCACCAGATCCGCGAGCTTTTCCTTGAGGCTGTCGAGCAGCAGATCCAATTCATCACGGGTATACCGGTCGGTCTTGTTGAGCACTACCAACAGTGGCCGGTCGAGCTGTTTGAGCTGCTGCAGGGCCTGCATTTCCGTGTTCGTCAGATCCGCATCGAGTACGAACAGTACCAGGTCGGCGCGGCTCGCCACCTCCCGGGCCATACGTTCACGCTCCTCACCACTGATTTCATTAATGCCCGGGGTGTCGATGAGATAGACCCCAGCCTCGTGAATCTCACGCCAGGCCGCCATGTCACTGTGTCGTGTCTCGCCGTGCAGGGCGCTCACGGAGAACCGCTGCTCACCCAACAGTGCATTGAGGAGCGCGGACTTGCCCACGCTGACGCGACCGAATACCGCAATGTGCAGATGGCCGTGCTCAAGCTTCTCGAGCATGCGCTGCACCTGCTGAAAGTCGTCTCTGAGGGATTCCCTGACCCCATCCGGCAGGCGTTCGTCCTGCAGCAGTTCCTTGAGATTCTCCCGGGCCAGCCGCAGATGATCGTCTTCAGTACCGGATTCATTGTCCTTTTCGGACGAGTTGCTCCAAAGCGATCCGCGCAAGAGTTGTTGCACGCGCTTCCAGATTTCCACTCAGTTTCTCCTCGAAATCTTCCAGTATCAGTGTCGTCTTGAAGGACTGGGTCTGCTCCAAGGTTCTTAGAACCGCTTGGCCCAGGGACTCGAAAATCAGACCATAGGCCACCGCATGGGCCAATCCCCCTGTGACCGTTCCCACCCCCGGGAAGGCCTTGAGCACATTCCCGGCCAGGGCCAATAGCAAGGTCAGGGTTTTACCCACCTGGCGGCTGGCCTGTTGCACCAGACCGTCCAGGTCCATCTCGGTCACGCCCACCCCATAGTGATCACACAGCGCGCGCACCATCTGTACCCCCAGATAGCCCTGTATCAGCAGATCCGTCCCCGGACTCACCGCCGCCATGGCTCCCAGCATTGCCTTACGGGTGTACTGTTTGACCGTTTTTTCACTCATCTGCTGCCGGTGCCGGACCGTGGAGGCCTGCAGTTTTTCCGCACCCAGCCGTATCAGGCTTTCATCCCGCTGCCGGGTCAGCTCCGAGGCCTTCCCGAGCAGGGTTTCGTGTATCGCCCTAAGCAATCCCTCTATCTGGGGAGGCCGAGCCCTCACCACCCGCTGCTCCTGCCCTTGCGGATCTACCCGAACAATCTCTTCGCTACCCCCGGCCTGAACCGGCACGATACTCACCCCGGACAACTGTCCGCTCAACCGTTCGATAATCGCCTGGAGTTCGGCCGAACTGTAACGATCCTGTTTATTCAGGGCCAGGATGAGTGGCCGCTCATAGCGCTGCAGTTCGCTGAGTTCCCGGTACTGATCCCGGGTCAGTTCGCCATCACTGACATACACCACCAGGTGGGCGCGCCGCGCCTCCTCACGGGCCAGTTGCACTCTGGCTTCATCGAGGTCGAGAATCCCAGGGGCATCGGTCAACACCCATTCTCCCAAATCGGGAGAAGTATAACGGTAGTGTTGAATGACCTGTGTCGTACCCGCGCGGGGATCCACCGCGATGTCCGATTCCCCGGTGATCGCACGGATCAAGGCACTCTTGCCCGCTGACACCGGCCCGAACAGAGCGAGGTAATAGACGGAGTTCTGTCGCCGGGCGTCCAACTCATCCAGTTCAGCCTGTGCCGGCGCGGTTTCGATGCCCCGCTCATCCGCCTTGCGCAAGGCTTCGGCAAAGGCCTCACGGTCCTGTGGCAATTGCGCTTCCCGCGGTGTGGCACCCCGCCTGTATTTATCGCGACGCAGCAGCCAACGGCTCGACAGGATCAGCAGAATCGTGAACCCGACCAATCCGATGCCATAGACGACCAGCAGGCCAGGAGACATTTGATCCAGCATCTGCCACACATTGAGTACGGATTCAGTGAGCTGCAAAACAACCAGTAGGGCCAGCAAGGCCACGAACAGCAGCAGTATCACCAGCAACCATCGCAACACGGCTCTCGTCGCCACTCGATCCTGTTCCCCTTCAGTCAAGATATTCTGCCTGAACGTAATCCGCCACCTCAGACCAGTGGAGACTGATCTGACCGGACTGGCTCATGCCGGGCAGGATGATCTGTACATCCATCGCCTTGAGTTGGTGTGCGATTTTCGAGATGCGATCGTAATCGGTGCGCATCAGCGAGGGGTGCGGCCTGACCACGCGGGCATTCAGGTAAGCCAGCACCTTGAAGGCGGTGTCATTACAGGCGAAGTTGCCCAGGGTTATACCGATCCCGAGGGCGGATAGTTCTCCCAGGAATATCCTCGCCACTTTGAGATTTTTCGCCAGCCCCGGCAGATCGAATTCCAGAAGCATTTCCGTCCCAACCACCTGCAGCCTTCTGAGTTCTGTCTGGATGAATTCCAGCAGGCTTTCATCCTCAATCGCGGCAGACAGCAGGCGCACGCAGACCTTATCATGGCTGCCTTCGAGTTGGAGTTCACCGATCCGGTGAATCGCATACCGGCACAGAATACGGTTAAAGACTTCACCAAACCCGAACCGCTCGGCACTCTGGTAGATCTCCGCAGCCTCTTGCGGGACCTCGGCTTTGGGCAGAAAACCCGGTATCAGCTCGATCACCGCCGCCTCGGCATGCTGATGGGTCTGAAAACGTTGCTCACGAAAGGCCACATAGCCGGACTTGAGCGCCATGCGGACCTGCTCCTGCAGCAGATCTATCTGTTCTGTTTGGCTCTGTTGTGTTGTCTGTGCAGTTTCCTGATACTTCAGACAACCAGGATGTTTCCCCTCGAGCGCCTGTATGGCGGCCATTTCGGATTGCCGCAGGCAGGCATAGGCACCCCCGGTATCCTGCATGACCCCAACATACCCGATGCCCCAACGGATCGCATCTTGATTCCGTCCACTCAGTTCCTCGAGAATTTGCTGGTACAGGTCGGCACCGAATTGCACCACCTGCGATACATCATTTCTGTTGATCAGTATGGCAAAACTCTGCCTGCCGGTTCGTGCCATCAGGTCTCGCTTGCCGATTATCACATCGGCAACGTCCACAACCCGTGACAGCAGCGGGTTTTCACTCCAATCATCGAACTCGGTGTCGAGCTCATTGATGACGAATGAAAACAGCCCGAAAATCTCTGCCGCCTGACCCGCCTGAATGACCGCCATATCCAAATCCTGCAGCAGGCTGCGCCGGTTCTTTAAGCCGGAAGTCGCATCATTCAACCCAACATCAGCAGCCGCCAACGTCTGCTTCGAACGCAGGATACGGGAATTCACCGTAGCCTGTAGAAACTGGGGCCTGATCGGTTTGGTGAGAAAGTCATCCGCACCGGCATGGAGCGCAAGAATCTTCTTCTCCGGATCGTCCTCACCGGAGAGGAAAACGATCGGAATGAACGTGAAGGATTTTCTGTTGCGAATCACCTGGGTCAACTCGATGCCGTTCGCCCCGGGCATGTAGAGGTCCATAAGGATCAAGTCCGGTTGAAATTCATGAACAGCAGCCATCACATTCAGCGGATTAATGATTGCGAGGGTTTCCAGCCCCCCCTTCTGCAATAAGGTTGCCGCAAATTTCGCCTGTGCCTCGTCATCCTCGACGATCAAGACCCTGAAATGCGGTTTGAGCTGGGGCGCCACGATCTCTTTGATGACACTCATCAATTCATTGATATTGACCGGTTCGGAAAGGCATCGGATCGCGCCCGCCCTGAGGACCTCGAGGCGGGTTTCGATATCACAATCAGCTGAAAGAAAGACCAGTTCCGGACAGGTCATCTTATTGCGCCGCATCGTGTTCAGGACATCGGTTAAAGGCGCAATAGCCGGGAGAAAGGCCGTATCGACCAGCAGAACCCGAGCCTCTTGGCGTTGCAACACCGGCAGCAATTCCACATACTCGCTCACCCGATGGATTTGCCAACCATTCTGTTCGATCGCCGAGGTGATCCCGTCACCTTTCGTCTCGATTCGATGCCAGTAGATTACATCAATATGAGATGTCGTTTGAGGAGATTGATCACCGATCTGTTGGGCGGCATCGATCGCCTGTTCCAGGCTCTGCAGCAGTTGCTGCAATCTCGCCACCTCCACGTCATCGGGTTGGGCATTTTCTTCATAGACATCGCTGATCGCCCGCTCGATTTCGACGGAGAGCGCATGGATATTAACCAGACCCAGATGGTTACATTTCTTGTTCAATTCATCCAGCAGTCGCAGAACAATCCGGATTCCGGAACTGTTCCACATACCGGAAGGTAAAACCGGCCAGTTGCCCTTGATCTGATTGAGCAACTCCGGCAGGTCGTTAAGTAGATTCAGATCCCGTGAATCCTGATTGGCAGGCATTCTGCGTCCTCCAAACCCGGCCATCACCCATGGATCAGCCGAATCCTGTTTGTTGATGTATTGAAACTGTCCTGTGTGCCAGCATGGGTGAGGTTAACCCAATTCAACAAACCAGTCACTCTAGCCGGTGATGCGAGGGATCAATCCCGATTATCATTCTCAGCGCTACCCAGTGACCGATATTCGACTATGATTAAGCGGACACGGGGGTCGCCCCACCCGGTTCGTGTCTGAAATCCATGACCCGCCGGCCCGGAACACTGCTCTATTGCCGTATGACATCCATGTCTCAAACCACATCGACCGCATCACTCAGAAATATTGGACTTATCGCGCACATCGATGCGGGAAAAACCACGGTAACCGAACGCATCCTCTACTACACGGGACGCACCCGGCAGATCGGTTCCGTGGATCACGGCACCACCATAACCGATTGGATGGACCAGGAACGGGAACGGGGTATCACCATCGTCGATGCCGCGGTAACAACCCACTGGCGGGATCATCAAATCAACCTCATCGATACCCCCGGACATATCGATTTCACGGCTGAGGTTCAGCGAGCCCTACGGGTACTGGACGGAGCCGTGGTCATTATTGACGCCTCTCAGGGTGTCGAACCACAGAGTGAGACCGTGTGGCGTCAAGCGGATCGCTACCGGGTGCCCAGACTCTGCTTCATCAACAAAATGGACCGCCTCGGAGCGGATTTCGATCACGCGGTCACCACCCTGGTGGAGCGACTGGGCGCCCGACCGGTGGTGATTCAGATGCCCCTGGGCTCGGAGTCCGGTTACCTGGGTATCATCGACCTGATCGCGATGCGCACCATCACCTGGAACGATACTCAGGGGATGGAACCCGTAACAGGAGAGATTCAAACGGAGCAACTTGAGGCTGCCCGGGCCGCACGAAATACCCTGATCGAGACCATTGCCGGAGAGGATGACCGGCTGCTCAGTCTCTGGCTCGACAATTCCGATATCGACCCTGTACAGATCCATGAAGCGCTGCGACGGGTGGTGATCGAGAAAGGCATGACTCCGGTGTTATGCGGCAGTGCCCTCAAGAACAAGGGTATACAGCCCCTGATGGATGCCATAGTCGACTACCTGCCCTCCCCGGCCGACGTCGCTGCCGTTGAGGCCAGACACCCGGACAGGGACATCTCGGTATCCTGTACCCCCGACCCACAAGCCCCACTCTGTGCCCTGATCTTCAAAACGGTCACCGACCCCTACGCAGGGCGACTCTGTTATGTGCGCGTCTATTCAGGTGAATTGAAATCGGGCGCCACGTTGCTCAATCCCAGGTTCGGACGTCCGCAAAAAGTAGGTCGCCTGGAGCGTATGTACGCCGAACATCGGGAGGACATCGACAGCATCCCCAGCGGGGATATCGCCGCAATTCTCGGTCTCAAAGAAGCCGTGACGGGTGATACTCTCTGTTCACCGAATCAGCCGGTTCTGCTGGAATCCATCGTTTTTCCCGACCCGGTAATCAAAATCACCGTAACACCCGTCACAGCCCAGGACAATGAACGGCTGGCCGAGGCGCTGCAACACCTGGCGGATGACGACCCGACCTTTCGCACCGAAATGGAAAGCGAAACAGGCCAGATTCTGCTCGCCGGTATGGGTGAGCTCCACCTGGAAGTACTGCTGGAACGTTTGAAGCGTGAACAGGGTGTGAGCGTTCGCACAGGCAAACCCAAGGTCGCCTACAAGGAGACGATCAAGCGGAACGTAGCAAGTGCACAAGGCCGTTTCATTCATCAGACAGGTGGCCAGGGCCAGTACGGCCATGTAGTGATCTCGGTTAGCCCGGCGCCCCAGGTCGATGGCATACAATTCAGCAACGGTTTGGCTTCGGATGCGATCCCGAAACAGTACCTGCCAGCAATCGAAACCGGATTACAGGAAGCCTCCCGCAGCGGAGTCATCGGCGGTTATCCGGTCACCGGGCTCAGAATCACCCTGCTGGACGGTTCCGCCCACAGCAAGGATTCCAATCCCCTGGCGTTCAAGATCGCTGCCGGAATGGCGTTACGCGAGGCACTGGAAGCAGGACAGCCGATACTGCTCGAGCCGGTCGTCATCTGCGAAGTGATCACCCCGGAAGAGCATCTGGGCGACGTAATGGGACAGTTGGCGAGTCGTAACGCGGAAATACTCGGAATCAAAGATCGCCCCGGCGGGCGCAAGGCAATCCGCAATCATGTGGCGCTTTCGGGTATGTTCGGCTATGCCACCGATCTGCGTTCGGCCACCCATGGCCTCGGTTCGTTCAGCATGGAGCTGGATCACTATGCACCGGCGCCGCCTCAGGTGATGAAGGGCTTCGGACGCTGAATGTTCCTCCATCGGGCTAGATAATCAATCCAAACATCCGGTCTATCGCTGAATGACATTCTCCTTGTTATCGTTGCTCCCGTTCCATTACCATGAAAGATTGTACAAGGCCATCGCGGATACGGATCATGAAGGAACATACCAGATTTTGTCTCACATTTTTTCTGTCTACACTTTTCCTGTCTGGCTGCGGAGGCTCCTCAGGTAACTCATCCGCTTCTCCTACCGACATAACACAGCCCGGCAGTCAGGTTTCGGATTTGGAGGGATCCTGGTATAAGTCGTGCGGCGCCGTCGATCCCACAGACGCAAACACCCACTACGATATCGTCACGCTCACTTTCAGCGGTAATGAATTCTATTCCGAGATCGAAAACTATGAGGATGGTAACTGTTTAACACCCCTCGCCATCGCTCCAAACCCGACAGCCAGCGGCACTTTTGAGCTCGGTAGCCTGGTCACTACAACCAACGGCGCCCAGGCAACGGAGATCGACACCCATATCGATACCTATAACGGTGCTTCCTTCACTATTGATGACCATGACATCTATCGTATCGATACCGACATCCTCTACTTGGGTGAAGAAGATAGTGTCTACGATGGCTCATCCCCCGCGCTCCGTCCACAGACGCTCGACTTTACGCGGCCCTTTTACCGGCAATGACTTTAAGGATAGCCCTACCGGTTGCTCCAACAGAGCTTTGATCCTGTGAATTAGAGAAAAAACCGGGGTAGCAACCAACTGAATGCCAACCACATGATCAGGATCAGCGGCAGCCCAACACGCAGGAAATCACCGAAGGTGTAATTCCCGGCACTCATCACCAACAGGTTGGTCTGGTAGGCCATTGGGGTTGCATAGCTCAGATTCGCGCCGAACAGCACTGCCAGAACAAAAGGTTCGGCGGGCCATTTCAGAGATTCCGCAATCGCCACTGCCACCGGAGTGCCGATAACCGCCGCGGCGTTGTTGGAAACCATATTGGTCAATACCGCCATTGATAGAATAAGACTGCTGATCTTCACTGAAACGGATGCGCCTTCGGTGAGTCTAATGAACCCCTGAGCAAGAAAGTCGCTGCCACCTGTCAACAACAGAGCATTGCCGAGGGCCAGACTCGCGACGATGATGAGGATAACCTGTGCATTCAGGGCTCTGCCGATATCGCGCCACGACAAACAGCGACTCAACAGCATCAACAACACACCGGTTACCGCGCTGACGGATATGGGCAGATAGTCCAGAGCGGCTACCAGAACAACCGCCAGCATGATCATCAATGCGATGGGTGCCATGCGTGTATGCGCAAGGTCGGTTGTGGCATCCAACACCATAAGCATGGAGCGTTGCTTGAGTTCCCGGATCGTTTCCCGCTTTCCCTGCAGTAACAACACATCACCGACCCTGAGGCGAATCTTCCCCACCCCCCCGGGCATGGTCTTGATCCGTTCATGCGCACGATGTATGGCTAATACAAACAGTTGATGAGTATCCGCGAATCGCACCTCGTTAAGGCTCCGGTTCTGTACCGGCGAGCCCTGAAAAACGATCGCTTCCGCAAGTTGTTGGTGGTCGGAATGCAAGGGGTGATTTTCATCGACGACATCACCGCCCGAATAGAGTGTGGCACCTAGCAGCTTTTCGAAACTTTTCAGATTGACCGGAGTATCACGCACCAGCAGCCGGTCACCCGGGTTAAGCAAAGCATCCGGCAAAGGCATGATTTGGGTATTTTGATTCCGCCAGATCCCTTCGACCTGCATAAGATTACGGGAAAGGGCAATCGCTTCGGACAGAGGGTGACCCACAACGGGACTTTCGGGTTTCAACAGTAATTGCGCGGTAAAGATTCTTGGGGAGGTGTTCTCCATCACCGGCTTTCGTTCGGGAAGAATCCCGGGTGCGATAAGCCACAGATACAAAACACCCAAAGCATTTGCCAGCAGCGCAGGTAGGAAAAAATCGAACATCCCGATCGGTTCTACTCCCAAATCGCTGGCAACCCCGATAACCAGAAGATTGGTCGACGTACCAATGGAAGTGCACATACCGCCAATCAGGGTGGCAAATCCCACCGGCATCAGAATCGCCGAGGATTGCGCCCCGGTTTGCATCGAAACACTAACCAGAATGGGGAGCAACAACACCACGATGGGCGTATTGTTGATGAATGCACTCATCAAACCGGCAAGAATGAGCGCTGCCAGAAATGAGCCCTGAGGACTAACACGCCAAAAACGGGCCAGATATCGCCCCACGGGTTCCAGCGCTCCGGTCCGCACCAGTCCATAACCCACCACCATCAAAGCACTGACGGTAATCAGCGCTTCATGACCAAAGCCGCGAAAAAAATCCACCGCACTGATCACGCCTTCCGGGGTTGTCAGCGGAAACAGCTCGAAAAACAAGGCCAGCAATGTCAAAACCGAGAGCGCGGATGTCTCCAGGGGAATCTTCTCCCGACTGAACAAATACAGCGCAATCAGTGTCAGTACGATCACTGCAAGAGCGTGAAGATTGGGCAGGCCGATTTCGAGCATAGATATCCTCACATGCACAAAATGAAACCGGAGTTCCCGGTTGTCCTGAATAAGACTAGCTGATCCTGACAGCAACTTCCGCAAAGGACGACCAACCAGAACAAATGCAGGGTGAATGCCGGTAATTCAGCCCACGTTAAAAAGCGGTTTTCCGGAATAGAATGAACGTTGTTTTTCAATCTCAGATAGATTCTGTGTTGTTATCAAACAATCTCAAGAGTGAGTGGCAACACACTTCATCTTTGCAATTGAATACACAATTTGAACTTCTAAAACGAAATTTTCGACGAAAAAAACGAAAATAATGAAAAAAAATCGAAACTGATTTCATAATTTTTACTTAAAGTATTGTTCTTATCTAAAACAACAACTATATTATGCAATGTTATTCAATTATTTAGGAGTACCAATGGCTTTAAAGAAAACCGTAAAAAAACGTCGCAGAGCAAAACGCACTGTCATTTCGATGGAGACAATCACCGAGGCACTGCTCGCCGGCAAGAGCATGTCAGCCGCCAACAAACGAACTCTCGATCGAATTAATGCCGCTGACAAGGCCCTTGCACGACTGGACAAACTGCTGGAAACCGCCAGCGCACGCGTTGACAAGGCACGCCAGGCGGTAAGCAATGCCAAAACCGCTGCTACAAAGGAAAAAGCACAGGCACGCCTCAGTGAAATGCAGGCCAAACTGAAAGAAGTCAAAGCGGATCGTACCGCCCAGGTCGGCGAACAGCGCAAAGCCGCGAGACTGGCCAAAGGTCTCTACAAAGCAATGCAAACCGCGCAGGCGAAAATGATCAAGGACTTCGAACGGCAAGCCAAGATTCTTGAAAAAGCTGCCGAAAGAAAAAAAGTTCGCCGTCGTCGCAGAAGCAGTAAGAAACAAGTGGCCGCTGAATCCTGATCGCCACTTTCAATCCGGTCCGTCTGCCTTGGCAACCGCCAAGGCAGACCCCACCTTCTCAAACACCGAAAGTTTCTTTCAAGCCGAGTGATTTGAACGCTCCCGGTTTGTTGATTTTTCTTTCAACACTCATCGGTTGATTATCAATCCGACCCTGTTTTAAGCTTTGGTCACTTAATTGAACTATCGGCCTCATAGGGACTCAGTTGCGTGAAAGATCTACTCGCCCGCGTCACCCGCCAGACCCTCGACCTGAGCAAACGCATCGCCCGGCTCTATCACCCCAGAACCTTGCGGGAAAAGGGTTGGATCTGGGGCAGCGGGTTAACTGTGGTCACCCTGCTGGTGGTCCTGCTCTTCCTGGGACTGTATTGGAGCCGGATTCCACAACCCTTTGATGTTCGCGAGAACACCCGAGAAACCCTATCGAACCTGAATCTTGAACCGGTCACCGGTTCCTACACCACCACCACCCTTTTACGCGCCGTCGAGACCCTGCTGCAAAAACCCGGCGGATATTTGAGCAACGATGTGATGCCACCCAGTCTGCTGCTCGACAATATGCCAAACTGGGAATTCGGAGTACTGACCCAGGTTCGGGACCTGGCCCGTTCGCTGCGCAACGACATGAGTCGATCCCAGTCTCAATCTCTGGAAAACAAGGATCTGGCAATTGCCGAACCACAATTCAACTACAGCAATGATTCCTGGATGTTTCCCTCCACGGAGGGGGAGTACCAACAAGGTATCGAGGCCCTGAAACGCTATCTCACGGACCTCTCACGCCAGAACCGGGGAAGCAGCCAGTTTTACGCACGGGCCGACAACCTGCGTGACTGGCTGGCGGTGGTGGAAAAACGTTTGGGAAGCCTGTCCCAACGCTTGAGCGCCAGTGTTGGGCAGGAGCGGATCAACACTGATCTGGCAGGAGATCCCAATGCGACACAATCCACCGCTACCGCGGAACGTCTGATGGTTCAGACCCCCTGGTTTGAGATTGACGATGTGTTTTACGAGGCCCGTGGATCGACCTGGGCGCTGATCCACTTCCTGCAGGCGGTCGAGATCGACTTTCGTGACATCCTGACCAAGAAGAATGCCCTCGTGAGTCTGCGCCAGATCATCCGTGAACTGGAGGCCACGCAACAGCCGATCAGCAGCCCCATGGTTTTGAACGGCAAAGGATTCGGCATTTTCGCCAACTATTCCCTGGTGATGGCCTCTTACATCTCCCGTGCGAATGCCGCGCTCATCGATTTGCGAAACCTGCTCAGCCAGGGCTGAAACCTCCATTCCCGGCGGAATTTCACCCCGGAATGCAGGAATATTGCTTTTGGTGACTTGCCATACGCTCAAATATACAGATAATGGCGCATTCCACTCTGGACCCCGGGAGCATCGCCTTGAGGCACCCCGCTGACCAGAGCCACCTAATTATCGGATCCAGATTTGTACCTATGGCAAAAGAAGATTTTATCGAAATGGAAGGCACGGTAGTCGAAACCCTGCCTAACACCATGTTTCGGGTCGAGTTGGAGAACGGCCATGTCGTTACGGCCCATATCTCCGGCAAGATGCGCAAGCACTACATCCGCATCCTTACCGGTGACAAGGTTACCGTACAGCTGACACCCTACGATCTCACCAAGGGACGAATCACCTACCGCGCCCGCTGAGTGCTTCAGCCGTCGTCGACTGACGACGCATCGGCTACCGGCTCTCCCTCGATCTCGAATATCAGCTTGTCCTCTGCGACATCCACCTTGACCGCACCTCCAGTCGCGAGCTTGCCGAACAGCAGTTCCTCGGCCAGGGGCTTTTTGATCTCATCCTGAATCAGGCGGGACATGGGGCGAGCGCCCATTGACGGGTCATAACCATGCTCCGCCATCCAGACCCTGGCCTCCGGCTCGACGATCAGATTCACATGCTTCTCCTGCAACTGAGCCTCGAGTTCGAAGATGAACTTGTCCACCACCTTGGCAATGTTCTCCGGTGACAGGCCGGAAAACTGGATAATCGCATCCAGGCGGTTACGGAACTCCGGCGTGAACATCTTCTTGATCGCCTCCATGCCGTCACTGGCGTGATCCTGCCGGGTAAAACCGATGGAGGAGCGGCTCATCTCTTGAGCGCCGGCATTGGTGGTCATGACGATGACCACGTTGCGGAAATCCGCCTTCCGCCCATTATTGTCGGTGAGGGTTCCGTGATCCATCACCTGCAGCAACAGGTTGAACACATCCGGGTGAGCCTTCTCGATCTCGTCGAGCAGCAGCACGCAATGGGGATGCTTGGTAATCTCCTCGGTCAACAACCCGCCCTGATCATATCCTACATATCCCGGGGGGGCGCCGATCAAACGGGACACCGTGTGACGCTCCATATACTCCGACATGTCGAAGCGGATCAGCTCCATACTCAGAATACGCGCCAGCTGACGGGTGATCTCGGTTTTCCCGACACCGGTCGGGCCGGTAAACAGAAAGGAGCCTACCGGCCGCCCCTCCTTGACCAGCCCGGAACGGTTCATGCGGATCGCCGCTGTCAGGGCCTCGATGGCCGGGTCCTGACCGAACACCACCAGCTTCAGATCCCGAGTCAAATTGCGCAATGCCTCAGTATCCGAGGTAGAAACCTTTTTCGGGGGAATGCGCGCGATCTTCGCCACGATCGCCTCCACCGCATCCACATCGATGATCTTGTCGCGGTGGTCCTCGGGCTGTAACTGAACGTTTGCTCCAGCCTCGTCGATCACATCAATGGCCTTGTCCGGAAGATGCCGGTCATTGATGTACTTGTCGGACAACTCCGCCGCGCTGGTCAAGGCCTCCTGGGTGTATTCGATATGGTGATGCTCTTCGAATCGGGATTTTAGGCCCTTGAGGATCTCCACGGTCTCGGCCACCGTGGGCTCTTCCACATCGATCTTCTGAAAACGTCTTGCCAGGGCCCGGTCTTTTTCAAAAATTCCGCGGAATTCCTGATAGGTGGTGGAACCGATGCAGCGCAGATCACCCGATGCCAGCACCGGTTTGATCAGGTTGGAGGCATCCATGACACCACCCGATGCAGCACCTGCGCCAATGATCGTATGGATCTCATCGATGAACAGGACCACGTCCTTCTTCCGCTTCAGCTCCGCGAGTACCGACTTGAGCCGTTTTTCGAAATCGCCCCGGTACTTGGTGCCCGCCACCAGGGTTCCGAGATCCAGGGCATAGATCGTGGCTTCGGCAAGGATATCCGGCACCTCCTTGTCCACGATCTTCTTCGCCAACCCTTCGGCTATGGCAGTCTTCCCGACACCGGCCTCACCCACCAGCAACGGGTTGTTCTTGCGTCTGCGACATAGAATCTGGATGGTTCTCTCGACCTCCAGCTGGCGTCCGATGAGCGGATCGATCTTGCCCTGCATGGCCAACTGGTTGAGATTGCTTGCGTAACTCTCCAGCGCACTCGCCTGTTCGCCGGGCTTGCTTTCCGTTGACAGGTCGACCGGTGCGTCTTCCTGACCCACTTCGCTGATCTTTGAAATGCCGTGTGATATGTAGTTCACCACGTCAAGCCGGGTAATGTTCTGCTCATTAAGGAAGTAAACGGCCTGGGAATCCTGTTCGTTAAACACGGCCACCAATACATTGGCTCCGGTCACTTCATTCTTGCCCGAGGACTGAACGTGGAATACCGCCCGCTGCAGGACTCTCTGGAAACCCAGGGTGGGCTGTATTTCCCGTTCATCACCGTCCGGAATCAGCGGCGTGGTCTCATCGACGAAGGACTGCACACGCAGGCGCATCTTATCGATGTCAGCACCACAGGCTCTGAGCACCGCGGCAGCGGACGGATTATCGAGTAACGCCAACAACAGATGGTCCACGGTCATGAACTCATGCTGCTTCTCTTTTGCGCTCTTAAATGCCTGATTGAGCGTAAATTCGAGCTCTTTGTTCAACATCTCAGCAACTCCGGTCGTTAAGTCTCCTCCATGGTGCACATCAGGGGATGCTGATTACTCCGGGAGTAGTCATTGACCTGTGACACCTTGGTTTCGGCAACGTCTTTGGTGAAAACACCGCAGACTCCCACACCTCGGGTATGTACATGCAACATCACCCGGGTCGCCTTCTCCCTGTCCATGTTAAAGAAGGATTCCAAAACCTGAACCACAAATTCCATGGGGGTATAGTCATCGTTCAGGATGATGACTTTGTACATCGAGGGTCTTTTGAGCTTGGGTTTGGACTCTTCAACCGCCAGACCATCGTTGTTTTGAATCTGTTCTCTATCACTCATATTGGGAAATTTTAGCAGGCTTGCAAGGCCTGAATAGTTAATTATTTTACTGAAATCCTGTGTGGCTCCTGAACCGTTCGACGACTCTGTCATGCCGGCATCCCCTATCGGGAAACCCCGTTATTTACCTTTTCAACGCCCGTATCAGCACTTACCCTCAGCATTCGCAGGCCACCCTGCTTGTGACATCGACGCGGGATAAATATCACCGGGCCCGGATGCGTTCTGGGTCACACTCCACGGAGCCTATAATGAATAATGTTCAGATTAATTACCACGAATCCCGAGCCCACAACAAGTCATTCTGGCCGTATCACACTTAGGGAAAACTATAAGAATGGGGGTAAATCTGTTAGGGAAAATACCAATAAAACACGACTATTTTTCTGAAATGTCAGATAGTTGTTGACCTAAAAAAATATTGCACACTATACTTCAGCCTACAGTGTTGAGAATGGTTCCGATTAGAAGGACCAAACACGGATTTGAGCTGTTATTTAACAGCTATCAGGAATTTACCAAAGGCCGGTCCTTGGATAGGCGGACGGAGTTGCTACGTGCCACTCTGTAATAACAATGCAGGTGTTGCTTGACCAGGTTGTAGATGTATCGCAAGTGAGTTGTTACGGCGCTTCCGGACGATTTCGCGAACGGACTGACAGGGATCGTTCGTTGCATACCGTCACTTCTTCCTCTCTTCGAATACCGACAGGCAACCACTGGAACCTCTCGCCGCCTTCCGAGACCCAGTAATATATGTTTGAGGAGTACTAGCTATGGCGACTGGAGTCGTAAAGTGGTTTAACAACGCCAAGGGCTACGGTTTTGTAACCCCAGAAGATGGAGAGCAGGACGTATTCGTCCATTTCTCGTCTATTGAGATGGATGGATACAAGACCCTGAAAGAAGGTCAAAAAGTCCAATTCGAGATCAGCCAGGGTCCGAAAGGCCTGCACGCAACCAACATCCAACGGGTTGGAGCGGGAGGCGAGTAGTTCCAATACTGCTTTCACCTTCGATCTCTATCTCATTTGAAACCGGTGCAACCGCACCGGTTTTTTTGTTGTAATTCAGCCTTTCCCACGCAGATCACAGGGGCGAGATTGAATCCTCGCCACGAACCAAGGTAGTCCAGATTTTTCCATGCTGTTGTTGTTCAATAAGCCCTATGGGGTGCTGTGCCAGTTTACCGATGCGCAAGACCGCCCAACACTGGCGGATTACATCCCGGTCCCCGGAGTCTATGTGGCCGGCCGGCTCGATCGGGACAGCGAAGGGCTGGTGCTGCTGACCGATGATGGACAGCTTCAGCATCGACTCACCCATCCGGATAAGAAAACCTGGAAGACCTACTGTGTTCAGGTCGAAGGCATCCCCGATGCATCCGCCCTGGAGAGCCTGAGACAAGGCGTGAACCTCAAGGATGGCCCCACCCGTCCCGCCCGAATAAAGACGATAGCCCCCCCTGCAGCCCTTTGGCCCCGGGACCCACCGATTCGCACGCGTGTCAACATCCCCACTCAATGGCTGGAAATCGGCCTGCAGGAGGGACGTAATCGACAGATTCGCCGAATGACCGCAGCGGTGGGATACCCCACCCTGCGGCTGGTACGGGTGGCCATCGGTTCTCGCCGGTTGAAACATCTGCAGCCCGGCGAATGGGTCAAAGTGATATCCTCTCCGGTTTCAAAAAAGAGACCTCCGGGCCAAAAGCAACGTAATGACAGACAAACATAAAGTGATCGTGGGCCTGTCGGGCGGTGTCGACTCCTCCGTCGCGGCACTTCTGTTGAAGCAACAGGGCCATGAGGTCGAAGGCCTGTTCATGAAAAACTGGGAGGAGGACGACGATGCGGCCTATTGTTCTGCCGCGGAGGACCTCGCCGACGCCCAGGCGGTTGCGGACCGGCTGGGAATCCCCCTGCATAGGGTTAATTTCTCCGCCGAGTACTGGGACCGGGTGTTCGCCTATTTTCTCGAAGAGTACCAGGCCGGGCGCACACCCAATCCGGATGTACTGTGCAATCGGGAGATCAAGTTCAAGGCCTTTCTGGAACACGCCCTGGAATTTCTGGACGCCGAGGCCATCGCCACCGGCCATTACGCGTCCCTGGAATCGACCGCTGACACCCATCGCATGATGCGCGCCCGGGACGAGGACAAGGATCAGACCTACTTTCTCTACATGTTGGACCAACACCCCCTGTCACGCACCCGCTTTCCACTCGGTCAACTCACCAAGCAACAGGTCAGGAAACTGGCCGAAGAGGCCGGCTTTCCCAATCACAAAAAAAAGGACAGCACGGGGATCTGTTTTATCGGTGAACGCAAGTTTCGGGAGTTTCTGCAGCGCTACCTGCCCGCCACACCCGGCCCCATCGAGGATCCGAAGGGTACGGTTCTGGGACAACATCAGGGGTTGATGTACTACACTCTCGGACAACGCCAGGGTCTGGGCATCGGCGGTCGCAAGGATGCTCCGGAGGCACCCTGGTTCGTGGCCGCCAAGGATCTGTCGCGAAATGTTCTGATCGCCGTCCAGGGACATGATCATCCGCTACTGCTTTGCGATGAAATCACCTGTGGGCAGTTGCATTGGGTGGCCGGTCGGGCGCCGGATCCCGGCGAATCCTATTTGGCCCGCATCCGCCATCGCCAACCCCTGCAACCCTGTCGGATCATCCCCTGGGACGATACAAGTTGCCGGGTCCGCTTCGAGACACCGCAACGGGCTGCCACACCGGGTCAGTCACTGGTGCTTTATCGGGATCGGGAGTGCCTGGGCGGGGGTATTATTGAAACCACCAATGCCCCCACTCCCTAGTGTAGGGCCTCATATTAATACCTGATTACCCACTTTGCTCAGCCAGTGGATCAGTCGCCAATAGCAGTTTTGAGTGTTGAGTTTTTAGTTTTGAGTGGATGAGTTCGCTGCGCTCACGGTTTTTTTATCCCCTCTCCCTGGCCCTCTCTCGCGAACGCAAAAGGTGGAAAAATGAATTGCCTCGGTAAAAAGCATAAAATCGATTGTATCTGCAACCAAAATCAGTTTGAGATGAGTCTCGGCATGCTGTTACAACACCCACCGAAGGGTGAGGGGGAGCCCATAACCCGTGAGCGCAGCGAACTCATCCACTCAAAACTCAACACTTAAAACTCAAAACTTTTCAAACCATGAAGTATCCAGACAGTGATCGCGCGATGGCGCTTGCGGGAATCTACCAGGCGGTCAGCCTGGTACAGCAAGTGGCACGCCGCGGGATGCCGCAAAATGACAGTTTCGCGGCCAGCATCCACAGCCTGTTCCAACTCGATGCGCCGTCCGTGGCCGGGGTATTCGGTGATGAACAGGGCATTGCGCACGGCCTGCGCCAGGCCTACAAGCAACTCAGCGGTAGCGTGGCCCGGGATGCTGAACTCACCCGCTATCTCCTCAGCCTGATCCTGCTGGAGCGGAAACTCAGCCGCCATTCCGATCGCCTTAAACGTATCCATGAGGGTATTACCACTACCGCGGCCCGCCGGGTCCATTTCCCCGAGACTCACAGCAACATCCTCGCCGCACTGGCGGATATCTACGCGGAAAACATCAGCACACTGAAACCCCGCATCATGGTCAGTGGCGAGACGATCTACCTGCAGAACAGTGACAATGTGAACAAGATCCGTGCCCTGCTGCTTTCCGGTATACGCTCCGCCATGCTCTGGCGTCAGACCGGCGGTCGCCGCAGACAGCTCCTGTTCAGCCGCTCACACTACGTCGACAGCCTGAAGCAGATCCTGGATCGGATGTGACAAGGATGATCTATAACCGGAGCTCAGGAAGACAGGATGGCGCTTGGTGATCCCCCAGACACGGTTTATGATGCACCGAACAAAAAGCCCCCCGTTGGGCGAATCACCTTGCTTCAGTCCAGGGCAGAAACCAAAAATCACTTTAATTAAGCAATATAACACATTGTTATACAAAAGAATTAGGAGACCAGAATGAGTAACAGCTTTGGCGCGGAGAGTGAACTGAAGGTCCAGAACAACACCTATCAGATCTTTCGCCTGGACGCCCTGGAAAACACCGATCGCCTGCCCTTCTCGATCAAAATCCTGCTGGAAAACCTGCTCAGACATGAAGACAATCTGACCGTCACCGCCGATGATATCCGCGCGGTCGCCGAGTGGGATCCTCAGGCCGAGCCAAACAAGGAGATTCAATACCGTCCTGCCCGGGTGCTGATGCAGGACTTCACCGGCGTGCCCGCGGTGGTGGATCTGGCCGCGATGCGCGACGCGGTGGTCACCCTGGGTGGCAAGGCCGCTGAGGTCAACCCGCTCCAGGATGCGGAACTGGTCATCGACCACTCCGTACAGGTGGATCATTTCGGTGATGAAAACGCCTTCGAACTCAATGCCAAGCTGGAATTTCAGCGCAATCAGGAGCGCTATGAATTTCTAAAATGGGGCCAGGGGGCCTTCTCCAGCCTCAAGGTAGTCCCACCGGACACCGGTATCGTGCACCAGGTAAATGTGGAATATCTGGCCCGGGTCATCTATGCGGAACAGCGTAACGGCAAGCTTCAGGCCTTCCCGGACACCCTGGTCGGCACCGACTCCCACACCACCATGGTCAACGGAATCGGCGTGCTTGGCTGGGGCGTGGGTGGCATCGAGGCGGAAGCCTCCATGCTCGGCCAGCCGGTTTCCATGCTGATCCCCAAGGTGGTCGGCGTTAAGCTCACCGGCAGCCTGCCGGAAGGCTGTCTGGCCACGGACCTGGTGCTGACCATCGTGCAACGGCTGCGTGAACATGGGGTGGTGGGCAAGTTTGTCGAGTTCTACGGCCCCGCCATCGCCAGCATGCCCATGGGCGACCGCTCGACCATCGCCAACATGGCTCCCGAGTACGGCGCCACCTGCGGCCTCTTCCCCATCGATCAGGAGACCCTCGACTTCCTGCGCCTGACCAATCGTAGCGAGGAGCAGATCGCACTGGTGGAGGCCTACGCCAAGGCTCAGGGCATGTTCCATACCGCGGATTCCGCGGAAGCAATCTACAGCGAAACCCTGGAAGTGGACCTCTCCCGGATCGAACCGAGCCTGGCGGGACCGAAACGTCCCCAGGACCGGGTACCCTTGAAATCGGCCCAATCCGCCTTTGTCGACGCGGTCAAAACCTTCAATCCGGGTGAAACCCGCAGTGTCTCAACGGAAATCGGCGGCCAACCGGTAGAGATCAGCGACGGTGCCGTGGTGATCGCGGCCATCACCTCCTGTACCAACACCTCGAATCCTGCGGTCATGCTGGGCGCGGGCCTGCTCGCGCAAAAGGCGGTGGCCCTGGGCATCGGGGTCAAACCCTGGGTCAAGACCTCCCTCGGCCCGGGCTCCCGGGTAGTGATGCAGTACCTGCAACAGTCGGGCCTGGACAAGCCCCTGGAGTCTCTCGGTTTCGATCTGGTGGGCTACGGTTGTACCACCTGTATCGGCAATTCCGGCCCCCTGCCCGCCGAGGTCTCCAAGGCAATCAGTGAGGGTGATCTGACCGTCACCTCGGTACTCTCCGGCAACCGCAACTTCGAAGGCCGGGTGCATGCCGAGGTGCGTATGAACTACCTGGCTTCGCCGCCGCTGGTGGTGGCCTATGCCCTGGCGGGTACGATGAACATCGATCTCTACAACGACCCCCTGGGCACCAGCGCCGCCGGTGAACCGGTCTATCTGAAAGACCTCTGGCCCAGCAGCCAGGAGATCGCGGACTGTATCGCCGCCAACCTCAACCGCGAGGCCTTCGAGGAGAGTTACGCCACCCTGTTCGCAGGCGACCAGCGTTGGCAGGCTCTGCAAGCTCCCGGTGGCGAACGTTTCGAGTGGGATCCCGATTCGACCTACATCCGCCATCCGCCCTACTTCGAGAACATGTCCCTGGAACCGGCGCCGGTCACCGATATCCGCGGAGCCCGCTGTCTTGCCTGGTTGGGAGACTCGGTCACCACGGATCACATCTCACCGGCCGGGGCAATCAAACAGGACAGTCCGGCGGGACGCTATCTGACCGAACAGGGCGTGAAACCCGGGGATTTCAACTCCTATGGCTCGCGACGCGGCAACCATGAGGTGATGATGCGCGGCACCTTCGCCAATATCCGCCTGCGTAACAAACTGCTGCCCGGCAGCGAGGGTGGCGTGACCCGTCACCTGCCTTCCGGCGAGGCAATGAGCATCTACGACGCGGCGATGCGCTATAAGGCGGAGTCGGTTCCGGCGATTGTCATCGCCGGCAAGGAGTACGGTTCCGGTTCGTCCCGCGACTGGGCCGCCAAGGGCCCCGCCCTGCAGGGAATCCGGGCGGTTATCGCCGAAAGTTACGAACGCATCCATCGCACTAACCTGGTCTGCATGGGGGTACTGCCACTGCAGTTCCTGGGCGGAGAAAACGCGGAATCCCTGGGCTTGACCGGGGAGGAGACCTACGACATTCCCAACCCCGGAGATGAGACCGGTCACCAGTTGACCGTCACCGCCCACTCCGGCGACGGACAAAGCCGCACCTTCCAAGTCACGGTCAGGATCGACACCCCGAACGAAGTGGACTACTTCAAACACGGCGGCATCCTGCACTATGTGTTACGGAAAATGGTTCAGTAAACGGATCGAGCTTCTCGATTTGGATTCCCTGAATCCCGGTATACTCTTGTTCCCACGCTCTGCGTGGGAACACAGACATGGGTCCGCTGGACAACTCAAGTCTTTTCAATACCACCGGACTGATGTATGCATTCCCACGCAGAGCGTGGGAATGAGGCTCCCATGGACAGAATCCGGAAATGTCGCCCCGTCAGGCGTTGCGGATCCCGACATCGGTCGGGATAACGCTCACTAAGTTAAGTGCTACACCAATTACCCGGGTATAATCCCTGTTTATTTCAGTTACATTCGGACAGTCATCATGCAGCTCTCAACCCTCACCGCAGTCTCTCCCATCGATGGCCGATATGGCAGTAAAACGGAAAGTCTGCGACCGATCTTCAGCGAATTCGGTCTGATACGGCACCGGGTCACCGTGGAGATCCGCTGGCTTCAGGCCCTGGCCGGTCACCACGAGATCCTCGAAATCCCCACGCTCAGTGAGCATGCCCAGAACATTCTCAACGGCATCGTGGACAACTTCAGCGAAGAGGATGCCCAGCGCGTCAAGAACATCGAACGCACCACCAATCACGACGTGAAGGCGGTGGAGTATTTCCTCAAGGAGAAGATCGCCGGCAACGACGAGTTGGAGAGCATCAGCGAATTCATCCACTTCGCCTGCACCTCCGAGGACATCAACAACCTATCCCATGCCCTGATGCTGCGCGAGGGTCGCGGCCAGGTCCTGCTGCCCCAACTCGACGAGGTCATCGACGGTATCCGCCAGCTGGCCCAGACCCTGGCCGATCAGCCCATGCTCAGCCGCACCCACGGCCAACCCGCCTCCCCCACCACCCTGGGCAAGGAGATGGCCAATGTGGTCTACCGTCTGCAACGCCAGCGCGAGCAGATTGCCTCCACCGAGGTACTGGGCAAGATCAACGGCGCGGTGGGTAACTACAACGCCCATCTGGCGGCCTATCCCAGCATCGACTGGGACGGGTTCGCCAAGCAGTTCGTCGAGAGTCTCGGCATCAAGTGGAATCCGTACACGATTCAGATCGAACCCCATGACTACATCGCCGAGCTGTTCCATGCGCTAAGCCGCTGTAACACCATCCTCATCGACTTCAGCCGGGACGTCTGGAGCTACATCTCCCTGGGCTACTTCAAGCAGAAAACCATCGCGGGCGAGGTAGGCTCCTCCACCATGCCGCACAAGGTCAATCCCATCGATTTCGAAAATGCGGAAGGCAACCTGGGGATCGCCAATGCACTGCTCGAACATCTGGCCGGCAAGTTGCCGATCTCCCGCTGGCAACGGGACCTGACCGACTCCACGGTATTGCGCAACCTGGGGGTGGGATTCGCCCACACCAGCATCGCCCTGCAGTCCCTGTTGCGCGGACTGAGCAAACTGGAGGCCAACCCGGAGGCCATGCGGTCGGATCTGGACAGCAACTGGGAGGTCCTGGCGGAACCGATTCAGACCGTGATGCGCCGCTATGGCATCGAAAAGCCCTACGAGAAACTCAAGGAACTGACCCGAGGTCAGCGCATCACCCCGGAGCAGTTGTCGACCTTCGTCGACAGTTTGGAGATACCTGACACGGCCAAGGAGGCATTGAAGCGCATGACACCCATGAACTATATCGGCAACGCGCGGGAACAGGCCTCGCGTATCTGAATCCAACCCAGCATGATGGCGGAATTACACTTTCCTCACGGACTCGACGCGAATAAGTTCCTGGCCCGCTATTGGCAGAAGAAACCCCTGCTGTTTCGTCAGGCCCTGAAGGGATTTCAGTGCCCGCTGGAACCGGACGACCTCGCGGGCATGGCCTGCGAAGCGGGGATCGAATCCCGCCTGGTACTGGAGAAGCATGGCGCCTCCCCCTGGGAGGCCCGATACGGACCCTTCGATGAGGCGCTGTTCAGCCACCTGCCCGAAAGCCATTGGACCCTCCTGGTCCAGGATGTGGACAAACATCTGCCCGAGGTGGCACGGCTCATCGATTATTTCCGTTTCCTTCCCGATTGGCGGCTCGATGACGTCATGGTCAGCTATGCGGTGGACCAGGGCTCCGTGGGACCGCACACGGACGATTATGATGTGTTTCTCTTCCAGGCCATGGGCAAGCGGCGCTGGAAGATCAGCACCCGTCCGGTGGCGGAAGAGGACTACATTCCGGGACTCGACCTGCGCATCATGCCCGACTTTCAGGCCGAGGAGGAGTGGCTGCTGGAACCGGGTGACATGCTCTACCTGCCCCCCAACGTGGCGCACTGGGGAATCGCCGAAGGCGAGGCCATGACCTGCTCCGTGGGTTTTCGCGCGCCCTCCTGGCTGGACCTGGCCAATGCCTGGATCGAGTCGGGACTGGGTCGCTGTCTGCCCCGTCAACGCTACCGGGATCCGCCCCTGCACCCCCAGAGCGCACCGGCGGAGATCCATCCCGAAGCCCTGGAACAGTTCAAGAGACACCTGCGGCAATGCCTAAAGGAATTGGACCAGGACCCCCGCTGGTTCGGCCGCTTCGTCACCGAGACCAAGGAGCATCTGCAGGTCTACCCCGAAGCCGAACCCCTTTCGGAGCAGGCTTTTCTCAACCGATTCCGTCAGCTCTCGGTGATTCATCGCAACAGCTACTCCCGATTCGCCTTCAGCCGTTTCGGGCAGAACAATGAGGTGACCCTGTACGCCAACGGGGACGACTACCGGTTGCCGGGACTGCTGATTGATTTTCTTCCGGTACTGACACACTACCGGGAACTGCACTTCGGTTACCTGCAGGAGTGGCTCGCCAACCCCGAGGTCGGAGCCCTGTTGTGTCGGTTGTACAATGACGGCCATCTGCAATTCCCCGATGAGTAATAGCGGCTTCACTATCCGAATGGCCCACTGGCCCCAGGAATGCACCCTGCTGGCACAGGTCCGGGAGCCCGTATTCATCGATGAACAGGGGGTGCCCGCCGAACTCGAATGGGACGATGACGATCTCATCGCCTACCATCTCCTGGCCCTCGATGACCGAAACACCCCTATCGGCTCGGCCCGACTGCTGGGCAGTGGCCAGATCGGACGCATGGCGGTACTGCCCCAATGGCGCAACCAGGGGATCGGCACCGCATTGTTGATGGCACTCATGCAGGAGGCCGACCACAGAGGACTTGATCGGCTGTTTCTGCATGCCCAGATTCCTGCGATCCCTTTCTATGAGCGTCTGGGATTCGTGCCGGTTGGGGAGGTTTACCAGGAGGCGGGCATTCCCCACCGCAACATGGTGTTCGACCTATCCGCCGAGGCATCCCCAGCTGACTACAATTTGGCCACCTTGGGGAGCACAAACGAAGGGTTCACCCTGGAC
Organism: Candidatus Thiodiazotropha sp.; assembly: GCA_050291245.1. Lineage (GTDB taxonomy): Bacteria > Pseudomonadota > Gammaproteobacteria > Chromatiales > Chromatiaceae > Thiodiazotropha. The sequence goes on along the minus strand of JBNKJP010000069.1, from coordinate 66,043 downwards.
CGGCTCGAAGCCCATCAAATTCACGCCACCCAACTGATTCGCCAGGCCCGCCGCAACCTTTGTGTGATGAGCCTCGATCTCGATGCGCAGGTATTCGAGCAACCTGCCCTCCTGGATGCCCTGAAGAACCTCGCCCTGAGATCCCGATACAGCCGTATCCGTATTCTACTGCAGGATAACCGGCGGGTTTTGCAACAGGGACACCGTCTGGTTGATCTGGCGCAACACCTGACCTCAAGCTTCGAGATACGTAAACCGGCACAAGAGCACAAGGATCTGGAAGAGAATTTTCTCTACGTGGATGACTGCGGCTACCTCTTCCGCCCACAAGCTAGTAACCCGCTCGCCACGGTTTGTTACAACGACCGGGTCCGGGTAAAACGACTGGCCGAACAGTTCACTGAGATCTGGGAGGCGGCTACACCGGACAGGGAACTGGCGCGACTGCATCTCTAGTTTATCCCGTCACAGATTCCGCACCGTTTTAAAGAAAATTGAACCGCAAATTTGCGCAAATGGACTCAGGAAAACCATTTACTCGTTCCCGCGCTCCGCGTGGGAATGCAGACCTTGGGTTCGTCAGCCATCTCAAGCCTGGCCAATACGACAAAACATAGGTATGCATTCCCACGCAGAGCGTGGGAACGAGATAACCTCTAAGTAAACGCCTATCACCGCAAATTTGCGTAAATAGACTCAACCAATAAGCTCCGATTACGACCAGCTATCACGCAACGCCGCCCTGTGCAGCGCCAGCCATTGCAAAGCCATTATGATGCTGGTGGAGTTGGCCCGTCCCCCATACAACTCGGCGATGGCCGCATCCGCATCCATCACCACCACCCGGATATCCTCCCCTTCGTGGTCAAGGCCATGCACGCCTCCGGCCCGGGAGGCATCCACCTCACCGCAATAGAGTTTGATGCGGTCAACCGAGATTCCGGGACTCACCAGAAATTCACAGATCCGCACCAATCGACCGATCTCGCAGTCAGCCTCCTCAAGGGCCTCCCGCCGGGCTACCGACTCCTCTTCCTCTCCGTCGGTTTGCAGACCACCGATGGTCTCCAGCAACCAGGGCGATTCCAGGAACCCCATCGCCCCGATGCGGAACTGTTCCACCAAAACCACCTGATCCCGCTTCGGATCGTACAACAGCACCGAGACCGCACCGATATCCTCAAGTCGTTCCCGTACCAGCGGTTGACTCTCACCTCCTTGGAACAGTTCATGCCGGAGTTCGTAGCGCCGAACCTTGAGGAATCCCCGATAGACGGTCTCGGTGTTGAGGATCTGATACTGGTAGTTCATTGAATCGTGTCATCCTTTCGGCCATTTACCCGATTGAGTTATCTCACGCAGAGTATGTGATTTCACACACTTCAGCACCGTTGAAAAGCAATCATCGCCCCTCCTTTCAATCACTTAAAGATTGGCCCCGTTATTGCTTTTGTAGCGGACGGACTCACACAGTACAAGCGGAAACACATCCCCCGCACCCGGACAGGTAGGTGTCCGGGATGATACTGACACACCGTACCAAGATGGACCCATTATGAATTTTGCTGAATTGATCACCAAAGGCGGACCGGTTATCTGGATCCTGGCCGCCTATTCCTCGATCGGACTGGCGATCGTCCTGGAGCGTTACTTTCTGTTCCTGCGTCTGCGAAAACTGCCCAGGGAGTGGCTTTCAAAACTCAACCACCTGCTCGATCAGCCCGATGCGCAACAACAGGTCAGCGAATTGAAAGGACCGGAGGCGAACATCCTACGCGGTATGATCGATGCCCAAGCGAAGGGGGTCGTCGATCTTAGAGGCGTGGGAAACCGTATCCGCGGTTCTGAACTGCAGCGCATGGAGTTCGGACTGCGCACCCTGGCGATACTTGGGAATACGGCGCCACTTCTGGGTCTGCTGGGTACTATCACCGGCATGATCAAGGCCTTCATGGTGATCGAACAGGCCGGCGGCAAGGTGGATGCCCAGGCATTGGCCGGAGGCATCTGGGAAGCCATGATCACCACCGGTGTCGGTCTGGCAGTGGCGATCCCACTGCTACTGTTGCTGCATTTTCTGGAAGGCAGTCTGGAACGTTGGGCCTCGCGCATGGAGCGATCGATCGCCCTGCTTCTTGAACGCCGCAGCCAGCGTCCGGAATCGGAATCCTCCATAGCCGCGCCACACCATTGGGAGAACATCACCGATGGGGTATGAGGTACAGAGACGCCGCTCCAGCCAGGTATTGAATCTCACCCCGTTGATCGACATCGTATTTCTATTGTTGGTGTTTTTCATGTTAACCGCCCATTTCATCCAAGATCAGGCGATCGACATCCAACTGCCGGAGGCACAAAGCAGTCAGCCCAGTGATGCGGATGACACGGTCGAGGTGGCCCTGCTGCCAAACGGCGAAATTCTGGTCGACAAACGCCCCACGGCCCAGGCCGACCTGGAAGAGACCCTGCGTGGCGCACTGCATGCCCCGGGCAAACGATTTGTGCGGCTCCGGGGTGATCAGCATGCCTTCTTCGGCACGGGTATCAAGATCATCGATGCGGCCCGAAACGCCGGCGCCGAATCACTCGACATTCTGACCGATCAACCATGATGGAGGCCCTCTATGGCTGGCGCCTGCTCGCGATTCTGACCTCGCTTGCGGTACATGCGCTGATGATTCTCCAGTGGTCCGATCGACGGATCGAACAGGCCGCCGTGGATCGTCCGGTCGTCGAACCGGTCTTGGTGCATTTGAATTTCCCCGACCCCAAGCCTGCGGCGATACCCCAGGTCGCCCAACAGCCCAAACCTGTGGTCGAACAACCACCTAAGCCCAAACCCAAGCCTAAGCCCAAACCCAAGCCTAAACCAAAACCGAAAAAACAGGTTACAAAACCCGTTATTGATCCGCCGCCCAAACCGGAACCCAAGCCTGTGGAGGAAACCCTTGCCAAATCCCGCTCGGCCCCTCCCAGGGCGGTACCACAGGCAAACCTTAGGGAGCAGTATCTGGCCCGTCTGCTGGCCAGAATCGAAGCGCACAAGCACTATCCGAAAAGTGCGCGACGGCGCAATATCCAGGGAAAGGTTGAGGTCAGTTTCAGTCTGAGCTGTGACGGCCGGGTCTCCGACCTCAGTATCGACGGATCACACAGCGTGCTACGCAAAGCCGCCAATCAGGCCATCGAGGCAGCGACCCCCCTGCCCGAGGTTCCGACTCAAATCCCCTGTCCGATGCCTGTGAAATACGCCATGGCCTATACACTGGACAACTGAATCCGAAGTGTAAATGCTGTTCTCCCCTGGCCCCAGGTGATACCGTGCTGAGACTGCTTTATAATGCCTTCAACACGTTCGTACTGGTGTTGACACACGGTATTTCCGAATGCTCGACAATCGCACCATCCGTCAGGGGTGGACGTTTCTACTGGTTTTGCCCGCACTGATCAGTGGATTGCTCTTCGGTTTATACTTTTACTTCCCAAACATTCTCGACAGGGCCCACAAGTCCGCGCAAACAGAAACCGCATCGGTCACGGAACCCCGGCGCTTGAAGGATTTTTCCCTCCTCGATCATCATGGACGCCTTTTCGACAATCAACGACTCAAAGGCCATTGGACCTTCATGAGTTTCGGTTACACCCATTGCCCGGATACCTGCCCCTCGACCCTATCCACGATGAGCGAGGTCAGCAACCGGATCCATGCGCTCGCAAAGCATGCCCCTTTCCAGGTGGTGTTCGTATCCATCGACCCCAGGCGCGACACCTTGGCGCGTCTGTCCGAATATGTCACCCATTTCGATGCGGATTTCCTCGGAGTCACCGGGACCGAATCCGACCTGCCACGGCTGACCCAGCCTTTGGGTATCCCGTATCAGCACAAGGACGTTCAGAACAGCGCCAAGGACTATGCCGTGGACCACACCGCCTCGATCATCCTGATCGACCCACAGGGACGCTTTTTCGCCTATTTCCTGCTCCCCCACGACCCCGAAACGATTGTCCGGGATTTTCTGGCCATTACCCACCAAAGCTGAAGGGCCATTCAAATGGTCACAAACCCGAGCCGCTTTGCGGCCAGGCACACCCCTCCTGATGCCATTCGACTCCCAGCGACCGGACCCTATCGATAGACAACCCACTCAGAAACCCGACAGAAGGTGAATTATTCACAATCCGAGCGTGAGTATTCACGCCACAGTACGGTACGAGTTGCTTAGCCTATCCCTCAAGCGTAGCCATACCTGACCCTTGACTGTGAAGCGCGCTTCACGAGGAGGCGACAATGAAGCAACGTTATCAATGGATGTTCGCAGGACTGATCTGTACGGTTTGCATCATCGACAGCGATACCCTGCTGGGGGATTCCGCCACCGACGACTGGCAGACCCGACGGCTCATGCACCCGACCGAAGAGGAAATCCAATCGGAACGCGAAGGCCGTATCGAGATCTACCATGGCTTGACCGACCGGCAGGTGGGCCATGCCATGGATGCGCATTTTGGCCGCATCGAATCCATGATGTTTACCGGCATCGTAGTCACCGACTCTCAAGGACAACCGAAAAAGGATTCGAAATCAGGCAGTATTGTCACCGAAGACGACGGTTGTTGAGATTTCCTAACCATTATCTTCAGTGAAGGATCGGGCGGGGACATGAATCCGACGTTGCCGAACTGGCAACACCTTCTGTGCCAATCCTAACCGTGCAATAATGGATGGATGATTCATGCCGGACGCAAAAGGTTCCGGTTGCCGATTCGAGCCGGATCTAACCCTGGTTGGCCGCTGGAGGACACACCATGAATGAAACAGACATCCAGGGTAAATGCTGGCATTGTGGCCAAGCACTCAAGTTGGTGGATTATGGCCGGGAAACCACCTGCTTGGGTTGCGGAAAACCGACCCGGGTGTGCCGAAATTGCCGTTGGTATGCACCATCGCGTCCCAACCAGTGTGAAGAACCTGCGGTAGAACGGGTGCTGGATAAAGAAAAATCCAATTTCTGCGAACTGTTCGAACCGACCCTGACACCCCTGCAAAGCACCGCCACTCCGTCCGATGGTGCGTTACGCCAAGCCGCCGAGGATTTGTTCAAATAACCCAGCAAAAAGGAACCCTGTTCCGATATTCAAATCCTGAGTGCAATCCACGTGCCAGACCAGTATACTTCCCCGCCCAATCCTAATGTAGTGTCTCACACTACACTATCTGCCCCCCTTCAGGAATCCAACCATGCCCGCCGAGTCTGCTCCCGTTGAACGATTTGATGCATTAAATCTACCCAAACCTCTGCTGGAGGCGCTGAACCTGGTGGGGTATGAAACCCCGTCTCCGATACAGGCGCAGACCATTCCCTCCCTGCTCGAAGGACGGGATCTGTTGGGGCATGCGCCTACAGGCACCGGCAAGACCGCGGCTTTCGCCCTGCCCCTGCTGGCGCGTCTGAATCTCAAGAGCCCGGGGGTGCAGGCACTGGTATTGACCCCGACCCGGGAACTGGCGATCCAGGTAGCGGAGGCCTTTCAGCGCTATGCCTCCCAGTTGAAGGGATTTCACGTACTGCCGGTGTACGGCGGTCAGGACTACTCCAGCCAGATCCGCAGCCTGAAACGGGGTGTGCATGTTGTAGTCGGTACTCCCGGCCGGGTCATGGACCATATGCGCCGCGGTACTTTGCAGTTGGATAACCTGACAACCCTTGTGATGGACGAGGCCGATGAGATGTTGCGCATGGGTTTCATCGACGATGTGGAGTGGATCCTGGGGCAGATCCCGGAACAGCGCCAGACCGTACTGTTTTCCGCCACCATGCCGAAAGAGGTCCAGCGCATCGCCCGGCGCTATCTGAATCAACCGGTTGAGATCGCCATCAAGAGCCAGACCGCGACGGCGGAGACCATTCGCCAGCGCTACTGGCTGGTGGACGGACTGCACAAGCTCGACGCCCTGACCCGCATACTGGAGGTGGAGCCCTTCGACGCCATCATCATCTTCGTGCGCACCAAGACCGCCACGGTGGAACTCGCGGAGCGCCTCGAGGCCCGTGGCTACGCCGCCGCGGCACTGAACGGCGATATGGCGCAAAACCATCGCGAACAGATGGTGACGCGCCTGAAACGGGGTTCACTGGATATCCTGGTCGCCACGGACGTGGCCGCAAGAGGTCTGGACGTGGAGCGGATCAGCCACGTCATCAATTTCGATATCCCCTACGATACCGAGGCCTACATCCATCGCATCGGACGTACCGGACGCGCCGGACGCAGCGGCGAGGCGATCCTGTTCGTCGCTCCCCGGGAACGACGCATGCTGGGTGCCATCGAGAAGGCGACGCGGCACAAGATCGAACTCCTGACCCTGCCCAGCAACGAAATGGTCAACAACAAACGCATTCAGGATTTCAAGCAGCGCATCACCGACACCCTGGCGGCCGGCGAACTGCAGTACCTGCTCGACCTGCTTGAGCAGTATCAGCAGGAGCATGACGTACCGGCCCTCGATATCGCCGCCGCGCTAGCCAAGCTGTCTCTCGGCGACCAACCCCTGTTGCTTAAGGAAAAGGAATCTTCGAAACCCGCGAAGCATAAGGAAGAGCGGCGAGCGGAACGCCCTAAAAAGCCGACCCGACGCAATGCCGCCGCACCCAACCAGCCAGACCAGGGTATGGAAAGATACCGGGTCGAAGTGGGGCGTAACCACCAGGTCAAACCCGGCAACATCGTCGGCGCGATCGCCAATGAAGCGGGTCTGGATGCCCAGTACATCGGACATATCGATATTCAGGACGACTTCAGTCTGGTGGATCTTCCGGAGGGCATGCCGGATGACATATTCAAGCATTTGAGAAATGCTTGGGTCTGCGGTCAGCGACTCAACATATCACGCCATGACAAACCCATGCGGCGTGAAAAATCCCGTACCAAGACATCGGAAAAACCCAAGAAGCACAAACGCGCTCGAAAATGACCGCTTGGGGTTTTCCGAAGCGGAGTGCATCTACAAAAATTCGACCTTAAGATTCACGCGACGGTTTTCTGCCCGCCCCGCCGCACTGGCGTTGTCCGCCACGGGCCGGGAATCGGCGTAACTCACCGAGCGAAGGTGCCGCGGGGATAAGCCCTGTTGCAAGAGAAACCGGGTCACCGCATTGGCCCGGGCTGCGCCAAGTTCCCAATTCGACTCATAGCGGCCACCCCGGATCGGACGATTATCGGTATGCCCCTCCACGGCGATGTTCGCCTCACCGATGTTCTGCAGGGTGGTGGCCAGTTTCGCCAGGATCGGCAACGCCTCAGGCAGCAGCGCGGCCTCATTGGTGCGAAACAGGATAGATTCCGCGATCTCCAGGGAGACGCCCTGTTCCCGCTCAACCACCTTGACCGTATCTTCGAAGCGGCGTTCGATTTCGGCCACCAGGCGAGCCTCCTGGCTGTCGCTAGGCGGATCCGTGGCATTCTCGATCACCGGGTCATTCTGGCCCGCGAGTTGCTCGGACACGACAGGTTCGGTAAGCGGCTGGACCACGGCCTGGGGCTCGGTCACCCGGTGTTCCGCTTCCAGGGGCTGCAGCTGTCGCACCGCCATCTGGCCCAACAGAACCACCAGCATCGCCAGGATCACACTCAGTACATCCACATAGGTCAACAACCAGTTGGGTTCCGTCGCCGGCTCTTCCCAGGCATACCAGGCCTGGGTCTCCAGATCGCCAAGATGGGATTTCACATTCATTCCGAAGTGGCCACCAGCTGCAGTTGCATGGCGGCATGCTGCAGGTCCTTGCGAGCGCTGCTCTCGTCCATCATCTCCCGAATCAGGTCCCCATGCTGGCGATCGCACACCATCATCACAGCCTGAAGATGAGCCACTTTCCGGGAGATCAACTGCCGCCCCCGCTGCTCGAATTTACTCGCCAGGGGTTTGAGAATCAGGTTTGCCAGCACCAGGCCGTAAACCGTGGTCAGCATGGCGAATCCCATGGCGGCGCCGATCGAAGCCAGATCCCCGGAACCGAGTCCGAACAGCATCTGCACCAGGCCCAGTAGTGTGCCGAGCATGCCGAAGGCCGGTGCGTAACCGCTCATCCCGCGCAGCATCTCGACCGGTTGGCGAAGGTGGTCTCGGTCCTCCGCGATCTGGCGTTGCAACGCCAGACTGATCTGGTCCCGGGGAAAGCCATCCAGAACCAGTTGGGTACCACGACGCAATAGGGGATCGGAAATCTGCTGGATAACGGTTTCCGCCGGCCGTATTTCACCGCGACGGAAAAGATTTGCCGCTTGCAGGAAACGCCGGAAGGACTCTTCCTCCTCTTCTTGCGGATTCCTGACCGGCTGGCGAAAGTCGCTGATCAACGGCCACAGGGCGATCACGGACTTGATGGAAAAACTCATGATCGCCGTCAGCAAAGTACCCCCCATGACGAGAAACAGGCCGGAAACTATGGCGATCATCCCGGAACCCGGCGCGATGAGTTGTACCGTGACAGACAGAATCACGGAGAGGGTGAGTAGTCCGATCCACAGGTAAAGTGCCAATGCAGGTCTCCCGTTGAAGCGTTTTGTTGAACACGGGTCTCGTGGTAACGAGCGTCTGCATTGAAATGAGCAAATAGCAGGCCAACATCCCTAAACCACTTACCAGGCCATGGATATTGATACACTCACGGCTACCGCCGCAAACAAACACAGGTCGGCTCAGCGTATCAATATCGTTGGCCCGGTTAGTAACAGGAAACAGATCGCTTGCTTCACACCGCTGAACGGCTATAGTTCAACCCCATAATCGAGTGGTACTTACCTTAAGCCAAAACAGCGACATTCCGGCGTATGCCGGAACCCAGGAATATCGCACCGTAAAGCCTTCTGGATCCCGCTATAGGCCGGGATGACCAAAGACCCAGTGTGCTTTCTTCAGTAAGTGCCATTCACCCCATAGACCTTCCCACGGGAGTCCTTATCATGAAGCGGACTAGGTTCATTACCACCGTAGCCATCCTGTTCGGATCCAGCGGCGCGTTGCTGGCAGCGGACGTCAACATGAATCCGGGTCTCTGGAAATGGACCGCGGTGATGGATATGCCGAACATGCCGGTACAGTTGCCTCCCGCCTCCTACACCACCTGTATCACCCAGGCGGATTTCGTACCCAAGGACAGTCAGCTGGGAAAATCCTGCGAGACCATCGACCTGGTCACCGAGGGCGACAAGGTATCCTGGAACATCGCCTGCAACCAGGAGGGCCAGGCCACCTCCAGTCAGGGTTCGATCACCTATCACGGCGATACGGCCGAAGGGGTCATCCACATCACCTCCCAGGGGGTCGCGCTCAAATCCCGGACCACCGGGCAGCGACTGGGCCCCTGCAAGCAGTAATCCCGAATACTCCGTGGGACTATTCGAACACCGGATCCAACCAGGCATAACCCAGCTGTTGCATCTGTTGCACGATCCAGTGGGATCTCTCCCGCACGTAGGGGGTGGGCGGTTGCGCCCGATAACGCCAGGGATTGGGAAGTATCGCAGCCAGCCGCGCTGCCTGGATGGGTGAAATCCGCTCCACCGGCCGATGGAACCAGTACTCACTCGCCGCCCCGACCCCATAGACCCCGGGACCGAACTCCACGATGTTCAGATAGACTTCGAGAATGCGTTGCTTATCCCATAGCAGTTCCAGCAACAGCGCCAGCCCCAGTTCGAGAAATTTCCGACTGAAGGCCCGGTCTGACCAGAGAAACAGGTTCTTTGCCGTCTGCTGCGTGAGGGTACTGGCACCGCGCAGGGGTTTGCCCCGGTCCGCCGCCTGCAAGGCATTGTGGATCGCCTCCAGATCGATGCCATGGTGCCAGGGGAAGCGCTGATCTTCGGACGCCACCACCGCGAGCAACAGGGCCGGCGGCATCCGTTCCAGGCTCACCCACTGATGCCTGGGCTGCTGCGGATAGTTCGGCGGCGGATCCATCGCCCGATGAATCCGCCAGGACCATAAGGGCGGGTCGACGAAACGCAGCAGCAGAATCGTCACCACCAGAAGCAGGACAAACCCGGCGAACAGGCGTAGGACACCCCGGTACAGTGACCGGAGGATGCGACGGCGTTTACTCTGAGCGTGGGTGTATCTCGGCATAGGGATTTCCATACTAGCACCCGGTTAAAAGCCCGGGCATGGCCTGATATAAGAAGTGTGAAGCGGAAAACCTCGGATCCTGAATCTGCATGAGGTAAAACCAGATGATCCCTCTACCCAGCGGGAAAAAGGCCGGCATATCCAACATACGGGCACGTTATCACGCGCTGCGCCTGAATCGTCAGGTGACGCAGGATACCCCTCATCAGGATCTGTATGCACTGGTGGATATCGTGACCGATCCCGATCCGTATCAGCAACTGCCCTACTACCACCATCCGGATTTCCGCTTTTCGGGCCACACCCTCGCTGATATCGCCCATATTGGGCACTGGAGCGAGAAGGATCGCCGGGTTTTCCTCAACTGGTTGCGCCAGGAAAACCAGATCCGGGTCATCGAGCAGGCCAGAAACCGCATTGCCGGCGACGACTTCCCCCGGTTGGAGAGGCGCTTTCCCTACCCCGACCGGCTCTATAGCCGGCTGCGTCGGCATTTGACTACAATCCCTTTGCAGCGCGCCACGGTACAGCAATGGCGCAATACCCTGATGAACCTGAAACAACAGGGTATTCGGGAAGAGGAGATCCGCTGGTCCGGGGCGCTTCCCTTTCTGGCATATCAGGAACAGCTCGGTCAGGCGTCGATCACCCGGCAGGAGCTGTTGCGACACATCAACTTCTCAACCATTCGCATGGAATTGGCACATGAACTGGTTTCTGAGCGGAACTGCGATCTGCACTTCTTGGAGGTACCCCAGTTCAACATCCAGAAAAACCGCCAACTGGAGCACAAACTGACCTGGAGTGATGAAAAGTGCGTGGTGCGATATGTGGATACCCTGCACTACTACAAGGTCGGATTCATCAAACCCGGCGGGCCCCCGTCGACGGGCACCCAACGGCTCGAGTGGTTCGCCCTGGACACCATCGGTAATCCGGTCAGGAACCCGACCAAGGGCGGCTTCCGCCACATCGACAAATCAAGTGCCTTCGAGGCGGCCAGCTATCACGCCCTTCAACATGTCGGGGTACCGGTCGAGTACACACCCTGCCGACGCTATGAGCATAAGACCCTGTGTGGCGGAGAGGATTACCATGAGTGGCTTCTGACCCTCCCCGATTATCCGATCTCGCACTTTACCGAGCACTATCATGCACGCAACCTGTTGCTTCACTTTCGTACCAAGCAGCGGGTCGACCTGAACGGCCGACGTCTGTTGTTCATCGAAGAGATTCAGAGTGACTGGCACCAGTCCGGAGCCCGATACGGTTACCAGGACCGCTGGCCGGGGCGTATCCCTCCCGCCCCGTTTCGCAAAGAGTGGATCGGAATGGCCTTGAAGATGCTTCTGCAGCATGCCGTGGAACGGGATGTGGATGGTATTGCCTGGACCGGGGGCGCGATCCAGGAATTGCACTATGGCAAGCCGATGGCGGCGATACGCCGACTCTACGATCAACAGATCCCCCGGTTCATCAACCGTTTATGCCGGGACTGGAACCCGAAACTGGGACAGACCCGGATTCATACCCGTGAGCCACGCCTGCATATCAGCCGCCAGATGGATAAGTGGTTTATTACCGATGTCCATGGCGGTTCATTCAACACCCGCCCAAGATACTCCCAGCAGGAAGCCATCAAAGTCATGGCCCGGCACTGCAAACAAGTGATACTTGAGGTACCGACGCTGTTTCTCGACTCACAGATCAAGGCAGGGATTTACGAGAAGGGTTTTCCGCTCTTTGGCGAGTAGCCATCTCCAACCATTCTGCACGTTCCGCTCTGGACTACTACACACGGGCAACCCAGATCAGCCGGGTATCCGTGTGTCACCGCCAAGAACAGGTTAGACTTAACGGGTATCGACGCGGACGCCCATGAATCCACAGCTCCAACCAACGCCAATAAACCTGCCCCCCGGCAACGGCAAACCGAATCGGCAGACAAGCTCAACCAGACTCATGTCCGCGGTGTGGGACTATTTACCGGTTGTTCTGGTGGCTCTGATCAGTCTGGGGATCTCCCTGGGAATGTTCATGCAATCCCTGAACTGGGAGCGGCGTCAGGCGGATATCGCATTTCGGGAGGCCTCGCAGATTCGCATTCTGCTGACTCAGAGGGATATCAACTTCTCCCTCAGTGTCGTCAAGGATCTCGCCAGCCTTTTCGAGGCCTCCGAGATGGTGGGCCGTCGCGAATTTCGCAAATTCGTCGCACCGGCCCTGAAAAACCGCACGGGTGTGAAATCCCTTGCCTGGGTCCCCCATGTCACGCAACGCCAGTTTAAAGAATTCATTGAAATTGCCCGGCGCAGTTTCCCCAAATTCACGATACGTGAACCGGCTGATCCCGGAGTCGCGGAACACACGGAACACTACCCGGTACTGTATGTACAGCCCTATACCGAAAACAAGTCACAACTGGGCCTCGACCTGGCAGGCGATGCCCACATCATGGCGCTTTTCCGTGACGCCCTGACCCGTCGCCAGCAGCAGGTCTCAGCCAAACCTCTGGGACACGGCAGCCTGCCCTCCGAGATCACGGTGGCCATACCGATCTACTACAACGAAGAAGAGGAGCCCGGGAGCGTCGCCACCTCGGAGTTCCGCGGATTTGCCCTGGGACAGTTCGATCTGGGGATGATTGTGGAACACGCCCTCTCAACCCTGAGTCCGGGTTCGGTGCACCTGCATTTCTTTCTCCGAGATCGGCGTGACCCGGAGTCCCATCTCTACACCCATGTCTCCCGGGTTCTAACCGAGCACGAACAGGCTGATCGGGTGTATCAACCCTCGGACCTCGAGTACACGGAGACCATTCGCATCGACAATGAGGAGTGGGATGTGGTCTGCCAACCTGCAAGCAACCGTTTTGAGGCCGAATTCCGTAACAGCTGGATTATCCTGTCAGGGGGTATCGCCTTCTCTCTGCTCCTAACCATCTATGCCGCCAGCCTGGTGGAACGGGCCCGCCAGGTACGTCTCGAAGTGGCTGAACGCACCGCTCAGCTCAGGGAGATCGTGAAGGAACTCAACCAGGAGGTCAGTGAACGCAAGGCGGCTGAAACCGAACTCCAGCTGCTTAACGAAACCCTGGAACAGCACATTGCCAGCCGTACCGCGGAGGCGGAACGCCGGGCGGAGTATCTGGAACAGTTCGCCTATGTCACCTCCCATGACCTCAAAGCCCCGTTGCGCGCGGTGAGCAACCTGGCTGAGTGGATCGAGGAGGACCTGGAAGAAAAGATCACCCCGGTTTCCAAAGAACAACTGGCGCTCCTGAGAGACCGTGTCCGGCGCATGCACGAACTCATTGAGGGACTTCTCGAATACTCCCGGGTCGGTAAGACCGAAGACACCGAGACCTGGGTCGATACCCGTATCCTGATCGAGGAGATTATCGACTCCCTTTCGCCATCGAAAGATTTCATCATCACAATCGCTGAGGACATGCCCGTACTACTGGCGGACAGATTACAGCTGGGGCAGGTCTTCTCAAACCTTATCGGCAATGCCCTGAAATACCATGGCGGTAAAAATGGTCACATCCGCGTGGACGGAAAAGCCTTCGACGGCACTTACCGTTTTCGTGTTTGCGATGATGGGCAGGGAATCGCCCCCGAGTACCACGACAAGGTATTTATGATGTTTCAGACCCTGGAATCACGAGATTTCGGCAACAGTACGGGCATCGGATTAGCCTTGGTTAAAAAAATCGTGGTGGAGCATGGAGGAAAGATACAACTCGAATCGGAGCTTGGGAAAGGTGCGTGTTTCTCTTTTACTTGGCCGATAAAACAACCGCAGCAAGATACACTTGCATGATTGAAATAATATCGTAACATTATCGTCACCATTTCGGGCTTATTGCGGTTTTCAGGGTTGAACCATAAAACGGTCCATAAAACCATTCACTACGAATTCACACAGGGACCGCGCTTTCCAGACAAGTAGCGCGCGCGTTTGTTACGCTCTAAAATAAACAACAACACTCAATTAGGTTTCAATATCATTAACAGTGTTGAATATTCAGGCCTGATCCGCTAAAAGCCTATTTATAGGACGGACAAATGAGTCTCTGCTCATCCTGATGTTTCACGGCAACCCGGACGCCTCATACTCAACCCCTTGTGGGCCAAGTAATGCTGAACAGTGACGAAACAATCCTTTTGATCGAAGATGACCGGGTCGATATCATGACGGTTCAGCGTGCACTGGAAAAGAATGCGATTCGCAATCCGCTGCATGTGGCGCGAACTGGAATCGAAGCCCTGCACATGCTGCGTGGCGATGACGGCAAAATGAAGATTTCCCCGGCCCTTATCCTTCTTGATCTAAACCTGCCCAAAATGAGCGGCATCGAATTTCTTCACCAGGTGCGCAACGATCCGGCACTGCGGGAATTGCGTATCATTGTCCTGACCTCCTCCAACGAACCCAAGGACCGGGATGCCGCCTTCGCCTATGACGTGGACGATTACATCGTCAAGCCTCACTCCTTCGGAAAATTCTCTCGGGCGATCGCCACTGTGCTGGCGTTATGGGACTCAGCTTGAGCCGGAATTCGCACCACAACTCAAAACCCGACCTCACAAGGCAGTGACAAAATAGTGCCCCACAAAATCATGCTGGTGGACAACTCCATCACCACCCGCGAGGCATTGGCCCGTCAACTGCTCCAGGCCATGCCGGATCTGGCGGTCATCCGCTGCTCCACGGCCGCCGAGGCTCTGGAACGGATGGAACAGGAGCGCTTTGCCCTGATCACCACGGCCCTGCTGCTGCCCGACATGGACGGTCTCGATCTGTGTCGAAAGATCCGCGCGAGTCAACGCCACCGCTATACCCCGGTCATCGTGGTCTCCTCGGATGCCGATCAACGCCTGCTCCATGAAGGTTTCAATGCGGGCGTCACCGACTATTTCGACAAGGCCCTGGGGTTCATGGTCTTTGGTCAGTTCATAAAATCGTTTCTGGAGCGCAACCCGGATCTGTGTGGCCGCATTCTCTATCTGGAGGACAGCCGCACCGCCGCCCTGGCCACCCGCAAGATGCTCGAACAACTCGGCATGCAGGTTGTCCATGTCAGCTCCGTGGAAGAGGCCCAGTCTCTGCTCGAACAGGCACGGGCCGACGCCGAACAGACATTCGATCTGGTGATCACCGACTTTCACCTGCAGGGTCAGCGGACCGGAGGCGACCTGCTCTACTTCCTGAGGGTCAACCTTCACTACTCCCAACAGGAGCTTCCGGTACTGGTCACCACAGGCAATGAGGAGACTCATACCCAAGTGGAGGTGTTCCACGCAGGCGCCAACGACTTCGTCATCAAGCCCCTGGTGGAAGAGATCGCCATGGCCCGGGTGCGCGCCCTGTTATTGGTCAAATACCAGTACGACGCCCTGCGCCGTCAAACCCTCGAGATGGCGCGTATCGCCACCACCGACGCCCTCACCGGAACCCGCAACCGGCGTTATCTGCTCGATGAGGGCATGGACTTCCTGAACGGGAAACGCCAAGGCTGGGTTTTCATCATCGACCTGGACCATTTCAAGCGCATCAACGACACCGAGGGCCACCTGACCGGAGACCAGGTTCTGATGGCCCTGGGCGAACTGTTGAACCAAAGATTCAACGACGGGCTCGCGGTGCGTTTTGGTGGTGAAGAGTTCGTGGTGATCGCGCACGGGGAGGCGATCCCCGAACGTGCGGAGGGACTGCGCCAGGCCGTGGAAACCCTCAATCCCTCGGGTATCCGGGTGACCGTCAGCCTGGGCCTGGCAGCGGTCTTTGAACATCCGGGAAAGAATCTCAACACCCTGATCGGATACGCGGACAAGGCCTTGTATGCCGCCAAAAAGGCGGGGCGTAACCGTACGGCCCGATACCTGGAATCGGGAGATACCGTCCTGATCGACCGGTAGAATCATCCCAAGTAACATTTTCTCTCGTTCCCGCGCGGAGCGCGGGAGCGAGAGAGATGGCTCTTAGTTAAAGCAATGCTCTGGATTTCATCATTCCGGCGTATGCCGGAAGCCAGGAATATTGCACCGTTCGACCAGCATTTTTGACGTTCCCACGCTCTCCGCGTGGGAATGCAGACCTTGGGTTCGTCGGCCATCTCAAGCCGGGGCAATGCGACGTAGCATCTGTATGCATTCCCACGCAGAGCGTGGGAACGAGACAAAAAAAAGCCCGGCGGTTCTGCCAGGCCTTCTCTTGATATGGTGGGTCGTGCAGGGATCGAACCTGCGACCACCTGATTAAAAGTCAGATGCTCTACCGACTGAGCTAACGACCCATTTTTTGGAACGCGCAATACTACCCTAGTTTACCCATCGAGTGAAGTCCCAAAAGATCATTAGACACTAACAGACACTCAGACTATTCCATCAGGTCCACCGTCTCGCCCCGGGCCCGCATCGCCTCGGCACGAGACTGGACGTAGCGCTGAAAATTCGGCTGCTCCCGATAACTGCCGCTGAGGACATACTCAAGGCCGGCATTGACATGGAATGACTTCAGATAGGCTTCCGAACGGAACACCTCCTGACCCTGGGCATCGAAGAAAATCAGACTGGGAGCATACTGGATACCCAATTTGTCCGCCCATCCGGTGGCGCTCAGCGTTTCGCCCTGAGGGGTAATCAGGGTCTCCGAGGACCAGATATCGAGTATCGCGATATCAAAGCCCTGGAGGGATTTCTGCACTTCCGGGCGGGAAAACGCTTTGTCGTGGAGTTCGTCGCAGGGCGGGCACTGCTTCATCTCCATCAACACCAGCAGCGGTTTTCCGCTGTGGCGCTTTGCCGGACGCAGATCCAGAGGCTGAGTCAGGTAGCCGGGCTCGCGACGAAGCCTGCCACTGGCGGCCAGGGTCTGGTGCTGTTTCAGGTATTCCCGGAAGGACCCCTTCTGCTCGCCCCGGGATGCCACATAGTCCAGGGCGGCCATGAAACGATGCGCAGGATAGTAGCCATTGACCCGTAGAACGACCTGCCCCTGCTCGTCGAGAAACAGCAGCGTCGGTGTGTAGCGCACCTTCAAGGTCTCGGCGAGGGTCTTCTCAGTGGTCTCGGCGCCTTGCAGGTCTGTTACGATACGATCCCCCCAGATATTGAGCGCGATGACCTGGAAGTGCTCCCGGGTGCGGTCGACGATCGTACGGATGGTGAAATTCTCATTCAGCAGTTTGGCGCAATAGGGGCAACCGTCCTGGTAGAAATAGAGGATCACCCGCTTACCCTCCGCCGCCGCCTCGGAGACATCCTCGCGCAGATCCAGAAAAGAGGTTTTGAACCAGTTCGGCTGGTCGTGGAAACCGGGGTTTGTCAGTCCACTCCCGAGACCTTGCCCGGTGTCCGCACTCCAGCACAACCCGGGAAACAGCCCCATGAGAAGAAATAATAACCCGGTACTATTCAGCGTGGTGAATTTTGGCATGAGTCGTCCCGCCCCCGAGGATTGGATTCTGGTTTGATCAGCGCCCGCAAACTCCCAAGGCTACCGGCCCTCGCCACAGCGCATGACATACGCTATCCGGTACAAACCGGGATCTCGAATAGTTACGCATCGCCGCAGCAATTCCAGTCTGAAGCGAACGCCCGCGGATATCAATCCATGACAGATTCAAAAGGGATCGAAACTCCTATGATTTCCTGATTTGAGCGACATTTTTTTGTCTCCCCGGCACACCACTCAAGCGGACAGCCCTGAAATCCGGTGACGCAGTTTTGACACAGCCGATAAACTACAAATATATAACATTGTTTTTATTGATATTTTAATTTCTGGCACGTTAATCGCTAGAATTCCGGTGAGACTTGACCTGACTGGATAGCACCATGAACAGTACCTATAGCATCCCTCAAGACCCCACCGCTCCGACCGCCGGCCAAGTACTGGGTCGCCTGCCTGAACTCGTCAATGACGACGGCACCCTGGGTCTGATCATGGAACTTAGCGGAAAGTTACAGACCACTCTGGAGGTAGATACCCTGATCGAGCTGTTTGCCCAGGTCATCCAGGAAGAGTTTCAGTATGACACCCTGAGTTACCGCAGTCAGGATGACGAGATCATCCAACTGGGTGAACGGACCGGTCGAAACAAGCTCGACTACAAACTGAAAGTCCTGGACTCGGAACTGGGCAGTATCCAAATCACCCGCAGAAAGCGTTTTGACAAGGGTGAAATCGCACAGATCGAAAACCTGCTGGCCGCGCTGCTCTATCCGTTGCGCAACGCCCTGCTCTACCGCGCCGCGCTGCGCTGCGCCATTTTTGATTCTCTGACCGGAGTCAAGAACCGCACCGCCTTCGATTCGAATTTCCGCCGCGACATGGAGATCAACCGACGCAATCTCACCGACCTGTCGATCATCGTCCTGGATATCGATTTTTTCAAGCGTTTCAATGACCGTTACGGTCACGCGGTCGGCGACCTGGTACTGCGGCAGGTGGCCAACACCGTCGAACAAACCATCCGCGGCAGTGACGCCCTCTACCGGGTCGGCGGCGAGGAGTTTGTGGTGGTGCTGAATGCCACCGACCTGAAGGGTGCGAAATTGCTGGCGGAACGCATTCGCGAACGGGTCGCCGACCTGAATATCGAGGGTCTTAAGAACACAAAAGTCACTCTGAGCCTGGGCGTCAGTCTGATGCGCGAGAATGACATCCCACAGAGTCTGTTCGAACGTGCCGACACGGCCCTCTATCAGGCCAAGCGCAGTGGCCGGGATCAGGTGGCCGCCGCATAGTCACACCTCTTGCCGAGAGGGCAAATCGAACAGAGCGGTTTTTTCCGGCAGAGGTTTTTCCCCTGATTCACGATCAGCGCATGATACTCCTGATAGGTATCCGTATCCCCGTCCAATGCCCGCTCCAACTGATGACGCATCGCTTCATAGGTAAGGTTGGCATCGAGCACCCCCAGACGACCGAACAGACGCCGGGTGTAGGCGTCGATGACGAACACCGGGCGATCGAAGGCATACAGCAGGATATCGTCGGCGGTCTCGGGACCGATCCCTTTCACCTCCAGCAACCGCTTGCGAAGCAGCCTGTCATCCCATTGGTCGAGTTCCGGATGCGCTTCCAGGAAACGGCACAGTTGCCGCAGCCGTTGCGTCTTGAGATTGAAATAGCCGGACGGACGGATGGCCTGGGCTAGCTGGTCCGGGTGCAGGAGAAGCAGGGCCGATGCTGAAAGTTCGGTGATTTGCTTCAGATTGCGAATGGCCCGCTCTACATTGGACCAGGCGGTGTTCTGGGTTAGCACCGCCCCCAGCATCACCTCGAAAGGGGTTTCCGCGGGCCACCAGTGTTGCGGACCATGGTACGCCAACAGGGTCCGGTAGATCCCCATCAGGCGCGGCCCCAGGGTCATCTGCGCCTGGATTTACCGGTTGATCCTCCACGCCCCTTCCAAGGCGACTCTGTGGCAGACGTGGTGCCTGTCGGGGAGGATTTGCCCCCCGGGCGGGGTTTCTGGGATCGACCACGGGGTGCCGGGGCGTCGGATTTGGCGTAGCCGGCTGGTTTGGACGGTTTGCCGGAGCGGGACCCGCTGTCCGGGGCTTTTCCCCGGGTTCTGCTGTCCGAACTCTTCATCCGGGGTTTACCGGCACGACCTTTCGCCCCTCTGGGTTTAACCGATTTGAGACCCAGGGCCAGCTGCAATTCATTCACCTCGTCTTCACTGAGATAGCGCCAGCGACCCACCTTGAGGGCACTTTCCAGGATCACACTGCCGTAACGTACACGTTTCAACCGGCTCACCTGGGCGCCGACCGCCTCCCACATGCGCCGAACCTCCCGCTGCCGTCCCTCCATGATCACCACATGGAACCAGCGATTGATGCCCTCGCCACCGGATTCGACGATCTCTTCAAAACGGGCGGGACCGTCCTCGAGTTCCACCCCATGGGTCAGTTGGGTAAGCTGCGCCTCGCTGATCTCGCCCATCACCCGCACCGCATACTCCCGCTCCACCTGACGGCTCGGATGCATCAGCTGGTTGGCCAGTTCCCCATCGGTGGTTAGCAGCAGCAGCCCTGAGGAGTTGATATCCAGTCGGCCCACCGGTATCCAACGGCCATGCTTGAGTTTGGGCAGGCTGTGGAAGACGGTCCGCCGGCCCTCCGGATCCCTGCGGGTCACCAACTCACCCTCCGGTTTGTTGTACACCAGTACTTCACGCTGGGGTGCCTCAAGCATGCGCTTGGCGACCGCTTTACCATCCACCCGGATGGCATCGTTCGGCATCACCCGCATACCCAACTGAGCGGGTTGACCATTGACCTCCACGCGGCCTTCACTGATCCAGCCTTCGATCTCCCGGCGGGAGCCCATACCGGCATTTGCCAGCACCTTCTGCAGGCGTTCTCCAGGGGCGGGACTAGGGTTTTTCTTCATCGGATTGTTCGGTCTGCTCAGTAGAGGTCTCCTGGGTAGCTGACGCCGGTGTGGCCTCAGGGGCTTGCGTTCCGGGATCCGGCTCTGTATCGCTCAGGGTTTCTGCCTGATCCCCGGATTCCAGCAACTCGGTATCTTCGTCCAGACCCGCATCTTCTGAAAGGGATTGATCCCGTACCGCTTCGTGCACGCTGGGGTTACTGTCGTCCGAAGCGGTTTGCACAGCGTTTGAATCCGGCTCGTCGGCAAGGGGTTCGGTATCCATGGCGTCCGCATCGGTTTCTCCGCCATCGGATTCTGCGGAGTCTGGCGGCGGTTTGTCCGGATCCAGCAGTTCCAGCTCCCGGTTGATGGAATCGAGATCCCGGATCTCCGCCAGGGTGGGCAACTCATTCAGGCCTTTCAGGTTGAAATAGTCGAGAAACTCCTTGGTGGTGGCGTACAGGGCGGGTTTACCGGGTACATCCCGATGTCCGACCACCCGCACCCACTCCCGTTCGGTGAGGGTTTTGATGATGTTAGTGCTGACCGCAACCCCCCGGATATCCTCGATCTCACCCCGGGTGATGGGCTGCCGGTAGGCGATCAGGGCCAGGGTTTCGAGCAGTGCCCGGGAATACTTGGGCGGACGCTCCACCCACAGCTTGGAGACCCAGGGGGAGAGTTCCGAGCGTACCTGGATACGAAAGCCGCTGGCGACCTCCACCACTTCAATACCCCTGCCCTCGTAGTCTTCGGTGAGCGCACTCAAGACATCCCGCAGGTCCTTTTTCTCCGGCATCTCCGATTCGCTGAACAGACCCTGCAACTGGTCCAGACTGACCGGCCGGCCGGCCGCCAGCAGGGCGCCTTCCACGATCTGTTTCAGTTTGTGTTCGTCATTGGACATATCAGGATACTTTTGCTTTGACGTGAATGGGGGCGAAGGCCTCCGCCTGAACCAGTTCGAGCATTGACCCCTTGATCAACTCGAGCACCGCCAGAAAGGTCACCACCACGCCGAGACGACCTTCGCTGATATCGAACAGTTCGGTAAAACTGACAAAATTCCGCCCGCTCACCCGTTGCAGCACAAGGGACATCTTCTCCCGTACCGACAGGGGTTCTTTCTCCACCCGGTGACTGGTGAACATATCCGCCCGGTGCAATACATCGGAAAGCGCCAGCATGATCTCCCGCAGGGAGACATCCGGGTCCACCGCTTCCACATGGCGTTCGACCAGCTCCGCTTGGCCCTGGAAATTATCCCGGGTCATGTGATTGAGTTCATCCAAGTCCTCGGCCGCCTGCTTGTAGCGTT
Organism: Candidatus Thiodiazotropha sp.; assembly: GCA_050291245.1. Lineage (GTDB taxonomy): Bacteria > Pseudomonadota > Gammaproteobacteria > Chromatiales > Chromatiaceae > Thiodiazotropha. The sequence continues at coordinate 44,201 of JBNKJP010000069.1, read as the reverse complement.
CGTACTCCTGCAGACGCCGGATCAGCTCGGCCCGGGGATCTTCCTCATGCTCTTCGTCACTGACCGGTCTCGGCAGCAGCATGCGCGACTTGATCTCCGCCAGCATGGCCGCCATCACCAGATACTCGGCCGCCAGTTCCAGACGCAGTTCCGTCATCATCTCGATGTAGCTGATGTACTGGTCGGTGATCTTGGCGATGGGGATATCGAGGATATCCAGGTTCTGCCGGCGAATCAGGTAGAGCAGCAGGTCCAGGGGCCCCTCGAAGGCATCGAGAAACACCTCCAGGGCGTCCGGCGGAATATAGAGATCGGTCGGCGGGGTCAGCCAGGGTTCACCCTGAACCACGGCAAACGGCATCTCCTCCTGTTCCGGGTGGTGCTGGGGATGCGTTTCAGTGGGTTCCATGTTTCAAGATCATCTGGCTTGTTGTCTGTATTTAGGGGCGTTCCAGTCCTGGAATTGCGTGATACCTTCCTTATACCACCCGGGTTTTATTCCGTCAGCCCCAGAAGCGACATGGCCTGACGCACCTCTCCCATGGTCTCCCGGGCTACAGCGCGGGCCCGCTCGGCACCCTCATGGATGATCTCCCGAACCCGCTCCGGCTGGGCCTCGAACTCCGCGGCCCGGGCCTGCATCGGTTTCAGCTCAGCCATCACCGCCTCGATGACCGGACCCTTGCAATCGAGACAGCCGATCGCGGCACTGCGACAGCCCTCCTGGACCCATTCGCGGGTGGCTTCATTGCTGTAAACCTGATGAAACTGCCACACCGGGCATCGCGCCGGATCCCCCGGGTCGGTGCGACGGACCCGCTGGGTGTCGGTGGGCATGCGCTTGAGCTTGTGCTCCACGTCTTCGGGTGTTTCACGCAGGGACAGGGTATTGGCGTAAGATTTGGACATCTTCTGGCCATCCAGACCGGGCATCTTGGAGGCCTGGGTCAGCAGCGGCTGGGGCTCGGTCAGGATAATCCGGCCACTGCCCTCCAGAAAGCCCAGCAGGCGTTCCCGCTCTTCCCCGCTGATGTTCTGTTGGGCGGCCAGCAGGGCCCGGCCGGTGCTCAGAGCCTCGCCATCGCCCTGCTCCTGGTAGGCGCGCTTGAGCTGCGCGAACTGCTTCGCCGCCTTCTTGCCCATCTTCTTACAGGCGGCTTCGGCCCGCTCCTCGAAGTCGGGTTCGCGACCGTACAGATGGTTGAAACGCCGCGCCACCTCCCGGGTCAGTTCCACATGCGCCACCTGATCCTCCCCCACCGGCACATGGGCCGCGCGATAGATGAGAATGTCGGCGGATTGCAGCAAGGGGTAACCCAGGAATCCGTAGGTGGCCAGATCCTTCTCCTTGAGTTTCTCCTGCTGGTCCTTATAGCTCGGCACCCGTTCCAGCCAACCCAGGGGGGTGATCATGGAGAGCAGCAGATGCAGTTCCGCATGCTCCGGCACCTGGGACTGCACGAACAGGGTCGCCTTGTCAGCGTCGACCCCCGCGGCCAGCCAGTCGATCACCATATCCCGGATACTCTCGGGAATCACCCGGGGATCATCGTAGTGGGTGGTCAGGGCGTGCCAGTCGGCGACAAAAAAGTAGCAATCGTGATGGTGCTGCAGCGTCACCCAGTTCTTCAGAACCCCGTGATAGTGGCCCAGGTGGAGCTGCCCCGTGGGTCGCATGCCGGAAAGAACGCGGGTGGTTTCGGAAGACGAATTCAAAACTAACTCCTTGCGGGACTGAGAAGCACGGGGATCAATTTATTCACCACATCACTGGCGGGCAATACGGAAATCGTCAAATCCACCAGAGGACCGAGCACCGCATTCAGGGTTCCGGTTATCAGCAGGGCCAACACGATCATCAAGCCGTAGGACTCCAGGCGTGAATAGATCTGGGCCTGCTTCGCCGGCAACAATGAAACCACAACCCGTCCGCCGTCGAGGGGTGGAATGGGCAGAAGATTCAAAACCATCAGGATCACATTGATGAACACCCCCGCAACGCCCATGAACACCAGGGGCTCACCCAACCAGTGGAAACCATTCAGACTCAGCGCCCCCACATAAATCAGGATGGCCCAGATAAATGCCATCACCAGGTTTGCACCGGGACCGGCCAGGGCGACCAGGCCCATATCGCGCTTGGGCTGGTTGAGATTATGATAATTGACCGGCACCGGCTTGGCCCAGCCAAACACGAAACCGGTATAATAGAATGCTGCGAGCGGCACCAGGATCGTCCCGATCAGATCGATGTGCTTGAGCGGATTGAGGGTCACCCGACCCAACATCTCGGCGGTCCGGTCACCCAACCGCTTTGCCATCCAGCCATGCGCGGCTTCATGTACAGTGATGGCGAAGATCACCGGCAAAGATAAACTCGCCAGTTTCTGCATAAATGTAAGACCTATCATCGGAGAATTATACCTCGAATAGGGCCGTATCGCCCTTCCCTTCACGAACCACTTGCGGCACCTCGTCGGTCATAACCACCACTGTGGTGGGTTCGAATCCACAGTAACCGCCATCAATGATGAGATCCACATGATGGTCCAAAAGATCCCGCATCTCGTAAGGATCGGTAAGCGGGATCTCCTCCCCCGGCATGATCAGGGTGGTGCTCATGATGGGTTCACCCAGCGCCTCCAGCAAAGCCCGCACGATCTCGTTGTCCGGTACCCGAATACCGATGGTCTTACGTTTCGGGTGCATCAGACGCCGGGGTACCTGCTTGGTCGCCTTGTGGATGAAGGTGAAGGGACCGGGGGTCAGATTCTTCAGCAACCGGTAGTCCCGGTTGTCGATCTTGGCGTAGTTGGAGATCTCGGTCAGATCGCGACACACCAGGGTAAAATTGTGACTCTCATCGACCTTGCGGATGCGCCGGATGCGCTCCATGGCCCCTTTGTCACCGATATGACAACCCAGGGCATAGCTCGAGTCGGTGGGATAGATCACCACACCGCCGTTACGAATCACCTCGACCGCCTGTTGGATCAGACGGGCTTGCGGATTTTCCGGGTGGATTTGCAGAAACAGGGCCATAGAGAACTGCTCGTTGAAGGGTAAAGGCTCAGCCGATCTGCGAGCGCAACAGCCGGCTCTCCTGGAGCGACCAGTCTTCCCAAACCGGACGGCATCCGTCGGGAAGATTGGGCAGACAACCCAGTTCGATCCAGGGATTATCGGGGGTATGGAAATCGGAACCCGCCGAGGCGAGCAGGCCGAAATCCTTGGCGTGCCGGGCCATGGTGATGTAATCGTCCCGGCTGTGGCTGCCCGAGACGACCTCGATGGCGTCGCCCTGCAGCGCCACGAACGCCTTGAACAGACGCCGCAGTTTGGTCCGGGTCATTTTGTAACGGGCCGGATGGGCGATCACCGCCTGCCCGCCCGCGTCATGAATCCAGGCGACCGCCTGATCGAGACGCGCCCAGTTACCCGGCACGTAACCCGGTCGACCTTTGATCAGGTAGCGCTTGAATACCGCGCGTTCGTCCTTTGCCAATCCCTGAGTCACTAGAAACCGCGCGAAGTGGGTGCGACTCACCAGGTTACCCTCGGCGAATGCGCAGGCCCCTTCAAATGCCCCGTTGATACCCGATTGCGCCAAACGGCGACCGATCTCCTCGGCACGCCAGTCCCGAAACGCCCGCAGTCCTGCCAATCCCTCCTGGAGCCGGGGATTTTCCGGGTCCACATTCAGCCCTACGACGTGGACCGTGTAGCTCTCCCAGCTGACCGACACCTCGACACCGGGCAGCAGGGTCAGACCGCATTGACGGGCGGTTGCGTACGCCTCCGGAACACCGGCCGTGGTATCGTGGTCGGTGAGCGCCAGCACATGCACGCCCGCGTCAGCGGCGCGCATCACCAGATCGCGGGGATTCAGGGTACCGTCGGAAGCGGTGGAATGGCTGTGCAGGTCATAGAGGGTCATCACGGGGCGAGATTGTACCTATTGTCCCCGCGAACTGACAGTAAAAACACATCACCTCCACGGTTGGCCCGAGTCACCCAATAATCGGGATGTGACAAGTATCCACAGACGTACCCTTCCCGGCCTGTTACAATCTGCCGATTTCTCCGCCAAAACGGCCTTGGGAACATTATCTTCCGGTTTGAATCAGACAGGCTATGAAATTTCTTGCAGACCTCTTCCCCGTCATTCTGTTTTTTGTTGCCTTCAAAATCTACGGTATCTATGTCGCCACCGGCGTCGCCATCGCGGCTTCGGCCATTCAGGTCGGCTATGCCTGGTTGCGCAAGGGACGAGTGGAAAAGATGCACTGGATCACCCTGGGCATCCTGGCGGTATTCGGCGGCCTGACCATCCTGCTCCAGGACCACACTTTCATCATGTGGAAACCCTCGGTGATCAACTGGCTGTTCGGGTTGGTCTTCCTTGGGAGTCAATGGATCGGTGAAAAGCCCCTGGTGCAGCGCATGATGGAACATACCATCGAGGTACCCCACCCCGTGTGGCGTCGCCTGAACCTGTTTTGGGGCCTGTTTTTCATCCTGCTGGGTTTTCTCAACCTCTACGTGGCCTCCGATTTCTTCAACGCGGAGCGTCAACTGGTGGAACTTTCCGGGATACAGCACATCGACTTCGATCACTGCCCGGACCAGTTTCAGGGTAAACAACTGGAGATGTGCGATACTGCCCACACCCTGGAAGACCAGTGGGTGAATTTCAAACTGTTCGGCATGATGGGCCTGACCCTGGCATTCATCGTGCTGCAAGCCTTTTACCTGGCTCGCCACATCCGCGAGCCGGAACTGAAAACCGAGGAAAACTGAGTGTTTTACGCCATCATCGCGGAAGACCGGGACGACAGCCTGGAACAGCGGCTAAAGGTCCGCCCCGAACACCTGAAACGGGTCCAGGCACTGCAGGACGAGGGACGCCTGCTGTTAGCCGGCCCACACCCGTCCATCGATGCGGAGGATCCGGGCCCGGCCGGCTTTTCCGGCAGCCTGATCGTGGCGGAATTCAAGGATCTCGAAAGCGCCAGGCAGTGGGCGGATGCGGACCCCTACACCCAGACCGGGGTCTATGCCCGGGTCACGGTAAAACCCTTCAAGAAAGTCTTGCCGGCATGACCTGGCAAGCATCTCAAAGTTAAAGTCACTAGCTAAGGACCAACGATGAAAAAGACGCTAATTCTGGCTGCATTGTGCAGTGTAGGACTCATTTCCGGCTGCAATCAGGCGGCCGAAAACCCGGCCTCCAACAGCGCCGATACCACCCGTTCCGCGACCCTGCCCGCCACCACGGAAGAGCCTGGCAGCACTGAAATGGATGCGAATATCCTGCTGACCGTCAATGGTCAACCGGTAACCCGGGCCATGTACGCGCTCTATTTCCAGGACCGGATGCGCGGCGTACCCGATGCCAAGACCTCCCCGGAAATGCAGATGGGGGTGCTCAATGAATTGGCGAACATCCTGATCGTCGCCCAGGATGCGGAAAAATCCGGTTACATGGATCACGAAGAGATCACCGCCTCCATGGCCCTGCTCAAGGCGAAACTGCTCACCCAGGCCATGGTCCAGGAGTATGCCGACAAGAACAAGCCCGATGACGAACAGGTCCAGAAGATCTACGACGAACAGTACGCCAACTTAATCAGTACGGAGTATAAGGCCCGTCACATCCTGGTGAAGGAGGAGGACGAGGCGAAAGCCCTGATTAGCGAACTGGACAAGGGTGCCGACTTCGCGGAGCTGGCAAAGGAACACTCCACCGGTCCGACCAACGTCAAGGGAGGCGACCTGGGCTGGATCGATCCGAATCAGATGGTGAAGCCTTTTGCCGACGCCCTGAAGGGTCTGGAGAAAGGCAAATATTCCTCAGCTCCGGTGCAGACCCAGTTTGGCTGGCACGTCATCCTGCTGGAAGACAGCCGGACCAATCCGGCCCCAACCCTGGACAAGGTTCGCGGCGAAATCGAGACCAAACTCCAGCAGAAGGCACTGACAGACTATATGCAGAGTCTGCGAGACAGCAGTAAGTTGGTATTCAACGAGAAAAACGGCAAACCGGCCGAACAGAACGATGCCGCCACGGCCACAGAATCCACGGATCAGGCCAGCCCGGCCGAGGCTCCTGCGGAGACGGGATCCGAGGCCAAGGCGCCGGAGACCGAAGCGGATAAGGCTCCGGCCAGCGAAGGGGACAAGTCCCAGTAAATTAGGGAATCCAATCCGGAGTCGGCACCGCCGACTCCGGATCCTCGACAGAGCCAAAGCAGACGTATCGGCGGATCATCAGTACCCGGGAGAACCGGGCGTATCCTCGATGACGCTGACGGAATCAGGTGTCGCTGTCCGGCTTTTTCACCTTTCCAATTGAAGTAATCGGCACCACCTTCACCTTGGGTGGCTCATCCACGAAATAGGGTCGCTCCTGAGCGGTTCGCCCGGCCTCATCCGCCAACTCTTTCTCCCGCGCGGTGATCAGTCCCAGGCAGCTTCGAATATCCTGGATGGTCTGATCCGACAGGGGATGTCTGAGACTCTTATGTTCCGGGGTGACCTCGCGCACGATGCGGGTCAGCACCTTACGCATGACCATCATGATCTCCCGTTCCTTCGTGGTTTCGTCATTCATGTCGAGATGCTATCACGAGGCCGTAGTGGTTAAAACCGCTTGTTTCATCGGTGTTCCAAAGGAACCCTGCGGAAGGAATCGCACGGGATTTCCAAGCGCTATGATTAACCCGGCAACCCAATCACCCGGATATCTTCACCCTCGCTCGGGCTATCGTGGAATAGGGTCACATAGCGCAAAGTCGCGTAGGCATGCTCCCGCATCACCGCTTCCGCCCGCCCGGCCTGACCCTGAACGATGGCATCAAACACCGCATGATGCTGCATGTGGGCATAATTGAATCGACGATACTCCTGATCCATGCGATCCGGGTCGATCGCCAGCGCATTGACCGAGGCGAATGGGATGTGCTCGACCCGAGCCAGGGTGGCCAGAATTGCCGGATTAGCGCTGGCCTCGACAATCAGGAGATGAAAGCGTTTGTTCAGCTCATGGTAGAGCTCCAGGTCTTCCTCGGTGACATAAGCCTTATCAAACAGGAGATCGCCTTGTTCCAGACACTCGACCAATCCTTGTTTCGCCCGCTCCTCAAGTCCCCTTTGCGCGGCTTGGTATGCCGCCAGTCCTTCCAACACCCCACGTACTTCCACCGCGCCATTGATCTCATCGAGGGCAACCTCCCTGACCCGGTAGCCACGCCGCGGTAATTGGATCAGCAGCCCCTCCTGTGCCAGCGCGCGGAACGCGATACGCACGGGCATACGCGAAACCCCGAGCTGTTGCGCGGTGGGTATTTCCGCCAACCGCTCCCCAGCCTTGAGTTCGCCAGAGATGATCATCTGACGAAGAATGCTCAATACCCGTTGACCTTGGTTTACCATGAAATCTTTCCTAATAGTTGAGCTACCAGAACTATTTTTGGATCCATACTTCGTAGTTTAAACATAGAATACAGCCACTGATTACCCCTTAGCAATAGTGGATTTATCCACGCGAAACATTATTTTTATCTTTAAATACATTATTTTATAAACACTTTCACAAACGAAATCTGACATTATTTATTGTATCAACTTACTTGATACAACAGCTTAGCTGTGCTTTTATTGGATCCAATATATACAAATAAACACCGGAGGAGAGATTCATGTTCGTAAAAAACACCTGGTATGTCGCCGCCCGTTCGGAGGAACTGTCAGACGAACCCCTGGCCCGCCAGATCTGTGGTGAAAATATTGTTTTCTATCGCGATGAAGAGGGTCGGATCGCGGCACTCGAGGACTTCTGTCCCCACCGGGGCGCCCCCCTGTCACTCGGATACATCGAAAAGGGTAAGCTGGTGTGCGGCTATCACGGCCTGAAAATGGGGCATGATGGCAAAACCGATTCCATGCCCAAACAGCGCGTACAAGGATTTCCCTGTGTTCAGGCCTATCCGGCAGAAGAGCGCCACGGCTTCATCTGGGTTTGGACCGGTGATGCGACCCGGGCCCAGCGGGATGAGATCCCTGATTTCATCTGGAGCGACAACCCGGATTGGGCCTATGGCGGCGGCCTCTATCACATCGCCTGTGACTATCGACTGATGATCGACAATCTGATGGACCTGACCCACGAGACCTATGTGCATGCCTCAAGTATCGGCCAGAAAGAGATCGACGAAGCACCGGTCACCACCCAGGTAATCGACGATGAGGTCATCACCAGCCGCTTCATGGAAAACACTTCGGCACCCCCCTTCTGGCAAATGGCATTGAAAGCCAACGGACTCGCCCATGACGTGCCGGTCGATCGCTGGCAGATCAGCCGTTTCACCCCACCGAGTCACATCATGATCGAAGTCGGCGTAGCCCATGCGGGCAAAGGCGGTCGCGACGCGGAAGCCGCGCACAAGGTCAACGCCATCGTGGTCGATTTCATCACTCCGGAGAATGAAACCTCAATGTGGTATTTCTGGGGTTTTGCCCGGGCTTTCAAATCCCAGGATCCCTCTCTTACGGAGCGGATTCGCGAAGGCCAGGGAAAAATCTTTGCGGAGGACCTGGAGATGCTGGAGCGACAACAGAACAATCTGCAAAACCATTTTCCCGGACGCAAATTGCTGAAACTCGATATCGATGCCGGCGGTGTTCAGGCCCGGCGCAAACTCGAACGCCTGCTGCAGCAGGAACAGACCCAAGAGGAACGCTCATGATCGAGGTTATCGTTACAGGTAAACACCGTGAAGCGGATGACATCATCAGTCTTGAACTGGCCCGTGCCGACGGAAACCTTCTGCCTCCCTTTGAACCGGGGGCGCATATCGATCTACATCTGCCCGATGGCCTGATCAGACAATATTCGCTCTGCAATCCCTGCAACGATCAAACACGATACCGGCTCTGCATATTGAAGGAGCCCGCGTCCCGGGGCGGTTCGAATTTCCTGCACACGCAGACCGAGGTCAATCAGCGCTTATCGATCAGCGAACCCCGCAATCTGTTCCCAATGGCGCCCGATGCGAAACGCACGCTGTTATTTGCCGGGGGTATCGGCATCACTCCCCTGCTGTGCATGGCCTATGCACTGACCGATGCGCAAGCGGATTTCGAACTGCACTACAGCGGAAAGAGCCTGAACCGAATGGCCTTTGTCGATCAGATCATGCAGGGAAGTTTCGCCGACCGGACGCACCTGCATATCAGCGATGCGCAACCGTCACAGCGACTCGATGTAGAACCTCTGCTTGCACACCCTCAATCCGGTACGCATCTCTATGTGTGCGGACCCGACCGTTATATGGATTATGTGCTCAACAGTGCCGCCCGACTCGGTTGGTCCTCGGCTCAACTGCACCGGGAGTACTTTTCCGCGGCTCCGACAGCCGACCGGGAATCCGGCTGTTTTGAGATCGAAATCAAGAGTACCGGGCAGATTCTCGAAGTTCCCGCCGATCGGACAGCACTGCAGATATTGGAAGAGGCCGGTTTCACCATTCCCGTATCCTGCGAGGAAGGGGTCTGCGGAACTTGTCTGACCCGTGTTTTTTCGGGTACTCCCGATCATCGGGATCGCTTTTTGACGGATGAGGAACGGGCATCCAATGATCAGTTTACCCCTTGCTGCTCCCGTGCCAAAAGCGGACGTTTGGTGCTGGACCTGTAGTGAATGGTAGTTTTGAGTTTTTAGTGTTTAGTTTTAAGTTGATGAGTTCGCTCTGCTCACGATTTTTTTAGCTCTCATTCCCACGCTCTGCGTGGGAATGCATACGTAAGCTGCGTCACGATGATCCAATCGGGTTGTGTCCTGAACCCTGCGCCTGTATTCCCACCCAGAGTCTGGGAACGCACAAAAAAAAGTGGGGCGACGCCCCACTCTACCCAAATAACGGCTGTTGAAATTCTGACTTCTTCTATTCGATATGCCGCTTCACGAATTCGGCGATCTCCTCGATCGACTGCATACTCTCTTCCAACATCGGACCGTAGAGCTGCCAGCAATGAACCATATCCTGCCAGATCTTCAACTCGACTGGACTACCTGCCTGCCCGATACGCCTGGCGATGGTCACACTGTCATCCACCAACATCTCGTTTGAGCCCACGTGGATAAGCACCGGCGGTAAACCGGACATATCACTGTAGAAAGGCGTTACCTGTGGATCACGCAGGTCTCCTTCTCCAACGTATACCCGATTGAACAGATCGATCAACCCCTTGTTCAGCAAGGGTGCATTCGCGAGTGTGGTATGCGACGTTCCGTCTCCCGCCAGATCTAGGGCCGGGGACATCATGACCACACAGCCCGGAACCGGAACTCCCGTCTCCCGGGCGCGCACCGCGGTTGAAAGCGCCATGTTGCCACCGGCCGAATCCCCCGCCAAGGCAATGGCCGAAGGGGCAAATCCCTGTTCAAGGGCCCAACAATAGGCGTTAAAGCAATCATCGTGAGCAGCCGGAGCGGGATGCTCCGGCGCCAAGCGATAGTCGACACTCAACACCGGTATTGCGGCCAATTGCGCCAGATGACTGGTGAGTGCACGATGGGATCGAGAGGATCCAAAGAGAAAGCCGCCACCATGATAGTAGATGATCAAGCGATCTTCACGTCCGCCTTCCGGCCGGTTCCACTCCCCCGACCAGAGCTCCGAGGACAACGCACTGTATGTCGTAGCTTGAGCCCCGGGGGTTTGCGCATTGATCGACTCAAACCAGAGCCGAATACTCTCGGGCGTGGGAATCTCAGGCGGCGGCGCCTCGGCTGAGAGTTGCAGGATTTGGTCAAGCTGTTCTTTAGACATAAGCGGCTATGACATTCGGATAATAGGTTTGATGGTTTTTCCGCTCTCGGAATCCTCGATCGCCTGGTTGATCTGATCCAGATTGTAGAACTTGACCAGACGATCGAAGGGAAACATCCCTTTGGCGTTTAGATCGGCCAGCATCGGAATGAAGGTTTCCGGATTGGCATCCCCCTCGACGATACCGATCAGGCGCCGGCCGCCACTCATAAAGTGAGTCTCATCGAGTTCAATCTGGGTTTCCGGCGCGGGAGCACCAAGAATGCCGCAGGTCCCCCGCGGCGCGAGTGTTTCGACCGCATCCCGGATAACCGCGGGTATACCGGTGGTATCGAGTGCAAAATCCACCCCAAATCCGGTAATTGCCATGACCTGTTCTCCAACCTTGTCCTTTCCGGGATTGAAGGTATGGGTCGCACCCAGTTCCTTGGCCATGGCCAACCGGTCGTCATTCATATCCACGGCAATGATCGTGGAGGCACCAACCACCTTGGCCGCCATCACGGCGGAGAGCCCCACCGAACCGGTACCGAAAACCACCAAAGAGCGACCCACCGAGACCTTCAGGGCATTCATCACGGCTCCGGCGCCGGTCTGAATACCACAAGCCAGAGGACCGAGCAGTTCCAGCGGCAACGTCTCCGACACCTTGACGACATTGGTCTCATGACACAAAGCATGGGTGGCAAAGGAGGACTGACCGAAGAAATTCCCGTGCACCAGCGAACCGTCACCACCGCTCAATGCACTGCTGCCATCGGCACGTACCGCGAAGAAGTTGCGCGGAAAGAACTCATGACAATAGCTGCTTGCATGATCGCTGCAACTGGGGCAGGTACCGCAGGAGTTATAGGTCATGACCACGTGATCACCGGGCTTAACCTTGGTAATACCACTGCCAACCTGTTCCACGATGCCGGCGCCTTCATGACCCAGCACCACCGGGAAAGGCGTCGGCAGATGCCCCGCGATAACCACCAGGTCGGTGTGACAGACTCCGGTGGCGACCACTCGCACCAGAATCTCGTGACTGCGTGGTGCTTCGAGGGAGAGGGACTCAAGTGAGAGTTGCCCGCCCTGTTCGCGAGCGACGGCTGCTTTGATTTCCATGGTAAGGTTCTCCGAATCTTTCACTAATCGTTATGTCACGGCACTACGGGCAACCGCATGCGCCAACCTCAATATCAATTTACTTGATATTAATGGCGACAAACTAAATGTCAATTCATTTCATCAAAGCTCTTTCAGTAAACCGACCGCGTTTCTTAGTTGTCCGTGCAGGGTCTTGACCTCTTTCTCGCTGAGCCCCTGCAACATCTTCACCTCAATACCGGCTATTTGCTTATTGCACTGCATCAGCAATCTTTGACCCTCCTTGGTCAGACTGACCTGAATGATACGTCCATGATTGGGATCGGGTTTGCGCACAATCCACCCGTTCTTCTCCATACCCTTGATCAGCTCATTCGCCGCCTGAGGCGACACCATGATGCGCTCGGCCAGTTTCGCGTTGGATAGCTTACCGTTGCTGCAGAATACAGAGAGTGCCGTATACTGCCCCACGGTCAAACCCATGGGTTCGAGAACTTTACGGAAGCGTTGTCTCAATGCCCGGCTCAATCGGCCGACCATATAGGCCACACCCAAGGGCCTGCTGGATGGATCCGGGTTTTCCGACAACTCCGGATCGGTGGAAGGTCGGCATACTTGTACGTTCATAAATCGCTCACTTCCTCAGGCCTGACAACACAAACTTGAGGTAAATCAATAGGTTGTTCCCATGGAACCCAAATATCCAACTGCAAAGTATGCCACAACATCCATTTAATTGATCATTTCTGACTCCATGTATAGCACGTAGTCCAAGATCCGGTTAAAGCACTACTGACTTCCTTGACATATATCAATATACTTGATATCGCAACGTTCAGCGACTTCACTGACCAACCATGGTAACTGAAATATTCCATACCGGATCGATACGGGAACAGGCCCGACTCCACTATTGGAACCAGGCTGCCAATACGGCATTCGGCGCCATGCACATACAACCGGCATCACGCCGTTTCTCCGGCCGAATGAAACGCCGGATCTTTCGTGGCATTGAACTGATTTCGGTTGAATCGACCCCTGTTGCGGTCGAGGGATTGAGTGGTTCGAGCCATACCGGGTTGTTTCTGCTTCTCAACCAAAGCGGCAGAAGCAGACTGCGGCAACGGGGACGTCAAGCCGACTTGGGTATCGGCGAACTGACCGCGCTCTATGCCCATGAACCCTACCACATCGAATCCACTCAAGAACATACCGCCCACATCCTCTATATTCCTGGTGAACATTTCGAGTCTTCGCTCGATGATCATATAGCAATTACGCATCCCTCAAGCAGCTGTGATCTCCTTAGCGCCTTCGTGCGCCGACTTGCAGCCCTGGACGGTAATCAGCCGGGACCGGGCAACCTGTCGCAAACCGCCCGCGACCTTATCGCATTGAATTGGCCAAGCGGTCGGGTGAACCACGGCCGTGTCGGAGCCGCTGCCTGGGAACGGCATATCCAACACTATGTGGCACAACACCTCGGCGAGCAGGAACTCAATGCAAAACGTATTGCCGATGGACTCGGAATAACAGCGCGCTATGTACAAATGATCTTTGCGCGCATGCAAACCACCGCCACGCAATATATTTTGGAGTGTCGTTTGCACCTGGTAGCGGAGCGTCTGCAACATGAGATGACCGCGCGCATCAGTGATATCGCCCTGGAAGCCGGCTTTAATGACCTGTCCTATTTTTGTCGCTGTTTCCGCAACCGGTTCGGTGTCAGTGCCCGACAATACCGCTGTTTGGAAGAATAAAGTTCCTGATCGTTTTTCACCTGCAGTCAAAAGAACTGCGCTTTTCTCCAAGTTTCCCTGTTACGCCTCCCCATAGACTGGACGCTGCCGATTCCGGCGTCTGTTAACCCGCCAACCAAATCGGCGCCAGGTTAATACAAATAACAAAGAGGAGATAGCATGACATCACTGACAAACATCAGCAGCGACATCGACCTGTTTTCCGATGAGGCTTTACACGATCCCTACCCATTTTACAAAGAGCTGCGCGATTTAGGCCCGGCGGCCTACCTGCGCCAGCATGGCGTCTACTACCTGGGTCGCTACGACCAGGTCCGAGAAGCACTGCGCGATTGGCAGACCTACTCAGCGGCCCAGGGCGCCGGCCTGAACGACACCATTAATAGTGCCTGGAAAGAGGCCCTGATCTGTATGGATCCACCCAAGCACACCGGCATGCGCAAGCTATTCACCGATCGTATCGGACCCCGTCACCTGAAGGATGTGGAACAGACTATCCATCTGCGCGCCGGCGAACTGGCTGAACGCCTCTTGGAACGTCGTGATTTCGATGCGGTCACCGACGTGGCCCACGACCTGCCCCTCAATGTCATCTTCGACCTGATCGGCTGGCCCGAAGAGGTCCGGGGAGAACTGCTGGAATACGCAGTCGGCAGTTTCGACGCCTGCGGCCCCGATTCACCGCGCATGCGCAGCGCCCTGCCCCGTATGGAGGCGATGATGGCGTTCATCACCAAGACCTATGATGAGAACCGGCTGACGCCCGGTGGATTTGGCGCCACCATCACCGACGCGGCGCGACGGGGTGAAATTCCACGCGAATCGGCCATCACCCTGCTGGCAGGCTATGTCGTTGCCGCCTTCGATACGACCATCAATGCCATCGGCAACGGTCTCTGGCTGTTTGCGGAAAATCCCGATCAATGGCAGCGTATTCGCCAGGACCCCGGCAGGGTACCCGCAGCGTTTTTAGAGATCGTTCGGATCGAAGCTCCCCTACAACATCTGTCCCGGGTTACCACCCGTGAAGTGGACCTGGGAGAGGGTGTCACCCTACCTGCCGGCGCCCGAGTCGTTGTGAGCTACGCCTCGGCCAATCGGGACGAACGCCACTATCCCGAACCGGACCGTTTCGATATCGAACGCAATCCCACTGATCACCTGGCCTTCGGCCTGGGCACCCATACTTGCGCCGGCCAGGGTCTGGCCCGGTTGGAAGGTCTGGCTGTTTTCAGCGCGTTGGCGAAAAACATCGAGGGTTTCAACATGACTGGAAAACCATTAAGGGAACCCAACAGCATCACACGGGGCTTTTCCCACCTGCCGATGCGCATTCAGTAGGGTTCACTCCCGCTCTGAAATGCCCCATCATCCAGGTTTGTCTTGCCGGGTTACGATTAACCCGGTAACCCACTAGTGTAGTGTCCTATACTAGATTGGCTTCAGGGCATAAAGCTCCTATCCGATTTGATACAAACTGGACAGGCCTCAGTGTGCCTGCCTGCAGACTGTGGATGAATACCCCATTTGGTTGCGGAGTAAATAATAGTTATTCTACGTAGCTCCTGCCCCTGGAAGGCACCCTACGCTTTCGATGACTGAACATAGCAACTCACACCTGGATCTCAACGGAAGACTGCTGCAACTGCTGGTGGCGGTGGTGGAAGAGGGTTCCATCACCCGGGCCGCGGAACGTCTCGGCGTTACTCAATCGGCGGTGAGTCATTTGCTTGATAGGCTGCGGGGTTTGTTGGACGATCCCTTGTTTGTGAAATCGGGCAGAGGCATTGTCGCAACCGATCGAGCCGTTCACCTGGCCCGGGAGGCACGAGTTCTGCTACAGGAGATGCAGCGTTTTGCGCGGATCGAAGCTTTTGACCCGGCGCGCCTACAAACCACCTTCACCATCGCCGCCAACGACTTTCAACGGGACCTGCTCCTGCCCAGGCTCTTCGAACGCCTCTATGCTCAAGCGCCCGGACTTGACATGCGGGTCATTCCATCCGCGATACCGAGCGTGGAAATGGTCAGGGATGAACAGTGTCAACTGGTCATCTCGCCACGACCGCCCGATGCGGGAGATATTCTGCAAAAGCGTTTGTTCAACGGGGTCTACCGGGTCTTTTATGACCGCGACTGTCGCGAAGCGCCACAAACCGTCGAAGATTACCTCGAAGCGGATCACATCACCGTAGCCTACGAACCGCCCCGCCCCCTCGATATCGATCAACTGCTGGCATCGCAAGGCTTAAACCGCCATTTTCGGGTTCGGGTTCCCGGTTTCTCGGGCATCCCGCCGTTTTTGAAAAACAGCCGCATGCTCGCCACCTTGCCGGAATTGCTGGCGCGAAACCTGCTCCGTGACTTTGCCAGTTGCCCCGTACCGGTGAAATGCCCCGGCATCCCGATGTACATGATCTGGCACCTGCGTTATCGGCATGACCCGGTGCATGGCTGGTTGCGTAGTGAGTTGGAAGCGGTGGCCCGGGAGGTGGTGGGAAGCTAATTTAAAATTCAAAATTAAATCAATCAGAGGGATTAACCAACTCCCTGACCTTGCTTTCAACCAATTTGAGCAGATTACGCTGCACCTGAGTCATGGGTCGATGGGTACTCACCGCGGAGGACAGGCGGGTCAGCAGACGAGGTTCCATGATGGGTCGCAGATTGTAGCGCTCGGCCCGGCCAAAGGCATGCACGGAACTGGTGGGCAGTACCCCGTTGCCGATGCCTTCAGCGACCAGTTCGAGAATCGCGGAAATGGCATCCACCTCCATACCGATATTCGGCCGCATCCCCAGATTCGCCAACTCGGTTTCCAGGTGCATGCGAATGACATTGGGACGACTGGGAATGATCAACGGCAGTTCCGCCACTTCGCGCAGGCTGATCGGGCCCACCACGGGCGCGTGATGGCGCGATTGGACCAGATAGAGCGCTTGCGTGATGACGGGCTGTAACTCGATATCGGGAAACGGCGCGGCATCATAGAGCAGCGCCACATCCAGGCGACCGGTATTCAGATCCTCCAGCATACTCAGGGAGAGTCCCTCGCGGATCGAGAGGACGGCGTCGGGCATGGCCTCGCGAAAAACATGCATCAGCGGGACCGTAAGCACTTTGGAGAGCCCCGGTGGCAGACCCAGTGCTACCTTGCCCACGAGTCCACCCCGCTCCCGCGCCAGTTCTTCTCGCAGCCGGTCGACCTGGTGCAACACACCCCGTCCGTGTTCAAGCAGAATCTTGCCGGCTTCCGTGGGCGTGACTCCCCGTCCATTACGTATCAGCAGATTCTGTCGCAATTCCGTCTCAAGCAGCCGCACATGCCGGCTCAGCGCCGACTGGGCCACATCGAGGGTGATCGAAGCCTGGGTAAAACTGCCTAATTCGGCGACGCGCACAAAGTATTCAATCTGTTTCAGGTCCATGCTCACCTGACGGATAGCCCGAGGAGTAATATCAGGTTAGTTTATATCATATTGAGATAACTGCTAGTAGCGTTTTGCCGTATCTAAAAATCTCAGCAACCCCGATACTGGACACTCAACTTGTTTAGACCTCCTCTTAAAAGCGGCGAGCCCCCTCGCCGCATCTTTTTTTAAGGCACAGGGCTATCGGTTGCCCAAGGTCAAACGGGTTGAAGTCATTCAACGGACACCCAGCCAAGGAGCAACCCAGTGATCATCGACATACACGGCCACTATACCACCGCGCCGCCGGCCCTCGCCGCCTGGCGTGAACGGCAAATCGCAGGCATCCAGGATCCCGCCAGTATGCCGAAGTCGTCGGAACTCGTCATCAGCGACGACGACATCCGTGAAACCATCGAGAGCAACCAGCTCAAGAAGATGCTGGAGCGGGGTTCCGATCTCACCATCTTCAGCCCCCGTGCCAGCTTCATGGCCCATCACATCGGCGATTTCCAGATCTCCTCCGTCTGGGCATCGATCTGTAACGAACTCTGTTACCGGGTCTCGCAGCTCTTCCCGGACTACTTCATCGGCGCCGCCATGTTGCCGCAAAGCCCAGGCGTCGACCCGGCAACCTGCGTTCCCGAACTGGAAAAATGTGTCAATGAATACGGTTTTGTCGCCATCAACCTGAATCCGGATCCCTCGGGCGGCCACTGGACCAGTCCGTCCCTGACCGATCGCCACTGGTACCCCATCTACGAAAAGCTGGTGGAGTACGACATTCCGGCCATGATCCATGTAAGTACCGCCTGCAACCCCTGTTTCCATACCACCGGATCCCACTACCTGAACGCGGACACCACCGCCTTCATGCAGTTGCTGCAAGGTGATCTGTTCAAGGATTTTCCCGAACTGCGCTTCGTTATTCCCCACGGCGGCGGTGCCGCGCCCTACCACTGGGGCCGTTTCCGCGGTCTTGCCCAGGCCCTGGAGAAACCCCTGTTGGAGGAACATCTGCTGAATAATGTCTACTTCGACACCTGTGTCTACCACCAACCGGGCATCGATCTGCTCACCGATGTGATTCCGGTGGACAATATCCTCTTCGCCTCCGAGATGATTGGCGCGGTGCGTGGCATCGATCCTCAAACCGGCCACTATTTCGACGACACCAAGCGCTATATCGAAGCAACCCTGAATCTCTCCGACGAGGACAAGTTCAAGGTCTACGAGGGTAACGCTCGACGGGTCTACCCACGCCTCGACACGGCACTCAAGGCCAAGGGACTCTGACCCTCAACGAATAAAACAACTACGAGAAACAAAATGAGCATGAATAACCTGGGTATAGTCAAACGCAACATCGAACGGGCCGATCCGAAAGCAGTAGAGAAGCTCGCCCGCTTCGGTAGCGCCACCATCCATGAGGCGATGGGTCGCGTGGGTCTGATGCAACCCTACCTGCGTCCGATCTATCCCGGTGCCCATCTCTGCGGTACCGCGGTAACGGTACTGCTCCACCCCGGCGACAACTGGATGATGCATGTGGCCGCCGAACAGATCCGCCCCGGCGACCTGGTGGTGGCCGCATTGAGCGCCCCCTGCAGCGACGGATTTTTCGGTGATCTTCTGGCCACTTCGTTTCGTGCCCAGGGGTGTGGCGGACTGATCATCGACGCCGGAGTACGCGACGTAAAGGATCTGACCGAGATGGGTTTTCCGGTCTGGAGCAAGGCGATCAGCGCCAAGGGCACCATCAAGGCAACCCTCGGTTCGGTCAATATTCCCGTAGTCTGCGCCGGCGCCCTGGTCAATCCGGGTGACGTGGTGGTGGCCGACGACGACGGTGTGGTGGTCGTGCCTGCCGCCATCGCCCAACAGGCAGCCGACGCGGCTCAAGCCCGGGAAGACAATGAAGCGGTCAAACGCGAGAAACTGGCGGCGGGTATTCTGGGGCTCGACATGTACAACATGCGCGGCCCGCTGGAGAAGGCGGGGCTGAAATACATCGACTGATTACCCCGGTCGATCATGCCCCCCCGTTGACCCCGAAAACCGGCGTTGCCGGTTGCGCCGAAACGGACCCGAACATTGCCTGTCAAAACAGATTTCCCCTGAGGTGCCGTAATGGAATTCAAAAAGACACCCGGTTGGCTCGACTGGTACGCCAACCCCAGCAAACCCGATTTCAAGCTGCCACCCGGAGCGGTGGATGCCCACTGTCACGTATTCGGACCCGGCGCAGAATTCCCTTTCGCCCCGGAGCGTAAATACACCCCTTGCGATGCGAGTAAATCGCAGCTCATTGCCCTGCGCGACCACCTGGGATTCAGCCGCAATGTGATCGTACAGGCCACCTGCCACGGCGCCGACAATCGGGCCATGGCCGACGCCTGCCGTGCCTCCAATGGCATGGCCAGGGGAGTGGCTACCGTACGCCGCACGGTCAGCGACGAGGAACTGCAACAGCTGCATGAAGCCGGAGTACGGGCGGTTCGTTTCAACTTCGTCAAGCGCCTGGTGGACATCACCCCGAGAGACGAACTGGAAGCGATTGCTGCGCGCATCGCCAAACTGGGCTGGCATGTGGTGATCTATTTCGAGGCACCGGATCTACCCGAGTTGTGGGACTTCTTCACCGGGCTGCCCACCGTCGTTGTGGTGGACCATATGGGCCGCCCGGATGTGAGCAAGCCGGTCGATGGCCCCGAATTTGAGTTGTTCCTCAGGTTCATGGACGAGAACCCCAACATCTGGAGTAAGGTCAGTTGCCCGGAACGGCTCTCGATCACCGGCCCCAAGGCCCTCGATGGTGAGCGAAACGCCTACCGGGATGTGGCCCCCTTCGCCCGCCGAGTGGTGGAGACCTTTCCCGACCGGGTGCTCTGGGGCACCGACTGGCCCCACCCCAACCTGAAAAACCACATGCCCGACGACGGCCTGCTGGTCGATTTCATACCCTATATCGCTCCAACCGCCGGACTTCAACATAAGCTACTGGTGAACAACCCCATGCGCCTCTACTGGCCCGAGGAGGCACTCTGAGATGGCATTGGACAAACCGTATCAGGATATTCCCGGGACCATCATCTTCGACGCCGAACAGTCCCGAAAAGGTTACTGGCTCAACCAATTCTGCGTCTCCCTGATGAGACCGCAGAACCGGGAACGATTTAAAGCTGATGAGCGGGCCTATCTGAATGAATGGCCCATGAACGAAGCCCAGAAACAGGCGGTGATTGAGCGGGATCTCAACCGTTGCATGGAATTGGGGGGCAACATCTATTTTCTCGCCCGTATCGGCGCCACCGACGGCAAGAGCTTTCAACAGATGGCGGGCAGCATGACCGGAATGAGCGAACAGGAGTATCGCGATATGATGCTTCAGGGTGGTCGCTCACCGGAGGGGAACCGCTACCTCGGCGAAGAAGGGGATGCCCAGCCCCATCGACAACCACAGGGCAAGGCCGGCAAAACCCAGGGAGACGCGTAACATGGCCCGAATCAGTGCAAGCGTCTACACCTCCCATGTACCGGCCATCGGAGCCGCGATCGATCTGGGCAAGACTCGGGAGCCCTACTGGCAACCCCTGTTTAAAGGCTATGAGCCCAGCCAGCAATGGATGGAAGCGCACCGCCCGGATGTCATCTTCCTGGTCTACAACGACCATGCCAGCGCCTTCAGCCTGGAGTTGATTCCCACCTTCGCTATCGGCACCGCCGCTGAATTTGAGATCGCCGATGAGGGTTGGGGGCCACGCCCGGTTCCCAAAGTGATCGGTCATCCGCAACTGGCCGCGCATATCGCCCAGAGTGTGATCCAGGACGATTTCGACCTCACCATCGCCAACAAACTGGTGGTGGACCACGGTCTGACCGTTCCCCTTTCGCTGATGTGTGGCCAACCGCAAGCCTGGCCCTGTCCGGTGATACCCTTTGCGGTCAATGTGGTGCAATATCCGCCCCCTTCGGGACGGCGCTGCTTTGAATTGGGCCGGGCGATCCGTAAGGCCGTGGAATCCTATGATGAACCGTTGAAGGTTCAAATCTGGGGCACCGGCGGCATGAGTCACCAACTGCAAGGGGCTCGCGCCGGACTGATCAATCGGGAGTGGGACAACGCCTTCCTGGACCGGCTGGTCAGCGACCCTGAGGATCTCTCCCGAATGCCCCATATCGACTATGTGCGAGAGGCGGGCTCCGAAGGTATCGAACTGGTCATGTGGCTGATCGCCCGGGGCGCGATGAGCGACCTGGCCGGCGGTCCCGAACCCCTCGTCAAACACCGTTTTTACCACGTCCCGGCGTCGAACACGGCGGTGGGTCACCTGATTTTGGAGAACCAACACCATGAGTGACAAGATCAAAGTCGCGCTGGCCGGCGCCGGCGCCTTCGGCATCAAACACCTGGACGGCATCAACAACATCGACGGTGTGGAGGTGATCTCCCTGATCAGTCGGGAACTGGAAAAGACCCGTGCAGTGGCCGAACGCTACGCCATACCCCATGCCACCACCGAGCTGGAGGAGGCACTGGCGATCCCCGAGGTCGACGCGGTGATCCTCTGTACCCCGACTCAGATGCACGCGGCCCAGGCCATGCAGTGCATGAAAGCCGGTAAGCATGTGCAGGTTGAGATTCCCCTGGCCGACAGCCTGGCCGACGCCGAAGCCGTAGTGGCATTGCAAAAGGAGACCGGCCGGATAGCCATGTGCGGTCATACCCGCCGCTTCAACCCGAGTCACCAGTGGGTCCACGACCGCATCACCGCGGGTGATTTCAACATCCAGCAGATGGACGTACAGACCTACTTCTTCCGCCGCACCAACATGAACGCCCTGGGCGAACCCCGCAGTTGGACCGACCACCTGCTGTGGCACCACGCCGCCCACACAGTAGACCTGTTCGCCTACCAGTGCGGCAGCCCCATCGTTCAGGCAAATGCCATCCAGGGTCCCAAACATCCCGAGTTGGGCATCGCCATGGACATGAGCATCCAGCTGAAAGCGGAAAACGGCGCCATCTGCACCCTTTCCCTGTCATTCAATAATGACGGCCCGCTGGGCACCTTCTTCCGCTACATCGGAGACAGCGGCACCTACATCGCCCGCTACGACGATCTGGTCAACGGCCGGGAAGAACCGATCGACGTCTCTCAGGTCGCGGTCTCCATGAACGGCATCGAACTGCAGGACCGGGAGTTTTTCGCCGCCATCCGCGAAGCACGGGAACCGAATGCCAGCGTGGCGAGCGTGTTGCCCTGTTATCGAGTGCTGCATGATCTCGAACAACAACTTTGTGAGTTTTAAGTTATAAGTTTTGAGTTTTTAGTTGAGGAGTTCGCTTCGCTCACATCTATTAACTTCCCTCTCCCAAAGGAGGGTGTCGCAAAAGGTGGAAAGAATGAATTGCCTCGGTAAAAACGTTCGATATATGGCACAAAATCGACTGTATCTGCAACCAAAATCAGTTTGAGATGATTCTCGGCATGCTTTTACAACACCCACCCAAGGGCGAGAAAGATTAAAAATGAGCGTGAGCGAAGCGAACACCTCAACTAAAAACTAAAAACTCATAACTCAAAACTACTAATCCACGGAGTTCGTACCATGAACACCCGCCACATCGGCCAAACCAAAGTCCCCCCCATCGGCCTGGGCTGCATGAACCTGAGCCACGCCTACGGCACTCCCCCCCCTGCCGAGGCCGCCGAAGCCCTGCTGTTGCGCGCCCTGGAACTGGGGGTGACCCACTTCGACACTGCCGCCCTGTATGGCTTTGGCACCAACGAAACCCTGGTCGGCCGGGTATTGTCACCCCATCGGGACAAGATCTTCCTCGCCAGCAAATGCGGTATGACCGGTGTAGACGGCAAGCGGGTCATCGATGGCCGACCCGAAACAATCATGCGCACCTGTGACGAAGCCCTGCAACGGCTGCGTACCGACCGTATCGATCTCTACTACCTGCATCGTTGGGACAAACAGGTTCCTGTCGAAGAGAGCATCGGCGCCATTGCCCGTCTGGTGGAAGCCGGAAAAGTCCTCAGCGTGGGTCTTTCCGAGGTCTCCGCCAACACCCTGCGGCGCGCCCATGCGGAACACCCGATCAGCGCCCTGCAGACCGAGTACTCGCTGTGGACCCGCAACCCGGAGATCGCCGTATTGGAGGCTTGCCGTGAACTCGGCACCGCCTTTGTCGCCTTCAGCCCGCTGGGCCGTGGTTTCCTCACCGGCGCCATGCGGGATGTCTCAGGGTTGGAAGCGAAAGACATCCGCTGCAACATGCCCCGCTTTGCACCGAACAACTTCGCGCGAAACCTGCCCCTGGTCGATGGTCTGCAAGCGCTTGCAAAAGAGGCCAAGGCCACCCCGGCTCAACTCGCCCTCGCCTGGCTGCTGACCCGGGACGACAACATCCTGCCAATCCCCGGCACCACCTCCATCGCCCATCTGGAAGAGAATCTGGGTGCGGTTGAAGTAACGCTCGACGCCTCCCTCATGGAAGCACTCGACCACCTGATCAACCAGCAGTCAGTTGTTGGTGCTCGTTACAACACCGCAACCCAAAGCGAGATCGATACGGAAGAGTTCTGAATGGCAGAAAATGCGGGTTGCTTGTCATTGTAGCCACCATAAGAGACTCCTAATCTATCGACGCTATCATTCATTCGGGAGTCAAATATGAGCACAACCTACGGCATATATCTTTTTCCTCAGGTGGCCGCCCTCGATTTCACAGGACCTTATGAAGTATTCGCGATATCCAATCACCTGCTGAATAGCGGACGTGTTGTCACGATTGCCGAAACCACAACCCCAATCACTTGTGCCAATGGCATGGAGGTTATTCCACAATTCACATTCGAGAACGCGCCTGCGCTGGATGTCGTATTGATACCGGGCGCCAACGAACTGGGTGCCGCACTCAAGAGTAATCGAGCGATCAACTGGATTCAGCAACAGTCCGGCCAGGTGGAATACACCACTGCGGTCTGTACCGGCGCCCTGATACTACAGCGAGCGGGGCTATTGAAAAACAAAAAGGCGACTACCCACTGGAGCCTGATCGGAGAGCTGAGCAAGGATGAAACGATTGAAGTTATGGAGGACATGCGCTATGTCCGAGACGGAAAGATTATAACCGCTCAGGGTGTCTCCGCAGGTATTGATATGGCGCTGTGGTTGGTCGGAGAACTTCATGCCCCGGCACACGCTCGAAAAGTAAGAAGAATTTTACACTATAGTCCGGCTCCTCCTTACACCGCTGAAACCTAGGAAAACATTCCACACCCCTAACCATGAAAACCGTTGAGTTTATTATCTTTTCCGAAGCCAACAGCCTGGACATCACCGGACCACTGGAAGTGTTTTCAGTTGCCTCCAGACTTCTGCGGTCCAAACGAACCTCCGAGGGTTACAGGATACTCTTCACGGGTGAGACGGCAGGTCCTATCACTCTGGATTCTGGCCTGACAGTATATGCTGACGGCCCCCGCAAAAACGCTGAGCGAAGCGATTACCTGGTAATTCCAGGCGGCGCTGATCCTAACAGATTTTGTAATGATCCCAAGCGTTTGAACTATATCACCGCCAGAACACAGAAAACCGCTCGTATTGTTTCCATTTGCACGGGAGCATTTTTGCTGGCAAAACTTGGCTTGTTAGATGGAAAACAGTGCACCACCCATTGGCGTTATGTACAGACAATGGCCAGACAATACCCATTGGTAAAACTCTGTGAAAACGCCATATACATCGAGGATGGTAATATTTCCAGCAGTGCGGGGGTTACCGCTGGCATTGATCTTGCGCTGGCATTGATCGAACGGGATCATGGCGCAGACATCGCTATTGAAACCGCAAGATACCTCGTATTGTATTTTCGTCGCCCGGGCAACCAATCGCAATTCAGCGCCCCCATTGAGTTGCGCAGAAAGGCCGGCGATCGCTTCAAACATCTTCACGACTGGCTGTTAAGCAATCTCTCACGACCTGAACTGCAGATCGATTCACTCGCTGAGTTCATGGCCATGAGCCCGCGCCATTTTTCCCGCTGTTTTCACGAACAAACCGGAATGACGCCGGGAAAGTACTTGGAAAACATCCGCCTGGAAAAGGCACGAGAACTCCTGGGCACCACGAAACAACCCATTAAATCCGTGGCGTATATGTGTGGCTTTGAGCAAGAGGAACGCTTACGGCGCTTGTTTATCAAACAGCTGGGAATCACCCCTTCACAGTACCGTTGTCACTTTGGAATCGCGGAAATGTGAGATTACGTGCTCGATTCGAACTCCAAAACTAGCGTTAATAAGATACCATTTTCATTAGGGCATTCGTAAGTTCAAAACCCGTATCAGCCGCCTGTTCAGGAGTGATACGAAGCAACGGATTACCCACCAGTTTACGCCCCGCCATGTGGTCCGAGGGGGCATTTACGCTGTCGATGGCAATCAATCTACCGTCTTTGAAATAGCAGAAAGAGAATACCTCCTCCTCAACCGAGCCCCGTAACACCAGTTCTTCATAACCTGCAGAGACACCCACCATCTGCAGTTTGATGTGGTACTGATCCGACCAGAACCAGGGAGCGGCGCTAAAGGGTTTGTCCAGCCCCATCAGTGCGGCAGCCGCGGCCTTGGCCTGCTCCACCGCATTTTGCACCGACTCCAGGCGACGCAGACCGCTATCGGTACGGGTAGCCGTGCAGTCCCCGCAGGCGACAATGTCGGGGGCAGAGGTTCGTCCGCAATTGTCGACGACGATACCGTTATTGCATACCAATCCGGCTTCATCGGCCAATTCAGCGTTGGGAATGATACCCACACCCAACACCACCAGATCCGTATCCAGAACCCCTCCATCCTGCATGATCACGCCGGACACCTGTCCATCCTTTCCTTTCAATGCGCTGGCCTGGGTATTGAGGCGAACATCAACACCCTTTTGACGATGCAAATCAAGAAAATAGTCCGATACCGGTGGCGCCACTACCCGGGCCATGAGTCGATCACCGACCTCGAGCACAGCGACCTCCTTGCCCAGTTTACGTGCCACGGCAGCCATTTCCAGACCGATAAAGCCACCTCCGATCACTGTCAGGTGACGCACCGAATCCAGTTGTTTCTGGATTGCCAATACGTCATCGAGGGTACGCAGACCGTGCACCCCTTCCAGTTGAATCCCATCGATGGGCAGGCTACGGGCACGCGACCCGGTAGCCAATGCCAGTTTGGAATAGGACTGCACCCCGCCATCGAGAAATCGCAGCTCCCGTGCGGCACGATCGATCGCCGTGACACGGGTATTCGGGCGCAGCTCAATACGCTTTTTGCTCAAAGCATTCGGGTTTCGCAGTTCAAGCTGTTCGACCGTCATTTCCCCTAACAGCAGGGCCTTTGATAAAGGCGGCCGGGTGTAAGGCGCATACGCCTCATCACCGAGGAGGAGAATATCCCCCTGGTATTTTTCCTTACGCAGACTTTCCGCCAGCTGGAGACCAGCTTGACCGGCGCCGACAATGACGATGGGGGCATCCGCAGCGTTCATTGCGCTTCGGGCGTTTGGATGACAATACCGTCCAGGTCCGCGCTGGCCTTGATCTGACAGGCCAACCGGCTATTGTTTTTGCGTTCGGAAGCGGTGTTGTCCAGCAGACCGTTTTCGTTATCGCTCATGGGTTCAAGCTTATCGAGATAGGCCTCATCCACATAGACGTGACAGGTAGCGCAGCAGCAAGAGCCGCCGCACTCCCCTTCGATACCATCGAGACCGTTGCTAATGGCCGCCTGCATCAAGGTCCAACCCTCGGGCACGTCCAGCTCTTCACTGGCCCCGTCGCTATCGATATAAATGGCCTTTACCATGGTGATTTGCCTCCTGAATCAGTCGTTGATCGTTTACTTTGTGAGATCGAAACGGGAAGCCATCGAATGCTGGCTTCCCGTTTCCGCTTGGTTGTATTGAGCCGTCGGTCAGCCCCGTTTCAGTTTCATATCGAGGGGACTGCGGAAATTTGATGACGATACCCACTGCATCGGATCGTCGGTACGGGTAAATTCGGGAATACGTTTAAGGAACTCTTCGAAGAACACCTTGGCGGCCAACCGACCGATCGCCGCTCCAAGACACAGGTGCACACCACCGCCGAAACCAAGATGGCCCCTCGGATTGCGATGAATATCGAACACATCGGGATTTTCAAACTTGCGTGGATCCCGGTTGGCGGCACCGTAACAGAGAATGACAAAGTCCCCTGCCTTCATCTTCTGGCCATGCAGCTCAAGATCCTGGGGCAATACCCGGCGAAAACGCTGGGCGGTGGTGTTATAGCGCAGTGACTCCTCGATGGCCCCTGGAATCAAATCCGGATTCGCCACCAGTTCGCGCCGGGCTTCTGGGAAATCCGCCAGATTGAGCGCCATCATGGAGAGAAAACCGGAGAGTGATTCGACCCCAGCCATGATCAGGGTCGTCATGGTCGTCTGTACTTCCGCGAAGGTTAGCGTGGTGCCATCCACTTCAGTAGTCAGCATCTGGCTGATGATGTCATCGCCAGGCTGTTTCTCACGCTCGCGTATGGCCTTCTCCGCATACGCTTTCACCCAATCGAAAGCGGCGATATGTTCCGGTCCTTTCTGGCGCGTGACCGGATCGGTCTGGGCCATGGTCAGCGCCATATCCCGCAGGGTGGCGTTGTCGCCGTCGGGCAGCCCCATGAGCGCACACAGCAGCCCTACCGTAACCTTAGCCGACACATCATTGGAGAAATCGAACACCGGCTGCCCTTCCACGCCATCGAGGGCCGCGTTGGTCAGCGCACGAATGGGTTCGACCATATGGTCGAGATTACGTTTCGCGAACACGGAGTGAACCACCGAACGCACCTGGTCATGACGTGGCGGATCCATGGAACCTAGGGTATTGCCGGCCCGACCGGGCAACTCGTCAACCAGATTGCCCTGTGCCGAGGAAAATTGCTGCCAATTATGCAGGGCCTCAAAGACGTCAGCGTAACGGGTCAGCACCCACTTGCCGGCGATCTCACTCCAATAGCAGGGCTGGTTTTCCATCAACTCCGCATAGACCGGATAGGGATCGGCATCAAATTCCGGTGAGTAGAGATCAAAGGGGTCCGTGCTGATGGTTTGGGGCTGTTGCGACATATTGTCCTCCGTTGTAGTCGAAGCATTGCGCCAGGATTTTCGAAACCGGCAGTTAAGAATGGATGGCATTCAGGACATCTGATTCCCGTCCAGATGGCTATCCAGTCTGGCTCATACACAAGCTGTCTTGAATGGACGATCGGAATGAAAAATTGTACTATTTATACATTCATTATTGTCTTCAAAGCCGGGAAACGAACCCTTGTCAAACGCTCTGAGCAGATCGGAACGGCTCGATACCGTTCCGCTTTACAGCCTCTATGGTGAAGAACGTGAAAGTGATGACACTACATTTATCCATATTGAGAGCATTGCCGCACGATCCCGGCTCTACGACTGGGAGATCGATTCCCACACCCACCGGGGTTTGTTGCAAAGCGTCATAATCTTGCGAGGGGGTGGAGAGGTCCACTTGGACGATACGATCATTACGACCGCCCCCCCCCGAGCCATCGTCATCCCGCCCGCAACCATCCACGCCTTCAAGTTCAAGCCAGGCACATACGGTTATGTCCTGACCCTCTCGGAATCGATGATCCTCGAGGCGACCTCACCTCGGGGACGAGCCCTGTTCGACACCTTCTTCCTGGAGCCCCGTTCCATCGACCTGTCCATCGACCAAACCGCGACCCAGACCATCGAAGACCTGCTCGAACATCTGCTTGCGGAATTTCAGAACCTGCGGCGGGGACAGGCCTCGTTGACCGAATGGCTGGCCAAAAGCGTTCTGTTGCTGATCGAACGTCAACTGGCATCACAGCATCTGGATATGCGCGCTCCCGGGGGGCGCGCGGAGTTATTCACCCGTTTTCGCGCCCTGGTGGAGCAACACTATTTGAATCATTGGAACGTTGCAGACTATGCGGTGGCGTTGAGTATCACACCCTCTAAACTCAATCGTCTGAGTAAGTCACTGACCGGGCGTTCCGCATTCGAGATCACCCAAGAGCGGCTACTGTTGGAGGCCCGGCGGAGACTGGTTTATATTGCGGCGCCGGTGCAACGGCTGGCCTATGAACTGGGCTTTGAGGATCCGGCCTACTTCAACCGCTTTTTTAAAAAACGCACCGGAATGACGCCCGCGCACTTTCGCCGCGAACAACATAGCAGGCTGGCGTAGAATATGTTACGCAACCCGGAAACTAATAGTAAACAGGTCACTTAGAAAGGTCCGGGTGCGGCCATAGCCACACCCGGCCACTTCTGTGCCTGGGTCAGCCGTGATGCTCCATAAGCATGGTAGCTGCAGCAGTATTGGAAATCGGGATATGGTAGTTGGAGTGCGCCACGCTCACCTCCCCCGACATAGCGCCGCGAGCAACCAGCCAGTTGAGCAACTCAATGCCCTGAGTCCCCACATGCTCGACGATCTCCCGATCGGAGTACTGGGTCGCCCAGGTCGGGTCGGCGGTCATGCTCTCCATGAATTTCAGATCGAACGGCTTGTTGATGTGTCCCGCGCGCTCCCCCTCCAACTGGTGAGAAAGACCACCGGTACCGATGATCAGGACCTTCTGATCACCCTCGAAAGCCTCCACGGCACGGCCGATCGCCTGCCCAAGCTTGTAGCAGCGCTTAGCGGATGGGGTCGGGAAGAGCACCGTGTTGACACAGATGGGGATCGTCTTCACCGGCCAGTTCTGATCCGGATAGAGCAGTGCCAAAGGCAGCGTGAAGGAGTGGTCCACCTTCATCTCCTGGCAGGTCACCATGTCGAACTCATCCCCAATCAGCGATTCGGCGATGTGCCAGGAAAGGTCCTCATCGCCCGGGAATGGCGGCAGCACCGGAATCCCCCAACCCTCGTCGGCATTCTGATACTCGGGGGCCACACCAATGGCGAAGGTCGGCATCTTGTCGAGGAAGAAGTTGAGACCATGGTCATTGGAGACGATGATGGCCACATCGGGCTTGACCCGCGCAAGCCACTCGCGAATCGGCGGAAATCCGTCGAAAAAGGGCTTCCAGTAAGGCTCTTCCTGCAGCCCTTTGTGAATGGCACCGCCGATGGCGGGCACATGGGATGTGGTGATTGCACCTACGATCTTGGCCATTTGTCTATCTCCCCGCCGCAACGAGCTTTGCTTTGAACTCTTCTTTGCTCATACCGGTCTGCTGAGCACCGATATCCTGCATATCCAGACCAAAAATGCCGCCGAACTTGGCCAGGTAGTAGGCATTACCACCGGCGGCGAGCAGTTCCAGCACATTTTTGTTGGCAATGGCCTGACGCTGTTGTTCGTTGAGACCGTATTTGGCGCAGTATGCGTCCTCGTCTTTGAGAAACTCCTGGCGATTGGCCTCCTCATTGAAGGAGTAGCACATCTTGTTCAGGGCATAGCCCGTGCGGGCCACCGAACCATCAAAGATGGTGGTACCCGGGATTTCATGCTTGGGTGGTTTCACTGGCACGTCTCCATAGGGTGGATTTTGCGTCAAGATCGCGCTCGTTGGCGAGCCCGTCCCGCAAGGGAGCCATTATTAGAAGCGTTTTGGGTGAGATAAACAGGGGCTGCCTCATGACATTCATGAGCAATATCGATGAATCGACGACACTGCGAATCCCATAACGGGTATCCAGTGGCGTAGAATACTGGGTTTTTCGTTTTAGGTATTTCGTGGCATGCTGTTGCAGATTCTCAATACTGTCGGCCCCGTATTTCTCGTCATCGGTAGTGGCTACACATTGATTCGTCAAGGTTTCTTCCCGGATAGCCTGACCGATGCCCTGATGAAATTCGCGGTTCAGCTTGCAGTACCCTGCCTGCTGTTTCGCGCCACATCGAATCTCGATCTGGGCAGCGCCTACGACTGGCGGGTTATGCTGTCGTTCTACAGCGGCGCTTCAGTCAGTTTCTTTCTGGCCGGATACTCAGCATGGAAAATCTTCGGACGCACCCCGGGTGAATCGGTCGCGGTCGGATTCTCGGCACTGTTTTCCAACTCCGTACTACTCGGCCTGCCGATCTCGGAACGGGCCTGGGGTGCGGACAATCTGACTACCGCATATACCATCATTTCGATTCACGCCCCTTTCTGTTATCTGTTGGGCATTACATCCATGGAGGTGATTCGTTCCGATGGCAGGACCTGGCGCGCAACGCTTATCGTGGTTCTACGGGCTATGTTTCGCAACAGCCTGATGATCGGCATAGGTCTCGGATTTTTGGTCAATCTGAGCGGTGTAGCGCTACCCACGGTACTGAGCTCCGCGGTCGACATCCTCAGCGACTCCGCGCTACCGATCGCATTGTTTGCCCTGGGGGGCATTTTGACCCGCTACCACATCGCCGCTGATCTGGGGCAGATCGGGACGCTCAGTCTCTTCTCCCTGATTGTGCACCCGCTAGTGACACTGCTGTTATGCCAGCTGTTGCAAGTCGATCCAGTGGTTGCCCGCAGCGCCGTGTTGATTGCCGCCATGGCCCCGGGCATCAACAGCTACCTGTTTGCCACCCTGTATCAGCGGGGACAGAGTGTCGCCGCCAGTACCGTCCTGCTGGCCACGGCGAGTTCGGTGGTCAGTGTCAGCGCCTGGTTGTGGTTTTTAACGAAACTGTATCAATAATCCCCAGGGTTCGGCGTCACACCTCTCGCAGTACTCGGCCGCAATCGTTCTCCGGATCCTCATCAGTCTGGGAGCGTTCACAGTTCACCCTCGCAAGGCAGGACGCATCCATGATCCGTTTGCTTAACAAACGTGTTTTGGCGATAGCCTTCCGACCTTTCGTCCTGATGAGCATGGGAGTATCCAGATGGTCCTGAGATGCACCCCAAAATGATTCCAAAACCGGGCCATGACGCGTGCGGCGTTCACGAAAAAAGAACCCGATAAACTCATGCGGCCAAACCCGTCTGCCCATTTTGGTATACCAACGCATACCTGCTCGTGCGGCAATATCGGGTTGAAACAGGGATCGCCACAAAGCCTTGGGGCGAAGCTGAAGCACCGCCTCTATAAACTTAACCCATAGAAATATTCTCAATGGGCTCATGTAGCGCGTCGCCAACACCTGATGCTTATAGTCCCAGAAACGCTGATCCGTTTGAATAACGCGGCGTTGCGAGGCCATCCGGTAATAGGAGGTCCAGCGATGGGGAGTGATGTACAACGGCATGATCTGATCAGGATCATACGAAAGCAGTTGCCGAAGCGAATGTAGAAAGTCGCGATCAGTAACCTCCTCAAAATCGGTAACCCAGGTAACCAGGGAAAGGATGCCGTGGTGGCGTAACAGGCGTATGGCTTCGCGATCGATTGTCTGGGTTGTTCCCTTATTAATTCTATCAAGAGTCGCCGAATCGGTGTTTTCAATACCCAAAAGGAATCGCTCAACGCCCGCCAGGCGGTAGAGATGCAGGATATCCGCATCCCTGACAATATCACCGGCACGGGTCGAGCCTATCATCGTTACCGGAATATTTTCCGCAATAATTGCTTCACATAATTCCCGCCAGACACGCTTACTGACCGTTGGGTTTTCATCCGCCAGATTAAACAGCACCACACCCTGTGTGCGGTACAACCAAGCGATCTCCGCGGCAAATTTCCGCGGATCACGATGTCGCCACTTACCCCAGAATCCCCGTTGACCGCAATAGTTGCATTGATGCGGACATCCCCGGGAGAACTGTATGACCACTGCGCGCCTGCCCCCGTAATAGCTGTAGCGCCTGAGATCCACCAGCTCCCAGCCGACACGGTACGCATCGAGGTCATCGATCATCGCGGCGGGCGGCGTTTCGATCACTTCCCCGTCTCTCAGGAAAGCGATACCCGCGACCGCCTCAAGATTTCCACCCTTGTCGATAACCCGCATCAACCTCCGGGTTGTCTCTTCACCCTCGCCCCGAACCACCATATCGATGTGTGGCTCCTGCTGCAGTATTTCTCGATAGTGATAGGAGGGAAACACACCGCCATAAATAATGACTACCTGCGGCAAAACCAATCGAAAGCGGCGGCTGAGCTCACAGACAGTGGGATGAGCGGACGTCGAACCAGAGTGCCCAATCAAAATCGCATCAGGACACTCATCCTGGACCCTTTTCACGATTACATCGATTTCAAGCGGCCCAACGTCGGCGTCGAGCAACTGCACCTCATGTCCGTCATCAATCAGCGGACCGCCAATCGCTAACAGGCCCAGTGGCGGCAAGGATTCATCTGGAATACGACTGCCAATCGCCGTATGGGGTGGGTTGACCAATAGAATACGCATAATACTTCTCCCTCTTTCGGAGAATTACTATGGCATTTCGATATGTGGTTATGATGTGGTGAGTGTGTGGATTCGCTGAGGAATGTCAGCCCGAGTCTTCAAGCAACGGAGCCACGCAGCGGGTAAACCCCGCAAAGGCGCGCAAAACATGGACAACATCCAAGATTATCGCACCTTCCAGGATTCCGGATCCCGGCATACGCCGGGATGACGGTGGATTTTGGCTCAATTAAGCGCCAATAGATTTATGTTGGCCTCCTAAAATCGTGACAATCCTGGCACAGACAGACTCGATTACGCCCATTCTCCTTGGCCTGGTACAACGCGGTATCCACCCAGGTCAACAGGTCGTCGATACCCGGAGTATCTCCTTGCTGGTTCTTCTCGGATTTTATGCTTAGAACGCCGAATGAGGAGGTAAAATGAAGGATGGATCCATTTTCCAGTTTAACTTCACTGCCGGCAAGGGCGCGACGAAGTCTTTCTGCGGTTTGATACGCCTGTTTCTGACTTGTTTGCGGCTGCAGTGCGACAAACTCCTCGCCACCAATACGTCCTATGGTATCGATCTCACGCAGGTTCTCGCGACTCACATGGGCGATCTTTTGCAGCACAAGATCGCCGACATTGTGTCCATAGGTGTCATTGATACGCTTAAAATAGTCGATGTCGAACATAATCAGTGAAAGCTCGCCACCGTATCGATTGAGCCGTATCAACTCCTGTTTAGCCATATCAATAAAATGGCGCCGATTGTATAAACCGGTAAGATAGTCGATGCGAGCCTGGCGCTCCAGTTCCCGTTCCAGGCGTTTACGCTCACTAATATCAAGACCGGCGGCAAGCACACCCACAACCGCGCCGGTCTCATCCCGCTCGGGTACCATATGAATAAGATGTATCTGTGAGGCGCCTCCTTTCACAGGCACCTCCATCTCATGTAAGCACTCCTCTCCGCTTTGCAGTGTTTGTTTGATAGCAGCATGAAGCATTCGATTGAAATTCGGATCGGGAAAATCAGATAGCCTCGTACCCACAATTTCCTCTATCGGCAGCGAAACCGTGGCAGCAAGCTTAGGATTGCAATAGATAATGCGTCCCTCTCGATCATAACGAGAAATGTTGAGGGGGGAATTTTCGGCCAAGGTGCGAAACTCACGCTCTCTGCGGATCAACGCCTCGCGGGTGTTGCGATTTTCTATGGCGATCGCCGCCATATTGGCGGCAAAGGTAATACGTTCAACATCATCGCTATCCGGCACAGCGGGCTTGGAATGGTAGATGGCAAAAGTTCCCAGTACTTTGCCATTCGAGGCAAGAATCGGTTCAGACCAGCATGCTCCCAACCCGGCCCGTCGGGCAAGTTCGGCATAGGGCTGCCAATAGTCATGGATGGCAATATCCTCAACCACCACCCGTTCACCCAGATAGGCGGCCGTACCACAGGAACCCACACCCATACCGATTTCCAGGCCATCGATCGCCTGGTTATAGAATACCGGCAGGCTTGGAGCAGCTTTGCTATAGAGGTGCTTCCCTTCATCATCCAGTAACAGAACGCTGCACAGGGATTTAGGGGCTTCTTCTTCGATTGTGTGTACGATGGCAAGCAGAATATCCGATAGGGGCGCCGCCTTAGCCACCATCTCCAGCATGGAGTTGTGCGCGCGTTTTCGTTGTTCACTTAACCAGTAGGCGGTAATATCCGTGAAACTGGCCAGCTGCTTTTCACCGACAAAGCTGACCTGAGACAACACCCTGAGCTGCCGCCCGTCCTTGCTGATGATATTTGACTCCAGCCCTGGCAACGCCAACCCGGATTGACGAGCCTTCAGCGCCTGTTGTACCCAGGGCTCAACAACCGCTTGCCGGTATCCGGCCGCCGGATAGGCTTTACCAATCCAGGTTTCAAGATCAGACACTTCATCCAGGGTATAACCGAACATCTCGGTGAACTGGCGATTGACATATTCAATCTTTCCCTCGGCATCGCACCAGCTGATGCCCACTGGAGACAATTCAAGCAAATCCTCCATCTGAATACGTCTCTCGGTGCTTCTATTCAGATCACTTTGAAGCCTTTTCTCCTGCAACCTGGCCAATCCGTTTGACACAAGGATACGCACCACACCAACCATGGTCTCCATATGCGCTTCCATCTGCGCCTTACTGAAAACCGGAACGGCTTCGATAGCCCTCAGATAATTCTCTTCATCGAAACCGAACTGCCTGGCTCTGTTGCGGTAAAACTCCAGATCGGGAGGCGCATCCAGCACCTGTCCGAGAAACAGGGTAGCCAGCTGGCGTCCCTCGACCACAAGCGGTGTCGCATAGTCGTAAAGACCGTTTTTACACAGACAGCAGGCAACCTCCCCTTCTCGAACGATCCCCATGAGTTCGAGGTTGCTCTCCTGGCATTGGCGATTGGTCTCGGGATGGACCCTATGGAACAGATTACAGGCGTCACACCAACCCGCTTGGGTGATCAGTTCACCATCGGGACCGACCAGACCATTGGGTATACCGGTCGCCTTGAAAAAGCTCTCCAGCAACTGGGAATAGGCAGCAACATCGACAAGGTCACTAAAACTGTAGTTTTCACCCGCACTATTCACTCGATTATTTGACATTTTCACTCTCGAAATCCATTTAAAGCTCGAATCAGACTACTCCATACAAAATAAGGGATCCAATCGTTGCAATCACGAAGCAAGCAGGCGGGCGACGGCTGATCGCCTGACAGGTTGAGCAGGCCCGGTGGATCTCGATCTTGCTTCAGAAGCGAAGCGTGCGCCAGCAATCTCACCGCCAAAACCAGAACTGTTATTTGCATACTAATCAATAAGTTGCATAACATCACAGACAACAACACCGTCTACCTCACCCATTACCAGATCAAGGCAACGACCCTGGGCGAAAGTATCACATTTGTGCATTGCGGTGTGATCCAGCAGTTCCGTACTCAATGGGAGAATCACGACAATCCCGCGAATTGCTTGATAGGCGGATTCATCGGTTCGCCGCCACCACGCTTCTGAATCTGCTCAGAGACTTCTTCAAGCCTCAACATTCTCTCAATTCTGCCGATTAAACATTGTACTGTTCGCACATCAAAACAGCCTGATCCCTCAGGAGATACCAATGAAAAAACTCAACCTGCGCAAAAAGATTCTGGCCGCCTCGTTAATCCCCTTGTTGCTGGTCGCGGGTATGCTGCTGTTTCAGACGATCATGAGTTCCCAGCGAGCAGCCGAGACGCGAATCGCCAACACACGCGCCCTGCTGATGGCCGAAAAGGAGGGCCGACTGAAGGACTATGTGGCACTGGCAAAATCATCCATCATTTCACTCTATGAGGGCGAGGGTGATATGGCAATTCGCCAGGAAGAGGCAAAAAAGATTCTCCGCGGACTCGCATTCGGAAATGACGGCTATGTATTTGTTTATCTCTATGACGGTACCAATATTGTTCTGCGCCCGAAGCCTCAACTGGAGGGAAAAAACCTGATCGACCTGAAGGACGCCAACGGTAAACCCCTGATACGCGAATTGATCAATGCCGCCAAATCCGGTGGTGGAATCTACAAGTACCAGTGGGAGAAACCATCAACGAAAGAGGTGGTTAGCAAGCTCAGCTACGCCGATGGATTGGATAAGTGGCAATGGATGATCGGCACAGGTTTCTACATCGATGATATCGACCGTGAAGTTGAAACCATATCAGCGGAAATTCGTCGGGACATCAACACCCAGATCACCCAGTCAGTAATCATCACCATCGTTCTGACCGGACTGGCTTTCGTTCTCAACCTGTTGATTTCCAGACGAATTACCGGTCCACTGGTACAGGCGTCTGATGCACTCAAAGAGATTGCCCAAGGCAGCGGCGACCTGACCCACCGCCTGCCCCAATCGTCGAGCGACGAAGTCGGTGAACTCAGCACCGGTTTTAACCAGTTTGCCGACACCATCCACGACATCATCAGCGGTGTGAGCGACACGACCACTCGCCTTGCCGGTACCGCCGACGAGATGTCACGGCTCACTGACCAGAGCAAGGCCGTCACCCTGCGCCAACGGGAGAGTACCGAGCAGATCGCGGTCGCGGTCAACGAAATGACCATGACGATCCAGGAGATCGCAAGCAATGCGGTCAAAGCCGAAACCGAGGCGAAAACCGCCAATTCCACGGTCAGCGAAGGATTGGCCATCGTCGAGACGGCTGTCGCCACCATCGATCAGCTGGCCGCCAATGCCGGGCAGGCCATGCAGGACACCAAACAGTTGGAAGCTGAAAGTCAGAAGATTAATACCGTGCTGGATGTCATCGAGGGTATCGCCGAACAGACCAACTTGCTGGCGCTCAATGCCGCCATCGAAGCGGCGCGGGCGGGTGAGCATGGGCGTGGATTTGCCGTGGTCGCCGACGAGGTCAGAACACTGGCCAGCCGCACACAAGAGTCAACGGTCGAGATCCAGGAGATGATCGAACGACTGAGCAACGGCACCAAGACCACGGTCGGCGTCATGGAACGCAGTGAGCAGAAGACCGGTGAAGTAGTAAGCGTCGCCCAGCAGGTGGGAGAGAGTCTGCATCGTATCGCCGAGGTGGTCTCCCGGATGAGTGTGATGAACACACAGATCGCCACCGCCGCCGAAGAGCAGGGATCTGCCGCTGAAGAGATCAACCGCAACATCACTCACATCGCCACAACGGCGGACGAAGCCACCACAGTGGCGGAACAATCCGCAACCATGGCCGAGAGCGTCAACGAAATGGGTAACAACCTGAACAAGTTGGTCGGTCAATTCAAACTCTGAACGTTAAACGGATTCTGCGCCTCAGACCCAGGGATGGGCGGGAGGCCGGAGTAGCACATCTTGTTCAGGACATCGTATCTAGTGTAGTGTCCTATACTGCTTTAGGAAATCAGAAGCCATCAAAACCCGACAAGCTTTCGTCCCTGAAAGCCTGACAGGTGGGCTCTAGCCAATCTTTTCAATCCGCGCGGGTATCCCATTGCGCACAGCGGTTCCTGACACAGGGTCTACCCAAACGCCGGCATGGGTCCGCGTTGGGTCGAGCATGCCGAGATCATTCAACAACACCCCGGTAGCCAGAGCCGAATCACCCGGAATGGTCTTGCCGTCGATGGTGATATCGGATGCGCCAAAGGCCCGATGACCGTAGCCGTGTTCGATCGCGATGGTTCCCGAGGCGATACCATCACGCACCACTGCCACGCTTTCCAGACTGCCGCCGGGGGTGGTCAGGCGCACCTGATCACCGGTTACGATGTCCAGCGCTTGCGCCGTTGCCCGCCCAACGATCACCGGATTGGTGGCGACAATCCGGCGTAAGACCGGCGCGCCCACCGAATAGGAGTTCTGTAACGGCGACTTGAAACTGATGAGGCGAGCCGGCCATTCCCTATCGGGGTAGAGATCGCTCACCCTTGTGCCATCGGCGAATTCCGGTGACCGCCAGGTAGGGGTGCCCGACATCCGCTGTCCGGTGGTTGCGCGGCGGAAACTACCCAGTCCTTCGTTATAGACCTGCATCGGTTTGCTGAATGGATGACGCGCCGTCTCGCCGTCATAGGTCCCGCCGATCGCTTCGTAACGTCCCCCCTTGGTATAGATCATCGCAGCCTTGCGCCATTCGTTTGGCTTGAGAACGGCTTCGAGGTCGGCGCGAATGCGCGATACCCCGGACAGATTGATATCGTCGTCGCTGGCGTCGGCGACCGGTTGGCCAATGCAGGCGACATTCGCCGCGCAACGTAAAAACCAGTCCTCAGCCCGGTTGAGCGGATGCAGCTCACCGTTGGCGTCGGGAATGGCCTTGTCGCCAAAACCGGGAAGACCGATGCGTTTGGCTGTTGCGATCAGAAAGGCTTCCAGTCCGATCGGATCGCCCTCGGCAGTGCGCGCCATGCGCGGTTCAACCACGGGCCAGCGCGCCGTGGTTGCCTTGGTCGGGACGCCCCCCCAGGGTTTGGTGAAACCCCAGGTCTCATACATGGTGGCGTCGGGGACGATATAGTCGGCAAGCGCCGAACTTTCGTTGATGAACGGATCGATGGAGATGATCAGGGGAACCACTTTCGGATCCTTCAGACGTTCCACGAGATGGGCGATACCCGGCAGACCGTATACCGGGTTGGTATTGCGGAAAATCAGCGCCTCGGCACCATAGGGATAACCGTTGACCACCGATGAGATCCACTCGGTGGCCAGTCCCGGCGCATTCGGATACCAGGGCCCCTCTGCGGGATAGGGTTTGCCGGAGGCCTTTTTGCGCTTGAACTCCGAGGTCTTTTCATAGGGCACATTTCGCCCGATGGGCAGTCCCCGCGCCTTGACCGCACCGGGGAATTTCTTCATCTCGTAGGCCGGACCCGCGTTATCGGGAAACCAACCACCCGCGATTAGCGTACCGCCCTTCCAATTCAGGTTGCCGATCAGGGTATTCAACATCATCAACGCATAGGCATTGTAGAAGCCCGAGCCATTCATCATCCCACCGTGGGAATTGACCGCTGCCTTGCGTCCGTGGCTGGTGAACTCATTGGCCAGACCGGAGAGGGTCGATGACGGAATACCACAAGCCTGGGCATACGCCTCCAGACTCTGCGACATGGCCTCTTCGCGCAAGAGGGTAAGCGCGCTTTTCACCACCACGGAACCCCTGAGTGTTTCAACCTCACCTTCGAAAAACAGTGGCGCGGCTGTGTCGCCGGCGGGTATCGGAGCGTTTTTCGCGGCGATCATGAACGGATCATCCGTACCATAGGCATCGCCTTTGACCTCCAGCCCCAGGTCCGAGCCACGCAGGAAATGTCCGGCACGGGGGTGGGTCTCATCGACGATCACCAGATGAGTGGCATTGGTCCAGTTCGCCTCCCCCGCCGCCTTGGCTGCCGCAGCCGAGGGTTGCGACAGATAGGCAGTGTTATAGCGCTCATGTTCGAAAATCCAGCGCATCATTCCCATGGCCAGCGCACCATCCGTTCCGGGCTTGATCGGAAGCCACTGGGCACGCTTGTCCGACGGGCCGGAGCTCGCATGGTTGAGCACCGGATCGACCACCACATATTTGGTTTTACCGTCAGCACGGGCCTTGGCGATCAGAGTACCGACCCGCTTGAAGGGGTTACCCGCATTGCCCGGCGCGGTACCGCAGAAGATGATGAACTCGGCTTCCGAGAAGTCCGGCTTGGCGTGGGGCATCTTTTTGAAATTACCGAACATCGCACCCGAGCCTGAACGATAGGCACCCCCGCAATACGAACCGTGGCGCACGAAGTTCTGCGATCCGAAACTCTGTTTGAGCCAACGCAGCACCAGGCTGTCGCGTCCGTCGTTGACGCAATTCATCAAAGCCAAACCGTTGGCGCGGGGCCCCAGTTCCGGGGCATCGGCCTTGATCGGGGTCTTCAGGTCCCGGATATCCCGCAGACCGGCCACCGCGCCTTCACCGAACAGATCCCCCCCGTCGACCACCTCCCGGATCAATTGCTCGAAGCTGATGGTCTGCCATTCCCCACTCCCCCGCGATCCGACCCGCTT
This sequence comes from Candidatus Thiodiazotropha sp., assembly GCA_050291245.1. Taxonomy (GTDB): domain Bacteria; phylum Pseudomonadota; class Gammaproteobacteria; order Chromatiales; family Chromatiaceae; genus Thiodiazotropha. The sequence continues at coordinate 3,142 of JBNKJP010000069.1, read as the reverse complement.
CAACGGCTGCAATACCCGGCGTGGGTTTTCCAGCTGCTGCAGCGCGGCATTGCCGCGTCCGCAGGCGGTCGAACGGAAGGTCATGCCATCGCCCTCTCCGACCTGTGCCAGGGCCCGAAAACTGTCCCGGACCGAAGTGTCATAGGGCAGGAAGGGATCGGTACTCATTGGGCTGTAGGGATTGCCGGCGACGCGCAGGACCCGGTTGTTCTTCTTATCGACGCGCACCCGCACCCCGCACAGGGTGGTACAACCGATGCACATGGCGTAGCTGAGCGCCTGATCGGGATTGATATCGAGATCACCGGTTTGCGGGTCGATACGGAATTCCGGCTCCGGCGCATTGCCCGATAAGGCCTTTGCCGGTATCTCTCCGGCCCATTTTCCCTTCACGAGCTTGCGCGCGGTTTCGCTGTACCCCACGCCAAAGGCGGTCAGGGCGCCGGTTGCGGCTGCGGCTTTCAGAAGATTGCGGCGAGTGGACATACGAACCTCCTCAGGAGTGGCTGGATTGCGGGTGTGCCAATGCCTCATCGGGCTCTCGCTCATGAGGCGGCCGCGCCTCGACCCATGGAACAAAAGTGGTATAGGCAATGATCAGAAAGATCCACAGGCCGAATGTACCGATAACGCCCATCAGACTTTCCAGACTGGCAAGTACCAGTGAGTCGTACAGTCCACTGCCGACTTTGGGGACGGCTTGCCCGCCCATGAAAACGATCCAGCGGAACATCCAGGCAATCAGAATGGCAACCAGTCCAGTCAGCCAGCCGGTTCCCACGGGACGAATAATGGCAATCGCAAACACGAGTGCAACCGAGAACGAACCCCACCCGGCGATGTGCCGCCAGACGGTAAACCCCGCCACCGATGCAAGCGCGGCGTTGTGTTTCGGGCTGATTCCGGATAGGGCAAGGACGTACCAGGCCGCGCCTGACGCCGCCGCAACGGCAAGCACCAGGCTCAGTTCGTGGTTCATCCTCCGTTCAAGCGCTAAATCGTCAAGCAACATCCGGTTCAGCACCAGCATCACACCGAGGCCGCCGACCAGTCCCGTAACCAGAAACTGCAACGGTAGAAAAGGGGTATTCCACAGCGGCCGCGCAGCTACGACAGAGACTTCGGCCCCGGTATAGGTGAGTACACCCAGAGCGAATATCCCGGCGCCTATACCCAGCGATGGTGCGAAGGTATTGGCGGAACCACCCAACGACAGCCCGCGGAACAGCCATGCGAAGCGCCATGCCTCCTTGCCACGGGCGTAGAGCGCCGGCCGGTGAACCGCCCAGGCAAACAACACCAGAAAGGTCACATACAACGGCACGATCCAGGCACCCCAGGCCATCCAGGAGGTCGTGTGGGTATAGGCATAAAAATGCCAGAAACGCAGCGGTTGATGCAGATCGGCGAGTAACGCCACGGGGCCGGTGATTCCGCTGGTTACCGCAACCATCAGCGCCAGACGCCCCTGGGACAGAGCCCTGTTTCTCGGCAACACAAAGGCCGGCAGGGACAGCAGGAGTGCGGTGGCACTGATCCCAATCAGGAAGAAATACTGCACCGCCCAGGGCAGCCAGGTGGCGTCATGGGTAGCGCCGACGAGTTCGTGAATTTGCAGATCCATTACGCATCCTCCTCGACCTGAGTCGTTTCGGGGGGTCGATAGGCGGCTTCTCCGGCAACCCGGCCGTTGAGCGCCTCATCCAGTCCGATGTAGCGCACGTTGGGATGAGTGTGCATCTCCGGGCGCAGCACAGAGACAGGGTGTTCCGCCAACAGCTTTGAGACCGCGCTTTGTGGGTTATTCAAATCACCGAAATTGCGCGCCCCGCCGACACAGGTCTCGACACAGGCCGGGAGCAATCCGGCCGATGTGCGATGGATGCAGAAAGTACACTTATCGGCAACTTGGGTTCTGTGATTGATAAAGCGTGCATCGTAGGGGCAGGCCTGGACACAGTAGCCGCAGCCCACGCAACGGGTGGCGTCGACCAGGACCTCTCCGGTGCCCGGGTTCTTGAAGGTCGCCTCAACCGGGCAGACCGGCAGACAGGGCGGATCGTCGCAGTGATTGCACAACCTGGGTAGCATGACCATGGCGGGATCACCCCCGTCCTTGATGACCTCATAGACCGAAACATGGGTGCGAAACGCATGCTCGGGGACATCGTTCTCCATGACGCAGGCCACCGTACAGGCCTGGCAGCCGATACATTTGCGAAGATCGACAACCATGCCCCAGTGCGGTTTACCCACCTCGGTGGTTTGCGCCAATGCACTGCCCGTGGCGGCATAGGCGACAGACCCCATCGTAACCGAACCCAGTGCGCTCAAAAACTTGCGGCGATTGATGTCCATGACAACGAACCCCTTCTTACATTGATCAATTTCAATGGTAGGCGTCCGATCAATCACCGGGTATCGGAGGAAACCGAAGGATGATTTAGGGGTTAACCCCTAATGGCCGGGTTAGCAAGGCAGCGCCTTTCCCAGATAATCGAGTTCATCCGAACGGCCTTGAGCAGAACCCTGAACTCCGAATCTTGACCCAATCACTACGTAAATTTGGCTACTCGATCGTTTCACAAGGATATTGAATGCGGAAGATTGTGATGGATACATGACTGTACTCATTTTTTACCTATCAAAAGAATACAGAAGAAGCCGAAAACAAAGACAGCGGGTTACCGGAGGATGCATACGGCCACGAGACATGAAAACCCATTCGATTTGTCATCAAAACCAGACATCTGGCAAAAGCCGTTGCCCGATCAACACAAAAACATCACGCCCTCATTTGAAAACTTCGTCCAACGTCTGGGCATCGAGCAGGTTGTCGGCCCAATGTTCCAGAGTCTCTGTGTCAGCCTGGGCGAGCCGTCGCGGAACCCAAGGCGGTAGAGGACCGTATTTTCGCTCCAGCATCTTGCTGAGCAAGCTGGCTTCACCTTGTTTTTGGCCTAGTTTTTCGCCTTGTTTTCGGGCTTTTTGCTTTTCTTTATTAAGCTGCTCTTCCCGATCTTTTTCCCACTGTTCAATGCGTGTGGCCAACATCGCTTTTACCTCGTTGAAGTTTTCGATCTCTCTGGGATCGAGTTGGAATTTCCTGTGGGGCGCCATCACATGGGTGATCCACACCCCC
>JBNKJP010000068.1:0-1588 GCA_050291245.1 Candidatus Thiodiazotropha sp. | reverse complement strand
ACATACAGCCAACGCCATTCCTTGTCGTTCGAGTTGCCGATCGCTGTCACGGAACATGGTTGTTCACAGGAATCGATAATGCCCATGAAAAACTGCTCGCGTTCCGCCGCCACCTCGCGGATCTCTTCCACCCGTTTCCTGTTCGCATTCAGGAACTTCGTGAAGAAAAGCATGATAGGCAGGAGAACAACCGGCGTTAGCAGGCTAGCCCAGCCGATCAGCGGGGCCGCGGCGAGCGAAAAGACGCCGATCGCGGCGAAGCTCAGCCAGAGGCGACGGGAAAATACCTCGATTTGCCCGATCGCGTTCTGCACGACCGCCGGCATACTGTCGTGGTCAACAAACATTCTAAACTTCCTCAATGTTGGGGCACTGTCGATCCTCCTGGAGGGTGCCATTGCTATGATCCAGGTAGCGGCAGTGCGCTTTACGATTTTGGCTCGAAAACGAGCCATCACGTCCAATATCGGCAGATTATTCCTCGAGTTTAGGCCAAGCCGCTAAGCGCCCCCGTATTGCTTGGCGAACCCTGCGTATGAGGCCGCCCTGCGTGAAAAAGGCTCGCTCGCTCCCGATCACTCGTACATGTTTATGACTGGATCGAGTCCGTTGCCTTCGTCGTGCAGCGCCGGTTGTCGTCTGCCGGCCTGCGCCGCATGTGATCGATGGGGTAAGGTTCGGCCTGTGCGGGGGAATGTGGGCGCGTAAAGTGATAGCGTATTGGGCTGACGAAGGAACTCCCAAGTATTCCGGCCAGTATTCCGGGAGGCCAGTATTCCGGGACACCCAGCTTTCACAGACAGTATTCTGGGACACCCAACTTTCACTCTTCAGCGTGTCATCGGAATCCCCATCTTCACTGATATAACAAACAGAAAGATGGTTTACGCAAATTCTGCTTTTGGCTGGACAGCGACCTTTTCTCGCCGGCCAAACCAATTGAGGTCATCCCTGGTCGCTTTCGCAACCATGGCAGGCGTTGGAAAGAGCTATGGCAAGCAGCTTGCTTCTGTCACGGAGCAGACACTCGGTACAGCGGACGAAAGAGAGACCAAAAAAATTCTAGATCAACCATTGCCCGAAATTTCGAGCTGGCCGATCCTGACGACAGTGGCCCCTCCCTGCACACTCTGAGAGTGCGCAGGATAGGGAGTTGGTTATATCAGACAGTACGGCCCATCTGTTTCCGGCATGTCCCGCCCTGTCCAAACTCTATCGGGTAGTTCAGACGGCACCTGCGGCTGTAGCCTCCGTTATCTCGACCAGACTGCCTGTCTTGCAGTCGTATATATACCCGTAGATGGGGATGTTCGCTGGTACCAGGGGGTGACTGCGCACCCGGGTGACATCCTCCACCACACTCTTGGCATTGTCCGAGATGGTCAGCCAGTTGATGTAACCGCCCTCAGGCGAACCCGGGCCCGCCCCGGTGTCGTGCCAGCCGCTTGCGTCGACGGTGGCCGTTTCGAGGCTGCTGTTGAGCAGGTCGGTCATGATCTCGTTGGTGAAGGTCAACATACCGCAGTCGGTATGGTGGATGATGAACCACTCCCGGGTACCCAGCAGTTTGTATGAGATCACCAGCGAG
>JBNKJP010000067.1:0-179065 GCA_050291245.1 Candidatus Thiodiazotropha sp. | reverse complement strand
AATGGCTATTCCCTTTCCAAGGGCTGCAACGCAGCAATCGTGGCTTGAGTGGCTTCCCGCAGGGCGAGGTAAGGGATTTAAACATCAGCTAATGACAGACCTCGTCTAAATGTATGATTTATATAGGACACTACACTAGATATTGATACACTCAGCCGACGTGTGTTTGCTCACCGCAAGGCATCAAACCGCCGCTAAGGACTTGCAATGAAAATCGCCATCCTTTCCCGCAATATCAAACTCTACTCTACCCAGCGCTTGATAGAGGCGTGTAAGCAGCGGGGACACGAACCCCGCGTGATCGACACCCTGCGCTGTTACATGAATACCAGTGCCATGAAGCCGGAGGTGCACTACCGGGGTGAACGATTGCTCGATTTTGACGCGGTGATACCGCGCATCGGCGCCTCGATCACCTTTTATGGAACGGCCGTGTTGCGTCAGTTCGAAATGATGGGGGTGTTTCCCGCGAATGAGTCCGTGGCGATCACCCGGGCGCGGGACAAGTTGCGGTCTTTGCAACTCCTGTCCCGGGACGGGGTCGGGATGCCGATCACCGGCTATGCCCATTCGCCGGATGATATTCAGGATCTGATCAAAATGGTGGGCGGTGCGCCTCTGGTCATCAAACTGCTCGAAGGAACCCAGGGCATCGGGGTGGTGCTCGCGGAGACCAAAAAGGCGGCGGAATCCGTGATCGAGGCGTTCATGGGGTTGAAGGCTAACATCTTGATCCAGGAGTACATCAAGGAGGCCGGTGGTGCGGATATCCGCTGTTTTGTCATCGATGGAAAGGTGGTGGCCGCGATGAAACGGCAGGCGCCCGAAGGTGAGTTTCGCTCCAATCTGCATCGCGGCGGCCGGGCGGAGTTGGTGAAGATCAGTCCCAAGGAGCGCGCTACGGCCGTGCGCGCCGCCAAGGTGATGGGACTGAATGTGGCCGGTGTCGACATACTCCGGTCAGAGCGCGGTCCGCTGGTCATGGAGGTCAATTCGACACCCGGACTCGAAGGCATCGAGAGCGCCACACAGAAGGATGTGGCGGGGATGATCATTGAATTTATCGAACGAAAAGCCCAGCCCCATCGTACCCGGACCAAAGGCAAGGGTTAAGTATGACAGTACTGAAAATCGGGGGGGTGGAGATACCGCCCGGGGGGCAGGTCAATCTCGACTTGCCCCTTGCCAAGTCACCCACCCATACCCCGCTGAGTATGCCGATCCAGGTGTTGCATGGGAAGAAACCCGGCCCCAGGCTTTTTGTCAGTGCCGCCATTCATGGGGATGAACTCAATGGGGTTGAAATTATCCGGCGTATCCTGAAGCACAAGTCATTATCCCGTCTGCACGGTACCTTGATTACCATACCCATTGTAAATGTGTACGGTGTGATTCAACACTCCCGCTATCTCCCTGACCGTCGCGATCTCAATCGCAACTTCCCGGGGCATGAAAGCGGTTCCCTGGCCAGTCGACTTGCGAATCTGTTCATGCGGGAGATTGTCGCCAATTCAACCCATGGAATTGATCTGCACACCGGTGCGCTGCATCGATCCAATCTGCCCCATGTGCGGGCTAACATGGATGATGAGGAAACCAGCCGTCTCGCCCACGCCTTTGGGGTGCCGTTGCTGCTCAACTCCCAACTGCGTGACGGTTCACTCAGAGAGGCCGCCTCGGAATGCGGTATCCCGATGCTTCTGTATGAAGCGGGTGAGGCTCTGCGCTTCGATGAAGTGGCGATTCGCGCCGGGGTGAAGGGGATACTCAATATCATGAGAATCCTGGGTATGCTGCCGACTTCGCGTCAAAAAGCCAGGACACCCATGGAATCCATGGTGGCCAGCAGCACCTCCTGGATACGCGCTCCGGAGAGCGGCATCTTTCGCGCCCTGGTGCCTCTGGGTAGCCGGGTCAAACGGGAACAATTACTTGGCGTGGTGGCATCACCCTTTGGTGATCAGGAAGTCACGGTGAATTCCCCCTGTGCCGGTATCGTCATCGGACGTTCCAATCTGCCTTTGACAAACGAGGGTGATGCCCTGTTTCATGTGGCCCGTTTTCAAGGCGTACGAGCGGCGGAAGAGCGCGTTGAAACATTCACCGAGGAATTGATACCCGATGCCTCTCTGGAGTTGCCGGATGCCGAACCGCCGATCACCTGAAGGCAGGGTGAATTTGTTACTGAATGAACATCGATGAAATATCCCCCTGCGGATTTCCCTATCAGAGAGATTCAGAACACGTAACACAAAATATAACAGTGTAAAAAAATCATCCCGGTACATTTTACTTATAAAAAGGCCATTTTATGCCCCGGGCTTTGCATGTGAATGTAAAGAATTGTGTTGATTAGCTGGTACTATAATCCATGTGATGTATCATTGTTGTGTCAGCCATTTGTTATTACAAGATCCAGGAATGCGATCAACAGGCGGTTGAGATTCACACTGACAGGTTGCGTGCGTGACAAGGTGAAATCCGTTGAAGCAAACGCAGTTTACTGAAATTCAGGAGTGCTTGGCGGTGAATGTCAATGCCGGATTGTCCGTTCTGAATAGAATCTCAACGGTCTTACTCAAACCGATCCATGCTTCAAGGAGGTAATGCGTGCTCGTGCTCACCCGCCATCTCAATCAATCTTTACAGGTCGGAGAATCGGTAACATTAAAAATTCTGAGTATCAGCAACGGACATGTTCGATTCGGTATCGAAGCCCCGTCTGATGTTTTGATATTGCGTGAGGAATTGGTTCATCGTACGGATACCACACCGATACGCTCTCCGGTTCGCGACGAAGGAAATAAACCTAATGAACCCCTGGTGATCTACAAGCGACGTCGCAAAAACCTCGTCAGAGGCTAGCGGGCCGGCACTTCGATCCAGCGCTGCCCCGTCCAGGCTTGATAGGGCCTGAAACGGGACTTGTAGTTCATTTTTTGGCAGGACTCGATCCAAAAACCGGGATAGACCCACTTCAATCCCAGCTCCCGGGTGAAGGCGATCTGCCACATCAATGCGTAAACTCCGAGTCCGTTCTGACGCAACTCGGGATCGAAGAAGGTGTAGACGGATGATGTGCCGTTCGGCAGCAGATCGCTGACCGCGACAGCAATCAATCGATCGCCTTTGCGAAACTCGATAAAACGTGTTTCCGCCCAGTCACAGGTGAGAAACTGTGAGTATTGGCCTGGACTGTTGCAAACCATCGCTCCGTCGGGATGCCGATCTCCCAGGTAGCGTTTGTAGAGCTGAAAATGCTCTTCATTGTACTGCGCCGATACCGGCGTAACCTGAATGGATCCGCTGTTCTCTTTCCAATTGCGACGCTGGCTGCGCGAAGGTTGATAGGCATCCACGGGAATGCGCAGGGAAATACAGCTGTTGCAGTTGGGGCAGGCCGGCTGGTACAGATAACAGCCACTGCGGCGGAAACCCTGATCGATAAGCTGCTGGTAGAGTTGTGGTGTCACTTTGGCCATCGGGTCGAGAAACAGGTTTCGGGCTTCCTGACCTGGCAGGTAGGAGCAGTCGTGCAACTGGCTCATGTAGCAGGCATACGCGGTTTGCTGATCAAACTCGGAATGATTCATCATGATGTGAACTCTGGTTTGGTTTCCGCCCAGCTGCCGATACGTCCTGGAACGTGGGTCCATCGCTGCAGGTCCTGGCAAAATCGACTGCGGGGAATCTGTGCGGCGCCCAGGCTTGCCAAGTGACGGGTGTATACCTGGCAATCGATCATTCGGAATCCCCAATCCATGAGCTGTCGGCTGAGCATGACCAACGCCACTTTGGAACTGTCACTGACTCGGCTGAACATGGATTCACCGAAAAACACCTTGCCAATGGCCATGCCATAGAGACCACCCACCAATTCCTGTTCCTTCCATACTTCAACGGAGTGGGCCAGCCCGAGGTTAAACTGCATACGGTAGGCGTCGATCATTTCCGGTACCAGCCAGGTGCCCGGGTTATCGCCACGAGGGGCGGCGCAGGCATGTATGACCGCGTCGAAATCCCGATCGAAGGTAACCTGAAAGATGCCCTTGCGCAGTGTCTTACGCAGGCTACGGCTGACTTTGACCTGCTCGGGATACAGCACCATGCGAGGATCCGGCGACCACCACAATATGGGTTCGCCTTCGGAATACCAGGGGAAGATTCCGAGCTGGTAGGCCTGGATGAGTCGCTGTGGAGTGAGGTCTCCGCCTACCGCAAGCAAGCCGTCCGGGTCGCGCTCCGCCTCGGAGACATCCGGAAAGGGCATATTCGGATTTTCGTCAAGCAGATAGATCATGGTGAGTACTTGTTCCCGCTACATGATTAACCCGACAGACTGAGTCGCCGGGTTAATAGAATCATAACAAGCGCTTGTGCAAACATGAAAAAATTCGCATCATTCACCGATCATTACAGTGTGATCTCGGAGAGATGACTTGCCTGATTCTGTTAACTACTTACAAATCGGCGACATTCTGCAATTGCAGTTTGTACCTCCGAGTGAGAATCATGATCGGTTTTCCGCAACGCTCATCGGTTTTCTGCCTAACCAGAGCCTGGTGATCACCACCCCGCGCAAGTCCGGTAAACCCATCATTGTGCGCGATGGTCAGAGTTTCACCGTTCGTATGTTGCAGGGGAGTAACATCTTCGGATTCGTCTCACGGGTGCTGCAGGCATCGTCAAAGCCTTATCCGCATCTGCATCTCTCCTATCCTGAAGAGGTGGAAAGCGCGGTAGTGAGAAATGCGCCCCGGGTGTCGACCGAACTGCGCGCCACATTGATCCGCTCGAGTGGCGCGAACAAAGAAGAGCATTATCCGGTTCTCATCAGTGATATTAGCAGTACAGGCGCGCGGGTCATCGATCATAACAAGCTGGGCGAAGTCGGTTCGGTCATTCAAATCAGCCAAACCCTGGCGGTATGCGGCGGGGAGGATATCCTTAAGGTTTTGGCGGTTATTCGGAATATTCGTGAGGTGTCGGACAGGTCGGGCAACCCGCGTTTCGTACATGGTGTGGAGTTCCGCGGCTTGAACCGATTTCAGCAACTGATTCTCTGCTCCTATGTGCTGGGCAGCATCGCCCGGGAGCGGGGTTGAGATACCCCGTCAGAATCTGTCACGATGGAAGTTCGGCATGGCTCCCTCGTTCCCACGCTCTGCGTGGTAACGCATACCTGGGCCAGGTCATGTTGCTCTTACCTGATGTGTTCACATAGGCCCGGGTCTGCGTTCCCACGCGGAGCGTGGGAACGAGGCGTAAGTCGGCGGTACCCGTAAGGATCAGGCGTCTTTTGCGGCCAGTGCGTCGAGATAGCGTTCCGCATCCAGGGCGGCCTGACAGCCGGTGCCGGCGGAGGTAATGGCCTGGCGATAGACATGGTCCATCACGTCACCGGCGGCAAATACCCCGGGTAGGGAGGTTTCCGTGGCGTTGCCTTCCATTCCGCCCTTGATTTTCAGGTAGCCGTTATGCATCTCCAACTGGCCTTCGAACAAGGCGGTGTTGGGGCTGTGGCCGATGGCGATGAACACCCCTTGCAGGTCGATATCCTTGGTGGTGCCGTCCTTGACGTTCTTGATGCGCATGCCGGTTACCCCGGAGGCGTCGCCGAGCACCTCGTCCAGGACATGATCCCACTCGATGCTGACATTGCCATCCTCGGCCTTCTTTTTCAGCTGGTCCGCGAGGATCTTCTCGGAGCGGAATTGATCACGTCGATGCACCACCACCACTTCCGCCGCGATATTGGCGAGGTAGAGCGCCTCCTCGACCGCGGTGTTACCCCCACCGATCACGGCAACTTTCTGGTTTCTATAGAAAAAGCCATCACAGGTGGCACATGCGGACACCCCTTTGCCGCGAAAGGCCTGTTCCGATTCCAGGCCCAGATACCGGGCGGATGCTCCGGTACAGATGATCAGGGCATCGCAGGTGTAGACCGCCTGGTCACCGGTCAGACGGAAGGGCCGCTGGTCGAGTTCCGCCTTGTTGATGTGATCGAAGATGATCTCGGTGTTGAAACGTTCCGCATGCAGGCGCATCCGCTCCATGAGGTCCGGGCCCTGGACGCCGTTGTTGTCTCCCGGCCAGTTGTCCACCTCGGTGGTGGTCATCAGCTGTCCGCCCTGTTCCATACCGGTGACCAGAACCGGCTCCAGATTGGCCCGTGCCGCGTAGACCGCTGCGGTGTAGCCAGCGGGACCCGATCCGAGAATCAACAGTCGGCAATGCTTGGTTTCGCTCATGTATACTTACTCCCTTCGGGTTGCCCGGTTGATTGGGGCAGGACCACGAATCACAGTGGGTTGGATCAGGCGGGGCGGTTATTCGGTGACCCGCATCCAAGACTCAAAAATTGAATGCGGGAATACTACGGAATCCTCCCTTCGGGGTAAAGAATCACCATGGGCACTCTATGAAAATCGGCATACCTACTGAAATCAAACCCCTGGAAGGTCGTGTCGGACTGGTACCCGATGCCTGCGCCGAACTGATCAAACAGGGACATCAGGTACTCCTGCAGCAGGGCGCGGGTCTCAACAGTGGCTTTACGGATCAGCGCTATCGGGATCTGGGGGTTGCTCTGGTCGAGGATGCGCAAAGGGTTTACGCGGAGGCGGATCTGGTGGTGAAGGTCAAGGAACCTTACGCAGCGGAGCCGGATATGTTGCGCGAGGGGCAGCTGCTGTTCTGTTTTCTGCATCTGGCGGCAGACGAGGTCCTGACCCGTCGTCTGCTGGATTCCGGGGTTACCGGGATCGCCTTTGAAACCGTGGAGGAGGAGGGCGCACTGCCGATCCTGGCGCCGATGAGTGACATTGCCGGACGCCTCGCGGTACAGAACGGCACGGTATTGCTGCATCGTCATCAGGGCGGCAAGGGATTGTTACTGGGCGGTTTGCCCGCCGCGGAACGGGGACATGTGGTCATCCTGGGAGGCGGCCAGGCCGGGGGCAATGCCGCGGCTCTGGCAGCCGCCATGGGTGCGCGGGTGACGGTCTTCGACAAGCTCAGAGAGCGAATGGGGCGGTTACGGGATCTGGGGGACAACGTCACCGCCTTGTATCCCTACGGGGAGGCGGTGAGCCAGGCGGTGGCCGATGCGGACCTTTTGATCGGGGCGGTGTTGATTCCCGGCGCCCGTGCTCCCCATGTGGTGACCCGGGAACAGATTGCATCGATGGTCCCTGGGGGGGTGGTGGTCGATATTTCGGTCGATCAGGGGGGATGCATCGAAACCACCCGTCCCACCACCTACGAGGATCCGGTCTATGAGGTCTCGGGTATCACGCATTTCTGTGTCACCAACATGCCCGGGGCCGTACCCCGTAGCGCAAGCCAGGCATTGTCCGCCGCTATGATGCCCTATCTGTCGGCCCTGGTTTCTCCGGATTGGCGGGCCAATCCCGTGCTGTCACGGGCGATCAATCTTTCTGAAGGCGCGCTGGTGCATCCGGTCTTGCGTGAGCAGTACCTCTGAAATTAGAATAAATAGTTCATATAACTCGATAATTTGAATAGTATTTTGAGAATTTAAAACCGTCCCTGAGATCGGTTCTATAACAGATCCCGGGGCGTGGAGCGAAGATGGCAACACAGGCGAAAAGCCAACAAAGCGGGGAACAGAGCGCATTCCATTCCCATGTCAGTCGCGCCTTGCGCGAGGGTGTGATGTGGAGTCTGTTCTGTCTCAGTGGCTATCTTCTGTTGTCCCTCATCAGCTACTCCGCCCAGGACCCGGGATGGTCCTATACCGGCCCGGCGCACCCGGTGCACAACTCCGGCGGGCCGGCAGGGGCCTGGTTCGCGGATGTGTTCCTCTACCTTTTCGGGGTGTTCGCCTACCTGTTTCCGATCATGCTCAGCTGGAGCGCCGTATTGGTGTTTCGTCGCCGCAACCCGGACGATACGGTCAATATCAACCTGCTGCTGGTACGCTGGCTGGGTTTCTTCGTCACCCTTGCATCGGGCTGTGCCTTGGCGACCCTGCATACCGGCCATCTGGGCGGCGGATTGCCCACCGGCACCGGGGGGGCGTTGGGGTCGACCCTGGCGCAATACTTCGAGACCAATTTCAGCTCATCCGGCAGCACCTTGTTGATGCTGGCCCTGTTTCTCAGCGGTTTTACCCTGTTCACCGGGGTGTCCTGGTTCACCATTATGGATCTGCTCGGAGGCTGGGTGTTGTGGTTAGGGCAGGGCGTACAGCGTTTCTTCTCCGGATGGCAGGATCGTAAGGCCGCCAAGCAGGCCAAGCGTGAACGGGTGGAGCTGGTGAAGAAGGAGAAGAAGAAGGCCGAGACCCGCAAACAACCCCGGATCGAACCGGTCATCAACGCCCCGAAACCCAGTCAACGGGTGGAGAAGGAGCGCCAGGTGCCCTTGTTCGACGCCGATCCCAACAGCGAACTGCCCCCCCTGGCACTGCTTGAACCCGCCAAGCAGACGGTCCAGGCCTATTCCCAAGAGGCCCTGCAAGCCATGTCCCGCCAGGTGGAGCTGAAATTCGCCGACTTCGATATCGAGGTGCAGGTGGTGGCGGTGCACCCCGGACCGGTGGTCACCCTCTATGAACTGCAACTCGCGGCAGGCACCAAGGTCAGCAAGATCAGCGGCCTGTCCAAGGATCTGGCCCGCGCCCTCTCCACCGTCGCGGTGCGGGTGGTCGAAGTCATCCCCGGCAAGTCGGTCATCGGCCTGGAGATACCCAACGAATACCGAGAGATGGTATTTCTCAGCGAGGTGTTGCAGTCGGAGACCTACGAGGCCTCCAAATCTCCCCTGACCCTGGCTTTGGGCAAGGATATCGCCGGCAATCCCATGTGCGCCGATCTGGGCAAGATGCCCCATGCACTGATCGCCGGTACCACCGGTTCGGGTAAATCCGTTGCCATCAATGCGATGATCCTGAGCCTGCTGTACAAGGCCAAACCATCGGAAGTACGCATGATCATGGTCGATCCCAAGATGCTTGAGCTTTCGGTCTATGAAGGCATACCGCATCTGTTGACGCCGGTGGTCACGGACATGCAGGAGGCCGCGAACGCACTGCGCTGGTGCGTCGGAGAGATGGAGCGTCGCTACCGCCTGATGGCGGCGCTCGGAGTGCGCAACATCCAGGGATACAACCGCAAGGTCAAGGAGGCGATCAAGAAAGGCGAGCCGATTCCCGATCCTCTGTTCCAGCCCCAACCTGATCAGATTATCGAGGCGATGGCCCATCCCACCCTGGAACCTCTGCCCTACATCGTGGTCATTATCGACGAACTGGCCGATATGATGATGATGGCGAGAAAGAAGGTCGAAGAGTTGATCGCCCGACTGGCGCAGAAGGCGCGGGCCTCTGGTATTCACCTGGTTTTGGCCACCCAGCGCCCCTCGGTGGATGTGATCACCGGTCTGATCAAGGCGAACATACCGACGCGTATCGCTTTTCAGGTTTCCTCCCGGGTTGATTCCCGAACCATCCTGGATCAGATGGGCGCGGAGCACCTGCTGGGACACGGTGACATGTTGTATATGGGGACTGGCAGCAATATTCCGCAACGTCTGCACGGCGCCTTCGTGGACGACAACGAGGTTCATCGGGTGGTGAATCATCTCAAGGCGTCCGGGCAACCGGACTATCTTGAGGAGATTCTCCAGGAAGCCACGGAATCGGTACCGGGATTTCCGGTCGAAGGGGGTGATACCGAGGATACGGATCCCCTCTATGACGAGGCGGTTCGTATCGTAACCGAGACCCGCAGGGCTTCCATCTCCGGGGTACAGCGTCGTCTCAAGATCGGTTACAACCGGGCGGCGCGGATGATCGAGGAGATGGAGCGTACCGGTGTCGTCGGGCCGGCCGAGACGAATGGCAGTCGCGCGGTGCTGGCACCGCCACCTGTCGATTGAATTCAGGAACCGAAACCCTATGAACAAACCGGTGCGTCTTTTTATTCGGGCAACCCTGCTGTGGCTGTTTGTGCTCGAACCGGTCATTGCGGCCAGTGGGAGTCAGCAGCTCGAAAGCTTCCTCCAGGGACTGCATACCCTCAAGGCCAATTTTCGCCAAACCCTGGAACAACCGGACAATGATCAGTATTTCTTCAGTGATGGGGTCTTCTATCTCAAACGGCCCGGCCTGTTACGCTGGGAATATGAAGCACCCGCCAAACAATTGATCGTCGCGGATGGTAACCGGATCTGGCTCTATGACATGGAGCTCGAACAGGTCTCGCATCAGAGCCAGGACTCCGCACTCAAGGGAACACCGGCCCAGTTGTTCAGCACCAACAAACCGGTGAGCGAGTTTTTCAAGGTCAGTGATCAGGGGGAGCAGGAGGGGCTGGCATGGGTTGAGCTGATACCCAGGGATCCGGAAGGCCAGTTTCACCGTCTGATGCTGGCGCTGTCTGATAACACTCTGGTGCGTATGGAGATGTATGACAATTTCGGACAGGTCACCCGGTTCTTCTTCGACGGAATTCAGCGTAATCCTGAGTTGGACAACAGCCTGTTTGAATTTGAACCGCCCCCCCTCGTTGATTTGATCGGGGACTGATGGAGCGCGGCGACCTGTTTTCGGATTCCGCCGAGGCGTTTCGTCCCCTCGCGGACCGAATGCGGCCCCGCAATCTGCAGGAGTTTGTCGGTCAGACCCATATCCTTGCGGAACAGAAACCCCTGCGACAGGCGATTGAATCCGATCGGCTCCACTCAATGATCTTCTGGGGGCCTCCGGGTACGGGCAAAACCACCTTGGCCGGGTTGATCGCGGAACATTCCGGTGCCCGGTTTCTGAGCCTCTCGGCAGTTCTTTCCGGGGTGAAGGAGATCCGCGCTGCGGTTGAGCAGGCCCGCCTGTGTAAACAGCAAGAACAGCGTCCCACGGTGCTGTTTATCGACGAGGTGCATCGTTTCAACAAGTCTCAGCAGGATGCCTTTCTGCCCCATGTGGAGAATGGCACGGTGGTGTTCATCGGCGCCACCACGGAAAATCCCTCTTTCGAACTGAATAATGCGCTGCTCTCCCGGGCACGCACCTACGTACTCAAATCGCTGACGGTCGTCGAGGTGGCGCGCATCATCGATCAGGCCCTGGTCGATCCATTGAGAGGATTGGGGGCCCGCAACCTGAGTATCGACGAGGAGGCCAAAAAGCTGCTTGCGGAGGCGGCGGACGGGGACGCCCGGCGGGCCTTGAACCTGCTTGAAATTGCCGCGGATCTGAGCGATCAGGGTGTCATTTCCCAGTCCGTGATCGAAGAGGTGGCCAGTGGAACCCTGAGGCGCTTCGATAAAGGGGGAGAGGCCTTTTACGACCAGATATCCGCCCTGCATAAATCCGTAAGGGGCTCCGCACCGGATGCGGCGCTCTATTGGCTGGCGCGGATGATTGACGGGGGATGCGACCCACTCTATGTGGCTCGGCGGGTGGTACGCATGGCTTCCGAGGATATCGGCAATGCGGACCCACGGGCACTGTCCCTGGCGCTGGACGCCTGGGATGTGCAATCCCGACTGGGCAGTCCGGAAGGGGAGCTGGCGATCGCTCAGGCGGTGGTCTATATGGCCTGCGCGCCGAAAAGCAACGCCGTCTATATGGCCTGGAAAGCCGCCTTGTCGGATGCGAAAACCTCCGGTTCCCTGGAGGTGCCCCTGGCGTTGCGCAACGCGCCGACCCGGTTGATGAAGTCACTCGATTACGGCAAGGCCTACCGATATGCTCATGATGAACCCCATGCCTATGCCGCCGGGGAAAACTACATGCCCGAAGGGCTGGCCGGGCGACGCTACTATTTCCCTGTGGAACGGGGCATGGAGATCCGGATTCGTGAAAAGCTCGCCTTCCTCCAGCAGTTGGATGAGGCGGCGGACAAGGATTGAGGCGGCTCAGCGCATAAAATCGAGCAGGCCGCCACTGCCTTTGTTTGCCTCGATGTATTCCGCGACCTTTTCGTGGTGGGCGCGTCGGGCAAGATCGACCGCGTTTTCACGCCGCAGATTCAGATGATGTGCGTTTACATGTAGTTCAAGAAGCCGCTTCACGATGTCCAGATTACCCTCTTCGGCGGCCATCATAAGTGCGCTGTTGCCAGCATGATTGCGGTGCTCCAGGTCCTGCTTGAAGCGCAACAGCAGGTTCAGGGTTTCCAGAGAACCATTACGCGCGGCCAGCATTAAAGCGGTATTGCCGTTGTCGCTTTTACGGTTCACGTCCTGCTCGATCTTTAACAGTGCTTCCACCAGTTCGGCATGACCCAGGGCTGCAGCGTGCATCAAGGGGGTCACGCCACCCTGAGCCTCCAGGTTGACCCGTGCGCCCGCTTTCAGCAACTGATCGAAAATCGTGCGATCTCCGGTATCGATTGCATGGTGGAGGGGGGTGCGGCCTTTGCTGTCCGGCTGGTTGGTCTGAGCCCCGTGGGAGAGCAATTCGGTCACGATCCGGGGTTGTTTCTTGA
The DNA here is from genome assembly GCA_050291245.1 of Candidatus Thiodiazotropha sp. Lineage (GTDB taxonomy): Bacteria > Pseudomonadota > Gammaproteobacteria > Chromatiales > Chromatiaceae > Thiodiazotropha. The sequence goes on along the minus strand of JBNKJP010000067.1, from coordinate 166,607 downwards.
TCACAGCCAGGGCCAGAGGGGTGAGGCCGTCATCCCGGGTTTTGGTCTGTTTCGTTCCCTGGGCGAGCAATCGTTTCACCACGGAGAGGTTTTCCTGTTCGATGGCCAGATGCAGGGGAGAGATCCCTTCAGCGGTGGCGATGTTGATGTCGGCGCCGTGGCTGATCAGGGGGTCCACTAAGGCCTCCTGGTTTTCCCGACAGGCCAGGAGCAGGGGAGTCAGACCACCGGGTTCACTAAGGTTCGGGTCCGCACCCGCATCCAACAACCGCTGCACTACGGTTTTGTGACCCTGCCACACGGCTCGGCTCAAGGCGGTCAATCCTTGTGGGTCGAGCCGATTGATCCCGGCACCCTCTTTCAACAGGGCGTCTACCAGGGGTTCCTGGCCACGCCATGCCGCCAGGTGCAGGGGGCTCCAGCCAGCGAAGGGGTTGTCCGCATCCGCTTCCTTATCCGTGCCGGCTGAGACCGATGAGCGGATCCGGGCCAAATCGGGAAAATCCGAAGTGCGGTTCTTGGTTTGGGTCGCACGACCACCGGCTGCTTTCAGATGGCGTGCCACCTGGTCGAATTTTCGCAACAGTGCGAGGTCAAGGGGGGTCTGTTTTTTAGGGTTCGTCGCGTTGACCTCCGCGCCGTGCTTCAGCAGCAGAGCGACGACGTCGGCATGGTCACGGCCTGTCGCTACGTGCAGGGGGGTGTTCAGGTTGGCGTCCTTGGTTTCCAGCTTGGCCCCCGCCTTCAACAGACTGGCTACGATTCGGGTGTATCCCAGGCCCGCCGCGGTGTGCAGAGGGGTGTCGCCCAGGCTGTCGCTGGTGTTGGGGTTTGCTCCTGCCGCCAACAGCAGATCCACGGCTTCCTGGCGGTTATTGATACAGGCCTCGTGCAAGGCGCTGCGGCTGAAGGCATCCCGGTTATCGGGTGACACGCCGCTGGCGAGTATGCGTTTAAGGGTTTCTGTCTTTCCGGCCGCCGCGGCCCGATTCAATAACTCGGAAATCTGCTTGTCATCCAATCCTGTCACCGGTGTTTCGGTGGTCAGTTGGGTGAGTTTTTTCTGCGCCAGTTTATGCCCCTTGGCAGCCGCTTTCTCATACCAGTCCCGCGCCAGATCGAGATTGCTGGAGGTGCCCCAGCCGTTTTCGAAGAAGGTTCCGGTGGTGTACTGTGCTTCCGTGTGATCCTGGTTCGCCGCGGCCTGAAACCACCGCAAGGCCTGAGCATAGTCCTTGTCGACGCCGCGGCCCGCCCGATACAGACCCCCCAGAGCAAACTGAGCATCGGCATCACCCGTCTCGGCGAGGGATTGATAGATCGCGGCGGCGGTTGCGAAATCGCGAATGCGCACGGCGGCTTCCGCCTCGGCATGCTCTGCGGCCATCGCAGGGCAGGTGATAAACGATATCAGGAGCAACCAGGCACTGAGCCAGATCCTGAAACCCAGCGTGCGGAAGTCTGTTTTGTCAGGCTGTACCATGTTTGGTTTCCATGTCGATGCCGGTTTCCTTGAGAAACCCGGTAGGTAATACACCGCCCGCACAAATGATGGCGGCGTCGTTGGGTAGTTCAATCTGCTCATCCTGGGTGCTGATGGTGACACGGTCCGAAGTGAACGATGCGATATTGGAATTGAGCAGAAGACGGACCTTTCCGGTTTCCACCGCTTGCTCGATCTTTTCCCGGTTTTTGCGTTTCGCCCGACTGAATGAACCGCTGCGATAGGAAAGGGTCACGGAACTGGCGTCGTTTGCCGCGATACTGGTTGCAGCTTCCAGTGCGCTGTCACCGCCACCGACCACCAGAACGTGTTGGCCCTGATACTGCTCGGGATCGATCAGACGGTAGGTGATCTTGCTCAGATCCTCTCCGGGTACGCCAAGCTTCCGGGGGGTCCCCCTGCGTCCTATCGACAGCAGTACGGTCCGGGTGTGGTATTCATCCCGATTGGTTTTAACCCGGTAGCCCCCCTTCTCATGGGGGGTGATCTTCTCAACCCTTTCCCGAAAACTGATAGCAACACCGGTCTTTTCAGCGGTTTCTTCCCAGAAAGCCAATAAGGCCTCCTTGGTGGTTTCCACGATTTTCACTCTACCAACCAGGGGCAGTTCGACCGGTGCGGTCATGACCAGTTTGCCCCGTGGGAACTGAAACACGGTGCCGCCCAGGGATTCCTGTTCGATGGTCTTGTATTTGAGTTTTTTTTCCATGGCGCGCAGGGACGCACTGAAACCGGCGGGTCCCGCACCCACGATCAGGACATCGATCGGCGCCTGCGGGCGGGATTTGAGTTCATCGGCGATGTGATCCAGAGCCTTGTAGCCCTGCTCGATGGCGTTCCGGATCAACCCCATGCCCCCGAGCTCACCGGCGATGTAGATGCCGGGCATACTGGTTTCGAAGTTGGGGTTGAGCAGGGGGATGTCGACCCCACGACGCTCGGTGCCGAAGACCAGGGTGATCGCATCGAAGGGGCAGGCGGTTTTACACGCGCCGTGTCCGATACAGTTGGTTGGCGCAATGAGTTCGGCTTTGCCGTTGATAAGTCCCAATACCGGGTGGTTGGCCTGTTCGGGGCAGGCCTTGACACAGGTGCCACAGCCCATGCACTTGGCGGGATCGATCAGAGGGTGCAGTGATGCGGGTTCAGTGAGACCCGCCTCAAATTCTTCTGTTTTCAGGGCCAGGTTTCGCCGGCTTTTGGTTTTGCCGTGAAGTATGTATATTCCCCAGAAGATAAGCACGGGTAGTAGATAAATTAGATATAAATCAGCGGTATACTTCATCGTCTGGAAAGTGATTGGTCGATTGGTATTCTGTCAAATGGCTCATGCTTGGGGAAAAGCGGACTGATTGTTACCAGTCTAGACTCAATATTTTACAGGGAGTGCCGATTCTTGGGTTTATAAACCCATAAAATATGTGATCCTTATCATAAATGGGAAAATCATCCCATCATTGAAAAAGATCTCAGGATAGAATGATAATAACCCAAACGCTGTTGATTTGTTTATTAATCCGGCGTAATAATCATAACCTATTGATTTTTATATACTAAAGGTGATTTCGATGGATACGGCGGCCATTTCACCCCCTGTCAACGAATCAACGCTCGATGTCATGCTATCTGGTTTGCAGAAGCGCGCCGGCGTGCTCTCAACCCTCGCGTTTACCCTGGTATCCCTGCTGTTGCTGTACATGGGTTGGCTGAATCACTTCCAGAGGGTCTGGACGGCCGAGGCCGGCTGGGGCTACTGGATGGGAATCGTCGGGGGCAGCATGATGCTTGCGTTGCTCCTCTACCCCATGCGCAAGAGGCTGAATTTCATGTCCAAGTGGCTGACCGTGAAATTCTGGTTTCGTCTGCACATGGTCTTCGGTGTATTGGGGCCGGTTCTGATCATGATGCACTCCAGTTACAGACTGGGGTCCATGAATGGTCGGGTCGCGCTGTTCAGTATGCTGATTGTGGCCATCAGTGGTCTGTTCGGGCGTTACTTCTACACCCGGATCCATTACGGCCTGTATGGTAAAAAAGCCACCTTCGCCTCATTGTGTGCGGATTCCCAGGAACTGAAAAAGAAGCTGGGCCCCTTGTTCGATCTACAGCCGAAAGCCCGTGATCTGCTGAAAAACTATGAACAACTGGTCATGAATACTCCCAGGAATCCTTTATATAGTGCCTGGCACTGGATCCGTATGCGCTACATGGCCGTGCGGCTCTACCCCACGGTGATGCGCTCCCTGAACAAGAAACTGCTGGCTGCCGGTCATCGCAAGGGTTGGGACAAGGCCAAGGTCAGACGCCGTCAATTGAGGATTCGAACCATGCTGTTGGCGCATCGCCGCATCCTCAGGCAGATCCTGGAAATCCACTTCTATGAGCGTCTGTTCGCCATCTGGCATCTTCTGCACATGCCGCTTTTCATCATGATGGTGATTACCGGTTTTGTGCATGTTTACGCGGTTCACGCGTACTGACGACCTACTTAAACCGTATCCTCAGACTCATGTTACGCAGCGCTTTTGCCACTGCCCTGGTATTTTTGATGTTTGTATTCCTGCCGAACTGCCAGGCCGGAAAGCTTGACCTGTTGTTGATGCCCGGACCGGTAATCAACGGACATGAACCCTTTGAGGAGAAGTGCGAAAGTTGTCATGAGACTCTGAAAAAAGCCGATCAGGTCGAACGTTGTCTTTCCTGCCACGATCACAGTGATGTGGCGCAGGACATCGAAGATGGAACCGGGTTTCATGGACGGATGGGAAAGGACCAGGCATCGAACTGTAAACGTTGCCATACCGAACACCAGGGGCGGGAGCGGGATATCATAAACCTGGATACCGAATCATTCGATCACTCAAAGACAGACTATGCCCTGCGGGGTAAACATCAGAAGCTCACCTGTCAGCTTTGTCATACCAAGGACTACAAAAAATACAGTCAGGCCCCTTCCGTCTGTTTTGACTGTCATGAATCCGATGATACGCACAATGGAAAGTTGGGAGAGGATTGCAGTAAGTGCCACAACGAGAAGGGATGGAAGCAGCAGGATTTCGATCACGATCTGGACACCGACTATCCGCTGACCGGCAAGCATCGTGATCTCGACTGCAAGTTGTGTCATGCCGATGAGCATTACGAAAATACACCCAATAAATGTGTCGAGTGTCATCTTATCAATGATGCCCACAACGGGCGTTATGGCAATGTATGCGCGAAATGTCATGGCACGGAAGATTGGAAGGAACTGGAGTTCAATCACCGGTTGGATACCCGTTTTCCCCTGGAGGGTCGGCATAAGGATGTGCCCTGCGATACCTGTCACGTGCGCGGACCCTTCGAGAAAAAGCTACCCAAGAAATGTTTCGCCTGTCATGAAAAGGATGATGAACACAAAGGCCGAAACGGCGAGAAGTGCCAGGATTGCCATCGCCCGAAAAGCTGGAAGGACACCGCTTTCGATCACGAAAAAGACGCAAAATTCGCACTCAAGGGCAAACATGAGGATTTAAGCTGTCATGCCTGTCACAGAAGCGCGGCCATGGACGATCTGAAAGATGCGACTTGTATCACCTGTCATCGGGCGATCGATATCCATAAAGGGGATCTCGGCGAAGACTGTGGTTATTGCCACAATGAGACCGGCTGGAACAGAAAGCTATTTTTCGAACACGACATCTCACACTTTCCCCTGATTGGCATCCACAGTGTAACCGCTTGTGAATCCTGTCATATCAATGGGGAATACAAGCAGACCAAGACCGAGTGTCTTGCCTGTCATGCCAAGGATGATATTCACGAAAAAAGAATGGGTGAGGATTGTGGGACGTGCCACAATCCGAACGCCTGGATGCTATGGACATTCGATCATGACAAGCAGACCGAATTTCCATTGGAAGGCAAGCATAAGGAAATCTTTTGTCATGCTTGCCATCGTGCCGATTTAGATGAGCATAAACAATCCGCCAACCACTGTTATGGCTGTCATCGTGGCGATGACATCCATCAAGGTGGTTTTGGTCGCAACTGCGATCGTTGCCACAATTCGGATAGTTTCAAGGATCCGGTCATACGTTGACGATATCTGGATGATGAAATAATGAAAACGGCCTTAGACAAATCATTTTTGTTCCGTCAGCTATTGCTAGTACTGGTCTTGCTTTTGTGGGGGTCGCTGGGTCATCCGGTCCTGGCCGACTATGAAAAATTTGACCACTTTTCGACAGGTTTCCCGCTTACCGGCGAGCATCGGGATGTGGAGTGCGATCAATGTCATGACAATGGGCGATTCGTTGGAACCCCGGTGTTGTGTGAAGGCTGTCATAATGAGACCGATGCGCCTGGAAAATCCACCAATCATATTCGCAGTGATAACAAATGCGACGATTGTCATACCACGGTGGGATGGTATGTGGCACGGTTCGATCATGGCCTGATTACCGACGGTTGCTACTCCTGCCATAATGGCGATACGGCGCAGGGTAAGGGAACGGATCATATCCGTTCCGCCACGGCCTGCGAGTTTTGTCATACCACCTTCAGCTGGGGGCGTGTCAGTCGTGTGGATCATTCCGCGGTAACCGGCACCTGTGAAAGCTGCCACAACGGTACCATCGCGACCGGACAACACAGTCAGCACATCGCCACCAGTGAGAATTGCGATGTCTGCCATATCACAAGCAGTTGGCTGCTGGTGTTCTTCGATCATGCAAACGTGGAGCAGGGCAGTTGCGAAACCTGCCATAACGGCATCAGTGCGACCGGTAAGTCCGCGAATCATATTTTCACCAATGAAGCCTGTGATCTCTGCCATAGCACCCAGTCCTGGCAGGTGGCTCATTTTTCACATGTGGGGATTCGGGGTGATTGCGAGTCCTGCCACAACGGCGTCAGCGCCACGGGTAAGAGCGTTGGGCACCTGGTCACCGGCGAACCCTGTGAAATCTGCCATACCTCGACCAATGCCTGGAATATTGTCACCTTTGTGCATGGTGAAGAGGTGTTCGGTCGCTGTTCGAGCTGTCACGATGGGGCCACTCAGCCCGGAAAACCCGGGGATCACATTCCGACCAGCGCGGAATGCGATACCTGCCATACCTCGACCAACGAATGGGCGCAGGTAGGATTTGATCACAGCGGGGTCGCGGCCGGCACCTGTGCCAGTTGCCACAACGGGGTGCAGGCGCCAGGCAAAACCGATACCCATATCATCACGGATGAGTCCTGTGATGTTTGTCATGCCACCACCGCCAACTGGAATGTCATCCGTTTCAGTCACGCCAATATCCAGACCGATGGGGTCTGTTCCAGTTGTCATGATGGTGTTCGTGCGACGGGTAAGCACGCGCAGCATATTCAAACCAATGCCCAGTGTGATACCTGCCATCTCTCCACCGATAACTGGTCCAATACTCATTTTGACCACAGCGGTGTTACCACCCAGGGGGTGTGTTCGAGTTGCCACAACGGCATCGCAGCGACCGGTAAACACGCAACCCACATTGTCACCGACGAGCAGTGCGATGTCTGTCATGGCTCTACCACCTCCTGGTCGAATGTGGCGTTTGATCACGGGGATGTGCAGACCGAAGGGGTGTGCTCAACCTGTCACAACGGGGTTCGTGCCACCGGCAAACACGCCAACCATCTGCCCACCGACAGTGAGTGCGATACCTGTCATACGATCGGTGCCTGGAATGTGGCCAACTTCTCCCATGAGGGTATCAGCGGGAATTGCGAATCCTGCCATAACGGCGTCATCGCCACCGGCAAACATGCCAATCACATCGCCACCACGTCTCCTTGCGAGGCCTGTCACTCGACGTCGGACTGGGGATTGAGCGGATTCACTCACGAGGGGGTTTCCGGTACCTGTGAATCCTGTCATAACGGAACCACCGCCACCGGCAAACACGCCAACCATATACCCACCACGGCTTCCTGCGATAATTGCCACAATACCAATGGCTGGTCCATGAACAGCTTCAATCATGAAGGTGTGACCGGCAGTTGCCAGTCTTGTCACGACGGTACGCGGGCCACGGGCAAGTCCGACACCCACGTCGCGACCAACGCCTCCTGTGAGGGGTGCCATACCTCCACCACCGACTGGTCCGAGGTGCTGTTCGATCATGCCATCGTGATCGGGACCTGCGCCAGTTGCCATGATGGCACGACCGCCACCGGCAAACCCTCGGATCATGTGGTGACCGATGCGGCTTGTGATAACTGCCATACCTCCAATGAGTCCTGGCTGAATGTGCGTTTCGATCACACGGGTATCACCTCCGGGTGCGACTCCTGTCATAACAACGTGGATGCGGTCGGCAAACCCGATACCCATCTGCCAACAACGGAACCCTGTGAAAACTGTCACAACACGATTACCTGGAGTACCGGTCGATTCGACCATAATGGTGTGTCAGGTACCTGTTCAAGCTGTCATGATGGGGTGGTCGCAACCGGCAAGTCCGACACCCATATCCCGACCACGGCACAATGCGACAGCTGCCACGTTTCCACCCAGGACTGGACCTCCGTAACCTTCAATCATGACAATGTTCAAGCCAGCGGGGCCTGTTCCACCTGTCATGACGGTGGCCGGGCCACCGGCAAACCGGCGCAGCATATCCAGACCACGGCGCAGTGTGACAACTGTCATCTGTCCACCGTCGACTGGACCGATACCAGTTTCGATCACAGTGGTGTTGATGCGGCGGGCAACTGTTCGAGTTGTCATGACGGCACCACCGCGACCGGCAAGGACAGTGACCATATAACAACCACGGAACAGTGCGATGTCTGTCACTCATCCACCACTTCCTGGACCCGGGTGACCTTCGATCATAGTTCGGTACCCACCGCGGGCGTCTGTTCAAGCTGTCACAATGGGGTGCGTGCGACCGGGAAAAATGCCTCCCATCTGCAGACCAATGCCGAGTGCGATACCTGCCACACCATCGGCGATTGGAATATTTCGAATTTCTCCCATGATGGTGTAACGGGGGATTGCGAATCCTGTCATAATGGCAATACCGCCACAGGCAAGCCTGCTGGCCATATCCCCACCACACAGGCCTGCGAAGACTGCCATACCACCACAAACTGGCGGGTGACCACCTTTGACCATCAGAATGTCACCACCGCCTGTGAGTCCTGTCACAACGGAGATATCGCCACCGGCAAGTATCCATCCCACGTGCTGACCACAGCGTCCTGTGATACCTGCCACACCACCAGCAGCTGGACAATTACCAATTTCAATCATGATGGGGTGACGGGAAGCTGCCAGTCTTGTCATGATGGCAATCGCGCCACGGGCAAGCACCCCACTCATGTGGCCACCACGGCTTCCTGTGAGGCCTGCCACACCTCAACCACCAGCTGGACTCAGGTGCGCTTCGATCACTCCGTGGTCAGCGGAAGTTGCGCGAGCTGCCATGACGGCACCACCGCGACCGGCAAGCCCGCCGACCATGTGCAGACCACCGCGGCCTGTGACAATTGCCATATCTCCAATACAACCTGGAACAGTATCCGGTTCGATCACACCGATATCACCAGCGGGTGCGCCAGCTGTCACAACAACGTGGATGCCACGGGTAAACCGAACAACCACATCCCGACCGCGGAACCCTGTGAGAACTGTCATACAACGGTGACCTGGTCCACGGGGACCTTCAACCACTCCGGTGTGGCGGGGACCTGTTCGAGTTGCCATAACGGCGTGACCGCCACGGGTAAGAGTGCCTCCCATATCGGCACCACGGGTCAGTGTGACAGTTGTCATATCTCGACCCGTGTCTGGACCAGCATCCATTTCGACCACAGTACGGTCACCGGTACCTGCCAAAGCTGCCACAACGGGGTGACCGCCACGGGCAAATCCGCGGGTCATGTCACCACCCAGGCCAATTGCGATACCTGTCATACCTCGCAGAGCAACTGGAACGCGGTGAATTTCGATCACTCCGCGGTCAGCGGAAGCTGCTCAAGCTGCCATAACGGTACCACGGCCACCGGTAAACCCGGCGGACATATCGTCACGGCCTCGGAATGTGATGCCTGCCATCTGTCGCAGACCAACTGGCTGTCGGTGCGCTTTGACCACACCGATGCCGCGGGTAACTGCTCGAACTGTCATGACGGGGTTACCGCAACCGGTAAGGATCCGGGTCACATCCAGACGACTGCCCAGTGTGACGAGTGCCATCTCTCGACCACCAACTGGCTGAATGTGCATTTCAATCACGTCAATGTGGCAGGCACCTGTTCGACCTGTCATAACGGGGTCACCGCGACCGGCAAGCCAAGTAACCATGTTCAGACCTCGGCGCAGTGTGATAGCTGCCACGTCTCGACCACGGACTGGACCAACGTACACTTCAGTCATGATGGGATCACCGGAGGCTGTTCAAGCTGTCACAACGGGGTCTCGGCGACCGGTAAACCCAACGACCATATTCCGACCACGGCAGAGTGTAATACCTGCCATACCTCGACCAGTAACTGGCTGAGCGTGCGCTTTAATCACACCAATGTCGCGGATACCTGTTCCAGTTGCCACAACGGAGTCTATGCCACCGGAAAATCCGCACAGCATGTCACGACGAACGCCCAGTGCGATACCTGTCACACCTCGACCAGCAACTGGACAAGTATCATCTTTGACCACTCCGTGGTGACCGGTAACTGCAGTTCCTGTCACAATGGAAGCACCGCAACGGGTACGCCGTCAGGGCATTTCGTAACCACCCAACAGTGCGATGGTTGTCATTCCACAAGTGGCTGGACGCCGGTGCGCAGCTATCGTCACATATCGGCTTACTATCCGGGGGATCATCGTGCCAATCTGAGCTGTAACGATTGTCATACCAGCAACAGCGAAGTGGTACCCTGGCCATATTCGACCTATGCCAGAACCTGCGCGGGCTGTCATGCCGGAGACTATGATTCCGGTGAGCGTCGACACAATGGCTTAAGTAACGATGCGGATTGCGGTCGCTGTCATCGCGTGACTTCCCGAGAGTGGTAAACGATGGTTGTTTTCATGTTCAGGTATTCCGGGTGATGCGCGCCGAAAACTTTGGATCTTCACCCCGAATCCGCTTTCCAGTAGTAACAAGACCCGGAATCGCGTGGCTCGTTTTCATGCTGTTAGTGCTGATCTCCAGCGGTCTCTCGGCAGCGACTCGGGTACTGGATCATATCGAGATCTCGACCGAAGAGAAGAGTCAGGTCGTTTCGATCTATTTCAACGTGCCGGTGCACTATGTCTCGCACATCGTCAACGATACCAATACGGAAGTCGGCATTCAGATCAAGGTGGGTCAGACCACGGATACGGATTCCGCGGCCGCGGAATCTACAAGTGACCTGATGACCGAGGATCAACTCACCTGGAGTCCTTCCGCGGCCATACCGTTGAATAAGGTGGCCTACCAGGGGAATCGGGTTGGCACCTCATCGTTGCTGGTCTCTTTCGCGACACCGGTGAGTGATTTCAAGATTCGCCAGGGCCGGAATTTCTACACCATGGATATCATCATTCCGGAACAGGCCGGAACCCAGGTGGAAACCAAGCCTGAACAGGATCTGGCAGAGCTGGAAATACGTGCCCCCCTGAGTGTCAAATCGCTTCCCTTGGTGATCTACGTCGTCAATCTGAGCACTCAGTCCGAGCCGGTGGATTTCGACAAAATCCCGCCGGTGCCCGTTGCTGAGAACCAGATACTCTATACCAACAAGGTTTCGCTTGAAGAAGGGGCGAGTTACCGTTTGCGCCTGGGATTCTTCCGCACCCGTCAGGAAGCCAATCAGCAACTTAAGGCGATCAGACATTTCTATCCGGATGCCTGGGTGGACACCGCGGATGTTGCGGAACGACGCAGAGTCTTCTTTGAAAGGGGACTCGATCCCAAGCTGGAAGGGGAACAGATGGAAGAGCCCCAACTGGCGAATGTGGACCCCCGTCTGACTGACATGATGGGGGTTATTCGCCGTACTATAACCGCGGGTGACTACGCCAAGGCCGTGCGCCTGCTCGAGGCATTGCTCGAGGAACCGGATAACATCTATACCCAGGAGGCGCTGGAACTGCTTGGGCTGTCCCGTGAGCGTAACGGGCAGATAGCCCATGCCAAGGCGGAATACCGCCGCTATCTCGAAACCTATCCGGAAGGTGAGGACGCCGCCCGTGTCTGGCAGAGACTGCTTGGCCTGGAGACGGCACCGCACAAACCTAAAGAGCCTCTGCGTGAGAAAAAAGTGGGACCATCAGGTGAGCTGATTACCGACGAAGAACTGGGTTTTCAGGCCGAGTGGGAGACCTATGGGAGTTTTTCGCAGAGTTACCGCCGTGACAAAATCGACAGTCCGTTCGTCGAAGACGAAGATGCCGTATCCCGTTCTGAGATCGAAAGTTTTGTCGATTTCAGTGCGCGCAGAAAAGGTGAAACCTTCGACTTGCGCATGAAAGTGACCGGCAGCTACATATTGGATCTGCTGGAAGATGGGGAAAACGACACGGCCTTGAGCGATGTCTATCTTGATGCGGAACATCGCGATTCCGGTACCAGCCTGCGTCTCGGCCGCCAACGTCTGCGATCCAGTGGCATCCTCAACCGGTTTGACGGTCTCGTGCTCAATTACGGATTGACCCCTGATGTGAATTTGCACTTCAGTGCCGGACTGCCGGTCGAACGCTCACGGGACACCTATCTCCACGAGCATAAACAGTTCGCGGGCGTCAGCGGGGATTTTCTCAGCATTTTCGAGAATTGGGATCTCAGTATGTTCCTGGTGGAGCAGCGTGTCGATGGTTTGGTGGATCGCCGTGGCGTAGGTGGTGAAGTGCGGTATTACGATCCGGTCAAGTCAATGTTTGGCCTGGTGGACTACGACATGTTTCATCAGGATCTGAGTATTTTCATGCTTCAGACTAACTGGCGTTTCGAGAATGACACCAGCATTTACGTGAATCTTGATTACCGCAACAGTCCGATACTTTCCACCTCGAACGCAATGATTGGTCAGCTCGATCCCGATACCCTGTTGCCGATTAACACGATCGAGGAGCTTCAGTCGTACTACACGGATGACGAGATCTATGATCTGGCCACCGATCGTACCGCACGGGTCAAGACGCTCTCGTTCGGTGCCTCACATCCGTATACCCCGTCACTGCAGTTTAGTGGTGATATCACCCTGACCGAGACCGATGGTACACCCGAATCGGGCGGTGTGGCTGAGACCGACAGCACCGGCACTGAAACCTTCTACACCTTCCAGGTGATCAAGAATGATCTGCTAAAACAGGGTGACATCGGCGTATTCAGTCTCAGGTATTCCAACACCGACACTTCCGATACCTACCGTGTGGGGATCAGCAGCCGATATCCAATGAACTCGGTCTGGCGGATCAATCCCCGCCTGGACGTATCATACCGTCAAAACGACGAGAACAACGCCACACGCCTGTCTGTCAATCCATACGTACGGTCGGAGTACCGGCTGGGCAAGAGCTTCACACTGGAACTCGAAGGTGGTTTCAACTGGTATGAGGAAGACGACGAGGTTGAGGTGATCAATTACACCGACTACTTTTTCTATGCGGGTTATCGCTGGGACTTCTAGAACCCCGTTCATTCTTGCCCAGAAAGGCTGACCAATACAATTTCATTTTCGATCGGCATAGATCCGGGTAATAAGAATCGCACTTAGTCATCCCGGCGTATGCCGGGATCCAGGACACCAGACGAAGTGATATTCCCTGATTACATCCTTGAGGGTCTCGTCGGTCATCTCAAGCCTGGCCACTGCGACGAAGCCTATGTATGCATTCCCACGCAGAGCGTGGGAACGAGTTGACCCTGGCTGGTTTCCGGGAGATTGGCCATCCTGCCGATGTTTTGCATTCCAGCTTCCAGCCAGACATTGCCTGCAAAGGGTTCAGGTTAATATAATCCTGAATCCGAGGTTCCAAGGCGAGCGCATAAATTACACTCTGCACTCGCCATGAACCCTCGGATTCAGGATAATCTCAACCTTTGCACGCTGCATGGGAATCGATTTTGAATCAGCTGCTGGCCATAGCTTCCGGAGGCGCCCTTGGGGCCCTGATACGATATTGGGTTTCCGGTGGTGTCTACACATTGTTGGGGCGGGGTTTCCCGTACGGTACGCTTGTAGTGAATGTCCTGGGATCCCTGGTGATGGGATTTCTGTATGTCCTACTGCTCGAGCGGGTGGTGGCGAGTCCCGAGTGGCGAGGAGCCTTGCTGGTCGGCTTTCTGGGAGCCTTCACCACGTTTTCCACTTTTTCCATCGAGACGCTCAATCTGCTGGAGCAGGCTGAACTGTTCAAAGCCGGACTGAATATCCTTGTCAGTGTCACGGCCTGTCTGCTGGCTTGCTGGATTGGCTTGATACTGGGGAGACAGGTATGAAACAGTCCGAGGTCACTTTTGTCCGCGTCTATCTCACCGAAGGGGACCATCAGCTGCGAAAATTGCTGGATTTTCTGCACCTTGAAGAACAGGTTCGGGGCGTGACCGCATTCCGGGGTATTGCCGGCTTCGGGCGCTCGGGAAAGGCCCATGAAGCCTCTCTCCTGGATATCTCCATGGATCTGCCTTTGGTCATTGAGTTCTTCGATGTGCCCGAGCGGGTGGACAAGGTGCTGCGGGATTTGAATCAATGGGTAGAACCAGGCCACGTGGTAAGCTGGCCTGCACACGTCAATATGGGTGAATGATCAATGTTGGATCCACGATTGCTTAGAAACAACCTGGAAGAGGTGGCGCAACAGCTTCAGCGCAGAGGCTATGTGCTGGATACGCAACGTATCTCAGCGTTGGAAGAACAACGCAAAACCCTGCAGGTCGAAGCACAGGATCTGCAAAACGAACGCAATAGCCGGTCCAAGGAGATCGGCAAGGCCAAGGCGGCCGGAGAGGATATACAGCCGTTACTTACCGAAGTGTCCGAATTAGGCGATCGTCTCAAGGCCCGGCAGGAGGCCTTGAATCAGGTACAGAGCGAACTCTCCGAGATCACCCTGGGGATTCCCAATCTGCCGGATGCGTCGGTCCCGGATGGCAAGGACGAATCGGACAATCGCGAAGAGCGTCGCTGGGGAGAACCGAAAGCGTATGATTTCGAGCCGAGAGACCATGTAGATCTCGGTGATCTCAGCGGGTTGTTGGATTTCGAGGCGGCTGTCCGCATCACCGGTTCGCGATTCGCCGTGATGGCGGGAGCGCTTGCCCGAATGCACCGGGCCTTGATCCAGTTCATGCTGAATACACACACCGCCGAGCACGGATATACCGAGGTTTATGTCCCCTACATGGTCAATGCAGACAGTCTGCGGGGTACCGGCCAGTTGCCCAAATTCGAGGAAGACCTGTTCAAGCTGTGTGGTGAATCAGGCTATTACCTGATACCCACGGCGGAGGTGCCCGTGACCAACCTCACCCGTAACCAGATCATCGAAGCCGATGATATGCCCCGAAAGTGGGTGGCGCACACCCCCTGTTTCCGTTCAGAGGCGGGTTCTTATGGCAAGGATACCCGGGGCATGATCCGTCAGCACCAGTTTGAAAAGGTGGAGCTGGTTCAGGCGGTACCGGCCTCACAATCATTCCAGGCGCTGGAGGAACTCACCGGCCATGCCGAGGCGATTCTGCAGAAATTGGAACTGCCTTATCGGGTCGTTACCCTGTGTACCGGAGATATCGGTTTTTCTTCCACCAAGACCTACGATCTGGAAGTCTGGCTGCCGGGACAGCAGAAGTATCGTGAGATCTCCTCCTGTTCGAACTTCGTCGACTTCCAGGCCCGGCGACTCCAGGCACGTTGGCGAAATCCTGAAACCGGCAAACCCGAGCTGGTCCACACCCTGAACGGTTCTGGATTGGCGGTAGGCCGTACTCTGGTGGCTATTATGGAAAACTATCAGCAGCGGGATGGCAGCATCCGGGTGCCTCAGGTCCTGCGGCACTACATGGGTGGGCTAGAAGTCATTGGCACCTAAATAACTTACTTAAGAAAATTGAACCGCAAATAAACACTGATCACTACACTAGCATGATCAGGATTGCGACGAAGCCGACGACCAGTGCAAGCGGAATTATGGCGGCCATCCAGTCACCTTGCTGGGCTTTGGGACTGTTTTTCAGCCAGTGTTTCGCTCTGGGCCAGAGAAAGATGATCCAGCCCACGATCAGAATGGCCGAGAAGATCTTTACCCATTCCATGAAAACTCCTTATGTATAAAGGGCCGTGGAAAAAAGAACGATTTCTTGTTTGCGGTCCTAAAAAAACCCCGGCGCAGCCGGGGTTCTTGGTTACTCAAACCGATATTCTCACTCGTCACTCAAAGCACCGAGAAGATGCAGCAGGCTGGTGAAGATATTCAGGATTGAGAGGTAGAGGTTCACGGTGGCGATGATGTAGTTGGTTTGAGCGCCATTCACCATCTGGCTCGTCTCGAACAGGATGAAGCCGGACATCAGCAGGATCACCGCCGCTGAGATCGCCAGATGCAGGCCTGGGATATCGAGGAACAGGCCAGCCAGGGAGGCGAGCATGACAACCATCATCCCGGCGAAGATAAACCCACCCATGAAACTGAAGTCACGCTTGGTGGACAGGGCGTAGCCGGACAGTCCTAGGAAAATGATACCCGTGCCGCCAAATGCGGTCGCGATGATCTGAGAACCGTTTGACAGGGCGATGTAGTAGTTCAGGGTAGGGCCGAGTCCGAATCCGAGGAGGCCGGTCACGGCAAAAACCACCCACAGACCCGAGGCGGAATTGGCTGTGCGCGGTAGCACGAACCACAGCAGTACCAGGGCACCCAGTGAGGTGCCTAGCGATATCATGGGGGAGGGCGCCAGGGCCATGGAAACCATCGCCAGCAGGGCACTCCAGATGAGTGTGCCGGACAACAGCATGTAGGTGTTCTTGATCAGTTTATTGGTCGAAAGAGCGGACTCAATAGACCGTGTGGCAGTGAAATCGAAGCGATTCATTTTGATACTGTCTCCAGATTTATTCCCTAAAATCAAACTCTTCTAGTATGACAACCGGTGGTTGAAAATGTTCATCACAGGATACCGACCTGGGCTGAAAGGTCAATACGGGATTTCCAGGGAAATCCCCCCTGATTGCAAGTTTCCCGGTTCGTTGCCTGATTGCTGGTATTTTTCCCGCACCTTATGTATCCTAGCGCACCTTCGGAGAGGTGGCAGAGCGGTTGAATGCGGCGGTCTTGAAAACCGTTGAGGGTTAGTAGCCCTCCCAGGGTTCGAATCCCTGCTTCTCCGCCAAATAAAAAAGGGGGGCCGATGAGGCCCCCCTTTTTTATTTGGCGTGGTGGCAGGATATAATTCTGTTCTTATTTCATTTGACTCATGACTCTAACGTAGTGATAGTACATTAATTTTTCTTCGATATATTTATTAAGTGACCTCATCCACTTTTCCATAAATTCTCCGTTAGAATGCTTCTCATTTTGATTTCTTCCCTGTATTGTCCGTTGCCAATATAATCCGAAATACATCTATACAGAGCTACAAACGCAATACCCTTGACTTGAATCAATAATTTACCCTAACTCGTGTATGAACCCCCGTTGGTTGATTTGCGATCTTGATATCCCCATATTCCCAAAAGCATCCTTACAATAGGAATAACGGACATGATGAGAATAGGTCTCTTTCTGGCAACGAATCTAGCCATCATGATGCTGATCAGCATGACCTTTCGGTTGCTTGGAATCGAGGGATTGCTGATGGATAACGGGGTTGACCTCGATCTGAATGCGTTGTTGATCTACTCCGCAATCATTGGCTTTTCCGGTTCTTTGATCAGCCTGTTTATATCCAAGTGGTCGGCTAAGCGTAGCATGGGGGTTCGGGTCATCGAACATCCATCCAATGAGGTGGAACGGTGGCTGCTCAAGGTGGTCGAGAAACAGACCCGGGAACGGGGTATCGGCATGCCTGAGGTGGGTATTTTCGATCATTCTTCACCCAATGCTTTCGCGACGGGATGGAATCGCAACAATGCCCTGGTGGCTGTCAGCACCGGTTTGCTCCAGCAGATGAATCGGGACGAGGTGGAGGCGGTTCTGGCACATGAGGTCAGTCACGTGGCTAATGGTGACATGGTAACTCTGCTGTTAATTCAAGGCGTTATCAATACCTTCGTGGTGTTTCTCTCCCGGGTGATCGGCCACACGGTGGACCGGGTTGTGTTTAAAACGGAGCGCGGTTATGGCCCCGCGTATTATATCGTCTCGATCGCCGCGGAATTTGTGCTGGGTATTCTTGCGATGATGATTGTCATGTGGTTTTCACGATGGCGCGAATTCCGGGCAGACAAAGGGGGTGCGGATCTGGCCGGGCGAGGAAAAATGATCGCGGCTTTACAGCGCCTGCAACAGGCCCATCAACCGGAAGGGCTGCCGGATGAGATGGCTGCGTTCGCCATCAACGCCGGGAAGGTGCAGAAATTGTTTGCCAGTCATCCACCGCTTGAAGCGCGTATCCAGGCACTCCGATCCGGCGGTTGATCGGCTGGAAAGAAAACACAACCGTATCCCTCTGCGAGGTGTTTCGTAGGGGGGCAGTTAAAAAAACGGCCGACTTACCGCCAAGTCAGCCGTTTACTGTAATGTCGTAGGTCGGCGCCTGTTATCAGTAGCGGCCGCTACTGCGTTTGGGCTTTTCCTGTGCTTCGTTGATTCTCAGGTCCCGTCCCTGAAACTGTTTGCCATTGAGCTGGGAAATCGCTTTTTCGGCATCAGAATCACTCATTTCCACAAAGGCAAAGCCCCGAGAGCGACGGGTCTCGCGATCCAGGATCAGATTCGCCGAGAAAACTTCCCCAATTTCGGAGAAAAGGGTCTTTACGTCGTCTTCCGTAGCAGTCCAGGGGAGGTTGCCAACATACAATTTAGTCATCGATATACGTTCCTAACAAAGAGAGAGTCTTGTCCAGGGTCTGACGGTCCCAATAACAAACCTGCCAGACAGACCTTGGAACATGGAAAGCGATGGTGCGTTACCATGCTAATTGGCTTGGAAACCTGAGGATGCCGATTCACGAACTGAAAGATAACTCAAATAGGAAGCGGATTATGGGCCTGTTTCGTAGCGTAATCCCGATAATACTACCGAAAAAAATCTCTGACAATGGATTTCGGAATACCTTCACGATTCGATGGGTTATTGAGCCTGTTTGCGCAAATATACGGTGATTTGCGTTCATTTACACCAAATTTGTAGTGTGTGATCGCGATGAACCTCGTAACAAATCTGCAATCAATGGGGCATACTATTTCCTGCGGTTGGGATGGGTTTGAGCAATCTTCAGGCAATCCGTTGTTGTGTACGACTGTCCTGTACGGGACACACAACCGTATGATCAAGAAATGCTGCAATGCATTATTAACAACACTTTGTGCTGGCTTGTGACAAATATGAAGACTATGCTCTATAAAGTGTTCATTTGTGTTCTGATTTCAGGGTTCGTGATGAGCCCCGTTTGGGCACAGGGTGAGGCACCGGCTTGGGTCGGTTTGAGCGAGCGATGGGCTGAGATCCGGTTCAACCTTCCAGCCGAGAAGCGGGGCGAAGCGTTAGAAGCCCTCGTTCAGGAATCTCGTCAGGTGTTGACTTCGAATTCCCAGCGGGCTGAACCTCTGGTTTGGCACGCTGTTATTTTATCCACGCTCGGTCGGTTTCGTGGTGGGAGTGAAGGATTGGGGTTGGCCAAACAGGCCAAGCTTGCGCTAGATCAGGCCGAAAAGATTCAGCCTGAGGTCCTGGATGGACTGATATATACCTTAAAGGGAAGCCTCTATTTCAAAGTGCCGGGATGGCCCATCGGTTTCGGGGATCCGGGTTTGGCTGAAACCTATCTGCAAAAAGCACTGGCATTGAATCCCGGCAATATCGACGCCAACTATTTCTACGGAGAGTTTCTTCTGCATAAGCGGAATTTCAAGGAGGCAATAAAGGCATTCGAACGGGTTTTGACCGCTGATCCCCGACCCGGGCAGACGCTTGCGGATGCCGGGAGAAAGCGGGAGGCCCGTGCCGCCATAGATAGAGCCGATGGGTTGATGCGGCAACAACAGGCGGAAATAAACCGGGTGCTGCAGTGAAAGCGAAAACCACTGGAAGCGTTGTGGAAATCTGAGAATGCGTATACTGCTCGTGGAAGATGATCATCATTTGGGCGAAGGCATCTGTCTGGGATTGAAGGAGTTGGGCCATACCGTAGACTGGGTGCAGGACGGACTGGCCGCCATGCAGGCCCTGCAAACGGAACATCTCGATGCCCTGTTGCTGGATCTTGGATTGCCGAAAAAGGATGGTTTGAACATCCTCCAGGAGTTACGCCAGAATGAGATTGATCTCCCGGTACTGATTCTGACCGCTCGGGACACCGTTGAAGACCGTATTCAGGGGCTGGATATGGGGGCGGACGATTATGTCGTCAAACCCTTCGATCTTCTGGAAGTGAATGCCCGCCTGCGGGCGATTACACGCAGACGGGAGGGGCGTGCGGTACCCGTGATCAATTTCGCTGACCTGGTCCTGGATCCGGCAGCAAGACGGTTGACCAAGGGGGGGGAGGAGGTTTCCCTGGGCGCGAATGAATTTGTGGTGCTGGAATCCTTGCTTACTCATCAAGGCAGGATACTTTCGCGACGCTTTCTCGAAGAATCACTCTATGGTTGGGATGAAGGCGTGGAGAGCAATGCCGTGGAGGTCTATATCCATCATTTACGAAAGAAGCTGGGCCAAGATCTGATCAAAACGGTCCGCGGAGTCGGTTACATTATACAAAAACAGAAATAGATCGGGGTTACACAGTCGCATGGGTGGCACTTCCATACGCCGAAGACTGTTATTCAGTCTCATATCGACCATTCTCATTCTCTGGCTTATTGCGGCCTTTTTTGTCTATGAAGACGCAACCCACGAGGTGGAGGAGATCTATGACGCGACACTCGCACAGGAGTCGCGCATCCTGGCCACACTGATGGCCCACGAGATCGAAGAAGACAAGGAAGTTGAAAAAAAACTCCAATTGCTGGTCGATGAATTGGGGGGTGGAATCATCAGCCAATCGGAGTTACTCAGGAGCTTACTACAGAAATATTCCTCGAATCAGGAGGGCAAGGATTACCTGACATTGATCCCCAGGGATCTCATGAACGGGCATCGCTATGAGGCAAATATTGCCTTTTTGATCAAAGGGACCAATGGTCGAACCTATTTGCGTTCCAATCTTCCGTCCGAGTTTAACGAGTTCAAGGAAGGCTACCACAACATCACTATTGAGAACCGCGCATGGCGCATGTTTGGCCTGAAGCAGGCGAAAGGCGCTTTTAATGTCCAGGTGGGCGAGTTGTTGGCGCTTCGGCAGGAGACGGTTTCGGAAATTGTATTCAACAGTCTGTGGCCAATCATGATCTTACTGCCGACGATGGGGCTCTTGATTTGGTTGATGGTCGGTGGCGGACTCAAACCCTTGAAGATCATTGCCCGCAAGGTCGAAAACCGGGCGCCCAATGCGCTGGATCCGATTGCTATCGACAATGTGCCGGTTGAGGTGGCGCCCATGGTAGAGTCTTTGAACCGTCTGTTTCACAGGGTTCAGTCCGCGTTGGAGAATGAGCGACGCTTTACCGCGGATGCCGCCCATGAGCTTCGCACCCCCCTTGCTGCACTCAAGACACTTGCCCAGGCGAAATCACTGAGCGGTAATCTGGAACACAAGGATTTCCTGGATCAGATTATACGTGGGGTAGATCGCCTGACACATCTGCTGGAGCAACTGCTGACACTCGCCCGCATGGACAGTCAGACCGTCGGTGATACCCATGTGCAGTCAGTAGATATCCAGCGGGAAACCATCAGTATTCTATCCACGATCGCATCATCGGCATTGGAAAAAGATATTGATATCTCCTATGACGGACCGGATGATCCGGTGTACGTACCCGGTTATTCCCCGGCTATTCAGATTTTGCTCCGAAATATCATTGATAACGCGATACGCTATACCCCGGAATGCGGTGAGGTAAGCGTCAGGCTGGAGAGGCAGGGGGATCAAGTCGTGCTTGAGGTGATCGACACAGGGCCCGGTGTACCGGAAGGCCAGCAGCAGGGTCTGTATCAGCGATTTCGCCGGGGTGAGGCGGCCCAGGCGCCGGGCAGTGGTCTCGGGCTT
Source organism: Candidatus Thiodiazotropha sp. (assembly GCA_050291245.1). Classification (GTDB taxonomy): domain Bacteria; phylum Pseudomonadota; class Gammaproteobacteria; order Chromatiales; family Chromatiaceae; genus Thiodiazotropha. The sequence continues at coordinate 144,847 of JBNKJP010000067.1, read as the reverse complement.
GCCATTGTCAAACGTATCGTTGACCTGCATCGCGCAGTGATCAGAATGCAGAATCGCACGGATCGTAGCGGTTTGAAAATGAGTGTGCTGTTTCCGGCGGAGCGGTAAGCTCAAGTGCAGTAGGCCTTCACCTGAGCCAACAGGTCTTCAAGGTAGTTCAGTCTGCGGATCGACAGGTTGACCTTGTCGGCCAGTTCCGAGTCATCTTCATCATCTTCGATGAGGTGAAAGGTGTCTTCGAAAAAAAACACAAAAAAACTGTCAAGAAAGAAGATCTCCCGGTTGGTATCCATGACCAGGTTATCGAGACCGAAAAGGTCGATGACTCTTGGATTGTCGGATTTTCGCCAGGCTTGGGCTGCATTAACGAACCGTGACAGCTGAATACGTGCCTTGGGGTTGGCGCATAGTAGTTGTATGGCCTCTTCCTCATTTTGTTGATTGGCGATGTTGAACCAGACATTGATAGCCCTGGCAAGGACAAACAGGCTCGGGCGTCCATTGATTCGGGTGATGACAAACAGGGCATTGGGGATGATTTCATCCAGAGTTTCCTTCAACTGCCGGTAGTGACGGGCGAGCAGTTTTGTCTCCTTCTCTGAATATTCGGAAAGCGGCCACTTAATGACGAATTCCGTGTAGCTGGTTTCGATTTCGTGGTCAACGATCTCTTCAAATCGCTTACTGCTGCGCCAGACTTCGCAGTGACTGCCGATTGTGGATATCAGGGTGGCTCTGAAGCGATCATGATCGAGACAGGCGATATCCACAACGATTTGATCTGTCTCTTTTCTGGACTTTGGCATCTTCAATCACTAGCTGGAAAATCTGTAATACATGTCCGGGTCTATCACACCGTATCCACGCAGAGATCTCCATGAGGGCGAAAAACGGCACTCCAATCCTCCGGTAACCCCGGGGGGAGGTCAAGGGGTTGGGTGCTATTTGAGGTACACCTCAAATCGGGAATTTGGATTTCCTGTCGAGCTCTGGAAATCTGTAACATTTGTAAGGATAGAGGTTGGCGGATCCTGGTAAGGATATTATGATGAGGCCCTGAAACCCGATACTGAATTTGGGACGGTTAGCACCCATCTACTCAAGTGGACCCTAGGGTGTTGTTCGCATGAAAATACGCCAATCAAGGCGCGAGGAGAGCAGTTTGATCATTCCAGCCGGCGGTGTTAGCCGCCTCTTACACGAGGGTACCACACCTCGCTCTGTCTCTCTTCCTGGTCAAAGAGAAGGCGCCAACCGAACGGGTTGGGTGAGTGTTGGCAGGCCCTGATCGGTAGCGGTCCATGTGGGTATTTATCACAGGTATCACAGACGGATGCTCGGCCCGTGATCTAAGAAAGCTGGTCAGGAGGCAGATGGGGATGAAATGGTCCCTTTTGAAGCGAAATCATGAGGGGGTATCCCGTAGCAAGATCCTCAAAATCCAGTACCGAAATTCCCATTCTTGGGAGTACCACGGATTGGTTTACATTAGCAGTCCCGATTCGGTCCATCATCTGATTGGACGCCTGAATGCTACCTTCTTGAAGGGTGCCCGCCTGCACGCCCACCCTTATATACGACGAATTGCTTCCAGAGACCGGCGTAAACTGTATCTCGATTCCTCTGCCGAATTCCCGGGTAATCGCCGGCTATCAGAACGTCGTCGGGACAGTTCAGTGAGCCACCTGGTAGACAGCGTGAATTGGAGATAAGTGTGCAATCGGACTATGTTAATCAAAAATAGGCATATATAACAAAGTATTACATGGATATATTAAAGTAATTTGCTGTATGCTGTAACAACAAGAAATTCAGGTCGCGAATGGAAGGGAGAAGGAAATGGCTCTGTTAAAGACGAATGTGCGTCTGCTGATTTGTTTGCTGATCGGTTGGATGCCGATCCATTTGTGGGCAGAGAGCGCTGTCGATGGGCAATCGGCTGCTGTCGAAATGGCGCAGGATGCTGAACCGAGTGGAGAGGTTGCGTCCGAGACTGCAAGCCAGGATTCATCGATGTCGCCGAAACCGTCCATGGTCGAAGAATCGCCCGTACCTGATGCCTATGTGGCGCGTGCGGTTTTTACCACTGATGTGGTAGATCGGGAACCCGTGGATCAAATCGTCAGTGTCGATGAAAACGCGACACAGGTGATGTTCTTCACGGACCTGAGAAATCTCCAGGGACGCACCGTGACTCACCGTTGGGAATTTGAAGGCGAGGTCATCAGTGAAGTTGAAATAGCCGTAAGAGGTCCCCGCTGGCGCGCCTATTCGGTGAAGAGCCTGAATCCCGGGGAGGTCGGCAAATGGACCGTGTTTGTGATCGACGAATCAGGCTGGCCCTTGCACGCCAGCATACTCCAGCAGAGGCTCAGCGGAGAGTGATCATCCCTCACACTGCGAGATGAGGCGCTGCTGCGGGCCGAGTGATTTCGGCAGCCGGTTGTGGATCAGGCGAGATCTGCTAATCGGTGTGTAGCGTTTTAGTTGCGGAGTCGGTGAATTCCGGAGTATTCCCAACAGGGCTCCATGATGGGCTGTTGTTCGTGGCAGTGTCGGTGGAGACCGATTGGGATTGATTCACTTTCCGCTGAAATTCCTCTTCAGCCATCTGCCGCAATGTCAGCTCTTTTTCCATGCGGGATTCGTTGGAAACAGGGTGAGTTTCCTCAGGAGCTGAAGCAACTGCCGGTTCGGTGATTGAACGGTTGGGCGGTACCGGTTGGGATTGGATTGCGGTGTTTTGCAGGTCGATCGGTTGAATATGGGATTGTGTTCGATCTGTGGGTTCGATTCGAGTGGCAGGCATGGGTAACCCGGCCGCGGATTGTGTTTCGGACGATCCATTCCCGGCTGATGGTAACGGGGAATCCTTCAGGTAGAGGAACATCGCTACGGCGCCGCCCAGCAACAGCAAAACCAGGATCAGGCTGGCAATGGTAAAAGCCGATGGGTTGCTGCCATTTTTAAATAGTATTGACTCTTTCTCGACCCGGAAGGGCAGGGGTTTCACGTTCTGATCTGAATCGGCATTCTGTGAAACAGGCGGTTTAACGGGCGTCGCACGAGTTTTCGGGGGGGTCTCGGTTTGTTTTGTCTCCGCCGCAGGGGGGGCGAGTGTCTGCTGCAGACGCGTTTTGCTGCCACTGCTCATCGCGGACGCATTGGGAGTGGCGGTCAAGTTCAACTCTGACTCATAGATTTCATTCAGCAGCGTCGAGTCAGAGGACCAGGGTTCCGAGGGCTGTGTATCCTCTTGGGCGGGTTTGGCCTCCTCTGGAGGGGGAGTGGGCCGGGACTTCCGAGCAACTTTGAGTTCGCCGATTTCCTGTTGCGCCTGATCAAGCTGCATTCGTAATAGCTGCCCGTTTTCCCGCAGACTGCTGACCAGCTGGTTTAACTTCAGGCTTTCAAGTTCCGCCTTTTCAGCGCGGTTGCGCAGATCTTTCGTCTGGTTTTCCAGGCGCCGGTTTTCATCTTCAGTAAAACCATGCTCCTGTCTGAGTGCGAAGGTTCGTTGATCCTCCTCTTCAATGAGCCTCCGGTTTTCCCGTGTCAGGGAGGCGCATTGCTGATCGAGTACCTGGTAGTTGTCTTGAAGCTCATTGAATTTCAATTTGACCTGCTGACGTTCGCTCTCGATTTCAAACAACTGGCGGCGAAGGTTGTCGGTTTCCGCTGAGAGCGACTTCCAATGCTCAATATCCTCAAGAAGTTGTCTGTTCTCTGCGGTCAGGGATTCGATTGTCTGCTGGTATTGCTGCAGTTGTGTCTCTGATGACTCCGGGGTTGGGCTGTATTTCGCCTTGATCTCCGCAACCTGCTCGACGGCCAGACGTTGGACCTCGGTGGATAAATGGCTGGATTGCCGTGTAAGTTCTGTTGGCGATATCGTAGAGATATCCATAAGGTCCGACGAGACACTCACTGGAGTCAGGTTCTCGTTACCCTTGTCGACCACCTTGCCACCACCACTGTCCAGGGCTGCCTTCAGGCGTCCCTCGGCCAAATGCATAAGATCGGTCAGGCGGAACCCGGGTTTGATGTCTGGCGCCGAGATGCCGATGCTGGCGCTCACAATACGGTCCGATTCCCCGAGGTAGAAATGTTTGGCTGTGATGTCTTCCAGAATTCGTCGACCCAGGTAACGCGTACCAATCGCATTCGACGCCGGGCGAAGAATTGCGAATCGTCCGTTACCCAGATAGGCCAGGGTGTCATCCGGATGAATGTGCTGTTCCAGGATGTCATGGATTGCCAGGAGAATGTGTTCAATCGCACTATCACTGTAGTGATCGAGAATTGAGTCGAACTGATCGATTCTCAGCAGTGCCAGGGTCAGTTCGTTCTTGTTGCGAATGGCGAACGAGAGTTCACGACTGGCGATCTCCATGAATTTTGAACGATCGGGAATGTGATCGAGAAAATCCGTCTGTGGAGACGAATCCTGCCAGTCGGAAGTGCCTTCTTCCTGGGGTGGAGCAGGTGACGGGTTCAGGTAGGAGGTGATCAACTTCGCGTCGAAGGGCTTGCTCACCATACCGCTTGCCCCGAGTTGGCGCATCTCCCGGGTGATCTCTGGTGTTGCCTCGTTCCCGGTCACAACCACAAAGGGGAGGTGTTCAAGGTGCTCGGTTTTGGATTGTCGCATCTTGGTCAGCAAAGCGCGGCCATCCAGATGGGGCATACCGAGATCGCTGAATACCAATTCGATGGCGGGATTGCGTGACAGTTCATCCCAGGCCTGCTGTCCATCTTCCACCTCGATCAGGTCGCAGTAGTCCTTGAGGATGTTTCGCAAGGAAACCCGCACCACGCGGGAATCGTCCGCAATGAGGACCAGCGGCTTATCACCGGGATGTTGCGTATAGGGATGGAGTGCCTGTTCTGCCATGCCGCTGAAAAATCCAGTGTTCTTCTAGGGTACCGAGATGTGATCTATCTGTAGATTCGACGAGAGTCGGGAAATCTTTAATGACTTCACGATCTTAAATTACTTTATGAAAGTAACATAACTATATGATATATTGGATAAACTGTAATTAATATCGATTTGTGTTTGCAAATATAAAACTGAGAGACCCATCACTTTTGTAGCGGATTGAAATACAGGCTTCCGGGCTGAACCGCACAGAATACCTTGCGCTGCAAGATTCCTGGATTCCATCCATTTTGTGATCCTTTACGCACCATCGAGACTCAACTAATCTGGTGGATGACATTCAAGATGAAAAAAACAGATGATCTGCCGCTAAGTTACCTGATCTCCATATCCGGCAAGGTGGTTGCTGAATCCGCTGTTGGGACCGGGACGGGACGGATCTCCAGAGATACCTGGCTACCCGTATCAGCGGAAGATCATCGATTGACGGAATCAGTGGCGAACATATTCCTGGCGAAGAGGCAGGCTAAGTATCGATGACAAAATCAGTCTTCATTCTTTCGGACGGGAAACCCGCGGACGACCAGAAGGAACAGGATCACGAACAGAAGCAGTTTGAGGCCTCCACAACCAAAGCGTTTATCGAATCGGTAAAAGAAGACCTTAAGGCCAACAAGATCTATCTGCCGACACTCCCGGCACTGGCGTTGGAAGCTTTGATCGTGATCAACGATGTCGACAGCTCGGCTTCCGATCTGGAGAAGGTTATTTCCCGGGATGCCGCTTTGACGGCTCGATTGATCCGCTATGCGAACAGTCCGCTTTACCGGGGTATGAATACGATCGCCTCAATTAAGCCTGCGATCACTCGAATCGGGTTTCAACGGGTCAAGAATGCGGTCTATGCGGTATCCATGAAAGAGGTATTTCGTACCTCGGTCAAAGTAATTGAGCGACGTATGGATCAGCTGTGGAGTCACTCAGTGAAAGTGGGGGCCCATGCCGCCATGCTGGCCAAGCAACAGCCGGGTATGGATCCGGACGTGGCTCTAGTAGCGGGATTGGTCCATGATATCGGCCATATCCCTCTATTGATCAAGGCATGTGACTTTGCGGAGTTGATTGATAAGCCGGAATTTCTGGATCGGGTTCTGCACAAGTTGCATCCGCAACTCGGTGGCAGCATCCTCAAACTCTGGAAATTCGATCCCAATGTGGTCGATGTTGCCTCGCAGCATGAGGATCTCGCCCGGGATCTCGGAGATGCTCCAGTGGATTATGTGGATATCGTTCAGGTAGCGAACATATTGGCGCATGAGGGAACCGATCATATCCTGGCGTCAGTGGACCGGACAGCGGTCAAGGCCTTTGCGAGACTTGAGCAGGGTGGGGGTTCCACCGGACTCGACGAGGATACCCGCAAGGTGGAGGACGCCCTGTTCTGAAGACGGAGCGGAGATGCCACTTGCGACGCCGAGCTATTCCGCCAGAATATCCAGGCCCTCGTTGCGCAGCATTTCGATCAGGCGTATCAGCGGCAAGCCGATGAGCGTGTTGGGATCCTCGCCTTCCAATCGCTTGAACAGACAAATCCCCAGCCCCTCAGATTTGAATGACCCCGCGCATTGATAGGGTTGTTCTTTCTTTAGATAATTCTCGATTTCGTAAGCTTGAAGTTCTCTGAAATGGACGTGGAAGCGTTCGCAGCTGGATTGGGTTTCGCCCGTGCGGCTGTTATAAAGACACAGTCCGGTATAGAAGGTAACATGCCGCCCGGAAGCAAAAGTCAGTTGTTCCACCGCCCGTTCGTGATTCCCGGGTTTACCGAGAATCCGATCTTCGAGAGTAGCGACCTGGTCTGAGCCGATAATCAGGGCATCCGGATGGGATTTGGCCACCGCTTTGGCCTTTTCCTCGGCTAGTCTCACAACCAGATTGGCGGGACTTTCCTGGTGAGCCTGTGTTTCGTCAACCGATGGGGAAGCGGTGCTGAACTCGATACCCAAACGGCTCAATAATTCCCGGCGAAAGGGGGAGCTTGAAGCCAACACTAGGGCCGGATGGGAGGTCGGGATTGATCTTGGCATATTTAGTCGCCGGGTTAATCGCTACACGATGGGACTGAGGCGGAACATTAATCGGATTCGCTCATGCCTTCAAGCCGTGGAAGGAAAGTGGCAGTGAGAAAGGATGTAATCGGGCATGTCTCCAGGTAGGAGGTGGCGATCGATCCGGATTGTCCATGAGATGGCCGGTGAGTTACATCGTTTTACTGCCCGAGAATTTCCAATTTGAGATAGCTGTTTTCCAATAATGAGTATCAATATTATAAATGAAAACGTTGTTTTTCTATGTAAATCAATGCATTAAGCAATATTTCTAATGTTGATAATACTTGACATGACCGGCATGGCCGACGTAGAAAGACGAATTCACTAAAAGGGGATGTGAAAACCGATGCCAATCGAAGACTTATTGTTGTCCGGTATTAATCTGATGTTGATCGGAATGGGGATCGTGTTTGTCTTTCTGTTCGTGCTGGTTCTGGCCATGAAGGGTATGTCGGGACTGGCGCTCATGGTTAGCGAGCGACAGGGGACAGCGGAGTCATTAGCCTCGCACACATCCCTCGCGGGTCAGAGTCAGGCTGGGATGCGCGGCGACCTGGTCGCGGTCATTTCGGCGGCTGTCAAACAATACCGCTCAATCCATCATTGAGTTCGAATTCAATTACTTAACACCTGTTCCCAGGCTGTTTCATCAATAAACGGCGGTTAGCTTATGAGCGAAAAGAAACCACTTGGAATCACGGATGTTGTGCTGCGGGATGCACATCAATCCTTGTTTGCAACCCGTATGCGTATCGAAGATATGCTTCCTATTGCGGAAAAACTGGACAAGGTCGGGTTCTGGTCGCTGGAGACCTGGGGGGGCGCCACCTTTGATGCCTGCATCCGTTTTCTGGGAGAGGACCCCTGGGAGCGTATCCGTACCCTCAAGGCGGCGATGCCGAACACACCCATGCAGATGCTTTTCCGGGGGCAGAATATCCTGGGCTATCGGCACTATGCCGACGATGTTGTGGAGCGTTTCGTCGAACGTGCGGCGGTCAACGGCGTGGATGTGTTCCGCATCTTCGATGCCATGAACGACCTGCGAAACCTGGAAACCGCCGTCAAGGCCACACTGAAAGTCGAGAAGCATGCCCAGGGCACCATGTCCTATACCGTGAGCCCCGTGCACAACCTTGAATACTGGATCGACATGGGCAAGCGTCTTGAGGAGATGGGCTGTCATTCGATCTGTATCAAAGATATGGCCGGTTTGTTGAATCCCTATGTCTGCTTTGAACTGGTCACCCGTCTCAAAGAAAACCTTTCCATTCCTATTGCCATGCAGAGCCATGCCACCACCGGTATGAGTACTGCGACTAACATCAAGGCGGCCGAAGCCGGTATCGATATGGTGGATACGTCCATCTCATCCATGAGCATGACCTACGGCCACTCGGCGACCGAATCGGTGGTTGCCATCCTGCAGGGAACCGATCGCGAAACCGGTCTCGATCTGAACCTTCTTGAGGAGATCGCCGCCTATTTTCGGGAAGTTCGCAAGAAATATGCGAAGTTCGAGGGGGCGTTACGAGGTGTGGATTCCCGTATCCTGGTGGCCCAGGTGCCTGGGGGCATGTTGACCAACATGGAGAACCAGTTGCGGGAGCAGGGCGCCAGTGATCGGCTGGACGACGTTTTGGAAGAGATCCCACGGGTGCGTGAGGATCTGGGGTTTATTCCGCTGGTCACCCCTACCTCGCAGATTGTGGGTACCCAGGCGGTGATCAACGTGCTCATGGGGGAGCGTTACAAGACGATCGCTAAAGAGACCGAAGGGGTATTGAAAGGTGAATACGGTGCCACTCCGGCGCCTGTCAACGCCGAACTTCAGGCGCGTGTCCTCAAGCCGGGGGAAGCGCCTATTAGCTGTCGCCCGGCCGATCTGTTGGATGCCGAGATGGACAAGTTGACCGCGGAGTTCCGAGGGCTGGTAACCGAACAGGGGCTCAAGGTGGCAAAAGATGAGGTCGATGATGTCTTGATCTATGCCCTGTTTCCCCAGGTAGGCCTGAAATTTCTCAAAAACCGCGGCAATCCGGATGCCTTCGAACCGGCTCCCGGAAGTGAGCCTGCCGCACCGGCGCCTGCCGCCGTTACGCCATCCCGGGCTCAAGGACCCGAAGCCTATCAGGTCGAGGTCAATGGGGTGACCTACAACGTCAAGGTATCCCCCGCGGGTGCGGTCACCTCTGTCTCCGAAACAACGCCCGTGGCCCAGGGCACGGCGCCGGCTCCCGTCCCGTCAGCGGGCGTAACGGACGTTACTGCGCCTTTATCGGGTAATATCCATACCATCAAGGTGTCCGTCGGACAGCAGGTGGCTTCGGGTGATGTGATCATGATTCTCGAGGCCATGAAGATGGAAACAGAGGTACGGGCGACAGCCTCCGGAACGGTTGCGCAGATATTGGTCAAAGAAGGCGAGGCTGTCCAGGTTGGAACCCCGCTGGTGAGTCTCTCCTGACATGTTAGAACTGGGATTTGAACCGCTATGGCAGTCCACCGGGCTGGCCAATTTCGAGTGGGGCCAGGCGCTCATGATGGGTGTCGGCGCTTTGTTGATCTATCTTGCGATTGTCAAGAAGTTCGAGCCCCTGTTGCTGTTGCCCATCGGTTTCGGTGCAATTCTCAGCAATATCCCCCTGGCCGGGATCGGTGGCAGTGAAGGGTTGCTGGGACATATCTACCATGTGGGCATAGAGACCGGTGTTTTCCCTCTGTTGATCTTCATGGGCGTGGGGGCGCTGACCGATTTCGGCGCCTTGATCGCCATGCCCTGGACACTTCTGCTGGGTGCGGCTGCTCAATTCGGGATCTTTGTCACCCTGATCGGTGCCCTGGCGTTGAACTTCATTCCGGGATTTGATTTTACCCTGGCGGATGCTTCAGCGATTGCGATCATCGGGGGGGCGGACGGACCTACCGCGATCTTTCTCGCCTCGAAGCTGGCGCCCGACCTGCTGGGTGCGATTGCGGTGGCCGCATACTCCTATATGGCGTTGGTGCCGATCATCCAGCCGCCGATTATGCGCTGGCTCACCACGGATGCGGAGCGCCGGGTGGAGATGCAGCAGTTGAGGCACGTTTCGAAACTGGAGAAGATTCTTTTCCCGTTTTCTGTATTGCTGTTGTGTGTCATTTTTCTGCCCTCCGCGGCGCCCCTGATCGGCATGTTGACCTTTGGCAATCTGCTACGGGAAAGCGGGGTGGTGGAAAGACTCAGCCATGCCGCGCAGAATGAGATCATCAACATCGTCACCATATTTCTCGGTCTTGCGGTGGGGTCCAAGCTTTCCGCAGAGAAATTTCTCACCCTGGATACCCTCGGCATCCTGGCCCTGGGGGCCTTTGCCTTCTGTGTCGGGACCGCCGCGGGCGTCATCATGGGTAAGATCATGCATCGTGTTACCGGCGGTAAGGTTAACCCCTTGATCGGGGCGGCGGGTGTCTCCGCGGTCCCCATGGCCGCGCGAGTGGTCAACAAGGTTGGACTGGAAACCAATCACCACAATTTTCTGCTGATGCACGCCATGGGGCCCAATGTGGCCGGGGTGATCGGTTCCGCCGTCGCGGCGGGTGTGCTGTTGGCTCTGGTGGGGGGGCAATAGCTCCCGCTGGAGGCGGAATGGGGCAGGTGGATACCCGGTACGCCATTTTGACATGGCGTGCCCTCTCATAATATGATTGCGCGCTTATGTCGAAGCGCTTTCCCGATCGATTAGATCCTTGGCGTTTCGCTGATCTCGGCCGCGAGGTCAGCGGAAATCTGCCTCTGGAGAAATTCGCCCGTCTGCGGGATTGTCTGCTCGAATCCGATGGTGATGTCGACTTTGTGTTGCGTTTCAGTCGTGATGAGCAGCGGCGAGCCCGGCTCGATGGAACCGTAAAGGCGCAATTGTCGCTCGAATGCCAGCGTTGTCTCGGTGAGATGGTACTCCCTGTGGAATCCCACCTCAGCGTGGTTTTCGTGCAAGGACTGGATGAGGCGGAACGCTTGCCCGAGTCGCTTGATCCCTGTCTGGTGGAAGAGGGGGCGGTTGATCTCAAGGAATTGATCGAGGATGAGTTGTTACTCGCCTTGCCTCAAGTGTCGTTACACGATAAGGAAGCGTGTCAGCTACCGGCTGAGAACAATTCCGAGGATTTTGCGCCGCAGGTTGCCGAGCCCGAGGTGCAGGAAAAAGACAATCCGTTTTCAGTTCTGGCTGGACTGAAACGGGATGAACAGTAAACACAGAAATTTTCAGGAGACCAGCCATGGCTGTCCAACAAAACAGAAAGACCCCGTCCAAGCGCGGCATGCGCAGATCCCATGATGCCTTGACCGCGCAAACCCTGTCGATCGACTCGACTTCGGGTGAGACTCATCTGCGTCATCACGTTTCCGCGGACGGATTCTACAAAGGCCGTAAAGTCATCAACACCAAGGGCGAGTAAACGCGCTCTGTTGGTTGAATGACCATTTTCGGAACCCGTACTGGGCGTGTCCTGTTGCGGGTTCTTTAGTTTTGGGTGAAGCCAATTTCGCATGAGTAAACCTGTCACGATCTCTCTGGATGCCATGGGTGGGGATATCGGAGCCGATATCGTGGTGCCCGCCGCACTTGAATATCTGAAGAAGGATAAGCAGACCACATTGATCCTGGTCGGTCGCGAAGAGGTGATACGTGAAAAACTGGGCGATCATCCCTTTGGGGATCGCTTGCGCGTACATCATGCATCCGAAATGGTTGCCATGGATGAAGTGCCCTCCAAGGCGCTGCGCAACAAGAAAGACTCCTCCATGCGGGTGGCCATCAATCTGGTCAAATCCGGCGAGGCGGACGCCTGTGTGAGCGCCGGAAATACCGGGGCCCTGATGGCTATTTCCCGGTTTGTACTGAAGATGCTGCCGAATGTGGACCGGCCTGCGATTATTACGGCGTTGCCTTCGATCACGGGTCAGACCTTCATGCTTGATCTGGGTGCCAATGTGGATTGCAGTGCCGGGCATCTTTTCCAGTTCGCGGTGATGGGCAGCGAAACGGTTTCGGCGGTCACCGATATCGAACGACCCACCCTTGGTCTGTTGAATATCGGGCAGGAGGAGATCAAAGGCAATGAGCAGGTGAAAGAGGCTCATGAATTGCTGCTCAACAGCTCGCTCAACTACGTCGGCTATGTGGAAGGCGACAACATCTTTCAGGGTGGCACGGATGTGATCGTATCCGACGGTTTTGTCGGCAACATCGCACTCAAGAGCAGTGAGGGGGTTGGCAAGATGATCCAGCATTTCATGAAGCTTGAGTTCAAGAGGAATATTCTGACTCAGCTTGCCGGTCTGGTTGCCTTGCCGGTGTTGCGAGCGCTGGGAAAACGCATCGACCACAGACGCTATAACGGCGCCAGCCTGATCGGCTTGCGGGGTATCGTGATCAAGAGCCACGGTGGTGCTGACAAGCTGGCCTTCGCAAATGCCATCAGCATCGCCCGTAAAGAGATCGCAAGTGACGTGCCGCGTCGAATAGAAGAGCAGGTCAAGGCCCATCTGGACAAAAGGGAGACTGCGTGATCTATTCACGAATTACCGGTACAGGAGGGTATCTGCCAGAGAAGATACTCACTAATTCTGATCTGGAAAAGATGGTCGATACCACGGATCAGTGGATCGTGGAACGAACCGGTATTCGCAAACGTCATGTGGCGGCGGAGGGTGAATACACCTGCGACCTGGCGGAGAAGGCGGCCCGCAAGGCCATAGAGATGGCCGGTTTGGATCCCCAGGAGATCGATCTCATCGTCGTGGCCACCACCACGGCTGATCAGGTGTTTCCAAGCACCGCCTGTCTTCTGCAGGCTCGTCTGGGTATTCAAGGTCCTGCCGCCTTTGATGTGCAGGCGGTCTGTACCGGTTTTATCTATGCGCTGGGTGTGGCGGATAAATTCATCCGTACCGGATCGGCCCGCAAGGCCCTGGTGGTGGGTGCGGAGACCTTCTCGCGTATTCTGGACTGGAGTGACCGTAATACCTGTGTGCTGTTTGGTGACGGTGCCGGGGCCGTTGTACTCGAGGCCAGCGAGGAGCCGGGTGTCATATCCACGCATCTGCATGCGGACGGGGCCTACGAAAGCCTGTTGCGGGTGCCGACAGGTATCTCCCGGGGCTATGATCTTCTCCAGGAAGGCAAGGCCTACGTGGAGATGCGCGGCAACGAGGTTTTCAAGATGGCGGTCACCACTCTGGGGCGTATCGTGGACGAGACCCTGGCCGCCAATAACATGAAAAAATCGGATGTGGATTGGCTGATTCCCCATCAGGCGAACATCCGGATCATCAAAGCGACCGCGAAGAAGTTACACACGCCGATGGAACGGGTGGTGGTCACCGTCCATGATCACGGCAATACCTCAGCGGCATCCGTACCCCTGGCGCTGGATGTGGCGGTTCGGGACGGGCGTATCAAACGGGGTGAAACCATACTCATGGAAGCCTTTGGCGGAGGTTTTACCTGGGGTTCCGTGTTGGCAAAATTCTAATAACTAGATAATTGAGTATGAGTGACAGCATCTACAGTATGGTATTCCCAGGGCAGGGTTCCCAGTCGATCGGCATGTCGAGCGATCTGGCAACCTCCTATCCCGTGGTGAAGCAAACCTATGAAGCCGCATCCGACGCTCTGGGTTTTGACCTTTGGTCAATGGTGCAGGAGGGTCCTGCCGAGCAGTTGAACAAAACCGAAAACACCCAGCCTGCGATGCTCACCGCCGGTGTGGCTGTGTGGCGTGTCTGGCAACAGCAACAGGGACCTTCTCCCGCCTGGCTGGCGGGCCATAGTCTGGGTGAATACACGGCCCTGGTCTGTGCCGGGTCCCTTGAATTCGAGGCCGCCGTAAAACTGGTCGCGGAACGGGGTAAATTCATGCAGAGCGCCGTGCCGGAGGGCAGTGGCAGCATGGCTGCGATCCTTGGATTGGAAGACGATGCGGTCCGGGATGTCTGTCAATCGGCGGCTGCCAGTGAGGTGGTCGAGGCTGTCAATTTCAACTCCCCCGGTCAGGTGGTGATCGCGGGTGATAAGGCGGCGGTGGAACGTGCCTGTGAACTGGCCAAGGCGGCGGGCGCCAAACGGGCGTTGCCTTTGCCGGTGAGCGTACCCTCCCATTGCGCCTTGATGAAGCCGGCGGCGGATCGCTTGTCTGCGCGATTGACTGACATCGAGATCCAACGGCCCAGGATCCCAGTGATACACAATGTCAATGTGTCTGATACAGAGGATGTGGATACTATCCGAACTTTGCTCTCGGCCCAACTGTACAGTCCGGTCCGTTGGGTGGAAACAGTACGAAAAATGGCGGCTGCAGGTTCTACCACACTCTTGGAGGCCGGGCCGGGCAAGGTGCTGGCGGGACTGACGAAACGCATTGATCGTGGCCTGAGTGGAATTGCGGTTTATGACACAAAGAGCCTGACCCAGGCGCAGGAGGCATTGAAATGAAACTGGAAAACGAAATCGCCCTGATTACCGGCGCCAGTCGTGGTATCGGGGCCGCCATTGCGGATACCCTGGCCGATGCCGGCGCGATCGTGATTGGAACAGCGACTTCGGAATCCGGTGCATCTGCGATCACCGAGCGTTTTCAAGCGGCGGAACGCCAGGGTACAGGGATGGTTCTGGATGTCTCGGATCCGGCATCTGTGGATGCCTGTATCGGGCAGATTTCAGAGGCCCATGGCGCACCGACGATTCTGGTCAACAATGCGGGAATCACCCAGGACAATCTTTTGATGCGCATGAAGGACGAGGAGTGGGAACGGGTCATCCACACCAATCTGAGTTCCGTGTATCGCCTCAGTAAAAGTGTGCTGCGTGGTATGATGAAGGCGCGTAAGGGACGCATTATCAGCATCTCCTCCGTGGTGGGTTCCATGGGGAATCCGGGGCAGACTAATTATGCCGCCTCGAAGGCGGGCATCGAGGGTTTTACCCGTTCCCTGGCCCGTGAGGTCGGCTCACGGGGCATTACGGTGAATGCAGTGGCGCCGGGGTTCATCGAGACCGACATGACCCATCAGTTACCCGAGGCGCAACGCAAAAGTCTCGAAGAGAATATCCCGCTTCAAAAGATGGGACAGCCGGAGGATATCGCTCGGGCGGTGTTGTTTTTGGCCTCGGAATCGGGTCGATACATTACCGGTGAGACACTGCATGTGAACGGCGGAATGTATATGGGTTGATTCGGTATCATGTGCTGTAAAAGCCATAGATTGAATTAATTACCCGTTATAAAACAATGATTTCAAAAGAGAACTAACTGATAAGGCAGGGTTGCGCGTATCTACGGATTACGCTTTTCTCAAGACTTTTTTGTTACTACAATACCGCATCGGCCCTATTCGAGGTCGTCGGATAATCCAGAGGAAATTAATAAAATGAGCGATGTCGTAGAACGAGTTCGTAAAATTGTCGTAGAACAACTGGGCGTTAAAGACGAGGAAGTGACCCTTGAGGCCTCTTTCGTCGATGATCTTGGCGCTGACTCTCTCGACACTGTAGAGCTGGTGATGGCCCTTGAGGAGGAGTTCGAAACCGAAATCCCCGATGAAGAGGCCGAAAAGATTACTACGGTTCAACTGGCGGTCGATTATATCAACGCACACAGTTGATCGTCTGGTTTGAGTTTTTCCTGCAGGCCGTGTTGCTCCGCGTGATCGGGAGCGCGGCCTTTTGTATTTTTCAGCACGAGCATTGATATTCGGGGGTAGTCGTACATGGCTCCAAGAAGGGTTGTCGTTACTGGACTCGGTATGGTGGCGCCAGTGGGTTTGGATGTTGCGACCGCATGGGACAACATTCTCGCCGGAAAGAGTGGCATCCAGCCGATTACCCACTTTGATGTCACAGCCTTTCCGACCCAGTTCGGTGGACCGATCTACGATTTTGAGGTCACGGACTATATCCCGAAGAAAGAAGCCAAAAAGATGGATAAGTTTATCCATTACGGCGTGGTCGCTGGTCTGCAGGCAATCAAGGATTCCGGGCTTGAGGTCACGGAGGCCAACGCGGAACGGATCGGTGTGCTGATCGGCTCGGGAATCGGCGGTATCACGGGCATCGAGAACAGCTACCAGGCCTATCTCGATGGTGGGCCGCGCAAGATATCGCCCTTCTTCGTGCCCTCCAGCATCATCAACATGGTCTCGGGGAATCTCTCGATCATGTGCGGTCTGAAAGGGCCGAACTATTCCATCGTCTCGGCCTGCAGCAGTGGCGCCCATAGCATTGCCGAAGCGGCGATGATGATCCGCTACGGACGGACCGATGCGATGATCGCGGGGGGCGCCGAGATGGCCACCTCTCCGGTTGGCTTGGGCGGCTTCGCCGCCGCTAGGGCCTTGTCGCGTCGTAACGATGATCCCCAGGGCGCGAGCCGCCCCTGGGACCGGGATCGTGATGGGTTCGTGCTCAGTGACGGTGCCGGTGTGGTGGTGCTGGAAGAGTATGAGCAGGCCAAAAAGCGTGGCGCCAGGATCTATGCCGAACTGGTCGGAATGGGTATGAATTCGGATGCCTATCACATGACGGCCCCTTCCACGGATGGCTCCGGCGCGGCTGCGTGCATGGCGTTGGCACTCAAGGATGCGGGGCTTAACCTGGATCAGGTCGACTATATCAACGCCCATGGCACCTCGACACCCGCCGGCGACGTAGCGGAGACTCGGGCGGTCAAACGGGCATTTGGCGATCATGCGTACAAGCTTTGTGTCAGTTCCACGAAATCCATGACGGGACACATGCTGGGCGCTGCGGGAGGGGCTGAAGCGGTATTCACCATCCTCGCGCTGCATCATCAGGTGATACCCCCCACGATCAATCTCGAAAACCAGGATCCGGATTGCGATCTGGACTATGTGCCGAACACGGCCCGTGAAAAGAAACTGGATCTGGTTATCTCCAACTCTTTCGGATTCGGCGGCACCAACGGTACCCTGGCTTTCCGTCGTATCGACTGAACTTCACGTTTTGTTGATCGACGGACTGCCCTCTAACCAGATTTCGGTTTCGGATCGCGGCCTTCAATACGGCGATGGTCTGTTCGAAACCATCGCGATTCTCAAGGGCCGGATGCCCCTGTGGCCACGTCACATGGCACGTCTTCAGCGGGGCGGGGAGCGGCTGGGTTATCCTCCGCTCGACAGCTCTTTGTTTGAGCGGGAGGCCCAGGAACTCTGTGCCGGTATCGAGCAGGGGGTTTTGAAGATCATCCTTACCCGGGGAAGCGGTGGGCGCGGTTACCGGCCACCATCAGATCCTCATCCCCGCCGAATTCTCAGCCAGCACCCATGGCCGGACTATCCGCAATCCTTGTATCGGGAAGGTATTCGGGTTCGCCTATGCGAGACCCGTCTGGCGCGTCAGCCCCGTCTGGCGGGCATCAAACACCTGAACCGGCTGGAGCAGGTATTGGCGCGGAGTGAGTGGAACGATCCCGAGGTTGCTGAAGGCCTGATGTGTGACGATCACGGCTACCTGGTCTCAGGGACTCAATCCAACCTGTTTCTCCTCAGGGGCAAGACTCTGCTGACCCCCGATCTGAGTCAGTGCGGCGTGGCTGGGGTGATGAGGGAGCAGGTCATGGCATCGGCGGCAGGAATGGGTCTGAGTGTCACCGAGATGTCGTTGCGGCCGGAGGATCTTGAACAGGCCGAGGGCATGTTTCTCACCAATGCCATCTGGGGTATCTGCCCGGTGTCCCGAGTGGCGGGGATTGCCTACAATCTGGATCGTCTGTCCGGCATACCGTTGGCACACGGGCTCATCACAGAAGGGCTTTTTCAGTAGAATTCAACACCATGAATCGACTCATCGGGATTTCGGTCTTTGTCATCAGTCTCCTGCTCGCCTGGGGTTGGATGGAGTACGACGATTTCATCAACAGTCCGCTGATGTTGCCGGACGAGGGGATTGACTATGTAGTCGTTCCCGGCACCAGCGTGCGTGGGCTTTCCAGGGATCTCAAGGCGATGGGTATTCTTCAGAAACCCATTCTGTTTGAAATCCTGGTACGCTGGAGCGGTCAGACCGGTCGTCTCATGGCCGGAGAGTATCACCTACCCGGGGGAATAACGCCTCCCGAGCTGTTGGAGATCTTCACTTCGAGCCGGGTGGTGCAGCATGCGCTGACCCTGATCGAAGGCTGGACCTTCAAGCAGATGATGCAGTTGGTCAAAACTAATCCGCAGCTACAGCATACCCTGAATGACGCAGAGCCCGCATCGATCATGCAACAGCTCGGATTGCAGGAGAGCAATCCGGAAGGACTGTTCTATCCGGATACCTACCATTTTCCCAAAGGCACCACCGACAAGGAGTTTCTGCTGCGTGCCTATCAGCGGATGCAGGCGGTCCTGCAACGTGCCTGGGCCGGCAGGGAGAAGGGGTTGCCACTGGAAACACCCTACCAGGCGTTGACCCTTGCATCGATCGTGGAACGGGAGACCGGTTTGCCGAAAGAGCGGGGGAAGATCGCGGGTGTTTTCGTACGCCGTCTGCAAAAGGGTATGCTGCTGCAAACCGATCCGACAGTCATCTATGGTATGGGGGATGCCTACAAAGGCAATATCCGCAAACGGGACCTGCGACAGGATACCCCTTACAACACCTATGTGAGAAAAGGGCTGCCACCAACGCCGATTGCCATGCCGAGCGGTGCGGCAATTGAAGCAGTGATGCATCCTGATCCGGGTAAGGCACTGTATTTCGTGGCGACCGGCAATGGCGGTCATATCTTTTCCGATACTCTGGAAGCGCACAACCGCGCGGTCAGGAAATACCAGCTGAAACACTAGCGATTAATTATGCCATCCCGTCAAGCAAAGCAGGGTCCATTCCAAAGAGGGCGATTTATCACCGTCGAAGGCGGTGAAGGAGCCGGCAAGAGCAGTAACCTGTCCTACATCCGCGATATCCTGGAAAAGGCGGGTAAATCCGTGGTGTTCACACGGGAACCGGGGGGCACGGAGCTGGGCGAGTCGATACGTGAGCTGTTACTGGGGCATCAGCACACCGGAATGAGCAGCGATTGCGAACTGCTGTTGATGTTCGCGGCACGGGCGGAACATCTGCAGGCCAAGATATTACCGGCCCTCGATCAGGGGCAGTGGGTACTGTGTGATCGTTTCACTGATGCCAGCTATGCCTATCAGGGGGCCGGTCGCGGCCTGCCCCGGGAAAGGATCGCGGCCCTGGAGACCTTCGTTCAGGGTGCACTGCGTCCCGACCTGACCCTGTTGCTGGACCTGCCGGTGGAGGTGGGATTGGAAAGGGCGGGAAAACGCTCCGCACCCGACCGGTTCGAGCGGGAGGCGCAAAGCTTTTTCGAGAAGGTGCGACAGGGTTATCTGGAGATCGCGCAGGGGGATCCGGATCGCGTCAAGATCATCGACGCCGGTGTACCCCTGGTCGAGGTTCAGCACCAGATCGACGCCGTGTTGAGCCGGTTTCTGGGAGAAGCCGATGGGTGAGGGAACTTACCATCCGTTACCCTGGCAACAGGGGCCCTGGCGGCAGCTGTGGCAGGCATTCACACAGCAGCGGTTGCCTCACGCCTTGCTGCTGAGCGGTGCCGCGGGGCTGGGTAAAGGGCATTTTGCCCGGGCCTTTGCCCAGTCCTGCCTGTGTGACGATCCCGATGACTTGGGACTGGCCTGCGGTCACTGTCGTCCGTGTCAATTGAGCATGGGTGCGAATCATCCGGATTTTCAATGGATTCGGCCGGACGAAGCGAGCAAAAGCGGCGAAATCAAGATCGAGACCATCCGGGAATTTACAGAGGGTGCCGCGTTAACTGCTCATTCCGGGAAATACAAGGTGATCGCCATCGAACCGGCTCATCGGATGAACCACGCGGCGTCCAACAGCCTCCTCAAAACCCTGGAAGAGCCGACTTCGGGAACGATCATCCTGTTGCTCACCGATCAACCGGCCCGCTTGCTACCCACCATCCGCAGCCGCTGCCAGGGGGTGCTGTTTCAGCCGCCGGGCCGGGATGAGGCTTTAGCCTGGCTGGAGGGAAGAATCAACCATGCTTCTCCGGAGTTGTTGCTGGCCTTGGCCAATGGCGCGCCGTTGAAGGCCCTGAGTCTGGACGACCCGGAGCTATTGAAGCTGAGGGAGACGATGCTGAGTGGATTTCTTTCCCTGGGCGAGGGGCATCAGGACCCGGTGAAGCTGGCCGCTCAATGGGTTAGTCTGGCCCCGGCTCTGACCTTGGAGTGGTTACTGGGTTGGGTAATTGATCTGCAATACCTGAAAACCGTTGAGTCACCGTATCAGCTGTTCAATCCGGACCGGGCTCAAGCTTTGCAGAAGACCGCCGACAAGTTAAACTCAAGGGCATTGCAGGGTTATCTGCAGTCGCTTTACCAGGCCAGCGGCCTGATCGATCGCAACATCAACCTGCAACTCACATTGGAACGATTACTCATTGAATGGCAGAGCTGTGCGCAGACTGCCCGATAACGATTCAGGTAACTCATGGCTGGCGGACCCAAACAAGGCATATTGTCACTTACGATTAAAGACAAAAATGCGCTGTATGCAGCATACATGCAGTTCGTGAAATTCGGCGGATTGTTTATTCCGACCACCAAGCAGTATCGCCTGGGAGATGAGGTGTTTATGTTGCTCACCCTGATGGATGAGACCGAACGTCTGCCCGTGGCGGGGAAAATTATCTGGATCACACCGGTCGGCGCCGAAGGTAACCGGGCTGCCGGAATCGGTGTACAGTTCAGTGATCAGGATGGTGGTGCGGCGCGCAACAAGATCGAGACCTATCTGGCCGGTGCGCTGAAATCCGATCGTCCTACCCACACCATGTAACCCCTTATTCGCGAACCCGGTTCTCCCCGACAGATGATCCGGGGGGGCAGTACCCATGTCAGAGCAGATTCAAATTTCACAATCCCGGGATTCGGACCCGAATGACGTTGTCACAGGATTGGTGGATTCCCACTGCCATCTCGATCGCGTCGATCTCGGCAACTATCATGAGGATTTTGGTGCTTTTGTCGAAACGACTCAGGCCCGCGGTGTCGAGCGTATGCTGTGCGTCTCGATCGATCTGGAGTCCTGGCCCGAGATGATGGCCTTGATCGCTGATTATCCCAATATTTCCGCATCCGTGGGTGTCCATCCCAATGACCGCGAGCGACACGGCCCCAGTGTCGAGGAACTGGTCACCCTGGCCCGTAACCCCAAGGTGGTGGCCATCGGTGAGACCGGGTTGGACTATTTTCACGGAACCGGCGATCTGGGCTGGCAGCGTCATCGTTTCCGTCAACATATCCGCGCCGCCAAACAGGCCGCTATGCCCTTGATCATTCATACCCGGCAGGCGCGAGAGGATACCATCCAGATCATGCAGGAGGAGGGCGCCGCGGATGCGGGGGGCGTGATGCACTGCTTTACCGAGGATGTGTCCATGGCCCAGGCTGCCCTGGGTTTGGGGTTTTTCATCTCTTTCTCAGGCATCATTACCTTCAAAAACGCGCAACAGCTGCGTGAAGTCGTCCAACAGGTTCCCATGAACCGGATGCTGATCGAAACCGACTCGCCCTATCTGGCGCCGGTGCCTTTTCGTGGCAAACCCAACCAGCCGATGTATGTCCGGCAGGTGGCGCAGTGCGTGGCAGAGATCAAGGGTATGACACTGAACGATGTGGTAGCCCAGACCCGGGATAACTTTCTGCGCTGTTTTCCAGGGGTACCTCAATAGATTCTTATCCTGCTTTCGCCATCCCATGTGAAGAGTGTGCCACACCGGTCATAAGATCGGTCAATGGCCCTGGTAGAGTTCGATCAGGTTTTGTTGATACTGGTCGAGGATTCGGTTGCGGCGTAACTTCAGGGTCGGGGTGATTTGGCCATTCTCAACGCTCCAGGGTTCTGAAGCCAGACTGATGCGGACGATTTTGGCGTAACCGGGGAAGTTGTCCAGTTGCGCGTTGATGCGTGTCAGAAGCGCCTGTTCCTGGGTCTCGTCCAGGTGTGCTGTATTGAATAATTTCGCGTCCTCGTGCTCGACGTTGAGGCGGATCAGGGCACTGAGGTAGGGTTTGCCTTCACCAACCACCAGGGCATACTCGAACAGGCCATCCATGGTGATGCACATTTCCATGTCGGCGGGGGGGACCTTCTCACCGTTGGCGAGCACAATGATGTCCTTGAGCCGCCCGGTGATAAAAACGTGGCCCTGCTGGATCTTGACCTTGTCCCCCGTGTGAAACCAGCCCTCCTGATCGATGACCTGAGCGGTGGCCTCCCGGTTGTTCCAGTAGCCCATCATGACACTGGGTGAGCGGCACAGCAGTTCATCCTGGTCGCCGATTTTGATCTCGATCCCCGGAAACGGGATGCCGACACTCGAGGGTATGTTGTTTTCATGGGTGTTGGCGGTGATGATCGGGCTGGTTTCGGTGAGGCCGTAGCCCTGCAGGATCGGCACCCCCAGACCGATAAAGGTCTGGGCGATCTCGGTAGTGATCGGCGCGCCTCCGGAAACGGCGATACGCAGACGGCCACCCAGTTTTTCGCGGATTTTACTCCCCACCAGCCGGTCCAGAAGGGGCCATAAGAGCTGGGAGGCGGTCCAGTGTCCCCGGCCCTGCTTGCGTTCGAAATGGGCCCAGCCGATTTCCACCGCCTGATTGAACAATCCCCGGGCAACGGCTGAATCGGCGGCGAGTTTTTCCTGGATTTTGGTGTAGACGCGCTCAAAGATACGCGGTACCGAAACCAGGATGGTGGGTTTGACGATCTGCAGGTCCTCGGCCAGTTTCGGGATCGAACGGGCGTAGCTGGTGACCGCGCCGGAGACCATGGCGAGGTAGTAGCCGACCGTGCGTTCCAGGGTATGGGAGAGGGGCAGGAAGGAGAGAAAATGGTCGGTGGTGTAGATGTCGATGATCTTGAGACCACTCTCTATGTCCCAGAGAATGTTTTGGTGACTGAGCATAACCCCTTTGGAACGGCCGGTGGTTCCCGATGTATAGACGATGGTGGCCAGGCTATCACTCGGTACTTCCTGAATCCGCATCTCCCCGGGATAGGATTCGGGCAGCCAGGCGTCGATGTGGATCAGACGGGGCTGGAGTCCCCGTGGGTTGACGGATTCCATGGTTACAATACGGTTCAACCCCGCGAGCTGGTTGCGGATCTGCTGCAGATTCTGCCACTGTTCGGCAGTGTCGATCAGCAGTAGCCGTATGCCGGCATCCTGCAGGATGTAGCCGATGTTCTCGGCCCGATCATTGGTGTACAGGGGTACGACCACCAGGCCGAGTCCCATGGCCGCGATATCGAAGGTCACCCATTCACGGCTGTTCTTCACCAGGATCGCGACACGGTCACCGGGTTTGAGCTGTTCCTGCTGTAAAGCGGTTTGCCACCGGGCGACCCGTTGATGCATCTCCCGCCAGCTGGTTTCAACCCAGCAATCGGATCCGTCATCGTATTGGACATAGGCGGTCTTGTCGGGGGTACGTCTGACCCGTTCCTGAAAAACCCTGGGAAGGGTGTCGGCCACGGACAGGCCAATATAGTCGGTCTTGGGTTTGTTCATGTTTTGATTATTCTTCGAATCGATCTCTCCGTTGCCCTTCCCGGGGCGGTTTCCTTGTTCTTATCGGGTTCCAGGGAAGAATAGCATTTTATGTGAGCATAGTTCGCTCATCCGTCATCCGGGTAGAACAATCATAACGACTCCTGACGCGAAGGGGTGATCAGCGGCCCTGCACCGTTATTGATCAGCTTCCCTTAGCGTCACGCTGATAGGTTCACTTTATACGTTGCACCACACTAGGAGCGATCTCACCACGGGTCGCCGCGGTAAACGCCCGTGCGTCATCATTGTAGAGCCTGTCCTCATCGCCCCATGGCAGCCGCCGGTAAACCGCGAGATCATCCAGACCGAGGAAGGGGTATTTGATGATGTCGAAATAGGGAGAGTAATCGAAATCCTTGGGTGTGATCAGTCGGGGATTGCGTTTGAAGAATCTCAAACTCCCGTCTTCGTCCCGGTCAATAAAGGGCAGAATGGGAAAATTGACCTCATTGAACGCGGATGCCAGCATGGATGAACACACGGTCCGGGTCGGTGGACCGGCATTGTGCTCGAACAGGCTGGAACGCCAGTGTCTGGGCAGGATAGCCCAGGGCAGGAAAAAGCGGGCCAGATCCAGCATATGGCGCATGTCATAATCGAGACCCAGGTGCTGGATGGCGTGTGTTACCACCTTATGGGCATCTTCGGGTTCGAGTCCGCTTGGACGACAGATACGCAGATGGTCCCGGCGGTACTTGGAGATCGGCGTGACGACGGTGCCAATACCCAGCAAGGCTTCAACCAGCAGTTGCTCAGACAAATCGCCGTGATAGCTCATCCGTACCCGTTGCTGCAGCTTCGGGTCCCGAATGTCGTAGATACGACCGATATACAAGGCCGAGTGGGTCCAGTTACTCTGAGTAATGGTTTTGATAACCTGGCTGACCCGGCTGCGACCCTCCACCAGCAGGACGTCTCCTGGGCGCAGTTCATAGCTGAGGCGACTGAAATCACACAGAGGGGAGGTGGCCGGCGGTCCCTCTTTGGTCAGCCAATCCGAGATCCACTGCATGATTCGCTGTCTGAGTCTACGCATTGCGATTACAAAGTAAATTGATGGGTTATTAATACAACTATAGACCCAAAACTTCCGGTTTGTGTTTCAGCCAGGCCATCTGCCCCGGCTGAGGGGACTGGCGTACCCCATTACAGATTCGGTGGGTTGTCGGGAAGGAATGGTTCGCCCATCGGGCGTACGATGGGGGGCAGAGCAAAGCCAATAGCCATCAATAGCCATTGTCATTCCGGCGTATGCCGGGATCGGGAAAGCCTGACGGTGCGATATTCACGGATTCCATCCTCAGCGCCATTGGGGCTGATGCGGCTTGCCCGATTCCGGATTACGCTAATCACACTTAACTTATGAATGGTGAATTCAGTTTTGCGAGCATTTCATCATAGATTTCCCAGGCGGATGCGGCTTCCTCCGGGGCAACCTTTTCAATGGCGTAGCCCAGATGTACGACCACGAAATCTCCGGTTTGAAGGGTTTCGTGCTGGAGCATGAACAGATTGACAACCCGCGTGACGCCCTTGGCCTCGCAGGTGGCGGTGTATCCGTCGATATGCATGATCTGCATGGGGATGCCGAGACACATGATATAACCATCACTCACATCAGAGGCGACCATTCTCTCAGTCACTTCATCGGCGGTTCAAGAGAAAAATGTAACAACCACAAGGGTAGCGACCAGCATGACACAAAGTACTTTAATTCTCGGCATTGGTAATACTCTGCTTAGTGACGAGGGGGTGGGGGTTCACCTGATCCACCGAATGCGGGCCGCAACCGGGGCACTTCCGGGGGTTGAGTATCTCGATGGCGGGACCCTGAGTTTTACCCTGGCCGAACCCATCGCACGGGCTTCCGGGTTGATCGTGGTTGATGCCGCCCGTATGAAACAGCCTCCGGGAACGGTACGGATATACCGGGAGGCTGAGATGGACGACTACTTGAAAGGCAACCGGGCAAGTGTCCATGAGGTGAGTCTGGGTGATCTGCTGGACATTGCCCGGCTCTCTGAAACCCTTCCGGCAAGACGCTGTCTGGTCGGCATCGAGCCACTGGAATTGGATTGGGGTGAGTCGCCCAGTTCGGTGGTGTCGGAAGCGATCGACCAGGCGATAGAGATGATCCTGGTACTGCTCAGGGAGTGGGAGGCTGATCCGCTGGCGGCCCAGTGAGGTGGAACGCTCAGACGGAAATTTCAGATCTGTCTATACTTGTGCTGCAAAGGGGTGATGGAACCGGGGTAGTCTGTCCGCCAATACGGGATGTCTGTCTTTACATCAAACTCGGATTTTCAATACAAGATGACTCAGGTCAGCACTAACATCAGGAATCAGTGATATTCTTATGTATATGCTTCGTTCAGGAGTCTTATGAATGCAACGTCTTCAGGACATCGCGGTGGTGGTCGCGTCCTCTGACGATCCCCCCATCAATCACCACAACGCCAATCCCATTCAGCATGAAATCTTCCACGCGTTGAGTCGCTACGCGCAGGAAGGCATCCGCACCACAATCGATCTTCGCGCCATCCCTTTCGGACCGGGGGATGAACAGATCCTGTTGGATTTTCTCGGCAAGGGTGAGGTTGACATAACCCTGCGCTCGCTGGGGGACAGCCGAATCTGGGAAAGCGCCTATTCCGGGATCTGGGTCGTGGATCACCGTAACGCGGAAAACGAACGGGTCGCCCTGCAGGTGGAGATCGGCGGCATTCCTGAAATCGTCCAGTCCCAGGCAGAGGATATCCGGGATGCCCTTGCGCGGTTGCAGGACCGGCTGGAGGTGCATGACACGGCATAATTACACGCGGCTCGACATCCGTCGAGCCGAACAGAACCCAGCGTAGTAGGTGGGCGACAGTCAAAGAGCAAGTACCCTCAGGGGTCTCATTGAACGATAAAAATTCGGTGACGATTAACAACGATCGTCAAAGCCTGATGAGAATCACTCGTGACGAGTGGAGTGATAGGAGCGGAGATGACTGATCAAAAAAATCCATACTCAAGAACGCTCGGTGAAAGCCTGCGGGAATTTGGGGTGACCCGGCGAGGGTTTCTCAAATTTTGTGCGGCCACCGCATCCCTCATGGCCCTGCCTCCGTCGATGGTGCCGGCTATCGCGCAAGCATTGGAGCGCGCTAAACGGCCTTCGGTGATCTGGTTGTCCTTCCAGGAGTGCACCGGCTGTACTGAGTCCCTGACCCGCAGCCATTCACCCAGCGTGGAAAACCTGATATTCGACTATATCTCACTCGACTATCACCACACCCTGCAGGCGGCGGCCGGAGAGGCGGCTGAAGCAGCCCGTGAGGCAGCGATGCACGAAAACGAGGGGCAGTATCTCGTCGTCGTCGACGGCTCGATTCCTCTGGGTGATCCGGGCTTTTCGGCCATTGCCGGTATCAGTAACAGACAGATGCTCGAAGAGACTGTCGCCGGTGCCGCCGCGGTGATTGCCGTGGGTAGTTGCGCCGCGTTCGGTGGACTGCCCCATGCCAGCCCCAATCCCACGGGAGCGGTCTCTGTGGGTGATCTCGTAAAAGACAAGCCGGTACTCAATGTATCGGGGTGTCCCCCGATTCCCACAGTCATCACTGGCGTACTGGCCCACTTTCTGACCTTTGGCTCACTGCCCGAACTGGATGAACTGGGTCGGCCGGTGGTGTTTTACGGTCAGAGCATCCACGACCGCTGCTACCGGCGTCCATTCTATGACAAAGGGTTGTTTGCCGAGACCTTCGATGATGAGGGTGCGCGTAAGGGCTGGTGTCTGTTTCGTCTGGGTTGCAAAGGCCCGATGACCCGGAATGCCTGCGCGACCGCGAAGTGGAACCAGGGTACCAGTTGGCCAGTGGAATCGGGGCACGGTTGTCTCGGATGCTCAGAGCCCAATTTCTGGGATGCGGGAGGCTTCTACAAGGCCCTGTCCATTCCAGACAGCGACCTGACCCGCAACCTGGGTTATGTGGCGGCAGCCGGTGTGGCCCTGGGCGCAGCCGCCGGAGCCCTCAACCGCAGCACCCAGGCCAAGGCGAAACAACAGCATGAAACCGTAACCATTGACGATCTGGATAAGAAATCATGAGTGAATCAATCGATTTTCTACTGTGGGTTCGTGGGCCGGGCTTCGATATCGCCCTGGTGATCTTTGTGGTAGGTATTCTGATCAGGATTCTCGAGATCCTGGTGATCGGTCGCAGACCCGACTTTGCAGAGCCCCGCGGTGCGGAACTGGGATCGGGCCTGCTGACCCTGGTCACCCGGACCGCCCCGGAACAGGGTACTTTCAAACGCTCGCCATTCACAGTCGTGGGGGGATATATCTGGCATATCGGATTCCTCATCAGCCTGTTTCTGTTCGTTCCCCACATCGAGCTGATACATGCCACCTTGGGGCTGAAATGGCCCGGTATCGCCAGCAACCTGGTGGATGCGGTGGCCGCGGTCACCATCGTGACCCTGCTTGCGATGCTGTTCAGTCGCCTGAATCACCCGGTCAAGCGGTTTTTGAGCGGAACTGAAGACTACCTGACCTGGTTGGTCACCTTCCTGCCTGTATTGAGCGGGTATCTGGCCTATCACCGGATGATCGATCCCTACACCCTGGGACTCGGGCTGCATATTCTCAGTGTTGAACTGCTCATGGTGGTGTTTCCCTTCACCAAGCTGATGCATGCATTTACCTTCGCCCTGGCCCGTTGGTATAACGGCGCCATGGCCGGACGCAGAGGAGTTCAGTCATGAGCGAGGCAACCCTTGAACGAGGCATGAACGCCTTTCGTGAGCAGATGAGCGCACCGGTCGCCGCGTTCTTCTCCAGTTGTGTGAATTGCGGCATGTGTGCCGAGGCCTGTCTGTTCTACACCGAAACCGGTGACCCCAAGTACACCCCGATCCATAAGCTTGAACCCTTGCGCCGGGTCTGGGAGCAGGAATACACCCTTTGGGGGCGCGTCAAGTCGAAACTCGGTCTCGCTGAACCGGTCACCGACGCCTTGCTGGAAGAGTGGGAGACGCTGATCTACGACGGTTGCACAATGTGCGGCCGTTGCTCCATGGTCTGCCCGGTCGGCAATGACATCAGCCATATGATCCGTGTGGCCCGTGAAGGCATGGTGGCGGCGGGCTACTCGCCGGAAGGTGTGAAAGCGGCCAGCCGTCGGGCGGTAACCCTGGGCAGTCCCATGGGGGTGAAGTATCCCGCGTTGGCGGCCCAGATCAAGCACGTTGAGGCCGATACCGGTCTGAGCATCCCGGTGGATCAGGAAGGGGTCGACTACATGGCCTTGCTCTCCTCTATGGAGATCATCAATTTTCCGGAATACCTAGAGGCCCTGGCACGTATCTTCAAGCAGGCCCAGGTGACCTGGACCCTGAGTTCCGAGGCCTTCGAGGCCACCAACTCCGGGATTCAGATCGGTTCGTCCGATATCGCCCGGGAACTGGTAAACCGGGTGGTCGTGGCGGCGGAGAAACTCAAGGTCAAGTATGTGATCAGTCCGGAGTGCGGCCACGCCTATACCGCGATCCGCTGGGAGGGACCCAATCTGATTGGTCGTCCCTACAACTTCAAGGTCGTTCACATCCTGGAATTGTTGGATGAACTCCGACGCAGTGGCCGGATGAAGACGCAAGGGGTTGAGGAGGCCCGGCTGACCTTTCACGATCCCTGCCAGATCGTGCGCAAGGGCGGGGTGCTTGAACCGCCGCGCAATCTGCTGAACATGGTGGCGAGCAATTTCGTCGATATGCACGACAGTCGTGAGATGAACTGGTGTTGCGGCGGCGGAGGCGGGGTGAGCGCCAATGAACGGGCCGAAGAGTTGCGTTTGAAGGCCTTCAAACGCAAGAAAACCCAGCTGGACGAACTCAACGTGGAAACCCTGGTAACGGCCTGCGCCAACTGCCGGCTGGTGATCGAAGAGGGCTTGGAGGCCTACAGCATGGAGATCCCGGTGGTTGGATTGACTGAAATGATTGCCGAGCATCTGGTGGAAGATAAAGAGTGACTGGCCCGAATGGCACTGACTTACGTTAATGCGCTAGATTTTCGTCATCCCGGCGTATGCCGGGATGACGAGGGTTGTTGACTAAAGATTAAGTGCCTTTGGTGACTAGCGCCATCGTACCGATAGGAGACGAGAGAAGATGACTGACCGTATCGTCGTTGATCCGATAACAAGAATCGAAGGACATCTGCGCATCGAGGCACAGATGCAGGGTGATCAGATCGCCAGCGCCTATTCCTCCGGAACCATGGTGCGGGGTATCGAAATCATCCTCAAGGGACGGGACCCTCGGGATGCCTGGGCCTTCGCGCAACGTATCTGCGGCGTCTGCACCCTGGTGCACGGTATCGCATCGGTACGTGCCGTGGAAGATGCCCTCGACTACAAGATCCCGCACAATGCACAACTGATACGTAACCTGATGATCGGGGCCCAGTACATCCATGATCATGTGATGCACTTTTATCATCTTCACGCCCTGGATTGGGTCGATGTAGTCTCCGCATTGTCCGCCGACCCGGGGCAGACCGCCGCCCTGGCACAGTCGCTCAGCAACTGGCCCAAGGCCTCACCGGGTTACTTTTCCGATGTAAAGAAGAAGCTCAAAGGGTTCGTCGATGGCGGGCAATTGGGTATCTTCGCCAATGCCTACTGGGGACATCCGAGTTACAAGCTGCCGCCGGAGGCCAACCTGATGGCGGTGGCTCACTACCTCGAGGCCCTGAGTTGGCAACGGGATGTGGTCAAACTGCACGCCATCTTCGGTGGCAAGAACCCGCATCCCAATTTCCTGGTGGGCGGAGTCGCCTCGGCCATCGATCTCAATTCCGATTCGGCGATCAACTCCAAGAAACTGGCCTTAGTACAGGATGTGATCCATAAGATGCGGGCATTCACCGACCAGGTCTATGTGCCCGACACCCTGGCGGTTGCCGGATTTTACAAGGACTGGGGCGAACGGGGCGAAGGGCTGGGCAACTTCCTGTGCTACGGGGATCTGCCCGCCACTTCGATGGACGACCCGGACAGTTTCTTCTTCCCCAGTGGGGTGATACTCGATCGTGACCTCTCCACCGTGCATCCCTTGGATCTCAACAGTGCCGAGGAGATCCAGGAACACATCAGCCACTCCTGGTACGACTACTCAGGCGGTAAGGATCAGGGGCTGCATCCCTATGACGGTGAGACCAATCTCAAATATACCGGGCCCGAGCCACCCTACGAACACCTCGATGTGGAACAGGCCTACTCATGGCTCAAGGCGCCCCGTTGGAAAGGTATCCCGGTGGAAGTCGGTCCGTTGGCGCGGGTTCTGACCCTGTTTGCCAAGGGGCACGAGCAGACCCAGGAGCTGGTGAAAATGACCCTGAGTACCCTGGATCTGCCTACCCGGGCCCTGTTTTCGACCCTGGGCCGCACCGCTGCCAGAACCCTGGAGACCAAACTCCTGGCTGACGCCATGCAGGGTTGGTATGACCAGCTGATCGCGAATATCAAGGCGGGGGATGTCACCACCTTCAACGACAGCCTTTGGGATCCATCAAGTTGGCCAAGCGAATGCCGTGGCGTTGGTTTTATGGAAGCGCCTCGCGGCGCTCTGGGTCACTGGATCGTGATCGAGGATGGCAAGATCGCCAACTATCAGGCCGTGGTGCCCAGCACCTGGAATGCGGGACCCCGGGATCCCTCCGGTCAGCCCGGTGCCTATGAAGCGGCGCTGCAGGACAACCATCAGCTGCACGATCCGAAGCAACCGGTGGAGATTCTGCGGACCATCCACAGCTTCGATCCCTGTATCGCTTGTGCGGTGCATCTCTCGGATGAAGAGGGTGAAGAGATGCTGCAGTTAAAGGTGACCTGAAGATTGGTTGTTTCCGTCAGTCTCGGATCTCATCCTTGAGGGTCTCGTTCCCACGCTCTGCGTGGGAATGCATACAGATGTTTCGTCGTATTGCCCCGGCTTGAGATGGCCAACGAACCCAAAGGCTGCATTCCCACGCAGAGCGTGGGAACGTATACAAGCAGCCTGGATCCCGGCATGCGTCGGAATGACGGTGGTTTTTGGCTTGATTAAGTGCCATTTTTATAGGCTCCCTCCCTTAAATTTCACCTGAATTCGTGGATTCCGGTCCTAATTCACTCTGCTGATATCTTTCAGCTTTGATTCATGTTCCCCTGCCATGCTTATCACCAAGTCGAACACATAGGATGAATCATATGAAAGCGAATTCCGGTATCAAGGTCTGGGACCCGTTGGTGCGGATTTTTCATTGGACTCTGGTCAGTGCATTCGCCGTAGCCTGGGTGACCGAAGATGAATTGATGTCTCTGCACGCCTTTGCCGGGTATCTCATCGCCGGTCTGCTGGTGGTGCGTTTGGTCTGGGGTCTCATTGGAACCCGATATGCCCGTTTTTCGGATTTTATCAAACCACCCGGGGTGGTAATCGCCTATCTCAAGGATCTCGTGAAACTCAAGGCCAAACGTACCCTGGGTCACAACCCTGCGGGTGGGGCGATGATCCTGGCCTTGCTGATCATGCTGACAATCACGGTGTTGAGCGGGTTGCTGGCATACGGGGCCGAGGGGATGGGCCCACTGACGGAGGTGTTCCGCCACAAGGCGAGCTATGGCAGTGAGTTCTTTGAGGAAGTCCATGAGTTCTTTGCCCATGTCACGCTGGTTCTGGTGTTTGTCCATTTGGGTGGTGTCGCCTTTGGATCTCTGCTGCATCGGGAGAATCTGGTACGCGCCATGTTCACGGGCCGCAAAGCCCGTTGAGAGGAAAATTGATGAAGAGAGAAATACTGATACTGATTCTTTGGCTGCCGGTGCCGGGACTGGCCGACAGTGTGGAACAACGTCTGCAGGCCTATCAGGCGGAGGGGGCGAAAGATTTTTCCGCACAAAACGGTGCTCAGGCCTGGACACGCATGGTTGACGATCCGCAAAGCGGGA
This sequence comes from Candidatus Thiodiazotropha sp., assembly GCA_050291245.1. Lineage (GTDB taxonomy): Bacteria > Pseudomonadota > Gammaproteobacteria > Chromatiales > Chromatiaceae > Thiodiazotropha. Next base: position 112,229 of record JBNKJP010000067.1, on the reverse strand, counting down.
ACAGACGTTCCTGTCAGGACTGTCATGGTGAAAATCTGGCCCAACCGGGTAAGCATGTCAAAACCGGCCGGTCGATTAAACCGATGGCGCCTTCGGTCAATCCCCGACGATTGGCCGATGCACGAAAAATCGAAAAGTGGTTCAAGCGCAATTGCGAATGGACCTGGGGCCGTGCCTGCACGGTCCAGGAGAAGGGCGACATTCTGCGCTTTCTCCAGCAACAGTAAACCGAGGTGATTATTATGCGACTATCAAAACCCGTTGTAACTCTGTTAACCGCAATACCACTGATTCTGGGTATTGGCGTAGCGCTTGCGGATCGTGACGAGGGTGAACATGGGCATGAAGGACGCTGGTCGCGTTGGTTCGGTTCGCCGGTGGCACCTGTGGAAACTCAAGACAGTGCCGTGTATCGTGAGGAGTGTGGTAGTTGCCATTTTCCCTATCAACCCGGCTTTTTGCCGACTGCCTCCTGGAGCGACATTATGAATCATTTGGATGATCATTTTGGAGACAATGCGCAGATGGAGGAGGCATTACAACGTCGTATACTGGATTACCTGAGCGCCAACTCCGCGGATGCCATGGATCGGGAAATACCCAATAAGGTTAGGTGGTCCCTGCGCTATACGCCGAATCCGCAAAGAGTCACAGCAACTGCGTTTTTCCGCCATGAGCATGATGAAATCGCTGCGTTCCTGAGACGCCATCCCAATCCCGATATCTCCTTCAGCAACTGTGATACCTGTCATACCCGGGCGATGCAGGGATATTACGATGAACACGATATCCGGGTTCCCGGTTTAGGACGCTGGGATGACTGAGTCGGTATATTGCTGACAATGAAGGGTCGGAGAATCTGCGTACTGATGCTGATGCTGATGTCATGTCAGGGGGTGTCGGCAGAGGAGCATTCCCATGACGAAGCGCGTCGCTTGACCGAACAGGGGGTGATCCTACCCTTGTCCGAGATACTTTCAAAAATCGGCGAGCAGGAGAAAAGTCGCGTGCTTGAGCTGGAACTCGAGCAAAAGCGCGGCCGATATGTATACGAAATCGAACTGTTGGATAAACAGGGTCGAGTATGGGAGTTCAAGGTCGATGCGCAAAATGGCCAGATACTCAAACGCGACCGGGAGGATTGAGGCATGCGCCTGCTGCTGGTCGAAGATGACCTACTGCTCAGTGACTCCCTGAAACAGGACCTGGAACGGGAGGGTTTTGCCGTTGACCAGGCCAGCCAGGGAGTGGAGGCCGAGTTCATGGGGGATGAGATGAACTACGATCTCATCGTCCTGGATCTGGGTTTGCCGCAGCGACCCGGTCTGGAGGTGTTGCAAAACTGGCGATCCAAAGGTGTCCAAACTCCGGTGTTGATACTCACCGCCAGGGATGCCTGGCATGAACGGGTGGCCGGTTTTAAGACCGGTGCCGATGACTATCTCGGCAAGCCGTTCCATGTGGAAGAGCTGGTCATGCGCGTACGAGCCTTGATCCGACGCAGTCATGACATGCTCGGTAATCGTCTTAAGGCTGGCGGACTCGAATTGGATGAAGAACGCCAGCAGGTGATCCTGCCTTCACAACAACGCATCGAGCTGACCGGCACCGAGTTTCGTCTGTTACGCTGTTTTCTTCTGAACCAAGGGAAAATTATCTCCAAAACCCGCTTGACCGAACATGTATATGAACAGGATTTTGATCGGGACAGCAACCTGATCGAGGTCTATATCCGTCGCTTGCGGGACAAGCTGGGTCGAGAGGCCATCGAGACCCGCCGTGGTCAGGGGTATGTCTTTGTCGGGCTCGAAACGGGTTAACTCACTGGAATTTCGCCTTCAGGCCGGGCTTACCATCAGCCTCAGTCTGCTGATGGGGTTGTTGTGGCTGTTCAGCACCGGGGCGGTCGAGCGGTTGACGGAAGACTTCATTGCATCCCGATTGGAACACGATGCCGAGACTATTCTGGGTGCCATGGCGTTGGGGCAGGGTGTTACCGTGGTCTCAGCCAAGCTCAATCAGATCTACCACCGACCCTATTCCGGGCATTACTACCTCATCCTGACGGATCAGGGTGAGGGGGTGGCGTCCCGGTCCGTGTGGGATTACAAATTACAGATTCCCCGGATGCCTTTCGGGAGATCGGAGCGCTTCCATCTGCAGGGACCGGACGGTCAACATCTACTGGTCTGGGCCCGTGGATATCGTAAACAGGACCGGGATTTCACCCTCGCCGTGGCCGAGGATCTTCGCCCCCTCAAACGGCAGCGTGAGCGTTTTCTCAAACACTTTGCCCTGGTGGCCTTAGCGGGTCTGGTGCTGCTGTTGGTGCTTCAGAGCGTGGTGGTCAGAGGGGCGTTCCGTCGCCTGAAACCGCTACGACAGGATGTGCAAAATCTGGCATCGGGGCAGGAGCAACTGCTGCGCGACGATGTGCCGACTGAATTTCTGCCGTTGGTCAACGAGGTCAATCATCTGCTACGTCTGTTATCGACTCGCAATCAGCGTTCGCGCAATGCCATGGGCAATCTCGCGCATGCGCTCAAGGGACCCTTGAATCTTCTGACCCGCCACTTCGATCAATCCACCCCTTCCGATCCGAATCTGCAGCAGGCGCGTGACCAGGTGGAACGTATCCGGATATTGATGGATCGGGAGTTGCGGCGGGCTCGCCTGGCGGGTGGGAAAACCCTCAGTGAACGGTTCGATGTAGAGAAGGATCTGCCCGACTTGCTGCATGCGCTGCGGCAGATTTACCGGGAACGCCAACTCCATCTCGAAACCCGGATCGAGGGGACGCCCAAACCATTCGGTGACCGGGAGGATCTTCTGGAGTTGTTGGGAAACCTGTTGGACAATGCCTGTAAGTGGGCGCACGGCCGGGTGATCTGCCATGTATCAGGGAGCCAGGGGTTAGAGATCGTCGTCGAAGACGATGGTGAGGGTCTTGAAGATGATGCCATCGAAATCATGACCCAGAGAGGACGCAGACTCGATGAGTCCATTGACGGGCATGGCCTGGGACTGGCAATTGTGAATGATGTGGTCGAGCTTTACGCTGGGCGGATACGTTTCGATCGATCCCCGGAGCTGCATGGATTGCGGGTGAGTGTTGTGCTGAATCCCTTAAGCTACCGCGGCCCAACCTAGTGTAGTGTAACGTATAAAGTGAACCTATCAGCGTGACGCTAAGGGGCTTGGCGCTAGGCGCACTCCGCCGGGAATGGCCCCTCCCTTGTCTCGTTCCCACGCTCTGCGTGGGAATGCATATCATTTCAGCGTCGCAGGGAGGCGACATCGATGAGTAATGAGCTTCCGTCACTGAGTATTGAGCCCACACCCTCGCGACTGCTTGCGGCATGGTGGCTGTTGCTCTATCTGTGTGCCCTGGTGTCGATACTGTTCACCGAGGCGAATTGGGCAGTACGGCTGGCGTTGCTCGGCGTGCTGTCATTGAGTGGCGTGATACGCTACCGGCGGACCGTTATGCCCCGGCAACAGCAGATCGTCCGGCTGACCCTGACTTCGAGTGGCTGGTGCAGACTGGTTCTGGGCTCTGGCCGACAACGCAAGGCCAGACTGCGAGGAGACAGCTTTGTCAGTCCCTGGGTAATTATTTTACGGTTCGATCTGCTCCAGGGTCGGGGCCAATCAAGCCTGGTGGTGTTTCGGGATGCGCTTTCCGGGGATCGGATGCGTCGCCTGCGGATCATGCTGGGCTATATCCGTTTCTGACATCATCTTGAATCCATAGGGGAACGGGCTGAGATTACATCAGTACGGAGAGTAGGACTCGGGGATCAGGATGGTCGGCTTTTTTTGCACCCGATCGTCCGGATAGGGAAAGTCGATGGTGAAATGTAACCCCCGGCTCTCGCGCCGGCACTGGGCCGAGCGGATGATCATGTCCGCCACATCGACCAGGTTTCTCAACTCGAGCAGGTCCATACTGACCCGGAAATTGCTGTAATACTCCACGATTTCACGTTGCAGCAGGTCCACTCGGCGACGGGCTCGCACCAGACGCTTGTTACTGCGGACGATCCCTACATAGTCCCACATGAAGTGTCGTAACTCGTCCCAGTTGTGGGATACCACCACCTCTTCATCCGGCTCGGTGACCCGGCTCTCGTCCCAGGGGGCGATAGTCGGGGGTTCGGGTGTGGCTTTCGCCAAGGCCTGGATGTCCTGGGCCGCCAACTCGGCAAACACCAGGCATTCGAGCAGTGAGTTACTGGCCATGCGGTTCGCGCCGTGCAAACCGGTGTAGGCGCACTCTCCGATTGCATAGAGGCCCGCCACATCCGTGCGCGCCTGGTGATCGGCCATGATGCCGCCGCAGGTATAGTGGGCGGCAGGTACCACGGGAATCGGCTGGTTCGCCATATCGAAACCGAAATCGAGACAGCGTTGGTAGATGGTCGGAAAATGCTCCTGGATGAACGCGGCGGGTTTATGACTGATATCGAGATAGAGGCAGTCCGCACCGATGCGTTTCATTTCGTGGTCGATGGCGCGGGCGACGATGTCACGGGGCGCCAGTTCCTTGCGCTCGTCGAAACGATGCATGAAGCGGCTCCCATCCGGTAGGATCAGATGGCCGCCTTCACCGCGCACCGCCTCCGAGATGAGAAAACTCTTGGCTTCGGGGTGGTAGAGACAGGTGGGGTGAAATTGGATGAATTCCATGTTCGCCACCCGGCACCCGGCCCGCCAGGCCATGGCAATGCCATCCCCGGTCGAGACGTCCGGATTGCTGGTGTACAGGTAGACTTTGCTCGCGCCACCTGTCGCCAGTACTACGAAACGGGCCTTGAAGGTGGCAACCTGATTGCTTCTGTGGTCAAGGATGTAGGCACCGTAGCAGTGTTTCTGCGCTTTCTGGTCGCCCCTTTCGCTGGTGATCAGGTCAACCGCGATGTGGTGTTCATAGATGTCGATGTTCGAGCGGGACATGACTTGGCTGTGGAGGGTGGTTTCGACCTCCCGACCGGTAGCATCCGCGGCATGAATCACCCGACGATGGGAATGGCCACCCTCACGGGTCAGGTGATAGCCGCCACTGCTGGAGGAGGTGTTGTCCCGGGTGAAGTTCACGCCCCCCTTGAGCAGCCACTCAATATTTTGCCGACCGTTCTCAACGACCCGCTGAACCGTCTGTTCGTCACACAGGCCGGCACCTGCAATCAGGGTGTCCTTGACATGGGAGGCGATGCTATCCGCTTCGTCCAGTACCACCGAGATACCGCCCTGGGCATAGTAGGTGTTGGATTCCTCCAGTTCTTTCTTGGAGATCACAGCAATTTTCAGATGCTCATCCAGGCGCAGGGCAAGACTCAGGCCGGCGGCGCCGCTGCCAATGATGAGAACGTCGTGGAGGTGTTCGGTAGTCATATTGCGGGGGTTGGTCGTTTATGGCGATAATGTCCTGTGTACCGCAGCCATGTTAGTGTACTGCGGTACCCCTGCATCCTAGCGGAAATTGGAAACATGTTGAACCAATGGCGCCGAATAATGATGTGTGTCAATGGATGTGGGGATTGAGAGAACTATTCCTAACCAAGACTGTCAATGGGACTGTGCACCGAATGTGCCCGTCGCGAGGAGGTATCGGCCCGGATGGGCGAGCGGTTAATCGATCAGGAACTCGTAGCTCGAGTCCAACAAGGTGATAAGAAGGCGTTTGACCTGTTGGTGTTGAAGTACCAGCAGAAGATCACCAATCTGATCTCCCGTTACATTCGGGACCCCCATGAGGTGCTGGACGTCACCCAGGAGGCCTTTATCAAGGCCTATCGGGCGATGCCCAAGTTTCGTGGTGACAGTGCTTTCTACACCTGGCTGTATCGCATTGCCATCAATACCGCGAAGAATTACCTCGTGGCGCAGGGACGTCGTCCGCCGGCGGATGATGTCGAAGCGGAAATGGCTGAACAAATGGATGTCGGCATCCGTCTAAAGGAGACAGGAACCCCTGAGAATCACGTCCTGACGGAAGAGATTTCCCAGACGGTTCAACAGGCGATCGATGATCTGCCCGAGGATCTTCGAACCGCCATAGTTCTGAGGGAGCTCGAGGGAATGAGCTATGAAGAGATCGCCAATGCCATGGAATGCCCCGTTGGTACCGTGCGATCCCGCATCTTCCGGGCTCGGGAAGCGATTGACAAAAAACTGAGCCCATTGTTGAAACCCTAAACGTCAGGCATCGAAAAATGACTGAGCAAGAGCTTGAAAGACTGTCCGCACTCGTGGATGATGAGATTCCATTGAACGAAATGCCAATGGAAATCAAGAAGTTGTCAATAAACGCGTCGAGCCGTGAACAATGGTCCCACTACCATCTGATCGGTGATGTCATGCGCGGGGAAACCGGTGGCCTGATTGCACCGGGTCTGGCTCAGGCAATCAGCGAGCGCATTCAGGATGAACCCGTTGTGATTGCCCCGGCCAGCCTCAGGCGACACAAGGCCAAACGGCGTCACACCTACACTGGCGTGGCTGTCGCCGCATCCTTGGCCGCTGCTGCGGTTGTCATGGTACCGCAAATGATCAATCCCGAAGGTTCCGACATGGGGCAACCGACCTTGGCCACCACCCAGACGACCAGCCCCGAGACACTGTATGTGGCGGATAACGGTACCCGCTGGGAACTGCTCAAAAAACCGAAGGTGGAATCGCGGCTCAACGCCTATCTGGTCAATCATCAGGAATTGTCCCCCGCGAACAACATGAAAGGCATCATGCCGTTTGCCAACTTCGTCAGTTATGATGAAAACAAGCAATAGTGGATAGGGTCCGGATGAGCGTACTGTCAACACCCGGAGTTATCGGTCGTCTGCTACTCAGCTGTGTGTTCGTACTGGTGCTCGTGCCGCAATTGCATGCCGATGAAGCGCGGACCGCCAAGCAGTGGCTGGAACGCATGATGGAGGCGGTTCAGAAGCTCAACTATCAGGGCACCTTCGTATTCCTCCATGACAACCAGTTGGAGATCATGAAGATTGCCCATGCGGTCGAGGGTGACCGGGTTCGAGAAAGTCTGGTCTCCCTCAACGGGACCCCCCGGGAGGTGATCCGGGATGACGAGTCGGTGACCTGTGTCATGCCGGAAACCAATGAGGTCTCCATCGATCGTCGCTCACCCAGCTCCAAGTTTCTCAATATTCTGCCCGAGGATCTGCAACAACTCGAGGCGCATTACACCTTTCGCAAGGCCGGCCAGACCCGTATGACCGATCGTCCGGCCCAGGTCGTGATGATCATGCCCAATGACCGATTGCGTTACGGCTTTCGGTTCTATCTCGACATCGAGAGCGGATTGCCGTTGAAATCGGATCTGATGAACGAACAGGCCGAACCGGTGGAACAGACTCTGTTTACGGATCTGCAGATCGGGGTGGCCGAAATCAGTGACATCCACAAGCGGGAATCACTCTACACCTACCGACTGAAGAGTCATGAAGGCGAGAATGTCGATCTCTCGCAAGCGGCCAAAAGCCGCTGGAGCTTTACCCGCCTGCCGCCGGGTTTCCGCCTCAGTATGCAACACCTGTTGCACGATGCCGGACACAAGACTCCGATCGAACAGTATGTATTTAGTGATGGGCTGGGTTCCCTGTCGGTTTTCGTTGAGCCGGAATCCCGGGATGAGGCCTTCAGCGGCGTGTCCCGTCTGGGAGCGGTCAACGCCTGGGGCGGTCAGGTACAGGGCTATCAGGTGACCGCAGTGGGAGAGGTTCCCGCGGTGACCATTCTCGGCGTGGTGCAGGGAATGCAGCTCAATCCTACCCATGATTGAGGAGACTGCCCGGGTGGTTCGTGTCGACGGTGGTTTCGCGGTGGTGGAAACCCAGCAGCGAGCTGCCTGCGGTTCATGTCAGAGTGCCGGCAGCTGCAGCACCTCGGTTCTGTCCGGCCTGTTCAAACGCCATGACAACGAAATGCGGGTCCTCAATACCCTGGATGTGTACCCCGGAGATTGGGTCATCATCGGGGTTCAGGAACGTGCCTTGGTAAAGCTCTCTCTGTTGGCCTACCTGATGCCTCTTATTGGCCTGATCGCAGGGGCGATATTCGCTGATCTTTGGGTGCGCGGTCCGCTCATGTCATATGGGGAACTGCCACAGATTTTCGGAGGACTGTCCGGTTTGGCGGGCGGTTTCTGGATTCTGCGGCGATTCTCGAAAACCCAACACACCAATCCGGAGTACCAGGCTGTGATTCTGCGTCGGACCGGTCAAACCAAGGTCGGCTTCTCCTGAAGTCCGAAAAGTCATTCTTTCCTGTGTCTCCGTTTTTACCTCCGTGTGGCAGTATCCTGCGCACCCCAATCCCGGCGGGAGTCGTTTATGAGAATTGATACGCATCGAAGCCTACTGGTTTCACTGTTCTGCCTCGGTTGGCTGGCGATGATGCCGGCGCGCGCAATAGAGTTACCGGATTTTGCGGATCTTGCGGAACAGAATGCCCCTTCGGTGGTGAATATCAGCACCAAACATAAAGCCAGTGATCGGGGTATGTTACCTTTCAACGTGCCCGATCTGCAGGATCTGCCCGAAGACAGTCCGCTCAACGATCTGATGCAGCGTTTTTTTGGTAACCACGGTTTCCGGATGCCGGAAGGGGAACCGGAAAAACAGTCCCTGGGCTCCGGTTTCATCATATCGGCGGACGGCTATATCCTGACCAACGATCATGTGGTGGATGATGCGGATGAGATCCTGGTGCGCACCAACGATCGCCGTGAGTTCGTTGCGCAAGTGATAGGGCGGGATGATCGAAGCGATATCGCGCTGATCAAGATCGATGCCCATGACCTGCCGGTTGTGACGATCGGCGATTCGGAGGCGCTTCGTGTCGGTGAATGGGTACTGGCCATCGGCTCACCCTTTGGTTTCGATCACTCGGTGACCGCGGGGATCGTCAGCGCCAAGGGGCGGAGTCTGCCGAGCGAAAATTATGTGCCGTTCATCCAAACGGATGTGGCGATCAATCCGGGTAACTCAGGTGGCCCCCTGTTCAACATGCAGGGCAAGGTCATCGGGGTCAACTCTCAAATCTACAGCCGCTCGGGGGGGTTCATGGGACTCTCTTTTGCGATCCCCATCGAAATGGCCATGAATGTGGCCAATCAACTGAAGACTCGGGGACATGTCACACGGGGCTGGCTGGGGGTGTTGATTCAGGACGTGACCAGTGATCTGGCCGAGAGCTTCGGTATGGATCAACCCCGGGGCGCCCTGATCGCCCGGGTTCTGCCCGACAGCCCCTCCGAGGCGGCGGGCATCAAAGTCGGGGATGTAATTCTGAGGTTCAATGGTGTCTCCATCAACACCTCGGCGGAATTGCCGCCATTGGTGGGTCAAAGTGACATCGATAAACCCAGTGAGTTGGAAATCCTGCGTAACGGTAAACTCATGAGACTCCAGGTCAGGATCGGTGAACTGCCGGATCAGGAGTCATTCGCCGTGACCCCAAAACACGCCCCCAAGGTTGCGCAGAACCGATTAGGCATGAGGGTCTCCGAAATTCCGGACACTTTGCGAGAACAACTCAGCCTGCCCGGCGGAAAGGGGGTTCTAGTGGACTCCGTGAGCGGTCAGGCAGCCCGTGAAGCCGGGGTCCAGGTTGGCGATGTCATCACCATGATCAATAATACGGAAATCGGGGATGTCGATCAGTTCAACAAACTGATTGAATCACTGCCGGCGGATAAAAGCGTCGCGCTGCTGATTTACCGGGAGACAGGTCCGATTTTCCTCGCCCTGAGAGTGCCTGCCGGATAACCTTGGGATGAATTCGTCTGGGAAGGTATCGTGAACGGCAGTGCCTTGAAACTTATCCTCTACCACCGGGATGGATGCCACCTCTGTGAGGATATGCGCGATGCCCTGGGCGAATACCGGATCAAGTTCGATCTTCAGGTGATTGAGGTCGACATCGATGGGGATTCGGATCTGCAGGCCCGCTACGGCAATCGGATTCCCCTGTTGCTCGGCGGGCATGGGGAGTGTCTCAGCGAGTATTACCTCGATCCAAAACGGCTTCTGAGCTATTTGCAGGGCGCATGATTTGGTATGATGGGCCGGATGCGTCTCGAGTCGCGGATGGGATATTCCTGAGTATCCCGGGAACCGGACCAGATTAAAAAGAATCGTTGAAACGCCCCGACCCGGGGCGTTTCTCTTTTTTCGGGTAGAATCAAGCGCTATGGCTGACCTGCAACACATTCGTAATTTTTCCATCATTGCGCACATCGATCATGGTAAATCCACCATTGCGGACCGGTTTATCCAAACCTGTGGCGGATTGACCGATCGGGAGATGGCCGAACAGGTCTGCGATTCGATGGACCTGGAACGTGAGCGGGGCATTACCATCAAGGCCCAGAGCGTGACGCTCGATTATCTCGCCCAGGACGGGCAGACCTATCAGCTCAATTTTATCGATACCCCCGGGCATGTGGATTTTTCCTATGAGGTTTCCCGGTCCCTGGCGGCCTGCGAAGGCGCCCTGCTGGTGGTGGATGCGGCCCAGGGCGTGGAAGCTCAGAGTGTCGCCAACTGCTATACCGCGATCGAGCAGGGGCTGGAGGTGCTTCCGGTACTCAATAAGATCGATCTGCCCTCCGCGGAACCGGAGCGTGTGATCCAGGAGATCGAGGAGATCATCGGCCTGGATGCCTCCCAGGCCATTCGGGTCAGTGCCAAGACAGGCCTGGGTATCAGTGAACTCCTGGAACAGCTGGTGGCAACGATCCCCCCCCCGGGCGGGGACACAGAGGAACCGCTTCAGGCCCTGATTATCGACTCCTGGTTCGATCCCTATGTCGGGGTGATCTCGCTGATCCGGGTGATGAACGGGACGATCAAACCGAAAGACAAGATGCGGGTGATGTCTACGGGACGGGTATTCCAGGTCGAGAAGGTGGGTGTGTTCACCCCCAAGCAACTCGACCGGCCTCAATTGAAGGCCGGGGAGGTGGGTTTTGTAATTGCCGGCATCAAGGAGATCGACGGTGCCCCGGTGGGGGATACCATAACCCTTGAAAATCGACAGGCTGACAAGGCCTTGCCAGGTTTCAAGGAGATGCATCCGCGGGTTTTTTCAGGCCTATACCCGGTCAGCTCCGATGACTATGAAGATCTTCGCGATGCCCTGCAGAAACTACGATTGAACGATGCGGCTCTGCACTACGAACCGGAGGTCTCCCAGGCACTGGGTTTTGGTTTTCGTTGCGGGTTTCTGGGAATGCTGCACATGGAGATCGTGCAGGAGCGATTGGAACGGGAATACGATCTTGATCTGATCACCACCGCGCCTTCGGTAGTCTACGAAATCGTGAAAACCGATGGGGAAGTCACGCATATCGAAAATCCCGCGGCGCTTCCCGATCCCGCAAAGCTGCAGGAGGTGCGCGAACCGATCATCGTGGCCACCATTCTAGTCCCCCAGGACTACCTCGGAAACGTGATCAACCTGTGTATTGAAAAGCGTGGCACACAGAAGAATCTGCAATACCTGGCAGGTCAGGTGCAGTTGAATTATGAACTGCCCATGAACGAGGTGGTGCTCGACTTTTTCGATCGGCTCAAATCGGTCAGCCGAGGATACGCCTCATTCGAATACGAGTTCACCCATTTTCAGGCAGCTCCTCTGGTAAAACTGGATATCCTCATCAACGGGGAGCGTGTCGATGCCTTGTCCTTGATCGTGCATCGTGACCAGGCCCAGTTCCGGGGACGTGATCTGACCTCGAAAATGAAAGAACTCATTCCCAGGCAGATGTTCGAAGTAGCCATACAGGCCGCGATCGGCAGCAAGATCATTGCCCGTACTACAGTCAAGGCTCTGCGCAAGAATGTGACCGCCAAGTGTTACGGCGGCGACATTACCCGCAAGCGGAAGCTGCTCGAGAAGCAGAAAGCGGGTAAAAAGCGGATGAAACAGGTCGGTAAGGTTGAGATCCCACAGGATGCCTTCCTTGCCGTGCTTCAGGTGGGTAAGGATAATTAGCGGACTGTCAGGATGTGATGTGTGGTTCCTGGCGTTCAAGACGGGTTCCCGGTCTTGGCTCGGCAGGTAACCCCCGGGCAATACAGACAGTATGCAAGCATGAGAGGAAGCGGGTAAGCATGAATTTCGATTTTCCAACGTTTCTCGTCATTGCCAGTGCGCTCACAGGCGGCATCTGGCTGATTGACAGTGTATTTTTCGCCAACAAACGCAAGACGCAATCCCCCGACGAATCGGAGGGGCTGGATACTGGGGAGGGGGGTGTCCGTGAGCCGTTGATCGTTGAGTATTCCAAGTCATTTTTCCCGGTGATATTTGTCGTGCTCCTATTGAGGTCATTTCTCGTTGAGCCATTTCGGATTCCCTCCGGGTCGATGATGCCGACCCTGCTGGTGGGCGATTTCATCCTGGTCAATAAGTTCAGTTACGGTATCCGGTTACCGGTGCTGAACAGCAAGATCCTGGGCCTGGGAGAACCCCAACGTGGGGATCCGGTGGTCTTCCGCTATCCGAAACAACCCAGTGTCGACTACATTAAACGGGTCATCGGCCTGCCGGGCGATACCATTTTCTACCGGAATAAAACCGTGTTTGTGAATGGTGAGCCCATGCCCCAGACGCCGGTTGGCCAGTACTCCGGTATGGGTAGTAGCGCACAGATGAACGGCGCCATGGTGGCAATCGAAAACCTCGATGGGGTGGAGCACAGTATTTTGATCAATCCCTATGCCCCGGATCTCCCCCTGGGTTGTCAGGTGCTCCGGCAGGGCCCGACCAAGGTGCCCGAGGGTCACTATTTCGTCATGGGTGACAACCGGGATAACAGTAACGACAGCCGTTGCTGGGGATTCGTCCCTGAGGAAAATCTGGTCGGCAAGGCATTTGCCATCTGGATGAACTGGGATTCCAATATCGGGAGTTTCCCCCCGATCGCCTGGGAGCGTATCGGCAAGGGTATCGATTAACTGATTCACCGATCCTGCCGATAACCCGAATCAGGTACACTTTACGCGAGGGATGAACATGCATTTTGTCAAAAAACAACAGGGGCTCACCTTTATCAGTTGGTTGGTGATTCTGATCGTGGCCGGCTTTTTTGTGATGGTAGGCCTCAAGATTGCACCTGTTTACATCGAACACTTCGCGATTAAAGCCGCACTTGAATCGGTGAAAGAAGAGCCCTTCGCGGCACGCAAGTCAGTCCGTGAACTGAAAAACATGATTATGAGACGCCTGGATATCAACAATATCCGCTACCTGACAAATGACAATATCAGCGTGACCCGCGACAAGGGAAAGACCACAATCCGTATCACCTATGAACAGCGCAGAGATATTGTTTACAACGCTGCCCTGGTCATGGAATTTGATGATGCCGTTGAGTTGAATCCTAATTGAAGCCGGATTACGACAAACTTGCCCGGGATCTTGGGTACCGATTCCGTGATCCCGATTTGCTGATACAGGCCCTGACCCATCGCAGTTTCGGTGGAAGAAACAATGAGCGGTTCGAATATCTTGGCGATGCGGTGCTCGGATTCGTGATCGCCGATGTGCTGTTTCATCACTTTCAGAGTGCAACGGAAGGGCAGTTGAGCCGCCTGCGCTCCGCCCTGGTGAAACGGGATACCCTGGCCAAGGTGGCGCGACAGTACAAACTGGGTGACTATCTTCGTCTGGGACAGGGTGAATTGCGCAGCGGGGGACATCGACGGGACTCCATCCTCGCCGACAGCGTCGAGGCGGTGATTGCCTCGATCTACCTGGATGGGGGTTACCCGGCAGCCCGGGAGATGATCCTCGCGACCTTCTTACCCAGGGTGGACCAGCTCAATCCCCAACAGTCGCAAAAAGATCCCAAAACCCGCTTACAGGAATATCTGCAGGCGAACAAAATCGAGCTGCCCAGCTATGATATTCTGGACGTCCGCGGAGACCCCCATGATCAGCAATTTCGGGTGCTTTGCGAGGTGGTCGGTCTGCAGCGAAAGAGTCAAGGGGAGGGTGCCAGTCGGCGTAAGGCCGAACAGGACGCCGCGCAGAAGATGCTGGCGGAGTTGAATCATGAGTAAAACCACCTATCGTTGCGGCTATACGGCCATCGTCGGTCGGCCTAATGTGGGTAAATCCACCCTGCTCAATGCCCTGATCGGGGTACGACTCGCCATTACCTCGCACAAGGCCCAGACCACCCGCCACTCCATTCTGGGAGTTAAGTCCCTGGCCCAAGGCCAAATCATCTACGTGGACACGCCGGGCATCCATGAGCGGCAGGACAATGCCATGAACCGCTACCTCAATCGCACCGCCCGCACTGCGCTGCTGGATGTGGACGTATTGGTGTTCGTGGTTGAGGCCCTGCGCTGGACCCGCGAGGATGAAAAGGTCCTGGAGATGATTCGACAACAGTCGGTGCCGACCCTGCTGGCGGTTAATAAAGTGGACAAGGTACCTCAGAAAGAGGCCTTGCTACCCTATCTTTCGGATCTGGCCAACCGCTATGATTTTCGCGAGATCATTCCGCTCTCAGCCAAGAGGGGGCAGAACCTGCCGCAGCTCGAAGCGGCGGTGCTTCAGGCATTGCCGGAAGGGACGAACTTCTACCCGGAAGACCAGTTGACCGACCGACCGGAAAAATTCTTCGCGGCCGAAATGGTGCGCGAACAGGTGACCAGACGATATGCCAAAGAACTGCCGTACGCGGTTTCGGTGGAGATTGAGCGGTTCGAGGAGAAGGACGGACGCTATCGGATCAACGCGGTCATCTGGGTCGAAAAACCGGGGCAGAAAGGGATTATTATCGGCAAGGAGGGCCAGGCCCTCAAAGAGGTGGGTACCCAGGCAAGAAAAGCCATGGAGGCCTTTTTCGACTGCAAGGTGCATCTGGAAGTCTGGGTCAAGGTCAAGAAGAGCTGGTCCAGTGACGAGGCTGCCCTGGTGCGCCTCGGTTACAGTGACTGATCCCAGGCAGCTGTGGTTCGGGCAGAACTGATTCCGGCCTTTGTGATTCATCGCCGGGATTACCGCAACAGCAGTCTCCTGTTGGAGCTGTTTACCGAAACCGAGGGCCGGGTGGCCGCAATCGCCAAGGGGGTCAAATCAGGCAGATCCAACCAGGCCCTGTTGTTGCATCCCTTCACGCCGCTTCGGGTCAGTCTCAGGGGACGTGGTGAGGTGCTGACCCTGCATCAGGTGGAAGCGGATGAGCGGCCTGTGGGGCTGAGCGGTGAACGGGTCTACTGTGGCTTGTATCTGAATGAACTGGTGCTGCGATTGCTCCACCGCAGTGATCCCGCACCCGGATTATATCGGGCTTATCGCGAAGGCTTGCTGCGTTTGGCGAGCGAGGCGTCCATGGATCGCTGTCTCAGGGAGTTCGAACTGCAGATGCTCATGGAACTGGGTTACGGCCTGCTGCTCGATCGAACCGCGGATACGGATCAACCGGTCGAACCGGATGGGGACTACGAATATCTTGTGGAGCAGGGACCTGTACTCGCCTGTTCCACGAAATCTGAGGTGATCCTCAAGGGCAGCACGCTGCTGAAACTGCATCACAGAACCGCCCTGGATGTGTCGGAAAATCGGCAGGCGAAACGACTCATGAGACGGGTGTTGGCTCACTATCTCGGGAATCGTCCCCTGAAAAGTCGCGAACTGTTTCAAGCCCTGAAACCGGACACTTCGGTCAATTTAGTATCACCATGATAAGGAGAGGCAATGCTGGGAAATGAGATGTTGCTTGGGGTCAATATCGACCATGTGGCTACCCTGCGCCAGGCGCGCGGCACCCGTTATCCGGAACCGGTTCAGGCGGCTTTGGTCGCGGAACAGGCCGGTGCGGATGCGATTACCCTGCATCTGCGGGAGGACCGGCGGCATATTCAGGATCGTGATGTGGAGATTCTCTCGGATGTCCTGCAGACCCGCATGAATCTGGAGATGGCGGCCACCTCGGAAATGGCGGCCATCGCAGCCCGTTTTCGACCCCATGACTGCTGCCTGGTGCCGGAGAAACGGGAAGAGTTGACCACCGAGGGTGGGCTGGATGTGGCTGCAAACCTGGACTATTTGACAGATTACTGCGGAGAACTGAAAGAGGTTGGTGTCCGGGTCTCCCTGTTTATCGATGCCGATTTTAAACAGTTGGATGCGGCCAAGGTCGCCGGGGCTCCGGTCGTGGAAATTCATACCGGACACTTTGCGGATGCGATTCACGACCAAACCCGCCGTTCGGAGTTGGAGCGGATTATCGCCGCGGTACGCTATGGCAACTCCCTCGGATTACAGGTCAATGCCGGCCATGGTCTCGATTATCACAACGTCAAATCCATTGTCGCCATCGAGGGCGTGAAAGAACTCAATATCGGGCATTCGATTGTCTGTCGCGCCCTGTTTACCGGGTTCGATCAGGCGGTGCGGGAGATGAAGGCCTTGTTACGGGAGTGAGAAGATAATGGGGCTGACACAAGTGGCACTTACATAAGGCTCTGCGCTCGGTTTTCGTCATTCCGGCGCATGCCGGAGAAGTGGTGCAGGGATGCACCGTTTACGAACCTAAGGATGGCATCCAGGGGGATCGCACCGTCTAGTCTTCTGGATCCCGGCCTACGCCGGGATGACGATGAACATTTCAACTCATTCCCACGCTCTGCGTGGGAATGCCTACTAAGCCTGTTGTGACGATCTGCCTTGCTAAGTGGTCCATACCCCGGTTTGCATTCTCACGCGGAGCGTGGGAAACACTCGATATGTGCGGTAAGATTTCAGGAGGACCGGACCTCGGGAAGCCACACGAAGTCCGCCAGTAGTCGCTGCCCGGCAAGCGCTTCATACCGGGTTGACGCGCCTATGCGGGCCTCCAGAGTATCCCGGTCCGGGAGTGTGGCGGTTCCCCCGTAGACAACCAGATTCTGCTGCCGTGGAACGTCGAAGAGCGCGATGTAGGGCAGGTGGCGGCGTATCCACAACAGCCGTCGCACGATGTCCTTTTCGTCTTCCGGCAAGAGGTTGATGGCAACCACCCCATGGGGGGACAGTGCACGGGCCAGTTCGGCGATGAAGGCATCCTGATTCAAGGGGCTTTCATCCCCGGGGCTTGCATGAATATCACAAAAGATGACGTCATAGGTGGCTTGTGTCTTGATCAGGTAGTCCTGGGCGGATTGCATCACCACAGGGTGTCCATTCGGCAGGCCAAAACAGTCCCGCGCCAGTCGCAGGATATCCGGATCTGGCTCCACACTCGTAAGGGAGACACCGGGCAGATTCCGAATTAGGTAGCGTTCCAGGGTCCCACCCCCCAATCCCAGGTTGAGCAGTCGCTGGGGGGCGGGATGAAACAGCAACCCGCAAAGCATGCCTCTGACATACTCAAATACGGGGTAATCCGGTTGTTCCCGCCACATGATCGACTGGATGCTGCCGTCCTCGTGACGCAGCCAGCGCAGACCCTGATAATCGTAGACCTTATGGGAAGTGATGCCCGATATCCGGCAGGGACTCGCCTTTTCCTGAGCCTGTGTTAACCAGGCCTGGTCTATTCCGGGTAATGGGTTGGATTCGCTCATGGATTGAAACCGGTCAATATGATGCGATTCATCATAAGCCATCCCCGGGGTTTTCCGAACTCCCGGGCTGATGTATGGCGGCATCTGTCGAGTGGATGAAACCGGCCACCCAATCGGGTTAGAATCTCCGCCATGCAATACAGAACCATCGAAGACTATATCGGCAATACCCCCCTGGTCCGGTTACAACGCCTGGTCCCCGAATCGAGCAACACCGTGCTGGTGAAGCTGGAAGGCAACAACCCGGCGGGTTCGGTCAAGGATCGTCCTGCCCTGAGCATGATCCGCCTGGCCGAATCCCGGGGCACCATCAAGCCCGGCGATACCCTGATCGAGGCCACCAGCGGCAATACCGGTATCGCCCTGGCCATGGCCGCAGCCATCAAGGGTTACCGGATGATCCTGATCATGCCGGAAAATATGAGCGTGGAACGGCGTGCGGTGATGAAGGCCTATGGCGCGGAACTGATCCTCACCCCCAGGGAAGGCAGTATGGAAGCCGCCATCGACAAAGCTCGTGAACTGGAGGCCGCCGGTGAAGGCGTGATCCTGGATCAGTTCTCCAACCAGGACAATCCCCAAGCGCATGTGGAAGGCACTGGTCCGGAGATCTGGCGGGACACCGATGGGCGGATCACCCATTTCGTCAGCGCCATGGGAACCACCGGCACCATCATGGGTACCTCCCGTTATCTCAAATCGCGCAATCCCGATATCACGATTGTCGGCGTGCAGCCCATGGAGGGCTCCAGCATCCCCGGCATACGCCGCTGGCCCGAGGCCTATCTGCCGAAAATCTACGAGGCCAGCCGGGTTGACCGGATCATCGATGTCTCCCAACAGGAGGCCGAGGAAACCACCCGCCTGTTGGCGGCCCGGGAAGGGATCTTTGCCGGGATCTCCTCCGGCGGTGCCGTGGCCGTGGCCCTGAAGCTCTCCGCCGAGGTCGAGAATGCGGTAATCGTGGCCATCATCTGCGACCGGGGTGACCGTTACCTCTCCACCGATGTCTTTCCGGCTGATTGAGTATGTCGCGCAGACGCAAACGCAAGCCGCTGCCGGCGGAGCCGGTCGAGGTCGAGATCGAGTCCCTGACCCACGATGCAAAAGGCGTGGCCCATGTGGACGGCAAGGCCACCTTCGTACACGGTTCGCTGCCGGGAGAGCGGGTACGTTTTCAATATACGGGTCGTTGGCGCAAATATGACGAGGGCCGGGTCGTGGAGGTCCTGCAGGCCTCCCCTGACCGGGTAGCGCCTCAGTGCAGCGCCTTTGGCATCTGCGGCGGGTGCAGTCTTCAGCATCTGGATGAGCGGGTTCAGATCCGCTCCAAACAGCAATCCCTGCTCGACAGCCTGAAACACATCGGTCGGGTCGAACCGGCATCGGTGCTTGATCCGTTACGGGGTGACAGCGCCTGGGGTTATCGGCGCAAGGCCCGGCTGGGCGTCAAGCATGTGGCGAAAAAGGGTGGGGTACTGGTGGGCTTCCGTGAACGAAGCTCCTCGTTCGTCGCGGAGATCGAGGAGTGCCCGATCCTGCATCCCCGGGTGGGGGAACTGCTGCCGGCCCTCAGGGTACTGATTGGTGGACTCTCGATCCGCGATCAGGTCCCGCAGATCGAAATGGCCATGGGTGACCAGGTCTGCGTCCTGATCTTCCGTCTACTTTCGGCACCCAGCGCCGAGGATCTGGAACAGCTTGCCGCGTTCGGCCCGGAACATCAGGTGGTCGTGTACCTGCAGGAGGGTGGCCCCGAGACGGTGGTACCCCTTGATGGTCAGGGTGTCGAACTTAGCTACGATCTGCCGGCCTTTGATGTGACTCTGGCCTTCGAACCCAGTGATTTCACCCAGGTCAATTCCGATACCAATCGGCAGATGATCCAGCGGGCCGTAGAGATGCTGGAACTGACCGATGATGACCGGGTACTGGATCTGTTCTGTGGGTTGGGCAATTTCACCCTGCCTTTGGCCCGCCGGGCGGGGCAGGTGGTCGGTGTCGAAGGGGATGCCGGATTGGTGGCCCGGGCCCGGGAGAATGCCCGACGCAACGGCATCGAAAATACCGATTTCTTCACCGCCAACCTCTATGGGGAACTCGAGCAGGAACCCTGGCTGCAGGGCCGCTACAACAAGGTTCTCCTCGATCCGCCACGCAGTGGTGCCTTTGAGATTCTGCATCACCTGCCTCGCCTGGGCGCCCGGCGGATTGTCTATGTCTCCTGTTATCCGGGTACCCTGGCCCGGGATGCCGGGGTACTGGTCGAAGAGCATGGCTACCGGCTGGTGAGCGCCGGGGTTATGGACATGTTCCCCCACACGGCCCATGTGGAGTCCATCGCGTTGTTCGAGAAGAGATCATAAATGGCTATAGAAATAGAGCGTAAGTACTTGGTTATAAATGACAACTGGAAAGAAAGCGTAGTCAGTCAAGCGGTCATAAAACAGGGTTATCTGGCCACCACCGAACAGGCCAGCGTACGGGTCCGGGTGGATGGAGAACAGGCCAATCTGAATATCAAGAGCACTGGCCCGGGGATCAGCCGGCGGGAATATGAATATCCGATTCCGTTGGAACAGGCCGAAGAGATGCTCGATCACCTGGTCAGCGGGGCAGTGATCGACAAGGTCCGTTACAAGGTCCGGCATGGGGAACACATCTGGGACCTGGACCGTTTTCTGGGAGCCAACGAGGGACTGATCGTGGCGGAAGTGGAGTTGCTTCACGAGGGTGAGGGGTTCGAGATACCCGACTGGGTGGGGGAGGAAGTCTCGGGAGATATCCGCTATTACAATGCAAGCCTGGTGACGCATCCCTTTTGCGACTGGTAGCGCCATGAGCGGCTGGCAACAGCTACTGCCCTTGATGGTCCTGACCCTCCTGTGTGCCTGTCAGGAACCCCAGGATCCACCGATCCGCATGGCCCTCTCCACCGTTCCGCTCAACCTGGATCCCCGCTTCGCCACTGACGCCACATCCGAACGCATCAACCGGCTGCTCTACCAGCGTCTGGTGGAGTTCGATGATCGGAGTATGCCGGTTCCGGGCATCGCAACCTGGGAGCAGGTTGCCCCGACCCGCTATCTTTTTCATCTCACTTCGAATCGCGCAACCTTCGTCAACGGACACCCGCTTGAAGCAAGGGATGTGGTGGAAACCTATCGCCAGGTGCTGGACCCGAAAAGCGGATCGCCGAAACGGGCGGCCCTCAGCCTCATCCTGTCCCTTGAGGCCCTGGATACAGAGACCGTGGTGTTCACCCTATCCCGGGAAGACCCCCTGTTTCCCGCCTACCTGACCCTCGACATTCTGCCCGCGGACCTGATCCGGCAACAGCACGATTTTTCCAAGCAACCGGTCGGCAGCGGCGGCTTCCGGCTCACGGCCTGGCCGGAACCGGGCAGGATTCAGCTGCAACGCCGCCGGGATGGCCGGATGTTCGAAATGGTGGCGGTGAAAAACCCCACCGTTCGGGTACTCAAGCTGTTACGCGGTGAGGTCGATCTGCTGCAAAGTGACCTGTCGCCGGAGTTGGCGGCCTATCTGCGCGGTCGGGAGGAGGTTGTCGTTTCGCAGCGATCCGGTAGTAACTACACCTACCTGGGCGTCAACTACACAGATCCGGCCACCGGGAATCTCCAGGTACGCCGCGCCATCGCCCACGCCATCGATCGGGTGGGGATCATCCAGGGGGTGATGCGCGGTTCTGCTCGTCCGGCCGAAGCCCTGTTTCCGGCCGAACACTGGGCCGGTGTTGCGCTTGCCGGATACACCTACGATCCGGACAAGGCGCGGGCATTGCTGGCGTCACAGGGCTATACCCCGGACAATCCGTTAAGGCTCACCTACAAGACCTCCAGTGATCCGTTTCGGGTGCGTCTCGCCACCATCATCCAGAGCCAGTTGCGGGATGTGGGCATCGATGTCCAGGTGCGCAGCTATGACTGGGGTACCTTTTTCGGCGACATCAAACAGGGTAACTTCCAACTCTACAGCCTCACCTGGGTGGGACTGCGAACACCGGACATCTATCGCGAGATCTTTGCCTCGGATGCGACCCCACCGAATGGTGCCAACCGAGGTCGCTACAGCAACCCCAAGGTCGATACCTGGCTGGATGAAACCCGAAACGGCCTGGACCTGACCGCTCAGGCCGAACGCTATCGGCGCATTGCCGAGGCGGTGCATGAGGATCTGCCCTACATACCCCTCTGGTATGAAGATCAGATTCTGGCCCACAGCCGCCGTATAACCGGGTATGATCTGAGCGGTGACGGCAACTACGACGGACTCGAACAGGTTCACCTGGGTGAATCCTCGGACCCCGTAGCGACCCACATCTCGGGATCACTTTCACTGCCAGTTCCAGGGAGCCGCTCCGTTGAATGAAGGCCCTTCCAAGCTACCCGAACCGGGACACCGGCGACTGCGCATCGATCTGATAACCCAGACCCTTGTCGGTCTGCAGGATGGGGTGGAGGTCCTGCGCTTTGCGGTATCCACGGCCAAACACGGCCCCGGTGAGGCCAACGGCAGCGGCTGCACCCCCCGGGGTCCTCACCGGATACGCCTGAAGATCGGTGCAGGCTGCCCGGAGAATGCGGTATTCGTCGGGCGCCGGCCCAGCGGTGAAATCTACAGCCCCGCGCTTGCCCGACAAGCTCCTGAGCGGGACTGGATTCTGACTCGCATCCTCTGGCTCACCGGAACCCAATCGGGATACAACCGGGGTGGGGCGGTGGATACCTTACGCCGCTACATCTACATCCACGGTACTCCGGACAGCGAACCCATGGGTGTGGCCGCTTCCCACGGCTGTATTCGCATGCGCAACCGAGAGCTGATGCAGTTGTTTGATTGGGTCGAGCCTGGGACCCCCGTGGAAATTGTCGGCTGATGGGCCTTTTCCTGCTCTCACGCCTGAGCAGTGCCTTGCTCGCCTCACTGGGGGTGGTGTTGCTGGTGTTTTTCCTGATCCATCTGGTACCCGGGGATCCGGTGGATGTGATGCTGGGCGAATCCGCCCGACCCGCCGATCGCACTGCCCTGCGCGTCAGTCTGGGGCTGGATCAACCCCTGCCGCAACAACTGGGCGGATACTTTTCGGGTCTGCTCCGGTTGGACCTGGGGCTGTCACTGTACAAACGGCGCCCGGTCAGCCAACTGCTGGCTGAAAGAATCCCCGCGACCCTGGAACTGGCATCGGCTGCGCTGCTCACGGCCCTGCTGCTGGCGCTGCCACTGGGGATTCTCGCGGCACTGAAACGGGGGCAGGGTTGGGACTGGGGCGCGATGGGTTTCTCCATGCTGGGCGCGGCAATCCCCAATTTCTGGCTGGGGCCCTTGCTGATTCTACTGTTTTCCCTGTGGCTGGGCTGGACCCCGGTAAGCGGCCGTGATGGGATATCGAGTTTGATCCTGCCTGCCTTGACTCTGGGAACCTCCTTGGCCGCGATCCTGGCCCGTATGGTACGCAGCAGTCTCCTGGAGGTGCTCGGGGAGGATTTCGTACGCACCGCCCGGGCCAAGGGGCTCAGTGAGTGGCGAGTGGTCTGGCATCACGCCCTGCGCAATGCCTGGCTGCCGGTGCTGACCCTGATCGGGTTGCAGCTGGGGGCGCTACTGGGCGGTGCGGTGGTCACCGAGGTGGTGTTCGACTGGCCGGGGATCGGCTCCCTGCTGATCGATGCCATACAACAACGGGACTACCCGGTCGTGCAGGGATGTGTGTTGCTGATCAGCCTGACGTATGTGAGCGTGAATACCTTGACCGACCTGGTCTATGCCTGGGTTGATCCGCGGATTCGACTGGATGGGTGAACCGATGCGGCGCTGGCTGCCTCTATTGCCGATTCTGCTGTGGGCCCTGGCGGCGCTGAGCGCGAACCTTGCCGCGGATGACGCCGCCCGGATCCAGCTTCAGCAAATTCTTGCTCCCCCCGGAGGGATGTCGCTCCTGGGTTGCGACGATCTGGGCCGCTCGATCCTGTCCCGGCTCTGGTCCGGAGCCCGGATCTCCTTTGTGGTGGCCCTGGGTGTGGTATCGCTTTCCCTGCTGGTGGGCACTCTGGTGGGATTGCTCGCGGGTTATCGGGGCGGTTGGCTGGATCTGGTATTGATGCGCATTGTCGATGTGTTTCTCGCCTTTCCCGGTATCTTGTTGGCCATAGCCCTGGCGGGCGTCATGGGACCGGGTATCGACAACCTGATCATCGCCCTGTCCGTGGTGGGGTGGGTGGGTTATGCCCGTCTGGCACGGGGCCAGGTATTGTCACTCAAGCAGCGCGAACATGTGACTGCCGCTCGCGCCCTGGGCACACCGGGCTGGCGGATTCTGGGGCGGCATATCCTGCCCCTGCTGGGGGCGCCCCTGATCGTCGAGGCCACTTTCGGGTTGGCGGGAACGGTGATTGCGGAGGCGGGGCTCTCCTATCTGGGTTTGGGCGTTCAGCCGCCGCAAGCCTCCTGGGGCAGCATGATCCGTGATGGGGCCGGTTACATGCTGATGGCGCCCCACATGGTACTCGCCCCGGGCGTGGCGATCATGCTGGTGGTACTATCAATTAACCTGATCGGTGATCGGCTGCGCGACCGGTTGGATCATCGGATGAGAAGTCACTATTGAACAAAAAAGGTGGTGAAGAACAGCTCCTCGACCGCACTCTTTTTCTCCAGCGACTGCATCAGTTTGCCGATTTCCGAGAGGGCTTGTTTGCGCAAGGCCTCTTTCCCCTCGGTGGTTTTCAATTTGGCCCCGTCCTGTTCGGATAACAGCATCAGTAGCGCGTGACGAATGGCCGGACCATGCTGGTTCAGGGTCCCCAGAAAGGTTGCATCATAAGTCATCAGTTGAATATCGCAACGGATATAGCGACCGCCACTGGCCAGATTGGCCACCAACGACGGTTTTATCTGGTAGTAGCTGATGACCTTGGGTTGTTCCGGCTCTTTCTCTTCCTCATCCGCGGACCACAGAGGGGTGGATGAGATCAAGAGCAGGCAGGCCAGAAGGTATCGGGTCAATGTTGTGATCGGCATGGTAGGGTCGTTCAGTCTGTCAAAAAAAAAGGAATTCCGGATCTATCAGGTTTACGGCATTTTGCCCCATCACTTGACCTTGATTTTCAATGCATAGCCTTTCCGCTGTGATGAGCGGGCCACAAGGACTGGAAGCTGGCCCGGAGGGCCGTAGGCAAAGCGATTCTTGCAGTCACTATGCAATTGAATTACAAAAGACCGTTCATCCAACAGCGAACAGGAATAATCACCATGTCCGATCTATTGCCCGATCCACTTCGTGGCGGCTTCCTACTTGACAGGAGTCACCGGTTTGAGAGGGCAGGTCGATGAGCCTTGGTCCGGTCATGCTGGATCTGGAAGGAACCCGGCTCTCGGATGAAGAACGCAATCTGCTCAAACATCCCGCCGTGGGTGGGGTGATTCTGTTTACCCGCAACTACGAGTCCATGGCGCAGCTGCGCCGGCTCTGCCAGGAGATTCACGAGGCGAGAACCCCGCATCTTCTGATCGCGGTGGATCACGAAGGCGGACGAGTACAGCGTTTTCGCACGGAATTCACCCAATTGCCTGCCGCGGCCTGGTATGGTGAACAGTACGAAAAGCACCCGGAAAAGGGGCTCCGACTGGCCGAGCAGGGGGGGTGGTTGATGGCCATGGAATTGCGCAGTTGCGGGATCGATTTCAGCTTCGCACCGGTTCTGGATCTTGGGCACGGTATCAGCGAGGTGATTGGTGATCGAGCCTTTTCCAGACGTCCTGAAATCGTCTCGCGTCTGGCCCAAGCCTGGATGCACGGCAGTCATTCAGCGGGCATGGCGGTGGTCGGGAAACATTTTCCGGGTCATGGTGGCGTGGAGGCGGATTCCCACCTGGCGCTGCCGGTGGATCAACGACGCTTCGAGGATCTGCAGATGGATGATCTCAGGCCCTTTGAGAACATGATCCAATCCGGAATGGAGGCGATCATGCCCGCCCATGTGATCTATCAGGGGATCGATCCCGATCTGGCGGGGTTCTCCCGGTTCTGGTTGAAAACCGTACTCCGTAAACAGTTGGCTTTCCAGGGGGTGATCTTCAGTGATGATCTCAACATGGCCGCTGCCCAGGAGGCAGGCGACTACGGTGATCGGGCAAAGGCCGCACTGATGGCGGGTTGTGATATGGTATTGATCTGTAACAACCGCCCCGCCGCGTATCAGGTGTTGGAGCGGCTTGCTGAGCATGATGATCCTGCGGCCCATGTACGGCTGGTGCGTATGCATGGGAGAAAGCCCGTCACCTGGCAGCAGGTCCATCTCGATCCGCGCTGGAAACAGGCGGTCGATCAGCTGACTCCGGATGAGGGCGTCGTTAGCCTGGACCTGCCCTTGGATTGAACCTCTGAATCCGAACACCGAACAGGATACGGGACTGATCTTATGGCAATAACACCACAACAAGCCTCTGAAGTACTGGCAACTGCCGACTTGCTCTATTCCCAGTCTGATGTGGAGCGAGCCTTTGACCGCATGGCATTGGAAATCACCGGAAAACTCTCAGGCAAAAACCCCCTGGTGCTGTGCGTGTTGAACGGGGCTTTGATTCCGGCAGGTCATCTGCTAACCCGTCTCCATTTTCCGTTGCGACAGGACTATGTCCATGCCACCCGTTATCGTGGCGATATCACCGGTGCGGAACTGGAATGGATTGGTCGGCCGAGCAGTTCACTGGATGGAGAGACCATTCTGGTAATCGACGACATACTCGATCAGGGAGTAACACTTGAGGCCATCGTCATGGCCTGTCGAGATGCGGGTGCCCGGGAGGTCTACTCAGCCGTCATGGTGGAAAAAATACACGACCGAGGTACTGGGTTTCATGCAGATTTTATCGGTTTGCATGTGGAAGATCGCTATGTATTCGGTTTTGGCATGGACTACATGGAGTATTATCGCAATCTGCCCGGGATCTATGCCGTGGGTTCTGAGTCATCCGAGTCCCCCGATCATTAGTGAAAACCCTAATAAGGGCAGACTTCCAAGTAGGGATATCCCTCCTTAATTTCCTAAGAAAACACTTATATATTAAGCCTCTATTGCCATTTGAAAGCAAATGGGCCAAGCTAATGTTGAGCATGAGACGACCCGGCGAAGATCGGGCGACATTGCGTATTACTTCATGTCCTGAGCTTCCGAAAAACAATAACGCGGAAGGGGGACCATCTTTAAGGAGGGTTGAGAGTGAGTACATTGGAAAGTCTGCGCGGTAGCCATTCCGAGATGCAGGAGATCATCGGTGACTTGAGAGCCATGATGACCAAGGAGCAGTTGAGCATTCGCCCTACTGCAATGACAGCGCACAAACTCATTTGTGAACTGGCGGATAAGATGAAGGACCACATGGTTGAACAGGATCGTGGTATCTACCCCGACCTGTTGACCCATCAGGATCCCAAGCTCAAATCCATGGCCTGGGGGTTTCTGAACGGTCAGAAACCGATGCGCAAACAGTTCGAGCAATACCACAACAAATGGCTCAAGAACTGTGATTTCAAGTTCAGCGATGATTTCATCGCGGATACCTTCGAAATCTTCGATATGATCGAAGATCGCATTCAGCGCGAAGAGACAATCCTGTTGCCTACATTGGAAAAGTCCGGGGTCTTTGCACGGGCCGTGTAGTGACAGAATGGTGGAGGAGATGCAAGGGGGCTACTAGCCCCCTTTTTTTCGTGGCATCCTCAGACGAGACCCTCTAAGATACGTATCGGATTCATTTCATCAGACTCGGGTTAATTTCAAACCGGAATCCGTGGGTTCAAAGTATTTAAAGCAATAGGAGGTATACAATGGGTGTTTTGGTCGGTCGCGAGGCTCCGGATTTCACCGCATCGGCGGTGCTGGGTGACGGAACTATCGTGGATGATTTCACTTTCAGTGAGGCGATCAAAGATCAATATGCGGTGTTGTTTTTCTACCCGCTGGATTTTACTTTTGTCTGTCCTTCGGAACTGATTGCATTTCATCATCGGCTCGATGCGTTCAAGCAACGTCAGGTGGTCGTGGTGGGTTGTTCCGTGGATTCACACTTCACCCATAACGCCTGGCGCAATACGCCGGTTAATGAAGGGGGTATCGGTCCGGTCGGATATCCTCTGGTGGCTGACCTCAATCATGGGATCTGCAAGGCCTACGACGTGGAAACTCCCGATGGCAAGGTGGCTTTCCGGGGATCGTTTCTGATCGACAAATCGGGCACCGTACGCCACCAGATCGTCAACGATCTGCCGCTGGGGCGGAATATCGACGAGATGCTGCGTATGATCGATGCTCTGCAATTCACCGAAGAACATGGTGAAGTTTGTCCTGCGGGCTGGAAACAGGGTGACGACGGTATGCAGGGCAACCCGCAAGGGGTGGCTGAATATCTGGCCAGTCATGCCGATCTGCTTTGACCCAACCGGGGTATGGGCGGCAATCCATCCTAATTACGTGATGCGGGATTACAGGGATAGCGCATCGCGTTTCAGATACAGGGTACGGGAAGACAACGCATGACTAAGATAGCCATCATCGGTGGTACCGGCCTGGACAAGATCCCGGATCTGGAGATAACCCATCGTGAAGTTTCCCATACACCGTACGGTGATCCCTCCGCGGCCTTTACCCACGGCAGGATTGCCGGCACTGAAGTGGTTTTTCTACCCCGGCACGGGGCCTCACACTCGATTCCGCCGCATCGCGTCAATTATCGGGCGAACATGTGGGCGCTGCACCACCTGGGAATAGATCTGGTGATCGGTGTCGCGGCGGTAGGGGGGATTACCCCGGAGATGAAACCGGGGTGTATCGTGGTGCCGGATCAGATCATCGACTATACCTTCGACAGGGACCACACGATTTACGAAAGCGATCTTCAGCAGGTCACCCATATCGACTTCACCTATCCTTATTGTGAGGATCTGCGGCAGCGCTTGATCGAGGCAGCACAAGGGAGTGGGGTGACCTGTGTCGGACAGGGAACCTACGGCGCGACTCAGGGGCCACGCCTGGAAACCGCCGCTGAGATCGTTCGCATGGAACGAGATGGCTGTGATATTGTGGGAATGACCGGCATGCCCGAAGCGGCCCTGGCCAGAGAGTTCAAGCTCTGCTACGCCTCCTGCGCCGTGGTGTCTAATTGGGCAGCCGGTAAGCAGGCGTCGCCCATTACCATGACGGAAATTGAGAAACATCTCATTCTCGGGATGGAACAGGCGAAGCAGTTGATCATCGCACTGCTTGCTAACTGATTAATCTTCAGGGAATATTCTTGACTTGTCCGGTTTTTGGGTACTATGGTCGGGTGATATTCCGAATGCCACAAGGGGGAAAAGATGGCTGACGAAACCCATCAGACCGACAACAGCACCGAGTCCAATGCAGCCGAGGGCTCGCAAACAGTAACAAAAAAAGTCACGCAAAAGAAAACCGCCAGCAAGAAAGCCGCGAAGAAGAAAGTCGCCAAAAAGAAGGTAGTCACGAAGAAGGCCGCTAGCGTCAAAAAGGCCGCACCCAAGAAAAAGGCCAAACCGACGGCTTCAGCGCCGGAAACATCGCACCCGGTTACACCGACGGCGCAAACATCCGAAAAGACAGCAGCAGAAAGCAAGGCCGAAAGCGCATCGACCGCGCCAAAGGCCGCAACCCCCACGACCGTGGCGGTTGCCGCCTCCAAGACTCCGGCTGTGGAATCGAAGGTCGTATCATTCGAATCCAAGGCGGCCTCTACAAACGTTGTAGTACAAGCAAAAATAGAAGATCAAAACAAAACCTCGGAGGAATCTCCCATGTCAACCGACACCAAGAGCTCGAGCGGTTTCTGGATAAAGGTCATCTTCTGGTTGATCATTATCGTGCTCGGCTTCCTTTATATTCGTTCCCTGGCCAAGAACGACGCCGTGGAACCGGTCACCGGGACCTCGGATTCGGCGCCGGTCGAAACGGTCACGATTACCGAGATCGTGGAAACCGAGGTTGCGCCCTCATCCGCCGAATCGGCGCACACGAATGAATCCGCGGCCTCTACTGCCGGGGGTGAGTCGTTCCAGGAGCCCCCCCGGCAGGTGAATCAACCGGCATCGGGCTTTAGTGCCATGCAATCAACCCCTATCACGGTCCTCACTCAGCAGCCACCGGCTTCACAGACCGCGTCCGAAGCCACTCCCCCCGTCAGCGCATCCGCGACCTCTCCGGAACCCGCTGCAGCGGCGGGAGAAGAACTGGCCAAGGCGCCGGTCGAGCCAGTTGCACCACCCGTCTCACCCGCTGAGAGTGCCGCGGCTCAGCACCAGGCGGCTCGGGAAGCGCATGAGGAGTCGGTAACCAAAATACTCAAGGAGTTCGATGATCTTCGCGAGGCGGCTCAGGTCGAGATGGAAGCCACCAAGAACCGGGTTCAGGCGGAACGTGATCTGCAGGATGCCATGGCGCCCCCACCACCGCCGGTCTGGTACGGACGTCCGGGTCCGGGCTATGCACCCTATGCGCCGCCTGCTTATCAGCAAGGTTATCCAGGCGGTTACTACCGATAGTTTTCCGTAGACAGCCTGCTGCGTTGTCCTGCTTGAAAAGGGCGCGCCATTTCCTGCGCAGGACGCCTTGCATAGGACGGCTTCTCGGCACGCTGATTTCCTAAAGCAGTATAGGACACTACACTAGCGCATCCCGTCACAGATTCTGTACTATTCATCGAGTTGACTTGTTCCCACGCTCTGCGTGGGAACGAGATAAAAACTACCGTCATCCCGGCGTATGCCGGGATCCGGCCTGCCTGACGGCGCGATTGCGATCTGTATCGCGGGATTCACCGGCCTCACAACCAGCCCTTTCGTTTGAAGTACCAGTAGGGTGCAATGCCGGACATGATCATCAGGCCAATCGCCCAGGGATAGCCCAACAGCCACTCGAGTTCCGGCATGTGAGTGAAATTCATGCCATAAATGCTGGCTACCAGGGTGGGTGGCAGAAATACCACGGCGGCGATCGAGAAGATCTTGATGATCTGGTTCTGCTCGATGTTGATAAAACCCTGGGTGGAGTCCATCAGGAAGTTGATCTTGTCGAACAGAAAGGTGGTGTGGGACATCAGGGTTTCCGTATCCCGCATGATTTCCCTCAGGGTTTCAGACTGTTCCGGTTCTGAGCGAAGGTGCCTGAGCAAAAAGGAGATGTCCCGTTGGGTATCCATCAGGCAGAGTCGGATCTTTCCGTTACTGTCTTCCAATCGGGCCAGTTTGCTGATGGCATCCTCCAGGTCCGAGTCTTCGTCCTCTAGAACCAGATAACTCACTAACTCCAGCTGACGGTGCAGATCCTCAAGGGTATCCGCGTGATTCTCGACCTTCTGTTCGAACAGGGTCACGAGCAATTCCGCCGGAGAACGTGCTTCGATCTGACGGCGTCGGATACGCATGCGCAGCAACCGGAAATCCGCAAGATCATCCTCGCGAATCGTGATCAGACGATCCCGTTGCAGGATACAGGCAACTGAGACCGAGTTGTGCCGACCCTCGGTTTGCGCCAGAAACAGGGAGTGGACATGGATGCCGGCCTGATCGACAAAGCAGCGGGCGGAGGCCTCGATTTCCTCCACATCATCGGATTCGGGTATGTCAGTGCGTAACAGACGCTGGAGAAGCAGACGTTCCTCATCATCGGGTTCGTGGGCATCGATCCAATCCGCTTCGCCGATACGGGCGGCCTGTTCTTCCGGTGGTATCCCCATGTCCAGGATAAGTCCACCTTCTATTTTGAATAATCTCAACATCGGGATGCTATTCTTGTTTGTCCGTTATACGCGGTCGTACACCCACCCTGAGGGTTGGCTTCGCGAGGAAGTCAGTATGACTGACGGGTTTGCTGGGTTCAGATGGGGACACACTCACAGCGGCCTGCTGTGAATATCTTATCCAAAGACGATTCTTAGTGAAATTCCTGGCATCCTGACCCCGCTGGAGCCAGGATACCACAGGTCTGTGTTTATCGGTCTCAGCTCAGATGAGCCAGAGCCGCTTCATAGTCCGGTTCCTGAACGATTTCCGGTACCAGCTGGGTGTAAACAACCTGGTTGTTCTCATCCAGCACGACCACGGCACGGGCGCAGATACCCGCTAATGGGCCGTCATCGATGAGGACTCCATAGTCTTTTGCAAAGTTGCGATTTCGCATCATTGACAGGGAAATCACATTGTCGATACCTTCCGCACTGCAGAAACGACCCTGGGCAAAGGGCAGATCCGCGGAAATCACCAATGCCACGGAATTGGCTTTATCCCCCATGGCCTTGTTGAAGGTGACGGTCGAGGTTGCGCAGACTCCGGTATCGAGACTTGGAACAATGTTCAATAGCTTCTTTTTCCCGCTATAACTGTCCAGAGTGGCGTCGGACAGGTCCCCCGCGGTGAGGGTAAAACCCGGTGCGGTGGAGCCGATAGCGGGCAGTTCGCCGTTGGTGTGGATGGGTTGACCTTCGAGTGTGATAGTGGCCATGAATCTCTCCTCATTGTGGTTGAATCTTGGTTTTTTGATGTAAACGCCGTTTTGGTTTTCAGAAAATCGGTACCCTAGTATGTGCGGTTATCGTCCTACTGGTGAGACTGATAGTCGATAGAGACAGATTACAATCATTTGCCAGCATGGACTGACGGCATGGAACGGGACTCGTGCGGTAAGAGTTTAAGGGCAAGCGGGTGTGAGTAAAACCTTGTTTTTCTTAATAGTCGCTATTGGATTGAAGCCACTCAACCTGCAGCGATCTCCTGTTGGATAGCTGGTGAGGTCTCCCGGGTGATGTCCAGGATTCGCTCTCTGAGGGGATCGGACAGATTACGAATGTCCTCGATATCGATGACCTCCTCGAAGGAGGGAATGCCGGAGATCTCGGTACTCTGGACGATAATGTCATCCGGAGGTAGCAATGTTGCGATGGGGCAGGATACCAGGATGACCGGAAGTGAGCCCAACCCGTCGACCTGAGTGGTTTCGATGCTGAATCGCAAATCGCTGAGGAGTGCCGAGAGACCGGGTTGTTTTTCAAGCACCAGGTTCAGTGTCATGCATTGCAAAAGCGCATGGGACAACTCTTCTCTCACTTGGCTTCTGTTGCCTTTGAGTAGTTCCAACAGTTTCTTCGGTTGTGTTTCCGGATAGGAGAGTACCCATTTCAGGGGTGAGGTCACCCGCAGCTGTGTTGTTCGCCCATCTTGATCCGCCGTGTAGGTATATTCGACCGGAGTCAGTGCCGGGGTTGCGGCGAACACATCGAGTGGAGAGCTCAGTTCCGTGTCCAGGGAAAATGGCGCCTGGCGAACAATCGCGTGATAGTGGTTCCTGAGCTCCTGGAAGTTTTTTTCCGCGCCTTTGACTAATGATTTCGGTCCTCCGCGCACATGTTCCCCCAACTGGGGTATGGGAGAGAACAGGGGGGCCAGTGTCGAAAGATAGGTCTTGAGCTGGGATTGAAGACTGTCAGAAATCGACCGGGTGAGTTTACGTAGCTCGATGAGGCGCGGGATGTCGAATGTCTGTGTCATGTCCGTATCGCTTGTGTGAACTCGCCAAAAGAAACCCGGAGTACAATAAAAACTAATCGATATAATGGGTTGACGTCAATAAGTTTTTATCTTCGGGTTTGCTACAATAGTGTGGTGTAGGGACGCAGGGTGATTACGACGGGGTCCTGTCATGGGATGCGAACGGCATGCAGTGTATGGAGTAGTCTGATGCTGCACGGTTGGCGTGATACGATCTTTCTGATCAGACCCAAGGATCACAACAATGACCTGTGGAAGTGCCCACGTTGTTTTGCGCAGTGGCGGGAGAGGTTAATTTGAACAGTCAGAAACCGATGCCGGAGTCGATTGGCAGGTTCCAACTCCTTGAGGAGGTAGGTGAAGGTGCCATGTCGATTGTCTATAAGGCTTTCGATCCCGAGATAAACCGTATCCTGGCCATCAAAATACTCAGGGGAGAGCTTGCCGCGGATTCGGAGTACCGCTACCGGTTTCTGCAAGAGGCCAAGGCCGCGGGTAAACTCACACACCCCAACATCGTCACCATTTTCGACGTCGGTGAGGTTGAACAAGGGCCCTATATCGCCATGGAGTTTCTTGAGGGGCGCACCCTTGAGCAGATGATGGTGGATAAAACCGAGGTCTCGCTCCGAGAGGTGGTGATCTATGGTATTCAATTGGCGGAAGCGCTGGACTATTCCCATGCCCATGGCATCGTTCACCGTGATGTCAAACCCGGCAACATCATCTCCCCCGGAGACGAACACACGATACGCATCACCGATTTCGGCATCGCTCGGATGGAAGCACCCAACAAAGAACATCACACCATGTTGGGCGCTGTACTGGGGACCCCCCAATATATGTCGCCAGAGCAGGTGGAAGGATTGCCTGCGGATGGACGTTCCGATCTGTTTTCCCTCGGCGTGATTCTCTATCAACTGATCACCGGTGAGCGGCCGTTCGTATCGGAGACCTTCACCTCCCTGCTGATGAAGATCGTGCAGGAAGATCCGCCCCCCATCGATGCGAAAAACAAGGATGTTCCTCAGAGCCTGAAGCATATTGTCGAGAAGTTGCTCAGCAAAAAACCCGATCAGCGCTTTCAAACCGGTAAGGAACTGGCCATCGCCCTGCGACGAGTGGTACGGGAGATCGATGAAAAACGACAACACAGCAACGAGACGAAGATCCTTCCGTTGCGTATCAAATGGACAGCCATTATGGCTTCCGTGGTTTCACTGGCGATGATCCTTGGTTCCTATCTCGTGTATCAGAAGCAGGTCGACACCATGACGGAATTGACCCTCGATTCCGGTGGCTCGCTGGCCGAGTTCATGGCAATCGAAAGCGCTGAGGCGATCCTGATTCAGGACTGGGTTGCGGTCGAAACCTTTGTTCAGGAGATCAAGGAACGCCAGCAGATCAGCTACCTGAGGATCTTCGATTTCAAGCAGATTGTCCGGGCCAGCACCCTGGAAAACGAGGTTTCGAAGGTTCGCCAGCCGCAGGACTCGATGCAGATACTCAGAGGTGGTGAGGGTGTGCAGATTTCCGAAGGAGAATGGAATGGGGAACGGGTTTTCGACTTTCAGGCTCCCATACTCTTCCAGAACAAGATAATCGGTGGTGTCCAACTGGGTATGTCCCAGACACCGTTGATCGCGGCTGCGGACCTGACCTTCTATACCATGCTGGCCTTGCTGCTGGCGGTGGTGATGACAGTCGTCATCGTTGCCTATCTGCTGGCAACCGGCATTACACTACCGATGAGAATCCTGCGCAAGGCGATCATCCATGTGCATCATGGGAACTATGGCTATCGAATACGTGAGGAGCGCAACGATGAGTTGGGTCTCCTGTTCACCGAATACAACCGAATGGCGGATGGCCTGCAGAAGGTGGAACAGTCATTATCGATCACGCCGCGCCCCATACCCGATGCTTCCCTGCCCCCGATTCCAGAGCCGTCGCGGGAGGATGGCGACGAGACCCGGGTCGCACCGGTGTCTGAACAATCTCAGCCTGACAGGGAGTCCTTCAGGAGCGGTTTTCAGGATGAGGAGGAGAATATCGACGATGCGACCCGCATCATCAAGCGTTGATGACGCCGCGAGTCGTTAAATCCACACCGCCCCCATGATATGCCTGCCATGATGAAACCATCGATCACTCTGCTGCTCCTGTCATGGGTCTTGATGCTGGCGGGATGTGCAACTGGCCCCTTCGACCGGCAAAGCCGTGTCATCGCCCGTGATGACACCTTTGTAATCGTGCAAATGGGTCGGGAATCCACCAAAAAACTGGCGCAACGCTATCTCGGCAGTGAGGCGAAATACTGGGTGATCGAGGATGCGAACCGTGAGCAGGACCTGGTGCCTGGCGGGCATGTGGTAATACCTCTGAAAGACTTCAATCCTACCGGAATCGATCCCGCCGGATATCAAACTGTACCAATACTCTGCTACCATCGATTTGGCGGTCGCGGTGGCAAGCTCGAGGTCTCCGCCAGCCAGTTTCGAGAACAGATGCAGTATCTTGTATCCAACGGCTATCGGGTGATTCCATTGGATGATCTGTTGGGCTTTCTCAGAGGGGAAAAGGCCATCCCCAAACGGTCGCTCGTGTTGACCATCGATGACGGTCACCGTTCTATCTATAAGGTGGCATTCCCCATCCTCAAGGAGTTCCAGTTTCCCGCGACCATTTTCCTCTATACGGACTACATGAATCGAGGTGGACTGACGACCCGGGAACTCCGCACCATGAAACGAAGCGGTTTGATCAGCGTACAGCCCCATTCGAAGAGCCATGCGAACCTGACCCGGCGAAAC
This sequence comes from Candidatus Thiodiazotropha sp., assembly GCA_050291245.1. Taxonomy (GTDB): domain Bacteria; phylum Pseudomonadota; class Gammaproteobacteria; order Chromatiales; family Chromatiaceae; genus Thiodiazotropha. The sequence continues at coordinate 76,254 of JBNKJP010000067.1, read as the reverse complement.
TCGGACGAATCCAGGCGGCAATATCTTCACAGAGTTGACCATGAGGTCGAGGCGCCGATTGAGACGATCAGTCAGAAACTCGGAGCCACCCCTCATTACTATGCCTATCCTTTTGGCGCCACCAATGACAAGGTTATTGATATTCTCAAGCAACGTGGTGTCGTAATGGGACTGACCGTCGAATCGGAATCCAATGCCGCCTTTACCTATCCCTACACGCTGCATCGCAGCATGATCTATGGAGATAGGGACCTGGATGCCTTTGTTCGCCGACTTGAAACCTATCAGGCGCGTCGGGACAAATAAACCGGGTTTGTCTGCCGCCACCCAGAACGGAAAAGAATCATAGTCAGGCCGTGAAAGTAATTACGAACCTTACCCGCTTCGACGTATCGATACGACTGTTTACCATCTCCGACAGTTACGTATCCGGCTGCTCAATCGCAACCACTTTACGTCAGGTTCAAAGGGGGTTCGCTCGCAGGCTGCTGAAGGGCAGCTATTTGATCAGTCTTGTCATGATTGCGGGATGTGCCTCCGATATGTCGCATCGTGCTGTCTCCGGAGATACGGCCACTACCGGCTACTGGATCGCTTTGGCGGAACACAATGAGCAGGCCGGGGATTTACAGCGGGCACGATATGGGTACCGTGTCGCTCACACCTTATCGGAAAATGATCGTGAAATTACCCGGCATATCGAGCGGCTCGACCGGGCGATCCGGAAAAAAACCCACCGATTGGCGGCGTCAGCGAAAAAGGCGATGCAAAAAGGGCATCTCCAAAAAGCACAAAATCTTTATCTCGATCTTCTCGGCCTGGATCCGGCGAACCATCAGGCGCTCGAAGCCTTGAGGGGCATGGATGAGCGCCAGGCACGACAGCGGTTGCAAGTGAAATACCCCGATCGCCCACGTAAAAGCCGCAAAGCCCATGAGGAACAGGAATTACGTGATGAGGGTTATGCCTATTCGCGCCAGTCGATACTTCAGGCCGATGATCGTGCTCGCAAGGCCTCTGACTTCATCAAAGAGTTGGAAGCCCATGTCACAAAGTACCCGCAGGATAACGAGTTGCGGACTATGCTGTTTAATCTGCGTCTGTCAAAGGCGCAACAGGCCTTTGGTCGACAGGACTATGTCCAGACGCTGAACGAGTTGCAACAGGCTGAAAACAGTGTAAAGGGGGATAAGAAAGCACTGTCCAAGCTCAGCAAACAACGCAAAACCTATGCGAAAACCCTCTATCTTGAGGGGGTTCAGCGTGCGCGTGAGAATCGCGACGACGCAGTGGCCTTATGGCAGGCGGCGTTGAAGTTCAATCCTCTGGATAAAAAAATTCAACTGCGCATCCAGAATTCTGTGAATCCCTAGGGAGAAGCTCAATGTCACATTGGGTCCGGTTCGAATATTTAGGATGCGAAAAGTTCGGGGTGGTGAGAAACGATCATGTCGCGATCTATGAGGGTGATATGTTTGAGGACCCGATACCGACCGGTGACTTACTACCGCTGACAGATGTGAGGATCCTGATACCCACAAAACCGGGAAAATTGATCGGTCTGTGGAACAACTTTCACAGCCGGGCGGAGCTCGAAGGTTGGACAAAGCCGACTCATCCACTCTATTTCATGAAGGCCAATGGTTCGTTTTTACCCAGCGGCGGCCAGATACAGCAGCCGAGTTCCTATTCCGGCCCGGTAGTCTTTGAAGGCGAACTCGGGATCGTCATCGGCAGGGAGTGTTGTCAGGTGTCGGAGGATCAGGCCGAACGCCATATCTTTGGCTACACTTGCGTCAATGATGTCACGGCACGAGGGCTGATGCGTGAGGATCCGGCCTTTGTGCAATGGACCCGAGCCAAGAGTTTTGACACCTTTGGCGCGATAGGACCGGTCGTCGCCACCGGCTTGAATGCCTCGTCACTGGTGGTACAGACCCTGGTCGACGGGGTGGAAATGCAGAACTATCCTGTAGATGACATGTTTTTTCTCCCCCATCAGATCGTCAGCCGCCTGTCTCATGATATGACCCTGTATACCGGGGATGTGATTGCCTGCGGAACCTCCCTGGGCGCGGGACCCATGAATCCCGGGTGCACCGTTGAGGTATACATTGGTGGGATTGGCTCATTGGTTAATACGTTCCAATGATCGGTCTTAGATGGGGATTATTTACATAACAGTGACAGACTGCTGAAGATCAACAGAATGCTGATTCCACGCTGAAACACCTGTTGTGAGAGAGTGGTGTGGATCTGTCCTCCGAGATACATACCGATCGCCATCACAGGAAGGGCTAAGGCCGTTAACAGCGTCTGATTGAGATCGATATAACCCGTTATCAGGTATCCTGAAATGCGCCCGAATCCATCGATCAGGAAGATCGTTGCGAAAGTTGCCCGAAATGAGTTTTTCTGCAGCCCAAGCAGTTTCAGGTAGATCACATAAAAGGGACCGCCAGTGCCGAACAGGGTGCCGATCATCCCGCCCAGTATACCGCCGGGGATGGCCCACAGGACAGAGGGTCGGAATTTTGGGGTAAACGCGAGCAGAGAGTAGATCGCGAACAGCAACAGAAAAATGCCAAGTCCGTGTATCAGCAGCTGCATCTCCAACGATTGAAACAGGAACAGTGCCAGACACACTCCCAGCAGGGAGAAGGGGAGAAGGGGCAGAAGATCCTTCCATTGGATGGCCTTTCGATTAGACAGGCCCTGACTGGCCGAGGCAATATAATCCAGCAGCACGATCAGCGGCACCGCGGTGCTCAAGGGCATGATCAGGGCGAGCAGGGGTATCGCGATCAGACCTGAACCGAAACCGGCGATACCCCTGATGATGTATGCGGATCCAATGATTCCGCCTGCCATAATCAGAGCATTTGTTGAAAGCGTCTCAAGCATTGGGCACAAATCCGATGATTCGATGAGCCATATGCGTTGCGCAATCCGTTACGCGGAAATGCACTGGATCTGCAGTGCACGATCATTCTACACAATCATTATGAATATGAAATAAAGTCTTGTTTCTTTTGCGAGAATTGGCGGTAATTTCGATAATTTTAGGAACCGGATTCGTATTCTTCTTGCCTTCGGCAGGGGTATACCGGTATGGCCGGTTTTTTCCCTGGGGTAATGCTTGAAGTTGCAGCTCGACTGATCGAAAATCCGTCCACATTGCACTCTGTCCGGCAGCGCAAGCCGACAGCTCATACGCCTTGGTACTCAATTAAATGCCATTTCAGGCATAGTCGGGGCATTAAAGTAGAGGGCCTATTCGTGATCAAGGAATTGGGTAAATGCACCCCGGGCATCAGGGCTTTTCATGGTTTTTAGTACGCCTGTTTTCCTGTTTGGATTCCTACCCGTTGTTCTGTTCCTCTACTATCTATCGCCCGGCCGGTATAAGAATCGCTGGTTGCTGATCGCCAGTCTGGTCTTTTATGCCTGGGGAGAGGTCTTCTATGTATTCGTGATGCTGTTGTCGATCAGCGTCAACTTTCTGGTCGGCCGGAAAATCGACCGGCATCACGGCCTAAAGAGAAAACGTGACGGTTATCTGGCATTGGGTGTTGCACTCAATCTGTTGCTGATGATCTCTTTCAAATATGCCAACTTTATCGTAGATAACCTCAATATCGCGATGCATTTCATTCACCTTCCGTCCATCCGCATTCCATCGATTCACCTGCCGTTGGGTATCTCGTTTTTTACATTTCAGGCCATTTCATACCTGGTCGATGTGTATCGGGGGGAGGTTCCCGCACAGAAGCGGTGGCTTGATCTGGGGTTGTATATTGCATTGTTTCCGCAACTGATCGCCGGGCCAATCGTGCGCTATCATGACGTTTCTGCACAGATCACCGACCGGCAGCACTCGATTGAGCTTTTCGCCAGCGGCACCATGCGCTTTATTTACGGACTGGCGAAAAAGGTGTTGATTGCCAATCCACTCGCGGAGATCGCTGATTTGGTGTTTATCACAACCGGGGATGATCTGACCCTGCCCCTGGCCTGGTTGGGAATCCTGGCCTACACCCTGCAGATCTACTTCGACTTTTCAGGTTATTCCGATATGGCCATCGGGCTGGGCCGCATGTTCGGTTTCCGGTTTCACGAAAACTTCAACTATCCCTATATTGCGACCTCCCTGCGAATGTTCTGGAAACGTTGGCATATCTCCCTGTCCAGCTGGTTTCGGGATTATGTCTATATCCCCCTGGGTGGGAGCCGGGTTTCAACGCTCAGGGTCTATGCCAATCTTTTTCTGGTCTTCATGCTGACCGGATTCTGGCATGGTGCCAGTTGGAATTTTCTGGTCTGGGGACTCTTCCATGGGGTGTTTCTCGCCAGTGAACATGCGGGGTTTTCAAATCAGTTGCAAAGGATGTGGAAGCCGCTTCAACATCTCTATCTATTGAGTGTTGTGATGCTCAGCTGGGTTTTCTTTCGTGCCGACAATCTTACCCAGGCGCTCGATTATTTATACGCTATGTTCAACCTGCGGAATTTTGCCACAAGCGAGTTCCAGTTTTTGCAGGTAGTGACACATGAATCCCTGCTGGTGTTGCCGATTGCCATTCTGTTGGCAATGCCGGTCTATCCGGGGTTGAAAAATTGGCTCGAAAAGAGAACACGGCATGCGGTTGTTGGAACCGCCCTGTTTATCGATCTGCCCAGATTGGTTTTGCTCTGTTCACTGTTTTTACTGAGCCTGGTTAAGGTGGCTTCCTCAACCTATAACCCGTTTATCTATTTTCGCTTCTGATGAACATCCGTACACGCTATAAATTCAACAGCATTCTCATAAGTCTGGTGTTTCTGGTCACGATCTTCGCGTCCTTGATCGGGAGTATTCTCGAGGAAGATGCCCGGGTATCGAAAGCGGAAAAGCGCACCTTGGCCCGTTTCCCTCCGTTTAAACTGCGTGGCGGTTCGATAAAACGTTTTCCGGGATTGTTCGATGACTACTATGCAGACCATTTCGGTGGTCGGGATTGGCTCTCTTCTACCTATCGGCGTATCAAGCTCGTTCTGGGGGACTCTCCTTCCCGGGATGTAACCTTTGGAAAAGCGGGTTGGTTGTTTCTTGGTTCGATCAGAACCGGTTACAACAACTACGGCAATCCCATGGGTGATGCCCGTAACGTCGGTCGTTACTCTGAGGGGGATCTGCAAAAGGTCGCAAGTTACATGTCCACGATGAAGCAGTGGCTGAATGCTCAGGGAATCGAGTATCTGTTCGTACTGGTACCCAATAAACACACTGTCTATCCGGAGTTTCTCCCCGACTACATTCAGAAGGTCAACCCGCAGTCCAGTTCAGATCAATTGGTGGATTATATCCGGGGGCACACCGATGTAACCCTGGTGGATCTCAGACAGCGTCTCCTGGGGAGTAAAAAGGAGCACCTTCTCTACGGTATGAAGGACTCCCACTGGAACCATTACGCAGCGAACATCGCGCAATATGAGATCTTTCAGGCTATCGCGTCCTATTTTCCCCATGCGGTCAAACCTCACTACTATCAAATGACCCCGGGAACCGGGCATACCGGCGGTGACCTCGCGGAGATGATTGGCATTCGAAACTTCAAGGAATTAACTCCTGGTCCAGTCTTCAAGAAGAGCTGTAAGCCGGTCAAGCGTCCCGGGGATGCGGATGAAACGGACATCTACTCAGAGACCTGCGATACCGCCCAGCTCAAGACCCTGATTTTCCGTGACTCATTTTTCAATTTTCTGAGGCCCTATTTCTCCCGCCAAGTCAGTCGGATTACCTACGTTTGGGGGACATTGGATTTCCAGATCCTCAAACAACAGCTGGGGATTGAAAAACCGGATTTGGTGATCGAGGAAATGGTGGAAAGGAAACTGCCGTACATTCCCAATCCGATTCCGGAATTGAACCTGACCTATGAAGGATTGGAGCAGTCTGTGATGAATCAGCCCATGCCGGAAGAATGAGCAGGCCCCAAGCACGGAACACTATTAAACCGGCAACCTATTAACCCGATACCTTGAATATGCCTGTTCAGGTGCCGGGTTAATAATAGCAATAACCTTTACTGGGCCGGTGCGATCTTCTGCAACTGTTGTTTCATCTCCAGGGCGCGGGCTTTATATCCGGGAGCCAGGGAATGGTTCGGATCGAGTTCCAGAATCTTGTTCCAGTACTCCAGAGCCTGATCCAGTTCCTGTTTGCGGAAATGTTGCATGGCTTGACGGTGATAGCTGTCAGTGAGCTGATCCAGGACTGCTTTTTGCGCTGTCTTGGCCGCTTCATTGTCCGGATCGTAGGTCAATCCCTGGGAATAGGTTTGGTAGGAGGCTTCAAGGTTTCCGGCCTGTTGCAGTCCGTCGGCTTTGACGAACAGCTTGCGGGCTTCGATGCGGTCCTCGACCAGGATCAGGGTATTAATGGCTTGTTCATCGGAGGCATCGAGAATGATCAGCTTTTCGAGAACCGAACGGGCCGGTTCCAGTTGCTCCCGGGCAATCAACTGATTGGCGTACTCCCGGTAATATTTGGCCAGCTGGGTGTTGATCTCGTCAGCCTGAGGGTTGCGCAAGGCCTCGCTCTCGAGCAGGGCAATGGCGCCTGCCAGATCCCCCGTGCCGTGCAGTCGACCGGCGGTCTCCAGGGTGTCGGCGGTGTTCGGTGTGTCGTCCGTGATGATCTGCGCCTGCTCTGGGGTGGTTTCAGGCGATGCGACGTCTTCATGGGGTTCCACCTCGACGACGGGTTCATTGCTGGGTTCGGCGGCGGGGGATTCCGTCATCGCGGGCTCTTCTGCCACGGACGGTTCGGTCTGCTCGGCCGTTACCGGCACTTCGTCAGGTACCGGAGTCACCTGCACCGGAACGGGTGGTTTCTTGCGTTTGGGTTTGCGCTTCGGCGGCGGGGGGGGCATTTCACCGGGTACCCGTATGCGTTGTCCGGGGGCCAGGCGGCTCGGGTTGTCGAGCTTGTTGTAGCGTGCAAGGATCACGAATTTCATCGGATCATTGAGGAATTTTTTGGCAATCAGCGAGAGCGAGTCACCGGGCTGCACATCATAGAAGAAATTCTTCAAGCCAAGGTAGTCAATGGGATCGGCATCCAGCTGTTCCAGTAATTGACTGGCGATTTGTAGGTTGGGTTTCTCTTGAAGGGCCCAGTTGAGCTGGTTGCGGGCCTGCTCGTATTCGCCGTTTTGCAGCAGTTGCAGGGCCTTGCGGACCCGCTTGGTGGGGGAGAGGTTGTCCGGTGGGGGCGGGGGGGTTGGCTCCTGGACCGGTTCCGCGATTGTCTCGGCGGGCTCCTCGGTTTGGGTCGGGCCAAACATCTCGCAGGCGGCGAGGGACAGGGTGACTAGGGCAATCAGAGAGATCTTGCAAACTTGCCCGATACGGGTATTGACCACTTTCACAACATGCGTCCTTGATTATCAGGGGTGTGTCTGCCGGGTTTACTGACACCAACATAGAAGATCATATTTCACTGTCTCCCGCAATATGAGTCGAGCGGGCCTCAACCAGGATCAGGGTGATGTTGTCTCGGGCGCCACGGGCCATGGCCAGATCGATGAGCTGCTGGATGGCCTCCTGGAACGGGTAGCGCTCCAGAACCTGGGCGATCTCCTCGTCGCTGACCTCCTTGTTCAGCCCGTCGCTGCACAGCAGGAACAGATCCCCGTCCCGGGGTTCGATGATCTCGGCTTCGAGTTCAAGGTTTTCACTGGCGCCCACGGCACGGGTGATGTAGTTGGCGATGGAGGACTGCTCGGCCTGGTCGGCACTCATCATTCCCAGCTCGATCAGTTCTTCAATCTGGCTGTGATCCCGGCTGAGCTGTTTGAGAACGCCCCGGCGGAACAGGTAGATGCGGCTGTCACCGGCCCACTGGTAGATACAGTAACCGTCATGGGCCAGCAGGGTCACAACCGTGGAGCCGATAATCTCCCCGCCCCTGCGTTCCGATTCCTCCAGGAGTCTCTGGTTGACCGTCTGCAGGCGCAGTGCGACCTCATTGGCCAGATGGCTGATCGAATCCCCGGGTTGGGTGGATTTGAGCTCATGCACGATCATCTGCGAAGCGAGATCCCCCGCGGCATGGCCCCCCATGCCATCGGCGACCACCCAGAGTCCCAGATCGGCCCGGTCCAGACAGGAGTCCTCGTTGATGGAACGAACCATCCCTTTGTCTGACAGGTGCGCGGAGACCCAATAGAAGCTGTTCTGACTCATGGGGACTCTGGGGTTTCATCCGGGGTGAATCCCATCTGGAAGGTTCCGCTTTCAATCTCCTCCCAGCCGTGTTGCGCCCAGGCGCCGTCGATCAGGGCGCTGGCGCCTTTGATCTGGGGCAGTCCCTGACAGATCAACAGGGAGGGGGAGATGCGCTCGGAACCCTGAGTCCACCACAGGCTGTAGGCAAACAGCAGTTTCTTCATCAGATGGGGGAGAAATCTGGGATAGAGGCCGCGCAGGGCCCCTTGCTCGCTCAGATGAGCATGCCAGGCATTGCTTAAGGCGGACCCGCCCAGTTCCAGTTCATTGGCCTGGCAGGTGGGTGCTCCCAAGGCTTGCAGTTGCTGGTCCAGGGCGGCCATGTCGAATCCATCATCGAGACAGGAAAGGGCCAGATCCTCCATACGGGAGAACCAACCCTCTGACTCCTCCATGAAGAGGAACAGATTGCACTGGGGATCGAGCCGTGCGGCCAGAGTGAAAGGGTAGTAACGACCGACCCGGTCCACGCTCGGCATGAGAATGCCGGCCCAGCCCTGTTCGCCGCAAATGCCGGGTGACAGGGTGAATCGCCACAGGGGGCTGGTCAGATAGTTGTCGAGCCAGAAATCGCCCAGCTGTTCGCGACTGTTGGCGATCGCCTCCTGCATCCAGGTCTCCCAGGGTCCGATGAAGCCCCTGGGCAGGCGTCGGGTAACGAAATCCCCGAGGGTGGGAATCTTGCCGTAGAGACCAGGATAGTCGTCATTAGTTGTTGAATTCAGAGTCGGTTCGGGCACTGGAAATCCGTCAATTCTTTGAGCTTGAAGGGATTGAGCGCACCGCTGGCACGCACGGCGAAACGGGATTTTCGACCCCCCACATTAAAGGCCACCTGGAGGGTTTCCGGGGCATCGGTGGGGCTGACCTTGGCCTGGTCGAGCAGGCGGAACAAGCCCCAGGGACCATCTTCGGTGATGCCCGAGGGTTTGCTACCCGCAGGTGGCGCCAACAGGATCTTGGCATCGCTGATACCGGAGTCGTCAGGCCAGGTGAGACGGTTCCAACGGGTCGGTCCGTGGTTGTAGCGTACCCGCTGCTGGTTCAGCAGCAGGGTGATCTGGGTGATGGTAGTGTCCATGCCCAGGGGCTTGATCTCGAAGTCGATTTTGGGTTCCAGACCACTGCCGCTGAAGAACGCGTCCCGGATCACCGCCGCGCGCTGGAACTGTTTCAGGGTACTGCTAGGAATCCCTAGGGAGCGGTTACCGGCGGCATTCCAGCGCCAGGTGCGGCGACTGGTATCGACGAACTGTCGCAGGTAATTATTGAAGAAATCGTCCATCATTCCACCGGGGCCGAAGAAGCGCCCGAAGTCACTGATCGTCACCTCCCGGGTACCCTCCGGATTAAGCGGATAGCGTCCTCTCAGGCTGCGTTGACAGAAGGGCAGGATCTGGCTGTTCCAGACCGAATTGAGGTGGCTTCGAACACCGGAGACGGTGAGATTGGAGCTGCCGTCCGCCAGGGTGGTCAGCATGTCCGCGATGGGACCGGGTTGGCGTTTGGCCTCGAGTTTCAGACGGCTGATCACGCCACCGCCGGCACCCTGGTCCCGGGCCACATCGAAGGCCTGGCTCGATTGGTTGCCGGAGCCGGCGATTCGGCTCATATGTGCATACAACTCATTGAGCATTTCAATCGTACGCTCCACCGGGGGCTGCTCGCCTTCCCCGGCCTCGATCATCCGGTTCAGACTGGCGAAATGCTGATCCACGGGGGTGGTCATCATGGAGTCCTGCTGGCCCTGGCTGTCGCCCTCCTCCGGGGAGACCTGGAGGATCGAGGCGAGCCGCCGGGTGATGCCTGAGCTGTTTTTGGCCGCCAGTTCGGCGGCCTTCTGCGCGCCACCGGGCAGCCGGGCCAGGGTGGTCTGCTCCTTGATCAGGGTCAGATAACGGCGCAGGGGCGAGGTCGGGCCGGAGATGATATTGAGGATCTCCACCGCCTGGCGCATGTCGCTGAAGGGTTTGACCCGGATGTCCGCCAGCAACTGATCCCAGATCCGGACGTACTCGGTGTAGTAGAGATCCTTGACCTGGCGGCTGAGCAGGTTGAGATCCGTCTCGCCGACGATCTTCTCCAGCTCCGGGCCGAGGATCCACTTCTCATCCAGCAACCGGTTGGCGATGGCCAGGTGGTCCTTGAGGAAGAGTTTGTGATACCCCTCATAGGTGAACAGGACGGGGATGGGTTCGTCCAGGGACTTGCCGGAGCGGCGGCTGAATACTCGCTCCGCATCCGCGCCGATCTCCTGAGTGAGTCGCAATGGGCGCAAGGAGCCTTCCTGGGTGACCCGTTTCATGCGGTTGTAGACCCGGTCCGCCAGGGGTACCCGGAGCAGGTCATTGCGTACCCGGCTGATCAGGGCGTCGTCCAGGGGCAGGGTCGGTGGCATCGGCATCTGGGTGAGCAGCGCGTCCAGGTGTTCCGCCAGGGTCTGACGAGCCTGGGCGTTCTCCGCCCCGGGGAGATCCAGTTGCCACTGTAGCAGCATCCAGGTCTTGACCGTCTCCGGGTCGAAATGCTCGCTGTCGGCGAACATCAGGTAGACCTTCAGCGCCTCGTAGCGGAAGTCGGCGTTGTTGCCCTGCTGGTTGAGCTGATCCTCCAGGCTGAGAATGATGCGCGGCAGAAACAGGTTTTTCAGGGTGTTGTGATAGGCGTTGATCGCTTCGCTGCCCAGTTTGTCACCCTGGTAGAGTCCCAGCCCCATCAGCCAGGGAATGTCGCTGTCGCGATCCGCATAACCGCCGGGAATCTGCCGTACCTGATCAAGGGCCGGCACCACATCGGTGAGGGTCAGATCGTCCGGCGCCACGGCGTTGACCTGAGTGTTTGCGGCATTGGCCTGGACCGCCACCTGGTCGATATAACTCTGATTGCGGCTATAACTGGTGAACCAGGCGATACCGGCGAGTACCGCGATACCCAGGGAGCCGGCATAGGCGATGCGTTGCAGCCAGGCACGCTGTCTCTCAACCCGGGTGTTGATCCCCGCGAGATGGGATTCAGCGAAGATCAGATCCTTGAACAACCGGTTGATGAAATAGCTGCGGCCGCTGCCGGAGAAGGCGGGGGCGATCTGCCGGTTGAGACCGAACTCCTGGGCCATGGAACCGAGCAGCCGGTCGATCGGGGTGCCCTCCTGGGTGCCGCTGGTGAAGTAGACACCCCGAAGCATGGGGGTCTCCTGGAACCGGTTGGCGTTGAACGCCTCGTGGAGAAACGCCTCGGCGGCATCCCGCAGGGCGCTGAACTGTTGCGGGAAGGAGTAGATCAGGACCCGGCGTTTGACGTCCCGTTCCTGCTCCAGGCGGTCCATCAGTCGGGCGTCGATGCGCTGTTCCAGGGCGCGGAACTCCTCGCGGAAATGGCCGATGCCACTCTCCTGGGCGCTCTTGTCGGTGAGGGGAAAGGTCATGCCCCACACCTGGTTGCGTTCCTCCCGGGGGAGGTTTTCAAAGAACTCGTTGAATCCGGCCAGCAGGTCGCACTTGGTGAACAGCACGTAGATCGGGAAGCGGATACCGAAATGGTCGATCAGCTCCTTGACCCGCATGCGGATCGCCTTGGCGTGATTGATCCGTTCGAGATCGGTCTGCTGCAGAATGTCTTCCACGCTGATCGCCACCAGGGCGCCGTTGATGGGACGGCGTTTGCGGTGTTTCTTCAACAGGTCGAGAAAGCCCATCCAGGCGGCCCGGTCCACCTCTTCGTAGCTGTCCTGGGTGGTATAGCGACCCGCGGTATCGAGCAGTACCGCGTCATCGGTGAACCACCAGTCGCAGTTGCGGGTGCCGCCGATGCCCTGTACCGCGTCGTTGCCCAGCTTGTCCGCCAGGGGAAAGTGCAGTCCGGAGTTGAGCAGGGCGGTGGTCTTGCCGCTGCCCGGTGGTCCGATGAACATATACCAGGGCAGCTGGTAGAGGTACTGACGGTTCTGCTTGCCGCCCACCTTCGATTCCTTGAGGATGCGGATCGCCTCATCGAGACGTTGCCCGAGGATCTGAATCTCTTCCGAGGATTCCTGGGCACCCCGGGAGGGTTGGTCCTTCTGGCCGACCACGCTTTCCAGCATCTGCTGGTTCTTTTTGCGGGCCTGCCAGTAGCGGCGGAACTGGTTCGCGCCCCACAGCAGGATAATGATGCCGATCGCCACCAGACGGGCGATGACCGAACCCAGGGGTTCGTATCCGGCGATGGCGAACAGGGGGCCAACCAGCCAAATGATCACCGACAGGGCGATCAATCCCAGAATGGCGACGAACCAGCGGTTTTTTATGATTCTCAGTAGCGCTCGCATGGTTTTCGTGAAAGCCTATTGTTTGATCAGAGTGATCTCGACACGCCGGTTGCGTGCCCGACCCTCTGAGGTGTCATTGGAGGCCAGGGGTTCCGCGGAACCCCGACCGTCACTGTGAATCCGGGCGGGTTGCGCGATGTCGGATGCGAGGAGCTTCGCCACCGACTCGGCCCGGGCCCGGGAGAGGTGCCAGTTCGAGGGATAACGCAGACTGCGGATCGGCACATTATCGGTATGCCCCACGACCTCGATCTCTCCATCGAGTTGATCCATGGCCCCGGCGATCTGCTCCAACAGCGGTACATATTGGGAATTCACCGCCACGCTGCCCGAGGCGAACAGACCGTCACCGGCGATGCGCACGCTGCCATGGGTGTAATCCTCCTCGACACTGACCTGGTTGCGGGCGATCTCATCGGCCAGCAGGGTCTTGAGGGTCAGTTGGGGGATCACCGGGGGCGGGGGCGGTTTGCGATCCACCACGGTCTTAACATTGCGCGCGATGTTGTGCAGTTGCGCGTGTACCGGGTCGGATTTGACGTTGAGGCTGAGGCTGAAGCCGGAGTACATCAGCAATAGAATCACACTGGAGACCGCCACCACCACCCACAGGGGGACGTATTGAACCAGTGCGTTCTGCTTCAGCGCCAGACCCTGCCAATGACCCGACAGATCCCGTTCGTACTCCTCGTGGAGATTGCGGATGGTGCGGTAGAGGTTGTCCCGCAGGGTCTGTAACTGGGCATAACCGTCCGGCAGGGGGCGGTAGCGTCCCTCGAAACCGAAACTGAGACAGATATACATCAACTCCAGCAACTCCAGGTTCTTGGCGGGACTCTGCAACAGTTTCTGCAGCAACTGGAAAAATTTCTCTCCGCCCCAGGCTTCGTTATGCAGGGTGACCAGCAGGCTCTGGTCCCGCCACACGCCCTGATTGCCCCAGGGGGTGGAGAGCACCATCTCGTCGATCGCCGTACAGAGTACATAACGGGCCCAGAACAGGGTTTCCCGCTCCACGCCCAGTTCCTGGCCCTTCTGTTCGAACTGGCGGATCTTTTCGATGATCGAGTTCTTCAATGAGGCGGGGTCGGGATGGGACGGAGTATCCCGCAACCGACCCAGCATGGAGAGCAGGGCGGAGGCGGCGATCTCCAGCTTGTTCGCACCATGGCGGGTGGGCAGGCTGGGGACCGGACCCCGTGGGGCGGGCGCGGAAGGGGGTGGCGGCGCAGCGGGGCGGGATGGGGTCGCGGGACCCTTGCCACCCGGTCTGGGACGCAATACTGTGCGGTCACCTGTGTCGTTGGGCTTCATGCCAAATGGGTCGTCGTGATCCATTGTCAGCTACCTTTTATGGCCCACAGTTCGAGTTCCAGGCCCGGGAATTCGCCTCCTATATGTATGGCACATCCTCCTGAGGTTTCAAGCAGGTTCCAATAGTCGTTACTTTTATCCAGCTCGAAATAACTGAAGCCTGCGTTATAGGGGATCTGTCTGGGGGCTACAGACAGGGTACGCAGACCAATACCGGGCAGTTGCAGATTGACCAGGTCGCGGATCTTCTCCACCGGACCGATCTTGCTTTGGCTCGGGAAGCGTCGTTGCAACGCATCCGCGGCCATGTTGGCGTTGACCGCGAGCACGAAGCTGGCATCGGTCAGAAGTTTGCGGTCGGCGATGCTGGCGACCCGGATGCCGTATTTGCGCTCTTCCAGCGGGATCGGCACCGCTTTCTGTTCCAGCACCATGCTGAGGGATCGGCGCAGTTCGCGGATCAGCGGAGTAAAGGTCTCCTGCAGGGCTTGGTGCTGGTAGACCGGAAAAGGCGGCGGGCGCTTGTTGGTGCTGGTGAAGGTGGCCAGTTCCCCGGCCAGTTCCAGACAGGTTTCGTAAAACGCGACCGGATGCAACGGCACCCTCTGGGTATAGTGGGTGTACAGGGGCTCATAGCGGTTGACCACCTGAAGCATCAGGAAATCGGCCACCTCGGCGATCCCCTTGCCCCCATCGACCAGGCGTGCCGCGATGGCGTCCGCGCGATGATGCAGCAGACCCTCGATCTCTTTCACATAGCCCGACAGGCGGGTGGATACCTCGCAGTCGAGACAGGGGGGGATGAACTCCTCGTCCAGCACCAGCATGTCGTCGGAGCGCCGTTCAACCACCCGGGTGATGGCGAGATGGGCAAACTCCTCGAGTTCCGCATCACCGAGCAACAGGCGCAGGGTGGGTTTGGCGACCTGCAGCATCGAGGCGTTCGAGGAACCGGCGATGTCGTCCTTGGTTTCGATCTCGTCCACCAGGAAGCGCTCCAGTCCGGGCTCTTGGCCGGCATAGCGGAATTGCGCCGCACCGGGACGGGACAGGGGCAGGGCCAGGTAGATCACCGCACCCTTGCGATCCGCCGGGATCTCCAGGGGGGGCGGGGGATCATCATGGGCCGGGATGTCGAATGTGGTGCCATCCGGCAGCACACCCCGGCAGGCGGTGACCGCCAGACGTCCCAGGGCCAGGGCCTGCCGATCGAGCTTGAGATGGGTGAATCCCCAACTGAAGGGCTGCAGATCGGCACAGCGCGCCTGGATATGGCGCTCCAGGAATCGCTCCTGCTGCTGGAAATGTTGGGGTCTGAGGAACATGCCCTCCGACCAGACGATACGAGACATCCAAGACATGGGCTTCTCTTACTTTTGGTTTCTCAGGATGGTGATACCCAACTCGCCGAAAAAGATGGAGAGGCTGTTTTCCTCCTCCGGTTCGACTTCTATGGAGCGGCGCCAGGTGGCGTCCTCGATATCGCGGTAGGCACCAATCACGCCGATGTACCGGGTATCCGGCTGCAGGTCCCGGTTCAGTTCCTTGGTTTCCCCGGGCTGAAAATGCAACTCATCCCGCATCAGCATCTCGTCACCCAGCAATGCTACGTCCTGTTCGAACAGGTTGAAGAAGTCGGAGCTATTGAACACGCTCAGGGATTTCAGTTCGTAGACCCGAACCGCGATGGGGGAAGGTCTGCCGTTGAGATCGGGGTTGACCTGTTTGTTCGCATGCAGGGTGGCCTTTACGCTGGAAACGCTCGAACAGCCGGCCAGCAGGGTCAGGCTGAGCAGGAGGAGGAGACTCAGGTAGGTGGTCAGGTTTTTTTTCATCTTTACAGATTCCTTGAGTAAATAATTATAAGCCACTGGGATCCGAGCGTTTCAGTGCTTCCAGGCGACGGATTTGGTCTTCATAGGCCTGAGTGAAGGTGCGGCCGAACAGATGGTGAAAGTCATCCTCCGCCTCGGTGGCGATCTCCTGGTAGAGTTCGGTGAACAGGTCCCAGGTCTTGGCATGGCGGTAAAGCGGAAGTTTTTCCAACAGGGCCGACTGGCCGAGACGCTGTTCCAGAATCTCCGGTTTGAAACGCTGCAGCACCACCTTGAGGGCCGCCTGCATCCCCACCATGACCGCCATCATATGGGCTTCGATATCCTCATGGGCTTCCTGAAAAGCGGCCAGGGCTGTCAGATAACCGCTGCCTGAATTCGGATTCAGGAGCTGTCGCAGGGCCTCCTCGGTGTTGATGGAGAATTTCAGGGGATTGTTCTCCATCGGCTTGATCATGGTCTGGTTCATGCGGAATTCGCCCTTAATCTGGGCCCGGGCCCGCAACAGGGACATATTACCCTCGGTGCTGATGCGCAGGATCTGTCCCAGGGTCTTCAGCAGTGTTGCCAGGGGCAGGGATTCCAGATGGCTCGGGGGAATCCCCAGACCGTCTGCCAAGGCCTGGCGTAAACCGGTTTCATCGCCACGGTACTCCGGTGCCGATGGAGTCTCCTGGGGTTCCGGTGGCGCTGGAGCAGGGGGGGGCGCCGGTTTGGCCCCTTGTCCCGGTCGCGGAATCGAAACCGGTTCGGAGGGTTGCACGGACGCCTCCTCCCACAGCGGAGGCGGGGTTTTCTCCCGGGCCGGTGGTGTCTCCAGTGGCGGCAGGATTTCCGGCAGGGGTGTTGACTCCCGCGCATCGATCCCCTGGGACGAAGACTCATCCAGGTCCCAGTCTTCCGGGATCGGGCTGGGTTGGTTGAAATAGGCGTTGAGGTCCGAGGTGTGGTCCGATGCCGGAGGTATCCCAGGAGACGCTTCCTCGGGTTCCTTCAGGCTGAACTCCCGGGGTTCGGATTCCTCCAGTTGATAGGATTCCTCCACCGAAGGCGCTTCCGAGGGTGGTGCATCCGCGAGGGGAAAGGCCTGTTCCAGGGAGCCGCCGGCATGTTGTTCCGAGAGTGACGCGAACGGGTCATCGAGCCCCTCGAAGGACTGGCTGATGGCCGCGGCCTGGGGCGGGGTGGGCAGGGAGACCTGAATCTCGTAGTCGCCTATGGTGATGCGGTCACCGTCCGTGAGATTGACCTGGTTGTTCTTGCCCAGGGGGGACGAGGCGTTATTGATGAACACCCCGTTGGAACTGGTGTCGAGCAGGTAGAAGCAACCGTCGGCAAAACCGATCTGGGCATGCTGACCGGAGATGAACCGCTCCGGGTCGGGCAACACCCAATCGTTGTCCGCGCGCCGGCCGATCCGGCCGCCGTCCTCGTCGAAGCTGACCGACATGGGTTGGGCCGGTGGCATGCCGGCGGTTTGGGTGACTGTCAGAGTGATCTTCATAGGTTCAAAGGTTTCGAAACAGACTTCGTTCTACGACCATCCACTAGCTGAAATGGTAGTTGAACTCGTTCTCCTCCACGTTGATGCCGATGCGCGCGATAGGCCGTCCCTCCATCTGTTCGATCAGTATGTGACGGCTGATTTCGGGCAGTAGTGTATTGGTAAGTATCGCATCCACCATTCTTGCGCCACTCTCGACTTCTGTACAGCGGCTGATGATCAATTTGATCACCTCGTCGTCGACCTCCAGGGGAATGCCGTGGTTCTCCAGGATACGGGCCTGAATCCGGCCGAGTTGCAGGCGCACCACCTTCGCCAACACCTCGTCACTGAGCGGATAGTAGGGTATTACCACCAGACGACCGAGTAAGGCGGCGGGGAAGACCTTCTGCAAGGGATCACGCAGTGACTGGGCGATGGTCGCGGGTTCCGGTATCAGCTCCGGATCCTTGCAGAGGTTGTCGATCATCTCCGTGCCCACGTTGGAGGTAAGTAGAATCAGGGTGTTCTTGAAGTCGATATGGCGGCCCTCCCCATCCTCCATCCAACCCTTGTCAAAGACCTGGAAGAAGATCTCATGCACGTCCGGATGGGCCTTCTCAACTTCATCGAGCAGCACCACGCTGTAGGGTTTGCGGCGCACCGCTTCGGTGAGAATGCCACCCTCACCGTAGCCGACATAGCCCGGAGGCGCCCCTTTCAGGGTGGAGACGGTATGCGCCTCCTGGAATTCACTCATATTGATGGTGATGACGTTCTGCTCCCCGCCGTAGAGGGATTCCGCCAGGGTCAGCCCCGTCTCGGTCTTGCCCACGCCGGAGGGTCCGCAGAGCATGAACACACCAATGGGTTTGTTGGGATTGTCCAGATTGGCCCGGGAGGTCTGAATGCGCCGGGCGATCATCTCCAGGGCGTGGTCCTGACCGATGACCCGCCTGGCCAGAGTGTCGCTGAGATTCAGAACCGTCTCGATTTCGTTTTTCACCATCCGGCCCACCGGGATACCGGTCCAGTCCCCCACCACCGAGGCCACCGCCTGGGCATCGACACTGGGCAGGATCAGGGGGGATTCCCCCTGCAAAGTCTGCAACTGCTCTTTCAACCCACCCAATTCACTGAGCAGGGCCTCGGGTGAAACGTTCTCGGGGGTATCGGCAGACGCAGTGTCAGTCGGTTCCGCGGGTTTGTCATCGGTTGAATCGGCACTGACCACAGGTGTGTCAGACGCTTCCGGCTCTCCCTTGAGCCTGCGCTGGATTTTCAGCACCTGTTCGACCAGGGATTTCTCCGCTTCCCAGCGTTCGGTCAGTTGTTCCAGACGGGCCCGTTCCTGTTCCAGTTTTTCTTCGGTGGAACCTTCCCGCTCCGCCGTGTCCAGGCCGATGGCCTTTTCCCGGCCGATGATCTCCAGCTCCGTCTCCAGGGCTTCGATGCGCCGCCGACTGTCGTCCACCTCGGCGGGCACCGCGGCCTGGCTGATAGCGACCCGGGCGCAGGTGGTGTCGAGCAGACTCACTGACTTATCCGGCAGCTGTCGGGCGGGAATGTAGCGATGAGAGAGCCGCACCGAAGCCTCCAGGGCCTCGTCGAGGATCTGCACCCGATGATGTTGTTCCAGGGTCCCGGCAACCCCCCGCATCATGCGGATGGCCCGCGCCTCGTCCGGTTCGTCCACCTGCACCACCTGGAAACGCCGGGTCAGGGCCGGATCCTTCTCGATGTACTTTTTGTACTCCGCCCAGGTAGTGGCTGCGATGGTGCGCAGGGTCCCCCGCGCCAGGGCGGGTTTGAGCAGGTTGGCCGCATCGCCGGTCCCGGCACTGCCCCCGGCGCCGATCAGGGTGTGTGCTTCGTCGATGAACAGGATGATCGGCTTTTCGGAGGACTGCACCTCCTCGATGAACTGCTTGAGGCGGTTTTCGAATTCGCCCTTCATGCTGGCGCCCGCCTGCAACAGCCCCACATCGAGTACCCGCAGGGTGACATCCTGCAGCGGTGGCGGTACCTCGCCCCGGGCGATCTGCAAGGCGAAACCCTCTACCACAGCGGTCTTGCCCACCCCGGCCTCGCCGGTGAGGATAGGGTTGTTCTGCCGCCGTCGCATCAGGATATCGACGATCTGGCGAATTTCGTCGTCACGCCCGACGATGGGGTCGATCTCGCCCTTTCGCGCCCGTTCGGTCAGGTCCACGGAGAACTGATGCAGGGCCTGTTGCTTGCCCATCTGGGCCGGCGCCATGGCGCCACTGGCTTCTCCCGGGGCGGCCCCGCCACCGATCTGGAAGCCGTCATTGGCCCGCATGGCCTCTTCGGGGGAGCCTGCCACCACTTCGGCGAAACGCTCGGTGAGGGTGTCGGCGCTGATCTTCTTGAACTCGTCGGAGATGCGCACCAGGGCGTTACGCAGGCTGTTGGTCTTGAGAATGCCCACGATCAGATAGCCGGTGCGTACCTGGGCATCACCGAACATCAGGGTGCCATAGACCCAGCCCCGTTCCGTGGCCTCCTCCACGTGGGAGGAGAGGTCCGAGATCGAGGTTGAGCCCCGGGGCAGGGCGTCCAGGTGTTCGGTGATGTCCTTGGCCAGACGGGAAGGCTCCAGATTGAACTGCTTGATGATGCGGTGCAGGTCCGAATCCTGCAACTGCAGGATCTGATGGAACCAGTGGACCAGTTCGACATAGGGGTTGCCGCGCATCTTGCAGAATACGGTGGCACTCTCTATGGCCCGGTAGCCGAGGCTGTTCAATTTTCCGAACAGGGCAACGCGGTTGATCTCGCTCATGATGTCAGGCCTCTCAGTTCAAGGGGATGAAGGGTGAGATCGTCACCGTCCCGTCCCAGGGGTTGTTGTGCCAGCCAACTGGTCCAGCCCAGCCGGCTCGTGCCGTTGAGTTGTGGTGCCGGGATTTCCGCTTCGGCCAGGATCAATTGCAGTTCCCAGTCCAATTCGTCGCCGATGTAGTTTTTCACCACCGCGATCAGTCGTTTCATACTATCGCCCCCGGGCAGCATGCGCTGGTAGTCGGCAAAATTCAGGGCCCCCAGGACGATACGAAATTTTTGTTGCCCCAACCACACCCGGTCCCCCAGGATGATGGTGGCACCCAGAGCGCTGATCTCCTCGGAGAGCCCCAGCCGGCAGCGGCTGTTGTCCGGCAGATCGATCCAGCAGCCGACAAATTCATCGATGCGTACCGGCAGACGGAAGAAGTCCCGCAGGATCGCCTCGAGTCCCTCGGCGTTGCGGGTCTGGCATGCCAGACGGCCCGCGTAGTGGCGTTTCGCCAGGTCGGGCATGGCATCGCGTCGCTGCAGATACTCCGTACCGATACCGAACAGGGATCCCAGGTAATCGCCGAAACGGTCCTGGTCCGGACGGTCGTAGCTCACCGTCGGTTGGCTGTCCGCCCAGACCCGGTAGAAAAGGCTCAGCAGCCGGTGGTGGAACAGATCGAGAAACTGGACCAGGGTCGGGTCCCGATGGTTCTTCTTGCGCTCATAGACATATTCCGTGAGGTGCAGGGGCAGGGGGCCGTTGGGTCCGAACAGACCGAGGAAGTAACTCCCCAGGCGTGGCGGCACGCCATCCTTCCCCTCTTGAAACGAGGAGAGGGTGGAGGGTTGGAATGCCATGGTCGGGTCCTGTCCCAGGCGAATAGGGTCATTCCGGGGATGGCGCGACCTGCCCAGACGGGGGTTGTCCGGGTAGGCGCATTCGAGCCGTCTCATCGCCTGATAGAAGTCGAAGCGATAGGGACCCTGGCGCAGTTGGTCGAACAGACCTAGAGCGTGTGTCTCAGACCCAGCCTGACCGGCCATCGCATGATCTCTCCACGTTGTTGGGTGACGATTACGGTTTCCGTAAAGGAGTTGATCGCCGTGTAACGGCGAAAGAACTGCTCCATCATGGCGCCGAACAGAAAGGCGCTGCTGCCCTCGAAGGCGGACTCATCCAGGGTCAGGGTGATTTCGAGGCCGTGGCCGAACGAAATGGGCCCGGGACTGGGCAGGCGCCGGTTGACCGGTTTGGCCTGGATCAAAAGCACCCCGTCGACCTGCTTGCGCAGGGCCGGATCGCTGGTATCGGCATACAATTGCAAGAAGTCCTTCAACGCCGCGGTACTCTGTTCCTGATCCTCTCCCGCCAGGGACAGGTAGTTCAGTGACAGGTGATTGATCAGACGCCAGCTGATCTGACCCTGGGCCGTGGAGGGTCGGGGTCGGGTGGGGGAGCCGATACAGCGAATCTGGTTCACCGGAGTGCTGCTGTCCAGGGTAAAGCTGGTGTCGCTCTGACCCAGGGGAATATGCATGGGGAGGTCCCGGTTGGTGCACAGAGTCGTCACGGCCAACTGACGCATGTCGCTCTGATAGGGCGCCTCGTCCGCATCCACGATCGAGAGAAACACTTCACTGCCCACATAACCGGTACGCGCCCCCTCGCGCTGCTGTTTCGACGACAGCAGTCTGGGGAGCCGGTGGGTTACGTAATAGGCCCGTGGCTGGTCCGAGGCAATCAGGTCATTGCTGGCGTAGAACGGATGAAAGACCTGGTTCTCGCCGGTGTTGCTGCCCACACCCTTCACCCCGGTGACCTCGTAGACTTCGTAGTCCATCGGCCGGGTGCGGTCCGGCAGGACATGATGTTCTGCGAAGCTGTCATTGAGGTGGATTCGGTCCGCGCGTTTGGGAAACAGGTTGATCGCAGGGGTGCAGTAGAGCAGGAAGTTCTTCTCACTCAAGGCCCCTTCGAGTCGCGGTTCGGTGGTGTCCAACAGGGCAAACAGCTCCAGTTGTTGGCTGTCGCAATTGGGGATCACGGACTGCAGATCCCTCAGCTCCAGGAACATGAAGCGATTGGAGAGGGCGAAGTACTCCGCCAGGAAGCGGTATCCCTGGAACGAACGGGGACCGTAGGGCAGCAGCGCCTCCTCTTCCTCGAAGCCCATGATGCGCACCGGACAGGGCTGCCGGGTGCTGTGATGAGTTTCCGAATCCGTGGCCCGACCGATCAGTCGCAGGGTATGTCCGGCGAGCACCTCGAAGGCGTGTTTACCCGGGTCGCCGCCGCTGAGAAACAGGGGCAGGCGGTCCAGTTCCAGCCGGTTGAAGGGGATGTCTCCGGCGGTATTGAGGCGAAACCGCAGGGCGGCCTTGGCGCCGGGCTGCTTACCGATACCCGCCAGGGCGATCGCCGCCGGACTTGGCAGATAGTCGACACTTTCAATGGAGATTGGCCAGAGTCGTACGTCCTGGGCCGTGCGGTAGATGCAGGGGGTCTGATTACCCTTGCCGAGGCGACTGCGCAAAGTCGATTCCCGGGGCAGCAGAAACCCATCTCCCAGGGAGGGATCGAGCAGATCGGTCTGCATCTGTACCACCATCATGGACGGTGTCGGAGCCAGGTAGTGGGGGTAGACCCGCTCCATCAGGTGCTGGGTGAAGCGGGGAAACTCCTCGTCGAGTTTGAGTTGGATACGCGCGGTGAGGAAACTGAAGCCCTCCAGCAGGCGCTCCACATAGGGGTCGGCGCATTCAAACTCGTCCAGGGTCAGGCGGCTAGCGATCTTCGGATAGGCATGGGCGAATTCCGCGCCCATCTCCCGCAGATATTGCAGTTCCTGGTTGTAATACTTGAGCAGTCTCGGGTCCATCGGGCTACTCCCGACCCGCGCCGAAGGCGTCGGAGATGCTCACGCCCCCCTCTTCGAAATCGATTTGGGTCTTGATCAGCATGTGGGTCGGTGTAGGTACGGCCCAGAGCTGGCCTTCAATCTCGAACATGAGCCGGTTATGGCTCTCCTTGGCGCTGTCCCGTACGGAGCGGACCCGCACCGAGTTAGGCAGGATGCGTGGCTCGAACTCCTGCACCGCCTGGCGCACCATGCGTTCCAGCTGATTCAGGTCCATACCCGAGACCAGGTGTCCCGAAAGCTCGCGGATGCCGAAATTGAGCACCGAACGGGCGACCTCGGGGTAGGGTTCCAGATCCTCGGTGGTGGCCAGGTTGGTGGTATTGAGCAGCCAGGCCAGATCCCGCAGCACCGACTGGCGTAAGCGGCGCATGGACATCACGCGTTTGTCCTGGGACTCCTTGCTTTTCTCCGGCTCTTCATCGGTCAGACGGTCGAGCAGGGAGGGTTGCAAATGCTGATTTTTCGTAGCCTTCAAGGGCACAGGCTCTCCATTGGGTAGGGCGGTTTCGATGATCTCATTTCGCCTCTGCGTCCGCCTCGCTCTGGAACTGGATCTGGCGGACTCCCAGCAGCGGGTACTCGTCTTGATCGGTTGTCAGCATACGTTGTCCGAGTCCGGTGTACAGGTCTTCGTGGTGATGCTGCCACTCGGTCTTTCTCGAGAGTTTCAGGGTATTGTCCTGGGTCGCTTCGGTACCGGGATAGCGGGCGGGCAACAGGGCCACCACTTCACCTTCGTTTGCAAACGTCAGGTGGGCGGGCACCCAGACCAGATCCCGCAGATCCTCCGGGGCATCGATGGTCATCTGCTTGAGACGCTGCACCGGAATCCAGTAGTAGCGGCCATTGACGATGGCCTCCAGTACCGGACCGATCCGGGAATCGGCATCGGCAATCCATTCAAACGCCTGACCGTCGATCTGTCCCGGGGTGGTGGGCGCCTGATCGAAGGCCTGCTGGCGTAACTGATCCGCCTGGGCGACTTCCCCTTGGGCGGTGAGTTTCAACGCTTCGAGAAGTAACGCCACCCACTGGGGCGGATCGCCGAAAATCAGCGGGGAGCGCAGTCCGTCGAACACCTCCCTGCGGAACAGTTCGCAACGGATTGCCTCACGGTAGGTTTGGGCCATCGGGATGCCGAGGGAGTCCAGGTCCGCGGATACCTGGAGTTGTTTCAGCGCCCGTTCCCAGTCACCGGTGATACACAGCAATTGAAACAGGAACACCCGCCATTTGGCATTCGCGGGTTCTTTACGGATAGTTTGTTGCAAGGCATCCAGAGCCGCTTCCAGTTCACCTTGTTGTAATAGTTTTTCCGCTTGCATTCGTCTCTGCCGGGTTGTCGGGGCCGGAATGCCTGTCGGGTCTCAATGGCCCGACAGGCGTCCGGATCCGATTCGAGGATTGAACAGTTTAACGGTTCTGCGGGTCTCCCGGTACTTCACGTACCCCTGCCGTTTCGTCGACGGATCTCATCATCCTGTGTCTGGCGGAGTCGGCAAGCGTCCGGCTTGCGCGGCCCCAGCCTGTCGACGCCCATCGACCGGGAGAACGCACAAAACCCGGCCTGCCCTGTCGCCAAACTGGCGGAGGGCAGGCCGGTCTCTACAGAGAAGCGATGCAACTATTCCTGTTTGTTCTTTTCCAGACTCCAGGTGCGATCGGTGGTCGAACCCGGTTTGCCGGTGTGATCGATGGGGGTGTATTCCCATTTGATCTTGCCGTAGGCGAAGGCCACGGTTTCATACGGCTTGGATTCGTCACTCGTGCTGCCTCCAGGTGTCACCGAGGAGACGATGACGTCTTCCAGGGTGTACTTCATGAAGGTGTGCTTGTCCCCGGTAGCCAGGCAGAGTTCTACCTCGACCTTCGGGATGTGTTCACCCTTGGCGCACTTGATGTTCAGGTCCGGTGTAGCGTTGTCGATCTCCTTAATCCCAACAAAGGGTTCGAAATTGGCTCGTCCGCCGGTTCGGCCGCCAGTGCCACTGGCGCCGGATACGGGTTGGGAGACACCGTGACTGAAACTGACGAGTTCACACCATTTTTGGTGTTTGTCGTCGGTACTCTCACCGTCGGCGCCTTCGATTTTCATAAAAATGTCAACTGCCATTGTTCAATCCTCCAAATAAAGATGAGATGAGATGTCGGGCATCAGGCCGTTTTTTCCGACGGCAACTTGGATACCAGACGCAGGGATACCGTCAATCCTTCCAACTGATAATGTGGGCGAAGGAAAAATTTTGACGTGTAGTAGCCCGGGTTTCCTTCCACTTCAGACACCACCACCTCGGCCGCGGCCAGGGGTTTACGTGCCTTATCTTCTTCAGAAGCCGTACCCGGACTAGGCTCGACGTACTTCTGAATCCACTTGTTCAGCCACTTCTCCATATCGTCACGTTCCTTGAAGGAACCGATCTTGTCGCGAACGATGCACTTCAGGTAGTGAGCGAAACGGCAACTGGCAAACAGATAGGGCAGACGGGCGGCCAGATTGGCGTTGGCCGTAGCATCTGGGTCGTCGTACTCCGACGGTTTTTGCAGCGACTGGGCCCCGATAAAAGCAGCGAAATCGGAGTTCTTGCGATGCAGCAGCGGCATGAACCCGTTCTTCGCCAACTCGGCCTCACGCCGATCGGAGATGGCGATTTCGGTGGGACACTTCATGTCCACGCCACCGTCGTCGGTTGGAAAGGTGTGGGTCGGCAGGCTCTCCACCGCACCCCCCGACTCGACACCGCGAATCCGGGTGGTCCAGCCATACAGTTTAAAGGCCCGGTTGATGTTTACCGCCATCGCGAAGGCGGAGTTGGACCAGGTGTACTTGTCGTGCTGGGCGCCTTCGGTGTCCTCTTCGAAATCGAACTCCTCCACCGGGTCGGTCTTGGCCCCGTAGGGCAGGCGTGAGAGGAAGCGGGGCATGGCCAGACCGATGTAACGGGAATCCTCGGATTCACGCAGGGAGCGCCAGGCCGCGTATTCCGGGGTCTGGAAGATCTTGGTCAGGTCACGGGGGTTGGCCAGTTCCTGCCAACTGTCCATCTGCATGACCGTAGGGGCGGCGCCAGCGATGAACGGGGCGTGGGCGGCAGCGGCGACCTGCGACATACCGGTGAGCAGCTCCACATCCATCGGTGAATTATCGAAATGGTAGTCACCGACCAGGCAGCCGTAGGGTTCGCCGCCGAACTGGCCGTACTCCTCTTCATAGACCTTCTTGAAGATGGGGCTTTGATCCCAGGCGGTACCCTTGAATTTCTTCAGGGTCTTGCCCAGTTCCTTTTTGGTGATGTTCATCACCCGGATCTTCAGCGTCTCGTCGGTCTCGGTGTTGTTCACCAGATAGTGCAGGCCCCGCCAGGTGCCTTCAAGGCGTTGGAAATCCTCGTGATGCAGGATCAGATTGATCTGTTCGGTGAGCTTGCGGTCGATCTCGGCAATGATCCCCTCGATGGTTTCCACCGCATCGTCGGTGATCGTGCTGGACTCCTTCAGGACCAGTTCCGCCAGGGTCTGCACGGCACTGGAAACGGCTTCCTTGGTCCGCTCGGTCTTGGGTTTGAATTCCTGCTGAAGCAGCGCCGAAAATTCATCGGGCGCCACATGGGTGACGGACTCGCCGGCGGCAGCTTGTTGGTTTTCAGTTTCAGCCATGGGTTACTCCTCGGAACTGGACTCTTCGGACGATGCGTCATCGGGTTTGGCCGCGGAGGCCAGGGATTGCAGCAAGGTCGGATCGTTGATGGCCTTGGCGATCAGCTCTTCCGCGCCGGACTTGCCGTCCATATAGGTCAACAGGTTGGCGAGTTGGGTGCGGGCGTCGAGCAGTTGGCGCAGGGCACCGACCTTCTTGGCGATCGCGGCGGGGGAGAAGTCATCCATGTTTTCGAAACTGATGTCCACATTGATGTTGCCTTCACCGGTCAGGGTGTTCGGCACCCGAAACGCCACCCGGGGTTTCGTGGCCTTGAGGCGTTCATCGAAATTGTCCACATCGATTTCCAGCATCTTGCGGTCCGCTACCGGTGCCAGGGGGTCTTCCGGCTTGCCGGAGAGATCCGCCATCACCCCCATGATAAAGGGTAGCTGGATCATCTTTTCGGCCCCGTAGAGTTCTACGTCATATTCGATCTGGACGCGGGGCGCCCGATTTCGGGCTACGAATTTTTGGCTGCTCTCTTTTGCCACGGTCTACCTCTCTTGGTTTCTCGATACCACTATTCTAGGTATGGTTGTTTGTTATATTCGACACGATGCTTAACGATCTTCCGGCTTCCACAGGAAATCAAAGTAGGACATGCCGCTCGGTGCCAGATCCTGGACGATTTCATGAAAATCCATCTTCACCAGCCGTTTGGCTCGATCCAGCAGAAGCGGAACCGGACTGGAAGGTTCGTTCTTAGTGTAGTACTCGTTGATACGCTCGAGCATTCGCACCACATCCTCTCGGCTGTTGATCGCACCGGAGACGGCTTCCACTGATGCCGTGGTGTCCACCCCCATCGGGGTTCCCTCCGGGGTGTCTGCGGCAACGGTGCCGACACCGCTGCGCCGGGATGTCTCCTGGGCGATCTGATTCAACAGGTTGGACAGGGCGCTCAGGTCCGGGGATTGATCGATACCCACCTGCTGGTTGAGGTGCGTTTCTATGTCGGTGACACATTGGGATGCGGCGTTAATCTGCTTCAGGGTTTCCTGATTCTGCGCATCGCCGACTTCGCGGAACGCGGCGTCGATCAAATCACTACTGAGCTCTTTGGTGTCGCTGTCCGAGCGTTCGATCATGCCGTCAGCGATCTGCAGATCCCGGAAACTGAACTGTCCTATTACATTCGAGGCAACCACCGGCACCCGATTGACAGCGGCGAGAAAGTCCGTAGGGTCGCACAGGTTGATCAAGGTATTGATACGCAGGGTGGGATCGTTGTTATCGTCCGGATCGAGTTGCGGATGGATGCTGTCCCAGTAGGCGACCAACAGCTCCTTGAGCAGGCTCAAGCCATCGCAGAGTCCGGCAAAGCCATCGGTATGGATCAGCGCTCGGGTGAGATAGATCGCGGCTCGCAGATCCTTGCTTTGGGCGAGTATCTCGAGAGACTTGTTTTTCAGCGCCTTCCAGTCAGGCTCCTCGGCCGGGATGATGGTATCACCATACTGCTGTTCCTCTTTCGAGGCTGCCGCCCGTTCCATTTCTCCAAACAGGGGATCGTACTCCATGTCGGGACCGGAAGGCGCTTCATCGGAAACGCTGCTCAGCAGTTGATCGATGTCGATGATGCCTGTCAAACCCGTATCCCCCGATTCGCTTGGGTGTTGCCTGGAATCCGATGCCGGATTCAATCTGCGCACCCTGTTGTCCAATACGTTTCCAAATCCTCGGATTGTCTGAGCCTGATCGGTGATGCTGATCCGCTCCGTTATCCTGGAATAGGTTTAGCATAAAACGCCAAACCCTTATAGCTGATACTACATCAAAAGCCTGATAGTTAAAGTGAAAAAATACCGACAGATTTGTTTATAAACAGATACTTTGAGCGCTCCGATCAATTGCCCTTGAGCGTTTGCAACCAGGGGAACTGCACACTGTTCTGACGACGACTGCCCAGTCCGGGCACCAGTCCTATTGAAAGCAGTTGCTGCAGGTCCTGTTCCGAGTAGAGTGACTCCGTTGCGGGTTGTAACAACGTCTCGTCGTCTTGTTGATAGGCGAAGGAGGGCCAATCGTCGATGCGTCGTTCTTGAAAAGTCCGGTCTTCCATTCGTTCGCACAGCAGAATCAGGGACAACGCATAGGCGGGGCTGCCCCATAACAGATTTGCTCGACTCTCAGGTCCGGTCCACTCTTCAAATTCAGCGTGCTCGATCGGGTCATAGCGACGTCCATAGGGCAGGCGTAATAGCAACCCTGGAAGACTCAGCATGATATATCCCGCCTTGTCCTGTTGCCGAAATGCAGCCCAGGAGTGTCCGGTTTGCGTATCTGCCTCAATGTTTGTAAACGAGACATCCGCGGCTGTGATCATAAGTGCACTCAGGTGTTGCGCGATCCGCGCCAACTGTTCGAGAAGGAGGATGTCTTGTGGCACCGGTTTAAACCATTCGTCGAAAATCAGAATCAATTGGTTTTCTGATGAATTAAGGTGGACAAGCTGTTGCTGCAATGCATCAAGCGCTTTGCTGCATTGATCATCGTTTAATAAGGTGTTGTCAGTCGTGAGTGGCGGAAAATCGAGCAGATAGACCGGGCAGTCCGTTTCGAAGGGGTTGTTGCGCAGCAACCAATCGAGACTGCGCCAGCGTGACTCGAGTTGTTGAAACGCAGGCTCATGCAGCAAGCCACGCAAAGCGGAACCCGCAATCTGGGGAGTGGATTCGGTCGGGGTATTGTGCCGCTCTGATACGCTGTCGGTTGATGCCCGCTCGGTCAGTTTTTGCACCACTGAGTCAATCAGGGTTTGTTGCCTACGGGTCTTTCCCGATGTGCCTCCAGAGGGTGATGACACTCCCAGGGGTTGATTTCCCAGCAGTCTTGAAAGGGTCTGCTGATCAGATTCCTCTGTAATTGCGGGATTGGATTGAGACGCCGTTTGCGGCGGCGTTTCAGGCGTCGTCCCAGTATGTACCGGCCAACTGTCCGGGGATGGCAGTTCGTTAATGAGATGGTCCGGATGGAACTGTTCGAGCCGCTCGAAACTCAGTACGGGAGAGGCGGTATCCGTTGACCAGGGACAGGGTATCGAGGGTTTCAGTTTCGCCATCAGAGCATCCAGGGTTTCAATCTCCACTTGCCTTGGCTTACCCACATTGCGGGGCTTTTCAGGAAAACCGTTACCCTGAAAATCACCTATGATCACGATGACGTGGGGTTTCTGTCCTGAGGCTGAGACGCTCTGGCCCGGCTTTCCCAGGTCGAACGTCATGGTCATGCGTTCCGCCACGTCAATAGACTCCTATAAGGTTGTTCGTCTGAACCCCATCCCTTCAAACCCGAATGCATAGGCATGCCAGGGTTTGTCCTATTGTTTGACGATTTCGCGGGACTTACAAGGTGTAAACCGCACATTAGTCGGCATGTGGCTCCTCGGATGGCGGATTCAAGCGGAAATGATCGATCCCATAGCGCACTGTCATGGCTTTATTTGTTTGCTATGCTTAGCAAAATCGGGCAGGAGCATTGCATGGCGTTTACACAAAGTAATCGACAGTTACAGATCAAAACCCCCTTGGGAGCGGATGAACTCTTGATCCTGCGTATGGAGGCACGTGAGGAACAGGGGCGTTTGTTTGAGTTCACGGTGGATCTGTTGAGTGACAATGAATCGATCAGTCATGATGACCTGCTGGGAAAACCCATGACCGTAGAGGTGGATATGGTCGAGGGGAGCAAACGGTATTTCAACGGTTTTGTCAGTCGATTTACACAGATCGGTCATATCGCCTACTTTGCCCATTATCGCGCCATCCTGAGTCCCTGGTTGTGGTTCCTGACCCGTACCTCGGACTGCCGTATCTTTCAGAACAAGAAGGTCCCTGACATCATCAAAGAGGTATTTCGGGACAACGGCTTCACTGACTTCGAGGATAAACTCAGTGGTTCCTACCGTGAGTGGGAATACTGTGTGCAATACCGCGAAACGGATTTCAACTTCGTCAGTCGCCTGATGGAGCAAGAAGGGATCTACTATTTTTTTACCCATGTCCCGGGAAAACACACCCTGATACTCTGTGACGACTACAGTTCCCACGCACCGCTCGAGGCTTATAGTGACGTACCCTACGTTCCGCCGACTGAGACGGGCAGTTCTCGTTGGCGGGATTACATCCACAGCTGGTCATTCACCAAGAGCGTGCAACCCGGCCGTTACGCGCATACGGATTACGATTTCAAGAAACCGAAATCAGATCTCTTGGTGAACGCGCTTCAGCCCCGTCCCTACAGTCATTCCGACTATGAGATCTATGACTATCCCGGTGAGTATGAAGCGACCGGAGACGGGGATTCCTATGCACGCCAGCGCATCGAAGAGATTCAGGGCGGCTATGAGGTGCTCGAGGGCGAAGCAAATGCCCGGGGACTCTGCGCCGGGGGGCTGTTCAACCTCATCGAGCACCCCCGTGGCGATCAGAATCGGGAATATCTGATTACCGCCACCACCTGTTTTCTGCATTCCGACGCCTTCGAATCGGTGCCCGAGATTGCAGAAGCGCCGGTATTCACCTGCGAATTTCGCTGTACCGACAGCAAGGAAAAATACCGCAGTGCCCGGACGACTCCAAAACCCATGGTGCAGGGTCCCCAGACCGCGGTGGTGGTCGGCAAGTCAGGGGAGGAGATTTATACCGATGAATATGGCCGGGTGAAGCTGCAGTTTCACTGGGATCGCTACGGCACTCGTGACGAGAACAGTTCCTGCTGGGTCCGGGTGGCGCAGGTCTGGGCCGGCAAGAACTGGGGGGCGATGCATATTCCACGTATCGGCCAGGAGGTGATCGTGGAGTTCCTGGAAGGGGATCCGGATCGTCCGATCATCACCGGCCGGGTCTATAACGCGGATCAGATGCCGCCCTACGGATTGCCCGCGAACATGACCCAGAGCGGCATCAAGAGCCGCAGCAGCAAGGGCGGATCCGGGGAGAACTTCAATGAGATCCGCTTTGAGGACAAAAAAGGCGAGGAGCAAGTCTATATCCACGCGGAGAAGAATCAGGATAATTTGGTGGAGAACAATGAAACCACCCAGGTCGGGGTCAACCGCACGGAAAGCGTGGGTAATGACGAGACCATCACCATCGGTCACGATCGAACCGAAGAGGTGGGCAATAACGAGACCATCACCATCGGCGTCGATCGCACCGAGACCGTCGGTGTCAATGAGAGTGTCTCGATCGGCAGCAACCGTAGCGTCAATATCGGCAGTAACAAAAGCGAAACCGTGGGGATCAACAAGACGGAAACCATCGGCGCGGCCAAGGCCCTGAGCATTGGCGCCGGCTACCAGGTCAGTGTCGGTGCCGGTATGAATGAAACCGTGGGTGCCTCCCGCGCCGCTCAGGTTGGCGGCAGCGAGTCGGTGACCATCGGCAAGAGCAGTGCTTGCACCGTGGGAGACGCCCGCTCCGTATCGGTGGGTAAAAGCGATAATCTGGCGGTGGGCGATGACCTTAACGTCACGGTGGGCAAGACCCTCTCCATCGAAGCCGGTGACGCGGTCGTGATCAAGACTGGCAAGGCCTCGATCACTATGAAAAAGGACGGTACCATCATCCTCGAAGGCAAGAACATCACAGTGAAGGGTTCGGGTAAGGTCAATATGAAGGCGAGCAAGGATGTCATCATCAAAGGCAAGAAGATACTACAGAACTAAGGGCCCTAGTGTCGAGAGGTAGCGTCGTGAGTAAAACATCTAACACGTCAGATCAGAAGGATACGGCTCAGTCCCGCAGACTGGAGGGTGTGGTGATCGGGATTTTGGTGGGTATGGACCCCCAGGGTCGACCCCGGGTGGTGTTTCCCGGCAATCCCCAGGAGGAGGCGATGTGTGCCAAAAGCACCCTCGATTTTCAACCGGAGGATCTCGGCAAGGAGGTTGCGTTGCTGTTCGAAAACGGCGACCCACAGCGTCCTCTCATCATCGGTCGCCTACAGCATCCCCGGCCGCTTGAGCCGGTGCCCGAACGAGCGGAAGCTGAGCTCGACGGTGAGCGTCTGGTACTCTCCGCGCAACGGGAAATCGTACTCAAGTGCGGCAAATCGAGCATTACCCTGACCCGGGCCGGGAAGATCATTTTACGCGGCGCCTCCATTTTCAGCCGCTCCTCGGGGCTGAATCGCATCAAAGGCGGTTCGGTACAGATCAACTGACGCGGGACGCACCGGCCACGTGATCCTTGAGAATATCGTTTCGCAGCACGCTGAAGAGTCCGCCTTTCTCTGGCTTCTGCGAGACGAGGCGGTCGTCGCGCCGCACTATAACCTGGATGACCTGATTCACCTGGAGTCCCGCATCGATGCCCATCTGGATGGCCTGAGGGTGGCGGGTGCGGCGGGTTGGAAACAGTGTCTCGATCAACTGGGATTGCAGGAAAAGGGGGAGGTGTTCAGCGCTGCCTTCATGGCCCTGGACAGTGCCGTGGAAGCGGGTCTGGCCCCGGTGCTGGAAGTGATCCGCGCAGCCCCCGAAACCGCTCGGGGACTGATTTCCGCTCTGGGCTGGGTCGAGCGGGACCGGCTACAGGGTCATGTTCGCGCCTGGCTGCAATCCCCTGAGCCTCTGCTGCGCCGGATCGGACTCAGCGCCTGTGCGATCCGTCGAGTGGATTGCGGCCCGTATCTCAAGGACGGACTGGAGGACGAGGATCCGCAAGTACGTGCCCGGGCTTTGCGCTCGGTGGGGGAGATTCGCCGTCATGACCTGCAGGCACAACTGTTGTCACAGCTTAGGGACAGGGATGAGGGTTGCCGTTTCTGGGCGGCCTGGTCGGCCTGCCTGCTGGGCAGTCCCGAAGGCGTCGATGAGCTGCTGCAATTTGCCGGGAAACCCTCTGTCTACCAGAGAAGGGCACTCGAACTGCTGATGCGCAATCCGGATCACGCGGTATCGGTCTCCTGTCTGCGCGATTTGAGTCAGCAACAGCCCGAAAGTCGGGAAGTGGTCGAGGCGAGCGGCTGGTTCGGCGATCCGGCCTCAATCCCCTGGCTGCTTGAACAGTTGAAGCTGCCCCCGCTGGCCCGGGTAGCGGGTGAGGCGGTCAGCCTGATCACCGGGCTCGATCTGGCCTATCTCGATCTGGATGGTGAGATGCCGGAGGGCTTCGAGGCCGGCCCCACGGAAGACCCCGAGGATGAACGGGTGGCGCTGGATGATGACGAGGATCTGCCCTGGCCTGAGCGGGACAAGCTGATCGCCTGGTGGCAAGCCCATCAGTCGGAGTACCTATCGGGTCGGCGATATCTCTGTGGTCAACCCATCGACACGGGCCAATGCCGACAAGTG
Organism: Candidatus Thiodiazotropha sp.; assembly: GCA_050291245.1. Lineage (GTDB taxonomy): Bacteria > Pseudomonadota > Gammaproteobacteria > Chromatiales > Chromatiaceae > Thiodiazotropha. Next base: position 42,331 of record JBNKJP010000067.1, on the reverse strand, counting down.
CTGCGGACAGGCTTTCAGCGGCAACGACGCGCGGCTGCCTTGGAGTGGGCCATGTTAGAAACAGAGCGGGCGCTGTTCAACACCGCGGACCGGGGTGAACGCCAGCGAGCACAGCTGGCCAACCCGGCCTGATCACCTCGCTCCCACGCTCTGCGTGGGAATGCCTATCTCAGCTATGTCCTAACATTTGCAATTGGGTAGTACGCCGAACCCGAGGTCCGCATTCCCACGCGGAGCGTGGGAATGCGGATCAGTGGCGTGGGAGGATACCGATTTCATCGACGACTGAGTATGTGATGCAGGAGGATTCCTAATGACAGTCAAGGTTTGGATACTCGGGTTGTTCGCGGCTCTGGCATTGCTCTATTTTGGCCTGGGTATGCAGCAATTTCGCAGGCTCGAATCCTGGAATCATCCGGCAGTGAAGGCGCGTATTCGAGTCGCTGGGGTTCTGTTGCTTGTGACATTATTACTTTTTTTCGGGTTATGAGCAGACTAGTCTGTCGGTACCGCCTGAGAGGACATCAAAATGTGTGAGAGCAGTTCACCCGCTCGGAGGAACATACCCACCGCACCCGGGCCGCAACCGGATAACCCCCATGCCGGTTTCCGTTCCGCACAACCGGAAGGTGTCGGAGCACCGGCGGCATCACCTGGTCCCCGTCTGACGGGTTGGCCGAGGGCCCTGACCTGGGACGATTTTCCTGAGATATCCTCCCGGCCTGCGGGCGAATCGGAGGATGCCCAGATCGCCGTAGAAATGCGACCCGGGCGGCTGGCCTATATCCAGGAGGATGGCGAGTACCGTTTGGGTGAAATGGACTTCAATACGGTGATCAACGGGAACGCCACCTGGGTGGTGGGTTCGGCGCGTACCGATGAACTCCTGGCGCATGAGCAGGGACACTACGATATTGGGGGGCTGTGCTATCGAGACATGGTCGCGGAGATCCGGGGCTTGAGAAATACCCGGCGACGCCAATTGATCCTGGATGTTCGCCGGGTCATGGATGAACACGATCAGCGTGCCGATACCCTGTCCGCCAGTTACGATTCAGCGGAACAGACCGACCACGGTCGCAACAGGGCCCGGCAGCAGGCCTGGGAACAGCAGATCAGTCAGTGCCGTCAGTCCGGGGCGGCCTTGACGATCCCGCCTTGAGCATCAGGGTCTCGGCATAGCAGCCCGGATCCGAATCGGGTATTACCACGACGGGGGCAATGCGGCGGTAGAACCCCTCGGCATGGGTTCGCCCAATGATGGCGTATCGGTATCCCTTGAGATACATCTCGTGAAAACAGGCGCGGCTCAAGGCGCTGCCGATGCCCGTGCCTCTGGCGGATTCGATCACTCCCAGGGGGCCGAAGAATCCCAGGGCCGTGGCGTCATAACAGGCAAAGCCCAACAAATTGCCGGCTTGTTGCGCCAGCCAGCAGGAGACCGGCTGGTTGCTTATGGCGCGTTGAATTTCATCCACCCACAGGCTGGGAAAGTGGGACTCCGCCCAGGCAATCAGCAGTGAACGGTCCGGGCCGATCGGTTTACGCAGTGCGATGCCGGCATCGTCAAGCGGTGACATTGCCGGGTTGAGCCGAAGCGAATCGTGTAATTTGATCAACAGGTCGTTGTTTACCATGGTATTTGAGTATTATGTCAGCCGTCATCCCGATCCATTGGTGGATCATAGCACCGGGTACTGAACATTGAGTGAACAAAACAACCTTCCCGGCACCAAGCGGGTAGAGGCCCAGGTGCCACTGGGTGATGAAATCATGCGGTTTTCCGCCGATATTTCCGAGGAACCGGTGCAGATACACGATCTGTTACCGCTCTTTCAGGATATCACCAACAAGGTGATTTCGGTGACGGCACGGATCACCGAGGCGGCAGGGGAGCGGATATCCTGTCGCAACGGCTGTGACGCCTGCTGTTCGCAGCTGGTGCCGATCAGCCGCGCCGAAGGCTTTGCCCTGTTGGCGCTGGTCGATCGTATGCCCGAAGTGCGTCAACGGATCGTCCGGGCGCGTTTCGAGCATAACCTAAAGCAATTTCGCGACAGTGGGCTGAGCGAGGTTCTGGAATATGCCTTGACGGAAAATGACCGTACTGAGCTGCGTAGGGCCGGTCTGGGCTATTTCAAACTGAATCTGCCCTGTCCCTTTCTGGACGAGCAGTCCTGCAGTATTCATCCGGAGCGGCCCATCAGCTGTCGGGAATTTCTAGTGGTTTCGGATCCTCGCCACTGTAGCGTGCCCAGTCCCAAGACAACACGGCACGTGGCTTTGCCGGTCCAGGTCTCGAAGGTCGTCTACGACATGTGCTATCAACATCAAGGTCGGGTAAGGGGGATTCTCCCGATGAACCTGCTGTTTGATCAGAAAGCCGATCTTAGACAAGGGAAGCAGGGTGTGCCGGCATCGGAACTGGTGAGCGAATTCCTGGGGCGCCTGATCCTGGCCGCGCAGAAAACGGATGACTGAATCGCTAACGGAGTTACAGGCAAGGTGGATGTGATAGAATCCACATTGTTGAGAATGGAATTTGTGACACAATTCCCAATAACAACAGAAGATGCGGTTCCCAGTAAGGCCAGCGCTTCTGTCTAGGGAAATCCCTTAGTACCATTCTCAAACAAGTCGAAACTCAAATCTTGTTATGGCGGTTCGTTGTGTCTGTCCATACAGTCAGGAGCAATACTGTGGCAGGTCCTATCCGTCCCTATTGGCCCCCCTATATCGCAGGCATCGTGTTGGGCCTGGTTGTCATCCTCACCTTTGTGCTGGTCGGTAACGGTGTCGGCGCATCGGGGGTGTTTGCACGCATCGCCGCCTACCTGGGCATGAGTCTCGCGCCGGAGGCAACCGCTCACAATGCCTATCTTGGCGGAATGGTGGCAAAGGGGGCCAATCCCCTGGCATCCTGGATTGTAGTTGAGGTCATCGGTATCGCCATCGGTGCTCTGCTGGCTGCCCTCAATGCCGGTCGGTTTCGTCTGCAAATGGATGGCACGGGTAAGATCCGTGCCCCCTCAAGGGTTTTTCTTGCACTGATCGGCGGCGTACTTGCGGGTTTTGGTTCCCGAATCGCCGCCGGCTGCACCAGTGGGCTGGGACTGTCGGGAGGCGCTATGTTGAGCATCGGCGGCTTCTCCTTCCTGCTCGCATTCTTTATCAGCGGTCTGCTGATGAGCCTGATGCTGCGGAGGGTTTGGTAATGGACTATGGTTCGGCCGGTACAGCACTCGCTTCGGGTATGCTCTTCGGATATGTCTTGGAACAGGCCGGTTTTGCCTCACCCAAGAAACTCACGGCACAGTTTCATCTCACGGACTGGTCCGTTCTCAAGGTGATGTTTACCGCCATCGTGGTGGCAGCGGCGGGTATTCTTTGGCTCCAGCTCGACAACACCTTTGACTCTCAGGGATTCTATATACCCCGTACCGTTCTGGGTGCTGCGGTAGCCGGGGGGGTGCTCATCGGTCTCGGTATGGCAATCGGCGGTTACTGCCCGGGGACTTCAGTGGTAGGCGCCATGTCGGGGCGCATCGACGGCATTGTCTTTGCTCTGGGCATGGTGCTGGGAATCTGGGGTTTTTCCTACGAATATGATAGTGCGTGGATGCAGAGGCTTCTGCACTCCGGTGAGATGAACGAGAAGACACTGCCGGTACTGTTTGGCGTCTCACCCTGGATTATCGTTGCTGCCATGGGACTGTTGGCCGCCGTGATTTTCCTTCTGAGCCCCAGGCACAGGTCAATGCATGAAGATGTGGAATGACGCTCGTCCCGACGCCCGAATTTGACTCGCAACAGACAGAATGAAATAAACGTGAAACCATGAAGCATCCTACAGACTCACATCGCATTCGCAGACATCGCCGTCTTATGACGCTCTCCGTCACCGCCCTGACGGCCAGTATGCTGGGCGTCGCGCCCTTGCCGGAACCCATTGCCTCAGTGGTTGTTCCCAGTGCCTTGGCCCGGGGCGAAAATCCTTGTGCGCCTACCCGCGGTGAAAATCCCTGCGCACCGGCCGCTCGGGGAGAAAATCCCTGTGCACCGGCCGCTCGTGGAGGAAATCCCTGTGCACCGGCTCGCGGGGAGAATCCCTGCGCACCGGTATCTCGGGGTGAAAATCCCTGCGCACCGGCAAGCCGGGGAGAGAACCCCTGCGCACCCGCCCGAAACTGATCGTGCGTATTGCATGCCGACTGAGATAATCGACTACGCCGACTGGCTCAACACCCTGAACGAACCTCAATTCGATCGGGTGGCCGAGGCCGCTGAGACGTTGTTGACTATCCAACAGGCGCTCTCCAGTGAGCATCTCTCGTTGCTAGGGGAATTGCTGCGTGACCAGGGTGAAGGACCCACCCGGGCCTGGGTTCACTACCCGCAAGACGATTGCCGCGATGCTCACACGGGCGCCATGTACTATTACCATACCCACGACCCGGAAGACTGGGAGCGAAATGAGCATGGCCATTTCCACCTCTTTTTCCGCCCCCAGGCTGAGGGTGAGTTTACTCACATTATGGCACTCTCCATGAATACCCAAGGGTTTCCGATCGGTGTGTTTGCCACCAATGGCTGGGTAACCGACGAGAAGATACAACCGGCCCATCAGATACTGCAGCGTCTTGACGAACAATGGGAGATCAATCGCGCGCGCCCCTCTTGGCTGGTTGCGCAATGGTTGAATGCCATGGTGACACTGCTACGCCCCCACGCCGAAACCCTGTTACGGCAACGTGACGGGAAGATTGCCTCCGCCGGGGCGATGCAGGCCGATTCCAATCCCATACTGGCGAATCGGGACATCCATGTGCTGAGTGAACTGCCCCTGGATTTGCCACCGCTGCTTTTGTCGGTTCAGAACGAGGCAAAACGAAGATTTTTGTCCTGAGTACATTCAGGTCTATCCCTGCAAATGAAGTTTTTGCCGGTTTTTTTACAACACGTAACTTGTCTTAAGGAGTAGTTAAGTATGAAGATAAACAGCATTATGGCCAGCCTGGTGGTGCTTGGTGCCAGCGTCTTTCAGGGCGCCCAGGCTATCGAGATCAAATCTCCGGTGGTCGATGCCGCATGGCTCAAGGCACATCAGAGTGAGGTCACCATCCTTCAGGTCAGTGGCCCCCTTGAGGCCTTCACGAAAGCCCCGGAAGTTGCCAAAAAAGAAGGCAAGATTGTGGTGAAAAGCGTGTCCGGTCATATTCCGGGCGCCCATTTTGTCGATTTCAAGAAGGTTCGGGTATCTCGCGATGTCCAGGGTAAAAAGGTCAAGAAACTGATCCCCCTGAAGGCCGATTTCGAAAAACTGGCTCAGTCCTGGGGCGTCAACAAGGATTCCGCGATTGTATTCGTCCCGGCCGGTCTCGACACGGCTGACGTGGACCAGGCGGCCCGACTCTACTGGCAGTTCAAATACTACGGCCACGCCAACATGGCGGTTCTGAACGGCGGCATGGCGGAGTGGTTGGCGGAGGGTAATCCCGCAGCCACCGATGCACCGGCCGGTCAGCCCGGTGATTGGACGGCTACCAAAGAGGATGCGAGCGTGATGGCGACCTATGCCGAGGTGAAACAGGCCCTCAAGGACAAGAAGGCACAACTGGCCGATGCCCGCCCGCAAAACCAGTACATGGGTGTCTTTACCAAAAAGGGTGAACTCTCCGGTCACCTCAAAGGCGCAAAGGACATGTCACCTGATCTGCTGACGACCGCCGATGGCGCCTCGGCGCGCTTTCTGCCTGCCGAGAGTTATAAATCCATGATGAAGGCAAAGGGTCTGAACCCGGAAGCGGCAACGATCGCCTATTGTAACACCGGACATCTGGCCTCCGGTGTATGGTTCGTCAGCTCCGAGATCGTCGGCAACAAGAACACCAAGCTCTATGACGGTTCTCTGGTTGAGTACAGCCTGCTGGGTGGTGAAACCGAGAACCCGGCCAAGCTGAACTGATCGCGCCGATCACCAGCTTAACCAATCAAAACCCGGCAGATCATCTGCCGGGTTTTTTATTGGAAGTTCTTCAGTAGCCTGGATGGCGCGCAGCGGAATCCAGGATGGGATGGACTTGCTTGAGTCTTTCCCTGGATTTCATTACGCTCCATCCAGGCGACACCGTCGCAGGGTAAATGACTATTCGGGTCTGTATTGTACTGCGCCGATCGCGGAATCCGTGGATCTCGATACGCCATAAATATCATTCGACAAACGTTGGGAGGTATCCCCTCCAATAAGCGGAGATCCCTCGTCGATTGTCAGGATGGAAGCGACGACTGAAAGCAGGGGGTTCTCGGTGCTGCCGTTTGTATCCCAGCCGGGAGGTATGGCATTCGCAGGTGAGCTCCCGCTGTAGTACCACAGATTATTCCCACCGCTGGCATTATCGAGCTGCACATCGGCGCCACAACATCCCGCGGCAAAAAACGGTTTGTCTTTGTTGGTGTAACAAACATTGTTATTCCAAACGATACTGACATTGTCACCTTTACCCTGAACTCCCAGGCAGGCCTGAGTATCGTTTGCCAAATCGTCATCATTCCAGGTATGGATGGTATTGTTATAGATCTCAACTGTGCCCATGAGCCCACCGTCCTGGACCGAGATGCCCGAGGTGTTTGGACCATTGGTCGTATTGGGATCGATACCGTCCCAGTCAAACGCCAGGCCGAAATTCACAAGGACATTGTTGTAGACCTGAAAGTCATTGGACCAGGGACAGTTTGCGCCGATATTGATGCCGGCGCCACTTTGATTGATGATGACATTGTCATTGATGATAACCGTACCCTTAGGACTGCCGCACAGTGTCCCGCTGTTGTTCTCGTCATATTGATGAATGCCGTTTTTGGTGTGGTTGTCATGCAGATAGTTCCAACCGAATCGCCAGGGATCGATTTGTAAGTTGTCGTTTCCACTGCGTATGGAGAGATAGGTTGTGTGGTGAAATTTGGTGGATCCGGTGCAACCATACTCATACACCTCATTGCCCAGGATCTGATAACCGGAGACCCGGTCTCTGCCGTTGAGTGCATTGCCACTGATGGCGCCTTGTTGTCCGTCGGCGCAACCCCCGGGCCTGTCAGTAATGGCATTTCCCACGGCACGGCCATAGGCTGACGTCTGGATGCCATAAGTCAAATTCAGTGATGGGGTTGCCGCGCAGTTGGTCGGTTGACCCTGGCTATCCTCGTCGCACTCGGAGGCATAGACTTCATACTTCGAGACAACCTGACCTTCCGTGGTGTAGTTACGAAATCCGGAATATCCCACTGCCTTTGGATGTGAGCCCGGATAGGCAACGATGCTGAATTGGTTACTCAATCCGCTGGAAGCCGCTGTTTTGTTCCAGTAAACAGCCCGATGTGGGTTACTGTCGGAGACCAGGCTGTCGTGAACATACAGTGTACTGCCTGGGCTCTCTATTTGATTCAGAGCGTTACCGACGCTGGCCCACGGATTGCCGAAGGATCCATCCCCTGTCGTGTCATTACCGCTTGATTTGACATGATAGATATTGCCTGGGCGTACGGTAAACGGCAGCGTTGTGCTGTCGCTTCCAACCGTTACCTTGATCATGCCTGCGCCACTGGCTGAATCGGGTATCGAAAATGCGATCTCTTGCATACGGTGGGATGCATACAGGTTGGCGGGACCGCCCGGCAGGACGCCATCGGCGTGCTTCCAGTAATAGACATGACCGGCACGACAGGTGGCTGTGCTATCGCAATACTCGATGCTCGATGTTCCCTGGGATGCCCCGAGGAATTGACCCCATACGGTCACAATCACGCCACTGCCCGAGGCGTCACCAATACCTGTGTCCGGTCCGCTGATCAAATCACTGAAATTGAGCAGAGGAGGGCTGTCTGAACTGGCGGTGGGTTCTGATTGTACAGTAATCGAGAAGGCAGGTAACGCGACACTGTCTATGCCGTCACTGACGGAAATTGTGATATTTGAGTACTCGCCGATATCATCGAACCCTGGAACTCCTGCAAGCGTACCGGTTGTGGTATTAAAACGGCACCAGGGAGGGGTATTTGCAATACTGAAGGTCAGGGTGTCGTTATTCGCATCATTTGCGACAGGTGTGAAGGTATAGCTGTCGTCAACTGTGACGCTGGTAGCAGGTGTACCGCTGATGGCCGGCGGGGAATTTACGTTATTCTCGGCAACTGTAAGACTGAAAGCCGGTAGTGCACTGCTTGAGCTGCCGTCGTTGACGGAGATTAAAATATTCGGGTAGCGACCCAGGTCGCTGCTATCCGGAACTCCGGAGAGCCGCCCGGTTGTTTCATCAAATTGGATCCAGGATGGTCTGTTTTCGATTTAAAAATAGAGTGTATCCCCATCCGCGACCGAGGCAATGGGCGTAAAAAGATAACTTTCGTGCACAACGATCTGCGTGACGGGTGAGCCACTAATGATTGGTGGATGGTTTGCACCACTGTCGGGCTGTTCTGATACGTTCAGGTTGAAAGCGGGCAGGGAAGTATCCGCGATTCCGTCACTGACGGATATGACAATACCCGGATAGTTTCCTATATCACTGGAACCAGGATTTCCGGATAGCTGCCCGGTCGTTGTATCGAAACTGCACCAAGTGGGTTTGTTGAAAATACTGAAACTAAGATTGTCCCCATCCTCGTCCTGGGCCGTAGGGATAAAACGGTAGTTTTCGTTGACGACGATGCTTGTGTCTGGTGATCCTTCGATAGTGGGTGGATGGTTACTCTCCGTGGTCGTGGAACTTTCTCCACATCCCATCAGGAGAAGGGTGATGCTTCCTACCAATATTCCACTTATTCTTTTCATGACGAATCCATACAAACAATGCCCATATCCTGGCATGTTCATCGGCTATTAGAATCTGTTGGATGGGAGGGTTGAGACTTATGTCACAAATCTTTCCGCGATGTGGTTACCAATATTGGCTGCTCAAAATTCCAGGTTAAACCCTGTCTTACGGATTCAGGTGTAATTTGCGGGATTCTCCGAATCAGAATTTTATTCGTAGGCCGAGGTTGTAAGTGTTGGAACTCCAGTTGCTGTGCGCCATCAGAGTGCCGTAGTCAAAGAACAGTGTCACGCCCTGGCGAAACTGGGCTGAAGCTCCCAGACGCAAGCGCAGGTAGTCCCGATCCGGATTGTCGGTTTCGATACGTATCGAATTGCCGCTGGGATCGTCGGTGAAGTAGGCATTGATCACCTGGGCGTCATCCTTGAACTCATGCAGCCAATCGAGCCGTGTGTAGGGCACCAGCACGCCCCATGAAGTGCTATGGGTATAGGAGAGCTTGCCGCCAAAGTTGACCGTGAGCCACTTCTGGTCGGTTGTGTCGATTCCGTTGGCCCAGCCTCCTCCTGAGGTGTTCGGGTCGGATGCATGCTCGCTGAAGCTATCCACGTCCGACCTGATATACTCCAGGTCCGTACGGGGGCCGAAGGTCCAGGGACCATATTGAAAATCGTAACCCGAACCGAGAAACAGGCTGAACATCGAGCCGTCATAGTCCGACTTCATTTCCTGGTCCACACTCGTCAAGCCTTCAAGTTCGTATTGAACCAAGCGACGCTGTTCGAAACGGTTCGATCCGTAACTGAGGGAAAAATCGAAGAAGTAACGCTTTTTCCAGTAGGAAGTACCATACAGGCTGACACTGTAGCCGGTCGTATCGAGACTGCCTGTGGCATTGCTCAAAGTGGTATTGGTATCGATATATCCCACCGCAGCACCGAAGATGAACTGATTAGTGAAGCGGTAGTCCGCACCCAGGGTGATGCCGTAGGTATCGAAATCGAGTCCCGATTCGATATCGGTCTTATTCTTGCTTCCGGTGGAGATATCGCCGGTAAAGAAGATGCCGAAGCGGTTTTCCTGCAATGCACTGTCACCACTCGCGCCGACGCCGCGACGTAGCTGTTTCTGATAGGCCGTGGCGAGCTTTCCAATGGGCAGATTCTGGTCGTGGATTTTCAGATCAAGCCCTTGAAAGGAGAGCCCGCGCACCCCGGCGCGCAAGGCATTGATCCGGGTGCTGAGATTGCGCGACTGGGTCTCGCCGCCCTGGCGCGCGGTTCGGTTGGCCTTAGTGGCGGATTCCGGAGTGATCTGGAGGAGTGCGGATCCTGTCCCGGAAACACCCTGGGCGGCCGCCGTGACCACCGCATTACAGTCTTCCTGCATCTGTGAGCTGATCTCACCGCTGAGGCAGGCGGCGGCGATGCTCTGGCTGGTGGAGATCGCATTGGGATCCTCACCCACATAGGGCAGTAACAGATTGGTCACATAGGTTACCGTCGGCAGCGCGGTACCGGACAAGGTTACCTGGCTGGTGTCAGTTTCCGTCGAGATGACCAGTTGACCACTGAGGGATCCGGCTGATTGTGGAATGAAACTCACCGAAACGCTACATCGAGCGCCTGGGAGTAGTAGAGCGCCGCAATCGTTGGTCTGGGAGAAATCCCCCTCGGTAGTGATATCGTGAAGTGTGATCGTGACCTCATCCAGGTTGATCAGGATCACTGTCTGGGGATCGCTGGGGGTGCCGACATCGACCTCGGCGAAGTCGATGTCGGCAGGTGAAAAGGTGAGTCGTGCGAAGGCGCTTCCTGAATTCGATAACAGCAGTGTGAGTATCAGCAGTTTGAGTATTCTGAGATGTTTGCTAAACCTTGATACAACATCACCGAACGGAAGCATGCGACTCCTTATCCTTGAGGTATGAAGAAGAACTCTCCCGCTTCGTGCCCTCCGTGCTTGATCGGTGCATATTCCGGTATCTGATCGATACCGAATCTGGAAGCGGTCTTCTGGACCTCTTTTGCTAAATTACGAAATAGACTGTATGCCTCCAGAATATCGTCATTATCCTGCAAATACTTTAGGAAAAATCGGGAAAAAACCGAGTGCTTTCCGCCCCCCTGGTCCAGTACCGGCTTGAGCCCGCCAGAGGTCAATACGGTTCTGGAACGGGTCTTTGCCATCACCTTGAGCCACTTGTTCTTGGCTTCATTCGACATACCTGAGTCCAACCGGGCCATGGATGAACGGGTCAGGGCGCCGGAGTAGCAGGAGTCAGCCACTACCAGGACATGTTTGGCGGACATTGCGTTGAGAATATCGGTGATGGCGATATTGGAGATCCAGTTCGCGGTGCTGTTCGGTTCAGCGTCCACCGGCAGCCAATAGCCTCGCAGGTTGACCCGGTCCAACTCTCCATGACCCGCATAGTAGATCAACAGATTATCGTTTTCGGTCAGTTCCTCACGTAAGCGATTCAATGCCGAAAGCATGTCATAGCGGGTGGCGTCCATCAGCACGGTGGTTGTGAAGCCGTACTTGTCATGCAAAATGTCCGCGGTTTCCTGAGCGTCATAACTGGCGGTCACCAGATTGGGGAAGTGCTGGTACTGGTTGTTGCCGATAATCAGCGCGTAGAATTTGCCGAAATTGACCCGGGGCGCTAACCGGTTTGAAGCTTCATCCTGAGGTTGATCCCCGGATGTGCTGGTCTGACCGGCATTGCGCATCTTCGGAATCAGCAGGAATTCCAGACTGGTGGACTGGCCCTGCTTGTCCACCGCCACCATGCGTACCGGGGTCTGTTCGTCTTCCACGGCCACCCGGGTCGTGAAAATGCCCAGGGGATCGGGTTTTTCCGATTTGTCGTTGACGGTGAAGGAGATCAGACCGGCCGGCGCCACCACCTTACCGGTGACGATACGCTCACGTGCCGCGGATCTCAGCCGGATGCTCGGTACGCCACGGGTCAGGGCGACCGGGGGATCGATGATCTCGATGCTGGGTCCGGTCAGGGCCGCGGTCCTCTGCTGACCGCGCAGGTCCGTCAGCTGTGTGCGGTAGCGCAACGCCTCGGCCTGGTAGCGATCGATCTTGATCTGCTGTTTCTGGATTTCATCCAGGTATTGCTGTTCTGCGGTCCTGAGTCGCTTGAGCTCCTGCTCTTTGCGCGCGGCCTGGGTCTTGGCCGCGACCAGTTCCTTTTGCGCCTCGTTGAGACGTTCCCGCTGAAGGTCCTGTTGCGGATTGTTGCGCTGGGCTTCGGTGAGACGCGCCACCTCCTGCTCCAGGGTGATTGCCTTGTCGGTTGCTTCGATCAGGGATCTCTGCGTCGCCTCCAGTTGGCTGCGCTGGTCGGCGAGTTTGGGTTGTTGGGTCTGCAGAACCTGGTTGGCGGCCACCAGTTCCGCCTGGGCCCGGTCATAGTTCTGTTTCAGTTTGGTGATCTCGCCGCTCTGCTGTTGCAGGGTTTCCTGCAACTGCTGGTTTTCCTGGGCGGTCAACTGCAAGGCGCCCTGCATCTCAGCACGCTGATCGGTGAGCTTGGATTCCAGCGCGCTGATCGACTGTTGCTGGTTGAGTACGATAGCCTCTTGTTTTGAGAGCTGTTTACGCAGCTGTTCCAGTTCCGCGCTGTTGTCCGGTTGCGGGGCCGGCGTGGGGGTCGTCAGGGCAGGGGATGTGTACTGGTCGACCTGCTCACGCAGACTCAGTAGCCGGTCCTGGGCATCGGAGAGTTTCTTGCGTTGGGCAGAGAGCTGTCCTTGGGTGTTTTTGAGCTGTTGGCGCAGCTGTTCAGTTTCCGCTTGCTGCTGTTGGCGCTCCTGTTTCAGCAAGCGCAGTTCGTTGCGTTCCGCCTTCGAGATCTCTACGGAAGAGGAGAATTGCAGATTGTCCTGTTCCAGTCCGGAGGCCTTGCGATACCAGTTGAGCGCTTCGGCCAGATCCTTGTTCACCCCGAGGCCCTTTTCATAGAGGAAACCGAGGTTGATACGGGCGCGGGAGTTGCCCTGGTCAGCCGCCTTGCGATACCAGGCGGAAGCGGTCTGATAGTCGGGTTGGATACCAAGACCCTTTTCGTAGATCTCACCCACATAATTCTGTGCTTCCGGATCTCCTTGCTGGGCCATCGGAAGCCATACGTTGAGCGCCGTGCGATAGTCAGCCCGGTCAAAGGCCACATATTCGCCACCCCGGATCTCGCATTCCGTCGCTGAGGTTTTGACGGGACGTCTGGGCGAGACATAGGTCATGCTCGAACCCAGTTTCCGAACCTGACCGGGGAGGAGGCAGTCGACGATGAGAAATTTCTCAGGATTCCCACCGACCGTGGCTCCGTCGGGTGACGGAGTGCTGCGTGTCTCCTGTGACTGACATCCGGCCAGGCCAATCGTGAGGCTAACCAGGGTGGAGAGGATCAGGATGATCGGTTTGAAACGGTTTTTCCAAGCTGTGGTGAGTGATGCTGGCATAGTCTGTCCCAAGATCGTTTCGAATAAGTGTCAAATGTGTTGTCATATACCAACACGAGATTTCAGCGTGACGCCAAGCCATTCGGCTCGCCTGCGGGAAATGGCCCGGGGGCGCGGCTGTATGCTGCAAGTATCAGCGCAACACACTGGAAGGATAGACAAATTGTCAGGTACTGAAAACGCCTTACCATTCCTACTATGACATATTCACGGATTTTGTGCGCCGCAGCATTGGTATTGCTGAGTGCCTGTAGCAGCCCGAGTCTCCGCTTTGATCAACAGGCGGATGAGCTGGGGCTGAGGCACACGGATATCAAAGGAACGGAATTCTCCCATCGGGTCTATTTCAACCCGGTAAATCAGCACGATGGCATGCTTCATGTCTATCTGGGAGGGGACGGAACACCCTGGATTGGTGGGATTGTGATAGCTTCGGATCCAACCCCCAGGAACCCGGTCGGGCTGAGACTGATGGCAATGGACAACCGCGACAGCCTCTATCTGGGGCGTCCCTGCTATCACGGCAACGCTCTGGCCCCGGACTGCGATGCCACCCTGTGGACTTCCGCTCGGTATTCCGAAACCGTGGTGAACAGTATGGCTAAGGTGCTGAGCGGCATCATTGAGTCACAGGACTATCGGGATCTGGTGTTCATCGGATTCAGTGGCGGCGGAGCCCTGGCAATGATTCTGGCCGAGCGTTTTCCGCAGACACGCCGGGTGGTGACCCTGGCGGGCAATCTGGATATCGAGGCCTGGGTGAAGCTGCACCATTACGATGCGCTAAAAGGATCCCTGAATCCCAGTGCGTTACCTCCCTTGCGCGACGACATTCAACAGTACCATCTGGCGGGCGGGCGGGACGCCAATATTCCTCCTGATCTGATCGAGCAAGCGGTTGCCGGGCAGCCCCATGTGCAGTTTTTACGCTTTGATGGGTTTACCCACGGATGTTGTTGGGAAAGCGTTTGGAAAGAGATGTTACGGTGTTTGGAAACGGATTGTGACTGGCGTTTGAGCTACGATTTGACGGGAACGAGAGAATAAACGTAATCGCTCCCGTTGGAGATATATCGGTTTATGAGGCGAACGAAAATCCCTGCGAATACGATTTCGTGATAGTTGAAATCGGATCAAGGCGTTTGTCTGGGTTTGCGATATCCGGCAGATTGACTCGCTCCCCAAGCAAATGATAAAAGGGTAGAGGCAACGGCGCTAAGCTTAGTGAATTGAGCTGCATCTGTATGCCAATCACCGTTATTTCGCGCGAATGGATTCAGGTATGCCAATCAAATCATGCGTCCATATCGCGGATAACTATCTCTTGAACCGTTCTCCTGGACCCAATTGGATGTCACGCAAACGTCTTGTGTGAATGCTGTTCAGGCGAGAGGCTATTACGATCAAAATCCATTATTCCGAGGCTGAATGTAATGTGGATCAAGAGAGGTTCCCCCAAGCCATGAAAAGGGTACGGGACTCTGTATTTCGCAAGCAGATCGATCTGCTCTATATGCAGAGCAATATCGCGGTCTTAACGGGTATGGGTGTCGCTGTTTTCGTGGGGCTTTTCTATTGGTCGGTGGCCGACCAATGGGAGCTGTTCAGTTTGATTGGCGCGATCTTTCTATTGAGTTTAGGCAGACTGGTCCTGTTTAAACGCTTTCAACGGGTCAGATACAAGGATTTTCACACCGGCATCTGGTTGCGAAGACATCTTGTGATGACCTTTCTCAGTGGGCTCTTGTGGGGGCTATTGAGCCTGATCTATGAACCGAATTGGCCGCTTGCGCAACAAGTGGTGCTGTTTGTTGTGATTACAGGGCTGGCCGCCGGCAGTATTCTGGCATATGCGACGGTGCCCGAGGTGTTCGTGGCATTTCTGGTTCCTCTGTTGTTGCCCATGGATATTGAGCTGTTTTTACGCGGTGATACGGCAACGACTTCGCTGGGTGGATTCATTTTTCTGTTCGCAGTCGGACTGATGTTGTTGACCCGGCGAGTCTACCTGACAACCGTTGATTCCATTCATCTCTCACTTTCACACCAGTTTCTTCAGCAAGAGATCAGTAGCGGTTCGCGCCGCCTGCTGATGACCGAAAGGGCACTGCAGAGTAGTGAGGAGAAGTTTGGTCAGGTGTTAGAGTCCTCCCTGGATGGGTACTGGGATTGGGATTTGGTCACTAATCAACTCTATCTCTCCCCGCGCTGGAAGGAACAGATCGGCTACGATAATGATGAACTGCCCAACAGCATTGAGGTTTGGGAGGCGCATCTCCATCCAAACGATCGGGAACTGGTGCTGCAAAAGCTGCAAGCCTTTCTCTCCAATCCCTGGGGTCATTGGGAGGAGAAGTATCGCCTGCGTCATAAGAACGACACCTATCGCTGGATTTTGGCCAGGGCCAAACCCATTCTCAATGACAAAGGCCGGGTGGCGCGTTTGACCGGTGTGCATATCGATGTGACCGAGCGGGTCAATGCCGAGAGCCGGGCCAACTACCTTGCCTATCACGACAGTCTCACTGATCTGCCTAACCGATTGTTGTTCAACGATCGAGTGGACCATGCGATTGCTCATGCCATGCATGGCTCCGGGCACTTGAGTATCCTCTTTTTTGACCTGGATCGCTTCAAACATATCAATGACAGCCTGGGACACCCTGCCGGTGACCGGGTGCTGACCCAAGTGGCGGAGCGCCTGCGCGGGGCTGTGCGTGTGGAAGACACCCTGGCGAGACTGGGCGGCGATGAGTTCGCATTGTTGGTCGTGAACGTGGATCGGACAAAGGATCTCATACCGGTCGCGGAAAAACTGCTTGCCTGTTTCAATGAGCCCTTCAAAGCGGAAGGGCATGAGTTCTATCTGAATGCCAGTATCGGAGTGGCCGTCTATCCTCATGATGGTGATTCGGCCGCCAATCTGTTAAAAAATGCCGATACGGCGATGTACAAAGCAAAGAACAGTGGCCGTGGGAAGGTCCAGTTCTACACCGAGGAACTTAGCGACAACGCCTACCACCACTTCACTCTGGAGAACGGGCTTCGCCAGGCGCTGTATAACAATCAATTGGAGGTTCACTATCAGGCCAAGATCGGTTTGCAGAGTGAACGACTGATCGGAGCCGAGGCCTTGCTTCGCTGGCCTCATCCGCAAATGGGCTATATTCCCCCGGAGGAATTTATCTCGATGGCCGAGGAATCCGGTTTGATTCAGGAGATCGGTGAATGGGTTTTGGTGACTTGTAGCCACGATATTAAAGAGTGGTGTAACCTGGGAATCGACTTCGGTCATGTGGCGGTAAATCTTTCGGGTGTTCAGCTTCAGCAAGAGGCCTTTGTTACATCGATCAAGCAGTTGCTAGGGGATATTGGAGTGGATCCTCGTTATCTGGAACTGGAAGTGACCGAGAACTTCCTGATGCGCGATGTTGAGGCTTCGGCGAAGTATCTACGGGATCTGCGACAGCTTGGCCTCAGTATTGCGATTGATGATTTTGGTACGGGCTATTCGTCGCTGGCCCATTTGACCCGTTTTCCGGTCAATAAACTCAAGATCGATCGAAGCTTTGTTACGAGTATTTTCGATGATGATCAAAACCGGGAGATATCACGTACCATTATCAGCCTAGGCCATACACTGGGCATGCAGGTGGTTGCAGAGGGGATTGAGAATGTGGAACAACTCGAATTTCTGAAACAGGAAGGGTGTGACGAAGGGCAGGGATTCTTCATTTCAAAGCCCTTGCCTAAATATGAATTTCTGAATTTTTTCACTTCTTTCCATGCAAGCCCCCCCTCAGCCTCACTTGCTGAAAGGGTGTTGGCCGAACGATAAGCATTTAGTCATAGTATAAGGAGATAGTATGAGATTTGTTAATAGGGCGTTGATGTCACTGGCTACCTTGGCGATGGTCGTGCTTGTTACAGGGTGCGGCCCGTCCCAAAGCATCAGACATGAACATGTGACAACCGTAAACTCAGCGGATGCCAGCCCCATCGTCTATGGTGTGCGTGGTCAAGGCGACATCGCTGTTGTTTTTATTCATTGCTGGACCTGTAATCATGAATTCTGGCGACCGCAAATTGAAGCATTCTCCAACGATTATCGTGTCATCTGGCTGGATTTGGCCGGTCACGGATTATCCGGCAGCAATCGTACACAGTATACGATGGAAGCGTTTGGCAAGGATGTTGCCGCCGCAGTCACTGCAAGCGATGCCAAAAAGGTCGTTTTGGTTGGGCACTCCATGGGTGGTCCTGTAGCCGTGGAAGCGGCCGATATTCTGGGTGATAAAGTCATTGGTATTGTGGGTGTGGATACATTTTATACACCGTTTGAATCCCCGAAGTCCGAGGCGGCAATCAATGAGTTCGTACAACCGTTCAGAGATGACTTTAAGCAGGCATCCGAGAAATTGGTTCGGTCGATGTTCGTGCCCACGGCCGACCCGGAATTAGTGACTTCGGTTGTTGACCAGATGTCAGTCGCGGATCCTGAAATGGGCGCCAGCGCGATGTATGAAATTTTAAAATGGAGTGCGCGGAACAAGCCCTCAGCGCTCGATAGCTATTCAAGCAAACTTCGCAATATCAATGCCGACCCCTCGGGAGACAGTCAATCGGGCCATCAAAGCGTAACGCTTATTCCTGGGGTGGGACATTTCATCGCGCAGGCCAAACCCCATGAGTTCAACGAAGCATTAAGGCGGATTCTGTTGGAATTTCAAACCCGATAATCGGCTGTTAATCCGGCTTCTGTTTTGTACGCAAGCCGCACCGTTTACGAAGGATGGGCTCCAGAAATATCACACCCTCAGGAATTCTGGATCCCGGCATCCGCCGGGATGACGAAAACCGAGCGCATCTCCTTAAGTAAGAGGCCTCGTTCCCACGCTCTGCGTGGGAATGCATAAATTGTCCGGCGCAAGAACAGACTTGCTCAGGGCTTTCAACTCCATAACTACCACATCAAATCATCCGGTACCGTATAGTCCGCATAGGGATCGTTTTCCGAAGCCGGTTGTTCCTCCGGTAGATCAATGACCACGCCGGGATTGCGTTGACGAATTTTTTCCCCGATATCGGTGGGCACCAGTTCAAAGGTACCATTGCAATTGACGATTGCGAGTTTCTTGGTGGTGATCATTGTATGAACCTCAGCCGAGACATACATCTGTTTGACTTTGCCTTTGTTGTTGAAATAAAAGGGTCTGTCATCTTCACCGTTGCTGCGGGGATGGCGGTGATTGGCAACCAGTTGAGTAATTTGAGCCGCGATCGCCCGCTGTTTGCGGGCCTCATCACGCTTGCGGTTGAGTTCACGGTCCCGCGCCGCTTTCTCGAGTTGCCGTTGCCGCTCTTCTGCCGAAACGGGTGACGCCTTGGCGTTTTGCTGTTGGCGGGCCTTTTTGCGACGCTCTTTGCTGGCTTTATTAACCTTGTTCTTATCAACCAGTCCGGCCTTTAACAGTTGGTCCTGGAGTGAATTTCTCACCTTGTCTTGCCTCGTATGATTGTTAGCGCAGCTCATCCTGCAGATCGATGAGCGCCGGGTTGTCGGGCAGTTTCTGCAATGCCTTTTGCAAAAGTGCCGTGGCCCCCTGGGTGTCACCGGACTGGGCCTGTTCACGAATCACCTGAGCCAGATGATCGCCCAGACGCTGTAAGCCCTCGTGGGCCTGCCGGTTGTTGGGATGGATGTCGAGTATCTCCTGATAGGCATCATAGGCGCTGCTGCCGGGCGGATCGATATCCCGGCCCACCAGTTCATGCACCTCGGCCACTTCAAGGAGGTTTTGTACCCGTTCACGGGGATCGCCGCTCAGGGTTGCGGTGTCCTCAAGGATCACCTGGGGTTGGTTGTCTGTCTGGCTGTCGTATACCAACAATCCGCCCAGACCCAACAGGATGGCTCCCATGGCAATGCTTCCGGGAAGCAGCCATTTGGGGCGGGTCGTGTCACGCCCGCCTCGAGGACCTGACATCTCCTGGATAAACTGTGTGGCGTCCCGGGTGCGTTTCTCTCGCTCGAATTCCAGACCATGGGAGATGGCCTGCCAGATCTCCTTGCTGACCTCTTTGGGTTTCTCCGCCTTCATGCCCAGGTCTCGGGCATAGGTGGCAGGCTTGCGTTCAAAGGGATGCTTGCCCGTAAGCAGTTCGTAGGCGACGACCGCCAGACCGTAGACATCATCCCGGGGGTCCGGATCTCCCTGTTCCAGCATCTCGCAGCTGGCATAGGTGGGGGTCAGGGCACCAAGGGATCCCGGATCGAAAACCGTCGCGTCCTCGACGATCCGGTCGGCGGATTTGGCCGCCCGGGCGATGCCGAAATCGACGACCTTGACCACATTCTTCGCGGTGACGAAAACATTGCCCGGTTTGAAGTCGGAGTGGACGATCTTTTCGGAGTGCGCATAGGCCAGGGCGCGGCTCATCTGCTGGATGAATGCGAAGGCCTGGGACTGGGGCAGGGTGCCCGGGCGCAGGCGTCTGATCAGCTGGTCCAGGGGCTCGCCTTCGAGCAACTCCATGGTCATGAACACGTTCGATCCGTCGCGATCGAAATCGTAGACGGTCACGATGTTCGGGTGGGCCAGTAGCTGGGCCTTCTTGCTTTCCCGCTGCAGGGCGATAAAGGAGTCCGGATTGGCTTGAAAGTCCTTGGACAGGACTTTGACCGCGATGTAGGGATCCCGGTCCATAGCCTCGACCTTGCGCATGTCCCTGGCCTTATAGACAACCCCCATGCCGCCACGGCCAAGAAGTTCCTCCAGAACGAAACGGTTGTTGAGTACGGAACCGACACTCACGCTTTTGTAGGGTTCGGCGCTGATCTCCTCGAAGGTGGTCGTGGCCGTACCGCTGGTGGTAGGGCTGGTGAAGGGCCGGGAACCGGTATCGGAGGTGACGTCGGGCCGGCTGGTATCGGCCAGACGGGTCTCCTCATCGACGGAATCCGGGAGGTCGTGGTCAGCGGTCATCTTGAAACAGTACCGGTGTAGGGAGCGTCGAAATAAGGAATCATCAATCTCATGGCCATGCGGTTACAGACTCCGAGGAAACGCCACGGGCCTGCCGTAGGGGGTCTCGGGTCTAATCATAGCAAAGTCTTTGCGAATCACGCAGCTAGGCGCACGCGCAGTATAGGATAGAATAGGGTCATGCAAAAACCCGATTATTACGGCGGCAGCATCGTCAACCTGATGGCCTCGCTGCAACAGGGCCTGGGGGGTGAGACCCCCTTCTATGCGCCGCTCCGGCATCTGCCTGTGGCGGAGGTCAGTCGATACCAACAGGTCATTCTCTGGGTGATCGATGGTCTGGGTTGGCGATTTCTCCAGAATCATCCCCAGGCGGTTCACCTCAATGCCGCCCTGCGCGGGCGCATGACCTCGGTCTACCCGCCGACCACGGCATCAGCGGTGATCTCCTTTCTCACCGGCGATGCCCCACAGCAGCACGGGGTGACCGGTTGGTACCTCTATTTTCGGGAGTTGGGGGCCTGCCTTGCGGTATTGCCGGGACGTCCCCGATATGGGGGGGTATCCTACACTCAGGCCGGGATCGATATCGGAAAACTGCTCGGCAACCGGCCATTCAGCGATCGGCTCATGTGTCCCAGCACACTGCTCTCGCCCGATACGATCGCGGAATCCGATTTCAACCGAGCCCATTTGGGCAGGTCCCAACTACTCAGTTACCGCAGCCTGGACGAGATGCGCGAGCAAATGCTCGATGCGATTCGACGGGAAGAGCCGGGTTACCTCTTTGCCTACTGGCCGGAACTCGATGCGATCGGTCACCGGGAGGGCATGGACAGTAAACGGGCCGCTACCCATCTGCTGGAGCTGGATGGGGTCTTTGGGTCACTTGCGGAGGCGGCCCGATCCCGCAATGTCCTGCTTCTGGTGACGGCCGACCACGGTCAGATCGACACCCGGGATGAGGATCGCCTGAGCCTGGATGCCCATCCCCAACTTTCAGACTTCCTGGCGTTGCCGTTGTGTGGCGAGACCCGCTCTGTCTATGCCTACCTGCGTCCTGGATGTGAGGATGCCTTCGACCGTTACCTGGAAAAGCATTTGTCCCATGCACTGGAAGCGGTCCCCGCACAAACCCTGATCGAGGCGGGCTGGTACGGCCTGGGTGAGCCACACCCGGAGTTGGATCGGCGCATAGGCGACCGGGTGTTGCTCATGAAACACCACTACACACTCAAGGACTGGCTCACCCAGGAAAAACGTTTTGAACTGGTCGGTGTGCATGGCGGGGTGAGTCAGGATGAAATGCAGGTACCACTGATTGTTGCGGCGGACTGAGGGCTGAGGGCAATGCTCAAGGTTTTCGCTATTCCGGCGTATGCCGGAATCGACTCGTTCCCACGCTCCGCGTGGGAATGCCTACTCAGCCTGTTGTGACGATCTGCCTTGCTGAGTGATCCTTACCCCGGTCTGCATTCCCACGCGGAGCGTGGGAACGAGAAATCCAGGAATATCACCCTCTCAGGCGGCCTGTATCCCGGCATGCGCCGGGATGACGTTTTGTCAGAAACCGACGGCCAGTTGCGCGGTAATGATGCGCTCGCGGGCGCCATCGTAATCTTCGTTACGAGCCACCTCCAATGCAACATCGAGAGAATCGGCCAGTTCGAGGGAGAGGGCTGCCAACCCACGCTTCTCATCCATTCCGCCGGCATAGTCCCGGGCCTCGTTGCTGCCTTGCCAGCCGACCGCAAAGGTCATGGGTTTATCCAGAACCTCAAAGTGATAGGCGGCCTCCAGATTGTAGAAAGACGGTTTATCGTCCGTGTTGTAGACATCGAGTGCCTCGCTGGCGGCCAGGTATTCGCCGATCAATGAGAAGGCCCTCCAGTCGAGTTGAGCGAACAGGGTCCAGGCGGGAGCCTTATTCAGAGGGGCAGAGCCTTCATCAACCACGCTGTCCGATTCGCTCAGATCATTGATCCAACCGAAGCGGGTGGTGAACGCCAGATCGTCATCTTCCAGGCCGTATCCGATAGACAGACCGCCGTTGCGGATCTCATCCTGCTGATCCCCCTTGAACACATAGATCGCAAACGATGCGCCACTGAACTCGTAGCCCGCTTCGAGCGCCACCTCGTAGGTTTCCGCGGCATCCAGAGTCAGTGGATCGGAGACTAGATAGGTGGAGAAATCTCCAAAGGGCAGGGCATACTGGCCAGCCGCCAGGTACCAGGATGCCTGCGGATCGGCAATGCGGATCTCAGCGGAGTCCACCGCGAAGTCGCCGGAGTGTGATCCGTCGTCTTCGTACAACAGTACAATTTCCGCGGATGTCCAGTCATTGACCTGGGCGGCGATACCCAGTTCCAGTGTAGGCAGATAGAGATCACTGCTGCTGTCACCCTCATCGGGTGAAATCTGCTGGGCTTCCACCTCGATCACTCCGTTGAAGTCAATTCGATCGGTAATGGATTCTTCAGATACTCCCTCATTATCCGGCGCCTGCGTGGTTTCGATGGCCAGATGATGGTGGGTGGGCTCTTGTTGCTCGAGCGTGTTCAGTCGCTGTTCCATCGCGTCGAGTCGTTCCTCTGGTGTGGCGGCGATAAGTAAACCTGAGGTGGTAAGCAGGGCAGGCGCGATCAAAAGTAAGACTGTTTTTTTCATATTGACTCTTATCGTTAGGTACGGACTAACGGGAAGTGTAGTTAGTGTAGGACACCACACTAGTACCTCAACCTCATAATCACTCTATTGGAGGATTGTTTGCGGATCGCCTTTTTTCAGTGTAAGCAACGCTTCTTGTGGAGATATATTTAGTGAACAATTGTAGTCTTTGCAAGACGCTAAATGCTTTGCGGGATTTCTTCCCTGGTTCCCACGTTCTGCGTGGGAACCCGGCGTACTTGCTTTTGACCGCAGGGCATACTCCACTGGCGACCCTGAATGGTACAGAATCTGTGACGGGCCACATGAGCGGTGTGGATGGCTGAAAATGCCGGAATACCCGGATATGAGCGAAGAAGAAAAGATCGCGGAATATGTGAAAAGAACGAAATCCTGAATCTGACAGATATCTCAAAGCGGGAGAAGCCGGGAAGCGGGGGGCTTCACGACTTGACTCAGGGTTATAAAGACGAGGTGCGAGATCCTGTGCCGGATCAAGCGTCCCTAATCCTCGTCCGTGTCGCGCCGCTCGACCAACTCCGGATCGGCGGTGATCTCCCGGTAAACCTCGATTCGCTCACCTTCGTTGACCCGATTGTCGAGTTTGGTGAGTTTGCCGAAGATACCCACCTTCTGTTTCTCCAGATCGATATCCGGGAATTGGTTCAGGATACCGGAATGATTGATGGCTTCGCGTACCGTTGCACCTTCCGGCACATCGAGTTTGAGCCAGATCTGTTTGAATTTGTCCGCGTAGGCAACACCCACATTCATGGTCAACTCCTTCAGGAAGACGATTCGAGTGACAGCTCCGAAGCATTGGCCGCAGACTGGGCCTGTCGCTGCGCAAGACTGCGGTCGAGCAGTCGCTTGCCGGCCATGATAAAACCGAGCATGAGAAACCCCCCCGGGGGCAGTATGATCAACAGAAACCCCTTGTAATCCGGGATCAGGGTCAGTTCGATCGCCTTGGCCCAACCGCCCAGGAGCATCTCGGCATTGGCGAACAGGGTGCCGCTGCCCAGGATTTCCCGGGCGGCGCCGAGCACCACCAGCGCCAGGGTGAAACCCATACCCATCATCAGACCGTCAACCATCGAGGCCAGTACGGTGTTGCGCGAGGCAAAGGACTCCGCCCGCCCGAGGATGGCGCAGTTGGTGACGATCAGGGGAATGAACAGTCCCAGCACCTTGTGCAGATCATGGACCCAGGCGTTCATGGACATATCCACCAGGGTGACCAGTACGGCGATGATCAGGACGAACACCGGGATTCGCACTTGAGGGGTGATGATGCCCCGCAGCAGGGCGATGAACAGTCCCGAGGCCACCAGCACCACGGTGGTGGCCAACCCCATACCCAGACCGTTGGTGGCGGTGCCGGTCACCGCCAGCAGGGGGCAGAGTCCCAGGGCCTGGGCGAACACGATGTTGTTGTCCCAGATGCCGTCTTTTACGATGCGCTTGTAGTCGTTGCTCATCGGGCGCTACTCCTGTGTCTTTGGCATGATCGGGGCGTCCCCATGGGATACGGTGGTTTCACTCAGGGTCGGAGGACTCAACAGTTCGTCCCGGTGTTGTTTGAAAAACGCCAGGCCCTGGTGTACCGCGGCAACCACCCCACGGGGGGTGATGGTGGCGCCGCTGAACTGATCGAATTCACCGCCGTCCTTTTTTACATGCCACTGTTTGTCCGTGGTGTTCTCCAGGGAACGGTCGTTGAAGCTCAGAATCCAGTCATTCTTGGCCAGCTCGATCTTGTCGCCGAGTCCCGGGGTCTCGGCGTGGGCCAGTACCCGTACCCCGAGTATTTCACCCTGGGCGTTGACTCCCATGATGAGGCGGATATCACCGGCGTAGCCCTGTCCGACGATCTCCCAGGCCAGGGCGTTGACCTGCATGCCCTGCAGACCCCGGTAAACCGTCAGTTCATGGCCTTTTTCATCCGCCAGATTGAGGGGTTGATTCAGCAGATCACTGTCATAGGTCTCGGCGGGCACCACCTGATTCAGGGAGCTCAGCAGATCTTCATTCTGGCGTGCCAGGATGTCCTCTTTGGTGGCCAGATTGCCTGCTACCAGGAGTGCGGTGGCCAGGGTCGAAAAGCCGCCCAGCAGAACCGCTTGATAGCCAACCCGTTTGCGGTATGTGGGTTCCTTCGGTGTGCTCATCCGATGTCCGCCCCCTCATCGACGTAATTCAATGGATTGCCCTTGCGATCCCGGCCATAGACCCGGGGCTTGAGATAGTGATCGATCAGCGGGGTACAGGCGTTCATGAACATCACCGCGAAGGCCACACCCTCGGGATAACCGGCCCAGGTGCGGATGGCGAATACCAGCAATCCGCAGCCCGCGCCGAACAGCAGCTGCCCCGATTTGGAGACCGGCGAGGTGACCAGGTCGGTGGCGATATAGAAGGCGCAGAGGATGGCTCCGCCGCTGAACAGATGGGTCATGGGGCCCACATAATGCTCGGGGTCGATCAGGTGAAACAGACCGGAGAACAGTACCAGACTGCCCAGGGTGGCCGCCGGGATGTGCCAGGTGATGACCTTTTTGTAGATCAGGAACAACCCACCCGGAATCAGCAGCAGCGCCGAGGTTTCACCCAGGCTGCCCGCGGTCTGGCCGGTGACCAGCTGCCACAGGGGATCGACCTGCTGGCCCGCCTCCTGCAGGGCGATGCCGCGGCCGAGTTCGGTTTTCAGATGGCCCAGGGTGGTGGCGCTGCTGACCGCGTCGATGGTGTCGGACAGACCGAAGGTGATGCCCAGTCCCTCCAGCAGGCCGGGGGCCTGGGCGGAGAACAGGGGCACCGGATGGGTGAACAGGGTCATCTCCAGGGGGAAGGAGATGAGCAGGGCGACCCGCGCCACCATGGCGGGATTGAACAGGTTCTGTCCGATACCGCCGAACACCTGCTTGGCGACGATGATCGCGAGGATCGCCCCGACCACTCCGATCCACCAGGGCGCCCAGGGGGGCAGGGTCATGGCCAGCAGCCAGCCGCTGAGCAGGGCGGAGCCGTCGAGCAGGAACATGCGTTGGGGTTTGCCCGCCAGTTTCAGGGAAAACGCCTCCGCCAGTACACAGGCGAGCAGGGTAATGGCGAACAGGAAGATCGCCGGCCAGCCGAACTGGTAGAGACTGAACAGGGTGGCCGGCAGCAGGCTCAACATCACCAGACCCATGGTCCGGGAGACACTGTTGCGCGCATGGGCGTAGGGACCGAAGATCAGCTGGGGTTCGTTCATGATTCCGCTCCTGCCGCGGCGGCCTTCTGCGCCTCGGCCTTTTTCTTCGCCTCAGCCTCTTTCTTGCGCTTCATCATGGCCTCCCGCTTGGCCTGTTTGATCTTCTCCATGCGCTCGGTCCGGGCCTCGGCGAGGCGCTTGGTCTCCCCCTGTTTGTGCTGGGCCCGCTGCCGCGAGGCCAGTTCGCCCTTGGCATAGTTGAAGAAGTGCACCAGCGGAATCTGCGACGGACAGACATAGGCGCAGGAACCGCAGGCGATGCAGTCCAGCAGACCCAGTTTGACCGAATTGTCCAGGCCCCCGGCGCGAATCTGCGCCGCCATCTCCAGGGGCACCAGGCCACAGGGACAGGCATTCACACAACTGGCGCAACGGATACAGGGCATCTCGGGGGTGGCCTTGATCTCCTGGGCGGAGAGCGCGAGCAGTCCGTTACTGCCTTTGACCACCGGCACCCGGGTGCTTGGCAGGGGCTGGCCCATCATCGGGCCGCCGCTGATCAGCCGTTCCGGTTCGGCCTTGAAGCCGCCGCAATAGTCGATCAGGTGAGACAGGGGCGTCCCGATCAGCACTTCCAGGTTGCGCGGCTGGCGGATCGCATCACCGGTGACGGTCACCACCCGGGAGATCAACGGGCGGCCCAGCACAATCGCATCATGCACCGCCAGGGCGGTGGCCACATTGTGCACCACCACGCCGATGTCGGCGGTGAGACCCCGCGCCGGGGTCTCCTTGCCGGTCAGGGTCTGCACCAGGTGTTTTTCCGAACCCATGGGATAGCGGGTCGGCAGGCCCACCACGGTGACCGAGTCGTGGGCCTCCGCGGCCGCGTGCATCGCCGCCTGTGCCAGGGGTTTGTTGTTTTCGATGGCGAACAACACATGGTCCACATCCAGGGCCCGGGCCATCAGCCGCACGCCGATCAGCACCTGCTCGGACTTCTCCTGCATCAGCCGATCGTCACAGGTCAGATAGGGTTCGCACTCCGCACCGTTGATCACCAGGGTGTGCAGACGGTAGCGCTTGCGCAGATTGAGTTTCACCGCGGAGGGAAAGGTTGCCCCTCCCATGCCGACGATGCCCGCCTGGGCCACTCGCGCGGCGATCTCATCCGGTTCCAGGGAGAAGGGTTCCGCCACCGGGTCGAGTTTGTCGGTCCAGGTGTCCTGTCCGTCCGGCTTCAGGGTAACGGTCCGCACCGAGAGTCCCGAAGGGTGATGCGCAGGATAACCGCCCACGCCCATGATCCGGCCTGAGGTCGGGGCATGAACCGGGGCGGAGATCGCGCCCTGACTGCGGGCCAGGATATCGCCTTTTTTTACCTCATCGCCGCGCCGTACCAGGGGTTCGGCCGCAGCGCCGATGTGCTGTTGCAGCGGGATGTGCAACAGAGGCGCCATGGGCAGGGCCTCGATGGTCTGACCGGCGCTGAGTGCCTTGCGGTCGTCCGGATGTACGCCGCCACGGATCTTGAACAGTTTGAACAGTTGCGATGTTTGCATCAGGCCACCTTGGCTGGCTCGGGCCAGTACCATGTCTGCAGGGTGAACTGGATAGGTCGCATCTCGATGCATTCGGTGGGGCAGACGTCGTAACACTTCTCACAACCGGTACAGGCATCCGCGAATACCGCATGGATCATCTTGGGACCGCCGAGAATCGCGTCCGTGGGGCAGCGCTTGAAACACTTGGTGCAGCCCACACAGAGATTTTCGTGAATGAAGGCCACCCTTGGGGCCTGATCCTCGACACCTGAAAGATCGACACTGACCCCCAGCTTTTCCGCCAACGCCTCCGCCAGGGCCTTGCCCCCGGGAGGGCAGAGGGTGACCGAGGCCTCGCCGTTGGCCACCGCGGCGGCGGCCGGGGAGCAGCCCGGGTAACCGCATTGGCCGCATTGTGAACCGGGTAGCAGCCCCTCGATCTCCTCCACCAGGGGATTGCCCTCGACGGCAAGGTATTTCGCAGCCACACCGAGCATGGCGCCCATCACGATACCCAGCAAGGTTATGATCAATATTGCACTAACCATCGTCAAAACTCCTTCAATGACTGGTAAGGCCGGCGAACCCCATGAACGCCAAAGACATGAGTCCGGCAACCACGAAGGCGATCGGCGCGCCGCTGAATGCCTGGGGCACATTGGCCAGGGCCAGACGTTCGCGCAGACCGGCGAACATCACCAGAACCACGGTGAAACCCAGGGCCGAGCCGAAGCCGTACATCAGGCTCGCCAGCAGATCGTGATCCTGCTGGACATTCAGCAAAGCGACACCCAGCACGGCGCAGTTGGTGGTGATCAGGGGAAGAAAGATACCCAGCACCTGGTAGAGCGCCGGAGAGGTCTTGCGCACCACCATTTCGGTGAACTGCACGACCACGGCGATCACCAGGATAAAGGTCAGGATTCGCAGGAACCCGAGATCCAAGGGCATCAGTACATAATGTTCCAGCAGCCAGCCGGCAAAGGCCGCCAGGGTCAGCACGAAGGTGGTCGCCAGGCCCATGCCGAGGGCCGAGTCGAGCTTGTTGGAGACGCCCATGAACGGACAGAGTCCCAGGAACTTG
Organism: Candidatus Thiodiazotropha sp.; assembly: GCA_050291245.1. Classification (GTDB taxonomy): domain Bacteria; phylum Pseudomonadota; class Gammaproteobacteria; order Chromatiales; family Chromatiaceae; genus Thiodiazotropha. Next base: position 13,563 of record JBNKJP010000067.1, on the reverse strand, counting down.
ACCAGGACAACGTTATTGACCAGAGCAGTGGAAAGGATGATCAGCAAATATTCCATGGACGTCTCGGTTCAGATATGACACGGAAATCCCCAACAAAAAATATGCCAATTTCCTGTTTCTTCCCTGTCTTTGCATGATCAGCCGTCGGAATTAAGATCTAGAACGCTGAAACAACAGGGTAATCCCCCTCTGGCAATAAATCTGCTCAGCGCCTTCGACGAGAAGGGTTTGGAACGGGTTTGTAGGATATGCCACAGGATTGGCCGACCGCATTGTAGAGTTGACGACAAATCTCCCAAGGGGTAGCGTCAGTGTCGGGAATTCCCTGCGTGGTATGGGAATTGCAGCTTAAGTCGACCAAGATTTAGATATCTGTCATCGAGGTGTTCGCGATCATGATTCAACGCTCAGTCAAAACCGATCAGACCGATCTCGCGGATCGCATCAGTAGTTTTCTCGCATCACCTCCGGAAGGTACGCCCGCCGAAATCATCGAAGCCTTCGGGGAGGTCGGCCGCAAGACGTTCCTGCCCCCCAAGCTGTTTCTCGAAACGGTGGAACAGGCGCCGGTCGCCATCTCGATCACCGACCCGGAAGCCCATATTCTGTATGTCAACTCCGCCTTCGAACGACTGACCGGTTATGCAAGAGATGAGGTCATCGGGAAAAACGAATCGGTGCTCTCCAGCAAGTCCACCCCCGAATCGATCTATCGTGATCTGTGGCAGACCATCCAGGACAAGCGGGTCTGGCAAGGTATGTTGGTCAATCATCGCAGGGACAAAACCGAATACATTGCCGAGCTGACCATCTCCCCGGTCAACGACAAACAAGGGATGACGGCCTATTTCCTCGGCATGCACCGGGATGTCACCGAGGTGCACCAGTTACAGCAGCAACTGAAGTTCCAGAAGAATCTCACCGAGGCGGCCCTGAACGCCGCGCCGATGGTGGTTGCCATGGTGGCGACGGATGGCCGGGTGCTGATGGATAATCATGCCTATAAGGCGTTACTGGGCGATTTTCGCGGTGTGGAACCGGTCAGCCTGTTTCTCGAAGCGTTGGAACAGCAGATCGGTTTCGATCTGGGCAAGGTCTGCCAGGTGGGGCGGGGATTCACCAATGTAGAGGTCCGTCTTGATCCCCCCGGAGGATCCGGCAGTCCCCGCTGGTTCTCCTGCTCCGGTGTGCATGTGCCGGAGCTGGACGAAGCCGCGCAACACTATTTCGAGCAGCCGGAAGAAGCCCGCTGCTGTCTGTTGCTGATCGCCAACGAGGTGACCAGCAGCCGTAACCGGATTCAGGAGGCTCGTCTGAACATGATTCGCGCCAATATGGCGGAGCAACAGATGGTGCAGACCATGCGTGAGGCCATCTCCGGGGCTATCTTCAAGATGCAGGTCCCGTTGAATGTCATCAAGGCCGCCCTGTCCATGCCGGGCTCCAACGAACAGAGCGGACTGGTGCGTGTTCTGCAACAGGCCCTGCAGAGTGGCGATGAGGCCGTCGAGAGCCTGCATGCCGCCTTGCCCAGTCCGGTGGTCGAACAGACCACCCTGGTGAACATCAACGAGTTGCTGCATGAGGTGATGCGCCTGTCCACCCATGCGTTGCTCTCCGCCGGTATCGTAGTGGACTGGCGGCCGGCCCCGGTGCTGCCCTCCGTGTCGGGCCGCGTCAATGCCTTGCGGGGTCTGTTCAAATACGTCATCGATAACGCCATCAAGGCTGTCATCGAGGCGAAACACACCTATCGAGAAATTCGTCTCGAAACCTATGTCGATGGACAGGATTTGGTCACGGAGATCATGGATAATGGCCTGGGAATACCGAACCCCCATCGACTCAAAGTCTTTGAACCTTTCTTTTGCGGATGGGAGCATCCCAAGGAGCATGCTGGCATGGGATTGACCATGGCTCAGGAGATCGTCATCGGTCATGGCGGAAGTGTGGAAATCGATCCCGACTTTTTCGGAGGTTGCCGGGTCATCATCAGGTTGCCCTTAAACGGTATGGAGGATAACGGTTGATGTCAGCTACCGACCCGCAAGCACATGGATCCTTGCTCGAGTCGCAGCTCGAGAGTCTCTATGAGGTGAGTCAGGTTCTGAGCCGCTCCCTGGATTTTCGCGAAACCCTCGCGGAGGTCTTGAGCCGCCTGAACGACACCGCCAACCTGCATCACGGCATGATCTGCCTGATCGATGACAACAGCGGCGAGTTGTTTGTCACGGCCCTGCATGAAAATCCCGCCCCCTTCAACACAGTGCGATACAAACCGGGCGAAGGTTTGGTGGGCGCCATCATGGAGAGCGGTCAGGCACTGGTGGTAAGGCGTATCTCAGACGAAGACCGCTTTCTCGACCGGCTCGGTGTCTACGATCCGGAGTTGCCGTTTATCGGCGTCCCGATCCCGATCGGCGACCATACCGCCGGGGTGTTGGCGGCGCAGCCGATCGGCAGTCTCAGTCAGCTGCAGATCTATGAAAGATTCCTGCAGATGGTCGGCAATCTGATCGGACAGAGTGTGCGCCTGGCCAAGCAGGTCGAGGATCAGCAACTGGCATTGAAGATCGAACGTGATTCACTGCGACGCAAGGTACGGGGTGAACACGGGTTTTCCAACATGGTGGGACACACCCCAAGCATGCGGCTGATCTTCGAGCAGGTGCGGCAGGTGGCGAAATGGAACACCACGGTGCTGGTGCGTGGCGAATCGGGTACCGGTAAGGAGTTGATCGCTAACGCCATCCATTACAATTCGCCGCGCAGTAACGGTCCGTTCATCAAACTGAATTGCGCGGCACTGCCCGATACCCTGCTGGAATCGGAACTCTTCGGCCATGAAAAGGGGGCCTTTACCGGTGCGGTGAATCAACGCAAGGGGCGCTTTGAACAGGCCCATGGCGGCACCATATTTCTCGATGAGATCGGTGAGATCAGTCCGACCTTCCAGGCAAAACTGCTGCGTGTGTTGCAGGAGGGGGAATTCGAGCGGGTCGGCGGATCGAAAACCCATGTGGTGGATGTCCGGGTAGTGGCGGCCACCAACAAGGATCTGGAATCGGAGGTCCAGATGGGGCAGTTTCGGGAGGATCTCTACTACCGCCTCAACGTCATGCCGATTCAGATGCCCCCCCTGCGGGATCGTCGTGAAGACATCCATGACCTGGCCCGTTTTCTGGTAACCAAAATCGCCAAGAGTCAGGGGCGTGAACTGGAGATCGACGATGGCGCCATCCGCCTGCTGATGCGCCACGACTGGCCGGGCAACGTCCGGGAACTGGAAAACTGCCTGGAGCGGGCCGCGGTGATGAGCGGGGACGGCTTGATCGACGAAAATGCGATCAACCTCTCGGGGCTTCGTCCGCTGCTGGAACCGGATCTTGCGCTGGACACTTCCCCGGGAACCAAGCTCGAACTCGACGATCCCAACATGGACGAGCGCCAGCGGGTCATCGCCGCCCTCGAACAGGCGGGCTGGGTACAGGCAAAGGCGGCCCGCCTGCTGGGTATGACGCCGAGGCAGATCGGATATCGCATCCAGACCCTGAATATCAAGGTGCGACAACTCTGAGAGTACGGGTACTGAGAAAGGCGATGACCGGGATCTTCGTCATTCCGGCGCATGCCGGAGCGGTGGTGCAGGGATGCACCGTTGACGCACCTTTCAAGTTACTCAACTCATTCCCACGCTCCGCGTGGGAATGCAGACCTTAGGTTCGGACGGCCATCTCAAACTGAGTCAATACAAGTGGTTAATAGTTTAGAACGCCACGCTAGAAAGCCATCCTCAATCCCAAATTAATGTCATAGCTGTTCCATTGGCTATGGGCCATAAGGGTTCCGAAATCGACGAATCCGGTCAAGCCGTTAGGCCATTGAGTTGAGGTGCCCAGGCGCAGACGCATATAGTCCCGGTCAGGATCGTCCGTGGTGATCTCGATGGCCTGGCCCTCCGGGTCGTCTACGAAGTGGGCGGTGATGGTTTGAGAATCGTCTTTGAATTCATGCAACCAATCGAGTCGTAGATAGGGGATCAATACACCCCAGTCCGCACTGTAGGCATAGCTGACCTTGCCGCCCAGGTTCAGGGTCAGCCAGGTCTGGTCCATCGCTTCCACCCGAGTCGCCCAGCCGGCGCCACTGGCCCCGGAACTCGAAGAGGTTTCACTAAACTCATCCACCGAGGAGCGGATGTACTCCAGATCGAATCTTGGACCAAAGCTCCAGCCCGCCCGATTGAAATCGTATCCGGAGCCGATGAACAGACTGGCGGTGTCGCCATTGTAATCGGCATTGAACTCCTGACTGACTTGGGCGAGGCCATTGAGTTCGTAGGCGACCTGACGTTTTTGATCGAAGTCGTTATTGCCGTAAGTGACGGAGAAGTCGAGAAAGTAGTCTCCGGTGCTGTAGTAGGTGCCGTAGAGGCTCAGGCTGTAGCCCTGAGTGTCCAGCTTGCCCGCATTGTTATTTAGGTCGGCCTGGGTATCGGCATAACCAAAGGCGCCACCGAGGATGAACTGATCACTGATGCGATAGTCCGCGCCCAGGGTGAGGCCATAGGTATCGAAATCGAGTCCCGATTCAAGCCGGGTCTCGTCTTTGCTGCCGCTACTGAGGGTGCCGGTGAGGAAGATGCCCAGTTTGGAATCGAGGAGCGGATTGTCCGCACTGGCTCCGCCGCCCTGATGACGGGTACTGCGATAGGCCTCCTCCAGCCAGGCTATGGAGAGATTGTCGCCGTTGATTTGCCAATCCAGGCCGTTGAAGGAGATGCCCCGCGCCCCGGCCCGCAAGGCCGATATCCGCGAGCCCAGGTTACGCACCTGGGTTGCCCCCCCTTGACGGGAGACATTATTGGCCTTGCCGGTGGATTCGGGGGTAATCTCCAGCAACGCGGTACTGGTGTTGGCATCCCCATCGACCGCGGCGTTGATCACCGCATTACAGTCCAGTTGCATGCGATCGCCGATGCGTCCGCTTGGGCAGGAGTCGGCAATGGCCGCGGCGGTGGCTGCGACATTGGGATTTCCTCCCGTGAAGGGGCCGAGCAGTTCGACGATCTCCTCTGAATTATCGATCGGAGATCCGGGTACTGCTTGAGCGGTACCTGAAAGCAAGATTCTACTGATACCCTGACTGGTATCCAGGGTGAGAGTACCGTTTGAGGTACCCGTTGATTTGGGGGTAAATGAGACCAACAGGCTACAACTCGCACCAGCAGCGAGTTCGGAACCACACTGGTCAGTCAGGAGAAAGTCTCCCTCGATGGTCACGGAGTTGATTGTCACTGAAACACTGCCAGGATTGGTCAGAATCAGGGTTTGGGGTTGGCTGGTGGCGTCGATGGGTGCATCGGAAAAGCTGAGCTCCGAGACAGAAAAGACCAGCTCGGCCATGTCCGGATCGGTGTTATCCGCGGGTGGATCGACCGGAAGATCGCCGGTTGCGGGGGTCGAGCCTGACAGGGAAACCGTAGTCACTCCCAGATCGCTGTCGATGATGAGCGATCCACTGGCCTCTCCCTCCTGTTGCGGCGCAAACTCAATCTGGAGATCGCAACTTTCCCCGGCAATGATCTGAGTGCCGCAGTTGTTTGTCAGAACGAAATCGCCGTCGAGGCTGATCTCATTGATGGTTAGGTCGACGTCGCCCTGATTGGTGAGTGTCAGGGTTTGCGGCTCACTCGTGGTGTCGACATCCGTATTGGCAAAGGTCAGATCCGTGTTCGATACCACCAAATCCGCCGTCCCGGCTGTCGGAGTGGCATTGGCTGTGCCGTTAAGTTCGATCGCGGTCGTTCCCAGGTTACTCTCAACGCTGATGGCGCCGCTCAGGTTCCCCTCTTGTTGCGGTGTAAACACAACCTGGAGCGTACAGCTCTCATCCGCCAGCAGTGCGTCGGGACAATCGCCGGACTGGCTGAAATCACCACTGCTGGCGATACTGTTGATCGACAGGGTAGCATTGCCTTGGTTGGTGAGGGTTACCGATTGCGGACTACTGCGGGTGTTGACTAGGGTGTTGGCGAAAGTCAGCTGGGTTGTCGATAGCACCAGATCCGCCGCCAGGCCCATAACGGTGAGCGGGACCGACCGGACCAGGGTTTGATTGTCGGAGGAAGTTGCGGTGAATACCATAGTGCCTGATTGGCTACCGGCAGCATCCGGAGTAGCGCTGACGAGAATCGAACAGCTGGCATTGCTCGATGAGATCGCCGTCGCGCAGTCGTTGGATTCGGAAAAGGGGCCCGTAATAGAAATATCCAGGCTGGAGATATTGGAAAAATTGTTGGCGGTAATTTGTTGTGTTGCGCTGGTGCTGCCTACGTTAACGCCGCCAAAATCCAAACTCTCCGAAGTGATCTCAAAGATAGGTGCAACGGATGTAGCATAGAGTTCTATCGTGAGATATCCGCTTGCCACGATATTGATGTTTCCCTGATGCGACCCGATTGTATTGTCCGTGACCAGGAAGGTTACATCCACGGTGCAGCTATCACCAGCAGCAACGGACCCGCCGCAGTCATGGGTCGATGAAAAATAGTCGGAACCACTCGCGACCGAAATGCTGGAAATCGGGACGGGCAGATCACCCCTGTTCGTAAGATGTATTTGTCGGGTGCTGGAACTACCGAGTAGGACAGTCCCGAAACTCAGGGGCCAATCGTTTGTGGTTAGATAACCCTTCAGTGTCGCGCTTAGTGGAATCGAACTCGTGAATGTTCCGGGAGGAGCCCCAAAACCGGCGCTTTCGGGAGTGGTACCCGAAATCGTCAATGTGCCTGTCCTGGGGGCTGAAGGGCCGGATGAGTACCTTACGGTAATCGTGCATGATCCTGAAGAAAGTTCAGTATTCAATGAGCAATTGTGCGACACAGTGAAACCATTGCTTACACTAATGGATTCGATCACTGTATACATAAAGTCAGTGGTACCGAATGTCATATCAACCGTGCGACTGTAAGTTACATTTGGCGAAACCACGCCGAAGTCGATGTTGGTAGGGTCAAGCGAATAGCTTGCTGAAACACTGAATGAAAAAAGGGTTAAAACAACGATAAGATAAGCCCGAATGCTCCTGCTGAAGCCTTTCGGTAGCAAAACAGCCCTGCTACTCCGGTACATCCATACTCCCTACATGGATTACCCAAGTTTTTGATAATCCTTATAAATACCAATGGAATCAATTTAAACCCTACGGATGCTAGTGTTTTTGATCCAAAGAGACTACTCCCCGATCGGGTAATTGAAGACGACAGTGTCTTGTGATAAATGGACAAAGTTCAATTATTTTTCTGCTTTTTTTTGTTACAGCCCTGGGTATCGAATCTGTAGACACTCCTACAGAATAGGCCTGGCAGTGTCGAATAGATAACAATTCAATCCGAAATATTTGCTAAAAAAAGATAATAAATACAGTGACTAATGAAAATATGATTTATTAGGCACGCAGTTTGCATCATCCCTCGCAACAGCGAATAAACCCAGCTTGGGAGGCCGGATGATGGAATTGAAAGTGATAGGTCAGAATGCGGATGCGGCGTCTACGGGAGGCTGTAGCTCTTCAGGATGCGGCGGCAGCAGCGATCAGATGTCGCATCTGCCGGAACATATCCGAGAAAAGGTGCATAACCATCCTTGTTATTCCGAAGAAGCGCATCACCATTTTGCGCGTATGCATGTTGCCGTGGCGCCAGCCTGCAATATCCAGTGCCACTACTGCAATCGCAAGTACGACTGCGCCAACGAATCCCGTCCCGGCGTGGTCTCCGAACTGCTCACTCCGGATCAGGCGGTGAAGAAGGTCATGGCCGTGGCCGCCAACATCCCACAGATGACCGTGCTGGGTATCGCCGGCCCTGGTGATCCTCTGGCCAACCCGGAACGCACCTTCGACACCTTCCGCCAGCTCACCGAGAAGGCCCCCGACATCAAGCTTTGCGTATCAACCAATGGGCTCTCCCTCCCGGATCAGGTCGATGAGCTGTGCAAACACAACATTGACCATGTCACCATCACCATCAACTGTGTCGATCCGGACGTGGGCGCCAAGATCTATCCCTGGATCTTCTGGAAGAACCGCCGCATCAAGGGACGCAAGGGTGCCGAGATCCTGATCAAGCAGCAGCAGAAGGGCCTGCAGATGCTCACCGACCGGGGCATCCTGGTGAAGGTTAACTCGGTGATGATTCCCGGGGTCAACGACCAGCACCTGGAAGAGGTCAGCAAGGTGGTCAAGTCCAAGGGAGCCTTCCTGCACAACGTCATGCCGCTGATCGCCGAGGCCGAACACGGTACTTTCTACGGAGTGATGGGGCAGCGAGGCCCCACCCACGAGGAACTTCAGGGCCTGCAGGACAAGTGCGCCGGGGATATGAACATGATGCGTCACTGTCGCCAGTGCCGTGCCGACGCAGTGGGTATGCTCGGTGAGGATCGGGGTGACGAGTTCACCATGGACAAGGTGGAGACCATGGACATCGACTACCAGGAGGCGATGCAGAAACGGGCGGAGTATCAAGCCTCGGTGACCGCCAACATGGAGGCCCAGCGGCAGCAGAAAAACGAGACCTTTGTTCCCCTGAGCTCACTCAAACGGGCCCGCAAGGAACCCCGGCCGGCGCTGATGGCCGTGGCCACGACCGGGGGTGGGGTGATCAATCAGCATTTCGGACATGCCCGGGAGTTCCTGGTGTACGAGGCGTCCCTCTACGACGTGCGGTTCATCGGCCACCGTAAAGTCGATCTCTACTGCAGCGGTGGCGACACCTGCGGCGATGCGGAAACGACCCTGCAAAAAACCATCCGCACCCTGGAGGGTTGCGAGGCCGTGCTCTGCTCCAAGATCGGTTATGAACCCTGGGAGATGCTCGAAGAGGCCGGCATTCAACCCAATGGGGAGCATGCCATGGAAGCGATCGAGGAGGCGGTGGCCAAGGTCTACGCCGAAATGGTGGAGGCCGGTCGGCTCGACCAGCCTAGCACGGCGGTTCAACTCCAGATGGGTGCCTGAGGAGCGTAACAATGGCGTATGAAATCATCGAAAGCTGTGTCAACTGCTGGGCCTGTGAACCCCTCTGTCCGAGTCAGGCCATCTATGAGGCACGTCCCCATTTTCTGATCGACGCTAAGAAATGTACGGAGTGCGAGGGGGATCATGCCGATCCCCAGTGCGTCAGCATTTGTCCCATCGAGGGGGCGATTCTGAACCCGTTCTCCGAACCGGCCAATCCGCCGGGTTCGTTGACCGGAATCCCGCCGGAACGGATGGCGGAGGTGATGGCTGAAATCCAGGCACGCTAAGTGTCCGAAAACCACACAGGCTCGACGGTCGCATTCGACGCGACCGTCGATACGATATACCGCGGAGGTAATGCCCGATGGAAAAGACCCTGCAACAGCAACTCGCACCCGTACAGGGACAGGAGATCATGCCTGCACGGAGTGTAAAGCCTTATCATCAGTTTATCCGTCTGATGCGCAATCATTTCACCCGCCCGGTGATGCGCACCAAACCCTATGGCATGAACCTGCCGGATCGGGTCTGGGACCGCCAATCCGCACTACTCATGAGCCTGTACGAGTCCCGGCATTATGAGTGACCTGGTTTTCTATGAGAAACCAGGCTGTGTTGGCAATAACCGGCAAAAAGCGCTCCTGCGTGAACACGGGATACCCTTTGAAGTCAGGGATCTGCTGAGCACTCCCTGGACCACCGACACCCTGAGGGCTTTTTTTTCGGATACCCCGGTAAGTCAATGGTTCAATGATTCCGCTCCCCGGGTGAAAAGCGGTGAAATCCCGATCGACCGGATCGATGAGATCGCGGCTTTGCGGTTAATGGTGGATGACCCGATCCTGATCCGCCGCCCCCTGATGGCCTGTAACGGACTCAAGCAGTCCGGTTTCATACCCGGTCCGGTACTCGACTATCTGGGGGTTCAGCTGGATACGCAGAAAGACCTGCAGTCCTGCCCCCGGGTGACTCAACCCTGCGAGGAGCCTCGGTGAGCCACGAAATCGACGCCTCAAGTCATCGGGATGCGATTGAATTCGCCGACGGGGTTTATTGGATCGGTGCCCTCGATCCGTCACTGCGCACCTTTGACATTATCCTGAGCACCGCCAATGGCACCACCTACAACGCCTATCTGGTGAAAGGTCGTGAAGGTGTGGCGATCATCGATACCGTAAAGGCCAATTACAGTGATGAGTTCTTCGCACGGCTGGAATCCGAGGTGGAGTACCATGAGATCAAGTACATCGTGCTCAACCATCTGGAACCGGATCACACCGGCGCCTTGCCGGAACTGATGCGCCGCGCACCTCAGGCGCAACTCTATATCTCGCAACGGGCCACCTCCATGCTCAAGGCACTGCTCAAACCCACCAACGGTGCGTTCGAGTACACCACGGTCATCACCGACGACCGCATCAGCCTGGGTGACCGTACCCTGCGTTTTCTGCATACCCCATTCCTCCACTGGCCGGATACCCAATGCACCTATCTGGAAGAGGAGGGGATACTGTTCTCCGGGGATGTGTTCGGTTGTCACTATTGTGACAAGCGGTTGTTCAATGACCGAGTGGGGGATTTTCGCTTCTCCTTCGATTACTACTACGCCCATATCATGCGTCCTTTCAAAAAGCATGTAATGGAGGCCCTGCAGTTGATCGAACCCCTCAAACTGAAACAGATCGCCCCAACTCATGGGCCGATATTGCGGGAGAGACCCCGACGTTATGTGACCCACTACCGAGAGCTGTCGACCTCCAGCCTGTCCCGGGAGATCGGGGTCGACGATCGCTCTCTGATCGTCTTCTACATGAGCTCCTACGGTAACACCGCGCGCATGGCCGAGGCGATCAGCTCGGGCGCCAGCAGTATCGCGGACGTACGGGTCTCGCTGTACGATCTGGAAGGCGGAGAAACCGGTCCCTTCGTGGACCTTATCGAGGAGGCTGATGCCCTGCTGTTCGGCTCCCCGACCATCAACGGAGATGCGGTCAAACCGGTCTGGGATCTGCTTTCATCCCTGGCGGTGGTGAATCTCAAAGGCAAACTGGGTGGCGCCTTTGGTTCCTATGGCTGGAGTGGCGAGGCGGTACCCATGATCGAGGACAGAATGCGTGGTCTGAAGATGCGCATCCCCCAGCAGGGATTGAGAGTCAAGTTGATTCCTACCGAGGAAGAGCTGGAGACCTGTCAGACCTTCGGAAAGGCCATTGCCGAAGAACTGGTGGGGAAACATCAACACAAAGAGGTGATCGATCTGGCCGATCTGATCTAAGGGCTTGGAAAAAGAATCAACCGATCTTTTTTCAAGGCCCTAATGCCGAACATCATCAATGCAATATCTTAAGGTGAACTGACATGGCAAAAGCAAAAATCACATTCGTGGATATCGAACAGACCGTCAACGTACCGGCCGGTACACGGATCATCGAGGTTTCCGAGAAGATCGGCGCGGGCATCGTCTACGGCTGCCGGGAAGGGGATTGCGGCACCTGTATGATGCATGTGGAAGAGGGCTGGAACAACCTTACCGAGCCGTCTGTCCTAGAGGAGAAAGTACTCAAGGAGAACATGGCGGGTCGCCACGACCGGCTTGCCTGTCAGGCGCAGATTCTGGGTGATTGCAAAGTCAAACCCGCCTGATCAACACTTAGGGAGATCCAAATCGAATACGAGGCACGCTCATGGCGCAACCCATCCAGGCCAATACTGAAGTAACAAACCTCTATACAAAACTGATCGATGCCGCGGGTCAGCAAACCTCGACCGAGGTGATACTGGCGCGTCTGTTGTCGTCATGGAAATGTGGTTGTTCCGTTCTCCCCGAGTGGTTGGGTCTGGGGGAATTCGAATTCCATAGAATGCTGGAACGGCGATTTCCCGGTATTCACCCTTCGGAAGTGATTCACCACGCGGCCGCGCCCCGAAGCGCCTACGAGGGGGAGATGGAGGACCTGCGGACTCTGATCCTGAAAAACCGCAGTCACCGCTCAGATGTCGAACTCTGGTTTGCTGAAATCCTCATCGCCGGCTGCATGGGGCAGGATCATCTGTGGCAGGATCTGGGTCTGTGGTGTCGGGATGACCTCTCCCTGCTGATCTCCGACCATTTCCACCCCCTCGCGGTGATGAACACCAAGAACATGAAATGGAAAAAATTTCTCTATAAGCAATTGTGTGAAACCGAGGGGATCTACACCTGCCGCGCGCCGAGTTGCGAGGTCTGTGCGGACTACGCAAACTGTTTTGCGCCCGAGGAATCCTGAATATCGTTTCCATGAACCTTGAGCCCACACAGTCCCAGAGGTATTGTCGGTACCACCCCGATCTTGTGAGCGTTTATACTGGGAACCTTGATCCCTGATCGGTTGCCCGTGAACATGCCTTTTCAGGCTCGACCGACAAAATCCTAATCAACCCGGCCCAGAATGCACAAACAAGCAAAGCCACCCGCCAATTCAGAGCTCTCGCAAAAAGCCTCCGCGGCCTATCTCGGGTTGGCCATGGGCGACGCATTGGGAGCAACCACCGAGTTTCTCACCCCAAAAGAGATCCAGATCCGCTATGGGGTGCACAAGACCATACGCGGCGGTGGCTGGCTCAAACTGAAACCCGGACAGGTCACCGATGATACCGAGATGAGTCTGGCCCTGGGAGAGGCGATACTCAAAAGCGGTGGCGTAAGCGCCCGCTCGGTTGCGCAGGCCTTCAGCGACTGGATGAAGTCCAAACCCATCGATATCGGCAATACCGTGCGGCGGGGTATCGTCCAGTTCCGGAACACCGGTAACCCCTGGGTGGATGAAAATGTCTATGACGCGGGTAACGGGGCCTGTATGCGCTGTCTGCCGATTGCCCTGGTCTATCATGACAGTTCACCGGATGCGCTGGTGGTCGCCTCGAGAACCCAGGCCCATACGACCCATAACAATCCGCTCTCCGATGCGGGCACGGAAACCGTGCTGCGCATGCTCGTTGCCGCGATGAAAGGCGCCGAGCGTACCGAACTGCTGGAACTGACCCAACAGTTGGTCGATGAATATCGGGAGTACCGTTTCGACAGGCGGCGGGTTGAAAATCCCAGCGGTTATATCGTCGAGACCCTGCAGGTTGTGTTTCAGGCCTTTTTCGAACATCAGAGTTTTGAGGATACCCTCATCGATGTGGTAAACCGGGGAGGGGATGCGGACACCACCGGGGCCATTGCCGGCATGCTGGCGGGAGCCTACTACGGGATGTCCGCCATTCCCGAGCAATGGGTAAAAAAACTCAACAGTGCGGTGCGCAAGCGCTGCCTGAATCAGGCGGAAGCACTTATTACCCTTGCAAGGGAAATCACCAATCTGCAAATCTGATTATTTACCCACCACGGCCATTTGCTGTAAGGGGTACGCATGGTTTTCTCGTTCCCACGCTCCGCGCTGTCCATTACACACAAATCAGAACACTATTTGTGCCACATCAAGTGCCTCAATGTAATTTTGTAATGCACTGTAGCCGCGCCAGATATTTTTCACGCCAGGTTCTCCATCTCCTTTT
>JBNKJP010000066.1:0-35663 GCA_050291245.1 Candidatus Thiodiazotropha sp. | reverse complement strand
CCACCACCGCGTCACAGTCCGCCTGCAGTTGATCGCCCAGCCGCCCGCTGGGGCAGGCCTCGCCGATCACCCCGGCCAGGGATTCAAGATTGGGATTGCCGCCGGTGTAGGGGGCCAGCAGATCGGCCACCGGATTGTCCGAGGCAACTGCGGCCGCCGTTCCTGACAGGGGAATGCGGTTGATACCCGTAGTCGTGTCGATGTTCAGGGTACCCGAGAGGGTCCCCTCGGATTTGGGCAGGAAGGTGATTTGAATCTCGCAACTGGCCCCGGCCGCGAGGCTCGTGCCGCAGTTGTTGGTCTGGGTGAAATCCCCTTCGGTGGTGATGCCATTGAGGGTCACCGCCGTACTGCCCGGATTGGACAGGATCAGAATCTGTGGCTGGGACTCCGCATCGACGGTGGCGTCCGGAAAATCCAAGGCGGTGACCGAAGGCACCAGATCGGACCCATTCGCCGGATCGATGCCACGGACACTCAACGCCACGGATTCCGAGACCTGGGAAGTGCCGCCCATTGCCGTGGCCTGCAGTGTTCCGCTGCGATCTCCTGCAACGGTGGGCTCGGCCGTGACCGTAACACTGCAGCTGGCGCCGGCACCGAGGCTCGCCGAGCAGTCATGGGTCTCTGAAAAATCCCCTCCGATTGAGAAATTCAAGCTCTCCAGGGTCTGATTACCTGTATTGGTGAAGGTCACTGTCTGACTGGCACTGCGGTCACCAACTGTAGTGTCACTGAAACTCAGTGTGGTATCGGACACTGATAACCAAACGGTTTGCCCCGTCGCGCTCAAATCGATGCTATCACTGAGATTTCCAGAATAATCGGCACCCGACACGGAAAGCGTTCCGTTCACATCGCCCAGGGTGTCGGGAGTGACACTCACCTGAACGGTGCAGCTCTGATTAACGTCCAAAGAAGCCGGACAGTCGTTCGTCTGGGTAAACGGCGCACTGGCGCTGATGGCGCTGATCGTAGCCGAGGCAGTCCCGGTGTTGCTCAATTCCACCTGGACCGGCGAGCTGGGGGTATTCAGAGCCACGCCCCCGAAATCAACCCCGTTGCTACCGAAGCTTAGGTTTGCCCGAGGGGGGGTGATACCCGTGCCGTTCAATCCAATTTCTTGAGTGAAAGGGCCCGAGGCCTGATCGATACCGATAATCGTCAACGTACCGTTATGGTTACCGTAGGTCTGGGGTGAAAACGTAACATCAATGGTACAGGAGGACTGAGCATTCAATACTAGATCATCCGCCAGCATCGGACAGTTGTTGGTCACATTGAACGGCCCGGATACGCTGATCGAGTTGAGCTCGATCGCATCGACAGAGGGATAAGTGTTATCGTTGCTGAAGGTGACTGTCCGGGTACTGCTGGTGCCGCCAACCACAACATTGCCAAACACGAGGGAGGCAGGGTCATAGCTGTAAGCCGCCGATACACTCATGGAAAACAGCGCCAGGCCGGCAAAAACCAGGTACCGGATCGGTCCGCGCAAACGATGACCTGAATACCCTGCGCAAATATTCTGAGACATACCTTATCTCCCCCGTTTTATTTTATTTTATACATAGTACGCAGTCGCAAATCATTGCCGGAACCACGATCTGCCGATGGGTGGCACAAGCGTTGTCATTGACCCCAAATCCCCAATGAAGCCATCATCGCCCTAATAAATCAGCGTATGCCACGCTCTGGCAGTAACCCTCTCTGGACCACCTACGCCCAACCTGCCAACGATCTCGAGTTGCACCCCATCCCCTCAAGGAACAGCAAATTGACCTGTCGTGGCACTGAGACGGGATGGGATTAAGATTCACCTATTTGTCTGGTGTTTTCAAGCCTTGTGAAAGTGACAAATTACCACACCGCTTGACACACTGTTTGGAGGGATACTCTGCGCTTAGTCACGGGCTTCTGAGTGTGCTAGTGTAACCCGTTACAGATTCTATACACTAGTCCAGGGCAGCGAGATACTCAGAAAACAGCTGCTGACGCATGGGGGGGGCGATGTGATAGCCCTGTGCGTATTCCACCTTGAGGTCTTTCAGATACTGGAGCTGAACCTCGTTCTCAACCCCTTCGGCGATGATCCTGATTCCCAGACGGTGTCCCATCAGCACGATCGCCTCGGTAAGTGACTGATCGTCCGGGTCTTCCGGCAGACCATCCACGAAGGTCCGGTCTATCTTGAGGAAATCCAGAGGGAACTGTTTGAGATAGGCAAGTGAGGAATATCCGGTGCCAAAATCGTCCACCGCGGAACTTACGCCCAGGGACCTGAGATCCTGAAATACCGTCAGCGCGGCCCTGTCATTGTGCAGGAACAGATTTTCGGTGATCTCGACACACAAACTCATGCCGTGCCCGTCGGCTTTCTGCTGGGTCCGGCTCAAGGCATCGCGAAAGCTATCTTCGCAGAAGTAGATCGGCGGCACATTGATCGAAAGCCAGAAATCGTCCGGCCGACCGGTCCATTCCCGGGCATCGATCATGATGCGTTGCAATAACCAATCGGTAATCGGTCGGATCAGGCCAAACTGCTCGGCAACGGGGATGAAAACACTGGGGGCGACCTCCCCCAGTTCCGGACTGTGCCAGCGCAGCAGCGTCTCAGCCCCCACCACGCCCCCATCGGAGAGCCGAATCACCGGTTGATATACCGTGTAGAGCTCGCCCCGATCCAAGGCATGCCTGAGACGGTTTTCCAGGACCATCTTTTCGCGTACCTGTTCATTCATCTCGCGGGTGAAGAAACGGAAGGTGTTTCGCCCTGACCGCTTGGCCTCATACATAGCGATGTCCGCATGGCTCATCAGCATGCCGACACTCTCACCGTCGTCCGGGAAAAGCGAGAGACCGATACTGGAAGTCACATTAATTTCGTTCTCACTGACCACGAAAGGGGTCTTCACGGACTCGATCAGGCGATCCAGTATGACCTGAAGAGCCTCAGCGGGATGCCTGAGATTCGGTACTAGAGCCATGAACTCATCACCACCGAGACGACACAGGGTATCTTCATCGCGAAGCTGTTCCCAAATCCGTTTGGCGACCTGCACCAACAACCCGTCTCCGGTCGCATGACCGAGGCTGTCGTTGACCAACTTGAAGTTATCGAGATCGAGATAGATCACACCGATTTTGGTGTTTTCCCGAACCGCATGCTGCATCAACTGTTGCAAGCGATCCATGGCCAGGAAGCGGTTGGGCAGTCCGGTCAACTGGTCGAGGGTGGCCTGTTCCACCAGGGTTTCCTCGAATGCCTTGCGTTCACTGATGTCCTCCTTGACCGCCAGGTAGTGGGTAACCTTTCCCTGTTCGTCGCGAATCGGCGCCAGAACCGCCGATTCCCAATACTCCTCACCGTTCTTTCGCTGATTGCGGAATTCACCTTTCCAGATATTGCCCTGACTCAATTTCCTGATGATCCGCTGTCTCTCATCCGGAATCTTGGTTTCATTGCCAAACATTGGTATCTGTTTACCGATCACCTCGTCCCGATAGTAGCCGCTGACTTCACAGAACTTCGGATTGACATACTCGACATGCCCCATCAGATCGGTAATCACCACCGAAGCAGGACTCTGTTCCACCGCCAAAGACAGCTTGGTCAGCTCCTGATTTGCCAGTTGTCGCTGATGGATCTCTTCGCCCAAAAGCTGATTACTGGAGATAAGCGCTTCGCGATCACTATTGATCTCATCCATCATGGCGTTAAAGCACGCCGTGAGCTGACCGAGCTCGTCATGACGCTGTATATCGATCTGATGGGTGAAGTCCCCCTCGGATACCCTGATGGCGGCAGATTTCAGTCGGCCCACGGGAACCAGCACGTGCCATTTAAAGATCAGGAAAATCAGAAAACCCAACGCGATCACTATGGCACTGAAGATCTTGATCAAATCCATCAGTACCTGCCCTGCGTGCGCCTGCATCGGCCGACTGTCGAGCCCCACCAGCACCTGGCCGAGGTCCTCTGCGTTTGCGCTAATCGTAAAACTGTAGAAAATGACCTTATCCACCGTCAATCGTTGAGGATCCTGGGTTTCGTCGATGGTTTTGATCCAGCGCCGCACCTGCTCCCGGGTGATACCCGGTGGCAGGTAGGTGGTCATGGGTGTGCCACCCGAGGATCGGATCTGCGCAAACAGGACATCCTCGTCTTCCGAGATCTGTTTGACATAGCGATCCAGCAGGGTGATGTTGAAAGAGTAGATGGCATCCGGACTGATCAGGGCGATGAACCGGCCGAGACCCTCCACCTTGGTTTGCAGACTGTCGGCCAACAGGGTCTGCTGTGCCGAGTAGACGTAATAAGCCGCACCGCCCAGAGTCAACAGCAACACGATACCGATCCAGAAAATAAAGCGCACACGCAGACTTCTGGAAAAATTGATAGTGTTTGGTAAAGATCCCAGATCCACGACTTAATGCTTATCGATGAAATCAATGATCATCCGGTGAGCATCATACGCCTTGTCAGTAACCGGATTGAGGGCTGTCAAACGCGCCTTCTTCAAAACCCTGCTCCCCTCTTCAGTCGTCTTTAAATTCACTAAAACTGCCTGGATACGCGTCTTCATGTCGGGCGCCATCTCCGTTTTCACGGCCCAGGGCAGATGGGGAAGCGGATCGCTGATGGCGATGAGGTCGAGTTGTTGAACGTCGATTTTAGAAGTCACGACCGGAAGACGCCGCACCACCTCGCCGGCACCTCCCGCGTCGGCGCGACCCAGATAGGTGGCGAGTACGGCATTGGGGGGATTGATGGCGTAGGCCTCTTGGTAGTCCCCTGCGACCAGACCCGCCTTGCGTAGCAGATAGGTCGGAACGATGTAACTCATCATGGCCCGGGGACCCCCGCCGAAGAGGATGGTCTTTCCCCTGAGTTCCTCAAGACGGGTCAACCCGGAATCCTTGCGCACATAAATCGCGCCTTTGATGGTCTTTTCTCCGAACTCTTCATTTTGAACCAGGGCGTCGTATTGCAGCTCATCATGGGCATTGACGTAGTCGTAAGGATTAAGATGCACCAGATCGTAACGACGCAATTTCAGATTGCTCAGAAAGACCTCGAAATCCGCGGACAGCTCCAATTTCACCGGTCTGCGCAGGGACTGTTCCAGATAGTTGGCCAAAGGCTGGAAGAGCTGCGCGCTGGTTGCGGCGTCACGCCGGGGGAATACGCCCAGGATAAGGGGATCTTCCGCAGCCAGAAGCGTAACTTGCCAGACAGACAGGATCAGCGCCAGCAACACTGCTGTCAATTGCAGCCAGCCCGATAACCGGCTTCGCGCTGGGACATTAACCATGAGTGATGCGGTGCCCATAGGGATTTTCCGGGTTTATCAATCTCCCTGTGATTTTAGTGTAGTGTCTCATACTAATACACTCTCGATGATCGGCAGTGGCCAATAACTCTTGAATAACGAAAACCAAAGGCCAACAACCGGTGTCATGAACACACAATACCGCCAGGTATCCGGCCCTGTTCAACCGCCACGGGGATTTGGAGTCTATGATACGCAACCTCTGCTCTGCTCCCGTGTCTCACCCAGTAGGTTGACCAAATCGGCCATGAAGGATGCCGCTGTGTGGTAGTATCCGGCAGATTGGGGGAACCGCGCCTACAGCGACGAACACGAGACACAGGCCATGACTTATGAATCCGGCATCTTGAAACCAACCCCATCCAGCCGCATCCGGCGCGTATTCCTGCTAACCCTGAGTATCATAGCGCTGGCAGGATTGATCGGTCTGGGATGGTATCTCCATTCCAACAGTCCCGATTACTACCAACCGGAGCGTTCCTCCCTAGTACTGGCGAAACAGCGTTTGTATGCCTCCTTCGGCGAGGAGACCGATCTGCTGGAACGGATCCATGAGATGCATCAGGACATGCAGGCTGCCATTGAGATCCTGGAACAGGCGAACATTGAACCCCAATACCGAACGGAGCTGGACGGTCTATTGACCCAGCTGCACGCACTGGATGACCTCAACCGTTTGCAGAACACCTCCCGTGAGGATTTGCAGCGGATCTTTACCGACATCGAGATCAAGCTGAATCAATTGATCGCCAAGGTTGAGGCGGACGAGTCTGGAAAGTAATTTTCCCAGGCCCTTAGCGCTTCGGCTTCTCCTCATGCCCACCGAATCCCCAACGCATCGCTGACAGAATACGCTGGGCGAGATCGGACTCGCCCCGGGAGTCGAACCGGGCAAACAGAGCCGAAGCCAGCACAGGGGCGGGGGAACCGGTCTCAATAGCCGCCATGGCCGTCCATCGGCCTTCACCGGAATCCGCGACCCGTCCGGAAAAACCCTCCAGCCGCGGGTCCTGACGCAGGGCTTTCGCGGTAAGATCCAGAAGCCAGGATGTAATCACACTGCCACGCCGCCAGACCTCACTGACCTGGGCGATATCGATGTCATACTGATAACCTCCCCGATGCCCCATCGGCGCGGTCTCCGCATCCTTCTCCCGGGTCTGCCGGCCGATACCGGCATGCCGGAGAATATTGAAGCCTTCCGCGTAGGCGGCCATCAGTCCGTACTCGATGCCGTTGTGTACCATTTTGACAAAGTGGCCGGCACCGGCCGGTCCACAGTGCAGCCATCCCTCCTCCGCGGGTGTCGGATCACCCGTGTTTCCGGGGGTACGAGGCTCTTGAAACCCCGGGGCCAGGGTTCGGAACAGGGGAGCGACCGCGTTGACGATCTGCGGTTCGCCGCCAATCATCAGGCAATAGCCCCGCTCACGTCCATATACCCCGCCACTGGTACCCACATCCAGATAGTGAATACCCTCCTTAGCCAGCCGTTGGGCACGCAGGATATCGTCTTTGTAGTAGCTGTTGCCTCCGTCGATGAGTACATCACCGAACTGCAGTCTTAGCATCAGATCCGCGATCAGGTCATCCACCACCGCCGCGGGAACCATCATCCAGATCACCCGGGGCGACTCGAGTGCCTGCACGAATCCATCCAGTGTCGCGCACCCCAGGACGGATTCGCTGTTCAGCTTTTCAACTGCCTCGGCTGAGTGATCGTACACCACGCAACGATGACCGTCTGATACCAGCCGGCGAACCATATTGGCGCCCATGCGTCCCAATCCAATCATGCCCAGTTGCATCTGTCTCTCTCCTGTTGAGTTTCACAGCAAGTGGTTTAGCCCGCGAGATCGCGGATTCAGGCTTGAAAGGCTTCCTGCTCACCGTGCATTAGCTCTTCCATCAAATGACGGGCTGTTTCAATCTGCGACATATCACCCTGAGCCATGAGCAGAAAGCGATCAGCTTTGACCGTCCCCGCATAGCGAATCATCGGACGCCTGGGAAGTAACAGACCGACCAGGGCGGCGCCCAGGGCGGTGATCAAACCCACCGCAATCGCCCCCTCCGCGGAGGCGCTCAACAGCTCCAGTATCGGATTGGTCAGCCCCATGGGGGTAAATTCGGGAAACCAGAAAAACGCGGCTCCAAATATCAATCCCCACAGACCGCCAACGACCAGTCCGGTCCCACCCCAGGCCTTGACCCGGTCGCTGAGGGTGTAGAACCCGAGGGGATGTTCTTCCGAATGGTAGCCCTTACCGACCAGGGTGAGCGCATCGATCGGATAGCCCTGCTCCTGTAATTTGATGATCGTCCCCTCAGCCTCGGCATGGGAGTCGAATACACCGATCACGGCCTGACCGAAGCGGTCCGTATCCGCAGCTGTCCGGTCATCTGTCTGAGCGCTTGAGGATTGTTGTGACAGTGTGGTCATCTTCGCCTCCTCCGAACTGCCAAATCTCTTGATGCTGATAACTGAATACGAGCATCAGTCGTGCCAATCGGTCGACAGCCCGGCCGGTTGCCTTTTCCGCTGGATCATGAGAGGGGAGTTCCGATTGACTGGTGTGTATCAACCGGGTGATTAGAACCGTTACGGGGTTATGAACCCGGTCGCTAAATCCAATTTCCTGGGGCTTCAAACAGGATCTTGCTCAGCGTTGCGGTTCTTGACAAGGTAAATCCCTTTGAGGTGTACCTTCGTCTCGTTCCCACGCAGAGCGTGGGAACGAGCCCCCCGTCCCACTCCTAGCGATCAATTGCAGACTGAATCGATTTGCGGGTTTGCAGATAGCGCCGCGAACCCCAGACAGCCACCCCGATACTGAGCGGAATGAGCACTCCCCCGAGCAGTTCCATCAACAGGATACCCTCGAAGAGTTTCAACAGGGTGATGCCCGAGACCAGCATCATCAGGGCGGTCCGATACCAGGAAAGGAGTGTCCGTTCATTAGCCAGGCGGGTCCGGTCGATGGCCAGAAGATCCCGAAGAATCATCTGTTTCCCCGCCCCGGTGTAAGGCGGTGCGACAAGATTGGACTTATTCGACTTCAGAGCTTTCACAACAAACTTCCAATTTCATTTTGCATAGCCGATCAATTTCACCATGCGCATTCGTGATAAGACAGATAACCTAAACACTATCCGTTTCGATCCCCGGAACTTGAGATATAACTCGGCACCATAAATTGTACCGGGTTGCGGCATTCAATCCTCGGTGATCAACCCGTACTTCTGTACCCGATAGCGAAGTTTCTCACGAGTCGTGCCCAGTACCCGGGCGGTCAGGCTGACATTGTCATCGTTACGTGAGAGCGCTTCGGTGAGAATAAAACGTTCCATATCATCCAGACTCACACTGCCATCGAGAGGCAGGCAGATCCGATCCCCTTCCGCCAGTGAAGCGCTTGGGTGAGCATGGTTCATCGACTCAGCTTCACCCAGATGCAGCCAGCGCTCGGGAAACACCGGCCCGTCGGCCAACAAAACACAGCGTTCCACCAGGTTGCGCAATTCACGTACATTGCCCGGCCATTCATAACCTCCCAGGCGCCACCAAACCGAATCCGGCACCAGGGATACCTTCTGCCCTGAGCGGGCATTGAACTCTTCTATGAACACCGGCAACAGATCCTCCAGATCCTGTTTACGTTCCCGCAGGGGGGGAACCTCAAGCCGGAACACCGCGAGTCGATGATACAAGTCGGCCCGAAACGCCCCTTCGGCAATGCGTGACGACAGATCCTGATTGGTAGCCGCGACGATCTGCACATCGACCTGCAGTTCCCGATCGCCACCCACCCGGCGTACCCGGCGGTCCTCGATGGACTTGAGCAATTTCGCCTGCAGGTCGAGGTCGAGCTCACCCAGTTCATCCAGGAACAGGGTACCGCCGTTGGCCTGTTCGATGAGACCGCGACGGCGTCCCTTGGCCCCGGTGAAGGCACCTGCTTCGTGGCCGAAGAGTTCGGATTCCAGCAATTCTCTCGGCAAGGCGGCGCAGTTGACTTCGACCAGGGGGCCATCGGCCCGTGGACCGGTGTAGTGGAGAATCCGCGCTACCAAACCCTTTCCTGTCCCGGTCTCACCAGTAAGCAGCACCGCCGAGAACGGCACCCTGGCCAGACGGGTCAGCAATTCGCGCACCTCCCGTGCCCCATCGCTGCGACCAAGAAAGGCCTGGGGTGAAAAGTGACTGCCCCGCTCCCGTCCCTCGTCACGCAATCGCCGTTGTGCGCGGGAACTGCGTGCGGCACCCGCCACCACCAGTTGCAGGCGCTCCTGATCACAGGGCTTTTCCAGAAAATCATAGGCCCCGAGTTTGAGTGCCCGCACGGATTCCGGTACGCCGCCGTATGCTGTCAGAAAGATCCACTCCCCGAAAATCGCCCGCTTGCGCACCTTCTCCAATAGATCCAGGGCATTTCCGTCCGGTAGATTCATATCGGAGAGCACCACCAGGGGTTCCACGTTCTGTTCGAACAGGATGCCTTCCGCTTCGGCCAGATCTACGGCCAGCCGGGTTTCCCAGCCGACCGTGGCGAATTCGTCACACAGTTCGGCGCCCAGCAGCGCCTCATCCTCGATGACCAGCAAGGTGTCAGGCATGGGTCTCTCCTCCAGTGGGCTGTTGGGGCAGACGGCAAGGTAGATGCAGGGTCACACAACCGCCTCCCTGGGGCGAATTGTCGAGACTGAGATCGCCGTCATGATCCCGCACGAACCGTCGCACCATGGCGAGCCCCAAGCCGCTTCCGCCATCATGTCCCGTGGCGAAGGGCCGGATGCCGACGCGCAGCATCTCCTCGGAAAACCCGGGACCGTCATCTTGAACCTGAATCACCAGTTGTCCCGCTTGATGTTCCGCGGTGATGTGAACCCGGCCCTGCTCCCCTTGAATCTCTACTGCATTGAGCACCAGGTTGAGCAGCGCCTGGCGCAGCCCCGCAACCGGCAGGAGACAAACCAGATCGGTCGCGATCCGTGAACTGAGCGACATGTCCTCGGGGACCTGATAGCGGATCAATCCGAGCAGCTCACTGACGGTCCGGGCGATCAGCGTTTCCACGTAGGGCTCCGGTGCATGACGGGCCAGATCCACCTGCTGAGTCAGAAGATTATTGATGCGTTTGAGTTCGTTGATCACCGCGGCGATGCGGTTTCCCTGCTCACCCTCTCCAACGAACTGGTGCACCTTGGAACAGGCCAGTTGGATGCCGGCCAGGGGATTACGCAACTCGTGGGCGAATCCCGCGGAAACCGCACCCACCGCCGCAAGCCGCTCGGCACGGGATAATTCCCGGCTCTGGGCCAACAGCGCCATGGTGGCCTCGCGCACCCGCTGTTCCAGCAGCCGTTCCCGATCCTGATGTTCCGCTTCGAGTTCCTGCAAGCGGGACACCAGGGTGTTGTAACTGTTGAAGGCGGGACGGGCCAGCCGAGCGGTCTGATTCAACTGCTCTTCAGGCACGGGTTTGAACTCCCGTCCACCCAGCCGGTTGAGCAGATTCTGCAGGTCCTTAAGAGGCTGCTTGGTTCGATGCAGCAGCAAGAACAAGGCGATGCCACCCACCAACGGCAGACCCACCATCAGCGCCATGGCGAGGCGGAATTCCAGATGGGTACTCCGCAGCACATCCGACAAAAGTCCATCGTGCCTGTCGCGTTCATTGGCGAGCGCCTGGCGCAACTGGCCCAGCGCATCGAGAAGCATCCGCATGCGGTTCGGAGCGTTGTTCTCCAGCCGGGTGAGGATGCGGCCGAGCAGATCCAGGGTCTCGGGATGCAGGGTACCTTCCATGCGCGATATCTGCGCCACCTGTTGTCTGAGTTCATCCAGTTCCTGGGGATCCAGGGACACGCCTTGCAGGGCCTTCAGCAGAGACTGCTCCAGTCTCAATCCAACATCCTCGATCTGACCCATGTACCGCAGATGCTCCTGAACCGGGCGCAACCGATCGAGACTGCGCCATGACATCGCCACCAGCCCGGTCAGGGCAAAGGCAACCAACAGCGCAGACAATCCGAGGGGCAGCCAAAAAAAACGCTGCATGGCATTGCGCCCGAAAGGCATCTGATTCACCTCTTGCATGGGTTGAGTCGCTCCTGTCGATCCGAATCTGGCGCCGTATGTGAGTGCGAACATGGGTTCACGGCATACCTTTCGATTGTATTTGCAAACCACATGCCGGGCAGGAAAACAGCGTATTGTCATGACGATACGCCATCATTGGATGATCGACTGGTTCAATATACCCACAAGCCGGTGCAAATACACCAGGATCGTGGTTACGGCGAAACATAGGTATGCATTCCCACGCGGAGCGCGGGAACGAGTGAACAAACCGGGCGTTGCAAAACGCCCGGCACAATCAGAACATCGTTCAAGTTCTGATTGGATTTACGGGATCACGAAGCCGCCTTGGGGATGGTGATCGTCAGGCTGTTATCGTGAAACCGGGTCTTCATTCCGGAGGCGTTGACCGGTCCGGGCAGCGTGAAGGCCTCTTGATAACTGCTGACATATTTATCCTGTTGTGTGACCTTACCCTGGTCCGAAGTGAATTTCTCCGTACCCTGGGTCTGAGTCGACAGGCTCAGCAGACGACCGTTGAGATTGATCTTGATGTTGTTTTCATTTACCCCCGGTATATCCGCCTTGACCACATAGTTGTCACCCTGGTCCTCCAGGGTTATCTGGGATTGGTCAGTTGGCTGCTTACCCATCGCAGACATCTGGCGCATGTTGGCGTTCATCAACTGGTCCATCCGTGCCTGCATGCGCATCATGTCCGCGTGCAGTGCGAGGAAAGGATCGGTCGATTCGGTGATGACCACGGTCTCCTCCGGGGTGTTTCCCGCATTCGAATCCGACGCGCCTTCCTGTTTCTGGGCACTGTAGGCTTCAACCCCCACCAATCCGATCACGGCAAGCACCGCGACGGTTGCGAGACTGCGTTTAACGATTCGTTTGTTCATAACGACGCTCCTCTGGTTGAGGCGTGCAAGGAACCACCGGTTCTCTCACTACACCTGTTCACTGATAGGGTGTCCTGAAAGCTCAAGGCACCTCCAAAATTCACTGCATTCATCCGCCCACGTACATTGGAATTCATGAATCCTGTTCCTTATGGGGAGGTTACACGGGGATTTCCTGATAGGTCGGCGCCAGCCAGCTGCGTCCGTCACGACTGATCAGACCTTCGGCGGATTCCGGTCCCCAGCTGCCTGCGGGATAGTTGGGAAAGTCCACCGCCGGATAGGCCGCCCAGACATCCAGGACCGGTTGCAGCAAGGACCAGGCCGCTTCGATCTGGTCTGCCCGCATGAACAGGGTCTGATCCCCTGCCAATACCTCGTAAAGCAGAGTTTCGTATGCCGTGGGTACCGGTTTGCGGAAGGCACTCTGATAGGAGAAGCGCATATCCACCGGTGTCAGGGTAAAGTGGGCGCCCGGTACCTTGACGTTGAGTTTCAGATCGATACCCTCTTCGGGCTTGAGCCGCAGTACCAGTCGCGCCGGCTGCTGATCCTCTGCGGCGCTGTAGGGATAGGCCTGATGGGGCACCGGGCGGAAGCGAATGGACACCTCGGAGAGGGTTTTGTCCAGACGTTTGCCGGTGCGCAGGTAGAACGGCACATCCTGCCAGCGCCAGTTATCGACAAACAGCTTCAGGGCGGCGAAGGTTTCCACCGGCGAGTTGGGGTCCACCCTGTTCTCGTCACGGTAGGCGGGTACATGTTCGCCTTCGATCCAACCCGACCCGTATTGGCCCCGGGACGCGAAACGGGATACCGAATCCTCGGGTATGGGACGCAATGCCCGCATCACATCCATCTTACGATCGCGCAACCGCTCGGCATCGAAACTCGCCGGTGGCTCCATGGCAATCAGGCAGAGCAGTTGCATCAGGTGGTTCTGCACCATGTCGCGCAGGGCTCCAGCATGTTCGTAATAGGCCCCACGGTGTTCCACACCGAGACTCTCGGCGACCGTAATGGTGACATGATCGATGTAGCGCCGGTCCCAGATGGGTTCGAAGATCGGGTTGGCGAAACGCAACGCCAGAATGTTCTGCACGGTCTCCTTGCCCAGGTAGTGATCGATACGGTAGAGCTGGGATTCCTCGAAGGCCTGCTTGAGTTGGGCATCGATCTGGAGAAAACTCTCCAGGTCGTATCCTATGGGTTTCTCCACCACCAAGCGGGTGCGTTGACGTTCAGCGGCCAACCCGGCGGCTCCCAGCCCCTTGGCCGCAGCCGCGAATATCGAGGACGGAGTGGCCAGATAGAAGATACGTTGGGGCGGTTCACTGAACCCGGAAGCAAGTTCATCCAGGCGTGGCACTAATACCGGGTAGGACGAGGTATCCAGAAGGTCCATCGATTGGTAGTCAAGCAGCCCCCTGAATCCTTGCCATTGTGCATCCGAAGGTTTACCGGAACGGGCAAAGGTTTCACAGCCATCACGCAGCCGTGAGGAAAGCTCTGCAACACTCAGTTCACCGCGATCCACACCGAAAATTCGTAATTGCCTCGGCAGAGTATTGTTAAGATAGAGTTCGTACAAGGCCGGAACCACCAGCCGGTGTGCCAGATCACCGGCTGCGCCCAGCAGGATAAACAAGGTAGGTTGCTCCGTTGCTACACTATTGTGATTGGAATTCATGGCAATATCTGGTCCATTTTTCAGTCGTCCAATGGG
Source organism: Candidatus Thiodiazotropha sp. (assembly GCA_050291245.1). Classification (GTDB taxonomy): domain Bacteria; phylum Pseudomonadota; class Gammaproteobacteria; order Chromatiales; family Chromatiaceae; genus Thiodiazotropha. Next base: position 21,617 of record JBNKJP010000066.1, on the reverse strand, counting down.
GTACCGGTTCGGTACCTGCAAAACCTTCTGCATCCCCCGTGCCAAGGGTTCCGATCCCACGGATTCGCCGTAACCCGCGGGCTATCCGGTGTTTCAAACACGCATTGGTGGAACTCCACCACCGAGGCATGGCTGATTCCAACCATAAAGCGCAACGAACAGGTAGGGTGCGAATCCCCGGACCACCGGCTTTGTGAGCGACATCGCTCCCCTCCGAAGGGAGCAAACAGTTCAGACACCGCTTGTCCAGGCGATAAAGACTAGCCATGAGAACCACGGCATGGGTGATGCATCTCCCCTATCAAAGAAGATAAAACGATGGAGGGCATCCCATGAACACAATCCTGACCGGGAGGCACTTCAGTGTTTTATGGGGGTTGCATTTCACCAGTCTGCTCGTGGGTCTGCTCGCCATTGTGCTGATCGCGGATATTCTTCGTATCCGCCGTGGTTCAGCTGTTCGCCTTCCAGCTCTAAAGCACTAGTGTACCCCGTCACTCAACCGGCTCCGAACAGCTGCGCGAGATTGCACATAAACTGGCCTGCCCCTTTATCGATATAAATACCGAATTGGGCAATGCAGGAATAGGCGATCGCGAACTGGGCAATGGCAAAGCCCGAGATCGTGAATTGACTCAGACTGAACAGCCCGATTCCGAACTGTGACAGGTCGATGATGCCCATCCCGAACTGTCCAATGGCGATAACCCCCTTAGCCACCACCGGAGCCTTATTTGGACGGTACTTGAACGAAACATGCAGCAGCGGCAAACCCAACAGAGTGGTTTTCGATTTGTATTCGAAACCCCATCCGTTCCAGTCCGGGTTCGCCGGGTAAGGCGCCCCGCAGGACGGGCAGGCAACGGCATCCTCACTGACTGTGTGTTGACATTGACGACAGGATTTCATCGGGTCGACCCTACACACAAGATGGATTGATAGCGTGCCAGTGGCAGCGCGTGCTAATCCACTGATTTTGGTCATGGGTTACCAGGTCTTGTTCCTATACACCATCAGCATAGTTCCTGTCTCCTGCCAGGACTAGCATTTCACGGTATCAGGCGTTTGATACGCCGCAATTGAAACATTTCGTGTAAGGTAGATTCTCCTTGCAACTGATGCCAAATGGCCATGGCGCCATGCCCCACCCAGTAGCACCACATCAGATTGGCCAACAGGCGATGCATGCTCAAGCTGATCTGCGCCCACTCCGTCATATCGCCCTGAGGGTCGAGACCCAACCAGACTACAAAGCCGCTCAGTGCCATGCCCAATCCACAAAGCGCCCCCAGTCCATGCACCGAATGAGCCACCCGTTCATTATCGGTCGTATCCGGCATCCGACCCGTTTTCCAGGCACTCAGCGCCTGTCTCAGTGAACCGTACCAGGCCACCAGCGTCGAACGCCGGTACCAGGGATAGAGTTCCCGGGGCCTCGCCTCCCCTTTGCGTAAAAACAACCAGATGAACCAGCACAGCAGTATTGGCAGGGACAGGATACCAATCGCTTCATGCACCTCGAAGCCCAGTGATGCCCAGATCGGTAGAATATGGTTCGGTTTGGGTTTATCCATGAAGGTGGAGATCAGCAGTTGCAATGTGATGCAGACAGTCATACCCAGGTGCAAGACCCGGGTAGTCCAGGAGGGTTGCGTGGTCATCTTATGTCTCCTTCATCAATACCCCGTTTGTTTCTGCGATGCAGAATACGGACCATGCCCTGACTTTGCCTCCAACCGGTCATACAAGCGTGACAGACCGGCAAACCCGACAGATCAGATGAAGTGTTTGATGGCTCATAACACGGAGTGGTTGAAAACCACCGGTGAATAACACCCAAAGTGCCTCGAATTCACGATCTCTGCCCACTTAAAGACCGCGACATCAGGTTGAATCGAACCCTGGCATTCTGTTTGCAGAAGAGATGACAACCCCCTTCGCACGGGTTACCGATCCGTCAAAGACACACAGGAGACGACGCATGAAACTGATACACAAAACCCTATTGGGCAGTGTTTTCGCAGGCACCTTGACCGTTGCGAATCCGCTACTGGCCAGTGAGATTCCCGGATATCTGTATGACAGTGACGGGCAACCGGTGACTTCCATCAGTGGTGAGTGCGTGCATACCGGCGCATGGAACGAATCGATGCCCCCATGTCCTGAACCTAATGTCGTATTCGAAGAGCACAATGACTTGATCCAGTACACTCTCGACGATTCCGAATTTTTCGGCTTCGACAAGGTGTCACTCAGTGACCATGTAAAAGCGGATCTGGACAGTCTGATCAACAGTGTCGAGGACAACGATCTGTTGCATGGCATCACCATCACGGGCCACTCCGACGCCATCGGTCCATCTCCTTACAATGCACAACTGGCGCAACGACGTGCCGACGCGGTCAAGAACTACCTGGTTGAAAAAGGCATTCCATCAGATCGTATCGAGGCCCTGAGTGATGGCAGTTCCAATCCCCTGGTGACCTGCACCGGCACCCAGGACGAAAGCCAGTTGATCAGTTGTCTGGCACCCAACCGACGCGTAGATATCCAGGCCCGGGTCGCCGATAACGTAGATATCGACACATTCATGGTGCTGCCTTCCGGCACATAAGCGTTCCTGGATGTAATTTACCCGACACCTGAACAGGCAGCTCCAAGGCCCTTGCCCCGATCGGAATCCGCTCCATCGGGGCTATTTTTTTTACAAGCATCAAAAAACGGCGTGAAATAGCAGAAGCCCGTTGCGCCAGTGCGGAACAAATTGCGGCAATGGGCTCCATACTACAGAGTGGTTGTTTAATGGCGATTAGGGATATACGGCATGAATCCTGCGTGAGGATTCATATCTACAGACAACTGCCAAAAAGAGGTTTTACGATGGACATCACCCTGTTCTCACCATTGATTTCGATACTCTCCGGCATCGCGATACTGATCTGGCCGAGACTGTTGTCCTATATTGTGGCGTTCTACCTGATCCTGTTCGGCCTTATGGCACTCCTTCCCCGATTGACCATGGGCATATAAATCGAATGATCAGGTTGTGAAGTGTGGGCTGTGCGTTTCGAACCGTTCATCGGGTGACGGAAGATCCGATGACGGACTCCCAGACCGATCCATCAGCGGATAGAGCCGGTTGAAATCATTGGAACACGAAATATAGTGTCCTTGGACATAGTCCACACCTGTTTCAATGAGAAACTGCAGGATTTCCGCATTTTCCACATACTCCGCTATGGTCGCTTTACCCAGGGAGTGAGCGATGTCGTTGATCGAATGGACGATTGCCCGGTCACTTGGATCGGATGTCACCCCACGGACAAACAGACCATCGATCTTGATAAAGTCCACGGGCAGATGCTTGAGATGCGAAAACGAGGAAAAACCACTGCCAAAATCGTCCAGTGCGAACCGACATCCCAAGGCTTGCAAGCGGGTGATCAATTCATGGGCGGAGATCAGGTTGGATACCGCGGAAGTCTCCGTGATTTCAAAGATCACCTTGCTTGAATCGAGTTGCAGCATCTCGATGAGATCTTCGATCACCTTGATCAGGTCGGTATTGCCGATTGTCTGGCCTGACAGATTGATTGAAAAACTGCCCTGATAGCCCGACGCTTGGAGTGATGCGAGTTTTTTGAGGGCGGCAACAACCACCCATTTATCAATCTTATCCATCATGTTAAAGCGTTCTGCGGTAGGTAGAAACGCACCAGGATAGACGACTCCCCAAGCAGGATCGCTCAGTCGCAACAGTACCTCATTGATCTGGGTTTCCTGAGGCAGGAATTCGAGCAACTGCTCCACGATCGGCCCTTCCCCGCAATTCATCAAGTCGGCGGGGATATGCGCCAACGGAATGATGGGCTGATAGTGCAAAAGCAGATGATCGCTCTCCAATGCACCGTGCAAACGCGAAAACCAGCCCAGATCCTGATCCATGGCTTGCTTGCTGTCATTTTCAGGTATGAACAGATGGGTACGGTTTCGTCCTTCGCCTTTCGCGATGTGACAGGCGATGTCCGCATTAGCCAGAACATCACTGGCGGATTCCGAGTTCTTGTCAATCAGGGCAATGCCGATGGTTCCGTTGACTTTATACTGTTTCCCGTTATAGCTGAACATGTAATGATCGAGCATTTCACGATAGCCTTCTGCCACCTGATGAACCGTTGAGACATTCACATTACGTAAAATAATGGCGAATTCATCGCCTCCCAGACGTGCCACCATATCGGTTTTCCGCTGCCGCTGGGTCATCTTATGGGCAATCTCGATCAACAACTGGTCTCCGGCGATATGTCCGGCGGTGTCATTGATATACTTGAAACGGTCAAGATCGATATACAGCAACGCGCAGATCTCCTCACTGCGCTTCAATCGCTCTGTTTCGTTTTTAAGTTGCTCCTCAAAATAACGTCTGTTGTAGATTTTAGTCAGCGCATCATGACTGGCCTGCCAGCGCAACTCCTCTTCGAGAAGTTTACGCTCCGAGATATCCCGAAATGCCACCACGGATCCCTCACAACGTTCATTGATGGTCAACGGATAGACCGTACATTCAACAGGGATCGCGGCGCCGCTCTTGTGCCAGAAAAGGGTCTCCCATCCCTGAATTGACTCACTATTCTCATAGGTTCGTTGCAGAAAACACTCCACCTCATCGATCGGTTGTCCTTCCTGGTCCGCGTAGTGAAAGAGTTCCAGAGCGGACTGACCGATCAACGGCTCGTCCAGATCGTAGCCGAGTATCCGTCGGCAGGCAGGATTGATAAAGGAGATCCTGCCATCGGTGTCCACACCATAAACCCCATCTCCAACAGACCTCAGGATACCTCCCAGACGCTCCCGCTCCTTGGCAATGGATTTGTGCGCCCGAATATGCCGACTCATCGCGTCAATCCGGGTGAGGAACAGATCGTCGCTCTCATTCTTGAACATACACTCAACCGCGCCGGCCTCGAGTGAATTTTTAATCGCTTTATCCAGGTAGGAAGCCGTGATAATCGCCGTGGTAATGCTTGTGGTTTTGGGGTGTTCCCGCAGACGTTGACACAGAATATCCCCCGTGGCGCCCGGCATGAAATAGTCGACAATGGCGATATCGAAGGTATTCTCCAGTGCCTTTTCAAACCCCTCCTCCACAGATCCCGCCGTTTCCGCGTCATATCCATTTGCGGTCAGGAGCTTTCGATATTTGTAACGTACCGTGGTTGAATCATCGACGAACAACACTCGAATCGGTTGCAGTGATGAAACACCTCCGCTTGGCTTGCGGCGTCTTTGCTTCGTCAGGCCCAGCAACAGAGCCAGAACATCCGGCGTGCGAAAATACTCTTCCCAAAGCAGAAACACCGCGTTAGGTCTGAGTTTCGTCATCGCGGCCAATGCAGGTTCCGGCTCGTGATTGAAGAAGATGATGGGCAAGGAGAGGATGTTTGGCTGATGCAGGTAATCGTAGAGTTCGTCCCTGCCCGAGGAGGCGTGCTCAGACCACCCCAGAAGCACGGCATTGAAACCGCTACCATCGCTGGCACCCATACGGATCCGCTTCAGGGCTGACGGATAATCGAGTTCCACCTCGACTTCGTAACCCGCCCTGATCAGTAGGTTCTTTTCAATATGCCGTATTGTGGTGGAATGCTCTATCAGCAATACTCTTGGCAAAACCGCTCACTCCAAGGAATCCAATAAACGCACAACAACCCTTCCTTGCTCAATTTTCAGGTAACGGATCGAAACTCAAAAACACCTTATAAAACTGAAAGTTGCTCCATTCTGCCCGATGCACCGTGCCATGACGATGGGTTTCTCTGAATTGCGCCAGGTACCTGTCGGTTTGGCGTGACCGTATCAATTGATCGGTCAACAGTTGGGCAAATATCGACCCATTATTACCCACAAATAACGTGTCAACGGCTCAGAAAATCTCATACCGAGAAATTGTTCACAAATCCGAAACCCGCTCAGCCGCTCAACTTCTGTATGAATTCAGAATCCAAGCGGTTCGATGAGGTTGATTTTGAACCTGCCGTCCACCAGCGAGTGGTTATTTCACACTCAGATAGGAATCCGATTCGGATCGCGCACTGCCGTTGAACCTAATTGTATCGTGAAACAGAGCAAAAAACCGGCCTGCGTCTCTTCAGGAGAGCGAATTATCTGGATTGCCTGGACTGAAAACCGGGCATTCCGATGGGCGATCATCGCATGAGAGATCCATGCCTTGAGGCGCCAGGCTCTCCCTTGCAAACTGATCACTATTCGATGATAGGCCGGAAGGAACAGATATTTCATGATATATATCAATCACAAGCGATACCCTAGTGTAGTGTCCTATACAGCTTTAGGAAATCAGAAGCCCCCAAATTCCCCCATCCTGCGTTGCGGTTCTTGACAAGAGCGCGCCATTGCCTGCGAACCACGCCTTGCACCCCAAGGGCACTTCCTTCGGGGCGTCTTGGGAAATTTGGGGGCTTCCCTTCGGGCGCGCCGAGAAGCCGTCCTCTGCTGCGTTGTCCTGCTTGAAAAGGGCATGGCAGACCCTCTCCAAGAGTCGCAACGTTGGGCACTAAGCACCACGAGCCTCAACAAGCTTCATACTGCGCTTCGAACACCTCCTTTGAAACCGCATACCCATCATCCAACTGTCCCTGGTTAAATACCAAATAGTCGCCTCTTTTATAGTGAGTTTCTCCCTCTTTGGTATGAATCACTCCATCATGCTCCGCAATCTCAACCAGGACCTCACCTTGCTTCGAAAATACACCGGGGCGCACCTCCCGATAGGTTGCGGCAAAACTGTCCGCATCAATCGTATAGGTTTCACCTTGATTATTGACCAACCAGTCGCCTGCCTTGCAGGATTGGATACTCCCCCATTTTCGATACGTAAAACCCTCGGTATCTAGATCCAATCGGACGGCGATAACCGTGGCTTCAGATTTCTTTTTATAGCGTTTCCTTCGATTCACACGAACTATCCCAATGTTGTTGATTCATTACACCGCCTCATTGATCCTGCGCAGATCATAATTCAAGGGGGAAGACTGATCGACTATTTCCAGGCAGATCCGGATCATTCTGTACCCGTGCCAGACGCTTGTAAGCCGAGCCGAGCAGATTCAACCGTTCGCTGGTCGCAGCGCGTTGATACAACCGTTGCAGCTCATCAATGGCGGTCTCGATATCTTGGATAATCTCCTGGCGCCTGGACTCCCGCTCTTGTGTATTCGCGGTATCGATGCTCATCCACTCATTGAGCGCCTGACGCACCCGGAAGTTTGCGCTTTGCTCGACAACCCGAACGGGGCAATCCCCCTCCTCACCTCGCAACGCCTTTTCCAGCCACTCGATCGCCTCCTCCCAGCGTCGTGCCTCGCCCCAGGCCAATCCGATCACCGCGGCCACATCCGCGCGATGGCACCAGGACTCACGATGGGAGGCAGGAATACGCGTAAGAATGTTCGCGATTTTTTCATCGATCCCCTGCTCCGGTTGCTCCCCGCCCACTTTCAGTACGCTTATGAGATTTTCCATCTCGATCACCACTTCCACTGGCGAACTGAACGGTGGTGGTTGCCAACTCTGCCTTTGGTCATCCCGATGAAGCCGGTAGCTGTGATCCCCATAACACTGATAGGCTCCCCAGGTATTGGCACTCGGATGTCTCAGCCAAGTCTCTTCGCGGGCACATCGGATGGCTTCGCCAAACTCCTCACCCGCGAGCATGTGTTGATAGAAGGTCTCGGCGAAGGTTCGCGCCGCATCGTCATGCACCGCCCAACCCGCAGCGACAACCGCGCGAACTCCCATTCTGATGAACGCCACACCAAGATTGGCGGCCAACCCGGCACGATCCAAGTCTCGTTTACTACCGGTCTTGCCCAGATGACAGCAGTTGATAAAGACCAGTTCCGGCACCCAACGCATCTGCGCCACATCACCCGGTGTCAGAATCGTATCGTGACCGATCAGCATGCCGGAATACGTCGGGTTGTCATGCCCGGGTTGCAACGGTGCGGAACTGTCATCGGTGACTTCGCCTCTATCCTGCTCCAGGAGAAACCCGTGTACCCCGTGTCCCGACAGGTGAAGGATGCGCCAGGCGTCACTGTGTAGTGCTTCGAGGACGGTGTCAGCCGGCTGATCGATACAGTCCCTCACAGTGAATCCTCCAGCCGACAGTTTGTCCGCCACGCTCATTGCCTCCTGGCGTGCACCGGGCAGATCACCGAACAGCTTCCAGCCGTTCAGATCAGGGTGACCAATCACAAGCGCCGCGCTTTGCATGCCGTACCGAGGATCTTCGCGAAAGTCCTGGGTTTTCAACTGCCGGACCATGCCTGAGCGTACCGCAGGTGGACGCGTGTCCCTGCCCCAGCGATCCTCGAGCAATTCCCAGGGATAGCGAGCCGACAACTCATCCACCAAATACACCAGATTCGTTTGCCTCGGAGCTTGCTCCCGGATACGCACCGGCAGCAAAATTTCATGCAGTGTCATTGCAACATCCCGGTTCGAGCGCGCGGACGCGGATGCCTTGCGGATAAAATCCTCCGCCAGTTTCAGCTGCCCCTGGGACAGGGTCTCTTCTGCCCGCGCCCGGTCGGTGGCGAAGTTGAATCTGAGGGTATCCGGCTGATGCTCATCCTCTGTGATCTCCATACGGTGCCACCACCCCGGAGATTCGTTAAAGCAGGCACGCCGCCATCCGGCCTGTCCCTGATTCAGCGTCTGATCGGGCCAGTGTACAGCCGCCGCCAATTCTCCATCCATGAGGATCGTGCGCAGGGCCTCCACGGCCGTCAACGCCATATCTTCATATAACTCCAGGAACTCAAGTTGGTCGATGGTGACTCGGTTATCCAAATGGGCCCGCATCAAGCGTTGATTCGCATCCTTTGCCCCGCGCAGGATGGCCGCCATGGAGTCGCTTGTTGTCATACCTCCGGCACTGGTGCCGATCAGTAGACAGCTCACCGATGCGCAACGGGGTGTACCGGGTACACCAAACCGGCTGTCCGGCCACTGTGAGAGCTGCAGAGCATACTCCAGTAACGTGTTGCTCACACCGACTTGCAGCAGTCCCGGTGTCAGTTCCCCTACCTGTCCAAGCCCGACCACCAGTGCGCCTCCGGGCTTTGCCCGAGGTTCGTCATTGAAAAAGACCCGGTGGGTGTTGAGGCGCCCCGGATAGAGCCCCATGTCGAGACAGCGTTTGAGGACACCCTGAAGTGCACCGTCCAGCGCCGCTTCCGCACTGATGATGGAATCATCCATATAATGGCCCACCATCACCGGATGGCGGGCATAGCTGAGATCACCATGGCTGATTGAGACCTCGATGATCGGCACGGCGATGTGCGCTCCGGCCTTAGCCATGCGCACACCGCCGCCAAAACCGATACCGGTTAGATCAGCAGGCGCGGGAATGCAGTCGGCCGGTGGCAAAACCGGCAGTACAAAGCCCCGGTCTTCCCGGATCGGGTTACGGGAGGTCCGAGGGGGTGACGCGGGCAGCCGTCGGGTGGTGCCGGACATGAGCAGGTCCAGATAGGCGGGAAAGGCCCCCTGTCGGGTACAGAGCTCATCATGGGCCGTCTCTTCCACATACCAGGTTTCAACATCCGGCAGTCTTCCGGAAGCCCACGCGACGGTACCATCGCCTTCGTGGGTCGCAAGGAACTCGATGCGTTTACGCCCGACCAACCAGGGCTCTTCATATTCGACGAACTGGTGGCCCACCACCGTGGCCGGCTGACAACCCGCCACATAGCACATGTGCCCGGGATCCGAGGGTGCTTGGCGCAATCGCTCCCAGGTCGCGCTGGCCGCCCGTAAATCTTCCGCCCGGGCGGTCCTCCAGGGGGCATTGAGCGTCTTTTTCAGGCTTCGCCAACGTCTGCTATCCGCGAAATTCAAATCCTGTGATCCAAATGGCAGCAGTTCGAGCAAGCCGGGAAACCCCCTTACCAAGTCAACGATCTGGTCCGTGCTCTGGTTAACGTCAAGTAACGAGAGCTTGGCCAGGGTCGGGCTGTTCCCCGTCAGCCAGCGCACCGCTTCATAGGAGCCCAGATTCGGCGTGCCCAGCATCAGAAACCGACTGTTGGGCAGACGGGTGATACGCTGCCACAGCGCCTGGCCTCGCTTGGGGTCCGCGATCAATGCCCGCACCACCAGCCCCCCCATCGAGTGGGCCACAAGATGGACCGGCTGGTTCTCCTTCTCCGCCCTCGGCAACAATGTATCGAGTCTGTCGGCAAGCGCCTGCGCAGCGTCATTTACAGAGCGTCGCCAATCATAGGCGAACACTTCCACACGATGGGTCCGGGCAAGAAATTCCAACAGGGGGGCATAGAAATCATCCAGAATCCTGTCTGTGGTTGTGACCTGCTTGCGGCTTTTAAGATCAAGCTTTTTGAGGTCGCCTTGAACCAGTCTCCCGTAATCGAGCCAGATCAGTTCGTCATCCACCGCCAGTTCACTGCCCATGGCGCCCGGCAGAACCAAGGCCAGGGGCCGGGACTGAGTAGTGGTTTGACTCCGCGCCAGCGCATCACGCCATTTCGGTATCTCCTTCTGGGCTTCATCGATGGGCCGAAACCCCCCGTCATCCTCATCACCTCGGCACAACCCGGACACCAGCCACTGAATACTCTGCGGATTCCCAAAGTAGCTGAAATGGTCCACATCCGGCCCCTTGGCCTTACGAAAACGCGCGCCTTTTCCGATCCGCGCAAGCCCCCCCGACATGGAACCGGTATTGACCACCAGGTCATTGTCGGCACTGTAGAACCAATTGCTGACCAAACGCTTGAGGCTCAGGCGATCCAGGAGCGAACCACCGTCCATGTCCCCCGAGATGACCGAAAGATCGGCCGTTGTTTCGAGTTGTGGTAACTGCAACAACCGGGTCAGCGCCGAACCGGGCATCATCGCTTCCAACCCCGGCAGTGTGCGGGGATCGGTACGCTGCTTGACCACCGAAAGAAGGAAATCCGCCGCCTCTCCGATCAACCCACTGCCGGTCGCTTTGTCGAGAAGAAAATTGACCATCGACAACCAGCGATCAAGCCGTCCTGAAGCCAGGGTAGTGCCGCGAGCCGGACAGGCCACACGTACGAAACGTTTCACCTGAAAACGGTCTTTTATGAGTTCCGCCAACCGGTTCAGGTTGTCCCGATCGGTTTGATAGGCTGCTGTACGCCGCGATCCAGCCTCATCATCCAGGGGCGAAAGTCCCAGCTGTTGCCAGATCGTATGGTCTGCTTCGAACAGGCTTTTGATACCCTCCTCGTCAACAAGCTGATCGAGCCGATCACAACCGCTCAGACACAGCAGTTCGCCAACCAGACCGCCCCGTGAATGGCTCACCAGATGGATCTCACCACCTTTGGGGAGACGTTCCGCCAGTTCCAAGGCATTACTGATCGGGCTTTGGGTCAGACTGAGATGTTCCAGCGCGAAGACCCGATCGGCATAGATCTGTGCGAGCCTTTGGCGCGCCTCCCGGCCGGTTCGGTTGTTCGACTCCCATAACTTGCCAAAGCTGCCTGGACAACTTGAGGCGGTACCATGGATGAACACCAGAATCGGGCCTTTATCGATGGGTATTCGGGTGTTCTTCGCCACTGGCTTGAGGGCGAACTCATCACCGAGTGAACAGCGGTAGAACCCCGGCTTATTGCCCCTGAGGAGCATTTTCTCGGTAAACGCCCCCACCCCCCCGGCAACCTTCTTGTCGAGCTCGATTCCGAAAAAGTCGAGCACCTTGATCCCGACCCCCAGAAGACCTCGCTCGGACCCCGAACCCACACCTTCCAGTGGTGGCGTGAGACTATCCAGCTCCCATACATCGACACCGTCTCGTGAAGCACTGCGCTCGCCATACTCCCGAATCAGATCATCCGCCCGTATCCAGTGCACGAAGCCATTTTGCAGCTCGACCCGGACGATATCATCCGAGGCGACGTCCAACTCGTCGGTCACGCCCTCCCGGGCCCGGCCCGGTATCAGTCGCCTTTGTGAGATAATTGAGACATGGGATGTCTGTGGTACCGAGTCGACTTTGTCCTGTTTACCGCGAATCCGGTAGGTTCGTAGGGTCATATATGGATCCTTCCGAGTTACTATGTACGATCATGTTGTCTATTGTTCGACACCCTGGGGGGTGACCTACGAAACCGGCCATCGGAATTGATGACGGATTCTCCTCGACCGGCCATTGCATAGAAAAGAACCACCCGAGTAGGAATTTTTAGCGCAGTATAGATGAATCGCTGATTTTTCCCGAGCCTTAAGAAAGACATATGGAGGAACCATGAAAACTCGAGTCGAGATGCTGATGGAGATGGGCGTCGCTCAAGCCGCTGCGCAACAGTATATGAGTGACCTAGAACAGGTGCTGCCGAAATACGGCATCGCCGATTCAAAAATCCGTCTGGCGCACTTCTTCTCGCAAGTCCTGCACGAATCAGGATTTCTGCGCTATGACATGGAGAATCTGAACTACTCCGCAAAGGCCCTGCGAGCCGTTTTCGGAAAATATTTCAAAACCAAGAATGTGGCGGAAGCCTATGCCCGACAACCCGAAAAAATTGCCAACAGGGTCTACTCCAACCGTATGGGCAATGGCAATGAAGCGTCCGGTGATGGCTGGAAATACCGGGGCCGGGGACTGATTCAGCTGACCGGTAAGAATAACTACAAGGCTTTTGCAAAATGGATCAACGACCCGAGGATCATGGATGATCCGGATCTCGTCGCATCGGAATACGCCGTGCAATCGGCGGTCTTCTATTGGGACCGAAACAATCTCAACAAGATTGCCGACAAGGACGATGTGACCAAGATGACCAAACGCATCACGGGCGGTTCCAATGGTCTTACCCACCGTACCGAGTTACTGACGAAGGCTAAGGGTCTGCTGACCATGTTGGATCTCAAAACCACACGCCGAGCCTGATTGCCATCCGCTGCCGACAAATGCCGGAATGCGTCGACAGCGTTTCATCGGTCGGTAAGTTGTGACGGAAAGCGCTATAATCCCTGCTTGATCTGCTCAAGCAGCACGCCCTCGTTAACTTTCAGAGCTTCCCGGGTCTTGTGGTGCAGGGCAAAGGTCTTCAGACTTCGATTGAGTACGGGAGAGCCGGAGCTCCCGCCTTCGGTGGGACTCTTGTAGTGTACATAAGGCATTTCATATCCCACCAGGTCGTTGCCATACATTGAAATGGCCAGTTCACCGCCTTTCGGGTGCCCGATCACATAGATACGCTGGGGCCGATCCCCCGACGCCGAAACCAGAGGATTGTAGAAGGTGGTGCCCAGACTTGGCGCATTCTCCGGTGGTTGTATCCGGCAGACCCAACAGTCGAGATTGACCTTGGGAGAGTGGTACAGCTTTTCGCCTAACGCCACTTTCGGCCGACCGGGTATCCGGGTGAATTCCGCGGATGCATCCCCGGGCCCCAAGGGTGCCTCGTCGGCAGCCTGATCACTCACGACATGGGCATTGGTGACGAATACAGGCGCGTCCCCCCAGGCGGTATTGAGATCCGATCCCTTGAGGACAAACCCGGTACCGAAAGGCTCGCCGGTTGTAGTATTGTGGACTCTTGCGACTCCGAACGTGATTCCGGACAGACTCTGCAGCCACTCGATGCGGACATAGGCTTCCGATCCGTAGATAGCCTCAAAGGCGTCCTTTTTCATCTCCAGCAATCCATTGGCCGGTACCCTGCCCCCATCCCGTTGCAGCAATTCGTATTGAAACACCGGGATCAGCTGCCGACCGATTTCGGATTCATCGATCTGCCACACCTCCTGCAACTGTCTCAGCGTGCCCCCCAATTCAAAGGCATCCGCGCCCGGGTGTCGGACATACTCGCTGGCCCATTTCACCGCATCCTGATCGTTGCCCAGAGCGAAAGACGCCTCCATTGCAGTACCGTAATCCCACACCGTCAATTCCTGGTTTCTGCGCTTTTGGCGAATTTCGCCGAGAATTTCTGATGCGATTTGTGATGCAGGTACGGGCACATCCACTGTGACATGATCCCGTTCCGCGCGCTTAAGCAAAGCGGTCAGATTAATACCGTGCCAACGGTAATCGCCCTGCCTGCGTTGCCAACCGTTTTGATAGGCTGAAACGGCCTTTCGCAAGTCCGCCACGTCGCCACCTTCGACATATTTCTGTTTGAATGTCCGGCCGATGAGCCCAGTAATCTCCGCTCGCTCCGGATCACCGTCAACCACCTGTCGGTCCGATACCTCAAGAACCCGCCAAGCGGTATCCAGGTGATGTTGATCGATCAGCGCCTGGGCAAGCTGCCGCCTGAAGACCGGCGTCTCGAAACCGGACGCGATGAAGGTATTGGCCATGTTCCCCAATTCACCGAACCGACGTTTCCGGCGCAGCATATTCAGCGCTGCGGTAGCCTGATCCTCGGAAAACAAACCCGGATCAATGGATGCGGTCAATGCACCGACTCGATCAAATTCGCAGGCCTGCAAGGCTTCATCCAGACGATCCAGGAATCCTTCGGGTGTTGGAATTTCATTCACAGGATCTAGCCTCTGTCGGCAAGCCGACGTAAATGCTTGCGCAAACCACCCCCCTTCAGATACTTGGTGGCCGAATGACGCCAAGTGCCCCAGTTCTCTTCCTTGAGATCGATGACGGCCTCTTCACCGTGCCTTTTGAAATCGTTCGCCAGCTTGGGATCCAGACGCGCCACCACATCGAACGGGTCATAAACGTTTACCCAATCCCCGCGCACTTTCTCCGGGAATCCGTTCTCCCTCGTCCATACCAATCGGTCTTGAACTTCATCAATACCCAAGGGACTGCCAAAGGTCATGAAACCGTCGATCTGCGGACAATCAGCGACCCCCGTCAACACATCGTAAGCGATAAACGTCCCCTGACTATGGCCAACCAGCACCACCGGACCGCCTGCATTTTTCGCAGCCGTTAGCGCATCCATGACCCGCTGACGTATGGTGTCGCGCATACCGTTTTTGTTGTACAGGTAGTCATGGGCCTCCTGGAGAAAGTGTTTCATGATCTTTTTCTTTACCGGACCCGGCAGCGGGATTCGCTCGTATGGCTGGACGGCTTCCTCAACGGGCGCATTGTCAAAAGGTTCCTCCTCATCCACATCAAACAGCTCGCGCATGCGCCCCATCCACTCGTCCTCGGACAGATCGAACTCACCCGTCACACTGTCCTCCAGCTCATCACTGCGGCTTTCATAATCAGCGGCGGCAAGTGGCTCTTTGTAAAACAGATCAGCCCAATACACAAAGTCATCCCGAACCCCTACCGCTCCGAGGTCGAACCCATCATCGCCATTGTGGGATTCCGCCAGGGCGCCCAGCCAGATACGTCGCAGATCCTCGACCGGGGGTTTATTGGATAGACCGTGAACAAAAATGATGTGACTTTCGGACATGGCGCGACTCTCTCCTGTGTATGACGTCTGATATTGACAGCTTGCACTCCGTAGCAAAGAGGATTCAGATTCTATTGATATCTTCAATCGTAGCAGTCAATCGCTCAACGGCAACCCGATCACCGGAGAATGCCGTTTTTTGGATCTGTAGATTTCCGGTCGTGGTTTCGTGCATCCAATCGTGTGCCGGGATGCCCACGAGATCAACCAGAAAGTTCCGCGCGGCGGTCCAGTCTTTTGCCGCGGTAGCGAGCTCAAGCTTCGTGGCAATCTGCCAGTAACGTTCCATCGGATCGGTACTTTCCGCTGAGCGTTCCACGGCAAAGCGCACAACGGGAATGAATCCCTGGAGGAACTCGAGATCTTCCGGAGTACCGCGCACGAGACGCAGGGTCACCGCATTCACGCCCGGGTAGTAGTCCCGCGGATCTTCGCGAACACCCGCTTCATAGCTTTCGATCGCGCGACGCAGCATGGCCTCGGCTTTTGTAGCGTTACCCGCGTGCCGTTCCGCATCATAATGACCTTTGTAGATTCGCCCGATGATACCAAAGGTTTCGCTGGTTCTTTGCTCAACGGGAATCGATTCAACGGCTTCCAGAGCTTTCTGCCGATATTGCTGAGCTTGTGTGTCATCACCCTGTTTCGCACATTGTTCCGCTAATCGATTGTAGGCCAGTGCAAGCTGCTCTTTTGTAACCGACTTATGCTTGAGCTCACTGGGCAACCGGTCGTATAACAAAACCATGTTCAAATAGGCCTTCTTTTCCCGATACCCCAAATAGACCGCCATGAGGGCGGTATGCAGCTGCGCCACCGTATCCGGGCCTGCCAGTATCTCTTCCTCGATAGCCTGAAGTCGCTCTATTGGCTTTTCGGCGTCACTCAGGGCATCCGCAACACGTTGCCCCACTTCGCTGGCATACTGCAAACGGTGGAGAAAGGTGTCGGTCTTTTGATGATCCACCCGGGATGCCGGAACAAATTCAATGACCTGCATAATGGGGTTGTCGATCGGAAGCTGTCCGTTGCGTGCCAGACCCAGGCGAGACTGGAGATGGGCTTTCAACGCCTCGGCGGCTCCATCGGACAGCCGACCGTCTTCATCGAGTTGATAAGGAAGCACCCGCAACGGCGCAAAATCGAAGGGAAGCCAACCTAGGGACTCTCCCTGGGCACAAACCAGAAGAGTCGCTCCGCTGGAAGCACCGTGGCGCACCCCGACTTCATAGGACACATTGGGGTTGGCGAAGGTTAAATCCGCAATCACATATTCAGCCAGCAGGAGCCGCTCGAACATCGCGCTATGAATAAAACCGCCAGCGGATTCAAAATCCGCACGGACCGTTTCCAACCCCGCAGCGGTTATCGCCTCTGCCATCACATGATAGATGGCATCGAAATCCACCAAAGGGGCCTGCATTCCAGGCGGCGGTTTTTTGCCAAAAGGCATTGCGACAAAACAGATCGGTTTTACTGAAGATGCCATATCCGTACTCCTTTCGGAATAGCGGTAAACGGGTTAATTTTAACCCAAAATTCCGCATCACACTCGAAATTCTCAACAGGGTTGACCCCGGAGCAATTGAGTCTAATCATTAACCAAACCACTCATTCCTCCCACCGAAGAACCGCGAGGAAAGATGTGAGGGCGATGCTATAATTAAACAGTTACCCAATTTAATTTCATATCCTACAAATCTCAAAACTTCGTCTACGCTTTATAACTCAAGCGTCCGGGTTCATGAAGAATCATGATTTTCCCGACCCAATCACTTAAGCAATAAAATCGTTATTTCAACATGGAATTTGCCTTCCAATCGCAATTTGGAGGGATATCCAAGAGGGTATGATCACGATGAATAAACGGAAATCATGGAATCTTATCGCAACACTCCTGTCCACGTTCCTGACGCTCGCCATTTCAGCCTGCACACCTTCCGTATCTACCCAAAACAATCCCGATGAAATTCTGATTCCCGTAAACCCTGAGAATCGGTTCAACATCGTTGATGTCGAGACCGTAATCGAAGCGTTGCCGAAAGGCGATCGCTGGATCCGGCATGTCAAGGAGGATCTGCTCAGATTCTGGGCCATGGACAGTGCGCTGGGAGTCCCACTGGGCAACTTTCCAACCTATCGTTGTAATAACGGTTCTCTGTACGACGCCAAGGCGCCCTGTCCCGAATTAAAAAACGCCGACCCCGGGATCGTCAAACTCGATCGCGATTACACACGCGCCAAGAGTCGCCAGGTCTTTGCCTACGGCATTGCCTACCATCTAACCGGCGACGAAACCTACTTGGGATACGCCGTCTCAGGTGGGAATTGGCTGATGGAACACGCCCTCGATGATGCAGGCGCGGCCAGTTGGTTCACCGAGGGTATGGCTCTACCACCTGATCTTCAACGCACCAGCCAGGATATGGCCTACGCCGTCTCCGGTCTCGCCTTCCTCTACTATCTCACCCGGGATAGTCAATATCTCGATCGGGTGATCGCCCTGAAGGAGCATATCTTCAGTACCTACTTCGACCCGGGATGGGGACTGCTGCGCTGGGTTCGGGAAAAGAATGTAGATGGTGATAGTCCCGATCAAAAGGAGTTGGTATCACAATTGGATCAAATCTATGGCTATCTGTTATGGACGACCATGGCGCTACCCGAGGGCGAACTGAAGCAGGCCTGGCTGAACGACCTGCACAAATTGGCAAGTGCCATGCGTGATCAATTTTTCGGCGAAACCTATGGACTCTATTGGGGCGCGATCACCGACATGGAGCATCGCAACCTGGCAAACTACAACAACCGGGAGAACCCCCATACGGATTTCGGCCACAGCATCAAGACCCTGTGGCTCACCTATCGCATCGGTATGCTGACCGGCGACCCGTCACTGGTTAACTTCGCCCGGCCCCATATGTATAAGATCCTGCAGCGCGCCTATATTCCGGAGACCGGTTCCTGGGCACGTGGTTTCACGCCTGAAACCGAGCAAAGCCATACCTGGGTCCTGGACCCCAACAAAGAGTGGTGGAGCCTGGCGGAACTGGATCAGACCTCAGCCACCCTGGCCCTGGTGGACCCGGTTTTCGCCCGTGTCCTGCCCCACACCTACGACTATTGGTTTCAACACATGGTTGACAAGGAACATGGCGGTATATGGCACATGGTTCACGCGGCCGACAACCAGCCCGATCTGTCGTTTCCCAAACAACACTCCTGGAAGAATGCCTTCCATGTCTTTGAACACGCGCTGATCGGATATCTGACCGCGCAACAACTGCATGACGAACCTATATTACTTCACTACGCCTTCAAGCAAGAGGTCCCGGATAACGAGATTCAACCCTATCTCTATTTCGGCAAAGTGACCAAACAGAAACGAAGCGGAACCTTCACTGCGGATTTGATTAAGGAGTACCTACCCACCGCCGTCACGTTCGATTCACTGCATTGAGGTAAAGTCCCATGTACCGTCGTCTATGCGTACTATTGGTTGTTTTCGTCTGCTTGTTTCAGAGCGGATTATACGCCGCCCCACTGAATCGTCCCGCTGTCATGGCACCGCTTGTCATCGAGGATTGGGATGGTTTTAATCGGCAACTGCAGGAAGCAAAGGCAATTGGAGTCACCACGGTTAGCACGGATGTCTGGTGGGGTAAAGTCGAGGGCGAAGCCGACCAGAGTTTCGATTGGAGCTACTACGACCGGGTCAGCGAGACGATTATCGCGGCCGGCCTCAAGTGGGTGCCGATCTTTTCATTTCATCGCTGCGGGGGGAATGTGGGTGACAGTTGCGATATCCCGATCCCTCACTGGATCTGGAAAATGCTCGGCGGTGACAAATCCTATCGCCTCATGTACCTGAGCGAGCAAGGCAACTACTGCCGAGAGGTGATCGCACTCTGGTCGGATGATCAGGTGAGGCAGCAGTATGTTGAATTCATCCAGGATTTCAGCCGGCACTTCGCGGACAAGGCCACCTATATCGAAGAGATCAATATCAGCGCGG
Organism: Candidatus Thiodiazotropha sp.; assembly: GCA_050291245.1. Classification (GTDB taxonomy): domain Bacteria; phylum Pseudomonadota; class Gammaproteobacteria; order Chromatiales; family Chromatiaceae; genus Thiodiazotropha. The sequence goes on along the minus strand of JBNKJP010000066.1, from coordinate 2,138 downwards.
GGCCCAGTGGTGAACTCCGCTACCCTTCCTATAACACGCATGACGACTTCCAATACCCGGGACGCGGCTACCTACAAGCCTACAGCGACCTCGCCATGGCGGACTTTGCCCATTTCGCGCAACAGAAATACGGCTCATTGGATGATCTGAACAGGGCCTGGAACACGTCACTCAACAATTGGGACGACATCCGCCCACCCGACGATGCACCAGGATTTTTCTATCGCAAGGACTACCTCTACATTCAATATGGCAAGGATTTCTCCCAGTGGTATAACCAGGCGCTGCTCGATCACGGAGCGTTTATGATCAATCTGGCTGTCGAGGCGCTCGGCGAGCGGTTTTCAGGAACACCCTTGGGCATCAAGATACCGGGTGTTCACTGGTTGATGGGCTCACCCGACCTGCCCCGGGCGGCCGAAGTCACAACAGGATTGATTCCCACTCACATCGACCTGGCAAGTGACGACACCGCCCACGGTTATGCCCCCATCATCGAGCGGATAAAACAGCTGAGTCATCCGCAGCACAAGGTCGTACTCCACTTCACTTGCCTCGAGATGGACAACAAAAACCAGGCCCCTGACTATTCACTGGCAAAGGATCTCGTCTTTTGGGTAGGAAACGGTGCGGGCGCCCGTAACCTCGTCATCATGGGTGAAAACGCCTTGAGCGGAGGCATCACCAATGACTTTGGCTGGAACAATATTGACAACGCGGTACGCTGGAGCGCTTATCGGGGACTCACCACCCTGCGTCTCGGAAACCTCGAAGAGAATAACGGACTCGGCTTTCGGCGCTATGAGCAGCTTATCAATGATTTCAAACCCACAAGGGAGGACATCGTATGGAAAAGCCACTAGCGGGAAAACGGGTCGCACTACTGGTAGAGACCGAATACATCCATGACGAAATCGTCTACTACCAGCAACAGGTGGAAAGCCTGGGCGGCGAGTTACACCTGCTGACCTATCTCTGGGACAAGCCCAGCCTGACCTTTGTCAACGATTGCGATAACTGGGAACGCCCCATAACCGACATGCATGCCCTGACCGTAGACCGGTGTGTCACTCAGTGCAGCGCAAACGACTATGACATCGTGCTCTGCGCGGCGAACTATGTCGCGGTGCGTTTACGGGAGATCCCCCCTATGGGATCGCTCGGGTCGCCGGATCAGGTAAACACAGCTCCGGCCGTGAAGTTTTTCGCCGACGCCATGGAGAACAAAAACATCATCAAAGGCGCACTCTGTCATGCCCTGTGGATATTGACCCCCAATCCTCAGCTTCTCCAGGGAAGAAAAGTGATCTGTCACACCGTAGTGCTAGCCGACGTGATCAACGCTGGGGCGATATTCACCCCAACTGAAAATCATGTGGTCGTGGACGATGACCTGGTGACAGGCCGATCCTTCGCTGATGTTGAGGCCTATTGGAAGGCGATCTTGCAACAGCTCGTCGAAAAGCAATAGTCCTTGTTCATTGCGACTTCAAACTGAACCAGTCAGGCAACTGTTTGCATCTAAAAGAAACAGACGATCCGGTCGAACCGGCGATAAACAGGTAATAACCGAATTACACATACTTAAGCCAAAAACCAACGCACTCATCCCGGCGTATGCCGGGATCCAGAATGCCTGGCGGTGAGGTATTCCTGGATGCCATCCTTAGTTTCGTGAACGGTGCATCCATGCACCGCTCTGCGGTGTACGCCGGAATGTCGAAAACCAAAAGCATTTCCTTACGAAAGTACCAACAAGGCAATAGCCCACTTAATCTGTCCAGGTTTGACAACTCATTAGTCTGTAGGTAGCTTGTGGAGCACAGAAAGGAATTTTATCTTTATGCATTCTATAAGTATTACGGAATATAATAAAATACAACAAGGAGCAGCTTTATGAGTTGGTTGACGACATCATCTTCATCCGTTCTGGAACTGAAAGAATCCATCAAGCTTTTAAAAGTTCTCGGAGCGCTCAAATCAGAAGTAAATATTCTTGGTTCCTCAGAAAAATCTGTGGGTGCCTTCTGGCTCAGGTAATCCACCAAGTGCATGATATAAGGCAATTTCTGCACCTCGAAATGTCCGAAAACCGAACGCTTTTCTCGATGTCAGTTTTGCTTTGTTATTAAAACCCT
>JBNKJP010000065.1:0-13612 GCA_050291245.1 Candidatus Thiodiazotropha sp. | reverse complement strand
GCCGGACCCGTTTCAGATAACTGTAGGCCTCCTCTTCGATCTGCTTTCCGCTCAGCCTGTCGGAACCGGGCCGCCCTCCGAGCCGCAGACCCAGAGTGACGTTGTCGAGCACGCTCAGATGCGGAAACAGGGAGTAGCGCTGAAACACGATCCCCCGCTTCTCATCGGGTGTGCCGATGGCCTCGCCGTCGAGCAGCACTCTGCCCTCGCTCTGCCGCTCCTCGCCCACCAGGATACGCAGCAGGGTCGACTTGCCGCAGCCGCTCGGGCCGACCAGGGTGCAGAGCTCGCCCTTGTCCACCGACAGATCGATGTTGTCGAGCACCACCTTGTCGCCATAGCGCTTGTAGAGATCGTCGATCTGAAGATAGCGATGGACGCTGTTCATCAGGCCGTCTCCCCACCGTGCCAGGGAAAGAAGCGCCGTTCGGCCTGACGCAGCAACCAGTCGAGCAGGAAGCCGAGGAAGGTGATCCAGAGCACGTAGGGCAGGATCACATCCATGGCCAGATAGCGACGCACCAGAAAGACCCGGTAGCCGAGTCCCTCGTCCGCGGCGATGGCCTCGGATGCGATCAGAAAGAGCCAGGCGGCACCCAGCGAGAGCCGCACCGCGATCAACAGCCTGGGCATCACCTGCGGCAACAGGATACGGTAGGCGATCTCCAGCTGAGAAGCGCCCAAGGTCAGCGCCTTGGTGATCTGTTCACGCGGTATCTGCCGCACCGCCAGGCGGATATCCCGACTGATCAGCGGAAAGGTGCCGATAAAGATCAGCATCACCTTGGCCAGCTCGTCGACACCGAAACTGATGAAGAGTATCGGCAGAATCGCCAGGGGCGGAATCATGGAAAAAAAGGTGATGAAGGGATTGAAGCCGCGGTCCATACCCGGGAAGAGTCCCATGTTGAGCCCTAGAAACAATCCGGTCACGGCCGCCAGCGAGAGTCCGATGAGCAGCCGTTGCAAGCTGGCCAGCGTATCCGCCACCATCAGGCGCTTGCCGCTTCTCTTGTCCTCGCTGAAGGCCATGCGCTGCACCGCCTTGCTCATCTGGCTGATACTCGGCAGCAGCTTGTCGCTCGGATTGTCCCGGTGGCGGATCTCCGATGCGGTCAGATAGATACCCAGCAACAGGGCGAACGGCAGCGCCGCCAGCAGCCACTTCAACCAGCCGTTCGGCCGCGCATGGATACCGAAGAGGCGGCTCACGGCGCAACTCCGTACGAAATCGAAATCACTGCGACTGGGCCCGCATCCATTTGGCGGTGAAACGCAGTTTGATATTACCGCTGTCGCCCAGCAGCTGACCGTCGTCGAACTCGATGCCGACAAAGTCGGGCGAGTCGGCCATCTCTCCATACAATCCTTTGTCGAAGGAGAACTGACGCACCTGCGCCATGGTCTGCATCGGTTTGCCGGAAGCGACAAAGGCCACCGCATCGGCCGGCGTGTAGAACATGGCGGTGGTGGCCAGTTGTGCCTTGAACTCGGCCACGGTGGCGCCGGAGGCATTGGCCATGTATTCGATCGCCTTCTCCGCCTCCGCGTTCTTGCCGGTCATCACCGCCAGGGTTTCAAACCATGCGCCGCTCAAAGCCAGCTTGAGACTGTCGGGCGCATTCGTGCGCACCACCATCATGTCGATGATCTCACCGGGAATCTTCGAGGAGTCGAAGACCAGCTTGGCGCCCTCGGCGTTGCGTGCCTGCATCAACGGCGGATTCCAGGTAACGGCGGCACCGTTTTCGTCAGAAACGAAGAGGGCAGCAATGTCGGCGTCGCTGGTGTTGATCAGGTTGACGTCCCGCTCCGAGAGACCGTTCATATCGAGGGCACGCGCCAGCAGGTAGTGGGAGACCGAGAGTTCGACCAGATTGACGGTGCGGCCCTTGAGATCGGCGACGTTGCTGCCGTGCTTCATCACGATACCGTCGTTGCCGTTGGAGAAATCGCCGACGATCACCGCCTCGCTGTCGACACCGCCCACGGCCGGAATGGTCAGGGCGTCCATGTTGGTCATGGCGCAGGCGTCGAACTTGCCTGCGGTATAGAGGTTGATCGATTCGATATAGTCGTTGACAAGGGTCAGCTCGATGTCGATGTCGTACTTGTCCGCCCACTTCTGCAGAATACCGGCCTCCTGGGCGTAGCCCCAGGGCTCCCAGCCGGTGTAGTGCGACCAGGCGACGCGAAAACTCTCCTTGGCGCTGAGGGACAGGGGCAGCAGCAACAGCATGCACAGCAGCGGGTAAATCCATCTCTTAATCATTACGCTCTCCTAATCAATGATCTCCAATGGGAAGTCGCCCATGGTCTCTTCCGCGTTTTCGATTTTACGGATCTGTTCCTCAGACTCCTTCGACAGTTTATCCATTTCCAGGATATTGGCCGCCATCTCGGGCAGCGCCTTCTGGCGGTAGCTGCTGATGTCGTCCAGGGCCGCCTTGATATCGGCGAAAGCCTGCTTCAGCACCTCGACTTTGATCTGGGAGCTGGAGGCCTGTTTCTGAATCTGCGCCCCCTGGGTTTTCAGTCGCTCGGCCGTGGAGGCGATAAGACTCTCGGTGGTGGTATTGATCGCCTCCACCTTCTCCAGCACGATGCGCTGGTTGGCCAGCGCCATGGCCAGCGTGGCGCCGACCTGCAGGGCGCTGACCGTGGTATTGAGCGCCCGGTTGACGCCCCGCATCAACTCCTTGTTGTTGCGCACGATCATCTCGGTGGTGAGGTAACCCTGCTGATTGACCAGCAGCTGTTGCTGCAGATCCTGGACACGCTGGCGCAGGGGAAAGAGTACCTCCTCGGCGATAAACTTGTGGCGCGGATCCTCCTGCAGGATCTCGGTGTCCAGCCGGCCCTGCAGCTGACGGTCGATCAATTGGGCGAGTTGGATGGTGCGGTCCAGTTTGTGGGTCAGGTCCCGCATCGCCTGCTGATCGGCGGTGAGGGTCACATTATCCCGTTTGAGCTGTTCCCGCCCCCCTTCCAGGGAGTTGATGATGGCGTCGATGCTGGTCGATGCGCTCTCGAAACGGGAAAAGTAGCGTTTCACCGGGGTTCCCACTCCGGGAATGTAACCGAGCACCCGGGTTACCCAGCCCGCTTCCAGGTTGATCTGCGCCGGATCGAGATCCTCCACCTGCATCTTCAGATCGATGAGGGATTTCGCCACGGTGCTGCCCTCTTCGCTGTCGTTCATCATTTTGGTCAGGGGCTGTTTCAGCATGGCGCTGCGCCGGGCCGCCTCCCGCTGCAGGTTCATGCCGATGGTCTCCACCGCCGCCTTGACCTGCTCCTGGCCCGCATTGTCGTTGAGATCAGTGGACATGATGCGCGCCACCACATCCTCCGCCTGGGCCTCAAGCTTGCTGTCCACCTCGCCGGACACACCCTGCGCCGTGGCAAAGGGATCGGCGAGGTTGAGCTCTGTCTTCAATTGCTCTTTATCCGCGAAAACCAGTTTACTTTCCTGCTTGCTCATGGCCTGCTTTCCTCTTCAGCGCAAACGCGCAGATTGTAAGAATCTATGACGGGGTACACTAGGACTTGACCTCATAGTCGGCGCTGCGACGGGCCAGTGCTTCGAGCTCCTGCATCGTCTGCTCGATATCCATCGAAGCCCGCCGGTCCCCCAGGTTCAATGCCGCGATGGAGGCCATCACCTCGTCCAACTTGGTCATCGCCGTCTCGTTCTGCGACAACAGGGCGGTTATCTGTTCGCGCTGTTGCAGCATCAACGCCTGACGGCGGGACAGCGCCTCCATCTCCTGGGCTTCACTGGCATCGACCTGGCCGTCCTGCATGATATGGTCGACCCGCTGCCGGATATGTGCAAGGTCGATAGCGTTCAGACCGCGACGGATGTGGGTGACGGTATTCAGGTTGTCGAGCCCCCCCAGATAGAGCTGCTCCGCCATGCCCAGATAGCGGCCGAAGGTCAGCTCCGAGGGCTCCAGCTTATGGCGCAGGAGATCCTCGAAGGCCTCGTATTTCTGTTTCAGTCGCTGTAACTGACTCAACCCGTCCGTCTCGCCGACCTGTTTCAGATCCGCCTGCAGCGAGGCGACCGATGCCTGGGTCCTGCGTTCGAGCATCTCATGGAGTTTGCGCACATAGTCGTTGGCATGATGTTCGCGGCGCAGGGTATTGTCCAGTACCCAAGCGGCGAGACCGACCCCGCCTCCGATCAGCGCGGGCAGCAGGGGTGTTCCCAACAACACGGCGGACAACCCGCCCAGCAGACCGATCGCGAGGGGGTAGAGCACATAGGGCTTTTGCGCGGTAACCGCAGCCACCTGTCGGGAGATCGAACGGCGGGAAAAGTCGGGCAGCTCGCGCTTTTTCTCTCCCTTGCGGGCATACTCGCCCCCGGCCATCATCGGCCTCCGCTCAGCAGTGAGATCTCCACCCGGGGCAGGCGATAGGAGTAGGCCCGATCGGACTCTCCCGGGGCTTTCGGCAGGGGCCGGGAGGAGCCGTAGCCCACCGCGCGCAGCCGGTCCGGATCGATCTTGTAGGTTACCTGGAGATAACGCACCACCGCTTCCGCCCGGGAGAGGGAGAGTTTGAGGTTCTGCTGCGGGTCCCCGGCAATCCCGGTGTGGCCGGCGACCAGAATGCGAAAACTCGGGTAGCGGCGGATACGCTCGACGATCAGATCGACTGTCTTTTTGCCCTCCAGGTTGAGCAGGCCGGTACCCCGGCCGAAGCTGATGGGTTCCACTTTGAGGGTGCCCACTCGGCGCATCTGCGACCAGGCCTGGTCGGACAGCGGCGCAAACGGCCCGGTCAGGGAGTTGGCATGGGAGACCTTGGCCCCATTGGGGTAGGTGCGCCGATAGAGCTGATCGATAAACGGCTTGCTGGTGAGGCGGTAGGGATCGTTGCCCGGCACCGGGGAGCGCTCGAAGTCACCGTTCTCCACCAGGATCTGGGCAGCGGCCTCGATCGCCTCGATAAGACCATCGCTGCCGATCGCCTGACGCTGCAGGGTGTCGAACCAGAGCGTGCCGTTTTCTGCCAGGCCCGCCCAGGCCACCCCATCGAGCATGCTGCCGATGCGGCCCTCATCGAGATTTGTCTCTTCACGGATCGCATCGATCAGCCCCGCTCGGTTGCTCAGATAGCCTTCGAGGGTTTGGTACCAGGCGTCGAGCAACGCCGCCACGGCCTGGGGATCCTGGGCGACCAGACGGCGGCTGGCGAGCAGAATATCGACGATCAGCTTGTCGGTGTCCTCGGTGCCGACCAGTTTGACCATCCCAGGCCTGGACAGCGCTTTGGATACATCGGGCTCCCACAGCACGGCGGCATCCACCTGCTCATCAAGGAGCCGTTTCAACGCCGCTTCGGAACCATCGCTGGGGGATTTCCAGTTCGTGTCTCCCTGCCCATAGAGACCGAGATCGAAGTGCGCATTGACCGATTTGAGCAGATGTTCACTGGGTGATGCGGGGGTGAAGGCGATCTTCACTCCGCCACCGGGCGAGAGCATATTGAGGTCGCTGATACGATCGCTCCGGGCGATGATCGCATCCCCGCCCTTCGACTCATCGATAACCGAAACGATGACTCCGGGGTAGTCCTGCTTGACCCCATTGAGCAACCAGGAGTCGACGGTAGCGACCGCGAAATCGAGCTCGCCCCGGGCCAGTTTTTCAACCCTTGCCGGGTAGTTCGCGGCGTCGTCGATACACTGAAGTGTGTAACCGTGACCGCGCAGATTGCGCCGCATCTCCGGTGAGCAGAGGGGGAAGTAGCCGATCCAGTTGTCCACACCGATGCGCAGTACGCCCCGGGTCGTGGCGGCATCCGAGGTGGCGCGCTGTTTCGATTCGGTCCAGTAGGGCAGCAACAGCCACAGGGCCAGAATAACCCCCACCCCGAGAAGCAACAGGGCGGTAAAGATCTTGAGGTGCCTACTCATGGGGGGGTGTCACTGGAAACTGGACACGGTGAATGCCGGCGCCTCGGCCAAAACGTCCTGCAACCCTCGGCGCAACGCCTCTACATTATCCGCTGCCTGGTAGGAGAGCCTGTTCGGCTGATTCAGCACATGATCCGGCCCGATGCAGAAACCGATGGTATGAATGTCAACCGGGGACTCGTTGAGAATCTGATCGATAATGGTATCCGGATACTCGCCACTGCTGGCCTCCCCATCGGTGATCACCACCAGATGGTACTCGCCATAACCGACCTGCAATGCCCCCTGTCTGCGCAGCGCCTGATAACCTCGGGTGATGGCCGACGCCAGGGGCGTGCTGCCCCCCGAGCCTACCCGCCTGGACAGGCCGCGTATCTCCTTGCTGTCCCACTGGCCGAGCGGCAACTGCTCGGTAAATCGACCGCCGTCGAAACTCATCACACCCAGGTTCGCCTGGGGTGGCAGGCCCTCGGAGAAAGCCGCCAGCGCATCGATGGCGGCACGCAAGCGGGAGCCGTGGCCGGTAGCACAGATGCTGCTCTTCATGCTGCCCGAGTCGTCCAGGATGACATAGTAGTTCTTGGCCAGTTTATCCTGAGTGCCGCTGACCGCCCCTTCGCTCATGTCAGGCCAGTCACTACGAATCCCGTTCATCCCGTAGGTGGACGAAGGGTCCCCGGGTGTTGTGGCGGATGGGGGAGAAGAGGTCGATTGAGGGGGCGTTCCGCCATTTTCGAATAATGTTCTGTATAGGACAAAACCGATGATGAGTATTACGATCGCCGCCCAGTTACCTGTCTTTTTCTTGCCTGCCATTGGCTTGTCCTATATTGAGGAAGCGCTCGATTAAAGCGGGTTGAATACGGCAGACTCCGCTTCAACCTGCAGGATGCGGAACTCCACCCGCATGTTGTCCCGCCACTCCTTCTCGGTGCGGGGGGCGCAAGGATCCTGGCCACAGATACCGTTCTTCGGTTTCGATATCCCGTGTCCGACCACGGCGAACTGACTCGGGTCCAGGGTAATCCCCTTCTGCGTCGCGTATTGGGTAATGCTGTCGCGAACCGACATGGCGCGGGAAAGACTGAGATTCTTCGCCGCCTGTTTCACCCGCCCTAGCACCACGGATGTCTCGCCATCCTTCTTCTTGCGCAGATAGCCCAGGGGGTCGCTGTTGCCCTCAACCGTTATCAGGGCGCCGCCATAGGTGGACGAAAACTCGATCACCTTATCGAAAGAACCCTGATAGAGATCGGCACTGAAGGTGTTCTGATTCGGTTCGAAGAAGATCTCGAAGGAGAACAACTCCCCTTCCTGCAGGGTTCCCTGTTGTTGCTTTCTGGCGATAACAGAGGTTACCTGGTTGGTATCGAAGCGGGGTGATTCACTACGCTGGGCATATTTCAGCCCTTGTTTCAGTGGGTTGTAGTCCCACCCGGCCTGAGCCAGCGGGGTTGGACGGGCCAACAATCCGAGGGTTTTCAGACTCCCCTGGATCTCCCCGGTGAGATGCTGCTGGGATCGGGGAAAGTTGGGATTGTTGAAAAAATCCACATTGCCCTGCCAACCGACAAACTCGCAATCCCCGTAGAGCCCTTCGGCGTCCGCAACCGCCAGGGGGCTGTCGAGCAATAGCTCGGCCGCGGCGGTAAAGGTCTTTTTGTAGGCACTGCCCCCTTTTGACCCGGCGATCTGGCGCAGCTTTTCCGCACCCTGCAACAGACCTTTGACGAAGGCTTCCACTTGGGAGCGGTTATTTTTCAGATAGTCGCTGCGCACCACATAGACATCGGAAATCACCCGATTGGCGGTTCGCGTGGACAGCAGAATACGCGCACCGCGTACCGAGCCCTCCGCGCCGGTGCCTACCGTACCGCCCGAGGTCAGGAGCATGGCATCCGGTGTGATCACAAAGGCCGCATCGACCTGCCCTGCCTGCATGGCCGCCATCGGGGTGTTGTCCGTGCCCGTGAGATCCGGGTACCACTTCAAGGTGACGTCCTTCAGACTCAAACCGGCGTCGGCCAACAAGCGGCTCAGGTAGTAGACATGGGGGCCGTAGGCCTGCGCGCCGATGGTTTTACCCTTGAGATCGGCGGCGGTGCGAATTTTGCTGTTGACCGCAAGGGCATCACCTCCGGCCGACCAGGTCAGCTGGTAGATCACTACAGGCTTGGTACGGGGGTCCGCCGCGAGTAACTCGCCGGCCATATTGATCATACCCAGGGTACCCCGCAGATAGGGTGTCTCACCCTTCATATAGGAGGCGACCTGGCGACTGAAAACGTCCTCCCGCACCAACTCCAGATCGAGACCCGCAGCGGCGAAAATACTCCCCTTGCGGGTCCGTTTGGCGTCTCCGTTGGCAAGGATGGTAGCGATATCTCCACCCCAGGTAATCACCGGCACCTTGATCGACTTGCCAGGCTTGTAGTCGCGCACCGTCGTGCCGGCCAGTTCGTTTTTCATCGCTTCGAAGCGCACTGTCGACGGGGCCGCCATCAACTCAAGGCACGAGAGCATGGAGAGAATCAGAAACAACAGCAGTTTTTTCATTTCATTTTCCCTGAAATGGTGCCTGACGCCCCGATACCGCTCAAAACTGATTCAGGTTGAACCGACACAGGGTACAAGTTAGATTGAAGTGCTATTGTAATTGCACCCGACAACACAAACAAACGTCCCACGGAATGAGTGACTTAACAGACCTGGAATTGCTGATCAGCGCCGGAAAAAACCTGCTGTTCGTCGAAAGCAGGGACGAACGGCGGGTAGAGGCCCTGTTTCAACGGCTCGCCACTCGCCTGGGCAGGCGGTTGCTGCGCTGGTCGGTCGCCAGCGGACTCAGAAGCCTCTCCCAGGAGCCCCTGAACCATCCCGCAACGATGGAACCCGGCAAAGTCCTGGCGGAGATTGCCGCCCGCACCCCGCCGTCGATCTACCTGATGATGGATATCCACCACTGGCTCGACGACCCGCTGACCCTGCGCCAACTCAAGGAGATCGCCCTGGACAAACCCGGGCAGACCCTGGTACTGGTCAGCCATGCCGCCGAAATTCCCGACGAGCTGCGGGCCGTATCCGCTCAATTCGCACTCTCCCTGCCGGACCGGGCGGAACTCGAACAGCTGTTGCAGGACGAGAGTCAGGCCTGGGGGCGCCAACACCAGCGTCGCGTCAAAGCCCGGCAGGAGATTATCGATGCACTGATCACCAACCTCTCCGGCCTGACCCTGAGCGATGCCCGGCAACTGATTCGCACCGCCATCTACGACGACGGCATGCTGACCGAAGAGGATCTCAACGAACTGGCGAAGACCAAGTACCAGTTGCTCGACCCTCAGGGGGTTCTCTCTCTCGAACTCGATACGGCGAAATTCGGCCAGGTGGCCGGGTTGACGCACATGAAACAGTGGCTCGAACAACGCCGGGATATCTTTCTCTCCGCCCAGGCGCCCGCCGGTCTCGACCCGCCCAAGGGGATTCTACTGCTCGGGGTACAGGGCGGGGGCAAGAGCCTGGCGGCAAAATCGGTCGCCGGCAGCTGGGGTATCCCTTTGTTGCGCCTGGATTTCGGCGCGCTTTACAACAAATACTACGGCGAAACCGAGCGCAATCTGCGGGATTCGTTGGACACCGCGGAAACCATGTCGCCCTGCGTACTCTGGATCGACGAGATTGAGAAGGGATTGTCCGGAGACGACGAGGGCGGTCCCTCCAAACGCATCCTCGGCACCCTGCTGACCTGGATGGCGGAACGAACCTCCCGGGTGTTCCTCGTGGCCACCGCCAACGACATCGAGATGCTGCCGCCGGAACTTCTGCGCAAAGGCCGCTTCGATGAGATCTTTTTCGTCGACCTGCCGGATGCGGAGGTCAGGCGGGAAATATTCCGCATCCATCTTGCCAAGCGGGGCTATGAGACCGAACAATTTGATCTGGATAAGCTCCAGGCCGCCAGTGAAGGTTTTGCCGGTGCCGAGATCGAGCAGGCCGTAGTCTCCGCTCTTTACGCCTCGCACGCAGCTCAGGAGAGTCTTACCACCGAACATATCAGTGCCGAGGTGGCACGCACCAAACCACTTTCCGTGTTAATGGCGGAGAAGATTGCCTATCTACGCGCTTGGGCTGCCAGTCGAACCGTATCGGCCTGAATAAGTGAGCGCATCCAGGCGTCAGTTTTCTGATGTGGTATGGTTGGGCGTTGCGTTTATATTTCTTGTGCTTTGCGTGGTTTTCGGAAATGGTATACGTACGATAATTTGGGTGCCTTCGTCGGGTGTCGTCACGATCTTTAATTGGCCGTTTAATGCATAGACCCGTTCTCGCATACTGATAAGGCCGATGCCCGTGTGAGAGATCTCCTCCATGTCAAATCCCTTGCCGTTGTCGCTGACGCAAAGCCGGAGTCCTGCCGGATATCGCTCACATTTGAGTTGCAGATTGATGCGTATTTCCGTCGCCTCAGCGTGCTTTCCAATATTGGACAGTGATTCCTGAACAATGCGGAAGATCGCGATGGATACAGGATAATCGAGTTCAGAAAAGTCCCCTTCATGTTCAAATGAAATTTGGCAGTCCGGTTGCGAAGTGGCGACCCTATCGATTCTCTCTTCAATCGCGCCGATCAACCCAAGGCTGTCCATGACTTCGGGGCGAAGCATTTTTACCATGTTGCGTGAAGCGTCGTATACGTGAGAAACCCGCTCAATCAATTCATCCAGTGATGCCTCGGGTTCACTCTTGCCGACAGTCTGTTTCTTACCGGACGTCTTGAGCAACCTGAGCTTCAATTTGATAAAAACCAGCTCCGCGTTGAGATGATCATGGAGTTCCCGCGCAATGTATTTGCGCTCATCTTCCACGGCGCTGTGCATGTTGCCGATCAGCGCTCGGTTTTCCTCGTTAAGTTTATGTGCCTCATCACGCGCCTGTTTGAGATCATGGGTTCGCTCCAATACCCGGGCCTCGAGCTTCTCGTAACTCAGGTGCAAATCATTGTTCGAGCGTTCAAGATCTCCCATGAGCGAATTAAATGACGCGGATATTTCGCGAATCTCCCTGGGCCCTTTAACCGGTGCACTTCGGTAGTGCCGTGCGGTGTCCGGGTGGGTCATGAAACGCGCAAGAACTCCAATGGGTGTTGTGATTATGTTGAGTGCCCGCAATAGTACAATGAGAAAAACGCCTGTGATCAGGGCGGTGACAAAAAGGCTTTCGTGCCAGATCTGTTCTCGGGCTTTATAGAGTTCGGCTTTGCTCAGTGATATCAGCACATACCCGATAAGGTCGCGGTGGCTTGGGTTTTGGAAACTGGTTGTCGTGGTTGTGAATTCGCGGATTGTTCCGAATTGCTCCGTAGTTACGATAAACACAGGGGATACTATGAAAATGGTGTCCGAGGTCTCTTTCAGAAAACGGGGTGTTGTTTTGTCGAAGTCATCCCTGGCGATTTCAGCGAAGCTTACATCCTTTGGCAGTGTTCCGAGTAGTGGAGTGCCTCGCTTCTCAAACACAACGATATCTTCGATATTCGGGTAATCCAAAGCCATCCGCACCGATGGCATCACATTCTCGGGCGCCATTTGGACGAGCGCCAAACGGCTGTCCTTGGCTAAGCGTTCAGCGATCTGACAGGTATCCGTTATCGCGTCCTGTTTCAGATAATCGAACACCTGCCGAGCCGCCATCATGGCCACCAGCAGTGCAAGAAGCAGCACCGCAATCAGAAATATAAAGGTCAGTACCTGTTTGATGCTTCTGTTTTCGGCTCCGATAAGCATGTTACTGTTCTCTAATCGGTGGTTTGCCAGGCGGGAAAGGTAAGGTCGACTTGTTTCAGGGTTGTGTCATCCGGCGTTAAACCCAGGTGTTGTACGGTCCTGATGTTCAGGGCAAATTTCACCGCCGGGCAAAAGGCGGTGTTGGGAGCAGTACTCCCCTGCGCACGCGCCTCCACGAGGCGTCCCAGCGCTTCCCCCATGCCTTGAAAATCCGGATACAGCGAAAAGAGAAATCCCCGCTTCGTATGACTGACGATTCCTGAAAAGACCGGAATGCGCCGATTCCATGACTCCTCCAGGATATAGGGGTAAAGCAGCTCGGTATTGAGTTCGATGACATTGCGGGTAAACCAGATGGCGGTGTTAGCCGGGTCAGATGCCTTAAGGGCAGTTGTGATTTTTCGAATGGCGTCTGAGGCGTCATGCACGGGTATCGCAGTAACGGAGATATCCCGACTGCGCGCTTCGCTAACAATCAACGGCGCGAGTGCTTTGTCCTGTTCGTTGTAGAACACGATGATATTTGTGCTCTGTGGCGAGAGCAGGCGCAGGTGCTCAAGATAATCGGCGGGATGGATGTGAATACTCACGCCAGGGATAGGGTCTTTGCCGGGTAAAATGTCCAGGGCTCCGGCAATGAGCGGGAGTTTGGGGTCTAAATCGCCGACAGCTTCGAGTGCGTGAGTCCCTAAGGCGACCAGCATGTGCGCGGAGTGGTCATTACTATCCAGCCAATGCTGGAGCGTGTCGGGATCATAGTCTTTGCCCAGGGCCAGGGTGTTCAGGTGATCCTGAGTTGATGACCTTATCCCTTCAATGATCTGTTCATAGACTTGTTGATAAGGCCCGGAGGTATCCGGGTAGAGTATGAGAAGATCACTGTCCCGGCCAGAAGCGGGCTGTGCAAAGACGGATAACAGCAAGAGTATCGGGAGAAAAATGCGTTCCATGCCTGCATGCCAGAATAGAATCGGTTCCGTATGTTCGATTTTAGAGGTGTTGTTGCGTTGCCGCCGAAAACCCTTTGCTGAAATGTAAAATTAGCATGTCACATTATATTGTGACAGTATAAAAAGGTGGGAACAGACCATAGGGATTTCGCCGTCACAGGCATCACACACCTCGAAGGATCGAGCCACCATGCACCCAAAACACGATCGTGCTTATCATCTCCTTTTTTCCGAACCTGTACTGGTTGAGGATCTACTGCGCAATTTCGTTCAGGAACCCTGGGTGGAACAGTTGGATTTTTCCGGCATGGAGCGGATTAATGCGAAATTCCATGCCGAATCCCTGGCTCGTCGTGATGGTGACATTATTATGCGAATTCCCTTTCTCGAGGCTCGGGAGCGGGCGATCTATCTGTTCCTGTTGCTGGAGTTTCAATCCCGGGAAGATCACTGGATGGCGCTACGCATCGGTACCTATGCGCGTCTGCTCTACGAACAACTGGTTCGTGAGGAGAAAACCTTAGTTGACAGGCGTTTACCTCCGCTTTTTCCGTTGGTGCTTTACAACGGCGACACACCCTGGCGGGCGGCTACTGAACTCAAGCAGCTTATTGCGCTGCCCCCCAACTCACCCCTGTGGCCCTACCAGCCGGGAATGCGCTACTATTTGATCGACGAGAGTCAGTATCCTAAGGGTAAACCCGGCTCCTTGAGTGGGTTTGTCATGCGCCTTGAAAATGCGCGAGAGCCCCAAGAGTTTATGTCGGCACTCAAGGAGTTAGGTCAATCGGTTCCGCCTCATATGAGCGCACTCAGGCGGGCTTTGGGGGTGTGGATCACCCATGTGATGGCGCCCCACAGGAAATTCCAACTCGATCCCAGAGAGATCGAAAACTTCAACGAGGTAAAAGCGATGTTGGCCACACGCATTGAACAGTGGGAAAAAGATC
>JBNKJP010000064.1:0-131141 GCA_050291245.1 Candidatus Thiodiazotropha sp. | reverse complement strand
CATGAACAGCCAATGTTTGGGATCGATCTGTAAGCGCTCCAGAATTGGGGGTAGATCCTGTGGGATATGGCCTCGTTTGTCCTCACGAATGATGCGCCCAGTCCAGTCGAGTAGTTCCAAATAATCTGTGAGCCTGAAAGGGAGTCCTTTGGGCATGTCTTTTCGTGGATTTCCCACAAAGGGAAGTAGGTTACCGGGTTGTTTTGATTCGGGATTTGATGTGGTTTCTTCTTGAGTGTGGCTGAGCGACACGATGCGCTCGTAACCGGAGGTATATTGCGAGGTTTCCGGCGTTTCAGCCATCTTGGCGCGTATTGGATTCAAATCCACGTAAGCGAGACACGCTGCCAGGGCCTTCTCATCCAATAGCGCCTGAGACTTAAAGCGGCCTTCCCAAAATCGTCCCGTACACTGATCCTCCTGATTGGCCTTGCGTGCAACAAATTCATTCAGGCAACGCATGAACCAGCTGATGTCCATGAGACGCCTACGCCATTCTTCCACGAGTTTATCGAGAAGATTCCGTTCGGCCCTGGAAAGCGGCTGTTCAGACATAAACCGCTCCGCAAGCAGCGGGCCTTTGAAAAGCCGCTGCCAGCGCTCGATCACCTCGTTTGTGTTCCAGTGCAGAGCGATCTCGCGATCCACACATAATACCAAGTGATAGTGATTTGATAGTAATGCGTATCCTGCACAATCAATCGCGAAACACTGGCTCAGTTCAACGAGCTTATCGAGTATCCACTGGCGACGATGCTCATAACTTTGCCCGCTAAGAGGGTCGTCGCCACACAGAAAGGCACGACGGACGCACCGACTGACACAGTGATAGTAAGGGGTGTCTTCTAGGGAAATGAGGGCCTTCCTGGGCTTGGGCATGATATCGCTCCTTGATATCTAAAGCATCAATAGTTATGAACTGGGGGTTGACAGATTTACTCGCTTGATGCAACAGTTAGCTTGGGTGTCCAGGTAGCTTGCTTGGTAGCTTCAGCTTCAGGTAGCTATGCAATGATTTGGGGCAGTTTATTGATACCAGTGCAGGTATAGGTGGTTATGGACAATATTTTCTCAATGCAAAGAAGCAAATTGTCGCAAGGGATAAAGAAGTCGATCATATCTTTGGGGGCTTTGGGGGTGTTTGTGTTTTCTTCGGACAGTGCCGCAATTTCCCTGGGACGCTCCAGTACACAGGCATTCTCAATTCCAAATGAGGTGGTTGACAGGATTGTGGCCGGACCTGCTGTTACATCGATAGGAGGACAGCAATATCTACAGTTTTTAACGCGGACCGATCAGAATGTAATCTATCAAAACATTATCGCAGGCCCTCTTGATAAATTGCTTGACCAAACCAGTTCATGGAGCGACCTGATTTATCAAAATATTCCAGTGAGACTCAATGTATCATTATATAATGGGTGGTATCCTTATGCGTTGTACGCAAAGGCTTCTCTTGTCGATTTGAACAATGATGGAATCAATACCCTGATAGTTATCGAGAAAGAATACGATATTAATAATGGCGGCGTATTAATTTCTGGGGATGTGTTTAATGGCGAGGCAATTTTTGTTGGTGATACATATACCCGGTTTGTCGATGTAGATGGTGATGGTGATTTGGATGTCTTTGTCTCCAATTCGAAATATGGAGAAAATTCTGGGGAATTCTATGAAAACACAGGTACGCCTGAGGTGCCCATGTTCTCGCCTAGGAATGATGATGTTAATGCTGTCTTAGCAACCTATCATGAGACATTACCGGATCAATTTTACGACTATTTCAGCGCTTCGTTTGGTTACCCTTTTCCTGGTGTTAATCATCCAGTAACAAGTTATGACTATCCGGTGATATTTGACTTCGACTCAGATGGTGATCTTGACTTGCTGATGGCGCGCCAATTGCCGAGTCGACTAAGTTATTTTGAACATTCAAACAAAGAAGACGTAACGCAGTATTCCAATCCTTATCATTCTGTGTTGCTGGATAGTCAGGATGCAGTCTGGGTCACTGATTTTGATACGGATGGAGATATGGATCTGTTGGTTTATCACGCTCAAGATCAAATCCTGTTCTATGAAAGAATTGGTGATCTGCCCAATCAGTTTGAAGATCCAGTAACAATTACAAACTTTCCAGTCTGGACGGATCCTGACTTTTGCGGAATTCCGAATGCAAATTCCATTTCAAGAAGCAAGGAGGTGTTTGCAGATCTTGATAACGACGGGCAGCAGGAGATGTTGGTGGTTTATCAGAATGACTTCCAAGAGTTCAAATTGATATTGCTAATAAAACGTGATTTTAATTTCTTTGAACAACGAGTAATCTATCAAGGTACAGAAATAAACTACGGCGCATCCGAGCGCCTGGAATTCTTGGATGCCAACAGTGATGGCAAGTTGGATATCGCACTTCAATTCTATTACCCGGACAGCGCGGACAATCAACCCGTACTACTTTTCGAGCAACAAGATCCGTTTGTATTTACTGGCCCTCAGACATTAGAACCTGATGCAGTTAGCTTAACTCAAATTCACGGTAATTCTCTCGATATTGATTTTGATGGAGATGGTGATGTTGATAAGGTCTATAATTCCGGAGTTGACTGGAACCTTTCTTCTAATCCTGGTTCGATCGTAAATTTCTCGACCCGATCATATGTTGGAGAGGGCTCGGATATCCTCATTGGTGGCTTTATCATTGAAGGTCAATCACCCGAAACGGTTATTCTTCGGGGTATCGGCCCCAGTCTTGCGGAAAAGGGTGTGCAATCGCCACTTAATGATCCCCATATCTATCTCTTTTCGGGAGACCAGTTGATTGCCCATAACGACGATTGGCAATCCACCGAGGGCGCCGATAAGATCGAATCAGCTGGTATTGGACTTGAACACCCCAGTGAGTCCGCCTTGCGGGTGCGCCTCGACCCTGGCGTCTACACCGTTCACCTCAAAGGTAAACCCGGGGACACCGGTGTGGGCATCATCGGCGTGGATGCGGACAATCAAGCGCCAACCAATTCGCTGCAGGTGAATATCTCTGGTCGTGCATTTGTCGACAAGGGCGAGGAAATCACTATTGGCGGATTCGTAATTGAAGGCGACACACCGGTGAAGGTGCTTATTCGTGGTTTGGGTCCCCAATTGAAAGATCAGGGCGTGAGCAACGCGCTCGGCGATCCCAATATCACGCTGTTTTCAGGCAATACTATCATTGCCAGTAACAATGATTGGAAAAACAGTGCTCGGGCTCAGGAGATCGCAAACCTCGACATTGCTCCCGAACATGATAAGGAGGCCGCAATTCTCAGGGAGTTGAAGCCTGGAACCTACACGGTCCACCTGCGTGGTGCGGTGGGCGATGCCGGGGTAGGAATCATTGCGGTAGACCGACTTTGATTGCCGGGCTAAAAGTAGATGAAACTGCATTCTATTCAGACACCCATACTAAGAGACTCACTCATAAGGTCTACCTCAACAGATTTAACATGGGTGTCTACATAGCTACATAGCTTGTATGCAACGATAGGGTTAACATGGGTATCTGCATGGCTATCTGTGAAATCGTGGTGGTACTATATGAATGAAAACTGACATACGACGCCACAAAAAGCCAGTTTCCTAGCAGAAACTGGCTTAATTCTGTTTGGGCACAGGAGCAGCAGGCGTTCCCAACGCCTGCTACCTCTTAACGTCGGATAGCACGGGCTGGCAGTACCGGCCTTTTAACGCTTGTGAAATCGGCGACGGCCGATGTGCCAGTATCCGCGGCGTTATGGCACTGCTGGCTCAACTGCGCATTGATGCAAAGCTCGTACAGTTCATAAGCGTGATCGCTTTTGTTGGGGTTGGGATGCTTGGCGTTACAGACATCAATGGCATTATCCGCGCAATTGGCCGAGACCAGACCAGAATAACCCAGGGTTGCCGCCAGCACGATGGACGCAAAGCGAGTGGTTACTATCTGTGTTGTATTCATGTGATTTCCCTCCAATGGGTGTTTAGTGGTTTCAGGGGTGTAGTCGCACCAGGCTTAAACTCGGTTCAAGAAATTTTCTCAATCATCAAGTGAGCTTGAATATGAGGTGGAAAATAATGGTTCAATTGTTCATCGCTATTTTGGTTGTTGTCCTAGCATCGTGCCCAGTTTTCGGAGATACATCGATCGAACAGGCGGAATATGCCTACCAACGAGGAAGCGACTTGCTTGCGCCATACTTTGTCCTTGACGACCGAAGTGCGGCTGACCCAAGAACGGCTAAAGGGAGGGCGGACATTACCGAAGGAATACGGCTTCTGGGGATTGCAGTCAAGGCCAATCCCCAAAACTGGCCTGCTCTTTGGCAGATCGGGAAGGGATATCAGGCAGTAGGCAAACATTCCTCAGCATACGACGCATTTAAACGCGCACACGAGATCAACTCATATCACAAAGATGTAGCACGCGAATACATGATCGAGTGCATATGTGTCGGTAAGACGGAAGAAGCTGTTCAGGCAGCCGAGGCGGCGAAAATGTCCGACTCAAACGACGCTGGACTCGTTGCCAATTTAGGACTCGCCCTACTTGCAGACGGGCAGTTGGATCGTGCTCACGATGCGGTGAAACGTGCATTAGAATTAGCCCCAAACGATCCTATCAACCGCGCACTGCTGGCGGAAATCAATGCCGTAAAAAATGGCCGCAAGCCCGCGAATTATTGTCCTCGTTAAACCCACCCAAGTTGATCTACGCGTTAATTTCTGCGAAGAGAGTTATGGAATAATTCAAGCAATACAATAAACATAACTCGAAACATAACTCGGGACAGTCATCGTTTTTCCTATCGTTTTTCACTACGAAGCTGCTACTCTTAGCTTGGGTGTCCGACCGTCAGGGAGTCCGGGTAACTCGGTGCGGGCAGCTCGCTGACCTCGCGGTCAACGTCTCACGACTCGGGACCCCGGTGGTTCGCTACGCCTTTCCAGGTAAAGGGCTTTCACCTCCGACCTCTTGCCGATTTTGCTCGGCGCACTGGGTGTCTAGATAGCTCTCTGGGTGTCTAGATAGCTCTACCTAACCGTTTTTTCTCGGAACACTGGATGATTTTTAATTCTCGTTCCCACGCTCCGCGTGGAAATGCAGTCCAGGGTACGGATCACTCAGCAAGGCTGATCGTCACAACAGGCTTAGTAGGCATTCCCACGCGAAGCGTGGGAATGAGTTGAAAAACCACCGTCATCCCGGCGTATGCCGGGATCCAGAATGCCGAATGGTGTGAGATTCCGGATGCCATCCTCAGGTTTGCAAACGGCGCATCAACTCAAAACTAAAAACTTAAAACTCAAAACTATTTTTTTTCACTCCCACTCCATCTCCTGAAACACCTGCTGGGCATTTCGCCCCTTGAGTGTCTTATAGTCCACCAGATAGGAAAAGCGGGACTGATCCAGTGTGCCAATCCGGGTGATATCGCCGCCCTCCTCCATGAAGGTCCCGACGGACTCGCGAAGAAACTTGAGATAATCAAGGGTATCACTGCGGGCACGGGCGAGATCGGTCGGCGCTCCGTGCCCGGGTATAACGGTCAGCGGCTCCAGGGCTGCCAGGGTCTCGAAGGCCTCGATCCAATGCATGCTGTTGGAATGCCCCATCACCCCGAGCATACGCCCGACGTAGGCCACATCACCGCTGAACACGACCCGTTGTCGCGGCAGCCAGATCAGGCTGTCACCCGGCGTATGCGCGGGACCCACCCGGAGTAGTTCGAAGGACATGCCGCCGAGGCTGATCGTCATGGAATCCTCAAAGGTCTCGTCGGCATACACCGGCTCAGTGCCTTTCATGCCCTCCTTGCCCACTAGGTTATCCAACATGAACAACTGGTCCTGCAGGCGTTCCCGGTGGTCAGCGTCCGCGGCCGCGCTGGCGATGATGCGCGCCCCCCGCGCCTTGAAATAGCCGTTACCCAACCAGCGGTGGTCCTGCCCACCGCTGTTGATGACGATCTTCACCGGCTTATCGGTGACCTGCCGAACCAGCGCTTCGATCGCCTCGGCACCCTGGTAGCTGCCACCGGGATCGATCAGCACCACGCCTTCATCGGTCACTACAACCCCGAAGGTCGCATTGTTACCCAGGTTCTCGGGCGAACGGTTACCGAACGGCCCCACCACAGCATAGATACCCTCGCCAACCTTCTGCAGATGCAGCGCGTCGTTCGCAACCGCCAGGGAAGCGGTAAATAGCATAATTGCTGGCAATAACATTCTGAGAAGGTATGGGAGATTGTTCATGGCGAGGCTCTGCTGTCAGGAATCGAGTGAATAACCCGCTGCGTACTGCCGTACAAGGGTCATGGATATTCGTTGTTTCATAGGTGAGTTATGCCGCACATTCTGCCCCATGAATATCGTGCCGAACAACCCGTTTTCATGCCTCACCGGCCGCTCAGCCTGATGGGATACCGGGGAAAAGCCCCCCGTCCATGGGGTGCGTCACTCTTTTTGCCCCTTCATCTGTCGCCACCAGTAGTCAAAGACCGGCTGTTCAGCGCTCAGATCAAGAGGCTCGCCGATCCTTGGGGTTGCCAACCGATAGGGCTTTCCTTCGCTCGCCTCGACAATGCGTTCGAACGGCTCATCCCAGGCGTGGTTCGCCATGGCGAACTTGCCGATATGCGCCGGTAGCAGCACCCGGGCATGGAGCGCTTCCGCGGCTTGAGCGGCCTGTTCCGGGGTCATATGAATATCACGCCACCGCCCGTCGTACTGCCCCATGTCCAGCACCGCCAGATCAAACCCCTCGAACCGCTCAGCGATGTTTGCGACGTGTTTGCCGTAACCGCTGTCGCCGCCAAAAAAGAGCCGCCGGTTGGGTGTTTCCAGGGCGAAGGCGGCCCACAGGGTCTGGTTCTTCGATAACAGACGTCCGGAATAGTGACGCGCCGGAAGGAGATGAATCGTCAAGCCCCTATCCAGCGTCAAGGCCGTGAACCAATCGATCCCATGCACCTTGTCACTGGCATAACCCCAGTGCAGAAAATACTGATCGACACCAAGCCCGCAGACCACATGCCGGACCTTGTCACGCAATGCCAAAAGGGTCGGATAGTCCAGATGGTCCCAGTGATCGTGGGTGATCAGCAGATAATCGATATCCGGCATATCCTCGGCGGAATAGATACGGGTTCCCGCGAAGGCTTCAACGACCAGCGAAACCGGAGCGGCGTACTGGCTGAACACCGGATCGATCAGCATGCGCCGCCCGCCGAGTTGCACAAAGTAAGAGGAGTGGCCCAGCCAGACGACCAGATCTCGGTTTGGATCCAGGGCCTTCAGGTCGGTCTTTTGCACCGGAACCCGAATATCGGGTTGCAGATTTTCCGCTCTTTTCTGCAACAGGCCCTTGAGGATTATCGACACCGTGGTGTTGTCCCCGACCAGTACCTGGGTAGGCTCCATATTCTGAAACTGCCCCGCGACGTATCGGGAAGAACCCGACTCACCCATAAAACCGGTTGCATCGATAACCGGCCCAAACTTCGGATGTTGCAGATAGACCCATCCGCCGGCCATCAACAGGCCGGACAGGAGGGTGATAATGATCAGGATTTTCACTGAAATGGCCGCCTTGGCGATGTTCGGTCTACCGGCTCCGCGGATCAGAAGGTCGCCGCGTCGATCACGTAACGGTAACGGGCGTTTTTGTTCACCACATTCTCCCAGGCTTCGTTGATCTGATCCGCCTTGATGATCTGGATCTTGGGCAGCACTTTGTGGCTCGCGCAGTAGTCGACCACATCCTGGGTCTCTTTCATGCCGCCGATCAACGAGGCGTTGAAATTGACACGAGAATAAGACAGCCCCAGGTTGTTCAGGGTCAGCTCAAACCCCTCGGGCATACCGACCTGAGTGAAGGTTCCGTAGGGTTTTACCACCGCCGCATAGGCGGCGACCTCATACTGATAGGGAATGGTTGAAATCATGTAATCCAGCTTCCCACTGTAGGGCGCGAGCTTTTTGAGATCGTCCACCACAATGGCCTCCTTGGCGCCAAAGGCGAGAATATCTTCGACCTTGTCCGGCGAGGTAGTGAAGGCGTAAACCTCCGCGCCTTTGGAGACGGCCAGCTTGATCGCCATATGTCCCAGTCCGCCGATCCCGGCAACCCCCACCTTGTCCCCCTTCTTGAGATCGAATTTCATGAGCGGTGAATAGGTGGTGATACCGGCGCACAGCAGCGGCGCGGCCTCCTGAAAACTCAGCGTGTCCGGAATGTGGACTACGAAGTGCTCCTTGACAACGATATTGGTCGAGTAACCCCCCTGTGAGATTCCCGTCGGTGAACTCGCTTCAGGAAAACCATAGGTAAAGGTGGTTTCAGGGCAGTACTGCTCCTCGCCCTGCTTGAAACTCTCACACTCCGGGTTACTGTCCACCATGCAGCCGACCCCGGCCCGGTCGCCGACCTTGAATTGGGTAACATTCTTGCCAACCGCCGCGACAACACCCACGATTTCATGGCCCGGCACCTGGGGATAGTGCTGCGCCCCCCAATGGCCCTTCATCTGATGGATGTCGGAGTGACAGATGCTGGCGTACCGAATCTCGATCAGCACGTCGTCATCCCCCACCGGCCGCCGCTCGAACTCCCAGGGAACCAGCTTGCCGGAGGTGTCGACGGCGGCATAGCCCCGTGACTTGATGTTCACCGCCGGCCCCGCCGCCCCAAACAGATCCAGGGGGTTGGTGAGCAGAAGACCGCTCCCGGCCAATACGGAAAGGTTTAAAAACGCTCTTCTTGTGAGATCATTTTTATCAGACATGATCATGCTTCCTCATGTTATCCAATGGGGTTGATTCCGGTGCGCCTTGCATCAGAGAAGGTATCGCTTACTCCGGTTGAACCGTCGGGCGGAACAGGATTTCGTTCACATCCACGTCGTCCGGCTGAGAAATCGCAAACGCGACCATACTGGCCATGGTGCTGGCCGGCACGCCGATCTTGGCCACCACATCGCTGACGCCTTCCGCCAGTCCGGGTTCGGTGATGTGCTCGGTCAGCTCGGTGCGCACCGCCCCGGGAGAGATGGTGGTCACACGGATGTTGTAGTTCTTCACCTCCTGGCGCAGTCCTTCGGAAATCGCCCGGACCGCATGCTTGGTGGCGCAATAGACGGCGCCCGTAGCCACCACCTTGTGGCCATAGACCGAGGAGACGTTGATGACGTGGCCGGACTTCTGCGCTTTCATGTAGGGCAGCGCGGCGGCGATGCCATAGAGGGTGCCCTTCATGTTCACATCGATCATGCGGTCCCACTCATCGATGCGCAGACTTTCCAGGGGCGAAAGGGGCATGAGACCGGCATTGTTGAAGATCACATCCACCCGGCCGTAGGTCTGTTGGGCGGTGTCGACCAGCTTGCGGACATCCTCGAGCTTCGCCACATCGGTGGCCACGGCGATCGCCTCCCCTCCCGCCGCGGTGATCTCCGCCACGATGGCGTCCAACCGCTCGGCACGACGCGCTCCGAGCACGACTTTGGCGCCTTTGGCCGCCAGATCCCGGGCGGTCGCCTCCCCCATGCCGCTGGAGGCTCCGGTAATGACGATGACTTTTCCGCTGATATTGTCAGACATGATGTACTCCTTGATTGGTGGTGTATCGGCTGTCATTCAGACAGTGAAAGGAGACGGCTCGGGACCGTCCCTGCTAATCGGCCTTCTCGATGCGGACCCTATCAATGCCGTCTTTCAATAACGGATCGATGGGCCCGTCGAAGGCACCGAGACGAACCAATCCCCGGGAGGTCTGGAACGCCTTGTAGAAGATCGCAAGATTGCCCCAGGGAGCGTAGTAAGTAATGTCTCCCGCTTTCGGTGTGTAACGGGACGAGGCCTCCCGGGTGTCGAGTGCCCGTGGTAGGTCCGCGATCTTCTCGGTCCCATGGTAGTCTCTGAGGGACAGCTCCAACGGCAGCAGCCTGGCAAAGTCACGCCCTGCCGGGGTGTCGTCGAGTGTCCCGGAGAGCGTTTCACTTCCGACGATCACATGAATTCGAGTCATGGCGATCTCCTTCCCGGATTCCGGGTCATGGGGCTCGGCCAGAGCCGGACCCATAATGAGCGCCGCGACGGACATGGCCAAGGGGATGGCTTTCGAACGATGTCTTAACACCCGTGGGTTCCTTCTGCCGGTCTTGTATTCAGCCTTCGCCCGGCTCAGGCAGAACCTCGCGTAAGGCCTGCGCCACCCGGCGCCCCTCCGGCTTGCCCACGCGCATGGTCAGCACCTCTGTCAACGCTTTCAGCTGCGCCTGGGTCAACCCCACATTGGTTGCAATCCCGATGTGTGCCTTGAGCTGCCCATCGACTCCATCGATACTCGCCAACGCGGAGAGGGTGGCGATTTCACGGCTCTGATAATCCAAAATGCCCCGGGCGAAAAGATCGCCGAACAGATGGCTTTGCAAGAAGGTATTGATCGCGGGCGCGAACTCGAACAACGGGCCCGTAACCGGTTTGCCGGCCAGCTGGGTTTGCAGCGCCTTGCCCAGGGCGAGGCTGCTCTTGTCCTCGGGCAACGGGGTGGCCTCTTGGCCGATCTCGTCCTTGATGCCCTTGGCCTTCCGCTCCTCGACCACCGCCATCAGGGTGGCGAGACCGTTCAACGCCCGGGGAAAACCGACGTAGGCATAGAGATGAATCTGAATCTCCTTGATCTCGTTGACGCTCAGCCCCGCATTCAATCCCGCGGGGATCGCGGCCTTCAGGGTCTCCAGATCCCCGTTGGCGGTATAGGCGGCAATCGGGATGATGCTCTGTTGCTTTGCGCTCAAGGCATCCCCATCGGCCATCCCCTTCCCCTGCCGATCACCGTAGTACTGCTCATCGGTGACCTTCTCCTTCCACACCACATTCTCACCATCCTTGCTACCGGTGATAACCAGGTGGGTCATCGGTTTTTCCGGTGTCGCGCCGTGCCAATGATCGATGTCCGGCGGACACCAGACAGTCTCGCCCTCCTCGAACTCGATGATCTTCCCATCACGGGTTCCGGTCAGGGCAACCCCGTCGGTCACGATCATATGCTGTCCCGCCGGGTGCAGATGCCATGCGGTGCGGGCACCGGGCTGAAAGGTGACATAGGCGCCGGAATAGTGAGCGGTATCGTTGCCGGGAAACAGCATATCCACCCGAACATCTCCGGTGAAATACGCCTCCGGCCCCTTGAACGACTGCTGAGAACCGGCCGGGTAGTACTGTTGCGAAGGCGGTGGCGCACCCACCGACTCCGCCGCGAAACCAAACCGCGCCAAGCTCCCCGTCAAGGCCAGTAATACAGTCTTAAAGAGCGTACTTTTGGTCTGCATATCGATCACTCCTATCATCTTCCATTATTCGAGCCCGACACTCCCCCGCCCGCTCGCTGACTAAGCCGCGGCGTATAACACCGAAACGATATCATCCTGGGTCATCGGCAAACCAGCCGGCAACCGCCCGTTTCCGTCATTAATAATGCGCAGGGTTTCCTTAGCGTAGGTCTCGATCAACTGATCATCAATCCCCACCTCGGAGAACCGGGTCGGACAGCCAATGGATTGGAGAAACGCCTCGAAGCGATCGATCCCAGCCCGGGCGCATTCCAGATCGTCCGGACCCTTTGCCGTCAGGCCGAAGATACGCTCGGCAAACTGCACGAACTTGGCCGTGGCGCCTTGCGCGGCAAAGCGCATCCATGACGGATTGATGATGGATAGCCCCGCTCCATGGGTGAGGTCGTGATAGGCCGAAACCGTGTGTTCGATCATGTGCACCGGATACCCCGCAGTGCCGCTCCCCGATTGAATCCAACTGTTCAAAGCGACCGTGGCCGCCCACTGCAACTGGGTGCGCGCATTCAGATCGCTACCGTCGGCAATGGCCTTGGGACCGTACTCCATGGCGGTCAGAATCGCGCCTTCGGCAAAGCGATCCTGAATCGGCGTATCGCCGTTGCCGTTGAAATAGCTTTCGGTGATATGGGTGATCAGGTCGCAGACGCCATAGGCGGTCTGGTCCTTGGGCACGCTCAGGGTCAGTTCCGGGTCGAGCAGCGCCACCTTGGGATAGAGGCAAGGGGCCTGGACAAAGGATTTTTCCTGGGTCTCTTGATTCGAAATGACCGCGCCGCAGTTCATCTCGGAGCCGGTGGCCGCCAGGGTCGGAACCGTAATCAGGGGCAGCGCCTGGGTGGGAAAATGGGGCGCGGCCTGACCATGGTAGATCATGTCCCAGGGATCGCCTTCATAGTAGACCGCCGCCGCCATCACCTTGGCCGCGTCCATAACGCTGCCCCCGCCCAGCGCGACCACCAGATCGCAACCGTTTTCCCGCGCGATGGCCGCGCCCCGCTTCACCGATGTCAGTCTGGGGTTGGGTTCCACTCCCTCGCACTCAAACACCGAGATACCCGCATCCCTGAGGCTTTGAACCGCACGCTCGAAGGTACCGCTTCGTTTCACGCTCCCCCCGCCGGTCACCAGCAAGGCGCGCTGGCCGTATTGGCCGGCCATCTCCCCCAGACGGGAAAGGGAACCGGCGCCAAAAATGAGGCGGGTCGGGTTTTGATATTCGAATTGCATGGGCTGTCTCCACGGATGGGTTTTGTTGCTATCCATATTAGGCAGCAGAGTCCGACAGGCGCTATCACGATCCTATTTATCTCTTGCCTAATCCTCTTGATATTATTCAATACACGCACGCAATAGCCACGCTAAAGCCCTGGCATTAAGTTATTATATTATTGATATTTATATTAATTTATTACCTGAGGGCGCTTATTAAGCACTGCCTGATTCTACATTTTTTTACTCGCAAGCATTGGCAGCTCAAACCCGACGCTGCTAGACTTCCGGCATGCTTCACAGAGCGGGAGCGTATTGTCAGACAGGAAACAGCATGGTTAACGACAGCTCAAGCACCGGCACAGAAAAGCGTCGCGGGATCGCAAGCAAACCGACAAGCCTGGCGGCAAAGATTGCCCGTTGGACCGAAGGCGCCAACAGTTTCGAAACCCCCATCCAGGGACTCAATCTGCATCGCTGGGAGACCCCCACAGAACCCACGAGCTACATGCTAGCCCCGAGCATCTGCCTGATCGGACAGGGACGCAAGCGCCTGTTCCTTGGGGAAGACAGCTATGTCTATGATGCGCACCGATTCCTCATCACCTCCGTCGATCTGCCGGTGGTGGCGCAAATCATTGAAGCGAGTCACGAAAAGCCCTATCTGGGTCTGACCATGGAGCTGGACCTGCGCACCATCGCCCGTTTGATGCTGGAAAACGACGCCCCACCCTTGCGCCCGGCCAAAGACCGCCTGGGCATTGCCGTCAGTGAAACCTCAGCGCCCCTGCATGACGCCTTTATCCGGCTGCTCGACCTGCTGGAGCACCCACAAGACATCACCGCGCTGGCGCCGCTCATTCAACAAGAGATCCTCTACCGCCTGCTCATGGGCGAACAGGGACCGCGCTTGCGCCAGATCTCCACCATGGGAAATCACAGTTATCAGATCGCCCGGGCCATCGACTGGCTCAAAGCGAACTTCAGCAAACCGGTAAAAGTCGAAGAGCTGGCGGACAAAGCGGGATTGAGTGTCTCCGCCTTTCACAACCACTTTCGCTCCATCACCGCCATGAGTCCGCTTCAATTCCAAAAGAGAATGCGCCTGAACGAAGCCCGTCGACTGATGCTGGCGAACAACCTGGATGTCTCCCGGGCCGCGTTTGAAGTCGGTTATGAAAGCCCGTCCCAGTTCAGCCGGGAATACAGCCGGTTGTTCGGCGCGTCGCCGATGCGGGATATCAAAAACCTTGTCCAGTGAGAGCCTACAGATCGCTCTGCATTACTAATGAATTTTCACATTTTTTCTGGCCCTATAGTCAATGGGACCTGCGGGATCAGGTTCTTCTGCAAGAGATTGAGCAATGTTTAGGTAATAGTATTTGTATTCTTATTTCTTGCTCTACCTATTAAAGTTTTATAAAGTCCCTGCCGATCATGGACTCTAAGCATAATCATAGAATACCTTTTTCCCTCACCAGGGAGTAGATATTGGATTGCGATGACGCGCTGGAATCGCAACCAATTTATAAAGGAGAGTTCTCTGATATGGAGATCGCTACAATGAAACCATTTCTGTTCTGGCGTGATGACTGGCTACTCGGATTTGATCATCTGGATGATCAACATCTCGAACTGGTCGAAACATTGAACAATCTACACCAACTGGTCTTGCAGAAAAGCAAAGTAGGAATGGATGCAATATGTCAGCAACTCTGTCACTACAGAGCGCTTGCTCACCGGCATGCCGAGACCGAGGAAGCCTTGATGCAGAAATATGGCTATCCGGGTCTGCCGAACCACCACCGAGAGCATGTCATGCTACTGGCTGAATTGCAGGAGCATATCCGGGATATCGAGGAAGGCGGCAGAGACTTTACTCTTCAAACCATGACAGCGATCAAACATTGCCAGATCGATCATCTGCTCTACAGCGACCGTAATTTCGCCAACTATTTGATATGCCAGTTACCATCCAATCAAGTCGTAGATATTGTTGAGACTGCGGCCATACAAATCAGCAAGCAGCACGATGTTCTGATAGCTGTTTGATATTTTCATCTTCTATCTCGACCATATGACGATCTATTTTTATTACCTAACCTCGTTCTTGCACAACAGCGTTGAAACTGCAGACTGCTACCAATAAAGTTACCCTAGCGTCAGCCCGGCAAGATCCTATTGGATATTACCGAGCCGACGAATGGCGTATCAGCGCAACGGGATACCTCCCGAATTGTAGTAGTTAATGGTCTTATTGATCAGATTGCCGCCATCGCTCTCCGGGGCGGTCTGTTCTTGCTGCCCAGGACCGAACAGCAACGCCGCAATATGTGCGTCGGCGACTTCGTCCATATGTGAGAAAAGATAGTCCAGTTTGTTGTCCTTATAGTGCTGGCAGGTGCTGTTCTGAGCCATGTTGCCCAGGGGGGGGGGATCTGCCAGATAATCATCGGCTTGCCCACACCCTCGGTTACCGTCTTGATGTAGGCGAGATAGTCGGCAAAACCTTGATCATCCCACCAATGCCAACTCTGTCCTTGCAACTCATACCAGCCCGCATCGCGATCCGAGGCATCTGCAATCAGAAAGTCGCCCTGTCCAGCGCCCAGGTCACGCATGAATTGCATACACGCCTGAGGACCACCTGCCTGCGCATAGTTCCAGCAAGTGGAGCGGATCCCTACGGCTGCGTTGGGGGCGTATTTGACACCATCGAGATCATACAGCTGGCGAGTCCGGCGGCGCTGTTCTCTTGCGAGGCGCAATCGGTCGGGTTGGCTGAGGCAACTTGTGCCGGTACCTGACGCGGGTTACTGTCGATCGACTGAACATAGCCCCAGAAATCGGGTTCAAGCTGTATCAAACTGCGGTCATTACCGTTCTTCTCGAGGAAAAAGCGGAAATCATCCATATAACGCTTGAGCAATGCCCCGTTATCTATGGCGGCCACCTCGCCAGGGCCATCCGAGTAACCGGCTGCTTCACAGAGATCACGCAGCACAAATCACACAAATCAGCACAAATCAGGACAGTCATCGTTTTTGATCGTTTTTCAATGCGAGGATGCTACTCTTAGCTTGGGTGTCCGGGTAACTGCAGGGTAACTGGACCCCAATCTCTTGCCGATTTTGCTCGGCGCACTGGGTGTCTGGATAGCTTTTGTTTGGATAGCTTTTGGATAGCTTTAAAACTTGAGCCCGCTCTTTCCCCAGTCAACGCTTAACCTCCGACCTCGCTGTCAACTGCCCATGACTCATTGCCCCGGTGGATCGCTACTCCTTTCCGGGTTGAGGGCTTTCACCTCCAATCTCTTGTCGGTTTGCTCGGAGCACTGGGTGCCACGATAGCTAGGCCTAGGTGTCTGGATAGCTTCGTCTGGATAGCTTCTGGATAGCTGGTCGGTAATCCGACACCGGCTTTTTCATAAACCGGCACGTTTATTGCCTGATGTTTAGTGGTGTCGGAAAATTGACAATATAGGGGAGCGACGATGAGTTATCTAAAGATTTATCAAAAGGACTTCAAGGCTATATTGATAGGTGCCAGTATATTGCCAGTCGTATGTTTTATCGGGGGAGTTTATACCGGATGGTCAAGTCAGCCACAACCATCCGTTAACGAGACTTTATCCGAAACGCAAGCTTCAGAGCGAGATGTTTCAGCGCCAGATCGTTCAGAGAGGAATGATCTATATGCGAAACAAAACGAGTCTGTCAACACGGATGATTTGGATCCCGACCCAAGACTACCTGGTGAAAATGATGGTGAGGGGAGCAAGGGCATCGAGTCTATGGATGCAAGTAAAGCACCTGAAAGCAGTTTGACAGATGTCGCGGATGATCGGAATCAATTGCCAGAAAATCTCCAGCATGGCGTGGCTGGCAAATCGAGTATCAAGGAGAGAACCGAGTTCAAATACACATTATCAAAAGTCTCTTCATTACAAAGCATTAATGAGTTTTTGGTCCAAGCAGGACGATTCAACTTATATGAAAACGCGGTCAATTTCCAAGCCGAATTAACGGCAAAGAGTCTTCCATCCCAAGTTGCTTTGGATGATAGTGCTGCACAACCCGCGTTTTTAGTCATCGTTTCATCTTTTGCATCCAAAGATGAAGCAAAGCGATACTGTCATTTTGCGGAAGCGTTCTATCAACTGGAATTTTATGTTAAACCTAGGGGGGGTGATCTGAAAAATTCGAGTGAGTCTTTTGCATCACTTTAATATATTTCACTCAGTTCATGAGTTGATCTGATAATGATAAAGGACACACTATGAATGACTACTTCTAGCGTGTAACGAAAAAATAGCACAGATCAGCGCAACGAGAATCTATTAGCTGCCGACTAATCGGCACTTATGCTAAGAAGCTAAAATCGGTAAATCGGGACAGCCATCGTTTTCCAGAGCGATAACTTACCGCTACATTATTGATTTAATTAAAATAGAAACTTAAACGCAGAATAAGGAATTGTGGCTTTATAGATTTATGGAACTTTGAATCTAGGAGTCCGATTGTCATTCTGCTTGGGTATCGCCCAAGCTCCCCGCCATGTAATCGTTGACTGTCCCGATTTACTTGGAGCGTATCATTCGTGAAGACAAACGAGGCCATATCCCACAGGATCTGCCTCCGATTCTGGATCGTTTACAGATGGTTCCAACACTAGCTGTTCATGACGAATCTCTTCGAAAGCCAATTCAAGGGATTGGTCGGTGCAGTGTACTCCCTGAAAAGGACCTGTCAGAATCTCAGTTATCAAAGAAGTCCGAGGTTTTTCAGCTTGTCGGATGTCACCGTTCTTGCCAAACCTCGCCATCCAGCTTCAAATACCTCGAAACTGCACCTGCAGAGGAATTTTTCCGGCGTATCCTGTATCCGGATTATTGTCTTGATAGGCGGGGGGGTTGCGGTTATTCTTCTTATACTCCAATCATCCTGGACAGTGTCAACGAATGCCCGAAATGGAAGACATGATTCGGCATCTCTTCGTCGCAAATCGATCACCCTTCGTGTACCAGAAAAACAGGGTGGTCTCGCAGGGCAGTGCCGCAATCGGTGGACTGTTGAGCACCATGGAACCTGCGTTTCGCCAACTCGGCGGATTATGGATCGGTGCCGCAGAAGGTTCCAATGGGTCGACACGTGTCATTTCTGAACATAACGAATCGCCCCAATGCTTCGTCAAGTCGGTAAGCGTTTCTCCGCAGGAGTTCGCCTGCTATTGCGACGGCTTCGCCAATGGAACACTCTGGCCTCTGTGCCATGCTTTTCCGGAGCGATGCAGCCTTTCAGTCGACGACTGGCATGCCTACACAAATGTCAATCGGTATTTCGCTGATGCCATTTCCGAAGAATTGTCGCCGGATCGCGATGTACTGTGGGTGCATGATTACCATCTGGCATTGACGCCGCAATTTGTAAGGCAGAAGTTTCGACAGGCGAGTATCGCATCCTTTTGGCATATCCCTTTTCCGCAACCTGAGGTTTTATCCATACTCCCATGGCGGAAGGAGATCCTGCGCGGCCTGCTTCACAGCGACTTCATCGGCTTTCACCTGCAGGCCTACGCGGACCATTTTCTCCGCTCCGTTGAAGTGGAGATTGCCGAAGCCGATGTCGATCGGACGAATGGCATCGTTCGATACGGTGATACATCTATCCTGGTGGGCGCCGTCCCACTCGGCATCGACAGTCAGTTCTGGAAAGATGCGGCTGATGCACCGGAGGCCAATGTATTCGGCAGAGCGCTGCGCAACCGGCTCGGGGTTGATCACTTAGCACTTGCGGTGGATCGCTTGGACTATACCAAAGGCGTCCTCGAGCGGATATCGGCAATCGAACTCCTGTTTCAACGTAACCCATCGCTACAGGGGCGATTTACTCTGCTCCAGATAGGTGTACCTACGCGCACAGGGATGAGTGAGTATCGACACTATCAGGCGCAGGTCGAAGAGGCGGTTGACAGGGTCAATGCCCAATTCAGCAGCGCCGGATGGAAGCCGATCGAGCTGATCAGAGGGATGGTCCCGCAGCAAACGCTGGCTGCCTACTATCGGGCGGCCGATATTGCCTGTGTCACACCGATTTGTGATGGCATGAATCTGGTGGCAAAGGAGTTCGTCGCGTGCCAGTTGGAGGGGCGTGGCGCCCTTGTACTGAGTTCGGGCGCCGGCGCAGCCCAAGCGATGGCGGACGAAGTGCTTTTGGTTGAGAGGGTCTCGCCGCAAAGCATTTCCCATGCAATCGAGCAGGCACTCGCACTCACGCCCGGGCAGCGATTGCTGAGAATGCGGCGAATGCAGCATAAGATCGAGCAGAGGAATCTGGGTTGGTGGTTGGATGCGATCGCCGAGCGACTGACTGCCTCGGCATCCCTCAACGGTGGACGGAGACACATCGATCGCCCCGTCATATACCATACCGCCTGATGCCGCTGGACGCAGCATGAACAGTCGGCTCATCAATCGTCTCGCCGCCCAGACGCAGGTCTATCTCTGCCTCGATTTCGACGGCACAGTAGTTGAGAAGGCGCCCACCCCGGAGTTGGTTTGTGTTGATCAGGCATTGCTGGATTTGTTGCAACAACTATGCGAGCTGAAGCATCTTCAACTAGCCGTGGTGAGCGGACGCAGTCTGGAGGAATTACGCCGACTGCTTCCGCTGGAGGAGCGCGTGGCACTGGTCGGCAGCCATGGCGGTGAAATCCTGATTCCCGGCAAAGGCCTGCAACAGGAGCCGGTCCCAGCCGGACTACCAGAGGCACTGACGCGCCTAGCTGCCCGTTTTGAACCACGGTTGGCGGCGTGGAGCGGGTGTCTTCTGGAAACAAAACCGGTTGGACTCGCGCTGCACTATCGGCAGGCCAGCCGGCAGGATAGTGAACTCGCTGCGAGAGCCTTTGCCGGGATGGCCACACCGCTGCTTGAGACTCAGGCCATGGAACTGCTGCGGGGGGACGAAGTGATCGAGCTGAGACGCAGGGGTATAGACAAAGGCTCGGCCGTCCGCTATCTGTTGAGACAGGCGGACAAGCCTGGGAGTCACCCTGTCTTTTTCGGTGATGACAGGACCGATGAAGACGCGTTCAGTGTCATCGCCGGAACGGGAACCACGGTGTTTGTAGGGATCCGGAACAACCATACTGAAACCGATTTCAGGCTCGATGGACCGACGCAGGTCAGAGCTGTTTTGCGGGACGCTTTCCTGCACTATCCGGACTCCATCAGCAACAGCCGCACAATATTGGAAAGAGGGAAATGACAAGGAGACGACAATGGCAGACGAACAATCAGGAGCTTTAACGTCAGATCTCGGGGGGGATAAGGAGATTCGTGTCTTTCTTAGTCACCGGACTGTCGACAAACCCATAGCCGATGTGGTATTCGAGGCTTTGGCCGACTGTGGAATCTCGAAGCAGAATATTTTCTACTCCAGCACAACCGATAAAGGTAAACGTCCGTCAATCGGCGAGTTTCTCGAGAGCGAGATCGCAAAGAACCTTCATGATACGAATTTATTCATTCTGGTCTACACACTGAATGATGAAGATTGGAGTTGGAGCATGTGGGAGTTCGGTCTGGCGCTTGATTCGAACTATCTTGCAGCTAAACACAAATTCGACACCAAGGTCGTGATTTTTCAGTGCACTAAGGATGAACCGAAGGTAGCTAAAGACGTTTTACGCGTAACCCTCGACGAACAGAGTATCGAGAATTTCGTCAACGACCTGTGTACCGTCGACGGATTCGTACCGGGCTGCGCAGCACCCGCGCCCAACATGAGTACCGGCGTGATCCATCGTGAAGCGGCGCGCATTTATGCAAATCTGGACAAGCAGGTCAAGGGAAGCCTCCAGTCAGCGGACACACGGGACGTCTGGCGCTGGGATTGGTTCAAGCTCAAACTGCCGGCCCTGGAGATGGATGGTTTTCGCAGCGCTTCGGAGGATGAAAGGGTCGCGATGGTGGCCCAGAAGGCCATTCTGGTGGCGGGATACGGCTCGGCCTTGCGTCATTTCAACTATGCGCCGTCACGCACTTTTGACCCATCAGGGATGTTTACGGTGGATGAACCCACATCCTTCATGGAGCTCATCGAGAAATGGAAAAAATCGAAACGGATCGAAAGCGCCGAGATGCCAGGCTGGGGGTCGGAGATCGCACGGGAGATTATCCGATCTCTGAACGAGGATGCGGCAAGTCCACAGCGGGAGTTGATGAAGAGCGCGCAGGAGTATCTGGATGACTGGTACTATCCAATCGTCAATCACGTGAGCCGACTGGGTGACGGCAGCATCGAAATCTTCATCTACATGTATCGTCTGGCCCACGATTTCCCCTGGTTGGCAGGTATTGGCACTGAACAGGCGAGTGACTAAGGCCGCATGACTTTATAAATCTAGCGCAAAGTTCAGCTGAGGAGGTGTGTTATGTATATCCTTCATCGCTCAAATTAATCCATATACTCTCCAGGAATGGTTTTCACAAATTCAGTGGCATTCCGGAGTTGGATTAGTTGCAGCTGGTGACAGCTTGGTAATTCTAATCTCAGAAGAAACAGCTGCCTACTTACTTAGATATGACACTTCCGAAAAATTATCGCAACAATAATACAGTGATCAAGATACCAAGCCATAACCAAATCGTTATTCATCTAACAAACCATCATCTGGGAGTATCTTATGGGAATTATGTCAATTATTCGCAACTCTTCTAAATCAGTACTGAAAAGATATGGTTATGACCTTATTGAGAGTAAAAACACATACGATTGGCAGCTAAATCCTAGATTTAAGCCAAGCCACATGAAGTCAGACATGCCAGAAGAAGCAATACAATATCTACAAATAGACAACCCTATACTTCAAGACTTACAAGCCAGATATGATTCCTTCGACCGCCAAGTCACAACCCCTCTTGTCTGGACAGATAACTTAGTGACGCCGGAAGATGTTCAATATTTCCGCGGTGATAATCCGTATGTCTGGCAATTACGGGGCCATAATATGAATATCATGGCTTATGCTTTGACAACATATTATGTCAAGTCAATAGATAATCTAAAGCTTTTAGAATTACTCAACGAAGATAATATTTTTGGTAATTATACTTTTGAAATTGACAATAAAATGATCTCTCGTGATCTGCTCGACTCAATCCTAGAGATATATTTTCTTAACAGACATATAGGCCTGTCTGAATCAAAGAATATGACTATTTTGGATATTGGCGCGGGTTATGGAAGACTGGCTCATAGAATGTCAACTGCATTACCAAACATTAAGGAGTATTTATGTACAGATGGCGTTGCTATTTCCAGCTTTATTTCTGATTTTTATCTTAAGTTCAGACGTCTGGAAGAAAAAGCCAAAGTCATTCCCCTCGACCAGATCGAAAACGTACTGAGCCAAAAGCCGGTTGATCTTGCTATAAATATTCATAGTTTTTCAGAATGCAGCATAGAAGCTATAGACTGGTGGGTTTCATTACTGGAAAAATCAAAGGTTAAATATTTGATGGTTGTCCCCAATACGTGCAATCATGGCGGGACGCTCTTAAAAACGAACAATGATCAGGATATGGGAGCAATATTTGAAGATCATGGTTACAAATTGTTAGCAAAAGAACCAAAATATAGAGATCCTGTTGTGCAACAATATGCAATAACTCCTACATATCACTACTTATTTATACTAAATAAACACTATCATAGTTAAAGAGAGATAAAGCCCTGACTGGTCACCCGCACTCAGATATTTGTACATAGATAGAGTGAATAGTAATTAGATACGAGAACCTGGGTTTGGGATCGGTCTGTAAGCATACAAGAATCAGAGGTAGGCTTTGCGAAATATCGCCGAGTTTGTCCTCTCGAATAACACACCCAACCCGGTCGAGTAGTTCCGAACAATCTATTAGTCTAGAGGGGAGTCCCTTTGGCATCACTTTATATGGATTTCTCACAAAGGGGAGTAGATTGTCGGGTTGTTTAGTTCTGGATTTAACGTTGTTTCTTCATGAGTGTTGCTGAGCGAAGCAATTCGCTCGTAACCGGAGGTATATCTCGATGTTTCCAGTATTTTGGCATTTTTGCCCAAATCGGGTTCAAATCCACGTAGACGAGATATGCCTCCGTAGCCTTTCATCCAAATAGTACCTGGACTTTAAGCGGCCCTTGCGAGTAGACCGAGGGAACTTCCCCTCGGCCTCTCATAGGTCGGTTCGCGGCCTGTTACGTTATCATCAGCTATCGGGACCCATACGCATATCCATCAAAAAACATAAAGAAGCGTAGCAGTCATCATTTACAATGACTCGGCGCACTGGATCTCCATGCAAACGCGGCTAACGCAGGCCATGCGGCATCATATCTTTGAGTATTTTTCGCCGAAGCACCTTCTTCTCCTCTCTATCACTATATTGGGCGGTAGCGAACGGTTTGTACCGATATCCCGAATCGTTCACGGGCAAGCTTGCGCCGAATGGAGTGGCATCTGGATCGCAGGAAGCACCTTTTTCCGGCAGGACACCGTTCAGCAGATACTCGGCCACAACATTGTCGGCACACTCAGATATAAACAAGCTTGTGTGCCCCCAGCCATTCACGGTTAGCAGGCGCGAGTTTCGCAACAGCCTCGCCACACTTTTTGCACCATGATAGGGGGTTGACGGATCGAAAAGCGTATTGACAACCAAAACCGGATGCTTAGTCTTCACCTTGAATCCACCCGCGTACCGGCTCTCTTTTCTGCCAGGCCATGACTGGCATATGCTTGAGTCCCAGGTCCAGAGACTACCAAAATACTTATATACTGTCTCAGACATCTCAGCTGCCCACACCCAATTTTCGTATAAATAGGGATTATCAGTGTCAGAGCAGGAAACAGCCGACACCCCCACATGAGGTTGCGGTATACTCACGTGACTGGTGTCATCCTCATACCCCAGCGAACGACGCAAACCATAATACCTGTTTGCGATTTCGACATCTCCTAGCTCCTCTTCTATCGCTGCCACCATCGATGCAAGATCAGACCACGATGCCGGGATACGCAGGGCATTCAGTGTATATAAGACAATAGAAGGATAATCTATGAAAATTTCGAAACCGTTTTCATCGAGAAGTATGATGGGCTCTTCTTTGATGCGTTCTACAAAACTGCCGAAGCGGCTTTCTGCATTATTTGCCAACGCACAGGCTTCGATACCGCCTTCATCACAGGTACGAAAAAACTCGTGCAACGTATCCAGAGAACCTTTGGCGCTGTTCACGCGCACACTGTAGGGCAGAAAATAGGACTCCCATCCGCGTCCGGTCGACCATGCGATCGGATCGAGCACACCATCCAGGACCATTGCACCGATATTATCAGGAAAAAGGTTGGCGTAAGTCACGCCTAGATACGACCCATAGGAGTAACCGGCAAAATACAATTTTTCGTCACCGACAGCCTGGCGCAGAAGATCCAAATCGCGAGCCACATCAGCCGTAGCCATATGGTTGATCAATTCACCGGCCCGCATAGCGCACGTATCAGACAAGTACTGATCAAGCCTTTGTCTTTGACTCACTTCTTCTGGTGTAACCGGGAAGACAGGAGCTTCTTCGAAAGGGGTTATCTCGCTAAGATCCTTAAAACATGTCAGCTCATCGCTGCGACCTATGCCACGAGGGTCAAAACCAACAAGATCGTAATTTCTGCGCACTTCTTCTGTAAATAGATAGGCTCCGATATCGAGTAACATGTCGACGCCACTCCCACCAGGTCCGCCAGGATTGAGAAATAGCGTGCCTTTTTTATTAGTACCGCTTGAAGCGGGTAATCTTGCAAGTGCAATACGTACCAGATGTTCACCTCTTCCAAATGTTGAATATGAATTTCTATGTCGTTGATGGTTGAGCGGGACATATACACTCGCGCATTCAAATTGCGTATCAGCTACTCCTTCGCATGGTTGCCATTTTATTCCAGCAAAGGCATCAGCTATGAAAGCAGAAACAAAGAAAGCGCTGATCGATGCTTTCAACACCCAAGACACACAAATAGTTCTCTTATTTAACATTGTTAGATAACCCCTTATTATGAGCTCCATTCCATGACTAAATCACCACATCAAACTGATCCGTTCATTAATTGCTATTGTTAAAAACAACTGCTCATTTATGACATACATTGAGTGACTCAAGATACTAAATAATCACTTTCAGTCCAGCAAAATATATGTTACGCGAGAGGCAATAACAGAATATCCACTGGAAGAGTCTATTGCGATTCACTCACCCTGGTGGACAGGGTCAATAACCGGACACACACCCTAAGATGTTCACACATTGATAGAATGAGTCTTAAGTTGATACGAACACCCGGGTTTGGCAGTATTTCTGAAGAAAAACATTCTGAATTATGATGAAAACAGGGGGAATTCAGCCAAAGTTACTCATTTGCCTGACGTAAGATATTTAGGGACCAAGTCTACCTGGGCAGTGAAGCTTTTATAGAAAACTCAAATTAATAACCGGGGAGCAGGCCTTGAACCAACCACCTAGCGCACTACCGATAAAAAGAAGATTATACTATTGATTGAGTACTTACCTGTCCTATACTCAGGATACGGAAGATTTTGCTGTTTAACTTACAAACACGGACAAAGGGAGGATGTCGTGACTATTCTCATCTTTGATTCTTCGAAAAACCGTACTCGTTTTATAAAATCAAAACAGTGACTCACTGTTTTATCGCAACACTGCTTTTCTCGGGCGTGCAGCAGATTGCATTGTCGGCCTCGATGACTACCGTAAAATTGGTCACTGCTAATCACGAGGGAACTGACTCCGGACACGGAGGAGGTTCCGGGGGTTCCTCAATCAGTGCCGATAACCGCTTTGTGGCATTTACCAAGGGCGCCGATGATTTGGTGGCAAAGGATACGAATGGAAGTGTGGATCTCTTTGTGAGAGATCTACAGAGTGAAACCACTACCCTGGTCAGTATCAACAAGGATGGAACCGACTCTGGGAGTGGTAGTGATTCTTCCTCATATTCTGCGATCAGTGCTAATGGCCGATTCGCGGTTTTGACAGCTTAGCCTACGATTTGGTGACCACGGATACCAACGGATATAGAGACGTGTTTGTGCGGGACCTTCAGTCCGGAACCACCACTTTAATTAGTGTCAATAAGGACGGAACGAACTCCGGGAACGCTCGCTTCTGGGGACCCTACCTGCCCTTGATCAGTGCAGACAGCCGAATCGTGGTATTTGAAAGCTGTGCGGATGACCTGGTAGCTACGGATACTAATGGTATGCCAGATATTTTGTTTCTCAGATATTCCAGGCACCTCAAGGTTGCAACTGCGATGCACCCGGTGCTATCAAAGGGACATCCGACACTGACTTCCTTTACGGCACCGAGCAGATGGATATCATCTACGGATTCGGTGGACAGGATTACATTGCCGGTCTGGACGGAGATGACTGCATCGATGGTGGTGCCGGGGACGACACTCTCGATGGCGGAGATGGGTTTGACTGGCTATTCTGCGGACGCGGTAGGGACGTAGCTATCGGCGAGTATGTCAGAGACTGTGAGCGTTGAGACTCTGTCGATCAAGAGGAGCAAAGAGTTCTCTTTTCAATAAGACCAGAGACCGCAACTAAACGGATATTCACTTTACTACAAGCTCGCACTTAGAAGCTATTTCAGCTTGTTAATAAGGGTATACAGGCAACACACTGCTTGTTGATGAACTACTCCCTCGCTTCAAATTGGGCCTCACTTTAAGTCCTCCACCCCCTGACCTCACGGTTGGCAGCCCGTGGCTCGATGACCTGGCGGTCCTCTATATCTTTCAGGGCTGAGGGCTGTCACCTCTAATCTCTTGCCGTTTTCTCGGGCACGGGATTTCCGGGTAATTCTCTCCTGGTACGCCCCTGATGTTAAGTGATGAGTGGTTGCATCTTAAGGGATAAACGGTTTGCTGGGATTAAAAGTTCAATATTAAAATTTGTCGTATCTCAGCTTTCGAATGCGTGAATTATTGGTAGGATGTGAATCCAAGTAGTCGTGGATATCCGGGCAACCAACAAGCATTATTCTTCAATATATACAGACACTTACGAGTCAAAAGCAATTCGCCAGCCAAAGTAAAACGAGACGACGCTAACTATGACAACAAAATTTTCGGTGACTTTTGGATTTTTAGCTTTAAGCTCAATGCTCAATACGAACTATATTCTTGCCGATGAGGCAATACTGCTGCAACCCGATGATTTACGTTATATTGGGGCGTTTCGGGTCACCTACGTTAATCAGGAAGAGGGGCGATTAGGCTTTGCACCCGCAAGAATTGCCATAAGCTCAACAACCAACTCATTTTTTATAAACGGCAACCCTTATTTTTCGATCGCTGAGTACAAAATACCAGAAATAATTAACTCAGAAAACTTAGATGATCTCGCTTTTACAGGAGAACCGATTCAAGCTTTTACTAACATGTTCGGAAAAGCCAAATATACAACTGAGAATAATAATTTAACTGGCATAGGGGGAATGGAGCTGATTGATAATAAGCTGGTCGTAAGTGTGTTTGAAGCATACGATGCAGCTTCAGCTGATGGCTTTAACGTTGATAACATGATGATCATTGATGAGCCCTTTAAGTTAAACAACAGCACAGTATCGGGCTATTTTCAAATGAATGATAAAACCTTTGCAGCAGGTTGGTTTTCACCTATCCCATTTAGTTTACGTGAAGCGCTAGGAGGCGACTACCTCTCAGGCATGGCGCGTCAAGCATCGATCAACGGCAGGTGGTCGCAAGGGCCAAGTGCATACAGCCTATTTAAAGAAGAACTATTAAACACTCAAAACGGTGGGACCACCCCTAATATCAAGCTTCAAAAGTATCCATTATTTAACCAGATGACATCACTATCAACATGGAATTACGATCGGGAAAATTGCGAATCTTTCACTACAAACAATGATCTCTGGGATATTAATTGTGTAGTAGGTAATGATCTATGGACGGAATTATCCATGGTGTATTACGGTGCAATTATCCCAGGGACACATACCTATCTTACCCTAGGACACTCAGGTGGGCATCGCTACGGCATTGGCTATAAAAATTCACCCATTGGGAGGGGAGCAGCTTGTTCTGGCGAATGCCCATACGATTGGTCTGACTGGGATAACTACATTTGGCTCTTCGACGTGGATGATTTGATAAAGCATAAAAACGGCCTTAGTGAGGAGTACGAGGCTCAACCTTATGCCTATGGACCAATTAAGTTGCCTTTTGATGACATCAATGGTGATGGTTTAATATCCAAAATTACTGGTGCGGATTATGACCCATCAACCAATCGACTATACATATCACTCAACAAAGCAGATTCAAAACAAGGATTTGAATCTGCACCGTTGATATTGGTTTATGAGATCAATTTGATCCGCCCCAAGGCACCAGTCGATATACACGTCGAGTAAGGAAACACAAGCAATCGATATCTACGTAAAATTTGTAGCGATAGGAAAATAGTCAGCCCACTCCTTGGCAGGCAGCAACAACCACGTCTATCCGGATGGTAACGCTTTTGTAGACATACTCAAGAAGCATATCAATACAGACAAAGATCTTGATAAATCGCGTCCTACCAAAGACCTGACCCGGCGCTCTGCAGTATTTTTATACTGCAGGCGGCCATGCCAAGAACTATTTGATCGCCCTCATAACTTGCGCTTATCTACTAGCGCCACACGAAATGTCATGCCGGCTGCCCTTTTCTGGGAAATTCCCAAGCTTAACGGCCGGCTTTCCCTATTTCCCGAATCCACTTCCCTCAACACATGGGTATTTGTCGACTTTTCTGGCGCAGTAAACAATCCGGCGATATCATTGATGCAGGACTGTTTTTAAGGTTGCCTGGGACGTGGCGATAAAGGAAGTAGCGTTCAGGCAGGAAGAGATCGCGCCACCATGTACCTTGCTTACACATCGGCCCAGAGTCTTGTGGACGAATTATCTGC
The DNA here is from genome assembly GCA_050291245.1 of Candidatus Thiodiazotropha sp. Classification (GTDB taxonomy): domain Bacteria; phylum Pseudomonadota; class Gammaproteobacteria; order Chromatiales; family Chromatiaceae; genus Thiodiazotropha. Next base: position 102,514 of record JBNKJP010000064.1, on the reverse strand, counting down.
CGCGCAGAAACCCGACACCCTCTGGTTACTCTGTTTCTCGGACCAACACGCCGATCAACTGCCCCCTTTCTTTGATGCAGCTTCCCAGCAGGGACTAAGGTTCAGCGGTGGGATTTTTCCCGGTCTGATCGACAACGACCAACGGCGGGATGATGGAGTCATCGCCATTCCATTGCCCCCCCAGGCACAACTGTTCACCGGATCCCTGGACCAGAGCAGTGACACCTGGATCGCCCAGAATCGGGCCTTGATGGCTGATACACCCGCCAGCGCCCTGCTGTTCATGGACAGCCAATCACCCGGAATCTCGGGATTTATGGAGGCGATCTACGATCAATTCGGCACCCGCGTACATTTCGCTGGCGCCGGTGCCGGTTATAGGGACCTGCGCCAGGCCCCGAGCATTTTTTGTGAATCCGGCTTCATCGAACATGGCGCTCTGCTAATATTACTCCCTCAACCATCCACGGTAAACGTCCGACATGGGTGGAAACGTGTAGCCGGTCCGTTCATCGCCACACGGACTAGCGGCAAGATCATTCAGGAGTTGAACTGGGAAGCCGCGGGGAGCTTTTACCGTCGAGAGGTTGAAGCACTTGCCCCGGAACTGAAGGGCAAACCGGTGTTCCCGGATCTGGTTTCCCGTTTTCCGCTCAGTATTGGTAAGCAGGCGGTTGAAGATGTTGTGCGAGATCCGTTTGGAATCAACAAAGCCGATGAAATCGTGTGTCTGTCCGACGTCCCTGAAAACTCTGCCATCTACATCTCTGAGGGTAGTAAGGACTCACTCATCGACGCGGCTCAGCAGGCGATAGCCGAGTGCAACAATGGAGAGCCGGTTTCCAACTGCTTCATCTCCGATTGCTATTCCCGAGCATTGATGCTTGACGATGAACTGACCACCGAACTGAACAGGGCTGGTTCGGCATTGAAACATTTCACCCACAAACCCCTTCAGGGCGTACTGGCCCTGGGGGAGATATGCGGCAACGGACATAGCACCCTTGAGTTCTACAATAAGACGTTTTTGGTAGCACTCCTGCATGAATGATCACAAAAACGAACCCAGCGTCACCGAAGACCTACTGCGCCTGTATGAACTGGCCTTGAGCGTCGGAAAGGAGCTGGATTTGTCCGGTATCTGTCGGAATTTCCTAAGAATTCTGATTTCCCGTTACAACCTGACCGGCGCATCCCTCTGGTGGCAAGAAACGGACAAGGATGGGCTAGAGCCCTTAGCCTTACTACCCCAAACTCCACACAATGACCCCCCATTATCGATCATTGACCAGGCGCTGGACCGTTCCGCTAGCGCGGCCCCAACCATCACCACCCGGAATGGCCATACATTTGCAATCTATCCGTTTTCCAAGAAAGGCGTATTACTCATGCAAACCGCACATCAGGAGCTGTTTTCGCCGCGCATGTTGAACGGATTACGTCCGGTTCTGGGAACGCTGACAACCGCTATTCAGGGCAGAATAGCGCACGCCCAACTGGACAAATCCCGGCAATCCCTGAGTCAACAACGCAGCTTTCTCAAAACCCTCATCCAAACCCTGCCAGATCTGATCTGGTTAAAGGACCCGGAAGGCATCTATCTGGCCTGCAATCCGCGGTTTGAGCTCTTCTTCGGTGCTTCTGAAAGCGAGATTACAGGAAAAACCGATTACGATTTTGTCGAACAATCAATTGCCGATTCATTTCGCAAACACGATTTAAAGGCCATGCATAAAGGCGCCCCCTCTGTGAACGAGGAACAAATCACCTTCGCCTGGGATGGGCACCAGGAGCTGCTTGAAACCACCAAAACACCCATGTTCGATGAACAGGGGCGACTTATCGGCGTACTGGGTATCGGCCACGACATCACTGCTCGCCGTGCTGGCGAAGAGAAGCTCAAACTCAGCGAATCGAGTTTTCGCTCCCTGTTTGACAATCTTCAGGAAGCGGTCTACGTCCAGGCTTGGGATGGACATTTCATCATGGTCAATGAAGGCGCTGCCCGCATGTATGGACGGCCAAGGGAGTGGTTCAAAGGCAAGACCCCCCGAGATCTCACCGCCCCCGGATACAACGACTCGGACACTCTGGAGTCCAGGCACACGAAGGCGCTTTCAGGTGAGCCGCAAACATTTGAAACCTGGAGCATGAGGGCCGATGGTCGGGCCTTTCCCAATGAGGTCCGTCTGACGCTGGGTTCCTGGTTTGGAGAAACGGTGATCTTCGCCATTGCCGTTGACATCACCAAACGCCGACAACAGGAAGAACAGATCATCCGTCAAGCCCACTACGATGCCTTAACCGACCTGCCGAACCGGTTTCTTACCATGGATAGGCTTTCGCAGTTGATAAAAGAAGCTAATCGCGACAAACAACAGGTGGCGATTCTGTTTCTTGATCTGGATGATTTCAAAAAGGTCAATGATACGCTTGGACATGATACGGGGGACCAGTTACTCAAAAAGGCAGCCCTGCGCCTGCAAGCGAGCGTACGCAATGGAGACACTGTAGGACGTTTGGGTGGGGACGAGTTTATCGTGCTCGTGGGAAACATGAACGATGCATCCGATGCCCGCCCAGTGGCGGAATCACTGCTTAAACAGTTTCGAGAATCATTCCGAATTGACGGCCACGAGATGATTCTAACCGCAAGCATCGGTATCTCTATCTACCCGATTGACGGCGACAAACCCATGGAATTACTGCGCAAGTCGGACTCCGCCATGTACCATTCCAAGGAGCAGGGACGCAACACCTATTCCTACTTTACCGATGAGATGAACAGGGATGTCTCCCGCCGGCTCCTATTGGAGGGACAGATGGCAGGCGCGTTGGAACAGGGCCAGTTCCTAGTCTACTACCAACCCAAAGTCGATCTGCAAAGTGGGAGAATCGCCGGCGTGGAGGCCCTGCTTCGATGGCATAACCCGATTCTGGGTGAGGTGGAGCCGGTAGAATTTATCCCCATTGCAGAGCAGTCCGGACTGATTGTCCCGCTTGGTCAGTTCGTCATCACCGAATCACTGAAAAACTCACCCATTTGGCAACGGCAACTCGGCCGGCCACTTTCCGTCGCCGTCAATCTCTCCCCGCGCCAATTCCGTGACCCCAATCTGCTCGCCTACATCACACAGGTACTGAAGCACCCTTCCCTGCTACATACCACTTTTGAATTGGAAATCACTGAAGGTGTCCTGATGAGCGGACAGAGTTATATAAAAGACACACTAACCGCAATCAGCCGTCTTGGGGTTAATATTGCGATGGACGACTTCGGAACCGGCTACTCATCACTCAGTTATCTGCGTAATTATCCGTTCAACGTGCTCAAGATAGACCGTGAATTTGTAAAGGGCATCTGTACCAGCAATGCAGACAGAGAACTCGTAAACGCAGCCATTGCAATGGCCCATGGTCTCGGACTGAAGGTAGTCGCCGAGGGTATTGAGACACAGGAACAGTGCAATCTACTAACCGCCCAGGGATGCGATTTCGGTCAAGGGTATCTGTTCAGCGGACCAATTACCGCAGATATGACGACGCAAATGTTCAAAGACGAAGCTTGCAGCTGATACCCGATCAAGGACGAGGATATTCAGAAGTGCAGTCCGCAGAATTATCGCATCCCTGAATATCTGGCATTCCGCTCAATGATTTACCTGTTTTCCATTAAACAGTCCCACAGGAATGACTGGCGCCATTTATCGCGGAAGACGCCCAGATTTTGCTAATGGAAGCGTGGAAAATATATCAAACCATAGGCTTGCTTATGTTTTTTTTGAACGGATAGACAAATATCATGAAGAATTTGTTGGCATTAAAGTAAATATTCTAATATGTTTATGATATGCCTGGTGGTAATTATCCCTACCATTCATATCAAGGGATATTCTAATCAATTATTTATGGATAGATTAATTAGTATTGTTGCATGCGTTAAAGCACCATTATTTAGCAAAATAATCTTGCGATAATAAGTGCAAAACATATCTGATATTTATAATATTTAGGTGAGAAAATGGACATTTTTAAATCTACTTTTAGTTTAATTGCACTTACTTCACTGTCATTGACAAGCGTTCCCCTTGTCTCAGGTGAGTTGATAATTGAATCTGATTTTGAAAGCGTTGTTAATGAGGATGCAACCCCAACGTCGTCACCAACTGTCGATTATATTTTTGGCACAAACTATTTAGAATTCTGGCAAACTCATGATAGTGGAACCAGCATTGTATCCAGTTGCAATGATAAAGGTGCCTATGAGGGTAATCAGTTCTGGCACTTGCAGTTCCAGATAGGATATTTTGACCCATGTTTAGGCACTACAACCACATCGGTCAATACACACTCAAATATTGGAGACGACTTCGTTTATCCCGAGGGTGTTCAGAATAGAGTCATCTTAGAAGAGGCTGTTACCAGTGATACATTGATCGTTAGATTTTACTTTCGAACAACAGGAGACTGGACCTCAAGAAACCCTACCGATGGCGGCGGCGGTTTAAAATTTATCAGAGTATTTGGTAATGGCTCTTTCGGTGATAGCGCCGCAGCACTCATAAAAATCAGAAACGACGATGATAGCACAGACCCGACTTGGAATCTTTTTGATCCCAGCAGCGCACCTTACAATCACTATCATCATGCCGGTGTTGACGTACAAGATGGTGAGTGGCATTCAATCGTATTCAAAGTCACGCTCAATAACACCACAGGTGCAAATGGTAACATAACCTCTACCTTCTGGATCGATGACTGGGACATGTTAAATGCCGGACACTCTCAAACCATAACTGCCCAGGTTTTCGGAGATCGTTTCAAAATCATTGAGTTATTTGCAAACTGGTCTGCTGACTACGCAGAGTACCCCATGGGTATTGATATTGATAAACTGGAAGTTTGGGATGGTTCTCCTAACCCCCGGCCTGCCGCTCCGGTTTTACACGTCTCGGATCTGCGCGGAAGTCCGTGGGCAAGTACTTATAATAATTCTCTATGACACGACAGACCTGCTGAGACCGAGGAATAATGTAGAGTATTTACTGCATTATTTTTTCAATGCTGTTCTGTCTATGAAAGGCATGAGAAGGTTTACGAGGGTTGTAGATCGTTAGAGACTTTTAATACCCCGACCCCTTAATATGCCATATTCAGCCGTAGCGTGCCCTTACTCAGCGTAGAGGCTCGGAACATAGAGTCGACCATTGGTAAATTTACTTCCTGCAATACTCACGATATCAATATACTGATCCAAAGTGGTTTCTTTATATTTTCTGAGAAGGAGTTCGATGATGTCGGTTTGCAAAACTGTTGCGGTCATCGGTGGCGGAATCTCGGGACTGAGCGCCGCGAGGCTACTTTCTTTAAACGGTGTGTCAGTGAGCTTGTTCGAGGCCAATGACAAACTGGGTGGATGTTGTGCCACCTCCAAGATCGACGGCTATACATTCAATGATGGCGCCATCTATATCGCCATCCCGGAGATGCTTGATAGCCTTTTCACATCACTGGGGTTGGATCGAAAACATCTGTTGCCGTTGCGCAGAATAACTGCCCTACAATCCGCAACCTTACCCGATGGCACTATCGTCGATATCAGAGCCGGACCGGAATTTCTTATTCAATCCTCGCCAAGAAAAGCATCTGCATTGAAACTGCAGAGGGAAATTTCAGGTTTCCTTGATAAGTGGGAACCGATCCTGCGATTTTTTAGCGATGAGATCATGATCCACCCACTATCGCTCTGGTATTTGATGACAAAAGGTTGGCGACATCTGATAAAATTACGAGGTACGGCCGCCTCTCACTTGATTGCCGGTATCAGCAGCGAGCCTATCAGAGCCGCGTTGGGATGCGCCCTGTTATACGCCGGCGCACCTCCCGATAAGCAGCCTGCCACTTCTTTACTGGGACTGGCATCGATGCTGCGAGAAGGCTATTTCCTTCCCGAAGGCGGCATGGGCCGCATCCCAGAAGTACTGAAAGAGTCAATACAGACCCGCGAGGGGCGCATACAGCTCAACGCTCCTGTGAAACGAATTATGGTCAGTAGCGGTCGTGTGCATGGAATCGAGTTGGCAAATGGAGAGGTCTTAGAGTTCGATGCGGTGATCTCTACGGTCAGCGCCATGCACACTTATCGTACCCTGTTGTCCGATGATGACGCACCACCTCGGATGAAGCGAAAAACGGCACGGGCACCCTTGTCGCACAGGGGATTTGTATTACAGCTCGGGCTTGAAAACGAAATTACTGTTCGGAGCCATACCAATTGCATCATTCCCTGGCTGACCGAACAGGCCAGGATTTTCACAAACAGTGGTACGCAGGCGCGCTGGCTGACCTACACCGTACCCACGGTAACATGCCCTCGGCTGGCGCCGCAGGGGTGTAGCATCGTCGAGATGTTTCCTGCGATCGATCAGGAAATAGATCCTGATAATTGGAGCGAAGAACTCAAGGAAGAGGTTGCCGGGAAGGCGATTGAATTGTTGCGCCGCAATCATGATTTAGATATCAACGTGCGCCGCATTCTGAGCCCAAAAGAGTTTAAACATGGAGCCCGTCTCTATTCAGGCGCGCTCTACGGCATTTCACCCACAGCAGGACCTGGCGTACTCTTTAAGCATCGTTCTCCGATTGATGGTTTGTATCTGGCTGGCCAGACCACATGGCCCGGATTTGGTGTTCCCGGGGCTGGAATGTCAGGCATTTTTGCTGCAGAAGCGTTACTTCACCGAGAGTTGCATTGAGTCTTGGAATTTCCAACCATGACCTCAATACTCCTCAATTTCACACGGACAGTTTTCAAGCGCTGATAACTTATCAAGCAGGCTTTTCCGAATCAGTTTAAGCATTAGCTCTGGTAATTCCCCTTCAACCGTCACTCTTACTAAATAACTTTCTTCTACAAACCTAACACGAACTTCATCTATATATAGCCAGAAGAGATTATGCTCATCAGCGTCTTCAACCAAATCTCCAGTCTGGAAAGAGAACTTATACAGATCCGCGATGGAATCCACGTCTGGCGTATACCCGAGTTCAATTTCTAATTGCACCAACTCTTCATTGTATTGTTCTAACCAGTTAACTGACTTACTCCAGAGCGCCTGCCGAAATTCCCAAAGATGGTTTTGCCCCCGATCCTTTCTCAGCATCCCCCATCGTGGCCAGTTTTTGCTTGTGAGTCTGTTCCAGGTCCACGTCTGTAGGTTAAGCTGCCATTCGTCAATATTTTCTCTGAGTGATTGCTGATCACCATGATAAACCATTCCCCCAGCAATGATGATACTCTCATCATTATCTGTCAGGTGCGCGGTGTGCTCGTGAATCCATCCCGGTGAATCTCCATACGTATCGATTCTATCGATCCGAAAGCCATGTAAATCCAATATGTATACAGGCGTATAGCCGATTTTTCTGTCACCCGAGTATCCCAAACAACCAACTATTACCACTCGATCTCCAACCAATGTTGATGTGTGGAAGTCAGTTGGCAAGAATGAACTTCTGGGATAGCAGTAGAACTCGGTGTGACCATCTGGGTCTTCGACTATGACATCGTTATAGATGCAAAAATCAGGATCATAATGATCTTCGTGCTCTCCTCCAATATATAACTTTCTACCATCAGGCAGGGAATTGCATGACTGACCAAATCGCTCGAAACACCAAGTCGGCCCCGCGCCGAATGGCGAAGGACCTTGCATCTTTTCTGTTGCAGCATAACCGGTCAACTTTGACCTAACCAACCACTCCCAAACCTTTGAGGAAACTTTCGTAGGATTATTGTCGCCAAATCGAGGGGACCTCCACTTCAGAAACAGCGATGGTGTAACGCCAAATGCTAGAGGGTCTCTATCGTCTTCCATTCAATCTCATCCTAGTCAGCAATACTATTTTGTTCTGATTTCAACATATCTGCTGATATCTTTGTAGTAATTGAAGCCTGCTGATAAGGTTTATTCGATGTTACACCACCAGAAGATGCAACTACCCAGGCAAGAGTCCTTTTCTCTTGGCGACAGTTCGGGTCTGACCGCCATTGGCGGCCAGAAAGGCAAGGCACTTCCAAGCCTTCCGGGAAGCGCATACACCATAGTCAGCAATGGAATATGGACTGGCAGGATTGAGCTTGTCAGGGACGAACACCAAGGCCGTATCACCTACTGGGACGGCGTAACAGAGGGCTTCGACGGCATACACAGCATTGTATGTGCCGTCGACCAATACGCGAAAGGCAATCAACACTGCGATCCGAAATTGCCATAGGTACGTTGAGAGCTGAAGCTGTACCGATGAGACAGGGCATACCCTGGGATGTCCTGCTAAATCCTGACGCTTACCCATACATGGGCTGGGCGCATGATGAGCCCCCCATATACGCACCTTCGAGAACGGGACCAGCTTACAAGAACCCCAGGAACTTGGAGACTGGCCATCATTCGAGAGGGTGTTACGGTATGCACACTTGACTGGAGATCACCTTAAGAGCGTAGCAAGTCTAATCGAGGGCACAATTCCGTCATATGCGGATCCAAGAACGGATTGCGAGTCATTATAAGTCGTTGAAGGGATATGGTGGCCAGGGACAGAATCGAACTGCCGACACGGGGATTTTCAGTCCCCTGCTCTACCGACTGAGCTACCTGGCCTTCGGTGAAGAGGGCGTATTAAACCGGGGAACCCCGCCGGAGTCAAGCCTTCCCCGGGTTCATGCCTGCATCTCCTGGAGTTGGGCCAGGGCGTCTTGCAGGGCGTCGATGCGTTTTTCGTGTAGGTGCTGTGTCTGAATCTTGGCGATCAGGCCCTGTCGCTCGAGGGATTTTTGCACCTTCGGTCGACACCCGGCCAGCAGTACCCGGCGGCCACGGTCCTGGGCATCGACGATGATGTCCTCCAGGGCGCGGGTGGCGGTGAAGTCGATCTGCGGCATGTCGCTGAGGTCCACCACCAATATGTCGTACTGATCGAACTGGGCCATCTGCCGGGCCATGCCCTTGGCGGCGCCGAAACTCATGGGACCGCCGATATGGAACAACAGGATGCGGCCCTGGGCCTGCTTGAAGATCGCCTTCTCCTCGTCGCTGAACGGGGCCGCCTCATCCACATCGCGTACCGTGTTGATGCTCTCCAACTGCAGGTCGACCATGCGCTTCATGAACACCATGCCGGCCATCGCCATACCTACCGCCACCGCGATGATCAGGTCGATGAAGACGGTGATACCGAGCACCACGACCATGATCACAATACCCGTGGGAGGCGCCGTATGAAGGCGCTTGAGGTAGTCCCAGTCGATGATGTCGGTGCCGACCTTGATCAGGATACCCGCCAACACCGCGTTGGGGATATGGCTCGCCAGTCCGCCGGCACCGAGCACGATGGCCAGCAGTACCACGGCGTGCAGCGCGCCGGAGATGGGCGTCTTGCCCCCCGCCTTGACGTTGACCACGGTACGCATGGTGGCCCCGGCCCCCGGCAGGCCGCCGAACAGTCCGGCCAGGGTGTTGCCAATGCCCTGGCCGATCAGTTCCCGGTCCGATTTATGGTAGGTGCGAGTGATGTTGTCGGCCACCAGTGAGGTCAGCAGGGAGTCGATGGCGCCCAGGGCCGCCAAGGTGAGCGCGGACTTGAGCATCTCCGGCAGCAGGGCCAGGGTGAAGGCGGGCAGATGGGGATCGGGCAGGCCGCTGGGGATTTCGCCAAGTACCTTCACATCGCTGCCCTGCAGGAACATCAGATATGCCAGGGTTCCCAAGATCAGAGCCACCAGTGGCGAAGGGATGATCCGCCCCAGGGACTTGGGCATGAAATAGACGATCACCAATGCCAGACCGCCCAGCATCAAAGCCGGGGGCACCAGGCTGTTCAATGCATCCGGGACCGCCTGGGCGGAGGCCATGGGTCCCGCCTGGGCATCGAATCCGAGCAAGGGCGGGAGTTGCAGCAGGATGATGATGACGCCGATGCCGCTCATGAACCCGGAAACCACCGGATGGGGCACCAGCTCGATGAATTTACCGATCTTCAAAAATCCACCGATGATCTGGAACAGCCCACCCATCATCACCACGGTGAAAGCAACTGCCGCGCCCTGGGCCGGGTCGTCCGGAAACATCCCTGTGTAGTGAGTAAAGATGGTAGCCATGACCACGGTCATGGGTCCGGTGGGTCCCGAGACCTGGGCCGGTGTTCCACCGAACAGGGCAGAGAAAAAGCCGACGAAGATGGCGCCGTAGATTCCGGCGATCGGTCCGGCGCCTGAGGAGACGCCCATGGCAAGAGCCAGGGGTAGTGCCACCACGGCGGCGGTCAGGCCCCCATAGATATCACCCCGTAAATTTCTGAAATGAAGTCCGTTGATCAATTGCATGGCATTGTCAGTATTCGTGTTGTGTACAAGCGCTGGACGCGACGCCCAATCCGTTCCGTGAGAGGATCACGGCCTATAGGCAAACGCCAGGCGGAATACCCGTCGGTGTTGGATGTAGGAGTTACCGAATTGAGCGAGGAGATCAGAAAAGGGAAGACACCCTTACCAACCGCGACGACATCCCCCAAGGCGGGGTAACGATAGCGGCCGGATCAGACGACCTGTCACCCTTTGAGGTGCTCATATGATAGCAGATCTGTCGTTGTTCTTTGCTATTTATGTCGTGCCACATGGATTCAAATCGATGACGTCGTACTGTCAGGCGCTCTGGATCCCGGTATTCACCGGGATGACGGTGGTTTTGGTAAGGTAAGCAGCTTTCGGCCCAGAGCTCTCTATCAGGCCGGTGGCCGGTAGTCCGGGGGCAACTCCGCCCCTTCACCGAAGAAGAACTGCTCCATCTGCTCTTCGAGGAATTTCCGCGCCTGGGGATTGACCGGGCTGAGGCGGTTCTCGTTGATCAGCATGGTTTGGTGCCTGAGCCACTCCTGCCAGGCCTCCTTTGAGACATTCTCAAAAATGCGCTGGCCCAGCTCCCCGGGATAGGGCACTCGCTCCAGCCCCTCGGCTTCACGTTTCAGGCGGACACACTGCACAATACGGCTCATTTTGCCTCTCCTCTGATCATTTACTATTGGTTTCCCCCGGAATCGATTTCACGCAGGATCCGCGAGACCGGTGCGGCCAGACCGCGATCGTCGGGATGCTTCAGGTTATACCAAACCCGCACACCCGCATCCATGAGTCGATCCACGGTTTTTTTTACCTGCATCACCAGTGGTGTGATCTCCAGATGGAAATGACTGAAGCTGTGACGCCGGGTATCGAGCTGTCTGTCCAGTTTCACCTCACAACCCAATGCCTGTTCGCACCACTCGGCGGCTCGCTGTGCCTCGGCACATTCAGGGAAGCTCCACAGTCCGCCCCAGACCCCGGCCGGAGGACGCTGTTCCAGCAATACCCGCCCCTGGCGATCCCTGAGTACCAAAAAATGGGTGCTGCGCACCGGGCGAGTCTGCTTGGGTTTGGGCATGGGGTAGCGATCGGTTTCACCCCGGGCATGGGCACCACAATCCTGTTTCAGGGGACAACTGTGGCAAGCGGGTTGTGAGCGGGTGCAGACCAGGGCTCCCAGGTCCATCATTGCCTGGTTAAAGTCTGCGGTGCGCTGATCCGGGGTCAGGGCCTCGCTATACTCCCAGAGCCGGCGCTGAACCGCGCTCTGTCCCGGCCAACCTTCCACCGTGAAATGGCGTGTCAGCACCCGTTTCACATTGCCGTCGAGTATCGGGGCGAACCGCCCGAACCCCAGGGAGCGGATCGCCCCGGCGGTGGAGCGGCCGATACCCGGCAGGGCCTGCAGGGCGTCCAGATCATCCGGCAGGATACCCTGATACCGAGTCATTACCTGGTGCGCACAGTGGTGGAGATTACGGGCACGGGCGTAGTAGCCGAGCCCGGACCAGAGGTGCAACACCCGGTCCAGGGGCGCCTCGGCCAGGCTGGGCAGATCCGGAAAGGCCGCCATGAAACGTTCGAAATAGTCGATGACCGTGCCGACCTGGGTCTGCTGCAGCATGATCTCGGAGATCCACACCCGGTAGGGGGTGCGAGGCTGCTGCCAGGGCAGTTGCTTGCGCCCATGCTGGTCGAACCAAGCCAGAACCCGGCTGGAAAAACCGCTTACGGACAGGGAGGAGTTGCTACCCTCCGGGGACGACCCGCTCGAAATATTCACGGTTGGTTTCAGGCTAGCACGGCTCAGAAGAGTTTCTTCAGCTTGTCCTTGAGCTGATCCTGGAGTTCTTCCGGCAACTTCTCCTCGAGCTGTTTATCGACCGCCTCGTCGACCTTCTCCTCGTATTTCTGCTTGAGCTTGGCCTTTTGCTGATCCTCGAGAATCTTGGAAAGCTGGATGGTGAACTCGGGGTTGTTCCAGTCGCCTTTGATCTTGACCGGGATCGGGATACCCTTGAGATCCTCCAGGGACTCACCCCCCTGACCGGTCGAGGTGTTCACGATCACCGGGCGAATCTCGTACTTCAATCGCTCTTCCAGCAGGTAGGCCTTGCCTCTGCCCTCGACCCGGATGTAAGGGGACTTGGCCAGCAGGCTTTGATTGTTGACCACCCCGTTCTCGATCACCGCAGTGCCATTCAGTTCGGAAAAGTCGGTCTGCTCCGGCTCGTCGAGGGTCATCACCGCCTCACCCTTCAGCTTGGCCTTGGTGTCGCGGATCATCTTCGCCAGATTGAATCCCTTTACCGCACCGTCGCGGAAATCGAATTTCACATTGCCATTGAGGAAACGCTTGAACTGGGTGACCGTGTTGCCCGCGGTAGTCAGGTTCATGTCCAGGTCGCCGCTGCCCAGCAGGGTATCCTTGCCGGTCAGATCCATCAGCAAGGGGCCGGAGAGGATGCGCGAGGCGTTTTCGTTGATCTTCAGTTTCGGCTGCTCGCCTTTCACATCCACCTGTACATCGCCCTTCAGCAGGCCGTCGTAGAAGCGCCCGATCTCATGATCCAGATTGAGCTTGCCGTCACGACCGCGCAGTTTGAGCAGGATGGCCTTGGCATGTAACCTGTTGATCGTCAGATCCCCGACCCGTACGGTACCGTCGAAACGCAGCTTGCGCAGGGTCTCGACCGGCAGTAACGGTGCTTCCTTGGCGGCTCCGCCCCGAGCCGGTTTGCGTGACGCGGGGGCGCTGCCCTCCTGGGGTGGCGGCAGATAACGATCAAGATCGATCTGATCCAGGTCCAGGTTGAACAGGTAGCTCGGGGCGGCGAAATCGATGACTTCAAGGTCCCCTTTGAGGGTCGACTGATCGATCTTAAGCAGCAGATCGTGCAACTTAACCTCGGCGTCGTTGCCTGCGAACGATGTGGCCACATGCAGGCTCTGCAGTACATCCTCATCGGCCGTCTCGGGAACCGTAATGCCGAATTGTTTCATCCAATCCCGCGGATTGAACTCCGCGAGCCGCAGGCTGCCCTTGTAGCTGGGCCGGGTTTGGATATCCACGGCTTCCATGTTAGCCGTAAGTATCAGGCTGCCTGATTTGACCTCCATGTTCTGGACATCAAGACTGTTCTCCTTGAGGTTCAACCGGACATCTGCCAGCAGCTCACCATTAACCCCTTTTTCCGGCATGCCTTCACCTTGGGCGCTGACCTGCAGAAGCAGCTTTTCAAGCCTCAGGGACTCCTCATCCGGATCCACTGTCAGTCGTGTAGTGAGGGAGAGCGTACTGTTCATGCTGGGCTGAGCGCTCGAGAAGGTGAGTCCGAAATTCAGATCCACCGGCTGTTTGGGCGCCACCTCGCCGGTCTCCAGTTGAATATTGCGGACCTCGTAATGATTGCCCGTACTTTGATCATCCCAGACCAGATTCGCGTCATCCACATTCAAGCCACCGATGGTAAAGGCAAACACGCCCATTTGCGGATCTTTCGGGGATTCTACTTTCGGACCCGCGGCCTTTTTTCCAGCCGGGGATTTTCCGCTCAGATCCTCCCAGTTGGTTGTACCGTCCTTCGCCTTGGCCAGGTAGAGGCGGACGCCCTCGATCTGTATCGAGTCCACTTCGAGTAGCTGTTTGAACAGCAGGGGCCACAGATTGACCCCAACCTGGGCATGCTCAATGGTGGCGAAATCGGTTTGTTTGAATCCGGGGGCGTTACTCAGAGTCAGGCCATTGAGTTCCAGCGCCAGACGAGGAAACACCGAAAGCCCGATATCGCCCGTGATGCTGAGATCCCGGCCGGTCGCCTTTTTCACTTCCGCGATGATGCGCGCTTTGTGATCATTGGGATCGACAAACATGGGTACCAGGATGATCGCCGCAACGATCACCACCAGTAGCATGCCGATCAGCCACCCAAGCACTTTGAGGGTTTTACCCATCCTCTACTCCTTATTCTCCACGATCAGGACCGTGCTTTATTCTCCTGTCTGCCCACCGACCCGGTCCATCCCCTTCAGACTGCTTCCGATTACGGACGACCAGGATTCGCTCCTGCCCGCTCAGGATACCTCAAAACCTTTCCGGAAACCCCCTGCCCGGAGTACTGGTAACGCAACTCCGGCGCTAATCCCAGTTAACGACAAGATGAGGGGCCACTGAACCTGGTCAAAACAGACTGTCTGCACCTAATTTAGGCACTCCAGGATGGGATTGGCAAGACAGGTTATCGCCCAAAGAACAACGTTTGTCAGTCGTTGCGGGGATTAACTCGATCACTGAGGAGTGGAGCGGGTGATGGGAATCGAACCCACGTTAGTAGCTTGGGAAGCTACAGTTCTACCATTGAACTACACCCGCGTGCGCGCAACAGTACACCAGCCCCCCGTCGGGGCGCAAGCCCCTCACGATCCCGTTATTTGTTTTTCCAGGACCGTTACACCAATCCATCGTCATAGAGGGCATCGATCGTCCCCTGGTAATGCTCGATGACCTTCTGCCGCTTTACCTTCAGGGTCGGAGTCAACAGACCGTTATCGATACTCCAGGGTTCCAGCAGCAGTGCTACCCGGCGGATCTTGGCGTAGCCGGGAAAGTCCCGCAGCACGACCCGGATGCGCTTGAGCACCATGTTGACAACCTTCTCATCGCGCAGACTGGCCGCGACCGAGGGATCGAGATCGTACTCCTCGGCCACGCCGCTCCACAGATCCGGGTTGAGTACCACCAGCGCCCCCAGGTAAGGTTTGCCCTCACCCACCACCATCACTTGCTCCACTAGGGGATCCAGGGCGATGGCCATCTCCATATCCGACGGAGGGATCTTCTCACCGTTGGAGAGCACCAGGATATCTTTGATCCGACCCGTGATATGAATATGCCCATCCTCGTCGATACGCGCCTGATCCCCGGTATGCAGCCAACCTTGGGGATCGATCATCTCCGCGGTGGCGGCGTGATTGTTCCAGTACCCGAGCATCATCCCAGGGGTCTGGACCAGTAGTTCGTCGTCCTCACCAATCTTCACGGAGATACCGCGCAGGGGTACCCCGACACTCTCGGGCTTGATGTTGTGCATGGGATTGACGCTGATCACCGGACTGGTTTCGGTCAGGCCGTAACCCTGCAGCATCGGCAGCCCCATGCCGAGGAACACCCGGGCAATCTCCGGGGAGATGGCCGCCCCGCCACTCACCGCGACCCGCAGCCGCCCCCCCAGCTTGGCGAGGATCTTTCCCGACACCAGTTTGCGCAGTAGGGGATGCAACAGTAGCCCCGGGGACCAGCCGCGTCGCCCCATGCGGTGCTCAAACTCCCGGAAACCGACCTTCAGAGCCAGCTGAAACAACAGACGGGCAAAACGGGGCTTGTTCTTCAACTGATCCTGAACCCGAGCGTAGACCCGCTCGAAGATACGCGGCACCGCAATGATCGCGGTGGGCCGGATGGTCTGCAGATC
The DNA here is from genome assembly GCA_050291245.1 of Candidatus Thiodiazotropha sp. Lineage (GTDB taxonomy): Bacteria > Pseudomonadota > Gammaproteobacteria > Chromatiales > Chromatiaceae > Thiodiazotropha. The sequence goes on along the minus strand of JBNKJP010000064.1, from coordinate 86,647 downwards.
CTCTGCCAACTGCGGGATCGAGCGGGCATAACTCACCGAGGATCCGGCCATCATCGGCAGATAGTAGCCTGCGGTTCGCTCCAGGGTATGGGAAAGCGGCAGGAATGAGAGAAAACTGTCCTGCTGATAACAGTCCACCACGGTGAGGGAGGCATGGGCGATGGAAAGGATATTGTTGTGGGACAGCATCACACCTTTCGGCCGGCCGGTGGTACCCGATGTGTAGACGATGGAGGCCAGACTCTTGGGGTCGGCCCTGCGCTTGCTCAGGGGGTCACCCCGGGAAGGGAGCCAGCTATGGGCGACACGGGTCAGATCGTCCTGATCGGCCAGGGCCTGGCGTTGGGCTTCCAGCACCACCACACGCTGCAGATGGGGGAGATCCTTGACCAGATCCGCCAGCCGGTTCCAGCGACCCGCATCCTGTATCAGCAACAGCTTCACCGCGGCGTCCTTGAGGATGTAGGCGGCGGCATCCGCCCGGTCGTCGGTATACAGGGGCACCACCACCAACCCCAGAGACAGGGCCGCCTGATCGAACATGACCCACTCGGGGCAGTTGCGCAGCAATACCGCCACCCGGTCTCCGGCCTCCAGGCCTTCACCGGCAAGGGCATGGCGCCAGCAGGCCACCTGACGGGCCATGTCCGCCCAGGTGAGTTCACACCACTGTTTGTTATTGCGGTCGTGGTAGCGATAGGCCAGGGTATCGGGGGTACGTTGAGCCCTCAGATAAAACAACCCATCCAGAGTCCCGGCCTGTTCTACCGATATGAGGTCTTCACTCCAATCCACTCGTTTCTCCACTGCCCCATGGTTTTTGTTTGTATGAGTTGAGGTAGAATCCCTTCTGACTCGTAAGTATCCTCTAGTGTACCCTGTCCTAACAGAGATCAATTCAGTGATGCAGATTTACTTAAACGGTGAGGAAAAGCAAATTCCTGAAAACCTTGACATGGCAGGACTGATCGCGCTCCTCGCACTGCAGGACCGGCGCATTGCCGTAGAAGTCAACGAGGAACTGGTGCCCCGCAGCACATTTCCGGGTCACCGGTTGCAAGAGCGGGATCGGGTTGAGATCATTCACGCCGTCGGCGGCGGTTGAAGACCCCGCTTAACCCCATCCTGCATCACTGATCAGACCAAACGCCAAAGATAGTATCCGATGTCAAACGAAAAGCAGTCAGACCGTTTCAGCGTCGCGGGACGCGAATTCACCTCCCGGCTCCTGGTCGGAACCGGAAAATACCGGGACATGGAGCAGACCCGCGAGGCCATCCTGGCCAGTGGCGCCGAGATCGTCACCATCGCGGTGCGCCGCACCAATATGGGACAGAACCAGGATGAGCCGAACATCCTCGAGGTGCTGCCACCCAGTGAGTATACCTACCTGCCGAACACCGCCGGCTGCTACGACGCCCAGACGGCGATCCGTACCTGCCGCCTGGCCCGGGAACTGCTGGACGGCCACAACCTGGTCAAGCTGGAGGTACTGGGTGACGAGAAGACCCTGTTTCCGGATGTGATCCAGACCCTGGAAGCCGCCGAAGTGCTGATCAAGGACGGTTTCGATGTGATGGTCTATACCAACGACGATCCGATCGTCGCCAAGCGGCTCGAAGAGATGGGCTGTGTCGCGGTCATGCCCCTCGCCGCCCCCATCGGTTCGGGCCTGGGCATCCGCAACCGCCTCAACATCCGGACCATCGTCGAAAACGCCCGGGTACCGGTGCTGGTGGATGCCGGCGTGGGCACCGCCTCGGACGCCGCTGTAGCCATGGAACTGGGTTGCGACGGGGTGCTGATGAACACCGCCATCGCCGCCGCCCAAGATCCGGTGCTGATGGCCTCGGCGATGAAAAAGGCAATCCAGGCCGGTCGAGAGGCCTACCTGGCAGGCCGTATGCCGGCTAAGCGGTTCGCCTCGGCCTCATCTCCGATGGAAGGGTTTTTCTTCTAGTTCAAGCCTCTTGAGTGCTTGCCGATAGCCGAAGGAAGACCCGTGGCCCGAGACAGCCACACAGCACACAATTTCTCACGGAGAAAACCGGTCAGTTTCGTCAGCCAGCACAAGGACCCGGCGGCGAATTCCGAAAGGCAACGGATAGTGTTGTAGTCAAGAGACCCCAGGATGATCGACCTGCTGCTGATAATCTCAACCGTTGTACTGCTGGTTCTTGCCCAGTTTCTGCGCATGATTCTGGCGCTCCGAATCCCCGAATCGCTGCAATACAAACCCGTTACGCTCGCACAACCGCCCGATGTGGTCGAGGAATTGTTTGCTCAGGCCGATCGGGCTTTGACGAATCTCGGTTTTTCAGCCGGCTATTGGGCGAGCGTGGAAACCCGGCCGCGCCTACCCGGTATGAATGCGCCTTTGGTCCGCTTGTATCACCATCCACAAAAGTCCGTTATCGCCCGGGTTCACCCTCCACATAGTGTTTTTTCAACCGATCATTGCCAGATCGTGTTTATTTCAATCAGTCAGAAAAAGAGAATTCTGGCTACCGCCAATCGGATGCTCGAACTGTTTCCCCGCCCCCCGAAAAACCGGGTTGTGATGCTCAACACCCGGATCGATTCCGTATCCGGGCAGTTCCAGGCCCATTGTCAGGAGATGCAAAGACTTGCAATAGAGTGGCAAGACAACGCTCAGGAACATGGCGAGAAGCGCTGGACCTTCAAACTGGCGAACTACTATGAAAAGAAGATGATCCGCTGGTATTCGCGCAATCATCATATCAGGCGGCAGGCAGACGGGAGCGCAACCCCCACCCTGAGGGTCGCGATACGATTCATAGCGCGTTTCTTCACGGGACGGGAGCAGAACCCTCCCCGTGAATCTTCACCCCTCCCTGTCGACCGCGCCGCCTATCTGTTTCATAACTGGCAGTTGGCCAATTCGCTACCACCGCCCCTCACCACCCAGATGGGAATTTTCCTGCTCTCATCGGCCGCCTTTATGCTGTTTGGCGGTCTCTTCTGGGACTGGCAGACAGCCCCGCTGTTGCTTAGCGTCATCCTGTTTCACGAATTCGGCCATTGGCTGGCCATGCGCCTACTCGGCTACCGCAACCTGCAGATCCTGATGCTGCCCCTGGTCGGCGGCGTCACCCTTGGGCAAGAAACCACCTATAAAGCTTCTCACCGGGCCATTGTGAGCCTCATGGGGCCGCTTCCGGGCATCGTCCTGGGTACCGCCCTGCTCGCATTCAACGGCATGCAGGGCGAGATTCTGCCCTTCCTGGGTATATTTCTGCTTGCGGTCAACTACCTCAATCTGCTGCCTTTCATGCCCCTGGACGGGGGACAGCTTCTCAAAACCCTGATCCCCCACCAACGCTTTGGTTTAATGATCGCCCTGGAGTGGCTGGGTGTTGCCGGACTTCTCTTGCTGGGTTGGATGAGCGATTCCTTGTTCCTCGCCAGTCTTGCGTTGCTGCCCCTGTTCAGCAGTCTTACGCTGATGAGAAAAGGCCGAATCTACCAAAACCTTGACAGCCTGACTCAAGGAAGCAATACGACGCGAGACGAACCCCTGGTGGCTTCGGTGATTCAGGTCATGGATCAAACCGACAGATCCTATCGCCCCCTGGAAAAGAAGGCGACGGAAATCGCGGAAATCGTAGGTACGCTTAAACTGGAACGCCCCGGACCCGCGATCATCGGATTACTGCTCGGCAGCTATCTGGCACTCTTTCTGGTTCCTCCGGTGGTGGCTTACAGCAGCTCATCCGAGCTACGATCCTATACTCAGATACTGTTCCAAGATCTGGATGAAATTCAGCAGACCGCCTATGAGGATGCCCACTCGCGGACCACACCGGAACTGGTGGCCGAACTCGGGACGGCATTCTCCTCCTTGAACCGACCGGACCAGCAAATGCCACCCCACCGGCTCCTCCTGGCACCGGCCAGCGAAGCTGACCTACTCGCGGCGGAACAACGCCTGCAAACCCGCTTCGAAAGCGACTACCGTCAACTGATGAAAACAAGCAATGGCTTGAATACGTTTTGGCAGGACCCCACGGCCAATCACTATATGCTTCTGCCGATCGAACGGATCTCAAGATTCAACGAGGAGTTGAACCGAATCAAAGGCAGCATGACTGAGGCGGATTCCGCGGTCGCCCATGTCAGTCTCGAACCCATCAACGGAAACTACCAAGAGATGAGTTTTGATTTTGCACAACTCGGAAAAATGCTACTCATCGGAAAACAGACTGATATGGAGTATCTGCTCCTCGATCAGGGTACAGACGGGGTGCCGGCTCAAGTGATTCAAATCTACCGAAGCGCCAACGGACTTGGTGGCAGCCGCTACGCGAATCTGAGATCCTATCTGACGGTTCAGCTCTCCCACCTCAAAGTGGCGGCGCCCTGACAGTCCGTACCTGTATCCCCGGCAGGCAGAATCCCATACACACGACAAACGACGACCATGACAGACACGCCCCTTTCGCCACACCGCCCCATCCGCAGCTATGTGCTGCGCCAGGGTCGTATGACGGAGGCCCAGCAACGCGCCTTTGAGACCCTATGGGCCCGGTATGGCGTGGAACCGGGCTCAGGTGTACTCGATCCGCCGACCCTCTTTGGTCAACACCAACCAGTCACCCTGGAGATCGGATTCGGCAACGGCGAGGCACTCAGCCAGATGGCCCTTGCACAGCCTGATCACAACTTCATCGGCGTCGAGGTGCACAGTCCCGGGGTCGGCCATCTGATGATCAAACTGGCGGAGCAGGAAAGCAGCAATGTGCGCATCCTGCGGACCGACGCCATGGAACTGCTGCGTCACCACCTGCCGGCATCCAGTCTGTCACGCGTGTTGCTCTATTTTCCCGACCCCTGGCACAAGCGTAAGCATCACAAACGGCGTATCGTGCAAACCGAGTTCGCCGATCTTGTTCAACGGGTATTGATCCCCGGCGGAGTATTGCACATGGCGACCGATTGGGAGGACTACGCGCGCCAGATGATGGCGATACTCTCAGCCCATCCCGGCTTTGAAAATCTGGCCGGTCCCGGCCAGTTCTCTCAACGCCCGGCTTCCAGGCCCCTGACAAAATTCGAACAGCGGGGTTCGAGACTCGGACACGGTGTCTGGGATCTGCTGTTCGAACGTAAGACCTGAGTACCCGGGGCATGGGCAGCCTTACCCTGAGACAATTTCAATCCCCCCTGCTGAAGCCCATCGACCTGCACCTGGCCGAGGGTGAGTGCCTGGCGATCAGCGGTCCTTCGGGGAGCGGAAAATCCCGCCTGCTCAGGGCCCTGGCAGACCTGGATCCGGCCGAGGGCGAGGTCCGGCTCGACGCTCGGGAGAGACACCACTTCAGCGGTCCGGAATGGCGCCGTAAGGTCGGTCTGCTGCCCGCCGAAAGCGGTTGGTGGAGTGAACGGGTTGGAGACCACTTCAAACAGCCGGATGAAACCCTGTTCAGCCAGCTCGATCTACCGCTGGAGTGCCTTGACTGGGAGATCAGCCACCTCTCCAGCGGCGAGCGCCAGCGCCTGTCACTGATCCGCCTGCTCGTCCAGCACCCGGAGGTACTGCTGCTGGACGAACCCACCGCCAACCTGGACAAACACAACATCGAACGGGTGGAAACAGTGATCGAAAGCTGGCGAAAAACCCACCGCGCCGCCGTGCTCTGGGTCAGCCATGACCCGGAACAACGGCGGCGCATCGCCGAGCAGGCCTGGCGAATCGTCTCCGGCGAGTTGAGACCGGAATCATGAACCTGATCCTGCTCACACCTCTGGATCTCGGAATGGCCGCGGGCCTGGTGGTGTTGCTGGCGCTGCTCTCGTTGCGCTTGAGCCTCGGCATCGAGAAGCGCCTGCTCATCGCCGTGTTGCGCACAATTGTCCAGCTTACCCTGCTGGGCATGGTGCTGAAGTTCCTGTTCGTTCAGTCCCACCCGCTGCTCATCGCGACCCTGGCGATGTTCATGCTGCTGGTGGCGGGCTACGAGGTCATGGCGCGGCAACATCGGCGATTCCTGGGTATTTGGGGCTATGGGGTCGGCACCCTGTCGATGTTCATCTCATCGTTCAGCGTGACCCTGCTCGCCCTGACGGTGATCATCCGGGCACAACCCTGGTACTCCGTGCAATACCTCATTCCGCTGCTCGGCATGCTGCTCGGCAACACCATGTCCGGGATCGCGATCGCCCTGGACAACCTCACCCAGAACGCCTGGCAGCAGCGCCGGAGCATCGAGGCCCGACTGATTCTGGGCCATACCTGGGACGAGTCGATCCGCGAGATCCGCCGCAACGCCCTGCGCAGCGGCTTGATCCCGATCATCAACGCCATGGCAGCGGCGGGGGTGGTCAGTCTACCGGGTATGATGACCGGCCAGATCCTTGGGGGCACCCCACCCCTGGAGGCGAGCAAATACCAGATCCTGATCATGCTGCTGATCGCCGCCGGGACCGGTTTCGGGGCCACCGCGGCGGTGTGGATCGGCTCTCGCCGGCTGTTCGACGAGCGTGAGCGACTGCGCCTGGAGCGGCTGAAATCCCCCGATTGAGTCGCCTTGCGAAATCTAAAGCCCAATCTCGCAGTTGTTACAGAGAGACTGGTAGCGTTCCAGGTCGGCCTCACTGAAGCAGCAGGCGATGATCCGTTCGAAGCGTTCTGTCCATTGCTGCATGACCGACAGGGCCAGTTCGGCCGCGGGCTGTTTCGGGTATCCGTAAACCCCGGTACTGATGGCCGGAAAGGCGATGCTTTTCGCCCCATGCTCCCAGGCCAGAGACAGGCTGCTCTCATAGCAGGATCGCAACAGACCGGCCTCTCCACGGATACCCTCCTGCCATATCGGCCCCACGGTATGGATCACCCAGGAGGCAGGCAACTGAAAGCCCGGGGTGATCTTCGCCTGCCCTACCGGACACCCCCCCAGGGTACGGCACACCGCAAGCAGTTCGGGACCGGCGGCACGATGGATCGCCCCGTCCACGCCGCCACCACCCAACAGCGAACTGTTGGCCGCATTGACTATGGCATCCACTTTAAGTTTTGTGATATCAGCCTTGACGATATGTATCTTGCCCATAATGTCCGCTTATCCGGTATCCTTGCGCACTGTTTATGCCCGCCATACCATCACTAACCCAGAGATCCAGGCTGGCGAATGAAACCTCTGAATGCTGAAATTATAACCCAGGCGACTACTCGCTCCTGACATGAACTACACCACCCTGAATCTGTTGTTGGTGCTGATGCTGATCGTCAGTTTCTGGCGGGACAGTCTACGTATCCGGGAAATCGCCCTGCAGATCGGCCGCCGCGCCTGCCTCAGTCACGGGGTGCAACTACTCGACCAAACCGTAGCCTTGCATCGGGTGGGACTGCGATGGACCCCGGCCGGACCGAAAATCCGCCGTGTCTATGCCTTTGACTACAGCATAGAAGGGTCGGGACGGCGTACCGGTTACCTGGTCATGTTGGGCAGCAGCAACACCAGCCTGCACCTGGATCTGCCGAAGATGGCGGAGCAGGAAGAGGAACAGCAAAGTCAGGATCAGAGCTGATGCCAAGGGCACTTCAATGATGAAATTTGAACCGCAAATGTACGCCAATCACCGCAAAATTTGCGCAAGATGGCGATTACCTGGCGAGGTTTGAGTGATTCCGCAGTCCTTCGCATTCTGCCGGGTCCTGGATACGCTTCGCTCTATCCAGGCTACTTACGGGGAGTAGACGTGCGGGGATTACTTGACCACCTTGAGTGAGGGTCGCCCGCCGGAAGGCGGCGTAGGATCGGGCTCATCGTCCGGAACCTCCTCCACCTCCGTATCATCATCCGGAAACAACATACCCTGACCGTTCTCCCGGGCATAGATCCCCAGGACGGCTCTGGGTGGTATCAGGATCTCCTCGGACACCCCGCCAAAACGAGCGCTGAAACTGATCCAGTCATTCCCCAGCACCAGTCCGGAGATTGCCGAGGGGTCAACGTTGAGGATGATACGCCCCCCCTCCACGAAGCGCCGGGGCACTTGTGCGCCCTGACTGTCGGCATTCACCATCAGGTAGGGAGTCTTGCCGTTATCCACCAGCCACTCGTACAGGGCCCGCACCAGGTAGGGACGGTTGGAGGTCATATCAGACATATCTGTCAGCCGCGCATTTCCTGTTCTGCTTCGGAGAGACTCTTGATAAAAGAGTCCTTTTCAAACAAGCGCTTGCTGTATTCGAGGATGCCCTTGGCACTGCCCGGCAGTTCCACGCCGAGTTCCGGGAGGCGCCAAAGCAACGGAGCGATCGCGCAGTCCACCAGGGTAAACTCATCGCTCATGAAAAAGGGTTTGGCGCTGAATACCGGAGAGGTGGTGATCAGGCTCTCACGCAGCTCCTTGCGCGCCTTGGCCGCCTCTTTCTTACCATTGAAAATGGTATCCATGAGGGTGTACCAGTCATTATCCACACGGTACATCAGCAATCGTGAGGTGGAACGTGACACCGGATCCACCGGCAGCAGCGGAGGATGCGGAAAACGCTCATCCAAATACTCCATGATGATGCGCGATTCATAGAGTTTGAGATCCCGGTCGACCAGGGTGGGGAGGGTTCCGTAGGGATTGAGCTCCATCACCTCTTCCGGAACGTTCAGCGGATCGATATCTTCCACTTCGTAGGTGATATTCTTTTCCGCCAACACCAGCCTGACCCGGTGACAGTAGGGGTCCGTCGGATCCGAATAGAGGGTCATCACTGAGCGTTTATTCGCAACTGCTGCCATTATCTGCCTCTCCCGAAATTGTCCGTGTCTGTCGAAAAGCCCATGAGCAACACCGGACAAGAAAATTACCACACGAAAAAAGGCGCACAGTATACCGCAACTGTGCGCCTTTTTGTCAGCGAGTTGAACCGGGTATCAGTGAATATCCTTCCAGTACTCTTTCTTGAGCAGGTAGGAGACCACGAAGAACACGGCGATGAACAGCAGCACCCAGATACCGAGACGCTTTCTCTCCATCTGAATCGGCTCGCCCACATAGCTCAGGAAGGCGGTCAGATCACGGGCCACCTGATCGTACTCCTCGGCGCTGAGGGTACCCGGGGTGACCTGCTCGAAGCCTTCGAAGACCTCGTGCTCATGACCCTGATCATCGGTCTCCGTCTTGAACACCGCCTTCTGAGTACCCTGGAGTTTCCACAGCACATGGGGCATGGCCACGTCCGGGAACACGGTGTTGTTCACACCGAAGGGACGCTTTTCGTCCAGGTAGAAACTCTTCAGGTAGGTGTAGATGTAATCCACGCCCCGGGCACGGATCAGCACGCTCAGATCCGGTGGTGCGTTACCGAACCAGGCATTGCCCTGCTCGGTGGTCATGGCCACCTTCATGGTGTCGCCGATCTTGTCGGTGGTGAACATCAGGTTGTTGATCACCTCTTCCTCGGTGAGACCCAGATCCTTCGCCATACGGTTGTAGCGCTGATACTTGGCCGAATGGCAGCTCAGGCAGTAGTTGACGAAGTACTTGGCGCCACGCTGCAGCGAGGCCTGATCGCCCAGGTCGATATTGGCGTCTTCAAGGTGCGGTCCTGCGCCCGAAGCCAGTCCGAGCATGGGGGCCGCGGCTAATAAGAATGCAACAATCAGCTTTTTCATTCGGTCACCCTCTCAGGCACGGGTTGGGTCTTGTCGAGCTTGCTGTAGATGGGCATCAACAGGAAGAAGGCAAAATAGAAGGCAGTACCCACCTGCGCGAGTATCGTGTACAGCGCTGTGGTTGCCTGAGTCCCCAGATAGCCGAGCATGATGAAGTCGACCACGAACAGGCCCAGCATGACTTTGGTGACCGTGCCTTTGTAGCGGATCGACTTGACCGGGCTGCGATCCAGCCAGGGCAGAAAGAACATCACCAGGATGGATGCGAACATGGCCACCACACCCGGGAACGCGGAACCGGCCATCGAAGGAACGGCGCGCAGGATCGCGTAGAAGGGGGTGAAGTACCAGACCGGCGCGATGTGCGGCGGGGTCTTCAGCGGATTGGCCGGTTCGAAGTTGGGATGCTCAAGGAAGTAGCCGCCCATCTCCGGGGCATAGAAGATCACCGCGGCAAACAGGAACAGGAAGCCTGCGACCCCGGCGATATCCTTCACCGTGTAGTAGGGGTGGAAGGGAATACCGTCTTTGGGGATCCCGTTCTCATCCTTGTTTTTCTTGATCTCGACGCCATCGGGATTGTTGGATCCCACCTTGTGCAAGGCCACGATGTGGACGAACACCAGGGCCGCCAGCAGGAACGGCAGCAGGAAGTGCAGGGCGAAGAAGCGGTTCAGGGTGGCGTCGGAGATGACATAGTCACCCCGCACCCAGACACCCAGGTCGGGACCGATCACCGGCACCGCGGAGAACAGGTTGACGATAACCTGGGCACCCCAGTAGGACATCTGGCCCCAGGGCAGCAGATAGCCGAAGAAGGCGGTGGCCATCATCGCCAGGTAGATGATCACACCGATGATCCACAGCAGTTCCCGGGGCTTGCGGTAGGAACCGTACATCAGGCCGCGGAACATGTGCATATAGATCACGATGAAGAAGGCCGAGGCGCCGGTGGAGTGCATGTAGCGGATCAACCAGCCCCAGTCCACATCGCGCATGATGTATTCAACCGAACCGAACGCCAGTTCCGCATCGGGTTTGTAGCTCATCGCCAGCCAGACGCCGGTGAGGATCTGGTTGACCAGCACCAGCAACGCCAGGGAACCGAAGAAATACCAGAAGTTAAAGTTCTTCGGTGCGTAGTACTGAGCCAGATGCTCATTCCAGACCTTGGTCAGCGGGAAACGGTCGTCGATCCAGCCGACAAAATTTTTCATAGCGCTCATCAGGCTGCTCCTCCATCGGCACCGACCAGGATTTTGGTGTCGGAGAGATACTGGTAGGGGGGGATTTCCAGATTCTTCGGCGCGGGAACGCCGGAGAAGACCCGACCGGCCAGGTCGAAACGGGAACCGTGACAGGGGCAGTAAAAGCCACCCAGCCAATCCGCTCCCAGATCCTCAGGGGCCACATCCGGGCGGTAGGTGGGGGAGCAACCCAGATGGGTGCAGATACCCACGGCCACCAGATACTTCTCCTTAATAGAGCGGGTCGCGTTCTTGCAGTATTCGGGTTGTTGCCCGGTGTCCTCGGACGTTGGATCGAGCAACCGCTCGTCGAGCTTCGGCAGATCGGCAATGTTCTGCTCGGTACGGTGGACGATCCACACCGGTTTGCCACGCCACTTCACCCGCATCAGCTGCCCGGGCTCGAGCTTGCCGATATCGGCTTCAACCGGCGCACCTGCGGCCTTGGCCTTCTCACTGGGAGCCCAAGCCGCCAGAAACGGATAGATCACGAATCCGGCACCTACCGCCCCGACCGCACTGGTAGCAAGCGTAAGGGTACGCCGCTTTTTCAAATCAACGCCATCTGCGCTCATAATTATTTATCCCCGGCTACTGTCATAGGCGGTTGAAAACAAAGCAGTTTCCGTCCCGCCCATATTTTAAGGACATTAGAATATACTTACATAAACTGAGAAAATTAACGGCGCATTCTCCATAATGTCGGCTCACGGGTCAAGGTGGATTGGCGCCAACTTCCTGAATCAGTGGAAATGCAAGGCATCTTGCGGATCCATGAAAAACTCACAAATAAAACGCGCAATCAACCAGTTACACATGCCACACAGCGCATGGATTGGATCCAACGGATTTTGAAAATCCCCCCCGCAAGCGGATCATTCGTGCTCGCCGCACAGGCACCCGGGCACGCCGCTTCGTAGGTCGCTTAAACCGGGTTGTCCAGATCCCGAAAACACCATTCCAGGTCAAAACGCTCCGCCAGATGCTGTCCCAGGGAGGCGACTCCGTAGCGTTCCGTGGCATGGTGACCCGCCGAGAAGTAGTGGATGTCCAGTTCCCGGGCCAGATGAACCGTGGGCTCGGAGATCTCGCCGGAGATGAAGGCATCAAGACCCAGCTCGGCGGCCTGCTCGATATAGCCCTGGGCGGCGCCGGTGCACCAGCCCACCCGTCGCAAGGGCTCACGCCGGGCGGGGATGTGCAATGGGGTTCGATCCAGTGCCTGCTCGAGCCGCAGGCCGAGTTCCGTGGATGATACCGGGGGTTCCAAAGCCGCCTGCCACAGCAACCCGCCGGCCGCCCGGGCTGGCTCCGCATTACTCAAGCCGAGCCGCTCGGCCAGTTGTCGGTTGTTGCCATGCACCGGATGCGCGTCGAGGGGAAGATGGTAGGCCAGGAGACTGATCCCCTGGCGAAACAGGCGCCCGACTCGCTGTCCTTTGACCCCCCTCAGGGAAGCTGCCTCGCCCTTCCAGAAATAACCATGATGCACCAGCAGGGCATCCGCCCCCCAGGTTTCCGCGGCTTCGATCAACGCCCGGGAGGCGGTCACGCCGCCCATCAGTTTATGCACTTCCGTGGAGGCCTCCACCTGTACACCATTTGGACAATAATCATCAAATGCCTCGACGGAGAGCAGGTTGTTGCAGTAGGCTTCGAGTGTCAGAAGTTCGACCATGTCCCGAATTGTAACCAGCTAGACCGTATTTCTCACCCCGCTTTGGGGTCACAGGGTCTGTTTTTTCCGGATTTGTTGTATATGCGTAGATTTTTCTCACTGCTGCTGACCGCGCTCACCGCCGGGCTGGCGGGTGCCTTCGTGGCCCTCTACCTGATGCCTGACCAGGTGCTTCCCGAGAAACCCGCGACCGTCCTGCCCCCGCCGCAAAACCCGCCCGTGGTGACCGTCCCCCGACCATCCGGCCCCTTTTCCTATGCGGATGCCGTGGGTGTCGCCGCCCCCTCGGTGGTCAACATCTTCTCGACCAAAATCACCACCGAATCCCAGGCGCTGCGCTTTAACGACCCGATTCTCCAGCACCTGTTCGGCGGTATGCTTCCGGAAAAGACCCGCCAACGGCTCGACACCAGCCTGGGTTCCGGGGTAATCGTCTCGAATGAGGGTTACCTGCTCACCAACCATCACGTGATCGAGGGTGCGAACGAGATCAAGGTGGTGCTGGCCAACGGTCAGAGCGTCGATGTCAGCGTGGTCGGAAGTGATGCGGAATCCGATGTCGCGGTTTTGAAAATCGACAGCAATACACCCCTGTCACCGATCCCCATCGGCCACTCCGGAACCCAGCAGGTAGGCGACGTGGTGCTGGCCATCGGCAATCCCTTCGGGGTCGGCCAGACCGTTACCATGGGCATCGTCAGCGCCACCGGCCGCTCTCACCTGGGCATCAGCACCTTCGAAAATTTCATCCAGACCGATGCCGCCATCAACCCGGGCAATTCCGGTGGCGCACTGGTGAATGCCCGGGGCGAACTCATCGGCATCAATACCGCGATCTTCTCCAAGACCGGCGCTTCCCACGGCATCGGCTTCGCCATCCCATTCGATCTGGCCGAGGGTATTATGAAGCAGTTGATCGAAACCGGACGGGTGGTGCGGGGCTGGATCGGCATCCAGGGTCAGGATATGACGGACAAACTCGCCGAGGCCTTCGGCCTGCACATCGACACCGGCATCCTGGTGACCGGGGTCATGGAGGACGGACCCGCCAACAAGGCCGGTCTGCGCCCGGGTGACGTGATCACCAAGGTCGATACCACCGAGGTGCAGAATTCCCAGGACCTGATGCAGCGTATCGCCGGGCAACCGCCGGGCAGCCGGATCGAAATCGGTGGCTGGCGGGGCAATGACAAGTTCACCCTCTATGCGATCTCGGGCGAAAGACCGAAATTCGAAAAGTAGATATCGAGCCTGACCATGAGACATGCCGAAGAGATCGAACGTATCATCGATGCCGTCGGCAAATCACTGGGACAGCACATCAACCCGGAGCAGCGCGGGCGTCTTCATCAGGCCCTGATCCGCGCCCTCGACGAAACCTCGGGTCAGGGACTCAAGCCCCAGACCAAGCAGATCACCATCCTGCTCTCCGACCTGCGTGGGTTCACCGCCCTGTCCGAGCACTACCCGCCAGAAGTGATCATTGAGATCCTGAATGCCTACTTTGCCCGGATGTGCGAGATTATCTACCGATATGGGGGCAGCGTGGATAAGTTCATGGGTGATGCGATCATGGCCCTGTTCGGCATGACCCAATCCAAGAGCGACGATCTGGAACGGGCCATCGCCTGCGCGGTGGAGATGCAGCGCAGCATGCAGGAGATCAACGCCGAGAACGTCAAGCGGGGCTATCCCCGGCTGTTCATGGGCATCGGCATCAACACCGGTGAGGTGGTGGCGGGACAACTCGGCTCTCAACTGCATCACGAATACACAGTGATCGGGGACGAGGTGAATCTGGCCTCGCGTATCGAGGCCTACAGCCTGCGGGGGCAGGTCCTGCTCAGTGAACGCTCCCGCAACCTGGCACAGGGGTTTATCGAGTGCGGTGAACCGAACCGGGTGATGGTCAAGGGTAAAGAGGAAGCGGTCAACCTGTACGAACTCCTCATGACCCATCGGCCACGCACCCTTGAGGTTCCGCGCGTCGAGGCGCGCCGCAGCCCGAGGATCCGTGTGGATTTCCCCATCACGTTTCAAACCATCCAGGAGAAGACGGTGTCGCCGGAGCGGATCACCGGGCGGGCCATCGATCTGAGCTACAACGGCCTGCAGGCCTATCTACCGATTGAACTTGAGACCCTGTCAGACATCCGGATCACCCTTCAGGCCTCTCTGATGAGCGACCAGAGCAGCCACATCTACGCCCGTATCCTGCATATCCAGCGAGCCCGGGAGGGCTGGCTGAGCCGGATGGAGTTCACCGGTATCGACGATCTCGGCCAATCAGCCATCAAAGAATATATCGATCAGGCCGTAAGCCGACGCTGAAAAATCGCAGTGCAACAAAAACCCTCATCCAGGCTCCCGTTTTGTGAGGATTTTGTTATTATTTGTCTCTTTTTCAATCGATCTGCCGGCTAATGGCCATGAAATGGCCCGATCCGCCAGCCGATTCAATCAGCCCACTAGCAAGTGGATATCCGGTATAACGATGGATAAATTGATCATCCGGGGGGGTAACCCCCTGACGGGCGATGTGCGGATCGCAGGCGCCAAGAACGCAGCACTGCCCATCCTGGCCGCGACCCTGCTGTCAGAATCCACCATGCGGGTCGGTAATGTACCGCATCTGCACGACATCACCACCACCATGGAGCTGTTGGGCGGCATGGGGGTGAGCCTGATGGTGGACGAGAAGATGGGCATCGAGGTGGATTCCAATACCATCCACGAGTTCAGCGCCCCCTATGAACTGGTTAAGACCATGCGCGCCTCGATCCTGGTTCTGGGGCCGATGCTGGCCCGCTTCGGCCGGGCGGATGTCTCCCTCCCCGGGGGCTGCGCTATCGGTTCACGGCCGGTGAACCTGCACATCGAAGGCCTGCGGGCCATGGGCGCCGACATCGACGTGGAGAACGGCTATATCCGCTCCCGCTGCACGCGCCTGAAGGGGGCGCGCATCGTCATGGACATGGTCACCGTGACCGGCACCGAGAACCTGATGATGGCCGCGGCATTGGCCAAGGGTACCAGCCAGATCGAAAACGCCGCCCGGGAACCGGAAGTGGTGGATCTGGCGGAATGCCTCAACCTGATGGGCGCGAAAATCAGCGGCGCCGGATCGCCCACGATCACCATTGAAGGCGTGGACAGCCTGCACGGCACGGAGTACGACGTGCTCCCGGACCGGATCGAGACCGGTACCTTTCTGGTAGCCGCCGCGATCACCCGGGGCAATATCAAAGTACGTGACACCCGCCCGGAACTGGTCGATTCGGTACTGCAGAAGTTGCGCGAAGCCGGTGCGGTCATCGAAACCGGCGAGGACTGGATCACCCTGGACATGCAGGGTAGACGACCCACCGCGGTGGATATCTATACCGCCCCCTACCCGGCGTTCCCCACCGACATGCAGGCCCAGTTCACCGCCCTCAACGCCATCGCCGAAGGGGTGGGCATCGTCACCGAGACGATCTTTGAAAACCGATTCATGCATGTTCAGGAACTGCAGCGCATGGGGGCGAAAATCAAGCTTGAGGGCAACACCGCCATCTGTACCGGCAGTTCCAAGCTGACCGGCGCCCCGGTCATGGCCACCGATCTGCGCGCCTCGGCCAGCCTGGTACTGGCGGGCCTGGTGGCCGATGGCGAGACCCTGGTGGACCGCATCTACCATATCGACCGGGGCTATCAGAACATCGAGGAGAAACTGGCCGGATTGGGCAGTGAGATCCGTCGCATACCCAGCTGATCCAACCCATTGAATTGCGGATGCTCGGGATTTTCGTCATGCCGGAGAAGTGGTGCAGGGATGCACCGTTTACGGTCCAAAGGATGGAATCCAGAATACCTGACGGTGCGGTAGTCCTGGATTCCGGCATTCGCCGGAATGACTGTGGTTTTTAACTTAAGTGAAATGCCATTCAACAGTTGAGCAAAATTGTCAGCTCAGACTCCCGAAACTTGAGTCATAAAAACTACGCAGTACACAGATCGCATCATTTGATATCCTTACCGATTCCGCCGTACCCGAAACAACATCCAGATGAAATTCGACGCCCCGATCACCATCGCCCTTTCCAAAGGCCGCATCTTCAACCAGAGTCTGCCGCTGCTGGCCCACGCCGGAATCGAACCGAGCGACGATCCGGAGACCAGCCGCAAGCTGATCCTGGACACCAATCACGAGTCGGTGAAGCTGGTGATCATTCGTGCCACCGACGTACCCACCTATGTACAGTATGGCGCCGCCGACCTGGGCATCGCGGGTAAGGATGTGCTCCTGGAACACGGTGGCGAGGGACTCTACGAACCCCTGGATCTCAACATCGCCCGTTGCCGCATGATGACCGCCGGATTCCCGCAAAGGGTACAAAACCGGGGACGCCTGCGGGTGGCCACCAAGTATGTAAAGAGTGCGCAGCGCTATTTTGCCGCCCGGGGCGAGCAGGTCGAGATCATCAAGCTCTACGGCTCCATGGAGCTCGCCCCCATCGTCGGCCTGGCGGATATCATCGTCGACCTGGTGGAGAGCGGTAACACACTGAAAGCCAACGGCCTGGTGCCCCTGGAGCACATCGCCGACATCAGCTCCCGCCTGGTGATCAACAAGGCCTCCTGGAAGATGAAGCACGGCCTGATCATGCAACTGCTGGACGCCTTCCGCGAAGCGGTCAGCCAGTCCGCCGAATAATCCCAACAGCCGAAGAGTTCCCGCCATGAGCGACATACGCCAACTTTCGACCCGCGACAGCGACTTTCAGCAGCAGCTGGACCGGCTGCTTGCCTGGGAATCGGTGTCGGACACCGCCGTCAACGACACGGTGAACCGGATCATTCAGGAGATACGCGCAAAAGGCGATGCCGCGCTGATCGACTTCACCCAACGGTTCGATCGCTGGGAAGCCGCCAGCGCCGCGGATCTGGAGATCCCCCTGAGCCGTCTGCAACAGGCCTGGGAGAACATCCCCGCCGAACAGCGCAGGGCCCTGGAGGTCTCGGCTCAGCGCATCCGCGCCTACGCGGAGCACCAGGTGATGCAGTCCTGGAGCTATACCGAGGCGGACGGCACCCTGCTGGGTCAACAGGTGACCCCCCTGGACCGGGTCGGACTCTATGTCCCCGGCGGTAAGGCGGCCTACCCCTCGTCGGTGCTGATGAATGCCCTGCCGGCCAAGGTCGCCGGGGTGGCGGAACTGATCATGGTGGTGCCGACCCCGGGGGGCGAACTCAACGAACTGGTGCTCGCGGCGGCCCACGTCTCGGGTGTCGACCGGGTGTTCGCGGTGGGCGGCGCCCAGGCGGTGGCGGCTCTGGCCTATGGTACCGAGAGTGTCCCCCCGGTGGACAAGGTCGTCGGTCCCGGCAACATCTACGTGGCCACCGCCAAGCGGGCGGTGTTCGGTCAGGTGGGGATCGACATGGTGGCCGGCCCCTCGGAGATCCTGATCCTGTGCGACGGCGGGACCGATCCCGACTGGATCGCCATGGATCTGTTCTCCCAGGCGGAGCATGACGAGGACGCCCAATCCATCCTGGTCTGTCCCGACGCGGACTACCTGGCCCGGGTCGAGGCCAGCATCGACAAACTGCTGCCCACCATGGAGCGCCAGGAGATCATCGCCACCGCCCTGCGCGTCCGGGGCGCGCTGATTCATGTCCAGGACATGGACCAGGCCATCGAGGTGGCGAACCACATCGCCCCCGAACATCTGGAGCTCTCCCTGGCCGACCCCGAGCCGGTAGCGGCGCGTATCCGTCATGCGGGCGCGATCTTCATGGGCCGCTACACCGCCGAGGCGATGGGCGACTACTGCGCCGGACCCAACCATGTGTTGCCCACCTCTCGCACCGCGCGATTCTCCTCACCCCTGGGGGTGTACGATTTTCAGAAACGCTCGAGCCTGATCATGGCCTCCCCGGAAGGGGCCAATACCCTGGCGGGCACCTCCTCGGTGATGGCCCGGGGGGAGGGTTTGACCGCCCACGCCCGTTCCGCCGAATACCGTTTCAAGGACTGATCCATGAACCCGTACTGGAGTCCTAAGGTCGCCAGTCTTTCCCCCTATGTCCCCGGGGAACAGCCGAAGCATGACAATCTGGTCAAGCTGAACACCAACGAGAACCCCTACGGGCCTTCGCCCCAGGTCATCGAGGCGATCCGCCGGGATACGGGGGATGGATTGCGACTCTACCCGGAACCGGACTCGTACCGGCTGCGCGATTG
Organism: Candidatus Thiodiazotropha sp.; assembly: GCA_050291245.1. Taxonomy (GTDB): domain Bacteria; phylum Pseudomonadota; class Gammaproteobacteria; order Chromatiales; family Chromatiaceae; genus Thiodiazotropha. The sequence goes on along the minus strand of JBNKJP010000064.1, from coordinate 67,858 downwards.
CGTGGCCCGCTACTACGATCTCGACCCGGCCCGGATATTCGTCGGCAACGGCTCGGACGAGGTGCTGGCGCACACCTTCTTCGCCCTGTTCCAGCAGTCCCGGCCGATCCTGTTTCCGGATATCAGCTACAGCTTCTACCCGGTCTACTGCAAGCTGTATGACATCCCCTATCGGACCATCCCCCTGGACGAGGACTTCCGCCTGAACCTGGAACCCTACCGAACCGAGAACGGGGGCATCATCTTTCCCAATCCGAATGCACCGACCGGCATGTTACTCGGTGTGGATGCGATCGAGCGTCTGCTGGAAGAGAACCGGGATTCCGCGATAGTGATCGACGAGGCCTATATCGATTTCGGTGGCGAGAGCGCGGTCAAGCTGATCGATCGGTTCCCCAACCTGCTGGTGATCCAGACCCTCTCCAAGTCCCGCTCCCTGGCCGGCATGCGCATCGGTCTGGCGTTCGGCCACGAGGAACTGATCGAGGCCCTGGTTCGGGTCAAGGACAGCTTCAACTCCTATCCCCTCGACCGACTGGCCTCCGGCGCGGCCATCGCCTCGTTCGAGGACGAAAACTACTTCCAGGAGATCCGTAACCGGATCATTCAGGCCCGGGAGTGGGTAACCCGGGAACTGCAGGCCCTCGATTTCCAGGTCATGCCCTCCTCCGCCAATTTTGTCTTCGCCGCGCCGCCCAACCGGGACGCGGCGGGCCTGGCCGCGCAACTGCGCGAGCGGGGGGTAATCGTACGCCATTTCAGCCAGCCCAGGATCGCATCCTACCTGCGTATCAGCATCGGTACACCGGAGGAGAATCGCCGTTTGATCCAGGCCGTAGCCGAATCACGGGCATAACACTTCACAACACACTGTTCAGAAACACAAAACTCCTGTAGGTTACAAACCAGGCGAACACAGGAGAGAACATTATGAAAGGACTCAAGTCCGGCATCATTTGGGGGCTTTGGGCCGTCGCGGCCCAGGCGAGCGCCGCACAGATCAATCACGAAGGAAACGGACAGCTCGCCCTGCTGCCGTACTACACCGTCAACAGCAACTTCATCACCAACTTCACAGTCACCAACACCACGGACCGGTTCAAGGCCGTCCGGGTGCGTCTGCACGATTCCCAGATCTCTGCCGACCTGCTGGACATCAACCTCTACCTGAGCCCCTATGATGTGTGGAATGCCACACTACGCAAAGACGCCACCACCGGACGGCCGAATCTGCTCACCGAGGATGCCAGTTGTACCTATCCGGAAAACAGTCAGTTACAGGCAGGCGTCACCTTGGACAACCCCTATAGCGCACTCACAGACGCGGCGCTGACCGAAGGCTATATCGAAATCATCGAAATGGGAGACATCGCAGACGGTGACGGCCCGGCGGAAGACGGAGGTTATCTGGCCGAGATCGCAATCAATGGCACAGCCGATGGCGCGGACACAACCTCGGGTGATCGCTCCATTGTCGCCGGTCTTCTGCACGGAACCGACGGCCAGCCCGCGGATTGCAGCGTGGTGACCGATGCCTGGACGGCAGGCAGCGCCAGCGCAACTGCGATCAATGGTTTTGAACCCGGCACCCTCAATGAAGACGGCATCGCCTCGGAGAGTGGCGATCCGGCCCTGCCCTATGACACCCGTCACAATGCCGGACTGGTGGCACCCAGTGGCGGAATCAGTGTTTACGGCATCCTGATCGACATTGCCCAGGGTGCGGCATTTGTCGAACAGGCCGTCCATCTCGACCACTACACCACGGTCGCCCAACACTACCTGCCGGATGACCCGGTTTACTACCGGCTTCCCTCCCTGGCGTCCGGGAATGTCCGCGAAGCCTATATTGACAACACGCAAGGGGATGGCAGAAAGGGGGATCGCTTCCCACTGACCGAATACGATACCGGGGCACTGCAGGACATCTCCCCACGCCCATCCGTGCCCATGGGTTCGAATCCTCTACCGGTCGCGGCGGTGTTGAGCGCCGAGTCTCTGAACGCCCCCTATTTCACCGAATCGAACATCGATGGAATGACCGATATCGTGTTGACCTTTCCCATGCGCAAGTATGGTATCTACAACTCAAGCACCTTGACCAATCAACGGGATTCCGCACAACCGGCATGCGACGGCACCCTGAATGACGGTGTGGATGACGGTCAGGCAGTCTACTTGGCAGAACTGGATGCCACAGTACAGGACTATCCTCACGACAGCAGTGGCGCGGCATGCCTGAACGCCGGGTTTCCGGTTCCAACGCTGGGATACGCTGATTATGACAAGTTCGATGCGAGAATGCAGGCAACCGCCTACAATTACGAGAATCGTGAACACCTTTTGCTCGAGCCGGGCGGCTTTTTGGTGCCTTCATTACAGTACCCCTTTGTCGACAACGGCGCCAACATGGCGCTGATCAACGGCGTCAATGTCATCAACGTCAGAGGCTACCTGAGCAGCGCTAACAAATTGTTTGGAACTCCCATAGAAAACAATCCCGCCGCCTTTGAACTCGGTTACGATTTAAATGCCGGCTGGCTGAATCTTATCTTCGACAACCGGTACGACTACGCGAGCAATTCTGCCATCAGTGCCCTGACTGAACCCGCCGGAGGACTGGGTAGCGGTATCGCCAACACCTGGGGCGGCGTACCGGTTATCGGTTTTGCCGCCATGTACAGCGAAATCAGTTCACGCGCCGTGGGTGAGACGATCGAACTGGGCATCAGAAAACAGCGCGACTGACAACAACTTCAATCACACCTCGGCAAGTAACCGCTCGATCATGGACTCCGCCTGCCCCAGGTATCCGCCACCGAACAGATTGAGATGATTGAGAATATGGTAGAGGTTGTAGAGAGTCTTGCGGCTCGAGTAGCCGGGTGAGAGCGGCCAACTGGCCTGATAGGCGTCGTAGAAGCGGCGGCCGAAACCGCCGAACAGTTCGGTCATCGCCAGATCCGTCTCCCGGTCCCCGTAATAGACGGCCGGATCGTAGATCACCGGTTGCCCCATAGCGTCATAGGCGAGGTTGCCACCCCACAGATCTCCGTGCAGCAGGGAGGCCTCGGGATTGTGTTCGAGCAACACCGGGAGATGTTCGAGCAAACGCTCCCCCTTGCGTTGCAGGGCGCCTGCATAACCGTTGCGGGCCGCCAGTTCGAGTTGAAAACCGAGCCGGTTTTCGCGCCAGAAGGATGCCCAATCCGACATCAAACGGTTGGGCTGGCGGGTGGAACCAATGGTGTTGTCCCGCACCCAGCCAAACCCGGATTGGGTGAATCGGTGCATCGCGGCCAGACGCTCTCCGGCGAGCGCCGCCCCGTCCCGGGCGCCGTGCCCCATCTCCACGAATTCCATGACCAGGTAAGACTCGCCATTACACAGGCCCGTACACAACGGCTCGGGAATCCGCAGGGAATGGGTCTGTGCCAGGGCCCGCAGGCCATCCGCCTCGGCCTCGAACATATCCAGCAGTGCGGACCGGTTCAACTTGACGAAGTAGTTGCGTCGTCCGTCACCCAGGCGCACTCCGGTATTGATACAGCCTCCGCCCATGCTTCGCGGTTCCTGGGGATTGAACGCCTCCCCGGTAGTCTGCGCGATATGCTGAGCGATGATCCGCCAATCGGTCATACCTGTTCCCTGATCGTTGTGAAGGGCAGTCTTTAAGCCCTGATAATGCCATATTGAGTTGCCGGGCAAAAACATGCCCATGGACGAGTACGGTGCGCGTCAAACCGGCTCAGCCTGGTCAGCATCGACTCAAAACTATTGATCAAAGTCAAGTTTATTCACACCACACACATGCTGCACCACAGCATTCCAACAAATACAACTTTCATTACTATTAGAACTCTTTAATAAACTGTAACATATTGTATTACATAACAATTTACAAAACAGTCAAAAAACTGGCCAATTTAAAAACAATTCAATAGACACAAGGACTAAGGTCGTTTGTCAGATTTGTTTCCACAAAGTTATCCACAGGAACTGTGGACAAAGTTGTTAATGCGAAAACCCGGCCTGACAGGACCTTTTCGTCCTTCTCGCCCTCTTATGGTGCAAAATTCCCAGGCTATAACCAATCGCGAAAACGCATCCAGACACCCACACCCAGGGCCAGTGCCATCATCCCCCCCATAACGAGTATAAAACCCAAGGGATTGTCCACCCCGGGCAATCCCATCACGTTCATGCCGAATATCCCGGTGATAAACGACAGGGGCAAAAAGATCGCGGTAACCAGGGACAGCACATACATGCGCTGGTTCTGCTGCTCGGCAACCCGGTTGCGCAACTCCTCCTGCATCAGGATGGCTCGCTCCCGGACGAGATCCAGATCCTCCAGATTGCGGGTGGTTCGGTCCGACCACTCCCGCAGCTCAAACACCAGACGTTCGTCAAGCAGATTTGAACGCAGTCGGTACATGGCATCGAGCGCATCACGCTGTGGCGCGAGATAGCGTTTCAACTGAGCCGCGCGGCGGCGTAACTCAGTGAGTTGAAACCGGACCTCGGTCGGATTGAGGCTATCCAGCGCCTCTTCGATGGTTTCCAGGGACTCCTCGGTTTCATTCACCACCTGGCCGATACGGATCACCAACCGCTCCACTACCTCCAGCAGGAACTCCCCGCTGCTGCCCGGTCCGACACCGTCGTCCAGGGACTGGCGGATATCCTGTATCGTCATCAGTCTGTGATGAGACTTACGCGCCGTGACAATGAGCCGGTCGGTCAACCAGATCCTCAGGGAGATCATATCCTCCGGATCGGCATCCTGGGTGAGATTGACACCCCGCAGAACCATCAGAACCCCTTCCGCCATCGCCGTGGTGCGGGGCCGGGTCTCCGGGCTGGTCAAGACATCGATCACCTGTGAACCCAGCCCGAGGCCGGTCATCACCGGGGCGCACTCCGGATCATCGCTCTGCATGTGAACCCAGAGAATCGGCGCGGGGAGATCGGGCAACTGAGAGAGGAATTCAGCGCCGCCCTGCCCATCGAGTCGATAGATGTGAACGATGCTGTTTGCCAGGAGATTGGAAGACATGGACCTTCATCCCAGGTTGATAGACCGCTTACAGGCGTCGTAAAACATGCCAGGTGACTACTTAACTGAAGACTACTCCATGGAAAAAGCCAATGTCACGAAGTAACAGGGCTGACACGGGGCCCGTTATCCCGCACAGGTAAATTCGCCCCCACATACCAGGATCAAAGCCATCCAACCCAAGGCCATCAGAGCGTAGCCAAACACCCCCCAGTAGCGCTTGGGCTTGGAGATCAAACCGACCAGACACAGGGGCCCGAGGCCAAGATTGCCCACCACAAACAAACCATGCGCCCAATGCCCGCCGGAACCAGGCGCATCAAAACTCATCAGGGTAGCGAACAGAACAGGCAGATAGATCAGGAGCCCCAAGCCGTTGATGCTGACAAACAGCCATTGGGGAAGCCCCCTCGCGTGCCGATCAATGTGTTCCGGATACGGATGGTTTTTCATTTCCTGATCATGTTATTAACCCGGCAACCGGGATTCCACGACGATACGATCCGTGCCCGCCAACATCAAGCCTCGATTATCAGGAGATCATTCCCCCATGATAGAGTGCGCGCATGGAATCGGAGCCTATTCTGCAAATCGTTCTCGCCGGCCCCCTGCGGACAGCCTTCGACTACCTGCCACCCATCCGGGGCGAATGTAATCTGCTACCCGGCTGTCGATTTCAGGTGCCCTTTGGTCGCGGCAGCCGTATCGGCCTGCTCATTGCAATCAACCCGGCTTCCAGCTTGCCCAGAAAGGCGCTCAAACGGGCCCTGCGGCAACTCGATCCGGATCCCCTGCTCGAACCGGAGGACCTGCGACTGCTGCGCTGGGCGGCGGACTATTATCAACACCCGTTGGGGGATGTGATCTTTCATGCCCTGCCGGTCAATCTGAGAAAGGATCGACCTCAGCAGTCGTCCCGGCCTGAGGGCTACCACCTGACCCGGCAAGGCCGCGAGATCGATCCGCAGACACTGCGCCGCGCCCCGAAACAGCAGCGAATCCTGCTGCGACTCAGGGAACAGCTACCGGGTGTGCCCACCCGGCAATTACTGGAGGAAGCTGATTCATCCGTCAGCGTACTGCGCATCCTCAAGGAAAAAGGCTGGATCGAGACCTGCCCCGTGAGGGAGGTATCCCCCCCCATACCTCCCTCACCCCAGGTACCGGGTCACCGCTTGAATACACAGCAACAGCTGGCCGTGGACGCGGTTCGCGAGCAGCTCGGACATTTCCAACCCTTTCTACTCAACGGGGTCACCGGCAGCGGCAAAACCGAGGTCTACCTGCACCTGGTTGAAGCGGCCCTGCAGACCGGCCGCCAGGTGCTGGTGCTGGTGCCTGAAATCGGTCTCACCCCGCAGTTGCTGCAGCGTTTTCGCAATCGCCTCGGCGACCGGGTAATGGCGCTGCACTCCGGATTGGCGGACGGTGAACGGGAACGGGTCTGGCAGGCCATGCGCAGCGCGCGGCAGCCGGTTCTCATCGGCACCCGCTCGGCGGTGTTCTGCCCCCTGCCCCATCTGGGGCTGATTGTCGTCGACGAAGAGCATGACCTGTCGTTTAAGCAGCAGGAGGGATTCCGCTACTCCGCACGGGACCTGTCCCTGGTACGCGCCCGCCAGTACCACTGCCCGGTGGTCCTCGGCTCCGCCACTCCGTCACTGGAGTCCCTGCGCAATGCCCGGGAGGATCGCTACCGGATATTGCGTCTGGAACATCGCGCCGCCCAGTCTCAATTGCCCAAGCTGCAACTGGTGGACATTCGTAATCTGATTCTCAATCACGGCCTCTCCCCAGTACTCATCAGGGAACTGCAACAGACTCTGGAGAGCGGTGAACAGGCGATGGTGTTTCTCAATCGCCGGGGCTATGCGCCGATGCTCACCTGCCACGTCTGCGGCTGGCTTACCGACTGCCCCCGCTGCGATGCCCGCATGACCCACCACCGGCAGAAAAATCTCCTCTGGTGCCATCACTGTGGTCACCAGCAGCGGGTGCCGAATCAGTGCCCTAACTGCGCCAGCCCGGATCTGCGTCCGGTGGGCCAGGGGACCGAGCGGGTGGAGGAACGCCTCAGGGAACTCTTTCCCGACACCCCCCTGGCGCGTATCGACCGGGACACCACCCGCCGCAAGGGCAGTCTCGAACAAATGCTGGGCGAGGTGCGCGCCGGACGTTATCCCCTGCTGCTCGGCACCCAGATGCTGGCCAAGGGCCACCATTTTCCGGCAGTAACCCTGGTGGCGATCCTGGATGTGGATCAGGGACTGTTCGGCGCCGACTTTCGCGCGGGAGAGCGGATGGCGCAACTGATCCTGCAGGTCGCAGGCCGGGCCGGACGGGCGGAGCGCCCCGGAAGGGTTTTGATCCAGACCCGGCATCCCGATCACCCACTCATGCAGTTGCTGATTCACGAGGGATATGATGCCTTCGCGGCGGTGGCCCTGGAGGAGAGGCGTCAGGCCCGGCTGCCGCCTTTCACTCACCAGGTACTGATCCGCGCCGAGGCGAACGACCCCCGCTATCCGGAGGCGTTTCTGCACCAGCTGCTGACCGGCGACACGCCCTCCGAAGAGGCACCAGGCATCGAATTCTGGGGACCGGTGCCGGCCCCCATGGAACGACGCGCGGGTAAGACCCGGGCACATCTGCTGGTTCAATCCACCCAGCGCTCTCAGCTGCAACGCTGGCTCAAGGAACTGCCCGGGCGAATCGAGCGGATCCCCATGAACCGCCGGGTGCGCTGGTCGGTGGATGTGGATCCTCAGGAGATGTTCTAGTGTAGTGTCCTATACTGCTTTAGGGTAGTACGTCAATATTCCCAGGCAGATGCCGGTAACCCTGCGGTTACGCGCCATTTACGGTCTCCCCGTTTACCTTTCAATACCCAGAAACCCCATACCTAGACGATTGATCAGTAAGCACCCTGGCTGTATATCAACTCGTAACTGTGGCTATAAATCTCCAAGATGTTTCCGAACGGGTCCTCCATATAGATCATTCGATAGGGCTTCTTACCCGGATAGTAGTAGCGTGGTTTCTCCATGCGCCGTTTACCGCCTGCAGCCACAATACGATCGGCAAGCGCTTCTACATTGGGATCTTGCACGCAGAAGTGAAAAACACCTGTTTTCCAGTATTCAAAGTTATCTTCCGGGTTAGTCTGAGTTCTGAACTGAAACAGCTCTACCCCAATCCGGTCACCGGTGGATAGATGGGCTATGCGGAAACTTCTCCAGCCTGCACCGAACACATCCGTGCACATCTCACCGATAGGGGTATCGTCCTCTTCGATCTCGGTGGGCGCCATGATCAGGTACCAACCCATCACCTCGGTATAGAACTTTACCGCCTTCTCAAGATCCGGCACAGAGATACCAATGTGAGAAAAACTTTTTGGGTACAGGTTATTCATCGCTTGTTCTCCTGGATTGAAACTGGGAACAAGTTACAAAACCCCTATAATTACGTAAAATTATCTTTTATTTTAATTTTAATCATATTTTGTAATGATAAATATCACCTGGCTCCGCAGTTTTTGCACCCTGATTGAAGTTGGCCACTTCACCCGTACGGCGCAGCGTCTCCATATGACCCAGTCGGGGGTGAGTCAGCATGTGCGCAAGCTTGAGGAGCAAATGGGTGTCGAACTGCTGATTAGGCGGGGGAAGCAGTTCTCTCTCTCGGATGCGGGTGAAACCCTCTATGCCGAGGCGCGAGACATTCTCTTGGTGCTATCGAACCTGGAGCAGCGGATCGGTGATGACCCGGCCTATGAGGGCGTTGTACGAATCATGTCGCCGGGCAGCGTGGGACTGAAGCTCTATCCTCATTTACTGGGATTACAGACGAAACACCCCAAACTCATCATCGATTACCGCTTTGCGCCTAATTCCGATATTGAAAACGCTATTGTCGAATCCACGGTGGATATCGGACTGATGACATCAATCACTACCCACGCCGATGTCAGTAGCATACCCATTGCCGAAGAGCCGCTGCTGCTGGTGATGCCGGCAACGGTTAAAGCGCCAACCTGGGACATGCTGATGAGGCTTGGGTTTATCGACCACCCGGACGGCAGCCACCACGCCAATCTGTTGTTGGGTGCGAACTACCCTGAGTTCCAACACAGTAGCATGTTTACCAAAAAGGGCTTCTCAAACCAGATCGGTTTGATTCTGCAACCCGTGAGAATGGGGTTGGGGTTTACGGTATTACCGGCCTATGCCGTTGAGGCCTTCCCGCAACCCAGACAGATTAGAGCCCATCGGCTGGCCAAACCGGTCAACGAAACGCTATACCTGTGTGTTCAGCGACATCATAGGCTTCAGAGGCGGATGGAAACGGTGATCGCTGAAGCCAGACAATGGCTCTAAACAGGAATGAAGATTAAAACAAATCGCGAGACATGGAGGGGAGGTGAACAATGGCGGCCGAATCCCGGCTCGCAAGCACCCTTTGACTTGAAATCCACCCCTATAATAACCACAACGTTCTAAAGATAATTTCTCACCTGACGATAAGCTCACAGAATGCAAGGCAAGACGCCTCTGCAAAAAAGAAAAACTTTTTCACAAACATGGGGTGCAGGATGAACTCTCTCATCAAACTAATTCCTACTTTATTACTTATTTTCGTATCCACCAGTCTTTTCGCCGACGAAGCCCCTTTGAAGGTTGACGGTGCCACAACCGTGGATGCCGTAAAAGCAAAAGAACTTTTTGATCAAGGTGTTCTTTTTGTTGATCCAAGACGCCTCTCTGACTTCGATGCCGGCCGCATCCCGGATGCCGTGAGTCTGGAGATGAAATCCGTATTCAGCGAGGCAACCCTTGCCGAACATGCACAAAAAGATGAACCCGTCGTGTTTTACTGCAACGGACCCAAGTGCCTACGCTCCGCGAAGGTCAGCGAACTCGCGGTCGGCTGGGGCTACACCAACGTTTACTACTTTCGAGATGGATTTCCGGCCTGGCAGGCTGCCGGCTATCCTACTGAATAGATAACCACAACCGGTTGTTTGGGAATGATGCTAAACAGGCATCATTCCCGACAATACCCGTGTAATCCAGTGCACACTGATACCCACGGGATCATATAACGGGAATTTGCTCATTTCATTCTTGAAGCAGTGCTATCCAATCCACGCGTATTGGATGAAATTGATTACCGGGACCTGAACAACCGGTTAGAACAAGTGAAGGATCGATTATGCTGTTGCGTACACGAATTATTATCACGGCTCTTGTCAGCACACTTTTTATCATTCTGGTTCTTTTCGTTTCAGGAACAATCATGCAGAACCAGATTGAGGATCGATTCGTCTCGGCCACCATACAAGGCCAACAGCTACTCTGGAAGAAAATCATTGAAAGCCAGCACGATGCCATGGAGACAGGCATGTCCGGCATTACCCGAGACCGGGAGATTCGCAAAGCGGTAGCCAATAAGAATATTGAACTGTTGGAAAAGGCCGCGGCTCCCGCATACAGACGCTTGAGTACATCGAACGTCATCACCAAGATGCAGCTGCTCGATCTCGATAGTAATATACTCTTTTCAGCACCACAGACCCATCACGGAAAAAGCCGTTCGATACTGGTCCAAAAAGCATTATCGGGTGGCAAAATCATGCGCGGCATTGAACGCGGAGAAAGTGGCGAACTGGATGTAGTGTTGGCCTTTCCGCTCGTCACCCGGGGTAAACCGGTTGGCATCGCCGTCTACATCAGAAGTGTGGAAAGCGCTGCGATCTCCCTGCAGAAGAGTACTCATGCCGATGTTTTGGTCGTCGACGGGAGTGGCAAACAAGACTACGCCACCAACCAACAACTGTTCGAGAATTTAGGGATACAGAACATCCGGCCCGAAGACGACCGTTTCCAGGTCGACGATGTCGATGGCAAAACATACGCGCTAGCCATCACTGAAATTCTGGATTCAACAGACAAATCCACTGCCTACTTAATCAGCTCACATGACTACACCGAGAGCTACTCGAACCAGCAACAAAGCAAACTCATAAGCTATCTGGTTGTACTTACCGGTTTCATACTGATCGCCGCGGGAATGACCTGGTATATCCGTAAAGCCTTTAAACCCCTAGAGACCGCCGTGAGCACCTTAGAGTTCATTGCCGAAGGGGACCTTTCCCATGATGTTCAACACAATACGAATGATGAAATCGGTCGATTGATGGCATCCATGTTGAAGATGGTCGTCAGCTTGAGAGAGATTGTCAGCCAGTTCAGGAGCATGGGAGACCAGCTTTCAAAATCCGCGTCTGAAATGCAGGACATCGCCATTCAGACCTCTTCCGGAATTGAACAGCAATCCGTTGAAACCGAACAGGTAGCCAACGCCATGCGTGAGATGACTACCACGGTTCAGGATGTGGCACGGAATGCGGAACAGGCAGCCAACGCCGCCCGGGATGCGGACAGTGATGCCAGCAACGGAAGAACTGTCGTACAGGGCACCATCAACTCCATCGACCGGCTTTCTCACAACATTCATGATGCAACAGAAGTGATTCAAAAACTGCACACCGAAAGCAATGATATCGGCAGTGTTCTGGATGTGATTCGCGGTATTGCCGAACAGACCAATCTGCTGGCCCTGAACGCCGCCATCGAAGCAGCCCGGGCAGGTGAACAAGGCCGCGGCTTTGCGGTGGTCGCCGATGAGGTTAGAACCCTGGCGAGCCGCACCCAAAAATCGACCCAAGATATCCAGAAGATGATTGAACGGCTGCAGCAAGGCGCTCAACAAGCTGTGATAACCATGGAACAAAGCCTGGAACAGGTCAGCAATACCGTGCAGCAAGCCAACCAGACGGGTCAATCGTTAGAAACCATCACCCGTGCGGTAAGCACGATCAACGAAATGAATGTTCAAATCGCAGGCGCATCGGAAGAGCAACGCATGGTCGCGGAAGAGATCAGCCGCAATATTGGCAGCATCACGCAAATATCGGAACAGAGTGCCGTGGGCGCCCGACAGACTTCCGCCGCCAGCCAGGGAATGCAGGAGTGGACTCAGCGGCTATCCACCCTGATTGAGCGTTTTAAACTCTAGAACTCAACGATTCGAAATCTCTGCCACGATGGCCGACAGGTCCTCATGGCGCACATCCTTGCCGGTCACCAGAAAGATCACGTAACCACCGATATTCTTGGCATGACCGCCGATACGTTCGAGGGCCCGTAACGCCAACACGATATCGACCACCAGACCCACATTACGATGGTCCTCCATGATGAAGGTGGAAAGACGGCGCAGGCTGGCGCGAAACTCGTCATCGAGTTCCTCATCCTGGCCAATCACCTCGACGGCCATGTCCAGATTCAGATCGATGAAGGCCTGTAGGCTCCGGGCCAGCATCTCATCGACGAATTCCGCCATGCTGAAGATATCATGCAGTATCTCACTAGGCGGCGGGTTCTTACCGCTGCCGTAGAAATGGATGGTCAGATTCGCAATCTTGCGCGCTTCGTCACCGACCCGTTCCAGATCCGCCACGGTCTTCTGCACGGTAAGAATATCCCGCAGATCCTTGGCCATGGGCTGGCGCTTGGCGATCATCGTGATGATCTCTTCATCCGCCTGGATATCGATCTCATTGAGCTTGCGATCCCGTTCGACAACCTGGCTCGCGGTGGTGGGATCCTCGTCTCTGAGGGTCTGCACCGCACGCCGCAGCTGATCCAGCCCCAGGTTCCCCAGTTCGAGCACCAGCTCATTGAGGTGATCGAGTTCCTTGCTGAACGCCTTTACGATATGCCCAGTATTCATCTCTTTCATGCTTTTTCTCTAACCAAAACGACCGGTAATGTAGTCTTCCGTCAATTTGTGCCGGGGTGCGGTAAAAATCTGACCTGTTTCTCCAACCTCAATCAGTTTTCCCAGATGGAAGTAGGCGGTTCGCTGACTCACCCGAGCGGCCTGCTGCATGGAGTGGGTGACGATCGCGATGGTATAGTTCTCGCGCAATTCGTCGATCAACTCTTCGATCTTTGCGGTGGCGATGGGATCAAGGGCCGAACAGGGTTCGTCCATCAGGATCACTTCGGGACTTACGGCAATCGCCCGGGCGATACACAGGCGCTGCTGCTGTCCGCCGGAAAGACCCGTGCCGGGTTGGTCCAGACGATCCTTGACCTCGTTCCACAGACCCGCTTTGACCAGGGAGGTCTCGACGATCTCATCGAGATGGGACTTGCTGTCGCTCAAGCCATGAATGCGTGGTCCGTAGGCGATGTTGTCATAGATCGATTTGGGAAAGGGGTTGGGTTTCTGGAATACCATGCCCACACTGGCCCTCAGGGGCACCACATCCAGACTGCCGTCGTAGATATCCTGACCATCCATCTTGATCTGACCGGTCACCCGGCAGATATCGATGGTATCGTTCATACGGTTGAGGCAACGCAGGAAAGTGGACTTGCCGCAACCCGAAGGCCCGATCATGGCAATCACCTGGTTCTTCCCGATATCCAGGCTGACGTCGAAGATCGCCTGTTTGTCACCGTAGAACACATTCACGTTGCGGCAGGTCATGCGTGGATCCTCGACCTGGACCTCACCCACGGTACCCTCACCCTGAAGTTTCTCTGTCACCATGCCCTCTGCAGTATCATCTGTTGTCCGGACAAAACCTTCGGCATTAACGGCTGTTGTTTCATTCATAATTTGATCCACCCTAACCTATTTGGCGCGATTTACCAGCGCCGTTCAAACTTCTTTCTCAGCCACACGGCCAGCAGGTTCATGCCAATGAGGAACATCAACAGCACCATGATGGCGGCCGAGGTGCGTTCCACGAAGGCGCGTTCCGGACTGTCGGCCCAGAGATAGATCTGCACCGGCAGTACCGCTGAAGGATCCATGACACTGCCCGGGATGTCCACGATAAAGGCGACCATGCCGATCATCAGCAGTGGCGCGGTTTCACCCAGGGCCTGGGCCATGCCGATGATGGTTCCGGTGAGCATGCCGGGCATCGCCAGGGGCAGCACATGGTGCGTGACGGTCTGCATGGGAGAGGCGCCGATTCCCAATGCCGCCTCGCGAATCGAGGGCGGTACCGACTTCAGGGCCGCGCGACTGGCGATGATGATGGTTGGCATGGTCATCAGCGCCAGCACCATACCGCCGACCAGGGGCACCGATCGGGGCAGGCCGAAGAAATTGATGAACACCGCCAGGCCCAGCAGACCGAAGACGATGGAGGGCACCGCGGCCAGGTTGTTGATATTGACCTCGATGAGGTCGGTCCAGCGGTTTTTCGGCGCAAACTCTTCAAGATAGACCGCTGCGGCCACACCCACCGGAAAGGCGATAACCAGGCAGATCATGAGAGTGAAAAAGGAGCCGTAAACCGCACCCTTGATACCGGATTGTTCGGGTTCACGGGAATCCCCGGCGGTGAAGAAGGTGGTATTGAAGCGTTTCTCGACACGTCCCTCACCCTCCAGTGCCTGGACCCAGGAGACCTGATTGTCCTTGACCCTGCGGTCACTCTCGGGCAGGTCCATATTGAAGTGGCCCTTGACCAGCATGTCGATATCATCATCCGCGGTCAGCCATACCGGTTGAGTCGTGCCGATAATGGCCGGATCCTGCAACACCCTGTTGCGCAGCTCGAAGGCGGCGCCGGAACTGACCAAACCGTAAAGCGCCTTTTTCTCCCGTCGCTGGGTAACCGAGGGAAAGGTCTCGCGTAATGCGGTCTTGACCAAACCGCCGTAATCCCCAGCGGAAAGGAGATCCGGATCCGTGGTCCCCACCGGGGCGATCTTCTGGGGATCGAAGTGGATGTCGAGTTGGATATAGGTCTGTTCGAAGGCAGTCCAGCCATTGGAGATGATACTGACGAACAGGAAGGAGACGAACAACAACCCCATCAGGATTGCGCTCAGCCCGAGACGTCTGAAATTGCGCTCCCGGCGATAACGTCGTTGCAGACCCTTCTGTACCCGCTGCAGGGTCCGTTCGTGTTGTTGTTCCAGGGAATTATTCATACTGTTCACGGTATTTACGCACGATATGCAGTGCGAACATGTTAAGGGCCAGGGTGATGACAAACAGGGTCAAAGCCAGGGCAAAGGCCGCCAGGGTCTTGGCGCTGTCAAACTCCTGGTCACCCACCAGCAGGGTGACGATCTGCACCGTTACGGTGGTAACCGCCTCCAGAGGATTGGCGGTGAGGTTGGCCGACAGGCCCGCCGCCATCACCACGATCATGGTTTCACCGATGGCGCGGGAGACCGCCAGCAGCACACCGCCGACGATCCCGGGCAAGGCCGCCGGAATAATCACGCTGCGGATCGTCTCGGAACGGGTAGCGCCAAGCCCGTAGCTGCCATCCCGCAGGGACTGGGGGACCGCGTTGATCACATCATCGGAGAGGGAGGAGACGAAGGGAATGATCATGATGCCCATCACCACCCCGGCCGCCAGGGCCGACTCGGAGGAGACGTCGAGCCCAATGGACGTACCCGCGTCCCGGAAGAAGGGGGCCACAGTCAGGGCGGCGAAGAAGCCGTAGACCACCGTCGGAATGCCGGCGAGAATCTCCAGCACCGGCTTGGCCAGGGCACGGAAGTGTTTACTCGCATACTCCGCCATGTAGATCGCGGAGAGCAGTCCCACGGGCACCGCCACCAGCATGGCGATGAGGGTAATGAGAAAGGTGCCGGCAAACAGGGGTATGGCGCCGAACACCCCGGAGGAACCCACCTGGTCGGCACGGATCGCGGTCTGCGGCGACCACTCCAGACCGAACAGAAAATCAGTAACCGGAATCTGTTGAAAGAACCGGATCGATTCGAACAGCACCGACAACACGATGCCGATGGTGGTGAAGATCGCCAGGGTCGAGCTGGAGAGGAGAAAAAAATTCACCACCTTCTCAACCCGGTTACGGGCGCGCTGTTGACGTTTGATCGAACGTTGCGCGAAGAGACCGCCCAGGATGGCGACCGAAAGCGCCAGCACGAACATCGCCAGACGGCTGATCTGTTCCAGGTGGGCGTAGTGATCAGCGGCACCGCGGGTCATCTCATCGACCGCGCCCGAAACGATATTGCCGGTCGCCAGATTGCGGATATCGTTGAGTATCAGATTAAGCCGTTCAGGGGGCAGATTCTGCACCTCCGGCGGCAATCCGCTGACCACCAGACCGGTCACCACCGAACCCTCGAACGAGAGCCACAGAGCGGTCAGAAACAGCGCCGGAAGCCCGCACCAGAGTGCGGTCTGCATGCCGTAGTAGGAGGGCAGCGAGTGTAGATCCCGTACCCGCCCGGAAACCAGGTTGAGAGAACGTTTGCGGCCAAGATAGTAGGCCAGGGCCATCAACCCCAGCAAGACAAAAATCAACGTCGAAGTGTGCATAGCGCCTTCCGGACAAAAAAGCGGCTGCCTGCGTGGTTCCCCATCGTCAAGCAGCCGCTTCCTGCAGCATTTACAGCTTTGGATTTAGAGCTTCAGGTTCTTCAGGGTATCCACATCGCTCTTGAATGCCTTACGCTCATCGGCAGGCATCGGAATCAGACCCTTGTCGGCCAGATAGCCCTCGTCACCCCAGGCCTTGTCGCTGGTGAACTCAGCCATGTAGGCCTCGATGCCGGGGATCTTGCCGACGTGTGCTTTCTTGACATAGAAGTACAGGGGACGGGAGACAGGATAGCTGCCATCGGCGATGTTGTCGAAGGTCGGCGCGACACTGTCAATCAGGGAACCCTGAACCTTGTCGGAGTTCTGATCCAGGAAGCTGAAACCGAAGATACCCAGGGCATTCTTATTGGCTTCCAGTTTCTGCACGATCAGGTTGTCGTTCTCACCGGCTTCGATGTAGGGACCGTCTTCGCGAACCGTCATGCAGACGGCCTTGAAGGCCTTCTTGTCGGTCTTCTTCATGGCCTTGATGAAGGGGTACTCCTTACAGCCATGCTCCATCACCAGCTCGGCGAAGGCGTCACGGGTACCGGATGTGGGAGGCGGACCCAGCACCTCGATGGCGGTATCGGGCAGGCTTGAGTTGACCTGCTTCCAGGTCTTATAGGGGTTGGGAACCAGCTTGTCGCCGCCTTTGGGGTTCGGCACGTCCTTGGCCAGTGCCAGGTAGAGGTCCTTGCGGCTCAATTTCAGCTGAGGCGCCGCCTTGGAGTTGGCAATTGCGATGCCGTCATAGCCGATTTTGACCTCGACGATATCTTTCACGCCGTTCTTGGCGCAACGCTCGACCTCAGAGGATTTGATGCGGCGCGAGGCGTTGGTGATGTCCGGGTTCTCAACACCCACACCGGCGCAGAACAGTTTCAAACCGCCGCCGGAGCCGGTGGACTCGATCTTGGGGGTCTTGAACTGAGTGGTCTTGCCGAACTGCTCGGCCACCACGGTAGCAAAAGGATAAACCGTGGAGGATCCCACGATACTGATGTAGTCACGCGCAGCGGCCATGCCGGCAAAACCGGTCAGTGAAACCGCGATGGCTGCGGAAATCAGCTTCTTCATAACGATAGTACTCCTCAAGGGGTGTGACTGTTGCCGATTGAACGGCGTACTTTTATTTCGGTCGTGCAGAGAATAGGCGTCAAAGATGAACACTGGATGAGCGAAATATGACAGTTTTGTTACACGCGTTCGGAAAACCGGTAGCCGGCGCCCCGCACCGTCTGTAACAGTTTGTCCTTGCCGGTGCCCTCCAGGGCCTTGCGCAGACGCCTTATGTGCACATCCACCGTGCGTTCTTCAATATAGACATTGGTGCCCCACACCCGATCGAGCAACTGACCCCGGGAAAATACCCGTTCCCGATGGGTCATGAAGTAGTGGAGCAGGCGGAATTCCGTGGGCCCCAGATCCACCACCTGCTCTTCGGAGGTCACCCGGTGACTCACCGGATCGAGTTGCAGACCCTGGCAGTTGAGCACCTCGCCGGCCAGCAGCGGGGAGACCCGGCGCAGGATGGAGCGGATACGCGCCAGCAGTTCACGGGCAGAGAAGGGCTTGGTGACATAATCCTCCGCACCGATCTCGAGACCCCGAACCTTGTCGTTCTCTTCGCCTTTCGCGGTGAGCATGATGATCGGAATCGACTCGGTATCACTGTCCTGCTTGAGACGCCCCGCCAGTTCGATACCGCTCATGCCCGGTAGCATCCAATCGAGCAGGATCAGATCGGGCCGGGACTTCTTGATCACGCCGATCGCATGGGTGGCATCCTCGACCACATCCGCCTGGAAGCCGTCCTGTTCCAGGATAAAGCGCAGCATCTCGCCCACAGCCGGTTCATCATCCACGGCCAGAATTCTCGGTATCGCCATCTCCGTTCCCTAGTCATCTGATTGATCTGCCAGGTATTAAACAGGAGCTTTGTTACATCCAAATGACAACGCACGGGAAGCGGCGTCCCTGCCGCATTGGGCAGGGACTACCCAATCGAGGGGTTGCGGGGACAGGCGTCAGGAAATGCCCAGCCGATATCCGGGTCTCAATTACAATCCAGGGCAGGATCCAGCTGTGCCGGGCTGATCAGGGCGTTCGGACGTACACGCACACCGTTCTGGCTGATGACCCAGTCGTAGAGTTCCGGCTGGGGCTTCCAAAACATCACGCCGATGCCCTCCGACTGGACATGAGTCACAACCCCCATGATCGACCATTGACGGCCGCCCCGGAACAACTCAAGCTCCACCAGCGCCCCGGTGAGCATGGTCAGGCTCTCGGTACTGAGGAAGATCCCCTGCATGGAGCAGTTCACCGCCTTTGCGGGCATCAAGCGCTGTTTACGGTAGCGGATGTAGACATCGCCATCCATGGGATAGCGCTTGCTGTAGCGTTTTTCGACTGACATGTTCTTTACTTTCCGTCTCTATGGGTTACCCATTCAGTCTAGGCGGGTCAGATGACCGGGATGTGACGTGTCGGTGAATCGTTTTTGAACCCCTGCGCCGTTGCGGTCTGTGCCCGAAAGCTCCCACGCCCCGGTCAATTCCTGGTATCCTTGCCGACCCCGAAAACAGGTTTGAAGCAACCACAGTCATGAAGAAACAAATTGAGGAGCTGGTCTCTACGGCACTGCAGCATCTCGTTAGCCGGGGCATCATCCCTCCCGAGTCCCTCTCCCGGCCCAAGATCGACCGCACCAAAGACAGCAGTCACGGTGACTTCGCCACCAACGCCGCGCTGGTACTGGCGAAACCCGCCGGCCGCAATCCCCGTGAACTGGCCCAGCTGCTGGTCGAGGCCCTGCCCGCTTCCAATTGGGTGGCCCGCTGCGAGATCGCCGGCCCCGGTTTCATCAACTTCACCCTCACGAGCGACGCCTATCATGAACTGATCCCACGAATCCTCCAGCAGGGGCAGGGATTCGGCCGCAGCGACCTGGGCGCGGGCAGGAAGGTTCAGGTGGAGTATGTCTCCGCCAACCCCACCGGCCCGCTGCACGTGGGACACGGGCGGGGCGCCGCCTACGGTTCCGTGGTGGCGGACCTGCTCGAGGCGGTGGGGTTTCAGGTGCACCGGGAGTACTACGTCAACGACGCCGGCCGGCAGATGGACATCCTCGCCACCTCGGTATGGTTGCGCTATCTGGAGCTTTGCGACGAAACCCTGAGCTTTCCCGCCAACGGCTACAAGGGCGACTATGTCTGGGACATCGCCGCCACCCTGCACCGGGATCACGGCGAGACCTACCGGCACGACGCCTCGGAAGTCTTCGACGGAGTCCCCGCGGACGAACCCGCCGGCGGTGACAAAGAGGCGCACATCGACGGCCTGATCGGACAGGCGAAGAAGCTCCTCGGCGACAATCGCTACCGGTTCGTCTTCGAACTGGGGTTGAATGCGATCCTCGACGACATCCGCGACGACCTGTCCCTGTTCGGCGTGCGTTACGATGAGTGGTACTCAGAGCGCAGTCTCACCGAGTCCGGAGCGGTGAACCGGGTCATCGAACGGCTACGCGCCACCGGCTACCTGTACGAAAAAGAGGGCGCACTCTGGTTCCGCTCCACCGACTTCGGTGACGACCTGGACCGGGTGGTGGTGCGGGAGAACGGCCAGACCACCTATTTCGCCTCGGACATCGCCTATCACCTGGACAAACTGGAGCGCGGTTTCGATCGGGTCATCGACATCTGGGGCGCCGACCATCACGGCTATGTGCCCCGGGTCAAGGCGGCGTTGAGCGCCCTGGGCAACCAGGCGGACAAGCTCGATGTGTTGCTGGTGCAGTTCGCGATCCTCTATCGCAACGGCGAAAAGGTGCAGATGTCGACCCGCTCCGGTGAATTCGTGACCCTGCGGGAACTGCGCAAGGAGGTCGGCGCGGACGCGGCCCGATTCTTCTATGTGATGCGCAAATGCGAACAGCACATGGACTTCGATCTCGACCTGGCCAAGTCCCAGTCCAACGATAATCCGGTCTACTACGTCCAGTATGCCCATGCACGCATCTGCAGCGTATTGCAGCAGGCGGCCGAACAGCGGATCGTGATCGAAAGCGATCCCCGCGCAGTGGATTACAATCGCCTCGGCGAACCCCATGAACAGGCCCTGATGACCCGCCTGGCGAAGTACCCGGAAACCCTCGAACTGTCGGCCCTCAACGAGGAACCCCACCAGCTGACCCACTATCTGCGGGATCTGGCCACGGACTTCCATACCTATTACAACGCCCACAAGTTTCTCATCGAGGATGAGGCGCTGCGCAACGCCCGGCTGCAACTGATCCTGGCCACCCGTCAGGTGCTACGCAACGGTCTGGGCCTGCTCGGGGTCAGTTCCCCGGAAAAGATGTAATGGCGGATTACAAACATCGCGCCGGGGGCGCAAAGTCCCGTGCCAAGAGCAGTTGCAGCTGCGGCTTTCATCTGTTTGCCGGACTGGTGGCCGGGGCCTTTCTGATGGGCCTGGCCTGGCTGCAACTCGGCCCCGAGCTCGCGGATGGCGAGGTGCCCGGAATCAAGTCACGGCCACAACCGAAGGCCGCGCAGGAACCCTCGCCCACGCCTCCCAAACCCACCTTTGAGTTCTATACTATCCTGCCGGAGATGGAGGTGGTGATCCCGGACGAAGAGATCGTCACCCCTGAAGAACCGCCCGCCGCGCATAAGCCCCAACACCGGGAGAAAACCGTCGCTTCGGCCCCTGAACCGGGGGGCTACATCCTGCAAATGGGCTCGTTCCGCAAGCATCAGGACGCCGACCGACTCAAGGCGCGACTCGCCCTGATCGGCATCGAGGCGGAGATCCAGAAGGTCAGCATCAACAACCGCGACACCTACCACCGGGTGCGCAGCGGACCCTATGCCAGCCAGTCGCAACTCAATGCGGCGCGTAAACTGGCCCGGGAAAACGGCATCACCAGCCTGGTGATCAAACTCAAGAACTGAGACAAGGAGCATCATGACAAGCCTTCCACCCTGCCCCCAATGCGGTTCCGAATATACCTACCCGGACGGCAACCTGTTGATCTGTCCTGAGTGCGCACACGAGTGGAGCGCGGACGACAATACCGAATCAGCCTCCGACACGCCCAAGGTCATCGACGCCAACGGCAATCCCCTGAGTGATGGCGACAGCGTCACCGTGATCAAAGACCTGAAGGTCAAGGGCAGTTCTTCGGTAGTGAAGGTCGGCACCAAGGTAAAAAACATCCGTTTGGTCGCAGGCGATCACAACATCGATTGCCGCATTGACGGGATTGGCGCGATGAAACTCAAATCCGAGTTCGTCAAAAAATCCTGATTTTCCAGCTGATCACAATAAACCCGGCACACACGATTCGTTCCCACACTCCACGTGGGAACGCATGCCTAAGCCACACAGTATCGATCAGGCTCGAGATGTGCATCGAAGCATGACATTAACCGCTTTCAAACACGACTACGCTTCGTGGGGCGACCGCATAAGCAGCCTTTCGCCGCACCGGTTTTCCGCTTGAACTTTTACCCGCGAACCCATTGTCCCGGCCGGTATCCGCATAAAGTCGCCACCCACCCTCCGACACTTTCGGCAACGCCATGTGATGGCCCTGATGCGACATATTCATGATGACGTGAAGATCCGATTCTCCCTCTTCCACCCCCGCCAGGGTAAATCTCAACACCCGGGCCTCCGCGTCGTCCCAACTCGGCGACTCCAGGGTAACGCCATACCAAAGGATGTCCGGTTTCGCTTGGCCATCAGAAGTCTCACCGCTGAGAAAACGCCGTCTGCGCAGTGAGGGGTGGCGTTTGCGCAACGCAATCATCCGGCGCACGAACGCCAGCATATCGGCACTCTTTTCAACCTGCGTCCAGTCAAACCAGCTCAGTTCGTTGTCCTGGCAATAGCTGTTGTTATTGCCTTGCTGAGTATTCAGCACTTCATCACCCGCCAGCAGCATCGGCACGCCCTGGCTCAGCAACAGTATCGCGAGGGCATTCATGGCGAGTTGGCGGCGCAGGGCCAACACTGTCGCATCCTCTGTCTCACCCTCGATACCACAGTTGTCGCTTAGATTGTGATGATGCCCGTCCCGATTTTGCTCTCCGTTGGCCTGGTTGTGCTTGTGGTTGTAACTGTAGAGATCGTAGAGGGTGAAACCATCATGGCAGGTTACAAAATTAACACTGTTGATGGGCAGACGATGCTGGGATTTGTAGAAATCGCTGCTACCCCCGATGCGGGTCGCCATCTCCGCGATCATTCCCCCGTCACCCCGCACGAAACTGCGCAGCGTATCCCGGTAACGGCCGTTCCATTCCGCCCATCGGTAACCGGGAAAGCTGCCGACCTGATAGAGCCCTGCCGCATCCCAGGCCTCGGCGATCAATCGGGTGGAAGCCAATAGATTTGAGAGTTCAATACCCCAAAGCACCGGCGGATCGTGCAAAGGCTGGCCATCTTCACCCCGGGACAGCACACTGGCCAGGTCAAAACGAAAGCCATCCACGTGCATTCGACGCACCCAATACTCCAGACAACCGACGATAAACAGGGATATCAATGGGTGGTTGCAGTTCACGGTATTGCCACACCCCGTATAGTCCCGATAGATCCTCCGGTCGTGGCTGTCCAGGTGATAGGTCGCACTATTGCCCATGCCTTTGAAGTTGATGGTCGGGCCATCCCCATCGCCTTCCGCGGTATGGTTGAACACCACATCCAGGATGACACCGATACCAGCCCGGTGCAGCGCCTTGACCAGGTCGCGAAATTCGCTGAGATGGGTACCTTGTTCCGGCGCCACGCAATATCCGGGGTGGGGAGAGAAGTAGCTGTGGGTGCTGTAACCCCAGTAGTTCTTCAACCCGAGCTGCGCCGTGGTGGCCGGTACATCCTGTTCATCAAAGGCCATGACCGGCATCAGTTCAACATGGGTAATACCCAGTTGTTGCAGGTAGGGGATCTTCTCGATCAATCCGTCGAATGTCCCGGGGTGGCGAACGGATGCTGACGGATGCCGGGTGAAACCGCCCACATGCAGTTCGTAAATCACCGAGTTCTCGCTACGTATGCTCAGGGGTCTGTCACCTTCCCAGTCATACTCGTCAACCACCACCATCGAGCGCATGGAGGCATGTCCATTGTCACCGGGAAGGCAGGCGGTCCCACGATCCCACAACCGGTTGGAAACAGCCCGTGCCCAGGGATCCAGCAGGTGTTTGCTCACATCAAAACGATGACCGGACTGTTGCGTGTCATTGGGCCCGTCCATCCGCCAGACATACCAGACGCCCGGCCGCAGATCCTTCACAAACACATGCCAGACGAGGAAGGTCCGGTTTACCTCGGGGTCGAGATCGATAACCTGAAAGGGTTCGATGCTGTCATCCGCCTCGAATAACAACAACTGCACCGCCGTGGCATCGAGACTGAACACGGAAAAGTTGACCCCCTGGTCATCACATTTCATACCGGGCGGATAGCGGACACCGGGATTTGTCTGATAGATACGGGGCATGTTCTGTATTTGCCTTGGCAATAGTAGAAATACCTATTATTAATCCAATCATTGCATCACGCATTGAGTAGACAGCAGACAGTCTGGACGAAGCACAGCACAGACCCGGGGAATTATAGGCTATCCCGGCGCAGGCCGGGATTCAAAAGACTTGATGACGTGATGCCCCTGGATCCCGGCCTGCGCGGAACCACGAACAATCAGAGTATCACCTTATTAACCCGACACCTAAACAGGCAGGTGCCGGGTTAATAATGTAAGCGCAGTTCGATTCAGGCGGGCCTGAATCGAACATGGGGAGAGAGCAATCCGTCTATCGGCCGAATAACCCACCTTGGCTCCAATTCGGAAAACTAATGGGCCATGAAGGCCAGTTTACGATAGGAGATATTGGGGATGGCCCGCCATCATCACCGCCATTGTCAGAGAGATTTTTCTTGCTGACTTGCCAGCTTGAATTGTTACAAATCTCACACTCGCCGACGAAGGCCTGAGCGGCATACTCGTCCCCTTGCAGATGGTGCATAAACCAAGCGGTGACGTAGCCCCGGGCTCTTCCTGCATTGCCGATAAACCCGGTATGGCTCACACCACTGATGATTCCGAAAAACGTCGGGCCGGTGGCGGGCGTATAACTTGTCATCCGTATCAAGGCGGCAGAGACAACAAAATCCATACTGCCCGCCACGAGAAACACCGGACCGTCTACCTGGCCGATACTGCCGGGAGATGGCGCAATCGGCGCACTGCAGGTAACTCTGGGATCCGTTGCGGCATTAATCGCTCCGCCTCCGCCCTGTGAATGCCCTGTCGTACCAATGTGTTCGATATCAAGCATTCCGTAATATTTGCTCGATGTATTGCTGTTTTGATCGATCAGGTAATCAATCCCAGCGACCATTTCCCGACCGCTCTGAGTCATCGTGCTGCTTGAAGCGATAACCACAAATCCCCATGAAGCCAGATGATCAAGAAAGGCGTTGTAAATCATCGTTGGCGATCCGGTTCCATTGCCCCAGGTTATGATGGGATGATCCCCGACCATGTTGGACGGATAGTGTATTGAATAGCCGGGAATCGTTTCACTGGAGGTGGCGAACGGACCAGGTTCCGCGTATCGATCTTCGATGGGGGCGCAAAATGCGGCTTGGTGAAAAGCGAAAAGCAAGATGAATATTAAGACCGCTTCATAGCGTCGAATTTTACTGTCAAACATCGTCAGTTACTTCCTTATGTGTGAGGTTTTTTACTCTTCTTCTACGAGGGTGCAATTTGACATCGACCCGATTGATTTTTGCAAGGAAAAAATCATCCGAGAGCAAATATATAAATTACTAAATACATGCTTTTGAGAAATACATCACAGCATTAAGAAAAAAATAATCACAGGGTTCCGGCCGAGTAACCCAGGTCACTCGCAGCCACACTCACATCGCCACCACGCTCCCGATCCTCAGGCTTTCACGGTCACAAAAGATTCATCCTCCGATGAATGAACTGACACATTGCGACGTCAGAATTCATACCCGCGGAAACGCTGTACAGAGAAAGGTGCCAGGGAGGCACAGTTACTGATAGGGAGCTCGGTTGCAAAACAGAAGCAAGGGAATGATCCGTATTAAAGTGGCCATCCGGCCACTTTTTTTTGCCTGTCACAGAATCAACCTCAAACCGTCATTAACACCTCAAACCACTGACATCCACGCCCGCTAGCGTTGCGCCTCTCAGAAATGCACCTCGCCGCTTTCCAAACAAGGAACACACCGATGTCGAAACTCAAACATCTCCTGTCCGTGCTGCTGACCATCACGGCCTGCAGAGCGGCGACGCAGTCCGGATCACGGGTTCGATCAGCGAATACGTACCCGGCGGCAGCGCTTCGGGCAATCTCTCTCTCACCGAATTCTATCGCCCTGAAATCATCGTACTTTCACAAAACAACCCACTGCCGGAGACGGTTCATATCGGGCGCAGCGGACGCGTCCCGCCGACGCAAGTCATCGACAATGACCGTTTCAGCGACTACGACCCCCAGCAGGACGGCATCGACTTCTATGACAGCCTGGAAGCCATGCGCGTGGTCATCGACCAGGCAGTGGCCGTATCTCCAACCAACCGCTTGCGCAACAGGTTGTCGACAATCTCGGCGCACCGGATATCCTCGCCCTGCAGGAGATTCAGGACAACAGCGGATCGGTCGACGATGGGGTGGTCTCCGCCGATGTGACACTTGAGCAGTTGGCTACCGCCATCCGTGAGGCGGGAGGTCCCGAGTACCAGTGGATCGACAACCCACCGGAGAACAATCAGGACGGTGGACAGCCCGGCGCGAATATCCGGGTCGCGTTTCTCTACAACCCGCACCGGGTCAGCCTCGACCCGGATTCGGTGCAGCGCCTCAGCGACACCGACCTGTCCGACGGTGATGCCTTCCAGGACAGCCGCAAGCCCCTGTATGCCAGATTCTCAAGAAACGACCAAAGCTTCCATCTGATCAACAATCATTTCGCCTCCAAGGGTGGCAGCACCCCCCTGTTCGGCAGCACCCAGCCCTACATCAATGGCAGCGAGGATCAGCGCACCGCCCAGGCCCGGGAGGTGAATGCCTTCGTCCGGGGACTGCAAACGGATGATCCGGAGGCCCGGATCATTGTCATGGGTGACCTCAATGAATTTCAGTTCATGCCGCCCCTTGAGGTCCTCAAGGGCGGTGACAATCCGAACCTGATCAACATGACGGAGAGCCTGAGCCCGCAACAGCGCTATACCTACAACTACGAAGGCAATGCCCAGGCACTGGATCACATGCTGGTCTCGGAAAATCTGGCCCGCCAGGCGAGCTATGACGTGGTGCATGTGAACACCGAGTTCCAGGATTACGCCAGCGATCACGATCCGGTGGTGTTGCGGCTGACCCTCGCTCACCACCGGCGTTCGATTCGCTTTGCCACCTTCAATGCCTCACTCAATCGCGCCAACTCCGGTGAACTGATTCAGGATCCAAGAGCCATTGGGATATCCCGGTAAAGGTGAAGGGACGCGAGGTGCATGTACTGGCCAGTCATCCGACCCCTCCGGTATTCGATGGCGAAGAGGACCGCAACGGCCGCAGAAATCACGATGAGATCCGTTTCTGGCTCGATTACATATCCGGTTCGGACTACGCCTATGACGACAGGGGCCGCCACGGAGGTCTTTCCGATAGAGCGCGCTTCGTCATTATGGGTGATATGAACGCGGATCCGCTGGATGGCGACAGCACCGACAACCCCCTGGGCAAACTGCTTGCCAGCCCTCGGATCAATACATCGATCACCCCCGCAAGCCTGGGTGCCGCAGAGGCCAGCCAGCGTCAGGCCGGTATCAACCTGACCCATCAGGGAGGCGCGGCGTTCGATACCGCCGATTTCGCCGACACCACACCGGGCAACCTGCGCGCCGACTATGTTCTGCCATCCGTTAACCTGAACCTCATCAACGCGGGGGTTTATTGGCCAAGGACCGAGGATCCCCAGTTCAACCTGGTGGGTGACTGGCCCTTTCCCAGTTCGGATCATCGACTGGTTTGGATCGATCTGCTCATGCGTTGAGGGATGCCCTCTCTGGACAAGGATGTCCCTTTACTACTCTTATCAACTCAAGTTTCGGAGTTCAGAACTGACTTAATTCGAGTTAGGGTCGCGGAAAAAATAAATTATCCCAAAATACGCAGGATTAATGCCCGCCTTCTAGGCGCAGCGCAGGGCGCATAGCAGGGCGCATAGCAGGGCCTATGCAACCGAAGCTGCAACAACGAAGGCGGGCATTCAGACAAGTAGTTTGGGATAATTTATTTTTTCCGCGGCCCTTAACAACACGATCACAAATGCTCCACGCGCAGGGTCAATGAGCCCGAACGACGGCTGCGATTATTACGGGAGTAGCCGACACTAATTTTTACCATGAAGAGCTCGAAGCAGGGCCAGAGGTTTTCAAAGAAAATGGCCGCTTCCGTCGTTGTACCAGATTTGGTTGTTTGCCGCGTCATCAACCACGATATCAACGTGGCCATCATCATTGAAGTCCTGCAGACGTATCCAGTTGAAACCAGCCCCTGAAGGGTCATGTGCGGTGGCGAAGCGCTGGGTGGTAGCATCGTTAAATGAGCGGCTCGACGTCTGCTCGGCTATCTGCAGGTAATACCCCTGATAGAATTGCAAAGCGCCCGTGCCATCGCCGGTACGGTAGAAAACAATATCCTTGTCTCCATCATTGTCGATGTCGGCAACATCTATGTCGATCACCACCTGGTTGTCAGTTACCGAAGGAATGACCGTGGATTTGGACGTGCTGTAGTACCCGGTGCTGTCACCCCATAGAATCCGAGTGGCAAATCCTTGATACTCATGCCCTCCGACCAACAGGTCGACGTAGCCATCCTGGTCGACATCAACCAGTTCGGCCGTAAAAATCGCCGCATGGTCGATACCGCCTACTCTCGAGGAATCCTTGGTAAAATAACCCGTACCGTCGTTGATCAGAAAAAACGGTTCTTCGCCATCAGTGACGAAGACATCGATATCCCCATCAGCATCGATGTCGGCGGATGCGCCGCCATGATGAAATCCGACTATTTCTTCCAGTCCGGTTCCAAGTATAAAACCAACATCCGAAGATAAAACGACGTAAGGCGCCTCTCCCGGATACGGAGGAATGTCATAGCCGTGACCAACGACGAAAACATCCATGGCTCCGTCGCCGTTAAAGTCCCCTGTCAGGGCTTTTCTGGGGTGTACACCGCCAGGAGGTGTGCCGTCAAAGAAATTAGTGTCGAGTGTAAAATTATCAGATCCGTCATTCAAATAGAGTTCCGATGGCATCGCATTTTCGGAACCATCGCCCGGAGAGACAAAAACGTCGGTATCTCCATCACCGTCGAAATCAGCGTAGCTTACCGCGATGGCAAAGCTATCCACCTGGTTACCATTGTTTCTGACGGCCTGTACGTCGACATATATATCGGTTGACTGAAGGGTATGAGAGCTATTGGCATCGACATTGAAATTCGGCGAAATTTCCAAATTCAAGCTTGAATCTTCATTGTTTGAGCCACTGTCTCCCCCCCCTCCACCGCATGCGGATAAAAGAATGGAGCAGCCAACGCTTACAACAAATTTTTTCATCTATTGCTACCTTTTCTGGAAGGTTAGAAAGTATAGACACCACTTCCCACCCAGGCAATAATTGATTAGACATACATCCGGCTTCGCAATGGTCCACTTCGAGGATAAAGGGCACCTGGGCTAGCAGGTAACGAAGCCCCTTCGTTTGCTCCATTCATCCCATCGGGGCGCAGAATTAAAGTTGTTAGAACCCTCACGATTTCTCTTTTTGTTCTCTTTCCCCCTCCGTAAAAGGCTTTAGGGCCGTGAGCGCCTTTGCGAATCAGATTCCCTCCGAACCCAGATGGAGTATCCGCCAGGGTTCTATTCGAGCGTCTTGGAAATTCTGAACCTATTAAACCAATCGCGACATAACACACTGGACGGAGAAGGCGTAGCCTTGATGGAGGGTAGCAGACAGTCCCTGCATATGGGTGAAGGCGGCGGCGATGACCTTGGGTGCCGTCGCCAGCAGCTCGCTGTTTTTTGCGAAGTAGCGCCCGAACTATTTATGAATTAAAGGTTGTAAACGTAAATTACCCGGTTGAATATTTAAGCGATATTTTCAATTGACGATTACCGCCAAGAAAGAGGAAACCGCGTTCGATAACATTATGTCAGTCACAGGAAAGCTCTGGTTTTATTTGATAAATCGACCTTCACCCCTGCCACTGCATGATTTCTGGCTTAAGTAAGCGCCATTCCCATCCGCCCCCTTTCTGACTCGCTGAATGGTACAGAATCTGTAGCGGGGTAGACGATGTGATGCCCTATGATTAACCGTTCCGGTAAAACACCGCCAGCCAGATTGTGATGGTCTGGGGATCGGTCCAACTCACCCGGTGTTTCCTGTGCGCGGGTATCATCAGATGGTCCCCCGGGACCAGATCGATCTCCGCCTCATCCTCAAAGGCGATCCGGGCGCGCCCCTGAAGCAGCAGGATCCACTCATGCTCATCCTGGTCGTACCAGCCACTTTCCGGGGATGTCTGACCCTGGGACAGGATGCGCTCGATACGCAGCGCCCCCTGTCGCAGCAACTCATCGAATCGCTCCTTCGACAGATGCTCCGGCAGATTCTCGAACAGGTTACCGTCGGCCATGAGTGCCGCTACCGGTTAATATGATTAACCCGTCATCCACTGCTCAATTTGTTTGCCGCAACCGCAGATATATCGACCTTCGTCTCTGACCGGACACGCTTGACGGGAAAGTACAGGGGCCTTAGAAAACGGTTCCGCTCGATCACGACCTTGATCAACAACGGCAGGGTCACACTGATCCCATAGGCAACGGACGCGCTCAGCAACCCCCACTCCGGCGTGGTCCATTGATCGAACCAGGCCTGCACCTTGAGCAGCAGAAAGAAGTGAAAAATGAGAATAAACAGACTCGCCGAGCCAAACAGCTTGAAAAAACCCTTGATACTCGGAACCTGGGAGAAGAAGTAGGCACAGGACAGCACCAGGTAGATTCCTGACAGGGCGCCCAAGGTCGCCAGAACGGGTTCCTGATAGACCCTGCGATTGAGATCGATACTGGCTTCGGAGAACAGCACGACCGAGAAGAACAGCCCCCCCATCCCCACCAGTAACCCGGGGTTCGGCTTGAACTGTTTAGTCTGCTGGCTGAGAAAATGTCCCGCCATGAAAAACGCCATACTGATGAAAATCAGATCGAGGCTGAAGGGCAGCCCCGGGAGGGTATACCTTTGACCGAACACCCCAACCTCGGTGGCGTTGAAGAGCCCCATCCAAAACAGCCCGACTCCGAGCAAGCCAAGCAGCACGAGCAACTGCACCCAGCCAGGACGGGTGTCGAGCCGGAACCCGCGAACCAACCCATAGGAACCCATGAACAGGACCCACAACAGAGTCAGAAACCACATGGGTGTCCAACGGATAGTACGGCCGGTCCCATAGAAGATGCCGAGCGCCTCTTTGAGCGCGCCTTCATGCCCTAACAGGATCGTGGTCAGGAGTAATAATCCCAAGGTGACGAAATAGGGTTTGAGCAGGGCCTCCGTTTTATGCCGGAAAAAATCACCGGGCGCAGCGACCGCCTTGAAAAACACCCCCGAGAGGAAAAAAAACAGGGGCATTCGGAACAATCCCATGGCACTGCTCACCTCGGAATAGGCCGTAGCAAGCTGGCTGTGGTGGAACGCCACGAACAGAATGCTCATCCCCTTTGCGACATCGATCAGATCAACCCGTTTCTGCATACCCTGCCCATCCATGTTTGTTAAGACACCCTTTCTGAAATCCCAATCAGCAGGAATAACAACACATTATCTCATGTTTACCCGTCTTGAACATAGCCATTCACCCTTCAAGCCGCCATCCAGGTCTCAATTCAGGCGCTAGATTCCTTCCTTGTCTACCCGGTTTGCTCGGGAATCGGGGAAAATCACAAAAAGGCCTCACGATTCCGGTGCTACAATGGCCCGCGAATGACAACCTCTCATCGGTACGGATGGTACGGAGTCTGACGGCCCGAAACAGGGTTCTGGATCAGACACACGAACCTCATTTCGAGGATGCTGTCAGAGCCAGAGGTTTCAGCATTTCCAAGCCACTATGGATAACACACATCATTGGGCCTACCCGGCGCGCGACAAAAGGGACCTGCGGCTCGATTTCATGCGCGGCCTGATCATGGTTTACGTGGTGGTGGTACACCTCGAGTACTACTCCCTGTTCTCCATGCTCGCCTGGGAGCGTCTCGGATTGGTCTCCAGCGCCGAGGGTTTCGTGATGCTCTCCGGCCTGGTGGTGGGTCTGGTCTACGGTAACCGCGCCCGAGCGGAGGGATTGTACGCCGCGGCGCACAAGCTCTGGCTCAGGGCCTTCAAACTCTACCGGGTCAACCTGTTCGTTATTATCAGCATCGCCCTGCTCGGTCTGCTGCCCTTCATCAACACCTTCGATGTGACCCACTGGTGGGTGCCCGATCAGCGCAGCCAGGCCTACGCGCTCTACCCCGCCGACGCCACCCCCTGGTGGATCTGGCTGTGGAAGATCCTGAGCCTGCAAATCGGCCCTCACCAGTTCCAGATCATCGGTCTGTATGTGATCCTATTGAGCCTCGCCCCGCTGGCCATCCGGGCCCTGATGCGGGGGCACCTGGTCTGGCTACTGTTACTCTCCTGGGCGGGGTATGTTGCCAACCTGTTCCTGGGACTGCATGTCACCCCCGCCCGCTTCGAACTGGGTTTCCCCCTGCTGACCTGGCAGATGCTGTTCTTCAACGGTCTGGCGGTGGGTTTCTACCGGGAACAGGTTCTGGGCTGGCTGGTCGCCAAGCCCAACCGCTGGTTCGGTCACCTGGCCGCGGCCCTGTGCATCGGTTTCATCCTGCTCGCAAGCAATGCACCGAACCCTCTGTTCTGGCCCTGGCCGACCTGGTCGCTGATTCCACCGGAAACCTACCTGGAAATGCGTGGTTTCTGGTTCGATAAGACACTGCTTGGACCGGGTCGGGTGCTGAATAATATGGCGCTGTTCGTCAGTATGTACATCCTGTTGACCCGCTACTGGAGGCTATTCGATCGTGCCCTGGGGTGGCTGCTGATCCCCCTGGGCCAGTCCTCGCTCTACGTTTTCACGGTACATGTGTATATCATCCTGCTGGTGAGCAACCTGCCCATTCCGATCCAGGGCAACCTGTTCTGGGGCACCCTGATACACGGTGCGGCGATCCTGCTGATATGGCTCATGGTCAGGCACCGGGTGCTGTTCCACTGGATCCCCCGATGAACCCACGAGACGTTTTATCCATCAGGTGTTGAAGATGAAAGACAGCCCCACTACCGAAGGAACGACCTGCCCCGTACGCACCGAACCGGATCTCTCCGGGGTTGAGGTGGTGAAACTGCATCCCGAACCCGCACTGCCGGATTACCTGGCGGCGATGAAGTGGGCGAATTCGGAGGCCGACCATCGCCTGGGCGAGCACATGCTGCTCTCCTGGTACGACCGGGACCGGGATTTCGAATCGCCCCAGCACGCTAGCGAATGCCACCAGAACAGCGCCATACCGGGATACGTGGATTACGGAATCCACCATGGCGCCACCCTGATGGTAGACATCGAGGAGGGACGCTTCGTGTTTTTCTACTTGCCCGTGGATGTATGAGGAGTCTGCCAAGAATCCCGTGTTAAATCCGCTTCATGCCAAAACTTTTTGATCTGACTCTTGATCCAGAAACCAAGCAGTCAACATACCCTTCAAGCAAGCTATTACAAATATTTGGCCTCTTCAACTTACTCTAAATCGTAAGTATTGAGCCTCGTCATTTCCGTTTTGCGCACAGTATTCCCGCCAAACATGACCAGCACTCATTAAGCGCAAAATGATATTCAAGCACCCTGTTTGTTGGCATCGAAATCCCACAACATATGAATATTGCTTAGTTTTATAATTTGTCCAGTGACAATTTTATGCGATATATTGGCAGTTAGCTTCCACAATAAGAGTTCCACATAATAAGGAAGCGAAAAACTATTCCTTTTTGATTCCAAATGCTTGTTTCTCAGACCGGATGGCTCAGAGAAAATAAATAACGATCAGATTGATAGTCCGTGATTCTTCTCGAGTGTGATTCCAAGTGAGCTACTTGGAGTTTATGGTTGAGTATCGGTGTCTGTGCGTTGTGACTCTTGACATGGAACAGCCATTACCTGCGACTCATGCCTTGATCAAGGGCATTCTTAAAGCCCTGAACATGGCCTACTTGGTATCGGGGTAATTGTTGTCCTCACAAATTAAATAAAACGGCCAATATAGCGTTGTCTGCGTGGTAGCAATTGCAGAAGCAGGTTAGGGCAGTTTGTTTAAAGGGTGTAATCATGGTTATTGGAAACAAAATGCATAGTTACATGGGACACTATGAGCCTATAGCTATTGTAGGCGCCAGTTGTCGTTTTCCTGGTGATATCAATGATGTCTGTTCAATTAATGAGTTTGAGTCATTTCTCGAACGCGGGGGAGACGCTGTCAGGCCTGCGCCCAAAGAACGCTGGAATATCGATGCGTTTTACAGTAAAGACGAAAACGCAAAAGGCCGTACCTATGTGAAGAACGGAGCATTTCTTCGTTGGGATTATCGAACCTTTGATGCCGCTTTGTTTGGGATAGCACCTAAAGAAGCCGCCATAATGGATCCCCAGCAGAGATTGGTACTCGAAGTCTCACTTGAATGTCTGTACCAAGCAAAAGTCGATTTCGACGCCCTCCACGGATCAACAACGGGGGTCTTTATCGGCGGATTTATGCTGGATCATATGGCAAATACCGCTCATCCCATTGCCAGGGAAAGACTGGGGAGTCACTCCGCAACCAGCGCCACCATGACGATGTTGTCTAACCGCCTTTCCTACACACTCGGACTACGTGGGCCAAGCCTTACTGTAGATACTGCCTGTTCATCATCTCTCGTTGCCACCCATTTAGCATGTCGCGCCCTTCAGAATCGTGATGCTGACATATGTCTGGCGGGTGGGGTTAACTTTATGTTGCGAGCTGAAACACTAACGATGCTTTGCAAGGGCCAGTTCCTGGCTCGTGATGGCCGCTCTAAAAGTTTTGATGCTTCAGCGGACGGATATGGCCGCGGGGAAGGATGTGGCATCGTTATGCTT
Source organism: Candidatus Thiodiazotropha sp. (assembly GCA_050291245.1). Classification (GTDB taxonomy): domain Bacteria; phylum Pseudomonadota; class Gammaproteobacteria; order Chromatiales; family Chromatiaceae; genus Thiodiazotropha. The sequence goes on along the minus strand of JBNKJP010000064.1, from coordinate 33,055 downwards.
AAACGTTTAAGTGACGCTACTGTGGATAATGATGAGATTTTGGCAGTAATTATCGGTTCAGGATGCAATCAGGATGGTGCGACGACTGGAATCACCGTACCCAGTGCCGAAGCGCAAGCTTCGCTGATGACCAAAGTTTTTTCTGAAGCGGATATATCGGCACGAGATATCGATATGATCGAAGCCCACGGTACGGGAACATCGGTAGGAGATCCCATAGAAGTTCGCGCCATACGAACCGTACTTAGACAACACAAAGCTGATCAGGATATTGTGCTTACATCGGTTAAGTCCGGACTTGGACATCAAGAAGCGGCAGCCGGAGTAGCGGGATTGCTTAAGGCGAGCCTTTGCGTGAAAAACCGTCAAGTAGGTCCGCAGGCGTGGCTGGAGACAATAAATCCTGAACTGAAACTGGATGAATCCCCTTTGAAAATCATCCAGGGAAAAGCCGTTGATATCGGTCGCCCGAACACACCCATTACCGCAGCGGTTAACTCGTTCGGGTACGGTGGAACAAATGCCCATGTCGTGGTGGCCAGCCATGCGTAATATTGTAAATCATCAGGATATTAAATTTCCTTACAATTCGATTTCGACTCGAAGTATCGATCGAATCCCTATCGGAGCCCCAACGCTTGAGCGCGCAATTGAAACAGCGAAGAGCATACTAGAATTCTTCCAAGATCCCATGGAAGAAAACACCTTTCGTTCTCGAATTGAGGCGGCGTGGCGTGCGGCTCGTGGTCCCCAACGATGGATTTTGGCGGGTCGTAACGATGTGGAACTTATGCTCGCGTTAGAGGAGTTTATCTTTGAAGGCAAATGCGCCGCATTCGGTACTCGTCACACCGATCCGCGTAAAGTAATGTTTATATTCAGTGGCATGGGGCCACAATGGAGCGGCATGGGGCGGAATCTTGCTGAGAGCCTACCCCGATTTGAGGAATACATATCCGGTATTGACAAGATATTCGTTCAGCAAACAGGCGAATCGGTATGGGCTGAACTTGAACACCATGAGGGCGCGGAAGTGCTGCCGACAGCCCTGGCGCAGATGGCCAACTTCTTGATCCAAACGGCACTATATCATCTGTTACTGGATGAAGAGATAGTACCGGAAGCTGTAGTGGGACACAGTGCCGGGGAAGTCGCTGCAGCCTATGCGGCGGGTGTCTATTCCTTAGAAGACGCCGTTAGAATCGCGGTGGTGCGTAGCAAGCTGCAAAGCAGTTTGGCGGGTCGCGGGACGATGCTGGCAGTGGGGATGGCGCATGAGAAGGTTCTTGGGCTTATTGAGAATATTCCTGACATATCAGTCGCAGCGGTCAATGATGATAATGCCGTAACATTAGCGGGAAGCGCAAAAGAGATCAAAAAACTCGGTGAACGCCTGACGCAAATGAACGTATTTTCTAAGATGTTGCGCGTCGAGGTGCCCTACCATAGTCCAGTGATGGATGAGATTACAGACTCAATAATATCACAGCTATCGTTTCTTAAACCCGTTGTTTCTGATGTTGCGCTCTATTCGTCTGTTTTTGGTTCACTTTGCAAAGGTGACGAGTGGGACTCAGTGTATTGGGCTAAAAATATTCGCCAAACTGTTTTATTTTCCAATGGTCTAAGGTCCGCATTAGAAGACGGCTGCAACTGCTTTATTGAAATCTCACCACATCCCGTACTTTCGCAAAGTATGGATTCTCTATGCGCCGGAAGAAGTGGGATTTCCATTCACCATTTACTGTCGCGCCGCGAAGGAGAATACGATGCTTGCCTTGCCAGAATCTGCGAATTAGGAATTGACGGAATCGGCAGGCCTCCGAGGGTTAATTCCGCGCCTTTGATCAGGCCGGTTCATGTGTCACAACAGCTCTGGGACGAAGAATCAGATGCCATGCGTCAGCGCCAAGGCTTACTGGCTAAGGAAGGTTTACGTCTACTGGGTATCCGAACGCCCGGGGCGGCCGTAAACTACGACGTTGAGATATCGACAACGGACTATCCATGGGTGGAGGGGCATTGTGTCCATGGAATTGGCGCTATTATCCCTGCAGTACTATGGGCGGAGTTTATGTCGCTGGCGGTCTCTCAAGGTGAAAGCCGTTTCGTTCAACTCATTAATCTTACGATCGTTCAAACACTTCCTGTAACGACGAATTTGACCATTCTAAGATTAAAGGTTGAAAGTGGTGTAGTGAAATGTTTGTCACGCGCTGTTGGCAAGTCCAGTGAGTGGTCGTTACATGCATTAGCTACGATTGCCACAGACAGCGAAGACCAGAATCATACCGTTAAACTTCGAGACTTTTCCGAAATATCAAAACCCGGAGGCATAGAGATCGAAAGTCATACCTTGTACGATATGTTTCGTATTAAGGGATTAGAATATGAAAGACCGTTTAAGAGTCTGTCAGGGGTCACGGTTGGTCAGCAGCACGACGCATGGGCTACCGTTACACTCGATGAGGAATTTGTTGACGGCATACACGCCCCTTGGGTGCTAGATGCAGGATTGCAGTTGTTGATTGTAGCGGCTGGTGATTGGGGAGAGTTGATGTATTTACCCTATCGAATCAGCCGGGTTTGCATGATATCACCCGTATCAAAAGCCGGAAGCTACAAGCTATATGCCAACATACAGGTCGCAACAGAATCAGAATTAATCGGTAATGTCTACGTTTACGATTCAATTGGAGACTTATTGATCGAGTTTGAAGAAATCGTATGCATCCGAAATATGAGCGATACCCTTGAACTATCAAACTATATCGATAGAAACAGTTATACACTGCGCGAACTGAGTCCAGAAAGCCTTGTTGAGTTCATGGAGCGATATGAAGAAACGCAGGTTTCGGAAGCGGGTGAAATCAACCAAACATCGGAAAAAAGTCAGGGTATTGGAGCTGACCCTATTTTCCAGGACACTAACGAATGCTGGGTATCAACAAGAGCTTTTGAATCGAAAACAAAGCCGATTCTGTTTGCTCGGCCTCGAATCGAACTGGAAGCGGTTGACAAAGGAGAAAAGGTCAATCTCTTGTGGGAACTCCCGAACCATGAATTGCAGTTGGATGTTTGGGAAACGGTTCAAATAATTCAAGATGTCGCTAAACTCGATTGCAAATCCAAAATGCTTACGCTAATTGCCGGCACAGGACAAAGTTGGGTATTCGGTTTACGACGTTCCGCCGCCAATGCTTATGGTTTTGAGATTAGAACCATTATGCGGGATGACACCACGTCCATACCAATGCTGGAAGCGGCTGTCAGTTTGGTTTCGGAACATGAAATTGTTTTTGAGCACGATGAGCCTTTATTCAAGCGTCTCGAAAAAGTAACCGGACAAGAACTTCGGTTGCTAAATGATAATGACACATTTGATCCTGACAATCCGGATGGATACACATTTAGCATCGATTTCAACAGGGGTCACTTCCAGTCAATGGTTGGAGTAAAAGAACCTCTTAGCCGACCTGAAAGAGGTGAAATGTGTATCAAAATCACTCACATTGGAGTGACCTGGAAAGATGTCGGTAAAATATTGGGCACTATAGGAACAGCAGTTGTAAATACCTATGGAGGGCGATATCCGGGAACCTCTGTGGCAGGGGTTGTGCTCGAGACAGGCTCCGGTGTGCCATTTATACCCGGCGAACGCGTGTTCGGGGCACTCAAACGGTCTTTTCGTATGCATGCCACAGTGAATGAGGACGAGATGCAAGGGTTTAAAAAGATACCTGAGCATGTCAGCAACGAGGTCATTGTAAGTCATGCATTGCCCTGGTTGACCGCGCTTGCGGCATTCGACCGCGCATTGCCTCAACCCGGAGAGAAGGTGTTCGTACAATCGGGTGCCGGCGCTGTGGGCTCCGTGCTAAGGTGCTACCTGAATCAGCTAGGTGTCAAGATAGTCACCAGTGTTGGTACCAAGGAGAAGTTAAATAAACTTAAAGAGGAGGATCCTGAATTAGAAATTGTATTGGCCCGTGCCAATACGATACCGAACGCATTGATCGAGGCTGGACACCGGAGTTTTGATTGGATCATTTCAACACTCGGCGGATCGGCTTGCGCCGCGCTATTGTCGTTGATCAATAATCGCGGCCAATTTATTAATCTAGGAAAACCTTCCCGTATCGATGAACTAATTGCATCGCATGCCTTTGACGGTAATAAGTCGTTTCAATATATCGACGTTGATCAGCTTATGGCTCGCACACCTGGCTGGCTTGGTAGGATGCTGAACGAATATGTAAAAAAAGTGGCAAATCCACTCAATAGACTATCGGTTACAAAGTACCCGATCAGCGAGTTACCGCAGCTACTCGGCGATATGGCCAAAGGAATGACAACTGGGTGTTTAGCGATAGAAATATCTGGGGGTTTTAAGGTTCCTTGTATTAGCGCTGATTATAACCGAATACGTAGTGATGGCCTGTATCTTGTGACGGGAGGGTATGGTGCAGTGGGACTGATTTGTGCTCAGTGGTTAGTGAGTCGCGGCGCGCATCACATTGTTCTGAGCGGAAGCAGCGGTACACCCAGTGATATTGCAAAGCGTATTATAGAAACGCTCAAGTCCGGTGGTGTTGAGATTGATGTTGTCAAATCCAACGCTGCAGATCATGAGTCTGTACATAAACTGATCAATCAACTCAAAGATTCAGGTGAACCGATTCGGGGTATTGTCCATACCGCCGGGCTTATCAGCGATGGCCCTTTTGATGATATCGATCAAGAACGGATAGCGCGTTCTTTTGGACCCAAATTGGAGGGGGCAATCAATCTGATTTCTACGCTAGAAAAGGCGGAATTAGTAGAGGATCTGGATTTCATTATCATGACCTCCTCGATCAGTTCGGTTGTGGGACTGACAATCCAGGGAACTTACGCCTCGGCAAACTCAGGATTGGATGGGTTTGCACAGCAGTTGCGAGATAGAGGTATACAAGCTTGCGCTATTCAATTAGGACCGATAGGACAAAGCGGTATGGCCGCCGAAGAATCCGTTCAGAGATATTTTACCACACTCGGTTTGAAAGCCATACATCCACGCAGATTATTTGGAGTAATGGATCATGCGGTATCCGCGACAGTACCTCACTTCCTGATCGATGACGTCGATTGGGCAAAGAACGGCAGGGCTGAACCAGCTAATACTACGTCATCCATCTTGAAGCACATTGTGCAAGCGGCAATAACACAATCAGGCACAAATGAGTTCGGTAATCTTGCAGGCTTGAATCAGGAGGAACGTATCGAGTTCCTCAATAAGGCACTTGTAAAGATCATCGCTGAAGCGATTGGTGTCGATACAGACTATTTATCAAAAGAGTCGAATTTTTCTTCACTGGGTATAGATTCATTGGCAATTATGGAAGTGCAAGCAGGCGTCAATCAAATGTTGCAGCAAGAAATTCCTTTGAAGCGCTTGTTCACACAAGACGGCAATATTGAACAGCTAGCAGAGCTTATATCCGAGTACTTATCAGAAAGCTTCAACGATAGTGACAATGAATCACTCGAACAAATCAATGATGATAAGGTGATGCCATGAGTATTGTTGAGCAGGCCAAGAGTGAATTGGCCCAACGTCTTTCAAAAAAAAGCCTGCGTAATATTACCATCAATAGACAGCAAACGGATGGAGAAGAAGCTTTATTAGTCAAGTACAAACCTAAGCATTTATATGAGCACCCTGGTATTGTCGAGAGTCAAACGCTGTTGAAACTCGCAAAGAAGTACGACATGGACATGGAAGGCGGAGGCTATTTTGTACCACAACGCAAGCTAGGTCACGGGAGAGCTTTGACGCAAGACGGACGAGATATGATGAACTTCAGTTCCTATGATTATTTAGGACTGGGCGACAATACCGATATTCGAAATATGGCAAAAGATGCCATTTCAACCTACGGCACTTCCTTGTCTGCGACTCGAACTGTCGGCGGAGAAATTGATTTGTTCCAGACTCTGGAATCTGAAATCGCTGATTTCACAGGAACTGAGGCAGCATTGCTTTTTGTCAGTGGTTACCTGACGAATCTTGCCTTTTTGGGCTATGCTGTCGGCCAAGCTGATCTGGTTATTCATGATGAGCTATCACATAATTCCATGATAAACGGTGTGCGTCTTTCATGGTCAAGGCGGTTATCGTTCAAGCATAACGATCCAAATCATCTTGAGGAGATGCTTAAGAAACATCGCCATACAGCGGAAGTATGTCTGGTAATGTTGGAAGGTGTTTATTCGATGGATGGTGATATCGCGAATTTACCCGAATTGCTAGCTGTGGCCAGGCAGTATGAGTGCGACATCTTTATCGATGAAGCGCATTCGTTTGGTGTCTTAGGGCAGACCGGCCGGGGGGTTTTGGAGCATTTCAATATATCTTATGACAAAGACATTGTATTGATGAATACAGTGTCCAAAGCGTTGGCCAGCGTGGGAGGTTACATTACGGGTGAAAAGCTCTTACTCGATGCGGTACGCTACTTGGCTTCAGGCGCTTCCCTCTATTGTGCACCAATGCCACCCGCTCAAACGGCTGCGGCTTTGGGTTCGCTAAGAACCTTGAAAAGCCATCCGGAACTAGGCGGCATCGTAAGACACAATACCAAGTTATTCTCGGATGAACTGATAAAACATGGCCTCAATACTGGTTTATCCTCAGGTACTGCCATTGTTCCCGTGCTGACAGGCGGATCCGTCAAGGCAATTAAATTGTCGTCGATGTTACGCCGTCGTAATATTATTGCATACGCTGTATTTCATCCCGTTGTTCCGGATGGTATGTCGAGAGTACGATTCTTTATCAGCGCTGCGCACTGTGAAGAGGACCTCTTACATTCAGCAAAAGTCATCGTCGAGTGCGCAAAAGCTCTCAATATTTGACCCCCTCAAACTGCCCCTATCCCGAGTAGAGCGGGGTCGATCTGATCGAAATCGACAGAAACGGTTTAGCGAAGTTCGGTATCTGAAAGTGGCTATCTGAGGTTTTTCTTTAAGCTTGCCGCTATTTCTTTCTCCATGGCGCGGCAAACATAATGCGCGGCTATTTCACCCGTTGCCCAAAATGGGACTTTTAGATGAATATCCCATGCAACATGGCTTGAAGAACCGTCAACAGCTGATATCCGGATTACACCGAGATGATCAGCAATAGTACGCTTTCCAGCGATGACTTTATAGTCATAACCAATTTCTTTTTTTGGAAATGAAGGAGATTTTTCGAACTGATTCAAACTAGCTTTATCGGGGGGGTACCAATTGACAATCTTCTCAGTCAGAAGGTCTCCTTTGAACGTGATTTGGCGTATTGCACCAAGTCCGTTTATATCGTCAGACGAAGGGCTTTTTTTAATCAATTTTGAGGTTGTCACTTGATCAACGACAGAGGCCAAATTTGAATGATTTGATAAACGATCAAAAACCTCCTGTACGCTTAGTGGGACGGTTACTCGTATTTTTGAGGTCGCCATTGAGATCTCCTTTCCGGGCTACTTGGACCTGAATTGTCAGAATCATCATATGTACATTCCAACATTGGACACTCGCTGTTCAATCTCTGTTGTTTTATAGGATGATTGGATTCTTGTAGCCCATCCTTTCACAGGCACAGGAAATAATTGACTTTTTGATCCCCTCTACGGGGCCGTCCTTGTCAAGGATCCCTTTCAGGGTCGCCAATAATGTACCTGATACCCCAAGATTTTTTAAAAAAAGATGTGTGAGTTCACGTTGTAATTCAAGATATGTTCGATGTTTGGGATTTAGTTTGAAAACCGATGATGTCAAGTCATTTACAAAATCATCCGTACTATCCACATGCCTCAGGAAAGCCTGAATCTGCATATAGGGCGTTGAGTTGACCGTGACAAACGCTTCTACCAATTTGTCTGACTTCATATGATTTCCTCAATTTATCAATCGGGCGGCATGGAATCCTTCATGAACAGCATTGACTATTTTTCTTGGAGAGACACAGTCTCCCACCGTAATTAGTCTATCCTGAAACTCTTTGAGGCTTTCTTCAAGCATGCTGTTGGCAGCGTATCCAGTTGCCACGACAACCAGGTTTGCGGCAATCTCATGCTCTGTATTTTCCGCATCAATATAGCCTACCTTGTGGTCGTGAATTGAAGTGACTCGGATACTGGCACGAATATCAATCGGGAGCATTTTGAGTCTCTCGCGAAAGCTTAGGGACAGAAAGATTCCCATGTCGTGCGCAATGGTATCGTTCATTTCCAATAGCGTTACGTTATTATTCTGCAAGGCCAGCATTTCTGCAATTTCCGAACCTAAAGGACCTCCTCCAATAATAACAATATTTCCATATGCAATAAGGTTATCTTTTTTTTCTATGCTCTCCTGCGCACTCCATACATAAGGTTCATTTGTACCGGAAATATTGGGAATTACCGGTTTTGCCCCAGTCGCAAGAATGATTACATCTGGTTGTAGCTTAAGGACATCGTCATTATCTATTTCCTGGTTAAGACGAAGGTCAATGCCATGCGCACGCAATTCATAATTATAGTATTCCAACAGGTACAAAAGTGATTTTTTGTACGGTGTTTCCGCGGCATACCTGAGCTGTCCTCCCAGTGCATTAGACTTTTCAAACAACATAACTTTGTGTCCTATCCCAGCGGCAACTCTGGCGCACTCCATACCGGCTGGGCCGCCTCCCACTATCAGAACTTTCTTGGGATTATCGGTTCGCGCGAGCGCACTGTATTCACGTTCAAAGCCTACGGTGGGATTAATAGAACACCGTATTGGCCTGGCATAAGCAAGGCTGTCCGCACAATGATTGCATGCGATGCATTTTCGAATCGAAGCGCTTTTTCCTTGTTTTAATTTTTGAGCAAAGTAGGGATCTGCAATCATGGGTCTTCCTAGCAGGATGACATCCGCTGCGTTTTGATTCAGGGCCGATTCCGCAAGTTCTGAATCGTGTATCTGTTGCCCAAGCAACACCCTGGCTTTTTTTAGCTGTCGCTTAAGTGCTTTTCCGAGCGGAATGTTGGGCCCCTCCGGTGTGCCCATGGTAGGAAACATATGCTGGTAGGTTTCCAAGGTGACGCCGTGTATGCGAAACGCGTCGATCCCATAGGGTTCTAATATTTTCGCCATTTCAATGCCTTCATCAGGCGTGATACCGCCCTCCCTGTACTCATTCAGGCATAGATCGAAAAACAACGGACAGGTGTCTCCAACAAGGTCTCTGGTCCGGGCGATGATCTCTACTGGAAATCGCAAACGATTTTCCAGACTGCCCCCCCACTTGTCTTTGCGCTTGTTGGTTAAGGGCGACATAAATTGTTGAATGAGATAACCCGCCCCACCATCGATATCTATGGCATCAAAACCGGCATTCTGAGCACGAGACGCCGCAAGGGCAAAGCCGTTAATCGCTTGTTCTATGTCGATTTTCGACATTGTCGTGGAATCTGGGAATGGAATACGATCGAGCAAATTGGTGCTGCCAGAGGAAGGACTCAAGGGTGCTCTTCCTTTGCTATTGTTCCACGAGGTCTGTCTTCCTGCGTGGTACAGCTGGATGCAAGCCTTTGCACCATGGTGATGAATCGCATCTGCGTATCGACTGAATTTGCCGATCTGTTCATCACTGTCCAGATAGGGTAGAGGTGTTGATACCGGTAACAGGTGATGTCTGTCGATTGCAACGGCATCCGTGAATATCAGTGCTGCGCCACCTTTTGCTCTCTCTATAACGAAATCGATTTCATCTTGACTTGGGCAGCCATTGACACAGCCGAAACCGGTAGTGATAGGAGGAAATGCGATTCTGTTTTTTAGCAGAAGCGTTCCAACACTGTTTTTTTCCAGCAGTTTCATATTTCTTTCCGTGGAAATTATGGAACCTGGCTATTGTCTTAATATGATACTTGGGCACAGTTAAAGTACAAAACAATTTCGCTAACTGCCTCTGGTGCTGATGATCGCGTACCCGAGCAGTCGTTTCGGTTTACTGTTTAAGCGAAGCGAGTTCCATCCCCGCCGGTTTTCATCAGTATTGCAGCGGTCCCAACAGGGGATTCATAGCCCTTTTATTGGTTACGTTTCTTTTGCCAAAATTAGAAAAACGGCTCACTCAGGAGGACAAAACCAGCGATTCGGACTTTTACGAAACCCTCCAAAGGGCGCGGGAGATTAACGGGAGAGGATTGCGTTGTTCCCGGGTTCTTCGCATTCGGAAGGGTCCCGAATTCCGCTTCATTGCATCCAGACTATATTGAGCAGGAGGAATGCAGCAGGCCGATCTAGCCACGCCAGATGTAGCGCTCCATATTCGCGGGATCACAGCGGGTACAGCTCGTACCACAGGCCGCCTTGGCCTTGACCACCTCGACCCGCCCCTTACGCACCCACTGCTCAAGCATCCCCCGCACCGCGTCCGGATCCGCATCCAGATGCAGTGCGATATCCGCCAGGGAGGCCTCGCTCCGCTCCCGCAGATAATCCCGGATCAAGGCCAGCATCAGACCGCCTCCGCTTCGGTGCCCTGCTGCTGCCTGAGGGACCAGTAGCGCAGTCCACCCACCACCGCGACCAGCAAGGTCACCAGCAGCAAGATCCAGAACAGACCGCTCTGGGGATGGTCCTCGTAGGTGGCGATCTGGTAGAACAGGCTGGCGCTGATGAAGGCGATACCCGTCGACCAGGCCACTACAAAAGCTGCCCATCGGGGACCGGCTTCCCGGCGAATCGCACCGATGGTGGCGACGCAGGGGGAGTAAAGCAGGATGAACAACAGGTAGGCAAAGGCGCCGGCCTGACCGTCGAAACGCGCCGCCATGGCGCCAAACACATCCGCGTTGACCGACTGGGCCTCGGCGGCGCTCTGGGCGGAGGAGAGATCCCCCACATCCATCGCCAGCGGGTCGGTCAACAGATCCTGGACCCCGAGCAGGTTCTCGGGAACCGTGGCTGCCGCATCAAGAATCGACTGCCAGAAATCGAACGGCGCCTCGTCAACCGTCACCCCGGCCTCCCGGTTGGCGAGATTGGTGTAAAGGGCGTCCAGGGTACCTACCACGGTCTCCTTGGCCAGGATTCCTGTGAACACACCTACGGTTGCCGGCCAGTTGTCATCCTCGATGCCCAGGGGCGAGAGGATCGGGGTGACCGCCTTGCTCACGGCGCTGAGCACCGAGTGCTCGGTGTCTTCGTTGCCGAAACTGCCGTCGGTGCCGATGGAGTTGAGAGTATTAATCACCAACACCATGACCACGATCACCTGACCCGCCTCCTTGACGAACAGCTTCACCCGATCCCAGGTACGCAGCATGATGCCCCGCAGGGTGGGCATGTGGTAGTGAGGCAGCTCCATCATGAAACCGGCGCTTTCACCGGAGAGCAGGGTTTTCTTCATCACCATGCCGGTCATGATCGCTACCAGGATACCGATCAGGTAGAGACCGAAAACCAGATTCTGCCCGGTCTCCGGAAAGAACGCGGCGGCAAACAGCACATACACCGGCAGCCGCGCCCCGCAGGACATGAAGGGGTTCATCAGGATAGTCAGCTTGCGTTCCCGGTCGTTTTCCAGGGTCCGGGTGGCCATCACCGCCGGTACGTTGCAGCCGAACCCCACGATCATCGGCACGAAGGCCTTGCCGGGCAGACCGATGGAACGCATGAAACGATCCATGACAAAGGCCGCCCGGGCCATGTAACCGGAGTCCTCCACCACCGAGAGAAACAGATACAGGGCGGTAATGATGGGAATGAAGGTGGCCACCACCTGGATCCCCCCGCCGGCCCCATCGGCGAGCAGCACCACCAGCCCCTGGGGCAGGCCGATCTTCTCCAGCAGCAGGCCAAAGCCGTCGACGAAGATCGCCCCGGCCACACCGTCGAAGAAGTCGATGAAGGCGCCGCCGATATTGATGGCGAACATGAACATCAGGTACATCACACCAAGAAACACCGGGATGCCGAACAGCCGACTGAGTACCACCTTGTCGATCCGGTCGCTGGCGGTCTTTTCGAAGCGCCCGCGCTTGCGGGTCACATTCTGGGCGATGGCGTGGGCATGGCTGAAGCGGCTGTCGGCGATGTGGATATCCACCTCTTCATCGACCCGGTCCTCGATCACCTGGCGCCAGTGACTGACCTGTTCGCGCAGCGCCTCATCGGCGTAGGTCAGGGCGAAACTGTCCCATTCGAGCATCTTCAACAACAACCAGCGGCGTTGCGTATGATAGCGGCTGTCGGGAAGTTTCAGCGCCGGCTCCATCTCGTTGATCGCCTGTTCGACCAGCTCTTCCTGGGCCAGGGCAAAGCCACCATTGACCCGCCCCGCGGCCAGGTCCTGAATGGCCCCTTTCAGCTTGGTGACCCCCTCGCCGGTGACCGCCACGATGGGCACTACCGGACAGCCCAGGTCTTCGCTGAGCCGTTGGATATCGATCTCCACACCCTGCCTGCGCGCCACATCCATCATGTTGAGCGCCACCAGCAGGGGAACCCCCATTTCGAGCATCTGCACCGTGAAATAGAGATTACGCTCCAGGTTGGAGGCGTCTACGATATTGACGATCAGGTCCGCCTCGGCGGAGAGCAGGAAGTCCCGGGTAACCTTCTCGTCCAGGGACGAGGCATCCAGGGAATAGATACCGGGCAGGTCGACCACGTTGACCTCGTCCCGGTCGATCGTGAACTGCCCCTCCTTGCGGTCCACGGTGACCCCCGGCCAGTTACCGGTGCGCTGACGGATCCCGGTGAGGGTGTTGAACAGGGCGGTCTTACCGCAATTCGGGTTGCCCGCGAGGGCTACTGTCAGGGCATGGGGCGTCTTGGACTTTTCAGTCCCGGGGGTGTCATGACAGGCCATTTCAGGACTCCTTTTTCGAATCCTTGGGATCCGCCAGGGGTTGCATGAGCAGCTTTTCCGCCACCCCCGCACCCAGCGCCACCCGGGTACCCTCGCTCGCGACCACCACGCCACCGCCGCGTCGCTGGTGCAGTTCGATCTCGGAACCCACACGCAAGCCCAGACTGAGCAAGCGATGCGCCAACTGCCGACCACCCATGATGCGACTGATACGGGCACGGGTACCCACCGGAAGCCGGGCAAGGGGTTGCAGTTCGTGTGAGACCGGGGAATCCAAAATTACGTTTCCATTACTGCCTGAAGACAACTCTAAATGTTAATGATTCTCATTAAAGCATGAGAATGGCCAGGATGCAATGCCATTTCGGGAGTATATGACAATTCTCTAATGTTCTAACAGCCGCTTGCGTATTACGTCGATACGATGGGGCTTGAGAAAATGGGCGCCCCCCTCACCCATGTGCCCCATGAATGCGGACTTGATCCGCTGGTAGCGGGCCGCATCGATCTCCAGACGGGTATGGGTCACCTTGAGAAAGCGGGACTCGAACTGCTCCCAGGATTCGTAGCAACCGGGTACATTGAGAAAAACCTGCTCCTGCAGGGCCATGTCGTCACGCCCGGCCAGGGAACGGATCGCCGCGAAGGCCAGCTCCCGTACCTGCTTCTCATCATGGATCAGACTCATCAGGGCATTGAACTCACCCTGGTAGACCGGTTCGGAAAAGTAGGCCGCGCCACCGGGTTTCAGGACCCGGGCGATCTCTTCCATGGCCGATCCCATCAGCTCCGCCGGGACATGGTGCAGGGATTTGAGCATGAACACCGTGTCCACGCTGGCATCCGGTTCGGCAATCGACTGGGCCCCTTCCAGGCGGAACTCCAGATTCGCCGGGGGTTCAGCGGACAGGTTCTTGCGATGCTGCACCTCATCCACTTCGGTCGCGATAAACCGGCAATCCGGATAGCGAGCCGCCAGGGCCCGGGTCATCCAGGCCGAACCGCAACCGAGTTCCAGGATACGGGCCTGGTCGAAGTCCAGGATACGGGTCATGACATCGAGTTCCTGGCCGGTTTCGTAGGCATGAGGTTTATCGATAAACATTTTCTCTGACAACATACGGGTGACTCCACTCCTAGCACCTGAGGATTCTATGGATGAATCCGATCAACTAAATACCGATTGCGCCCGACATATGATATGCGAATATAAACAGCATTCAACAGGGTAGAAATCCAGTCCACAGTTGTGTATTCCGCACACGCAAACTGACGCCTGAATGAGTTTGACCGCACAAATGGCTTTTGGTCCTTTGTAAAATCCCGGATTCCAAATCATGCGTTCACATTTATATAAATACTGCTATCTTTTGAAAAGCGCTCTCGGAGAGACATTACCTCACTCGTCAGTTTTTATCCTGCGCAACATGTAAGGATAAAGATACCCAGAACGAACATTCATAGTTTAAATGGAATATTTGACAGGAGAGTCAACAATGACAAAATCTAGTTCCAAATTGTTCATTGCCCCAATTGCCCTTACCTGCGCCCTTGCCGGAACAGGCTCCTCTGCCCCCGCATACGCTGAAATCATCAATGGTGATTTCAGCAACGGATTCGATGGCTGGTTCCTCGATACCGACGGACTCGGCAGCCCAACCGCTGGGCTCAACGACTTTTCGACCACCCAACAGACCGCGAATACCGGATCCGCGCGAGTCGAGGTCGACTATTACGAAACAGCGGGCAACCCAGCCAGCCAACCCAGGGATGAGGCGATCTTCGCTAACACCCTGTACCAACCACTGGACTTGACCGTTGCCTCAGGATATCGCTGGAGCCTCAGTTTCGACTGGAGTTTTGACGGTGAAGCAACCCAATTTGATGACAACTTCGTAGTAGGACTTGGTGACGGCAGCGGCAACTACTTCGATCAAGACCAAATGTTGGGTTTTCTCTTAAACCCTTCCACTTACGGGTTCGGTCACTTTGAAACACTACTGGACAATCGGTTTAACAACGCATCCAATTGGTCTCTTGAGTTCCAGCTCAACAGCGGTTTCGATGGATACGGATCGCATATAAACATCGACAACATAGCTCTAACCATGACCCCAGTGCCATTGCCGAGTGCTTTTTGGCTGTTTAGCAGCTCACTGGCGATGTTGTTTGGCGTAAAATCACGACTACGCAAAGAATAAGCGCCATAAGCGTTTTTACATAGCCCCGAAAAAACCACAGATCCCAATGATCAATGTGATCATTCCTGCATTGCCAATAAGGACGTTTCAATATGAGAAGATCATTAAGCATTGCGCTATTCGTTCTAACGTTCTTCAACCAAGCTTCGGCTTACGCCGAGTGGGCCGAGATTACCAACCAAGTCAGTTTCACCAAATCGACTCAGACGCTCGATCGTATCAACCGGGTCATATACAGCCTTGTCACTATACACAACACATCCGGAAGGAGTATTCCCGGATCAATTCGCCTGAGAGTGTTCGATGCTTCCATTCCACTCAGCGCTCCATCACCCTCAAACGCAGATGAAAGTTACATCGAAATTCCTGATGGCTTATTAGAAAACGAAATCCGAGTTTATCGAGTGGACTTTCAATTACTAAAACAACCACTGGACTATTCGATTGCCCTGCAACGCAACGTCGTCCATGTTGCAACAACCGGATCAGACACAAATGGCGACGGCAGTGAGGCCAATCCTTTTGCTTCCATTCAATATGCGATCGATCAGGCCAATAGCGGCGACACTGTATTGGTTCATGATGGCAGATACATCGAGAACATCAACTTTCACGGCAAGGCGATAACCGTTGGATCCTTATTCATCATGGATGGCAATTCAGAGCACATTTCAGACACAGTCATTGACGGAAATAGATCAGACAGTGTTGTCATTTTCGATAATAATGAAGGATCGAATTCAAAACTTGTGGGATTATCAATAACAAATGGCTACGCCAGTGGTGGAACAACCATTCAGGACACTTCGAACTGCGGAGGAGGTGTTAGAGTTTTCAACTCAACGCCGTTCCTGGATTCACTGCAGATATTTGCAAATGAAGCCACGTATGAAGGCGGAGGCCTCTTTTATGACAATCAGATACGGAGCAATGAGCAACTCGTCATATCAAAAAGCGTAATTAAGAACAATCACGCTTTATATAACGGAGGAGGATTAAGATTCGGTAGCGATGTCAGGCAAAATGCTCACGTAGATAATTCATCAATCATTGGAAATCGCTCATCTGGAAGAGGGGGCGGACTTTTCCTTTATCACATAGGAACAATTATCAATTCGATTATTGTTGGGAATGAAGCTTCATACGGAGGAGGCGCTTACATTGACTGGGGTACATTTAGAGGTCAACAAAGCATTCGCATCATCAACGCAACTATAGTCAGCAACTTCGCTGATATGGACGGTGGAGGCATCTCCTACATAATACAAGGAGGTGACCACAAAAACTCCATCGTTTGGGACAACTTCCCGGATAATGCCTGGAGAGATCCCAGATATTGGGATGACGGCATCATTTTCAATCACACGCTGATTTCACCTCTACAACCTGGGACGCGAAATATCGATACCGATCCCTTGTTTGTCACCAATCCCGACCCAGGCCCTGATTCGATGTGGGGAACCCCCGATGACGACCATGGCGACTTGAGATTACAAGCAAATTCCCCATTGATCGACCAGGGGGATTCGTCGGCAATCACACTACCCACGGATTATCAGGGTGCTGAGCGAATATATGGCGATGCCGTCGATATCGGCGCCTACGAATGGCATCCCCAATAGCCGATTCCAATAATCATCACCATCTTTCCCGTCTTGCCAATGCGGACGTTTCAATATGAGAAAATCACTAAGCATTTGGATATTTGTACTCACATTCTTCATTCAGCTTTCAGCACACGCGGAGTGGACCGACATTACCTCACAGGTCAGCATCACCAAGTCAGCGCAAACATTTGACCGCACAAATAGGGTCATATACAGCCTTATTACCGCACATAACACATCTGGGAGTACTATTTACGGCCCTATTCGCATTAAGGTCTTTGACACATCCATTCCTCTTAGTCAATCGTCATCATCCGTCACAAACGAAAGCTACATTGATATTCCAGGCATTATCTTGAGCAACGAATCCAAAATAGTAAGAATCGATTTCCAACCATTAAAAACAAAACCGGAATATTCAGTCACTGTAGAGCGATATATCTTTCCAGAGACAGCCGAATTCAGCCTTCTATTTGGTGGCCCGGGCGAGGACAATATCACAACTACTGAAGTAGATAGCGATGGCAATATTATCATTGCCGGTAACACCACATCGTTAGATATTGGATCAAATTCTTATTACTTCACAAACCATCCAAATGATTCCGGTAATAGCACCATCTCATACAGTGACGCCTTTGTGGCGAAGCTAACACAAGATGGCGAAATACTATGGGTTGCATATATCGGCGGAGACAGAGCGGACAGTATTGCTGACATCACCGTCGATGATACCGGTAACATCTATGCAACAGGAGCAACTTACTCAACTAACTTCCCAACCACTGATAATGCGTTTCAGAAAGTTCGCAACAGCCCAAGAGCCGCATTTGTCAGCGTATTGAATTCAAGCGGAGACCAACTCACCTACAGCACGCTGATTTCCGGCTACCACTGGAACTATGGATTCGTCGTTGACGTTAATATGCTTGGCGACATTTATGTCGCAGGGTTTACCCACGGAGGATTCCCAACGACAGCCGACGCCGCCCAACCAAACTTTGGGGGTTCTGGCGATGGATTTTTGGCTAAAATCAGACCCAACCAGTTCTCCACGGACCTATTGTTTTCCACGTATCTGGGAGGAAGCAGTTGGGAGTCAATAGATGCTTTTACAAGGGATGATTCAGGAGATATCTATATAGCGACACACACTCATTCAACTGACTTCCCAACAACTCCGGGCGTGTATGATGAGACATGTACGCACTGTAGCACAAATCAGAAGGTCGATGGCGCAATCGTCAAACTAAGTGCTGACGGAACACAGCTATTGTATTCAACAATAATCGGGGGCAATGGTTATTCCGGTAGTTTTAGAATTACAGGCATCACAGTTAACGAAGATCATTCCGTTTTCGTAGTAGGTACCACTAACCAAGCTGACTTAATAACAACCAACGATGCTTTTCAGAACACATATGGCGGCGGTGAAAATGATATCTATCTAGCGCATCTGGACAGCGAAGCTAAATCCCTGCTATTTGCCACTTATTTTGGGGGGAACAGTAATGACTATATTAGTTTCTACAACAGCTTGAGAAGAGATAATTCGGAAAGACTGTCTTTTTCCGGCATAACCACATCTGACAGTTTTCCTCTAATCAACCCATTGCAAAATGCAATTAAAGGTAGATATGACGCTTTCGCGGTTGTTTATAACCCAATAACAAAACAGGTCGAATTAAGCAGCTATCTCGGAGGAATTGACGCTGAAGACGACCCATATGAAGTTGATATCGGCGTTAACATAAGCACAGAAGGCCTTTTCTATCTTGTTGGAAGCACGGGCTCCACTGATTTCCCGTTATGGCACAACCGCGTCGATTCCGCCTATCACGGGGGCGGCTCAGATGGGTTTATCACAAAATTCGATATCAATCAGACTCACTGCATGGGTTCAACCTGTCTTCTAAATAACGTTCCGATAAGCGCTCAGTAAGGAAATCATCCAGAAGGTAGCAAACGCTCTGGAATCACGGAATCCCGCACGAAACCCAAGCTGTAATGGAACAGGTAGAGTAAGTACTTGTTCAAGCGCCCCACTCTCTCTCTCCGGAGGGAGAGGGGGCGATCCGAATTGAATAGGTAGAAGTGATTTTAACGACGACCCACCGATACTGAGCGGTAGGTCTTGTTTGGTTCTCGGCATTACGCCAGTATTGGATTCCAGATACTACGTTTCGCCCGGGAACAAGGTTTCAAGTTCATATTGTGAAGGGATTCAATCTCGGCACACTTGCAAACAGCATTTTCCAAGTTAAATAACCTCCGACTGAGCCGGAAGCTTTTCCACCAGAAGCGCCATACCGTGCAACTCGCCATCCTCAGTCTGAACAAGCACTCTCAAAACACAAGGCTCCGTAAACTGTATCGGGGAGAAGACCAACATAAATTGTGCCATCTGGATCCTCTCCTTACGCTGCTCTTCGGTCATCTCTTCGGCCGAATCGGAAGCAGCTGCCAATTGATCATCATCGATAGCAATCTCCTGCAAGATTTCGTCGTTCCGCAAAACACGCAGGTTTAGGACCCGAAGCGGTTCACCCACCGGAGTCACTATTTTCACAGATAGACAAAGCTTGGGCAGTGTAATCGGGAATGCCGGAACAAATAGGCGACCGGAATATACACCGATAAACGAGACCTTCCCGTTTACCTCATGGCGGATGTCATCACAAAACAATGTCTCGACGTGACGTGAAATCATTTCTGCCGAGCTTGCCAAATGGTTTCCTGTCGCTTAAGCGCCTGATCAAGCGTATTCAAATCTATGCTCAATGCTTTGGCGAGTTTACGACATGTCTCAATGGTCAAGTTCTCTGTACCCCGCTCAATGCGAACGATATGAGGCTGACTGGTTGACAACTCTTCAGCCAGACGAGTCTGGGACCATCCTTTTCTCAATCGAAGGGTACGCAAAGTGTCACCATCCTCACCATAAAAGGCGTCTTCCACCCATTTCCGACCTTCCTTAAGCGCAACAGATCCTCTGGCATCCTGTTCCCACTCTGCCACCAACTGACCGACTGAGGTATGCTTGACAGGAGTTTGTGGTTGGGGCGCGGTATACGCCTCAAAAACATAGACAGGTGCACGGGTACGGCTGGTCGCCGTGCCAACCTCACCAAATACCTTCTCAAAGCTCTTGGTAGGCGCGGAGGATACGCTGGGTGATGGGGTCACGCTCTTCATAATCGAAATCCCTTCTGGGTGTAATCGCCAGTACGTGGTAGTGCTGCTTGCCGGGGATAAAAGCATAGACAATCCTTTGACGAAGACCTTTCTCCTCCAGATCCCATACTTTTAGTCGCCACAAGTCTCGCCCTTTCCGCCATTGTTCCTGCCATTTGCTAACGTGGAAATCAGCTGTGCCATAGGCGCCATAATCATGTTGGGTCAGGCGATCAAGCAAATCAGGATCACCTTCCAACTGTTCGAAAAGGGCCAAAATCTGACCCGCTGCCTGAGGCTCAGTCTCCCGCAGGGCCAGCAAATCGTCCTTGGCATCGTTATGTACAAAAAGGGCGATCAATATATCTACCTAGATATAATTTAGCAAGATATAATTCAAAGGCAAGAGAATTAACTCCCCTGTATCCATTCTTTAAAATAACAAGCCCAACTTCATTTACGCCTACACGTAAGGATTATATCAGCCCCGAGTGCCCACCCGGTGGGCCTGTCCCACCGACTGTAGCAGAGCCAGGAACTCATTCGGTGAGTCCACTATCTTCGAAGTCCCCATCCCGCCCCACATTGGGAATGCCTGAGAGGGCTTGTGCAAAACTCTGTCCCTTAGGGCGAAGTAAGAGCTCTTCCAATAGGGATAAACCGTTCCAAGCTAGCCAACTGCCATTTTTCACAGCCCGGCACATTAACAGCCTTGAATACCGCCCCATCAACCAGTAACGTGCCGCATCAAGTATTGGGACATATAAACGCTATATATTATCTGAATCCCTGGGTTCAGGTATTAATCGGCCCAAGCATTTTATCGATAAGGACCAAGCCTCTCCCAAAGGTTACCCAAGCGTGTTGTTCAAAGGCATCGTCAACTGGCTCGACCATCTGCGCCTGCAGCTCTCCCGGCAGGATGCACTGATGGTCCTCTCGGTGCTGGGCCTGCTGAGCGGTTTCACCGCCGGTCTGGTGATCGTGCTGTTCCGTCTGTTGGTGGAATCCGCCCAATCCTTGCTGTTACCGGGAGGCGTTCCCGAGCAATTCGAGGCGCTGTCCTGGGTCATTCGGGGTCTTTTGCCCCTCGCGGGCGGCCTGTTACTGGGACTGATGTTCCACCGGTTTGCCGAGGAGTTACGGGTTCTGGGGGTACCCCGGGTGCTGGAACGCCTGATCTATCACCAGGGACATCTGTCATTCCGCGGCCTGATTTTGCAGTTCTTCGGCGCGGCTCTGGCCATCATCAGCGGTCACTCGGTGGGCCGGGAGGGCCCCCATGTGTTCCTCGGCGCGGCCAGCGGTTCCCTGGTGGGCCAGTATCTGAACCTGCCCAATAACATCGTTCGCACCCTGGTGGGCTGCGGCACCGCGGCAGGCATCTCCGCCTCTTTCGACACCCCACTGGCAGGGGTCATCTTCGCCCTTGAAGTGGTGATGATGGAATACACCCTGATCAGTTTCATGCCGATCATGCTCGCGGCGGTCAGCGCCAACAGCCTTTCCCTGCTGATGTTCGACGGTGAACGGGCCTTCGATATCGGGGTGTTCCAACTCGGCTCCCTGCATGAACTGATGTTCATCCTATTGCTCGGCCTGGCCGCCGGGGCGGTTTCCGCCACCTATGTCCACCTGATCCAGGTTATCGGCAACCGTACCCGTTTTGTCTCGACCCGGCTGCGCTACGCCCTGGCCGGGCTGCTGGCCGGACTGTTTGGCATCGCCGTCCCCCAGGTCATGGGGATCGGATACGATACGGTCAACCAGATCCTGCTGGGGGAGATCGGTTTCGGACTGCTGGCCCTGCTGGTCGTGGCGAAATTGCTGGCCACCGCCTGCAGTATCGGTCTCGGCATACCCGGCGGCACCATCGGTCCCGCCCTGTTCATCGGCGCCGCCCTGGGCGGGGTTATCGCCCCTCTGCCCGGCCTGCTGTTTGACGGTCCGATCTCAGACCCCGGGGTCTATGCCCTGATCGGCATGGGGGCGGTCATGGGCGCGGCTTTGCAAGCACCCCTGGCGGCCCTGACCACCGCGGTTGAGCTGACCCACAACCCGGAACTCATCATGCCCGGAATGTTGGCTATCGTGGTGGCCAGCCTGACTAGCCGGGAGGTTTTCGGCAAACCCTCCATGTTTCACACCCTGCTCAAAACCAGTGGAAGGCACTTCCACACCGGTCCGGTCATGCAGGCCCTGCGGCGAATCGGCGCCGCCCGGTTCATGAATCGCAGCTTTACCCAGATCGATGCCTCGGTGGATCGGGAAACCGCCCGTCGCGCCCTGGACCAGGAACCGGAATGGTTGATCATCAACGCCCCCGAGGACAAAAAGGTGTTGATGCCCAGCCTGGAGCTGCTGCGCACCCTGGAGCAGCGCCGCGACGAAGAGCGCCTGGACCTGCTGGAGATCCCCGCGACCCGCTACGAACTGGCGCCGATCCGCATGCAGGCCACCCTCCAGGAGGCCCTGGAGCAGCTCGACCGTAACCACATCGACGCCCTGTATATCGAATGGTTCGACGCGCAACACTACTGGCGCATCCAGGGGGTTCTGACCCGGGATCTGATTGAATCGGCCTATCGGTTTTGAACCCCAGGGTCTGCGTTCCCACGCAGCGAATCAGAAGCGAGATAACACTGGAATTAACCGATAAATTCCAGTATGTTGCGACCTAGTATCAGGTGCCCCAGGAGCATTCGCTCCACAGGGTGAAACGGGAAGCCGGTGCGGATGCGTCTGACAACGCACCCAAGGCCGGCACTGCCCCCGCAACGGTAAACGAGTCGCGACGATCAACCCGCCACTGCGCAACAGCGTGGGAAGGCGATCCGCCGCAGCAGCCTCGTGAGTCCGGAGACCGGCCTGACACGATGAGTTGGCATTGCGGAGGGCGATGTCCCGCAGGTCGATTCGCTTTTCTTGTGAAATCTTCCCGGTCTGTTTCCTCCGTGCTGCCGCAGATTGTTTTGAGCAAAACATGCGGGTGTGCATGTTGAAGGAAACCGGAAATGCAAAAATCCCTCTATCTGGCCGGCCTAGCGGTCCTGGCCCAAGGCTCCGCGCCACTGTTCGCCGCTGAGTTGGAACCCATCTTCGTCACCGCCGCCCGTACGGCGCAAAGTGCGGATGAAACCCTCGCCTCGGTCACCCTGATCACTCAGGAAGACATCCAACGCTTGCAGGCACAATCCCTGCCGGATCTGCTGCGCGGTCTGCCGGGTGTTTCGTTTTCCAATAACGGCGGACCGGGCAAGGTCACCTCCCTGTATCTGCGGGGCAGCGAGGCGGATCACGTCCTGGTGCTGGTGGATGGGGTCAAGATCGGCTCGGCCACTTCGGGCACCGCCGCTTTCCAGGATATCCCCCTGTCCCAGATCGAACGTATCGAGATCGTTCGGGGACCCCGTTCTAGTCTCTATGGCTCGGAAGCCATCGGCGGAGTCATCCAGATCTTCACCGCCCGGGGCGGCGGTCCGCTGCGCGGCGACCTCAGTCTGGAACTGGGCAGCCGGGATACCCGGGGAGGCACCGCATCACTCTCCGGGGGCGGCGATCAGGGTTGGTACCGCCTGAGTGTCGAAAAGCAGCGCACCGACGGCATCGATGCCTGCCGCAACATCACCACGGCGGGTTGCTACAGCGACGAACCCGACAAGGATGGTTACACAAATGAATCGGCGACCCTACGCACCGGTTACCGTTTCAGCGACCGGCTCGAGGTCGATGCTCACATCCTGCACGCCCATGCGGAGACCGATTTTGACGGAAGCTACGTCAACGAGTCGGAGTCCTATCAGCAGGTGTTCGGCGGCAGTCTGCGCTACCACCCCATGGAGTCCTGGCTGCTGACCCTGGCGGGAGGACGCCACCGGGACAAGGCGGACAACTTCAAAGACGGTCTGTTCATGAGCCGCTTCAATACCGAACGGGACAGCTACTCCCTGCAAAGCGATTACGACATCAATTCCGAGCATCAGCTCAGCCTGGGGGTGGACCATCAGAAAGACAAGGTTGACAGTACCACGGAGTATGAGTTCGATTCCCGTGAAGACACCGGTATTTTCACCCAATATCGCGGAGTGATCGCGAATCAGGATCTGCAACTCGCCCTGCGCCGGGACGACCACGACGCCTTCGGTAAACACACCACCGGAAACCTCGCCTGGGGCTACGACTGGAGCGCTGACTTACGCACCCTGATCTCCTATGGCACCGCCTTCAAGACCCCTACGTTCAACGAACTCTACTATCCGGGCTTTGGCAATCCGGATCTGGAACCGGAGGAGTCGAAAAGCCTGGAGCTGGGCGTTTCGGGGAATGCGGCCGGCGGGGAGTGGTCATTCAACCTGTTTCGCACCTGGGTTGACCAGCTGATCGGTTTCGATGCCAACTACCAACCCGCGAATATCGACCAGGCGCGTATCGATGGGCTCGAGTCCCGCTTTTCCACCGAACTCCTGGGTTGGCGCCTCGACGCAAACCTGACCCTGCTCGATCCCCGTAACCGCTCCACGGGAAGCCGGGAGGATAACCTGCTCCCCCGCCGCTCCCGCCGCTCGCTGCGGTTCGATCTGGACCGGGATTTCGACCGCTATACCCTGGGCGCCACCCTGAACGCCGAAGGTTCGCGCTATGAGGACCTGGACAACAACATCGAACTGGGCGGTTATGGCATCCTGGATCTGCGGGCGAGCTACCGTATTGCATCCGCCTGGCAGCTTCAGGGCCGCTGCGAAAACCTTTTTGATAAATCCTATACCACTGCCGCCTACTACAACCAGCCGGGTAGAAGCGTCTACCTGACCCTGCGCTACCAACCCAAAATCAAGGAGTGACCGATGCTGCGAACCCAAGACCCGCGCCTCAACCTGTCCCTGGCCATCACCCTGGCCCTGTTGATGATACTGACCCGGGGACACCACGATTTCACCCTGGAGCATCTGCCCGACGCCTCCTGGGCGATCTTCTTTCTCGCCGGCATCAGCCTGCGCTCCACCGGCTATTTCGGGCTGTTTTTTCTGCTCGCGGTCAGCCTGGACTATATCGCCATCACCTGGGGCGGAGTCAGCAGTTTCTGCGTCACCGGCGCCTATGCCCTGCTGCTGCCCGCCTATGCCGCGCTCTGGTATGCGGGGCGCAGCGCCAAACCGCAAATCGCACCTCTGTGGCAAAACCTGACCCGGATGAGCCTCTACGCCCTGGGGGGAACCCTGACCTGCGAACTGATCTCCAGCGGCGGCTTCTACTTTTTCTCGGGCCGCTTCGTCGATACCAACCTGTCGGAATTCGTCCAGCGACTGGTGAAGTATCTGCCGGGTAATCTTCAGTCCGTCGCCTTGTATCTGATCATGGCCGGAGTTGTCTACGGGGTGGTCCGTCTGTTTCGGCGGGGCTCGGATCAGGGCTTGTCCAAACAGGCTTGAGCCCCGTGCCGACCATCACCCTGACGGTACTTGGCGCGCTGCTGCTCGACTGGCTATTCGGCGAACCCCGGCGCGCCCATCCCCTGGTGGGGTTCGGCCGCCTGGCCCAAGGCGTCGAATCGATCGCCTATGGCTCAGGCTCCCGGACACCCGCGCAACGGCGGATACGGGGAGTCCTCGCCTGGCTGACCCTGATTCTGCCCACCGCGCTGGCGGCGGCGTGGATCAGCCGACTTCCCGGGATTGGCGCGGCTTTCGACCTGCTGGCCCTGAGCTTCGCCATCGGCCACCGCAGTCTGCATCAACACGCCCGGGCGGTCAGCGACGCCCTGGAACGTCAGGATGAACCCGCCGCCCGGCGACTCGCCTCCTACCTGGTCAGCCGCGACCCGGAGGCCCTGGAGATCCCCAAGGCCACCACGGAATCGGTCCTGGAGAACGGCAGCGACGCGGTGTTCGGCGCCCTGTTCTGGTTTGTCATCGCCGGGGCCCCGGGTTGCCTGGTCTATCGCTTCGCCAACACTCTGGACGCCCTGTGGGGCTACCGCAGCGAACGCTACCGGGATTTCGGCTGGGCCGCCGCGCGTCTCGACGATCTGCTGAACTATCTTCCGGCACGACTGACCGCCTTGGGCTACGCGTTGACCGGACACACCCTTCAGGCCTTGCGTTGTTGGCATACCCAGGCTCCCGCCTGGGACAGCCCCAACGCCGGCCCGGTAATGGCCGCCGGCGCCGGTGCCCTGACCATCACCCTGGGCGGTCCCGCCCGCTACCGGGGTGAGTGGCACGCGCGGCCTCTGCTCGGCAGCGGCCCCGCCCCCGGCGCCCGGGATATCCCCCGGGCCCTGCGTCTGGTCAGCACCTCGCTGGCGCTCTGGCTGTTACTCCCGCTGCTGGCGGACCTGATCCGCACCCTGCATGCTTGAGCACGGGGGTCGCCTGCGGCGCGCCGCCGCCACTTATGATCGACCGCTTTCCCAGTGGCTCGACCTCTCCACCGGAATCAATCCCCGGGGCTGGCCGGTGCCCAGGGTTCCCGCCGAACACTGGACCCGGCTTCCGGAATCCGAAGACGATCTGGAAGCGGCGGCGCGGAGTTACTACCAAACCGAATCCCTGTTGCCGGTGTGCGGCAGTCAGGCCGCCATCCAGGCACTGCCCCGGTTGCGACCCAGGGCACGGGTAGGCCTCGTCCACCCCAGCTACGCCGAACACCAGCATGCCTGGCAGCAGGCCGGGCACCAGATCCGGTTACTCGACACCAACCGGATCGAATCACACATCTCCCAGCTCGAGGTACTGATCCTGGTGCGGCCCAACAACCCCACGGGAAGCTGCCATGCCGCCGAGCAGATCCTTGACTGGCACGCCCGGCTTGCGCAACGGGGAGGATGGCTGGTGGTCGATGAGGCGTTCGCCGATGCCACTCCGGAGATCAGCCTGCTGGCCCACCCCCGGCCCGGTCTGATCGTGCTGCGTTCCCTGGGTAAGTTTTTCGGCCTGGCGGGGGCGCGGGTCGGATTTGTCTGCGCCGAGACCCCACTGCTGTCGCGTCTCGAAGCCCTGCTCGGACCCTGGAGCGTCAGCGGTCCCGCCCGCTGGGTGGCGAGTGGCGCACTGCGGGATCTGGACTGGCAAACCGAGGCACGCCGGAACCTGCCCCTCCAGGGCGAACGCCTGCGCAGGCTGCTGACCGATCACGGCTTGGCCCCATCGGGAGGTAACGCCCTGT
Source organism: Candidatus Thiodiazotropha sp. (assembly GCA_050291245.1). GTDB lineage: Bacteria > Pseudomonadota > Gammaproteobacteria > Chromatiales > Chromatiaceae > Thiodiazotropha. Next base: position 6,038 of record JBNKJP010000064.1, on the reverse strand, counting down.
TTCAATGGGTCATCACCCCCCATGCCCGGACCCTGCACCACGCACTCGCACAGCAGGGAATCCTGGTTCGGCTGTTCGAGTCGCCCATCAGCCTGCGTTTCGGTCTGCCGGAATGCGAAGCGCAATGGCAACGCCTGACCCAGGCTCTGGCTCAGTCTCTGGCCCATTTGAGTCCGATTCGGAAAACCGTATGAATCATCTCGACACCCCCATGGCAAGTTGCGCCGCGGTTATGGTTCAGGGAACCACCTCCGATGCGGGCAAGAGCCTGTTGGTCACCGCCCTGTGCCGCTGGTTGCAGCGCCAGGAGGTGCGGGTTGCCCCCTTCAAACCCCAGAACATGGCCTTGAACAGCGCCGTCACTCCCGAAGGGGGCGAGATCGGACGCGCCCAGGCGGTGCAGGCCCAGGCCTGCCACCTCCTGCCCCACACCGACATGAACCCGGTGCTGCTCAAACCCAACAGCGACACCGGCGCCCAGGTGATCATCCACGGCCAAGCCATCGGCAATATGGAGGCCCTGGACTACCACCACTACAAGGCGAAGGCCCGCCACGCCGTCCTCGAAGCCTACTTCCGCCTGAGCGAACAGTACGAGGCGCTGGTCATCGAAGGCGCCGGTTCCCCCGCGGAGATCAATCTGCGGGATAACGATATCGCCAACATGGGATTCGCCGAGGCGGTGAACGTCCCGGTCATTCTCATCGCCGATATCGACCGGGGCGGGGTGTTCGCCCATATCGTCGGCACCCTGGCCCTGCTCAGCGAGTCGGAACGGGCGCGGGTCGTCGGCTTTGTCATCAACCGCTTCCGGGGCGATCTGGCACTGCTGCAATCGGGACTCGACTGGCTGGAACGTACCACCGACAAACCGGTGCTCGGGGTCCTGCCCTACCTCCACGGCCTGCACCTCGAGGCCGAGGATGCCCTGCCCCGGGAATCCGACACGCCCGCCGACCCAGAGACCTTTCAAGTGGTCGTCCCGGCCCTGCCCCATATCAGCAACCACACCGACCTGGATCCCCTGCGTCTCCACCCCCAGGTGAACCTGCGCTTCGTCGGTCCCGGGCAGACGCCTCCCCCCGCCGATCTGATCATTCTCCCGGGCAGCAAAAGCGTGCGCAGCGATCTCGAATGGCTCAAGAGCCAGGGATGGGAAGCCCATCTGCAACGCCATCTCCGCTATGCCGGGCGTCTGATCGGGATCTGCGGCGGCTTTCAGATGCTGGGCCGCAGTATCGACGACCCACAAGGTCTGGAAGGACCGCCAGGGAGCAGCCCGGGACTGGGTCTGCTCGACCTGCAGACCCGCCTGGAACCCCATAAACAACTGCATAATGTCTCGGGGCATCTGACCCTTGAGCAAACGCCGGTCAGCGGCTATGAAATCCATGCGGGCATCTGCCAGGGTCCGGCCCTGTCCCGACCGGCGGTTCATCTGCAGGATCGCGCCGACGGCGCCATCAGCGAGGACGGACAGATTCTCGGCACCTATCTCCATGGCCTGTTCGAACAACCCCTGGCCTGTCAGGCACTGCTGCACTGGGCCGGTCTGAGGCAGGCGCAACCTCAGGACTACCAGGGCATGCGGGAAGCTGAGATTGAACGCCTGGCTGACAGCGTAGAACGCCATCTCGACCGGGCGAAACTCAGGGCAATATTCAGCGCGACACCACAACCGGACTACCCAGGAAAACCCGAATGATAAGCGCGAAGCGAAAAACCCTGATCCTGGGCGGCGTTCGCTCCGGCAAGAGCCGATTGGCGGAGTCGCTGGCAGAAAAGACCCAGCTTCCGGTCACCTATATCGCCACCGCCCGGGTGGGAGACCGGGAGATGGCCGAACGCATCGCAGCCCACCAGGTACACCGGCCCGAGCATTGGACCCTGGTGGAAGAACCCTACCGGCTGGCCTCGGCGCTACAATCCCATGCCGCCGAAAACCGTTGTCTGCTGGTGGATTGCCTGACCCTCTGGCTCACCCAACTACTGATCGACCCGGATCCCGAGCGCTTCAATCAGGAGCGATCCGCGCTGTTGACAACCCTGCCCGAACTACCGGGAGAGATCATCCTGGTAAGTAACGAAACCAACTTTGGGGTGATTCCCATTGACCCACTGAGTCGCCGCTTCTGCGACGAGAGCGGACGACTGCATCAGACCTTGGCCCAGGTCTGCGAGCGCGTCATTATGACCGTGGCGGGTTTGCCTCAAATCTTGAAAGGAGATCCCATTGAACGATAGCACCACCTGGTTGAGCATTCCGGCAGCCTGTCCCGACGAGCACGCACGGGAGGCGGCACTTAACCGTCAGAACAGCCTCACCAAGCCACCCGGCGCCTTAGGCAAGCTCGAGACTCTGGCGATTCAACTCGCCGCACTGCAGGGTAGCGAGCGTCCCGAACTGGCGCGCATCGCGATCACCGTGTTTGCCGGCGATCATGGTGTGGCGCGGGAAGGTGTATCCGCCTTCCCCCAGGAGGTTACCGCCGAGATGGTGAAAAACTTTGCCCGGGGCGGCGCCGCGATCAGTGTTCTGGCCCGTCAGCTGAAGGCCCAGTTGGAGGTTATCAACCTGGGCACCGTCAGCGACCCCGGCCCCCTACCCGGCGTGCTGGATCTGCACCTGGGTCCCGGCACCGCCAATTTCTGCCAAACCGCAGCCATGGATACCTCGCAACTCGGACGCGCCCTGCATGCGGGGCGCCAGGCCGCCGAGCGGGCCAAACTCGCCGGGGCGCAACTGTTCATCGGCGGTGAAATGGGCATCGGCAACACCACCTCGGCAACGGCCCTGGCCTGCAGCCTACTCAAGCTGGAACCCGAACAACTGGCCGGCCCCGGTACCGGCCTGGATCAAACCGGGGTAGAACATAAAATCGGTGTCATTCGTCGTGCCCTGTCGATCCAGGGTCTGTTGGGGGATACCCCCCTCGAGGCCCTGCGCTGCCTGGGCGGTTTCGAGATCGCCGGGCTGACCGGCAGCTATCTGGCCTGCGGCCACATGGGCCTACCGGTCCTTGTGGATGGCTTTATCAGTTCGGTGGCCGCCCTGGTGGCGACCCGCCTCAACAGCGGGATTACCCCCTGGCTGCTGTATAGCCACAGCTCGGCGGAACCGGGACACAAGCGTGTCCTCCAGGCCCTGCATGGCGAACCTCTGCTGGATATCGGCATGCGTCTGGGCGAGGGCAGCGGCGCGGCCAGTTGCGTACCGCTGCTGCAACTCGCCTGCGCCCTGCATAACGGCATGGCCACCTTCGCGGAAGCCGGTGTGTCAGAAAAAGATAGCGCGGAGGCAACTCCATGATATTTCTCGGTCTGTTACGCCATGGGGAGGTCGTGGGAGGACCCCGCTTTCGCGGCCGTAGCGACGATTCATTGACCAAGACAGGATGGGATCAGATGCAGATCGCCACCCAGGGTCCCTGCCACTGGGACCTGGTCATGAGTTCCCCCCTGCGGCGCTGTGTCAGTTTTGCCCGGGAGTACGCCTTTGCCCATCGCCTGTCCCTGGAGATCGAGGAGGACCTGCAGGAGATCGACTTTGGCGACTGGGAGGGGCTCACCGCCGAGGCGATCATGCAGAGTTCGGCTACCGCACTGGGGGACTTCTGGCGCGACCCCGTGAACCACCCGCCTCCCGGAGGTGAGACCCTCGCCGAGTTCCACGCCCGGGTGGTGTCCGCCTGGCAACGGCTTAACGGCCGGCATGTGGGTAAACGGGTGCTTCTGGTGACCCATGGCGGGGTGATACGGGTGCTTTTGTGCCATCTGCAGCAGCGTCCCCTCAACACGATCATGGAAATCGAGGTCGCACCGGCCGCCCTGTTCGGTCTGATGCTCGTGCACGACCGGATCGAACACCTGTTCACCTCCGGCAGGCTGATCCAGCGCTGGTTGGAGAATCAAACTCAGGACAACCTGTTCCCGACACCGATGGCTACCTGAATCCCTGACATGAACCCCTGGCACCCCTTTCTCATTGCATTGCAGTTTCTGACCCTGATTCCGGTCCACTTCACACAACCGCCCGAGGCCCCGCAAAACGGCCGTTCGCTGCTCTACTATCCGCTGGTCGGTCTACTGATGGGCGGGGTGCTCTGGGGGATACCCGCATTGGCGGGCGGTCTCGCCTCCGGGATGGCCGCGGCGCTGACCCTGGGTGCTTGGGTACTCATCAGCGGCGGACTCCACCTGGACGGTCTGGCCGACAGCGCGGATGCCTGGATGGGCGGTTTCGGCGACCGGGAGCGGACCCTGGAGATCATGCACGATCCCTACTGCGGTCCCATGGGCGTGATCACCCTGATCCTGCTCCTGCTGCTTAAATTCACCGCCCTGGAGGACCTCATCGAGCAGCAGCAGACCCTGTTGCTGATCGCCATACCCGTGTTGGGCCGCGGCGCGGTGCTGGCCCTGTTCCTCACAACACCCTACATCCGGCGTGGCGGTATCGGCGAACAGATGGCCCGCCATCTGCCCACAACCCAGGGCATCGGGGTCCTGCTGCTGACGATGATCCTGCTTACCTTGTGGCTGGGTTCATCCGGCCTGTGGCTTTTGATGGGTTCCGCCATAACCCTGTCAGGGATCCGCTGGCTCATGCTGAAGCGCCTCCAGGGCACTACCGGCGATACCGCCGGAGCCTTGCTGGAGATTACCGAATGCGTGGCGCTACTGCTAGCTGCCACTCTTTGAGGGCTTATAGGTTTTTGAGCGGTTTGCGCGCCCTCAGCATACATGTGTAAAGAACTGGCTACTTATATGAACCTGGCCTATTTGAATCGTTGGGTTAATAAACTAGGGTTATCTCTAATATTTAGTCGATTTGGGTACTGGTATATTCGGTTAAATACAGACCGTTATTCGTGTTTAACTTTATTTGCTGCATAAGCCCATTTTAAAAATCAATTCACGGCATGTAATGCAGGGTGAAATTCAATATCCCGTCTGTTTCTGGAATTCACAAACATTGATATCGAGAAAGCCGCCTTCTCCGTCCAGCGCACTGTTTCGGACGTAAAAATCAGGATTAAACATGGACGTTTGCTACAAAAAGTTTCTGGTAATTATATTTGTTCTGTTGTTCCAGTTTGGCTGCGGTGGAGGCGGCGGATCGGAAGATAGCCCAGACATCGACGACGATCACTCTGACAATAACGATCCGGAGGAAACAGACCCTTCCACCGGGCAGAATGGCGATTTAAACGGCCACCTGTTTATTGCCAACAGCGGAAAGTATCTCGATCTTTCGACAGGGTTATATACCGTATTCGCAGCCGATAACCCCGATGCCTTGCAAACACCCTCTCACGATGGGCTGGCATATGTTGAACGCATTCGTGAGTACAGTCGAAGCAACAGATGCTCACCTTCTATCTATAAAGTAAAAATCACAATCAAAGATGTCCGCACCAATCTAACACTCGACTCTTTTGAACTCTATGAGAATGTCTACGGCCCTGCAAAACTGTCACCGGACGGCCAGGCAGTTGCACTCATCTGGGGCAGTTTAGAGGATTGCCCGGACGATGATGTCACAAGCTTACTGAGTGTATTCGATAGAAAGGGTAACCTGATCAGCCAGTCTTCAGGGTTTGTCAGCACCTTCGACTGGCTACCCGACAACCGGCTGGTCTACGCTGACAACTATTCAGTTTTTGTCGCCCAGCAGGCCCATCAGGTAGATGGACAGATTGTTGCATCTGTGGCTGATATCCCGGGGTTCAGCACCCGATTACGCGCCAGCCGGGATGGCAGCCGCATTGTATTCGAGATGGCGACAGATGTACCCTCATGGCTTGAAACCGTCAGTTTTCGCGACGCCACCGTCTGGATGATGAACATCGATGGTAGTGATCTGCACCTTTTTGCCACCAGCAGTCGTGAGGATGCGGCGTTTTTCAAGATAGTTGTCGCCTTTTTCGTTCACGCCGCTTCGCTACATTCCTCGTCGGCGCGCTCAGGATTCAGGGCAACCATTTCAATGGGCGACCAATTCCGAGTTTCTCCTGACCAGCGCGATGGGTTCCTCT
>JBNKJP010000063.1:0-4345 GCA_050291245.1 Candidatus Thiodiazotropha sp. | reverse complement strand
ACAGGCTGCGGATTAAAACCGCCAATAATGACGGACTGTGGAATGAACAACCCCGAGAGCTGTTGATAACGGTACTACCCGCCTGGTGGGAAACACGCTGGGCTTATGCGGCTTATCTGCTTGCCTTGATTCTGCTCGTGGTAGCGATTGTGCATGTCCGCACGCTGGTTTATCGCCTGCGTGCTGAAGAGATGGAAACGGTTGTAGCAGAAAGAACAACCAGTCTTGCCGCCGAAATCGACGAGCGGAAAAAGGTCCAAGAAACGCTCTCGGAAACCAATGACATCCTGGAACAAGCGAAAGAGCAGGCCGAAGCTGCAAACCAAGCAAAAAGCCAGTTCCTTGCCAATATCAGCCATGAACTGCGTACACCGCTCAACGCCATTCTCGGCTTTTCCGCCATGATGCGACGAGAGCCGGAACTCACACAAGACCAACGCCAAAAGCTCGATATCATCAATCGCAGTGGTGATTACCTGTTGACACTCATCAACAATGTGCTCGATATCGCCAGGATCGAAGCGAGGCGCGTACAGCTTGAGAACAACCCATTTGACCTGGGCGGCATGTTACGCGATGTCACAGACATGATGCGCGTGCGCGCTGAAGACAGGGCGCTGCGACTTCAGGTCGACCAGACATCACACTTTCCGCGTTACATCGTCGGCGACGAGGCCCGCCTGCGCCAGATATTGATCAACTTGGTTGGCAATGCCATTAAATATACCCGGCAGGGAGGTGTGACCTTGCGCCTAGACACGAAGAACAACAAAGCCACGCACCTGCTGATCGAGGTCGAGGATACCGGCAGCGGTATCGCGCCCGAAGACCAGCAGCGTATCTTCGAGCCCTTTGTGCAACTGAGCGGGCAGGGTGACAGCAAGGGTACCGGTCTCGGGCTGGCCATAACCCGCCAATTCGTGCAGATGATGGGCGGAAACCTCCACCTGGAAAGCACCCCCGGAAAAGGCTCGCTGTTCAGGGTCGATCTGCCGCTTATCGAAGCAAAGGAAAACGACATCACCAAACAATTGAAAACCGAAACGAGAGATGTGGCGCGATTGGCCCCCGGGCAGCCTGAGTACAGGATCCTGATCGTGGAAGATCAGCTTGATAATCAATTGCTGCTTGAGCAGTTGCTCGTGTCCGTCGGCTTCCAGGTCAAAATAGCAAAGAATGGCGCGCAGGGAATAGAACTGTTCCGCAGCTGGCATCCACACTTCATCTGGATGGATCGACGCATGCCGGGAATGGATGGCATAGTGGCGACTCGGCGTATCCGTGAACTACCCGGTGGCAAGGAGGTAAAGATCGTCGCGGTAACCGCATCGGCGTTCGCCGAACAACGTGAAGAAATGCTCGCCGTCGGCATGGACGATTATGTGCGCAAGCCCTTTCGCGCGACCGAAATCTATGACGTCCTGTCGAAACACCTCGGTGTGAAATATCTTTACAAAGACACGCTTTTGGCGGAAGAGCAGGATGTGAACCTGACTCCGGAGATGCTGAACGGACTGCCCGAGCGATTGCTTGGTGAACTCGAGGAGGCATTGATAAGCCTGGACAGAAGCCTGATCGATACGGTCATCCAACAGGTTGCAACGCACGATCGGGCACTGCACAAACAGCTGATCCACCTGGCCGGCGACTTGAACTACCCGGCCATCCTGCGGGCCTTGCGGAAAGGCGGAATTCACCCATTCACTACGTAGCGAATTAGGAGTAGGTCAGCGTCGTCAAATACCTGATCGATCGTGGTGTTGATAAGAAGATACTTCGTTCTTTCATGAACATGATAAATTTTCCAAACAGATCTCTGACCAGATTCAGGCGATACTGGATAGGCCCAGGTATTGATACTCGAAACGAAGGAAAAATCGGTTCAGAGAGGGTTGCTGCTTAGATAAACCTATCGGTTCACGTCGACGATGCGCCGTCCGCGGATGTTGCCCGCCAGCAGGTCGTCGACTGTATCGATCACTTCAGTGAGTCCGATCTCTGCAGAGATATCGCCCAGCTTGCTCAGGTCCAGGTCCTGCTCGAGTCTGTGCCAGGCTTCCAGCCGCAGGGGCTTGGGGCACATCACACTGTCGATACCGATAAGCGAGACACCGCGCAGGATGAAAGGCGCCACCGTGGCCGGGAAATCCATGCCTCCGGCTAGGCCGCAGGCGGTGACCACGCCGCCGTAGTGGGTGGCGGCGCAGGCGTTGGCGAGCACATGGGAACCTACCACGTCGACCACGCCGGCCCAGCGCTCCTTCGCCAGCGGCTTACCGGGTTGAGACAATTGCGCACGGGGGATGATCTCGGCGGCGCCCAGGCCGGTGAGGAAATCCGCCTCCTCCTCGACCCGGCCGCTCAGAGCGGTCACCCGGTAGCCCAGCTTGGAGAGGATCGCCAGCGCCACGCTGCCGACTCCACCGGCAGCGCCGGTAACGAGCATGTCGCCATGGTCGGGGGTGATGCCCTGGCGTTCGAGGGCCAGCACGCAGAGCATAGCCGTATAGCCGGCGGTGCCGATCGCCATGGCTTGGCGGGAATCGAAGCCGGCGGGCAGGGGAACCAGCCAGTCGCCCTTGACCCGCGCTTTCTGGGCCAGCCCGCCCCAGTGGACCTCACCGACACCCCAGCCGTTGAGTACCACCTGCATGCCCGGCTCGAAATCGGCATGGGAGGATGCAGACACTCTGCCGGCAAAGTCGATGCCGGGGACCATGGGAAAACGCCGCACCACGGGGGACTTGCCGGTGATGGCCAGGGCGTCCTTGTAGTTGACGCTGGAGAACGCCACATCAACCGTCACCTCGCCTTCGGGGAGGGAGTACTCGTCGATGTCGGTCAGCTGCGCGCTGTAGTGGTCTTGTTGCTTGTCGATCAATATGGCTTTGAACATGGTGCTCTGTCCTCTGCAGACGGGGGATTGTTGATGGCGTGAGTAGCTATTTCAGACTATCGAGAAAAAAAATGGAGAAGGCCTTCAAGGCGTCGGGTCTGCGCTCGAGTTTTGCGCGCAACACAGCGCCTTCCCAGCCTGTCCAGAACAGGTAGGCGGCGTTCTCGCAGTCGATCTGTGGTGCAATCAAGCCTGCTGATTTCGCCTCCTCCAGACAGCGTGCGAGCCTGCCCTGCCAGTCATTGAAGACGGCCTGAATCTGCTCGCGAAAGGGCTCGGGCAAGGCGCCCATCTCCTGGCCCAGATTACCCACCAGGCAGCCCCGTTTAAAGCCATAGCGCGCCATGCCCTCGATGGCATCGTCCACGAATCCACGAAAGCGCTCCAGGGGCGGTAGCGAAGACTCTGCAAGGAACTTGTCGAGCTTGTGCTTGAAGAAGGCGGAATAGTTGGCGATCAGCTCCAATCCGAAGGCATCCTTGCTGTCGAAATAGTGATAGAAGGAGCCCTTGGGTATGCCGGCACGGCCTAGGATCTCGTCGAGTCCTGTAGCGGAATAGCCTTTTTCGGTGAGCACCTCCATGCCTGAACGTATCAGCGCTTTCCGGGTGTCCCGGAAGCCGGATGGATCCTTGGGCGGGCGTCCGCGACGGCGTTTGATAGGAGCAGGGATACTCATGCCGTATATTTTAGACCGATCGTCTAATTAATTCAACGGCAACGGCTATAAGTGGTCTGTTTATGGAATTCAAAGCTGTCAGCGGATGGCCGGCGCCCGCGCAAAAGGGCCCTTCCGATATAACGATTAACGGGTCGTCCATTAGCCGACTCCTGTCAATGGCGCGATAAAACCCCTGACGTGAGAACGCCGTTAAAATAATGACGTTTTCTTTCAGCGCACCCGGGTTTTCTCCGGTTGTGTTGCCTCAAGTGAAGCGCACAGTTACCCATCAGGATCCGCCCCTGGCGGCAATGCCGCCCCAGAAAACCGTCAGTACCCCAGCATGTCCAAATTAGCAAACAGAGTCAGGGCTGTCTTTCGATGCCAACCTTAGATGGGCTCATGCTTGAGGCGCTTCTGCAAAACGTCACTCTATGTGCCATGCCGGCGACAATCAGAGTAGAGGATTTTCACCAAATCCCTATAACGTCCTAGCAGCATGGCAGAAATTTATCCAAATGCTCGCGTCACATCGAAATTCGTATGCTCCTTCAGCATGTGATAACAGGCTCGCGCCAGTTTGTTTGCCACGGCTTTCTTGGCCACCATCGGATGGCTCTTCGCCAGTTTTCGCTGGTAATAGCACATGATTTCCTGATTCCATATGCTCGCGAAGTGCGCAGCTTCCATGAACGCCCAGGCCAGATACCGGTTGCCATTCTTCCGATTGCCTTGGCCCTTGTATTTACCATTACTCAGTTTTTCTGATTTCACACAACGGGCATATG
>JBNKJP010000062.1:0-25581 GCA_050291245.1 Candidatus Thiodiazotropha sp. | reverse complement strand
GATCCTGGTACTGATCCTGGTACTGATCCTGGTACTGATCCTGGTACTGATCCTGGTACTGATCCTGGTACTGATCCTGGTACTGATCCTGGTACTGATCCTGGTACTGATCCTGGTACTGATCCTGGTACTGATCAGGGAACAGGTACACCAGACCCTGCTGTCAGTTCACACTACGACTTGGCTAACCTGACTTACTTGGGTGCCTTCCGCGTTGAGTATTCGGATGCAGTCAGTTCTTCAAATTATCATGAAGGCTCGATCGGATTTGTTCCACCCAATGGACACAACGGCAGCTATGGGTCTTTTGTCACTGATTCAAGCGAGATTGACGCTGCTCCGCTCGCCATTGCTGAATTTCAAATCCCCTCCACACTCGGTGCAATCACAGAGACGAATCCGAACAACTTGCCGGTAGCCACTCACTTGCAAGGCTACGTCGATATTGAATCAAGGGTTTCTGCGAACCCGGAAAATAATAGAAACATTGGATTGATCCAGTATATAAACGGTAAGCTGCTTGTTGGTACCTACAAGAGCTACGATGCAGATGGTGTTGGGCCGGAAAAAATGGTGCTTTTTGACGATGCAACCGATTTGGCAAACTGCCCTGTCTCAAGTTGGATCGACCTTGAAGGCAGAGATCGAACTATCAGTTGGATGAGTGAACTGCCTTCAAACTACCAAACAGTGTTTGGTGCGACACATGTTTCCGGAAATGGCGCTGGTATGAGTATTGCATCACGTTTCTCTGACGGCCCCAGTTTTTATCTTAGCAATCCAGGCGAACTGACGACTGCTTCAACCATTTTACCTACAACGGAAAAAATGGGGTGGAATCCTGCGCATTCAATGGCGGCAGGAGATTATGTCAGAGCGGATCAATATGAGGATGCCTTATACGAAAATTGGGACTCTTATAATGAGGCAACACTAAACTACTATATGGACGCACTAGACTATGATGTTTATGACTACCTTCATTTTGCGTCCCATATGCACTTCGCTGTCGGTGATCTCGCGCGCTCTCTGGCAGATCATAATCTCTATAGAAATTTGACTGGGGTGACAGGAGAGGAACCGTCGTCAGATAGTACGAATTGGGCACTCGCCAACTCGGCTGACCGCTCTTTTATAGGTAATCTTTCAACGAAAGCAGAGAGAATGTCGGCACTGGAAGGTGTGGCAGCGAGCCAACCTGTTCCCGAGAATCTGCATAACACGCTATGGACAAGAGGTACGCAAGCGAGATTCGGTTTTGTCATTCCCAACACAAGTACCTATATTGTTTTGGGGAATAACGCCGGTTTCAGATTTGGTATGGGCTATAAAGCCTTTTATGCCGATGCGGACGGATTTGTTGTTTCACCTGGAAATTCGGCGATAGTTCGAGCGGATACCGTTTCGTGGGTTTGGGCATTTGATGTCAATGACATTCAAGCTGCTACAACAACAAACCCCTCTTCTGTCAGGCCCTATCTATCAGCGGTTTTCGATAATTCACGCTGGATGATGGATGACGGGTATGGAAACACTACCGGAAATGTTACCGGAGCTTTCTACGACCCAGTGAACAATCGCCTGTATGTTGGGCATTACAGAACAATTCCATCCAATGACCTTGTTGTCGCAGTGTATGATATGGGCGGACTCTGAATGGTACAGAATCTGTGATGGCGTACACTGGCCGCATGTCATAAGCAAATAACTTAACGGCGGATGTGTTTGTACTGGCCGCAGGGTTTGTAAATCAGAGAAAAATATTGGTTTCAACCAGGCGGCCAGTACTCCCGTGGCATCAAGAGGGTACAGGGCAATAGCGGACAACCGACAATCCGCGTATGAGTTCCAAACGGGGCCAGTGAAATGTGTGACATAGGCAAAACCTATGACACGAACGGCATCTTTTCAAAAAGAACTAAATTCTTGACAAAATCAGCCACCCGCTCCTAGAGTTATCCTTAGGAACTGTACTGGAATACCTGCCCTGCAGGTTAATCCTCGTCTCGTACACTACAAGTCGAAGGAGCGCGTCCATGGCACACCTAAATCCCTCACAGCAAACCCCAATTTCTTCACGGGGTGAAGATTCAGAACTCAAACCACCCAAACCTGAGAGCACTTTCACCATCAGGTTACGCAATCGTCTTGGGATATCCGGGGGTGTCCCTTCCCAGTGGTTATCGGTCTACCTGGTCCACCAGGGCAGGATCATTCAGGATTTTCCCTTCGAACTGAGTGAGTTGGCAGAGGCCCGGATACTTGAGTTCGAGTTCGACCCTGCTGCAATGAAAATTGCCGAGGCTTGCCACAAGTCGCGTCTCGGTGTGCATGTCTATCTCGCGAATGCGAAAAGGGGTGATGTGGATCTGCGCAGCCTGGACAGCGGTGTCTTCCTGGGTCGTTTCTGCAACGTACCCACGGGTATCGAGCTCGATGCCAGATCAATGGTGCAGCTGTTCCTGGGCCGGCTTTCCAAACTTCGCGAAACCCAACCTGCTGTGAGCGGCATGCTTGCGCAGCAGGAGTTCGAGGCCATCCTGCGCCCACTGGACCCTGGTCTGACGCTTGCTCCAACATTGGAGAGTTTGCGCAGCGTGTCATTGAAAATGAACACTGATAATTTGGCCCGGGCGCCTGTCACCGGCCGCATCGTCCTCGACAAGTAAACGGAGACTCCAATGTGCAAGGGAAGCATCACTCATCAGATCACCTACAAGCGCGAGACTGACGGTAGCCGTTCACTCCTTCGCGGTCCTATCCAACTCGTAACAAGCAACACCCCTGTCCTGGTACAGGATGACGACGATGTCGATACCTTCGACCCCACTGCAACACTGGCTACGGTGCTGCACCCCAGCCCATCCACGGTGGCCCTCGACGCCGGCGATTTTCAGGCCCATATCTATTTCGACATCGCCATCCCGGGCCTGATTCCAGATGTCACCGAGGTTAAGCAGTTTATCGGGGGTAGCTGGGTGTCACTGGCGTTCACCAAGGAACTCATCGGCCTCGGGGTGATCAACGACCTGCTCGTCGTACTTTTAGCTATTGAGGTTACCGATCCGCTAGCCGAGACAATACCTGGTATCGGTACGAGTGTTGCGGGTTTGCTGGCGGACAACACGGTTGTTGTCCTCGGCGTAGGCACGGTGAGCCTGGCCCAGATCAAGCAGGATGACACTGACCCGAACTATGGGTACATGGTCTGGGAAGGCAGCTTCATCGGCCTCTCCGTTCCGCCGGGTTCACCGATCTCGTCAAATGTCCGTGGTGTCAGCGTATCAAAGCGTCCCTTTGCCGGTAATCTTCCGCTGCAGATCGACTACGACCCGGAGGCCATTCACGGAGGTTCCAGCACCGCCCGTTTGTATCGCTGGTTCGTGCGTGAGGCAGGAACCACGCTTTGGACGCAACTGGGTTCTGACTCTCGAGTCTATTACCGGGCTCGCTATCAGGACCCGGGCGCGAGTATCGATGTTGACGTCTACCTGCCCTATGATATCGGCTTGGATGAGCAGGGGTTCAACAAGTTCCGGCCCTCGCTGGCCATGTTGGAGAGTGAAAAGAAAGCCGAGTTTGTCGGGCGTCTCCAGGCGTGGTATCCGAGTGCCACCATCAATCCGGCATTGGTGATGCTCACATGGCCGTTGACCCGGCTGTGGGACCATGCTTCCGGTTACTTTCCGACCTCTGGAAAAACCGCCGGTGTTTACGAGCTCAAACTGTGCGTTTATGACGAACTGGGTAGTCCACTCGACCCATGGGATTCGAGCGGGCCGCCACCGTTGACGAACGAAGTCACATTCCGTGTGCCCGATGAGCCGTTGTCCATTGCAGGCGGTTGGATGATCCCGACCTTGCCGATGGATCCTGTCTGGATCGACAACGCCAGTGGCGACCCAGGTGTGTACTTCGCGATTCAAGTGGATCCGGTTCCATGCACTGGAACAATCAATGAGGTTCAGTGCCCCGTCGCTTTTACCGCGATTGGCAGTTGCGGGCTCACCTGGTTTGATTCCACGCTGCCCGCCGCTACCGTTGAGATCCCGTTTACCGCAGAACAGGCGAGTAACCATGGAATCTATAGGATGTGGGTTCGCCGCGGGCACAGTACTCCTGTCGGCACCGATATGGCCAACCTCGTCCCCCCAGGCTCATCGTGGACGGATACCCTGGGCGACATGGTTGCGGGTTGTCCGGACGGTGCTGCCTTCGCCGCAAACCTGATGGTCGCCCATACCGCGACTGACGGAGTGCATAACGAGTTGCGCTGGTTATGGTTGTGGGATGAGCGAGCCTTCGCGCTGATCAAGGACACGGCGCCCTAACCCTGATCCCAAAGCAGTAAGCGTCTATTGCGGCCCGTCGCATTCCGGCGACGGGCCTTTTCCTCCATATCCTTATGCCGATCGATGAAGCGATCAGTGCGCTTCAAATCCAAGATGGAGCAGGATCAAAATCACTCTTCAAGCGAAATCCTTTGTAAAGATTACCGCAGGCATGCCGCAGTAGTAAATTACACTGTTAAATCTTCAGAAAAACATTAAGAAAAATGTGTGTTTAACTGAGGCGGTTAACATCAGGCGCCAATGCAGTGAATACAAGGACCTGCTTTTTAAAATCGCCGCGTGATCTGTCACTGTCATCATAAGAGTGACAGAGGGATGAAATAAAAATGAATAAGAAACAGGCAAGCTATAAAAAAGGGTTGTTGAAAAGAACGCTGATAAAGTGTTCCGAACTGACGCGCTACGCTGTAAAAGGCCGGCAAATCGATAAGCACAAGGTAGTACTGAGTACGCATGGCGAGGTGGCCTTTTTTGACAAGGGCGTGACGACCTGGAAGTTGAATTTGGCAAAAAAACGGGTTGTTGGCAAGGCGGTACTGGAAACTCCGCGAGTCGTGGTCAAGGCCGAATGGTATAACACACAGCAGGCCTTGGAGAAGGGGATCCGTGTGGTTCACGGTGGCAGTGCAAACACCTTCGGCGGTATGGGGGCTCTGCTGGTTCCCCACGGTTTCAAGATTCCCACCGTCACCGCCACAGTGGAGAATGTCAGGCATTACGGTCTTCAGTTGATCAGAAACGGAGAGATTTTCGACGTTGTCTCAGCGAATTTTCAGATCGTGATGATGCGCTATGATTACACGAAGGACTACAAAAAGGATTTTCTCATGCGGCGCTATGGTGGTGGGGGTGTCTTTGTTGAGACCCATGATTTTCCGCATGTGCATGTACCACTGTCAGAGAGCTGTGGCGGTTACATCGTGATTGGCAAACGGGTTAGCGACGGCGACTATCATTTCACGGCATTTGAGATCCCCTACGGTTACGCGCTCTATACACCATCCAATACGATCCACGGCGATGGTACCTTGGTGGGGGAATATGCGTTGACGGTGGGCGATTCGGCTATGGTTACGGCGGATACGGTTCTTATCTACAGTGAAAGGACGCTTGCCATGGCCCGCGGTATCGTGCCTGACTGGAAACCCTGAGAAGAGAGGGTTGAGTGCATTCCTAGATCATTAACTACGCCGCGAAATGCGAGCGGCGTATAACAAAAAACCGACAATGTTAGATATCACTTTTATACCAGATACAGGAGTTCGTGCATGGCAACAAACAATGACGACAAGGACGATCTTTACAGAACGCTGTTGGAATCGACCAAGGCGATACCCTGGAAGTTGAACTGGAAGACTAAGCAGTTCGAATATATCGGTCCGCAGATCGAAAAACTGCTGGGATGGGATCAGTCAAGTTGGGCAACTGCACAGGATTGGATAGATCGGATTCATCCTGAAGAACGGGACTCAACTGCGAATCTGTGTATCTCGCAATCGGAGCACGGAATCGATCATGAGGCGGATTACCGTGCACTGACTCGTGAAGGCGGTTATGTCTGGGTGCGCGATGTGGTGCATGTCTTGCGTGAAAACAATGAGACGACGGCGCTGGTCGGCTTTATCTTCGATATTTCTGAACGCAAGAAAATGGAAGATGTACTGGTTCGGCTAAACAAGCAGTTAGAGTCCCTTTCCCTGCAAGATGCTCTGACCAGTCTGGCCAATCGCCGGATGTATGACCAGGCTATGGAAACGGAATGGGCGCGGGCATTACGTAGTCGGGAACCGGTATCTCTGCTGGTTATCGATATTGATCAGTTCAAACAGTACAACGACCGTTATGGGCATGCCATGGGCGACGAGTGTCTGATTCGGGTGGCGAAGGCGCTGGACAATGTGGCGACCCGAACCATGGACCTGCTGGCGCGCTATGGTGGCGAGGAGTTTGTAATCATGCTGCCAAATACGGACCGGGAGGCGGCGTTGTTATTGGCGGAACGCTGCCGCACGGCTGTGCTTGGATTGCAGATCCCCCATGCTGCTTCTGAGGTGAGCGATTTCGTCACCATCAGCGTCGGTGTCAGCACCATTGTGCCGAGTAATCATATTGAACCGGCAACCATTTTTGAGGCGGCGGATAAGATGCTCTATCAGGCCAAGCAGAAAGGGCGTAACTGTATCGAGTACGCCTGGCCCCGCGCTGCTGAGGATGGTGAGCTGGGTGGGACGGGTTAGTCCCTGCCTTGATACGGCATTTGGTTTTAAATACTAAAAATGTTGAAGTGATGGCAATCGTATCGCGGTATGGTCTGAATGGTGGCGTTGAAGTCACCTCGGGCTCATAGAAAACCAGGGGGAGCCGAAGCCCCCCTGGATAGACATGAGATTACAAGGCACCTTTGGGGGTGCTTGCGTTAATCATACTCAGTATCTGCGAGAGTGACGATCGTCGTTACGGTGATCTCTGTTCCGATGTTTCCAGTCATAATCGGAAGACTCATCACTGTCATTGGATGAGCTGTCACCATTGTTGGAATCGCTGACAGGATCACAGGAGTGATCATGAGAGTGATGGTCTTTTCTCTTGTGTCTCCTCCACCAGGGTTCCTCATCTGTTGTATCATCGTCGTCGCTGGTCTGGCAGACGCTGTCCGCACTGTCAGCACGGCTGTCGCAGTTGTTGTCGATGCCGTCATCGCAGACTTCAAGCGCACCCGGGTTCACCTCGGCATTGTTGTCGTCGCAATCAATGGCGCCGCATTCACCGCCTTCGATACTGTAGCCGTCAGCATCGTTGTCGGTACAGTTGAGGGGGCAATTCACGGCATTCATATCAGCCGTATCGGTGAGGCCGTTACAGTTGTTATCAACCGCATCGGTACAGATTTCAACCGCGCCGGGGTTGACATCCGCATTTGAGTCATCGCAGTCAATGGCGCCACAGGAACCGCCTTCGATGGAGTAGCCATCCCTATCCATGTCGGTGCAGGTGGCCTCACAACCGACAGCACCGCTGTCCGCGCTATCGATGAGCCCATTACCATCGTTATCGATGCCATCATTGCAAATCTCGGGTGCACCCGGGTAGGCGGCTGGCTCGTTGTCATCGAAATCCGCGGCTGTACCACAGGTTTCGCCCTCTGCATAGTAGCCGTCCTGGTCGTTGTCAGTGCACACAGGTGCTTGCGGAGCTGGGCAGAAGAACTCATAGTCGCCCGTGCTGTAAGCAGTTTTAGCCTGGTTATCGCTATGACATGAGGAGCAACTGTCGGATTGATAGTCGGACGTCAGGTCATAGCCCATATCATTACAGTAATTGGTGATGTTCGTTGTGTAAGAGCTGAATGCGTTGGCTGCATGTGAACCGGTTAGCAGCGAGATGCCAAGGGCCAGATAAGTCAATTGTTTCGGTTTATAATTCATTGTTCGATCTTCCTACTCCGTTATAAAGATGTTCCGGCAATAAATTCATCGAGGATGATGAGCCAGTTGTAATTGAAATGGCCTGACTGGTAAGTTACTTGAACGCTAACACACACAATATTTTCTACCTCACCGAACCACGCCAGTGCGTATGGTGCCGTTTTGTCAGAAATGTGATTGTGAAGTGGGCCGCAAAAATATGGGATAGTATTCCCAATATTGCCAATCGCAAAGCGGTTCACAATATTTCGCTCTGGATCCCGGCATACGCCGGGATGACGGTGGTTTTTGGCTTAGGTAGGTGTCATTCCCGCATGACCCCTTTCTGACTCGTTGAATGCCACAGGATCTGCGACGGGGTTCACTAATGGTAAGCCTTGGATTCGGTCAGATGGATACGATTGTCCCGACGGCGGGATAAGCTGCGGCGGTTTTGAACCACTAGCTTGCGGGTGATCTTTGCTTCTAGCAGGTTGATGATCCGATGATCGATGTTTTCGGACAGTTTCATCTCACCCACGCAGTGTAAAAAATCGGCGATCTGTTCGAGTTCGCGAACGCTGCCACGGGCCTGTAGGCGACTGCTCTGTTCGGTGGCCAGAATCAGGCCCAGTTCATACATTCGGTCCATTTCAGCACCGGGGGGATCATTATCGTAGTCGTCTATCATGTCTCTCTCCAGCGTCATGCCCGGGTATTCCGAGTTTTCCTGCCCGGGGACATTTGGGTTGTCGTTGCGCTATCCCTATGATTCATAGCTTAGAACGCTTCACTAAGAGATTGCTGTCAGAATGACACAGGATACCTGTGAACTATTCACAGGGTTGTCATGTAACGGGTGTCGCGCTGATGCGGTGTCGGGTTAGTATCAGGGGTGGTTTCCCTCGTCACCACGCTCCGCTCGGGAACGAGGCGCGCTTACGCTCAAATGCTAAATTTGAAACTCCGAAACTTGCGTTAACGGAAAGGGGCTTTAACCGATCTGAGTCAGGCGTGTCCTGCGAAAATAGGGTAGCAGTGCCTCTTCGCACAGTTGCATGTACTCAGTGTCATACTGCGTGAGCGGATCCTGATGGGGCTGTCCCTGGGTGAGACAGGAGATCAGGTGATCGCAGCTTTGGAATAGTTTCAGCTGCCTTTCCAGGTAAGACGTGGACTGTTTTTCGGGAGGGGACACCCCTTTGCCCATGGGCTGATCCACAGCCTGATCGATATCAAAGAAGGCGGGAGAGATGGCGCGCAGTTCTTGGAACTGTCCGGTTGCGATATCGAACAGGGCCAGCAGTTTCGGTGGCCAGATCTGGTATCCGAGTTCTGGATTAACCGCTTCCCCCCGTCCCACCAGGAAGGCCAGAAACAGCACTCCGTTGGAGATTACCGGGATTGGCAGGCTCATGTAGTTGGCGAAGGTCAGCGAGGGCCCAATGAGATTCCTGGCCGAGGCGGTGATAGTGGCTGTGGGAAACAGGTCCGACATGGGATGGAATCCTCAGGAGTTGGCGACGCGACCGATCCAGCGTAGAAAATCGCCACTGAACCAGTCATAGTAGGCTGTTAATGGTTTTTCCGCATGACGTTCAAAGTACTGACTGAACAGTTTGGCTGCCTGCTTGATTTCCGGAGAAACGTTACTGCCACCCTTGAGGAATGCCGGGATCAGCATGTCGTAGAGTGTCCAGATGCGTTCGAATTCTGGAATGATCTCATCCGGGGTGTCGAAGCGGGGACGGTTGTGAATCCAGGGGG
Organism: Candidatus Thiodiazotropha sp.; assembly: GCA_050291245.1. Taxonomy (GTDB): domain Bacteria; phylum Pseudomonadota; class Gammaproteobacteria; order Chromatiales; family Chromatiaceae; genus Thiodiazotropha. The sequence goes on along the minus strand of JBNKJP010000062.1, from coordinate 16,058 downwards.
CGGGGGGCAGATTCGGAACCTTAGTGGCAAAGCGCCGGATGGTGATGAAGGCGCCTTCAGTCAGGTCAACGATCGCCTCGTATTGTGGCTCTGTGATGTAGGTGCCTTCCGGTGTCGTGCGGGTGAAGTAGATCAGCCGGCGCACCATGACATGACGGTTCTCGACCTTGATCAGCGGCAATGTGATGCCCCGTTCGATGGGCATCATGTTGGCGTGCTGACCGATCAGTTGTATGGCTTGTTTCATCGACATGGCATAGACACCAGTGCTGGAGATGCAGTATAGGATGAGCAGGGTGACAGCATGGAACAGGGTCCTCTTGATCACGGGTCCTACCAGATCGGGTTGTTGGTTACCGTGCCGCCATTGGGTGAAAATCCCTGGGCGATGGCATTGCTCGCACCGAAGTCCAGAAAGCTTTGAAATTGTGCCGCGGTGACACGCTTATTGCAGGCGCCGATACCGGTATCGTTGTAGATCACGTGGGTGAGGTTGCCGTCATCGTCGTATTCATATCCCGTGACCGTAACCGCATGGAAGCCGGTCTGGGTTCCCCAGCCGGGCAAACCTTGCACATCGCCGTTGGCGATCACTCCGCGTCCTTGGGAGAGCGCGAGTTCGTATTGGCCGAGTTGAGCACCGCTCGAAGTCGGAGGAACGCCGGTTGAGGGTACGCCGTTGTTGGTCAGAATACTGGCCTGTTGCGTGTATGTGGTGCCACCACTGAAATATGCCTGATTCTGAGGGGTTACCACGGTGCCGCCAACGGTACTGCCTATGGCGGGTGGTGTCGTGTTTCCGTTGGTAATGGCGTTGTTCATCATCGCCTCCTGACCCGGGTTAGTGCCATTGGCCGCTTGTACGATCTGACGTGATGATTCGATGCCACAGTTGTTGTAACTCTGTCCCGGGGTGTTTGATGCCAGAGGATTTCCGCTCGGACCGGTGGAACCCGGAGCCGGATTCCGCCCCGCGGCCATGTTCTGGCAGGCCTGGTTGCCCAGTCTTGGGTTGCCGGTAACCCCGGCCAGTCCGATCAGCACCGTGACACAGCCGGGCGGCATGATCACCGAACCCGGGTGGGTTCCCGAATCCGTGATGCGGGCAGCCGGCATGTTCATGATGGGAACCGGAAATGCACCGCGCAAGATAGGGTTGGGGGTGGGTACCGGAGTGATGCACAGGCTGAAGTCCCCCATGCGTGCCGCGGGCTGACCTCCGATCAATACAGTGGGTGCTCCCGGGGGCATGATCGGCAGGCCCGGAGGCGGCGCATGGGGAAGAGGTGGCACCACAGGTAGTACTTGAGGCAGTACGCATACGATACCGTCTCCTACACGTGCTGCGGGCTGTCCACTCATCGTTTGCTCCTTCCGGTTCGTTTCATGCCGGTGCGCTTCGGCTATCAGGTATTGATTTTGACCATCGTACCTTTGATCGTGATGATGCCACCCGCATCGATGTGCACCTTACCCGCTGCGGTTGCAAAAGTGACGTCGGTTCCCTGTACCTTGATCTTGCCACCCGAATCCATGCTGATGGAGGATGCGCCGGTTCGGATCGTAACCGAACTGCCCGCCTCCAACTCGTAATCCGAACCCACATTGAGGGTGTAATTGGAGGCGAGGTTGCTCGTTTTATCACCGCTGACATCCTCGTTCAGATCGCCGCCGACTTCGAGTGAATGGTCACCGCCGACGATCGTACTACTTCCTCCGATCACGGTCTCGACCTTGGCGCCGCCCACCTCTTCAGCCTTGGCGCCACCCACGGTTTCATTCATCGCGCCACCCACCGAGACCTGATACAGCCCGCCGATGGTCAGGGTCTTGACCGCGCCTACGGTTTCCGTGCCGTTGACGCCGACGGTTTCGGACTTGTTCAATCCCACCGTCAGTGTCTGATTCATGCCGACATTGTGCTCCATGTCGAGGCCGATGTTCTCGGTGTGATTCATACCGACCGTGATGCTCTTGTCGTTGTCGACCTGTTCGCTTTTGTCGTGCCCGACGCTCAGGGAGCGGTTGTAGCCCACCGATTCGCTGCGGCTGTTTTCGGTGATGTTGGTGTGGTTCTTCTCCGCGTGAATGTAGAGTTCCTCGGAACCCTTCTTGTCTTCGAAGCGGATTTCGTTGAAGGTGTTGGTGTTGCCGCCCTTGGTGCTGCGGCTCTTGATCCCGCTTTGGGTCATGTTCTCCGGCAGATCATAGGGGGGCATCTGGTCCGCGTTATAGACCCGGCCGGTGATGATCGGCCGGTCCGGATCACCTTCGAGAAATTCCACGATGACCTCCTGGCCGATGCGTGGAATGTGCATTGCGCCCCAGCCCTTGCCGGCCCACACCTGGGCGACCCGCACCCAGCAGGAGCTGTTCTCGTCGCTGGCGCCGTAGCGGTCCCAGTGGAATTGGAGTTTGACCCGGCCGAATTCATCGGTGTAGATCTCCTCGCCGGATTTGCCGACCACAACCGCGGTCTGCGGACCCTGGACCATGGGTTTTGGGGTGGTGCGCGCGGGCCGAAAACTGGACTTGCTGTCCACGGCGGTGAATTCGCAGGTGAACAAGGGTTCTTCGGAGATCTCCGGTACCGATTCGAAGGCATCCGAATGCAGGGTGTGGGTGGCGCCGGTGACCAGATATTCCTTGTTCTGATCACCCCGTGGGTGTTCGATCAGGGTGAACAGCCCGCCGGTGGTGACGCCCCGGGCATTGCCTTTTGCCGCCAGGGTTTCGTGCTTGACCTGCAATTCCTCGATCCGGTGTTTGGCGTAGGATTCACCATCCGGCGCCTCGGCATACTCGCCGGGATAGTCGAAGATCTCCAGGTCGGAATAGGGGTGGCTTCTGGGCAGCGGTGCGTTCGTGGAGAGGTCCGATTTCGGATTCTCGAAGTTGTAATCCGTGTGGGCATACCAGCCCGGTTGCACGGAGCGGGTGAAGGTCCAGCTGTGGATGTAATCTCTGTGACGGCTGGCGCCCGCATCGGTCTGTGCCAGATAGGGGATGTCGGGATAGGCTTCCAGGACTGAGTGGGAGCTGTAGTCGTCACACAGAATCAGGATATGTTTGCCGGCCACATGCTTGAAATAGTAGTAGATGCCCTCCTGTTCCATCAGCCGGCTGACGAAGTTGAAATCGGTCTCCCGGTACTGAACGCAGTATTCCCACTCCCGGTAACTGGCACTGAGGTGGTCTTCGAAGTCCGTGAAACCGTTATCACGGAACACCGATTTGATAATGTCTGGCACGGTTTCGAATTGAAAGATGCGACAATCGGAGGTCCGGGTCAGGAGCCATAACCAGGGTCGCAGAGTCGCGCGGTAATGGGCGAAATAGGCAATGTGCCCGACCTGGGAAAACTGGCTGACAAAGCCGTTGAAGTAGCGCTTGCTGGTGCCCACCATGTCGACTTCAACCGTCATCTTCTGACCCAGCAGATCGTTGTGCGCCACCGCTTCATTGTCGCTCAACAGGTCAACCGTGAATTCAAACATCCGACCGAGTTCTTCCCGGGCCTCCATTCTGAGAATCAAGAGTTCGTCAGGACCCAGCGGGGTCTTGATCTGCAGTTGCCGATTGCTCTGTGTGAAGGCCATGAAAGACTCCTTTCTGGTCAGGTGAGTCTGTATGCTTTATTGAGAGTATGTGACTCAGCATAGTCGTGGTCAACGCTGTGGGGTAGTTACTTTTTCACAACGAAAAACGGTCCTGCTGCACTCAGCGTCCCGTGGGGTCTGCTGGGAAGTGGTGCATGGATGCACCGTTTTCAATATACGTTCCCACGCTCTGCGTGGGAACGAGAAAAAGGATGACATCCAGGAATAGCGCACCGTCCAGCCTTCTGGATCCCCGCATGTGCTGGGATGACGGTGTTTTATTTGGCTTAAGAAAGCACCGTCCGGCTATGACCGGTCATCTGTCCGATTTGTCTTTGGAACGTTTGAAATATCGACGCATTCTGTCCCGCAAAGGGCGGTTGCGCAGTGGGCAGACGATATTGAGGGGGGTAGGGGTTTTTGGGATCCGGTCCCATCCGTCCACGATCTGACCGTCCGCAAGTTTCACCAGCCGGCTGGCGGCCTGTTTGACGTCCGGATCATGGGAAGAGATCAGAAAGGTGGTTCCGGTACGTTGATTTAACGACTGCATCAGGTCGATCAGGTGACCGCCGGTGATACTGTCCAGGTTTGCCGTGGGTTCGTCGGCCAGAATGATTTTTGGATCAGAGGCCAAGGCCCGCGCCACGGCGACCCGCTGCTGTTGCCCCCCCGAGAGCTGGTCGGGGCGGCGGTATCCGAGGTGGCCGATTTCCACTTCATGCAGCCAGTGATTGGCGATCTCCAGGCTCTCTTTTCGGCCCTTGCCCTGTAACTGGCAGACATAGGCAATGTTCTCCCGGGCGGAAAACACCCGGATCAGGTTATAGGCCTGAAACACGAAACCGATGTGATTGAGACGGAAGTGAGTACGCTGATCCCGACTCATCCCGAGAATGTCCTGTCCAAGCACCTGAACCTGGCCCTGGTCCGCTGATTCCAGTGCGCCTACGATGTTCAGCAGGGTGCTTTTCCCGGACCCGGACCGGCCGGCCAGCACTGCGAACTCACCGGCCCGGATGTCGAGATCGATCCCGTGCAGCGCCGGGTAGGGCATGGTGCCGACCCAGTAACACTTGTGCAGGTTACGGGTCTGGATAACGGTGCTGGGGGATGGGTCGCTCATGGGTCTCCTTATTGTGTGCGCAACGCCTGACTGAGTGACAGACGGGTCGCTTTCCAGGCCGGATAGAGTCCCGCAAGCAGTGCCGCGGCGAGGGTTGCGGTGAGGATTTTGAGTGCCGAGGCGCGGGTCAACTGGGGATGGATGATCGGGTCCATGTAGAAAAACTCAAAGGCATTGGCGTAGCCGGTGAGATCGATGCCCGAGTCGGAGAGACCCACAACGATCAAACTGCCGGCAAGGTACCCCAGTATGGCACCGATCAGAATCAACAGCACCGCTTCGAGCAACATCATCATGAAAACCTGGTGGCGATTGGTTCCGATGGCCACCATCATGCCCAACTCTTTCTGTCGTTCGTGCAGGGAGATCAGCATGGTGTTGAGGATTTCCGTAAGCACCAGGAGGATGACCACGAACAGCACCACCAATCCGTAAGCATCACTGAACTCAAGCCACTGCCTGACCATCGGGTCGAGTTCCTGCCAGGGCATGATCTCATACTTTAAGCCGGAGAGCTGCTGAACAAAGGCGCGGTAGAGAAGATCGGTTTGTTCATGTTCATCGGCGCGAATCACGATATCGGTCACGGCGTTTTCCATCTGCAGCCACTGCTGGGCGCCGTTCAGTGTGATCAATGCCAGGGTCCGGTCGATCTGAGGGGCGCCGGTTTCGAGAATCCCGCGCAGGAAGAACACCTCCGAGACCATCTCGCCGCTCGGTCGTTGGGTCATGAGGATGACCCGGTCTCCCACTTTTGCGCCAAGGTTTTGCGCAATGGTACGCCCCAGCAGCAGATCGCTGCGGATGCCGGGGCGAATCCAGTGCCCCTCTTTGACACCCTGGTCCATGGAGGTTACCCAGGTCTCCTGTTCCGGGTCCACGGCCATGATCTGCACCCCGGCGCTGCTGCCGCTGACGGATGCCAGGCCGGAGGTTCGAATCCGCTCGGTCCAGGCGACGATTTCCGGAATACCGGACATCAGGCGGGTGACCTCATCCGGGTCATCCATCCGATCGCGCAGATTCTGCGAGGCTTCGAAACCTTTCGCGTGAATCTGCAGGTGGCCGGTAAAACTGAGGATGAAATTGGTCTTCATCTGGTTCAGCCAACCGTCATTCATGGCGCTGAGCAGGGTCAGGGTGGCGATGCCGAAGATCATCGTCAGCAGGGTGATGGTGGTGCGACGGCGGTTGCGGATCAGATTGCGCAACGCCAGGGCCAGATAGGTCAGTAGCCCGACACGGCTAGCCATTGCGAATCGCCTCGACCGGTTGCAGCAGGCTGGCCCGCCAGGCCGGATAGATACCGGAGACAACAGAGGCCAGAAAGATGGCGGCCGCTGTGATGCCCAGGTCGTCAAGCTTGAGCTGGGGATAGATCAGAGGGTCGACGTAGAAGCGGGAGGTGGAACCCAGCAGGATAGACAGGTCGATTCCGACCAGCCCGGTCAACACGATGATCAGATAACCCAGCAGGGTGCCCAACCCGATACCCACCAGACCGATGATACCGGCCTCCGCCATCAGCATCAGGCCGATCTGGCGACGGGTGGTTCCGATAGCCATCAACACACCAAACTCCCGGGTCCTGTCCAGCATCGACAACAGAAGCGTGTTGAGTTCCCCGGCCAGAATGATGAACAACACCACTCCCAGAAAGATATAGAGAAAACCGTTATGCAGGTTGACCCACTCCTTCATCACGGGAAACATCTTGTACCAGGGCATAATCTCGAGTGACTCGCCCGCCAAAGATTTTTTCAGGTTGCGGGTGAGCTTTGGTAGTTGCTGTTCATCCACATTGATGGCAAATGTGGTCACCTGACCGGGCATATCGAGCATTTCCTGAAGTGTGTCCAGGCTGGTGATGGCCATGCCGCTGTCGAGACCCATTTCACCACTCGTAATAATGCCGACGAGGGTGAACGACTCGGCAATCATCGCGCCGAATCGGTCATAGCCTACGATGATCACTTCATCGTCCAGGGTAACCTGGAGATTTTTTGCGGTGGTGGCCCCAAGCACCAGTTTGTATCGGTCCTCCGGTTTGAGGAAACGGCCGATGTGGATGCGTTTGGGCAACTCGGTCACTCGGGTTTCCCGGCTGGGATCCATGCCGATCAACATGACGCCCTGAGTGGTGATATCGGATGCGGCGAGGCCAAAAGACTCCAGACGTTGACTGTATCGGGTGACACCTGCTTCATCGAGCCGCTCCGCGACCTGCTGCGGATGGGGTATCGTGAGTGATAGATCGGGATGTTGAAAGAATCCCTGGTGATGAATCTGCACCGCGCCGATGATGGCGTTCTGGAAATTGCTCAGCATGTTGCGGTGCAGGCCTTCGTTGAAGCCCCACAGAAAAATCAATGAGGCAAGCCCGACCGCGATCGCTCCCACGGTCAGGATCGTGCGGCGCAGGTGTCCCAGCAGATTCAGGAACACCACATTCAGGAGTGTGATACTCAGCTGAGTGTTCGAACGGAACATCGGTCTCTGATCCCGAACATTATGGGCGTTCCTGTCGATCGGCAAGAATCGTTCTTGCGCCGGCTACTTCTTGACCGGGGTGAACAACTCATCACTCATGGGAGCGTTGAATTGAATCGACTGCAGGGTGATGACCGTACTTTTACCACTTTCATCTTGCGGTGTCATGGTCCAGCGGGTGGGGATGGTACGCCCTCCCATTGACTGAACCTGATCAAAAGTCATGCGCCGGCTGACCTTGACCTTGCAATGGTATTCCACGTCAAGTGGCATACCATCGCCACGGATGTGCCGGATCAGCTTTTTCCAGGTCACCGTTGTGCTGGGATAAGGGATCGACTCGATGGTGTAAATCGCATTCTCCCCCTCACCCGTCTGCTCGATGATCTTGTGGGTATGTCCTTCGATCATGAACTTGGTATCGAGCAGGTCCTGGTTGTTGAAGTCCGAACCCATCCAGGGATCCTGCATCATGGCCGGTGAGATTTTGATCTGGCGGCGCAGCTTCGGCAGATACATCGAGAGGACGTTGTCCACCTTGAGAAATACCGTGCCCTTGGTTTTGCTCGGTGACAGTATCTCCATGCGGAAACGGTTGTGCAGCAGGTCGTCATGGCTGCGGAAGGTCATGCTGCGCTGCCAGTCGGGGCGCAGGATGTCGATCTTGTATTTTGCGAGGGTCCCATCGGAGCGCATCAGGGCCTCGGATTTTTTCAGCAATTGGAGCGCCAGCGGGTCCGTATCGTCGGCAAGGGTCGGCGTCGCGAAAAAAATCAGCAACAGGAAGGTCAACAACGGTCGTAGCATGATCGGTAAGCACTCCAATGATGGGCTGTAGAGCGTCATTCAATTATAAGCGTTTCATAATATATAGCCAGTTTCCCCCCGGAATGAGTGAGGTAAGGGTCGAATGGTACTGACTTAAGCCAAAAAACCACCGTCATCCCGGCGGATGCCGGGATCCAGAATGCCTGACGGTGTGCGATTCCTGGATCCCATCCCTAGGTCCGTAAACGGTGCATCCCTGCACTGCTTCTCCGGCATCCGCCGGAATGACGAAAAACCAGAGCATTCCCTTAGGTAAGTACTATTCGGGTAAGGGTTTTCTCTTTTCCACGCTCTGCGCGGGAATGCAGATCGGGGTACGGATCATTCAGCAAGGCTGATCGTCACGACAGGCTTAGTAAGCATTCCCGCGCAGAGCATGGGAATGAGTTGCAGTTCGAAGCAGTGGATCAGCGGCTGCTGTGGAGCTGATTCATGGCTCGCTGCATCTCGCCCTTGACGACCCAGGAGAGCGCCTCAATGGCCTTTTCGATGGCGCTGTCGATGGCTTCCCGGTCTGCCTTGGAGGGGCGTCCCAGGACATAATTGACCACCGCCCCACGGCTGTTGGGGTGATCGATACCCAGTCTCAAACGGTGAAACCCGGGGGTGCCCAATGCGCTCATGATGTCCCGCAGGCCGTTATGTCCCGCATGGCCGCCACCGGTTTTCAGGCGCACCTCGCCCGGTGGCAGATCCAGTTCATCATGTGCGACCAGGATCTCCTCGGGGGTGATGCGGAAGTAGTTCGCCAGGCTTGAGACCGCCTGCCCGCTGCGATTCATGAAGGTGGTGGGCTTTAGCAGGCGAACTTCCTGGCCATGCAGGTCGAGTCTGCACACCAGGCCGTGATGGCGGGACTCGGTGCGGAAGCTTTCATGCTGCTGTTCGGCAAGCCTGTCGAGGAGCCAGAACCCGGCATTATGGCGAGTGTCCTCATAATCGGAACCCGGATTGCCGAGGCCCACGATCAGGCGGATAGGATGGGATTTCATAACCGGTGTACCAGGCTGGGGAGGGCCCCCCCCCCAGCCGGCAGGTGATTACTCGGCCTCGCTTCCTTCCTCGGATTCGGAGTCCGTCTCACCCTTGTGGGTGGCGTGAATGGTGACCACGATCGGATCTTCGTTGCCTTCATGGGTGATCAACTCGACACCCTCGGGCAGCTTGACCTGGGAGGCGTGCAGGATTGCGCCCAGTTCCAGGCTGCCCAGATCGATCTCGATGAATTCGGGCAGGTCCTTCGGCAGGCAGGAGATTTCCATGTCGGTCATCACGTGGCTGGCCTGACCGCCGGATTTGATACCGGGACAGGTCGCCTCGTTGGTGAAGTGCAGCGGGACATGCATACGAATCTTTTCGTCGGCCTGGACCCGCTGGAAATCCATGTGCAGGATGAAGGGCTTGGCCGGGTGACGCTGCAGATCCTTGAGCACCACGGTCTCCTGTTTGCCGTCCAGCGTCATGCTCAGCAGGTTGGAGTAGAATCCCTCGTGCTCCAGGTGGTGGATCATTTCATGGTGCATGAGGGTGATCGGAGTCGGCTCCTGATGGGCGCCGTACACGATGCCCGGAAGTTTTCCGGCTCGACGCAGGCGGCGGCTCGCACCTTTCCCCATATCGCTCCGAACCTGGGCGTTAACTGTAAATGTTGAAGACATGGTGTTCTCCGTATAGGTAATGTTGAATCCAAAACGGTGGCGTTCCGCGACCAAAACGCCACGACTGCCGCTGGTTTACAGCGGACGCGGGATTCTAGCAGGATTGAGGTTTTTTTCCAGTCCCGATGTTCCTGCGGACCCCTTGGGACCGTACCGGCGGTGCCCTCAGGAGTCGTAGTGTGCCGGATAGGGGGACCGGGCCACGCCACTGGCCACCGCTGCCCGGGCCACCGCCGATGAAATTCGGGTTCTGAGCCGGGGATCAAGGGGTTTGGGGATGATGTACTCAGGGCCGAAGGCGAGGTTGTCGAGTCCGTAGGCCTCAAGCACATCCTCGGGTACCGGTTCATGAGTCAGTGCTTTCAGGGCCTGCACGGCGGCGATCTGCATATCCTCGTTGATACGGGATGCCCGGACATCGAGTGCGCCGCGAAAGATGAACGGAAACCCCAGCACATTGTTAACCTGATTGGGATAATCGCTGCGACCGGTGGCCATGATCACATCGTCTCGCAGCCGTTTCACGGTGGAGGGGCGGATTTCCGGCACCGGATTCGAGAGGGCGAAGATGATCGGTTTGTCGGCCATGCTGGTGACCATCGCTTCGCTGACCAGATTCGCGCCGGACACCCCGATGAAGATATCGCACCCCTGCATGGCCTCTTCCAGGGTGCGCTTTCCCGTCTCCGCGGCGATGGCCCACTTGTGGGGATTCAGGTCTTTGCGCTGGGTGTGGATGATCCCGCCCCGGTCGATGACATAGAAATTGTTGCGATGGGCGCCAAGGCTGGTGAGCAGGCGCACAATGGCGATGCCCGCCGCGCCGGCGCCGAGAATGGTGATCCTGGCCTCCGAAAGGGATTTGCCCTGCAGTTCCAGGGCGTTGAGCAGACCTGCCGCGGTGATGATAGCCGTGCCGTGCTGATCGTCGTGGAACACGGGAATGTCGAGCTGTTCGATCAGGGCCTGCTCGATTTCGAAGCACTGGGGGGCCTTGATGTCCTCCAGGTTGATGCCGCCGAAGGTGGGGGCGATGCGCAGCACGGTCTCGATGAATTCCTGGGGACGCCGGGCATTCACTTCGATATCGAAGACATCGATGTCGGCAAAATGCTTGAACAGGACCGCCTTGCCTTCCATGACCGGTTTGCCGGCCAGGGGGCCCACGTCACCCAGTCCGAGTACCGCGCTGCCATCGGTGATGACACCTACCAGATTGCCCTTCGCGGTGTAGCGGTAGGCCTTGAGCGGATCCTCGTGAATCTGCCGCACCGGCTCGGCCACCCCCGGGGTATAGGCCAGAGACAGATCGCGTTGGGTGTTGTTCGGTTTGGTGACCTGGATGGCGATCTTTCCCGGGGTAGGGGACTCATGGTAGTCGAGTGCGTCGCGATTGATCGCGGCATCAAGCTCTTTGTCGAGTGCATCGGTCATAGGTGGCTCCTCAACGGCCGCGGACGGCGATTGAAAAAAATTCGGGTTTCTTTAAAGAGGGGATCAGTCTATGAACAGTGAACTGACCGATTCTTCATTGGAGATACGGCGCATGGTTTCCGCCAGCAGTTCGGCAATGGAGACCTGGCGTATGACCCCGCAAGCCGCGGCATCTTCAGACAGGGGAATGGTGTTGGTGACCACCAGTTCGTCGAGCCGGGAGTTGCTCAGGTTGGTTACCGCCGGGCCGGAGAGGACCGGATGGGTACAGTAGGCCACGACCTTGGCGGCGCCGTGGTCTTTCAGCGCGTTGGCGGCCTGGCAGAGGGTGCCCGCGGTGTCCACCAGGTCGTCGATGAGAATACAGCTGCGACCCTCCACGTGACCGATGATGTTCATCACCTTGGCCACATTGGGTTGCGGACGGCGTTTGTCGATGATCGCCAGCTCGGCGTCATCCAGGCGTTTGGCCAGGGCGCGGGCACGTACCACGCCTCCCACATCGGGAGAGACCACCACGATATCGGGATGCTTCTGACGCCATACGTCACCCAATAACAGGGGGGATGCGTAGACATTGTCCACCGGAATATCGAAAAAGCCCTGAATCTGGTCGGCGTGCAGGTCGATGGTCAGTACCCGGTCCGCACCGGCGGTGGCGATCATTTTGGCTGCCAGTCGGGCGGTGATCGGCACCCGTGCCGAGCGTGGGCGACGGTCCTGGCGGGCATACCCAAAGTAGGGAATCACCGCGGTGATGCGCTTTGCCGAAGACCAACGCATGGCGTCGATCATCACCAGCAGCTCCATCAGGTTTTCGTTGGTGGGGGCCGAGGTGGACTGCACGATGAACACATCCCGTCCGCGCACATTTTCATGGATTTCCGCCATGACTTCGCCGTCACTGAAACGCCCAACCTGCATCTTGCCGAGGGGCAGGTTCAGGTGGGTGCAGATTTCGGCGGTCAGCGCGGGATTGGCATTGCCGGAGAATACCATCATGGTGTTGGAGGGCACGGTGCGGATCCCCTGTCTCGATCGTGGTTAGCTGAGATATGGCTGGGGCGGCAGGATTCGAACCTACGAATGCTGGGATCAAAACCCAGTGCCTTACCGCTTGGCGACGCCCCAGTTACTACTTTTCTGCGTGAATCTTTCCCTTCAGCGGGGATCGATTCAGTCCTCGTGCAATGAATCCCTCCAGATCGTCCGGTATCTGGGTGAGCGCCTGCTCGGCCTGGCCCCTGTCGCTGAATGCGGCGAACAGGCACGCGCCGGTACCTGTCAGACGGGCGTCAGCATGCTGATTCAGCCAGTCCAGCGCCCGGGCCACCTCGGGGTGACGCTTGCGGACCACTTCCAGGCAGTCGTTTCGATTATTGCCCTGCAGAAAGGCGCGTATTTTGATCCGGGGTGAGTGGCGTGTCAAATCCGGGTGACGGAAGATTTCAGCAGTCGAGACATGGCAGGGAGGAACTACCACCAGGTACCAGGGTTCCGGCGGATCCAGGTCGGTCAACGCCTCGCCGATACCTTCCGCCCAGGCGGCCTGGCCGTGAATGAATATGGGTACATCCGCGCCCAGCGAGAGTCCCATCTCCTTGAGGGTTTCGATGTCGAAATCCAGGCGCCAGAGTCGGTTCAGGGCTACCAGGGTGGTGGCCGCATCGGAACTTCCGCCCCCCAGTCCGCCCCCCAGGGGCAGTACCTTGTGCAGCCGGATGTCGGCGCCAAGCCGGGTGCCGGCCCGGGATTGCAGCAGTCGCGCGGCACGCACACAAAGATTGTCTTCTGCCGACACGGAGCGCAGATCGCTTTGCAGGGTGATCTGAGCGTCTTCGCGCAGCGCGAACCCCAGTTGATCATGGCGGTCGATGAACTGGAATACGGTCTGGAGTTCGTGATAGCCATCCGTCCTTTGACCGACGATGCGCAACATCAGGTTGAGCTTCGCCGGTGCCGGCCAGGAAAGTGTCTCAGACATGAGTCACTGGGAGGCTCCCAGGCGTGTCATGGTGGGCTGGATAAAACGGTTGTCCGGGTCCCTCTGGTTCGCTTCGTTCCATATCTTGAGGGCGCGTTTCCGCTCACCCATGACCCACAGGACCTCACCCAGATGGCTGGCGATTTCCGCATCCGGGCTGATTTCGGCCGCCTGTTCCAGGTATTTGAGCGCCTGGGGCAGATTTCCCAGCCGGTACTCCACCCATCCCATGCTATCGAGGATTGCAGGGCTGTCCGGTTTCAGCGTGAGCGCCTCTTCGATGTACGATTTCGCCTCTTCAAGCCGGTCTGTCTGATCCGCCAGTGTGTAGCCCAATGCGTTCAATGCGTCCACGTGGCGGGGTTGGGTCGCGAGTATTTTGCGCAGGTCCTTTTCAAGCAGGTCCACCCGCCTCAGGTCGGCGGCGTTCAATCCCCGGGCGTAGAGCAGATCGGTGTTCTCCGGGTCCAGTTCAAGCGCCCTGCTGTAGACATCGTTTGCAGCCTGGTAGTCCCGGGATTCTCGCAGCAGTTCCGCTTCGATCATGAAATACTTGAGCTGATGCTGGGGTTGGTTGATCCGCAGGCGTTGCAGGGTATCCCGGGCCTGTGTGAGGTTCCCCTGGTCGGTCAGGATCTTGGCGATGCGGATCTGGGCATCGCCCAGGTGGTCGCCTTCCACCCGGCTATAGTGGTCGAGTGCGCTGTCCAGGTCTTTCTGCTCCTCGTCGATGGCGCCCAGGTAGTAGTGGGCCTCATTACGCTTGTTGCGGTCATGTATCAGTTTCATCAGCTGTTGTTTGGCCGAATCGTACTGCTCCAGCTGCATATGGACGATTCCGAGGGAAAATATGAAATCACTGTTTTCCGGCTGTAGCTTGTAGAGTTTCTCGAACTCCTTCAATGCGGCCTCGGGCTGATTGAGCTCGATCAGGGTACGTGCGTAGGCGTGACCGATCTGAGTGTTGTCGGGGTAATTTTCGCTGGCCTGCTTGAGCAGTGCGATCCCTTCATCTTTGCGTCCCATGGCGATCAGGATATGGGTCTTGAGGAGTATGCCCTGGGAGGATTCGGGATCCAGGGCCAGGCATCGATCCAAGTAGGCCAGGGCCAGTTCCGATTGTTTTGCCTGGTTCGCGGTCAGTGCCAGGGCGTATTGCGCTTCAGCGGATTCACTGTCTCCGGGAACCAGTTGCTGCATGATCGCGAGGGCCTGGGCCGGGCTGCCGCTTTTCTCCGCAATTGCGGCCGCCTGCAGATAGCCGGACAGGCCTTGTTTGTTCGACAGATCGATCATGACGCCAAGCTGGTTGATCGCGTTATCCAACTGGTCATCGTGAATATAGAGGATGGCTGCGATCTGGCGGGCACGAATCTCTTCGGGGGCCAGTTCGATCCACAGCATGGCGGCGGTTAGGGCTTGCGGGTACATGTTTGCCTGCAGGCCCAGGCTGGTGGCGCGTTCGGCGGCCTCAGGGGCGCGGGATTCCCGCGCCACCTGAAGGGCGTGCTCCACGGCAAGGGACTGCTCGCCACGTTGAGCGGCGATTTCGCTTGCCAGGGTGTGATAGACAAGATCCGTGGTCAGGCCTTCGGAAGGGGATGGGGTGCCGAGCGTGGATTCTTCGGGAAACGGAGCAGCCGTCGGACTGATAGAAGTCTGAGGTGCATTGCTGGCACAGGCCGTCAGAAAAAGCGTCAGCAGAAGCGGGGTTTTATTCATGGGTACGGTTTTCTTTCCCTGGAGCCGGCGATTACACACCGCTCCGGTTGTTTGGACCCAGGGATGAATGGCACTTAAACTTAAAGCCAAAAAAACACCGTCATCCCGGCGTATGCCGGGATTCAGAATGCCTGGCGGTGCGATACTCCTGGATTCCGGCATATGCCGGAATGACGAAAATCTGGATCATCGCCTTAATGTCGTTGCCATTCGGTCCAGGGACCTCTTTGGTTCTCGAACTCTTGATTGCCGCAATATGAGACACTACAGGCAAAAAGGCAAACGCTCGGACGGTCACTGGGCATGGGCGCAAAGGCGACGGTTGGCTGAAACGGGATCGAGCGGTGCCAATGGCTTCTGTAGACAAAAAAATCTTTGAAATGTTGTATTGACTTTAGCAGGTCGAGGCGTCAGAATGCCCGGCTCTCGCTAGGAGGGGTTCCCGAGTGGCCAAAGGGATCAGACTGTAAATCTGACGGCTCCGCCTTCGGAGGTTCGAATCCTCCCCCCTCCACCAAATTTACCGGCACATGCGGTTGAAAACGCAGTGTCCGGAAACGGCCTCGCACGACTCGGTAAGTGGGGTTGCGAACCGGTGAAGGTTCTGTGAAATCGCATGCGATTTCGAAGCGTCACTGCGACAATTGAGTGGTTACAGGATCTGCGGTAGCCATCGAATCGGGTGGTTGCGCGATCGAGCAAGTGACGCATTGCTTGGCAGCGCGGGTGTAGTTCAATGGTAGAACTTCAGCCTTCCAAGCTGAATACGTGGGTTCGATTCCCATCACCCGCTCCATTTCGAAAGGGTCGGCGTAATGGGTTGACCCGGATACGGCGGTGTCGCAACCGGCATCGCCGTTTGTTCTGTCTGACGGTCAGAGGTCGTTAAGTACGGAGCATCTCGGCAGGAGTGCTGAAAACAATAAGTTAATGCCCAGATAGCTCAGTTGGTAGAGCACACCCTTGGTAAGGGTGAGGTCGGCAGTTCAAATCTGCTTCTGGGCTCCAATTCGGTAAAAGGCGTGCGGAAGCGCGCGAATTTGTCTTTATGTAATAGAGAACCTGGAGAACCTTCATGTCCAAGGAAAAATTCGAACGCAATAAGCCGCATGTCAATGTGGGCACGATCGGTCACGTAGACCACGGCAAGACCACGCTGACGGCGGCCATAACAGTAGTGCAAGCGGCCAAGTTTGGCGGCGAGCAGCGTGCATTCG
>JBNKJP010000061.1:0-79171 GCA_050291245.1 Candidatus Thiodiazotropha sp. | reverse complement strand
GTTCCAATCAGTGCGGCTCGCGACGAAGCCGTTGTCATCATAGGCGTAGCTTTTGATGCCTCCGTTGGCGCAGGTGGCGCAGCGGTCGCCTTCAATGTGCTCGACCTTCATCTGGCCCTGCTGTACGGTGAAGTGGTAGGTACGGAGCGCACCGTTGGCGTCGGTGACCGTGGTGGTGCCGTCCGAATTGTAGGCGAACTCGACCCGCTCGGTCCCGTCGGCGTGTTCGGAGAGGATCGCCCGGCCCTGGTCATCGTAGGCCCAGGTGGCGAAACGCGCGTTTTTCTCGTCGGTGATGCCGGTGAGGTGGTGAGGGAAGTTGGCGTCTTCGTAGTGGTAGTGGCGTTCACTGCCGTCGACATAGGTCACTCGATTCAGACGGCCTTCGGCATCATAGCCATAACCCAAATCACCTTCCGGGGTCGTGATACTCGTAACACGGCCATCCGTATAGTGATAAACCAGGGTATCGCCAAACGGGCCGGTTACCGTAGCCAGGTCACCTTCGGCATTGTAGGTGAACGTGGTTGTTTGATGATTGCGATCCTTGCTGCTTAACAGATTGCCTTCGGTATCGTAGATTTCTTCTGTGCCGTTTGAATCGGTAAGTATCAAACCAGTTTGGGTTACAGTCAATGTAGCTTTTATAGGATGCAACGGCTGCCAACGGCCGTCGATATACTGAAAGCTATATACTGACCCATTGGCACGATTGAGCGTTCGAATATCGCTTTCTGTTAGGCCACTTTTTCTACTATTGTAAGTGTTATGGATAAGCAGGTTTGCAATCTTAGAACCCTGGTTATCCACTATTTCACAATTACCATTGTTGTATTCAGATCGGTTGCCGGCTAACAACCCATTAAAGACCGTACTATTTCTTTTAATGGCGTTCCAGCCACTCAAGCATGCCTGCTGAGGGGTAGCATAGAGTGGGGATCTTTGATCTTGAGGATATCGATTTAAATCCGGTGTAGTGAACCCATCCACATGAAGAGCATAGTTATGGCGCCAACGAGCACCTAAATTATCAAATCCATCGCCAACTCCCATAGAGGTATAGTAGCGCTGTACCTTGATCGAGCCATTGGCCAGACTAAAATCTGTTTCAGTTTGTACCTTGTTACCTGTGGATGGATCGCAGGGGTTTGCCTCAGAAAGGGGTTTCTTATCTACCGAACAGCGTAAAGGCTCCGGTGTTGCATAGTAGGTTGACCTGCAGTAAGACATATACAGACCATCAACATATCGATTAATAACTGTGGTGCCTGCAGGGCAATAATAATTGTAAACACGGTTATAGGAATGGGAATTCGAGTGGGTATACGTTCCACACGCACCTGAATCATCAAACCCAGCGTACGAGAACCCAAATGATCGCAACTCCATATGTCCATAACCTAACCGATTAGATGGAATCTCCCCCATACCTAAATAATCGTTACAGTAATCCGAAGCGCCCGTACCACCCTCATTGTTCGAAGGCCAGGATAAGGTCGGACCGGTACTGTATGCATCACAAATGGTCTCGCGAGAAAGCCAGTCGTCAGTATAGGCACTGAAAAAACTATCTTCAGACGAGTAGCAGCCATAACCATGTAAAAAGTAAGCCCAAGGTGTTTTCAATGCGGCGAATTCATTCTCTCCTGGCTCAGCAAAAACGGGCGGAACAACCAATCCCGCAATCGCCACAGCTAACATCAAGCGTTTCCTTACAATTCTTATTGACAAGAATACAATATCGAAACACTTCGAACAGCTAATCTGTCTCCGCATTAAATGCCACTTAATCAGGATTAATCTTGTGATGTGCATAGGATGAAAAATTGTCATGGCACTCTCCATCGGGGTCCTTTTTTTTGTGTTGTGAAACGCCATTTTTAAGCACGCGAAGTCAGAACACTTCATGTCGCATAATGTATTTCGATAAAAACTCTTACTATTATGCAAACCATTGCCATACAGCCAATGCACGTTTGGAACACAGCGGGAGATATAGATAGAATGTTGTTTCTTTAAGACTGATCATTCGTTGGTAGGTTGTTGTCATCCTAACTTTGTCTCTTCCTTGCAATGATTCGAGATCAATCTAGCGTAAACTGAATTGTGTGTCCAGACTACCGTATTGTTTATCCTACGCCAGACAAATCATATAACAGAATCATGAACTCGCAGCTTGAACCGCACCACGCGCCCCTGTCTCCATCGGTGGGGCCGCATTGCGATAGCCAACCCGCACCGACCCAGGACCAAAGAGCTGTTCGAGTCGACGGATCAATTCATCAGTCGGTGTTATCCGCCACTCCTGACCGAACTGAATGTCGGCACAGGCTTGGTCGGTCCGGTAATGAAGCCGGATCCCGGTGGTGCCGCCCCAAAACGGGGTGAGTATCTGTTGCAGTCGTTCCATCATTTCGTCGGATACGCCCGACGGCTTGATAAGCCCGACCACACCAAATGGTGAGTGCCACTATCTATTTTGTAGCCCGGGTGAAGCAAAGCGTGACCCGGAAGATCGTGGCATAGGCTTGAAACTGGCATCTAATAAATGGGTTTGTCGATAAACACCGATTATGTTCCCGGAGTCCACACCGCGCCATCCAGGCTAGGGATATGGCATCTTAAACCTTAAAAGCAGTACTTTTTGATTACGGGAAACCTTTTCCCTGGATTCCGGCATCCGCCGGAATGACGTACCTGACTTTGCGACTTATGCACGATAAAAATGGGGGGATGTTTTCTGTCTCCTAGACAAGTTCATCACTTGATGTGATCGAGAATACCCTCAAGCTCATCCAGGCTGTTATACCCGATCACCAGCTTACCTTTGCCTTTCGCGCTCTGCTGCAGGTCGACCTTGGCACCGAGCTTTTCTGAAAGATCATTGACCAGACGACGAATGTCCGGATCCGTGGGCTGTTCGGTTTTCCGGGCCTGGGGATTTTCCGCCTCGTTTTGCAGACGGCGCACCAGGCGTTCGGTTTCGCGAACCGAGAGTCCCTGAGCGACGACCTGCTTCGCGGCCTTGCTCTGGGACTCGCCTTTGAGGCCGAGCAGGGTGCGGGCATGGCCCATTTCGAGACGCCCACTCTCCACCAGACTCTTTACATCCTCGTTGAGCTCCAGCAGGCGCAGCAGGTTGGTCACCGTGGTGCGGGATTTACCCACGGCCTTGGCCACTTCCTGGTGGGTGAGTCCGAATTCGATCAACAACCGGTTGAGGGCATGGGCCTCTTCGAGAGGATTGAGGTCTTCGCGCTGGATGTTCTCGATCAGACCCATGGCCATGGCGGCCTCTTCGGTGACCTCCTTGATCACCACCGGGATCTCGTCGAGACCGGCCTGCTGCGCCGCGCGCCAGCGGCGTTCTCCGGCGATCAGTTCGTAGCGGTCGTTTTCCACCGGCCGCACCACCACCGGTTGGATAACGCCCTGGGCGGCAATGGAGTCGGCGAGTTCCCGCAGGCTGTCAGGATCGAACTCGCGCCGGGGTTGATAGCGTCCCCGTTGAATCAGGTCCACCGCCAGACGTCTGAGATTATCGCCCTGGGTGGGGGATGTGGTGGAAGCGCTTGCCGTTTCGCTCTGATCGGTGCCGGCGTTCATACCCCCCAGCAGGGCATCCAGCCCCCGACCCAGTCCTCTTTTCTTAACCGCCATAGTTGTTTTCCGTTAAGCCTGTTTGTCTTGTTCCTCGCGCAGCCGGTGCCGGCGTAGCAGTTCGCTGGCCAGGGCCAGGTAGGAGGTCGCGCCGCGTGAGGTCTTATCATAGATCAACACCGGTTTGCCATGGCTCGGGGCCTCGGCGACCCGGACATTGCGCGGGATGATGGTGTTGTAGACCGCATCCTTGAAGTGGGCCAGCAACTGGCCGGAGACGTCGATGGCCAGATTATTGCGGGGATCGTGCATGGTGCGCAGGAAACCTTCGATGCGCAGATCCGGGTTGAGATGGGCGCGGATCTGTTCAATGGTATTCATCAGCGCCGTCAACCCCTCCAGGGCATAGTACTCCGTCTGGATCGGAATCAACACGCCGTGGGCCGCCACCAAGGCGTTGAGTGTCAGCATGTTCAGTGAAGGCGGGCAGTCGACCAGGATGAAATCGTATTCCGGACGGGCCGGAGAGAGGGCCAGATCGAGGCGCTTTTCCCGCATCGAGCTGTTCATCAGTCCCACCTCGGCGGCGGTGAGGTCGGAGTTGGAGGGCAATACGTCGAAGCCTCCGTCCGGGGACCGTTGCAGGGCATCACGCAGGTTCGCGTCACCGAGCAATACCTCGCAGCAGGTGTTCTCCAGATTGTACTTGTCGATGCCGCATCCCATGCTGGCATTGCCCTGGGGATCCAGATCCACCAGGAGTACCCGCTTTTTCATGGCGGCCAGGGATGCCGCCAGATTGACGGTGGTGGTGGTCTTGCCGACCCCGCCTTTCTGGTTGGCGATGCAGATGATATAACCCATGATATCCCGTAGCTTCACTCGTGACAGGAATCGCCTATCATAACGGTACTCGCCGGTAAGGTGTTAACCTTTCTCCCGAAACAGGGGCAAGGATACCCGTGCAAAAGAAAATTCGCCGCAAATAGACGCCAATCACCGCGAATGAGCGCACAATTTGATGGCCACACTGAGTTTATTTGCGCAAATTTGCAGTGATTGGCGTCTATTTGCGGTTCAATTATCTTAACTAAGTGCCATTCGGCTTCAAACGGGTAATCCGCACCAGACAGCGTTCGGCTTCGCAGAAAGGTACCCGCAGGGGCAGGATCTCCCAGTCGTAGCCCGAGGGCAGGGCGGCGATCTCCGAATCGGGTACCCGTCCCTTCATCGCCAGCAGTTCACACCCGGGATACATTAAATCTTGGGCGAGCGCGAGCATGTTGGGCAGATCGGTGAAGGCCCGGGAGATCAGGGTAGGGAAGGGGTCATCCGGTGCCAGGGACTCCAGCCGACTGTGTACCGGTGTCACGTTGGCCAATCTCAGTTCCAAGGTCACCTGGCGCAGAAAACGGACTTTTTTGCTATTGCTGTCGAGCAATACGAAGCGGGTTTGCGGACGGAGAATCGCCAACGGGATGCCGGGCAGACCGGCGCCGGTACCCATGTCGAGACAGGATCGGGTTTCGAAGTGGGGCGCCACGGCAAGACTGTCCAGCAAGTGGCGGGAGACCATGTCCAGGGGATCCCGCACCGCGGTCAGGTTGTAGGCCTTGTTCCATTTGTGCAGCAGGGCGAGATAGGCGATTAAATGATCAAACTGGGCTTCGCTGATATCAACCGCAAGCTGTTCGATCCCGGCCCGCAAGCGATCACGGCAGGTCTTTACATCGAACGCCCCCTTGCTCATCGGGCGGACCGCTTTTTCAAATGGATCAGCAGTAGCGAGATCGCTGCCGGGGTGACTCCGGGAATCCGCCCCGCCTGACCCAGAGTTTGGGGTCGGTGGCGCTGAAATTTTTCCCGCACCTCCGAAGAGAGTCCCCGTACCTCGGCATAGTCCAGGTTGTCCGGAAGCGTTACGGCCTCGTTGGCCCGTTGCCGGTCGATTTCATCCCGTTGCCGTTCGATGTAGCCCGCGTATTTGGCTTGTACCTCCAACTGTTCGATCACCTGGGGATCCTCGACTCCGGGGCCCAAGCGGGGCAGGGTCATCAGCTGCCGGTAGCCGACGTTGGGTCGGGCGAGCAGATTCGAAGCGTTTGCCTCTTTCGAAAGCGCCCCGCCCAGCAGGGACTCCGCCCGCTCATCGGCCAGATCGGAAGGCCGCAACCAAATTCCGTCCAGGCGTTGCTGTTCCCGTTCGATGGCTTCACGCTTGCGGCAGAAGCGAGCCCAGCGCTGATCATCGACCAGTCCCAGACGACGTCCGGTTTCAGTGAGTCGCAGATCCGCATTGTCTTCGCGCAGCAACAGCCGGTACTCCGCCCGGCTGGTGAACATGCGATAGGGTTCCTGGGTACCCTGGGTGATCAGGTCGTCCACCAGTACTCCCAGGTAGGCCTCGTCCCGACGCGGGCTCCAGGGCTCCTCTTCCCGAGCATGACGCACCGCGTTGAGACCGGCCAGCAGTCCCTGGGCGGCCGCTTCCTCGTAGCCGGTGGTGCCGTTGATCTGACCGGCAAAGAAGAGTCCCCCAATATGCTTCGTCTCCAGGGAGGACTTGAGATCCCGGGGATCGAAGAAATCGTATTCGATGGCATAGCCCGGCCGCAGGATCTGCGCCTCGGCGAAACCTTTCATGGATCGCACCAGCCGGTACTGGATGTCGAACGGCAGGCTGGTGGAGATCCCGTTGGGGTAGACCTCATGGGTATCCAGCCCCTCGGGTTCGATAAAGATCTGGTGGGACGATTTGTCCGCGAAGCGCACGATCTTGTCCTCGATGGAGGGGCAGTAACGGGGACCCACACCTTCGATGACTCCGGTGTACATGGGCGAGCGGGACAACCCGCCGCGAATGATCTCATGGGTCTGTTCGTTGGTGTGGGTAATGTGGCAGCAGATCTGGCGGGGATGCTCCTCCACCGAACCGAGGAAGGAGAAGATCGGTGTTGGGGTGTCTCCGGGTTGCGCCTCCAACTGGCTGTAGTCGATGCTGCGTCCATCGATCCGTGGCGGGGTTCCGGTCTTCAACCGCTCCACCCGGAAGGGCAGGTCACGCAACCGTTTCGACAAGGCGTTGGAGGGCGGATCACCGGCGCGTCCCCCCTCGTAGTTGGCCAGACCGATGTGAATCCGCCCACCGAGAAAGGTCCCCACGGTCAACACCACCGCGGCGGCGTGGAACTTCAGACCCATCTGGGTCACCACTCCGACCACCCGGTCCTGCTCTACGATCAAATCATCCACCGCCTGCTGAAACAGTTGCAGATTGGCCTGATTCTCCAGGGTGTGACGAATCGCGGCCTTGTAGCGGATACGGTCCGCCTGGGCGCGGGTGGCGCGCACCGCCGCCCCTTTACGGGCATTGAGGATACGAAACTGGATGCCGCCCCGATCAGCGGCCTGAGCCATGGCACCCCCCAGGGCGTCGACCTCTTTCACCAGATGTCCCTTACCGATGCCGCCAATGGCCGGATTGCAGCTCATTTGACCCAAAGTTTCGATGTTGTGACTCAGCAGCAGGGTGCGCGCACCCATGCGGGCCGACGCCAGGGCCGCCTCGGTACCGGCGTGGCCTCCGCCCACCACAATCACATCGAATTTGTCGGTATAAAACATCGTCGGGAATCAATCCTGTGTAAAGACTGCTCTGTCCGCCTAGCGGGATGGCTCTTAAACTTAAGGCGACGCTCCAGGTTTTCGTCATTCCGGTGTATGCCGGAGAAGCGGTGCAGGGATACACCGTTTACGAACCTAAGGATGACATCCAGGAATATCACACCATTCAGCATTCTGGATCCCGACATACGCCGGGATGACCGCGATTTTCTGCTTAAGGTAAAAACCATTACGCTTAGTCGAAATTACGGGTAGGTAGTCAACAAGGCTACCCGCGCTAAACCTGGTATTTTAAACAGCGATGCCAGCGGATACACAACAATTCTCATACTTTCTGTGCTGGCATCCCGGAAACATGATATAGGCAGTACACATCGTATATCCGAACATGGCATCACGGCTTGTCGGCACGGTTATCCCGATGAACGGTTCCGCCAAGCACGGGAGTTTTCGCTAAGATTCCTAAGTGTACCCCGTCACGGATTTTGTACCATTCCGGCAAAACATTGAGTGAAGTGAACCTATGAATTCCGAACTGGCCAAGGTAATCGAAGCAGCAGGGAATATCCTGGTCGGCAAACAGGATGTGATCCGGCTCTCACTGACCTGTCTTCTGGCACGGGGCCATCTGTTGATTGAAGACGTGCCCGGAGTAGGCAAGACCACCCTGGCGCATACCCTGGCCCATCTGCTGGGCCTGCACTACCAGCGCATTCAATTCACCAGTGATCTGCTACCCTCGGACATCATCGGTGTGTCGATCTACGACAGCCACGAACAGCTTTTTCGCTTCCATCAGGGTCCCATTTTCGCCCAACTGGTGCTGGCCGATGAGATCAACCGGGCCACGCCCAAGGCTCAGAGCGCCCTGCTCGAGGCCATGGAGGAGCGCCAGGTCACCCTGGATGGTGAAACCCACGGTCTGCCGCAACCGTTTTTCGTCATCGCCACCCAGAACCCCAGCCATCAGGTCGGCACCTTCGCCTTGCCGGAATCCCAACTGGATCGTTTTCTGATGCGGTTGCAGATCGGCTACCCGGATCGGGCCGCGGAACGGGAACTTTTGACTGGTGGAGATCGCCGGTCTCAACTGGGGGAACATCCGGTGGTGTTGACACCGACCCGACTCGCGGAATTTCAGCAGCAGGTCAACCGGGTACATGTGGCCGATGCACTGATCGCCTATTGCCAGGATATCCTGGCCCACACCCGTCAGATACCGGACTATCGCCTGGGGCTTTCACCGCGAGCCGGTCTGGCCATTCTGCAGGCGGCCCGGGCCTGGGCCTTCATCGCCGGGCGCGAGCTGGTGCTGCCCGAGGATCTGCAGGCCATATTGCCCGCCACGGTGGGCCACCGCCTGCTAAGCAGTGGTGAATCCCTGGGCATCCCCAGCGACGGTCTGGTCAAGGATCTCATCGCATCCGTACCCATTCCCTGAACATGTCCCTGTCTCTGAGCCAAAGACTGAAACCCTACCTGCGTCACGCCCGACCGGATGCCCAGGGTGGGGTTAAGATCAAACCCCGCAGTATCTATATCCTGCCGACCCGTCAGGGGTTGCTGCTGGCTGTGGTGATCCTGCTGATGCTGGTCGGATCGATTAACTACGGCAGCAATCTGGGTCATCTCACAACCTTCTTTCTCGCCGGACTCTGGCTGATCAGTATTCTGCATACTTGGCGTAATCTCCTGGGTCTGAGACTGCAGGCCTACCGGGTAGCCTCGGTGTTTGCCGGTGAAACCGCGGAGTTCTTCGTGTTGGTGGAAAATCCCTCACAACTTCACCGCTATGCCATACAGATACGTCAGCACAAGGTTGCAGGTGACCGACTCGATATCCCGGGCTCTGAACAGATTCTGTTCCATCTGCCCCTGGTAACCCGTAAACGCGGTCTGTTTTCCTTACCACGCATCACGTTACAGAGTACCTACCCGCTGGGTCTGTTTCGTGCCTGGACCTATGCGGATCTACCCCTGGTGTGCCTGGTTTACCCGAAACCCGCGGAACGGGGACAGCCGCCGATGGCCACGACCTACCAGCGCAGCGATCAGGGCGACCGGGGTGTGGGCACGGACGATTTTATCGGCCTGCGACCCTTCCGCAGTGGGGACTCCACCCGGCATATCGACTGGAAGGCCTATGCCCGTCAGCAGGGCCTGCTGTGCAAGCAGTTCGGGGGCGATCGACATCTCGAAGTCCGCCTGGACTGGGACCTGATACTCGAGCAGGAACCGGAACGTCGCCTGAGTCTGCTGTGCCGATATGTCCTGCAACAGGAGGAGCTGGGGCAGTCTTACAGTCTGATTCTACCCGGAGTACGACTAGCCAGCGGCACGGGTCCGTTGCATATGCAGCGCTGCCTCAGCGCACTGGCACGATTCGGACAGGAAAATGAAACTGCCTGAACTGACCCTGAGTTCCCAACAACATCGAGCCCTGAGTCTGATCTCGGTCCTTACGATCCTGCCCCACGGACTGCATTTCTCACCGCCTCTCAATCTCTATCTGCTGCTGCTGATAATCTGGCAACTGGCGAGCCTGCGATGGCGCCGGTTTTATCCCGGTCGCTGGTCACTGATTGCCGCCACCCTGGGTGGCGTGGCAGTGGTGTTCAACGAATATCACTCACTAGTCGGCTATCAGGCAGGGGTGGCATTACTCGCGGTGATGTTCCTGCTCAAAGTTTTGGAGGTAAGGCGCAGACGGGATCTGACCGTAACCCTCTATATCGCCTATTTCGTGGTGGTGACACATTTCCTGTTCGATCAGTCCTTTACGTTAGCGATCTATCTGTTTACGGTGATGGTCGCCGCTACCGCTCTGCTCATGGAAAGCCAGCGGGTAAACGATTCCGTACGTCTGATCGACCCATTGTATAAAACCCTGGTCATGAGTCTTCAGGCCATACCGCTCGCATTGATCCTGTTTGTGGTATTTCCACGCATCTCACATCCACTCTGGCATTTCAGTCTGAATTCATCCGGTGTGACCGGAATGAGCGACCGGGTGAGACCAGGAATGATCAGCGATCTGGTCACCTCCGAGGAGGTTGCCTTTCGGGTGCAGTTTGATGGCACCCCACCGATGCCGGAACAGCGCTACTGGCGCGGTCTGGTCATCTGGGACACTGACGGGATTAGCTGGTTCAACCAGACGGGCAGTCCATTCTGGAAACTGACTCAGGATACAGACACACCGCTCATACACTATGAGGTCTTTCTCGAAGCCCATCATCAGCCCTGGCTCTACAGCCTCGATCTTCCCCTGAACAATCCGCCCCAGGCTGTGTTGACCGGAGATCGGCAGTTGCTGACCCCCAGACCGGTAAATCACCCGATCAACTACCGGCTTGATTCATCCACCGAACAGCATGATCGTCGAATCACCGCAGGTCTGCGCCAGCGTGCGTTAACACTGCCTGAGAATGTCACCCAGCGGGAGATTGACCTGGTCATGAAATGGAAGCAGTCCGCGGGTAGTGACGCACAACTGGTGCAGCACGCTCTCGATCATTTTCACGATCAACCTTTCGTCTACACCCTTACACCGCCTCTCTATCCGGACAATCCGATCGATGAATTCCTGTTCGAAGAACGGGAGGGTTTCTGTGAACACTACGCCACCGCTTTCACTCAGCTGATGCGCCTGGCCGGTATCCCTTCCCGATTAATCCTTGGCTATCAGGGGGCGGAATACAACAAACTCGGTGACTATTTCATCGTTCGCCAGAGCGATGCTCACGCCTGGTCCGAGGTATGGCTTGAAGGGCGCGGCTGGATACGCGTCGATCCCACGGCGGCGGTGGCGCCGGAGCGGATTCGCTATCCGATCCTCAATCAGGACAGTCTCCCCGGATCACCGGTCAGTTTCCTGATCGGTCGATCGGGTTTTCTCGGTCAGAGTCTGCGGGAACTGACGCTTTTACTGGATAATGCCAACGTACAGTGGCGTCGTTGGGTCGTGGGATACAGTCGCGAGCATCAATTCAGTTTGATGCGCCAATTCGGATTTCAGCATCTGACCCATCTCGAATGGGGATTGATGGTAGCGGGGTTGATCGGAGTGATTCTGCTTAGTGTAACCTTGAGCCTGATGCGCAAGGGTCGACATAGGCGACCACAGGTGGTCCGGGCCTATGCGCGATTCTGCCAAAGCCTTGCACGGATAGGCATCAGCCGGACACCCCAGGAAGGTCCTTTGGATTATGCCCGGCGTGCCAGTCGGGTACGACCGGATCTCTCGGCACCGATCAGTCGCATCACATCCTACTATATCCAGTTGCGTTATGGACCGGACAGCCATCCCGCGCAACTGCAAAATCTGCAGCAGGAGGTCCGGGCCTTCCATCCCGGACGTTCACCGCGTCGGCCCTAAATTCAGGTTTAACCGTGAAGAATGGTATAGAGCCGGTCCTTGAGCAACAGGCGGCGCTTTTTCATCTCTTCCATGTGAAAATCGGAGATCGGCGTACTCAACTCTTCCAGGCTGCGTATCTGCGCGTCCAGCCAATCGTACTCGTCCATCAGGTTGTGAAAAACCTCATTACTTTCCCGCAGCTCAGCGATCTTTTCCTCGTATTCAGGAAATTCGTGCAGCAGATCGTGCGATTCACCCAGCATCGTGGTTACCTCCCGGTTGGAATAGCTGAGTATATTCCACCACAGTTCGATACAAAATTACCAAGATTATCCATCGAATCGATCATAAAAATCACAAATCGCTCACGACCTTAGGGGCGTAAACAATTAACCTCAAACAGTCGCTAATAACCGGGCGTCTTATTTACCGATGCAAAAACTGGAAAATATGCGTCCCAGCAGATCGTCGGATGTGAATTCTCCGGTGATTTCGGAGAGTGCCTGCTGGGCCAAGCGCAGATCTTCCGCAAGCAATTCACCCGCCCGATTCTGTAACAGACTCGACTTACCGTGATCCAGGTGCTGTTGCGCCGATTCCAGCGCCACGAGATGACGGCGACGGGCAAGAAACTCCCCTTGCTCTTGACCCTGATACCCGGCGCATTGCTTGAGATGTGTTCTGAGCAATTCGACACCCAACCCGGATTTTGCCGACAGCGCCACCTCCGAAACCTCATCCGTTGCATGAATCCCAGGCGGTTTTCCCGAGCAGTCGATCTTGTTGCGAATCAGGGTGACCGGAACACCTTCTGGCAGGGTCGAGCGATCGAATGCCAGATGATCCGGATCACTTTGATCGTCGAATACCCATAAAACACGATCCGCCTGTTGCATCTGTCGACGGGCGCGTCGAATCCCTTCTTCCTCCACCGGATCCCGGCTTTCGCGCAAACCTGCGGTATCGACGATGTGGAGCGGAATGCCATCGATGTTGATACGCTCGCGCAGCAGATCCCGGGTTGTACCCGGTATCTCCGTAACAATCGCGGCATCAGTGCCCGCAAGGGCATTGAGCAGACTCGACTTCCCCGCATTTGGTCTGCCCGCGATCACCAAAGTCAGGCCATCCCGGAGGAGACGACCGGTGTGGGCCGATTTCAGGGTCTGTTCCAGGGATTCTATGATCTCGAACAGATGCTGACTTACATGACCATCATTGAGAAAGTCGATCTCCTCTTCCGGAAAATCGATGGCGGCCTCCACGTACAGACGCAGACTGATCAGTTGCTCAACCAGCGCTTCGATACGTTGTGAAAAGACTCCCTGCAAGGTTCGGCTGGCGAGCCGCGCCGCAGCCTGGCTCTCGGCATCGATCAGGTCTGCGATGGCCTCCGCCTGAATCAGATCGAGCTTGTCATTGAGGAAGGCCCGTTCACTGAACTCCCCCGAGCGGGCAATCCGCGCACCGCAACCGACCACGGCCTGAAGTAACAGATCCATGACCACCGGACCGCCATGTCCCTGCAGTTCCAGAATATCTTCACCGGTGAAGGAGTGGGGTGCCGGAAAGAACAGCGCGATACCCTGGTCGATGATTTCACCCGTGACAGGCGCTCGGAACACTGCCAACCGGGCCTCCCTGGGTGTCGGCAGAACGCCTATGAGTTGTTCACTGATTTGGCGGCACAGTAGCCCACTAATCCTTACGATGCCCACGCCACCCCGTCCGGGCGGGGTGGCGATGGCGGCAATGGTATCGTGTGACGTCACGGACGTCGTCTCAGTCAGGTGGCGGAATCCTGCGCGATCTTACGCGTGATGTACCACTGCTGGGTAATTGAGATCAGATTATTGACCACCCAATAGAGCACCAGTCCGGCAGGAAAAAAGGCGAAAAAGATGGTGAACACAAAGGGCAGGCTCATCATGATCTTGGCCTGCATTGGATCCGGCGGCGCCGGATTGAGTTTCTGCTGAATGAACATGGAGACACCCATGATCAAGGGCAGAATGAAGTAGGGATCCTTGTCGGAGAGGCTGTTGATCCAGAGGATCCACGGGGCTTGTCGCATCTCGACGGTTTCGAGCAACACCCAGTAGAGCGCGATGAAGACCGGAATCTGTACCAGGATCGGCAGACAGCCGCCCAGGGGATTAATCTTTTCTTTCTTGTACAGCTCCATCATTGCGGCCTGAACCCGCTGTTTGTCATCCCCGTAGCGATCCTTGATCGCCTGCATTCGGGGCGTCACCTTGCGCATGTTCGCCATGGAACGATAACTGGTTTCGGAGAGCTTGAAAAAGGCCGCCTTGAGCAACACCGTCAGTATGATGATCGACCAGCCCCAGTTGCCCACCAGGTTGTGAATGGTTTTCAGCAACCAGAATATCGGTTTTGCAATGATGGTCAGCCAGCCATAGTCGACGGTCAGTTCCAGACCCGGGGCGATCTTCTCCAACTGATCCTGTAATTTTGGCCCGACATAGAGTTGCCGGCCCAGGGTGATGGATTCCCCCTTGTTCACGGTCACGGAAGGCGAATAACTGCCGATCAGATAGCGCCCACCACTCAAGGCATTGGTGTAGTAATGCTCCGTCTGCTGCGCCGGGGGTATCCAGGCAGATAGAAAATAGTGCTGAATCATCGCCACCCAGCCCTGGTCGGAATCCACACTCAAGGTCTGTTTGGTCATTTTATCGAAATCGACCTTTTCGTATTTATCCTTGGGTGTGTAGTAGACACCACCGGTATAGGTATAGGTCGTAAAGCCCGTGCGCTCATCCTTGGGTTTCACCCGCTGCAACTGGCCGTAATCACGCGCCGCCCAGCTCGAAGCGGATTGGTTGTCGATCAGGTAACGTACTTCGATGAGATAACTGCCACGCCGGAATATCAGCTGCTTGGTAACTTTGACACCGGTACCGCTGTTCCAGGAGAGGGGCACCACGAGTTCATCGACCCCGTCCTGAAGCATGTAATCATACTGCTCGGCGGTGTAGATCGAATCGTGGTCCGGCGCACTGCCTTTGTCCACACCGATCAGACCCGATTGCGCGATGTACAGCTGATCGGAGGTCGGGTTGAACAACTCGACTTTCACATCCGGGGTGTCCAGAGCCTGGGGATAATCCTCCAACAGGGCCATCTGAACCGTGCCACCCTGAGTCGAGATCTGCACGTTAAGAAGATCCGTACTGACCCTCACGACCCCGGCCTTGAGCGATTTCGACGCCGCCGGTGACTCCGCCCCCGCGATAGACGGAGCAGGAATGTTCTCAGGAGTATTCACCACAGGAATCCCATCCTGTTGCTCGGCCCCGTTGGGAGCGATGGTTTCCCGGGCGGCTTCAGCGGTTTCTGGCGTCGAGGCAGGGCCGTAATCCTGTTGCCAGGCTTGATAGATCATCAGGCCCAGAAAGGCCAGGGTGAAAAAGAGAATCAGTCGTAGATTATCCATTGAACTGCTTTTTTTGGGGTTCCGGTACCGGGTCAACCCCGCCTTCATGCCAGGGATGACAGCGGGAAACTCGCTTTAGTGAAAGCCACAGGCCACGCAGCGCGCCGTGCTTTTCAATTGCTTCCAGGGAATAGGCGGAGCAACTGGGATAGAACCGGCAGTGTTGGCCGACGAAGGGGCTCAGTAAAATTTGGTAGAGCCTGATCAAAAAGATCATTATTTGGCGCATCGCTCGAGAATCCTCCGCCAGTGGTGCCGTAAGGCGGTCTGACAACGCAGATTATCAGAGGTTGCAACACCCGGTCTTGTCACCACGACCAGATCCAAACCGCCAAGGCTCGACTGATGATGCCTGAAGCTCTCGCGAATCATACGCTTGATACGATTTCTGTCTACCGCGCGCCGGCAATTTTTTTTTGAAACGGCCAATCCCAGACGAGCAGATTCCATCTGATTCGGAATTCCCAGCACAAGAAACAGGCCATCACCGGAGCGTTGCCCACGATCAAAAACCCGACGGTATTCGTCGGGCTTCAGTAGTCTGCGGCTCTTGGGAAAGGCCTCAGCGGATATCGGCAAGGAGCAATGGCTCAGGGCGCGAGTCGGGCGCGTCCCTTGGCGCGACGCGCCTTCAGCACCTTGCGGCCATTTCGGGTAGCCATACGGGCGCGAAAACCGTGAGTACGGGCTCTTTTGAGATTGCTGGGTTGAAAGGTTCTTTTCATAGCTGTGTACCGGTAGATCCGTCGAATTCGATGGACGAAAAAAGACGCGTAGACTAGACGCAAACACCTTGACTTGTCAATAGATAAGCAATGGCTTCCCAAGCTGCAAAAAAACTGTTTCAGACTGTGGATAACTCACATCGGCGGGAGTAAACTTGGCAGTTCGAATTGCCCAATAGAGGCAATTAACGACACACGAGCCCGGACCCTTCCGGGACAGCCCCCTGGCGACAACAGGGCGGAACTAGCAACGCTTTTGATCTTACGCGGACGGTTGAACCTCAACCGCCAAGGATGCTTTGACACCTCAGTGTGCACATACAAATGTGCTTTAAGATCAGAGAGTTGAGCGCAAATTGCGGATAACCTGCAGTCATCGGGACTCAACCGAATAAGACGGTCCCCGGAGAGTGAGACATTGGACCTTTGGCAACGCTGTTCAGAACACCTGGAACAAGTACTCTCACCCCAGCAATACAATACCTGGATCAGGCCTCTGCAGGTGATCGAAGAGCACCAGCACATCAAACTCCTGGCGCCCAATCGATTTGTTCTCGACTGGGTTAAGAATAATTATCTGGAGTCGATCCAACACCATCTTGAACAGATCTGTGAGCAACAGGCTCCCTGCGTCATGCTAGAGATAGGAAGCCGCAAACGGACCCTGACAAAACCGACCACCACACCGCAGCAACCGATCACCGTTGTACCGGATACCGAGCATCGAGCGCCCATCGAGAGCAATCTCAATCCAAGCTTTGTGTTCGATACCTTTGTTGAAGGCAAATCGAATCAAATCGCCCGGGCCGCTTCCATGCAGATCGGGGAGAATCCCGGCCGAGCCTATAATCCTCTGTTCATCTATGGTGGTGTCGGTCTCGGTAAAACCCATCTCATGCATGCGGTGGGAAACATGATGCTCAGGCGAAGTCCGAAGGCCCGGGTGGTATACCTGCACTCCGAGCGGTTCGTCGCGGAAATGGTCAAGGCACTGCAGCACAATACTATCGAGCAGTTCAAAAAGAAGTACCGGTCCGTCAATGCACTGCTCATTGACGACATCCAGTTTTTCGCCGGTAAGGAGCGCTCCCAGGAAGAGTTCTTCCATACCTTCAATGCCCTGTTCGAATCGCAGCAGCAGATCATTCTCTCGAGTGACCGCTTTCCAAAGGAAGTCAGCGGACTCGAGGAACGATTGAAATCCCGCTTCGGCTGGGGTTTGACCGTGGCCATCGAGCCGCCGGATCTGGAGACCCGTGTCGCGATCCTGCAGAGCAAGGCCATTCAGCTCAATGCTGAACTCCCGAATGAAGTCGCCTTCTTCATGGGTAAACGCATACGCTCCAATATTCGTGAGCTCGAAGGAGCACTCAGGCGAGTGATCGCCAATGCCACCTTTACCGGCCGCGAGATCAATCTGGACTTTGCCAAGAATGCACTGCGCGACATGCTGGCGGCCCATGACAAACAGATCACCATCGAGAACATCCAGAAGACCGTTGCCGAATATTTCCAGATTCGCACCTCGGATCTCATATCATCCAAGCGCAGTCGATCCATCGCACGCCCGCGACAGATCGCCATGACCCTGGCCAAGGAGCTGACCAACCACAGCCTCCCCGAGATCGGAAACGCCTTCGGTGGGCGGGACCACACCACCGTGATCCATGCAAACAGAAAGGTCAAAGAGTTGCGGGAGAGCGATCCCCGGATTTCCGAAGACTATTCAAACCTGTTGAGGACCCTGAGTAGTTAATGTGGATAAAATGTTGAAAAATTCGGGTAAAATTCATACAGAGATTTATCCACAATTCATCAACATGTATTGTGCAGGAAACACCTACTCCAAATCAGTACAAAATGATGAAATAAATCCTGTAATATCAATATGATATAAATATTACCCTGACTTATAAACGCAGCTAATAACAACAGTTAATCTAAATATCTTAAAAACAATTTATAAGATACAGAGTGGATAACATGAAAATAGTCACCGATCGGGAAAACCTTCTAGATCCTCTGCAGAAGATTTCAGGTGTTGTCGAGAAGCGCCAGACACTACCCATATTGGCGAACATTCTGGTTAACGCCACGAGTGGACGTCTCAATCTCACAGCTACCGATCTGGAAGTAGAACTTAAAACCAGTACCCAGGCTGAATGCGATGGGGATGCGGAATTTACCTTGCCTGCAAGAAAACTCCTGGATATCTGCAAAGCCTTGCCTGAGTCAGCACAGATCACTCTGGATGTCAGTGAAGACAAGGTCAAAATACAATCCGGTAGAAGCCGGTTTACACTGAGTGTACTCCCTGCCAATGACTATCCCATCATTGAACCCACACCCAGCAGCACTGTTTTCAGTATCAAAGAATCTACGCTCTGCAATCTGATCGAGAGCACACAATTCGCAATGGCCCAACAGGACGTACGTTACTACCTTAACGGAATGTTGCTTGAACTCGATAAACAAGACATCCGGACTGTCGCAACCGATGGTCATCGCCTGGCCATGTGCCAGAAGAAATTGGCCCTTGAGGAGGCAGCCAATCTGCAGGTTATCCTACCTAGAAAGGCGGTCATAGAACTCAGTCGATTACTCTCTCACCAGGATAAGGAAATCAAAATCGAACTGAGTAACAGCTACATCAAAGTACTGCTTGAACACTCGGTATTCACCTCTAAGCTGATTGATGGGCGATTCCCGGAATATCAACGGGTCATGCCAGCGAACTCTGACAAAGAAGTTGAAGCGGAAAAGGTTTTATTCAAACAATCCCTCACACGGGCGTCGATACTCTCTAATGAGAAATACCGGGGGATACGCTTTCATCTCAAACCCAATGTACTTCAACTTCAAGCCCACAATCCTGAACAGGAAGAATCTGAGGAAGAACTAGAAGTCAGTTATCAAGGGGAAGAGCTGAAAATTGGCTTCAACGTGGGTTATCTACTGGATGCAATATCCGCTATCAAGGAAGATACCGTCATCATGGAACTCAAGGACACAAACAGTAGTGCGCTTATATATGGAAAGGACAATCAGGATACCAAGTACGTAGTCATGCCTATGCGCATTTAGTCCATTGCATCAAACAGCATGTGAGAATACAAAAGCTCAGAATCACAAATCTGCGTAACATAATAAATGCAGAGATGATCCCAGGGAAGGGTATCAATATCATTCATGGATGCAATGGTGCCGGTAAAACCACCATACTAGAATCGATCTATATACTGGCTCGAGCACGAGCCATGAAAACAACTCAACATAAAAATCTGATCAACCATGAGTCAGATCAGCTCAACATCTATTCAGAGATTCTTTCAGATACAGATTTGTTAAATCGCCTGGGAATACAAAAGGACAAATCAACAACCCAGGTAAACAACAACGGCTCTGTCGTCAGAAAACTCATGGATCTGGCTAAGATCTTACCTATAGCAACAATCACCCCAAATATACAAAGGATTGTAGAGGAAGGTCCGGTTCATAGAAGAAAGATGCTCAATTGGGGTTTGTTCCACGTGGAACAACAGTTCGGTGATTTGATTTCACGATACAGCCAAATTCTAAAACAACGTAATGCTCTTTTAGGTCAACACTCTCCTGATCTGCCATTATGGACGTCTCAATTGGCGGAAACCGGCGAGCAAATACATAGGCTTCAATCAGACTATCTGAATCATTGGAAATGCGAGATAGACTCACTATTTGAATGGGTCCCTCAATTATCCGGACTGGAACTCGCTATACAAAAAGGTTGGAAGAGAGACCTCTCCCTAATTGACTCCCTTGAGCAAAACTATCGGACCGATGAATCCAGGCGATTTACAAGTGTTGGGCCACACAGATTAGATATTAGATTAACCTACAGAGGCCAAGATATTCGTGACCAATTTTCGAGAGGTCAGAAGAAACTCGTGGCAATTCTTATGATCTTGGGTCAAGCCAGATTGTTTCAAAAACTGCGTAAGGAAAGACCGATTCTGTTAGTAGATGATTTGAATGCAGAACTTGATACAAACACCCTGAAAATCATCCTCAAGTATATCCAGTCATCTCAATACCAAACCTTTTTAACCTCTCTTGAAGAAAGAATCAGACTGGAGGTACCTAATGAAACTCCGACGATGTTCCACGTGGAACAAGGTCGTGTGAGTCAAGACTTTGGGGTTTGATTGTATAAATCGTTCGTCAGTAGGCTGATTGTGGAGGTATAATGGGGTGTTTTATCGAATTTCTATTGATCACTTACGGATTGACCTATGAGTTATGACTCCTCGAATATCAAGGTTCTGAAGGGACTGGATGCTGTACGTAAACGTCCCGGCATGTATATCGGTGATACAGATGACGGAACCGGTTTGCATCACATGGTATTTGAGGTCGTTGATAACTCTATTGATGAGGCTCTGGCGGGATATTGCAACGAAATTCGCGTAACGATCCACTCTGATCAAAAGGTGACAGTCAGTGATAATGGCCGGGGAATTCCCGTTGATGAACACCCGGAAGAGAAGAAATCGGCTGCTGAGGTGATCATGACGGTGCTTCATGCCGGTGGGAAGTTTGATGATAATTCCTATAAGGTGTCCGGTGGTCTGCACGGTGTCGGTGTTTCTGTTGTAAACGCCTTGTCGGAAAAACTGAAACTGAAAATTCGTCGTCACGGAAAGATCTGGGAGCAGGAGTATACCCACGGTGTTCCTGACGATGAATTGAAGTCGGTTGGTGATACCGAGAAGACAGGTACCAGTATTACCTTTCTGCCTAGTGGCGATACCTTCAGCAATATTGAATTTCACTACGACATACTCGCCAAGCGTCTGCGCGAGCTGTCATTTCTGAACTCCGGAATCCGGATTGTGTTGAAGGAGGAGGCGACCGGACGAGAGGATGTCTTCGAATATGTAGGCGGCATCATCGCCTTCGTCGAGCACCTCAACCGGAATAAGTCTCCGTTGCATGACAAGGTCTTCAGTTTCTCGGATGAGCGAAACGACATCGTGGTTGAAATTGCCATGCAGTGGAACGAGTCGTATCAGGAAAATATCTTCTGCTATACCAACAACATTCCGCAACGGGATGGGGGGACTCATCTGGCAGGATTTCGTGCGGCACTAACCCGTACTCTGAACCAATACATCGAACAGTCCGGCTTGTCGAAGAAACAAAAGGTCAATACCACGGGTGATGACGCACGAGAAGGTTTGACGGCTGTTTTGTCCGTCAAGGTACCGGATCCGAAGTTTTCTTCTCAGACCAAGGACAAACTGGTCTCCTCGGAAGTCAAAGGTGTTGTCGAGAACCTGCTCACCGAAAAGCTGAATGATTACCTTCTCGAAAATCCCGGTGATGCAAAAAATATCGCGGGCAAGATGGTGGAAGCGGCACGGGCTCGCGAGGCTGCGAGAAAGGCCCGGGAGATGACCCGTCGAAAGGGCGCTCTGGATATCGCCGGGCTGCCTGGAAAATTGGCCGATTGCCAGGAGAAGGATCCGGCACTTTCAGAACTTTATCTGGTGGAGGGTGATTCCGCCGGGGGATCAGCCAAGCAGGGAAGGGACAGGCGCTATCAGGCGATTTTGCCTTTGAAGGGCAAGATCCTGAATGTGGAAAAGGCCCGTTTCGACAAGATGCTCTCGTCCGCGGAAGTGGGCACACTGATCACTGCATTGGGTTGTGGCATTGGCCGTGAAGAGTTTGATGCGGATAAACTGCGCTATCACCGTATCATCATCATGACCGATGCGGATGTGGATGGGGCCCATATCCGTACCTTGTTGTTAACCTTCTTCTATCGGCAGATGCCCGAGTTGATCGACCGGGGTCATGTCTATATTGCTCAACCCCCACTGTATAAGGTGAAAAAGGGAAAGCAGGAACAGTACCTCAAGGACGACCAGGATCTGAATAACTATTTTCTGCAATCCGCTCTGGATAATGCCTCCCTGATTGTGACCGAAGGCGCGCCACCCCTTGCCGGAGAGAGCCTGGAGCAGCTGGCTCGAAGTTTTCTTGCCGTGATGGCCAGTATCAGTAGGCTTTCCTTAAGATACGACGCGATTCTATTGGAAAAGCTGATTACAATGCCGAAACTCAGTGAATCCATGATTTCAAATGATGAAGAAATATCTAATTGGATCAAAGAGTTAGAGAGCAGGTTGAATACAGACCTGCGAATTTCGGAATCCTGTACTCTGAAGAGTGTGGATGAAGCCGAGTCTGGAGATTCCGGTATCCTGCTCACCCGCAAGGTGCATGGCATCGGTAATGAACGACTGATTCCCTTTGATTTTTTTAACAGTGTTGAATACCGAAAGATCGTGGAACTTGGCGAACAACTGACCGATTTGTTGAGTGAAGATGCCTATGTGAAACGGGGCGAAAAGACCCAACCGGTCAGCAGTTTCAAACAGGCACTGGATTGGCTGATGGATGATGCCAAGAAGGGACAACACGTGCAGCGTTACAAGGGTCTGGGCGAGATGAATCCGGAACAGCTCTGGGAGACGACCATGAACGCGGATCTACGCCGGTTGTTGCAGGTGAGCATCGAGGACGCGGTCGGTGCCGACCAGATCTTCGCGACACTCATGGGAGACCAGGTGGAGCCGCGACGGGACTTTATCGAGACCCATGCCTTGACCGTGGAAAATCTGGACGTTTGAACGGATATTGTTTCAAATTTTTAGTAATGATGGGGGATACCAAGTAAGTAAGTACTTACTTAATCCTGTCGTCCGTTGGGCAACTCACTGACTGCTGTTTCGATCCATTCCTCGACCTCCTGGTTGAGATCACTCGCCTTTCGGCCTTGGCTCTGGATCAGGGGTCCGATCCGTACATCCACGACGCCCGGGTATTTGCGGATATCCCTGCGACGCCAGAAGACGCCGGCATTGTGAGCGACTGGGAGTATCGGATAGCCCGATTTCTCCGCGAGCATGGCGCCACCAATGGCGTAACGCTTTCGCTCACCGGGGGCGACACGGGTGCCTTCGGGAAAGATAAAAACCTTTTTACCCTGATTCAATCGGTCGATACCCTGTTCAATGATCTGATCGATGGCTTTGCGACCGGATTTTCTGTCGATGGCGATGGGTTGAAAGGCCTTTATTATCCAGCCGAGAAAAGGGACATAGAGCAGTTCCCGCTTCATCACCCACGATTTGGGTCCGGGAATAAGGCTGATCAGGGCCAGGGTTTCCCAGGCTGACTGGTGTTTGGCGAGGATCAGGCAGCTTTCATCAGGGATGTTTTCGGCGCCTTCCACACGTACCGACAGACCACAGAACACCCGCAATCCCCAAATATTTATCCGGCTCCAGGTATGATCGATGATGTGTTTACTGTTGCCGGGCAAGGCCCACACTATCAGTGATCCAAGCGCCGCGATGAGGATGGTATTGAGGACTAAGTAGGTAAAATAGATGATGGAACGGAGCAGGATCATTACGATTCGTTCTCTTTTATTAGCTGTTCTGCCATCTGTTCCAGGTTTTCGTAAACGGAAATTTCCGGATGTTCCCGGTTCAGTTTTGCCAGAGTTGTCTCGCCTTTGCCGCTGCGCACCAGTATGGGGGTTGCCTTGACCTTGATGGCTGCCTGAAGATCCCGCAGTGAATCTCCTACGACCGGTACATTTTCAAGATTGGTATGGCAACGTTTCCCGATCTCTTCGTAGAGACCGGTTTTCGGTTTACGACAGGTGCAGTGATCATCGGGACCATGGGGACAGAACAGGATGGCATCGATCTGTCCGCCGACGGCCTTGACGGCATCGAACATCTTGCGGTGTATTGCGTTTAGGGTTTCGATATCAAATAGGCCGCGGGCAAGCCCTGACTGGTTGGTGGCCACATAGATATGGTAACCGGCCCGATTGAGGCGGGCGATTGCCTGAAGACTGCCTTCGATGGGTTGCCATTCATCCGGATTCTTGATGTAGGCATCGGAATCCTCATTGATGACACCATCCCGGTCAAGAATGATGAGTTTCATGTAAGTAAGTGCTTACTTTAATCAACGTCGCGAAATTCCGAGACCCTAATGCGCCCGTTGACCATGCGTGATTGGCGCTGGTTGAGCTTCTCCATCTTATCCCAAAAGGCCTGATTGAGGTCGAAATCCTGAGCGATGGCGGTTCCCATGATTAGGATGAAGAGATCCGCGACCTCCTCGGCCAGGGCCGCCTTGGATTTTCCCTTGGTGACGCAGGAGGAGATCTCCCCCAACTCCTCGGCCATCAGTGCGACACGATAGGTCATCTCTTCCCCACCGGTCTCCCGGAATCTGTGCTTATGGTGAAACGCCTGTACCGCATCCAGCATATCTCGATAGGAATCCCGGTTCACGAGATACTCTCCTGGTTTTGTAAACAGGAGAGGTCGGCGACACTGAGGAACAGCTGCTCCATCTGGTTGAGCAGGGCCAACCGGTTGTCGCGCAGGGCCGTATCCTCGGTCATCACCATGACCTGATCAAAGAAGCTGTCGATCGGTTCCCGCAGGGCGGAGAGGATCTGCAGACCTTGACTGTAGAGGCCGCTGTCGAACAGGGGTTGCGCCTTGGGTTCGAGTTCATTGAGCTTTGCCGCCAGATCCTGCTCGGCAGGATCCTGAAACAGGGCCGGGTCGGGACGGTTGGCCAGTTCGCCCGTGTGCTTCTTGAGAATATTGCGGATTCGCTTGTTGGCGGCGGACAGGCTGTCGGCTTCGGGCAGGGTGCGAAACTCCTGCATCGCCCAGATGCGTTGGTCGAAGTCGGCCAGGTTGTGCGGGTCCACTTCAGTGACGGCTTGGAACAGGTCAATAGAGACACCCAGATCCAGGTAGATCCCCTTGAGCCGCTCAAGCATGAAGCGATAGACCTCATCCGCCACGTCTTCGTCGTTGAGCCGATCACTCATGGTGTCGGCAACCGCGGACAATAATCCGGGTAGATAGAGTGTGAGCCCGTGTTCACGAATGATACGCAAGGCACCGAGTGCCGCCCGGCGCAAGGCAAAGGGGTCCTTATCTCCGGTCGGTTTTTGACCAATGCCGAAGATGCCGACCAGAGTGTCGAGCTTTTCGGCCAGGGAAATCGCGATACCTGTACGGGTCTTCGGTAACTCGTCGCCGGAAAAACGGGGCATGTAGAACTCGTCGAGCGCCTGGGCAAGTTCAGGATTTTCCCCATCACGACCCGCTTGGTAGCGACCCATGATGCCCTGCATTTCAGGAAATTCGAACACCATGTCGGTCATCAGGTCACAACGGCTCAGCAGTCCCGCCCGGTGCGCCAGGTCAGGATCCCCATCGATTTCGATGGCGATGAGTTCCGCAAGCTTGGCTACCCGCTGGGACTTGTCATACATGGTTCCCAGCTGTTTTTGGAAGACGACCTGATGGAGAGAATCGAGTCGCTGCTCCAGACTTTTCTTGCCATCCTGTTGCCAGAAAAACATCGCATCGGCCAATCTGGGTCGGATAACCCGCTCATTGCCTTCCCGAATCACCTCAGGTTTGGGGGAGTCGATGTTGGCGATGGTGATGAAGTGATTCATCAGTTTCCCGTCATTGTTAAACAGCGGGAAATACTTCTGATTGCCTTTCATCGTGGCCACCAGGGCCTCCTGGGGTACTTCCAGGAAACGGGATTCGAAGCTGGCTGAGATGGGTACCGGCCATTCGTTGAGCGCGGTGACCTCGTCGAGCAGATCCGGGTCCAGATCCGCTTGTCCGCCTAGGGTTGCCGCGGACTCTTTCACGAGTTGTTCGATACGCGCACGGCGTTGATCGAAACTGGCGATGACCTTGCCCATATCATACAGCACCGAGGCGTAATCCTCGGGACTGTACAGGGTGATCGCGGAGGGATGATGAAAACGATGGCCGTAGGTCTGACGGTCGGCCTGCGCGTCGAGTAAGGTGCAGGGCACCACATCATTGCCGAGCAGAAAAACCAACCAGTGCACAGGGCGTACGAACTGTGCTTCCGAGTCACCCCAACGCATGCGCTTGGGAATGGGCAGTTTACCCAGTGCCTGGTTGGCGATTTCCGGCAGCAGGTCGGCAGCGGGTTGACCGGTCTCCTGGGTACGGAACACCAGCCACTCGCCCTTGTCGGTCTTCAGGGTTTCGAGCTGATCCACCGATGTCTGACAGGATCGGGCAAAACCCTCAGCCGCTTTCGTGGGTTGGCCGGATGCGTCATAGGCGGCCTGGATTGCAGGGCCTCGGCGTTCGATTTCCCGATCCGGTTGATGCAGGGCGCAGTCATGGATCAGTACGGCGAGGCGTCTCGGTGTGGCAAATATTTCGCTCGGTCCATGCTTGAGACTGGCCTGTTGCAAGCCTGCGATAAAAGATTCCGAAAGGGCCATGGCAAGCCGTTTCAGGGCCTTTGGGGGCAGTTCCTCGGTACCCAGTTCGAACAACAGATCGGCGTGATCAGTCATGGGTGGCCTCCGTGATCGTCTTGCACATGGGAAAACCGAGACGTTCCCGGGCGTCGTAGTAGGCCTGGGCCACATCCCGCGCCAGGGTGCGTACCCGCAGAATGTACCGCTGTCGCTCGGTGACCGATATCGCATGACGCGCATCCAGCAGGTTGAAACTGTGGGAGGCCTGCAGGACCTGTTCATAAGCCGGCAGGGGAAGACCGAGTTCGATCAGTTTACGGGACTCCTTTTCACACTGATCGAAGTGGCCGAAAAGGTAGTCCACGTCGGCGTGTTCAAAGTTGTAGGCGGACTGCTCGACCTCGTTCTGGTGGTAGACATCACGATAGGTGACCACACCTTGCGGACCCTCGGTCCAGACCAGATCGAAGATGCTTTCGACCCCCTGCAGATACATGGCGATGCGCTCGATGCCATAGGTGATTTCACCGGCCACCGGGCGACAGTCCAAACCGCCGACCTGTTGGAAATAGGTGAACTGGGTAACCTCCATGCCATTGAGCCAAACCTCCCAACCGAGGCCCCAGGCACCCAGGGTCGGTGACTCCCAGTTGTCCTCGACAAAGCGGATGTCGTGTACCTTGAGATCGATGCCGAGCATCTCAAGGGAGCCCAGATAGAGCTGTTGAATATCCTTGGGCGAGGGTTTCAGCACCACCTGAAATTGATAGTAGTGTTGCAGCCGGTTGGGATTCTCCCCATAGCGGCCGTCGGTGGGACGTCTCGAGGGCTGTACATAGGCGGCATTCCAGGGCTCGGGGCCGATGGAACGCAGAAAGGTGGCGGTGTGGAAGGTACCGGCCCCCATCTCCATATCATAGGGTTGCAGAATCGCGCATCCCTGACCGGCCCAATACTCCTGAAGTGCCAGGATCAGGCCTTGAAAAGTCTGGACGTTGTGCCGATTCGATGTTGATGCAGAGGTCACATCGAGACTCCGTTGTGCTGGATGAAAATGCGACAGTATAGCGATGCGCTATAGGGTTGGCTAATCCGTACTAGGGTCTATTGGGCAGGTTTCGCGGTATACTTAGGATTTTGCGGGTAAATCATATTCATGAGTGAGCAGAGAAAGGCGGTCGCCCTGATTTCCGGGGGACTCGATTCCCTCCTGGCTGCCCGGGTCATTCAGGATCAGGGGGTGCATGTCGAGGGGATCAACTTCTACACCGGTTTCTGTGTAGAGGGCCATACCCATGCGATACGTAAGCGGGATCAGAGCAAGAATAAGCGCAACAATGCCCTGTGGGTGGCTGAACAGCTGGGTATCAAGCTG
This sequence comes from Candidatus Thiodiazotropha sp., assembly GCA_050291245.1. Classification (GTDB taxonomy): domain Bacteria; phylum Pseudomonadota; class Gammaproteobacteria; order Chromatiales; family Chromatiaceae; genus Thiodiazotropha. The sequence goes on along the minus strand of JBNKJP010000061.1, from coordinate 51,673 downwards.
CATATCGTGGATATCGTGGAGGAGTACAAGGAGATCCTGATTCATCCCAAGCACGGCTATGGGGCAAATATGAACCCTTGTCTCGACTGCAAGGTGTTCATGGTGCGCAAGGCCCATGAGTGGATCGCCGAGCACGGCTTCGATTTCATCATCACCGGGGAAGTGGTGGGCCAGCGTCCCATGTCCCAGCGCAAGGATACCATGCCGGTGGTTTCCCAGGAGTCGGGGGCCCAGGATCTGCTACTGCGACCCCTGTGCGCGAAAAACCTGCCGGAAACCCGCCCCGAGCGGGAAGGCTGGGTGGTTCGGGAGCAGTTGTTCGACTTCTCCGGGCGTTCCCGTAAGCCGCAGATGGCCCTGGCGGCGCGCCTGGGTATCGAGGACTATGCCCAGCCGGCGGGGGGGTGTTGCTTTCTTACCGATGAACAGTACAGCATCAAGTTGCGGGATCTCTGGCAGGCACGGGGCCGGCGGGATTACGATATGGACGATATTATGCTGCTCAAGGTCGGACGTCACCTGAGACCTTCGCCCCGATTCAAGATCATCATCGCTCGGGAGGAGGGGGAGGCCAACTTTCTGCAGGGATATCGCAACAGCTATCCGCACATCAAAACCCTGAGTCACGGAGGACCCTTGGCGCTGATCGACGGTGAGATCGTCGATTCGGATATCGAGTTGATCGCACGCCTGGTCTCCCGCTACAGTCAGGGACGTGACGCGGATGAGGTGGAACTGGCCTATACACCGCTGGGCGGAGAGACCCGCTCGATTCGGGTGGCTCCGCTCAAGCCTCACGAAATTCCCAAGGATTGGCTGATCTGATGGTGCATAGGATCGATTGTCGTCGACTGCTCTGTCCCATGCCGGTGATTCGGGTGCAGAATGCCATCGAGCAGTTGCCCCCGGGCAGCCGGGTCGAGGCGGTATGCACGGATCCAGGTGCCTTGAATGATATTCCGGCCTGGTCCCGGATCAATGGTCACAGGGTGATCGAAGCGAAAACCGAAGCAGGTGAGTACATCGTGGTGGTAGAAGTAGCCGGTGAAGCCGCATCATGAACCGTGAAGGCCGCTATGAGATGAGTCGCCGGGCAGCCCTGGTCGGTGCCGTGACCAACTCTCTGCTCGCAGTGCTCAAGGTGGTGTTCGGACTGTTGGGTCATTCTCAGTCGCTCATCGCTGACGGTATTCACTCCCTGTCGGACCTGCTGACCGACGCCCTGGTGCTGTTCGCGGCGCGTCATGCCAGCGAAGCACCGGACGCCGAACATCCCTATGGGCACGGACGTTTCGAAACCATCGGTACCCTGGTGTTGGGGGCAATTCTGGTCGCGGTGGGTGTCGGCATTATCTTCGATGCCGGAGAACGATTGTTCGCCCCGGAGGAGTTGCTCGTGCCCGAAGTCGTGACACTCTACGTGGCGGCTTTCTCCATCCTGGCTAACGAAGCCCTGTTTTTCTACACCCGCCATCTGGGTAACCTGATCAACTCGGATCTGCTGCGCGCCAACGCCTGGCACCATCGCAGCGACTCGGTCTCATCCGTCGTGGTGTTGCTGGGTATCGGCGGCACCATGGTCGGTTTGCCCTACCTGGATGCCATCGCAGCAGTGCTGGTGGGACTGATGGTGGTAAAGATCGGATGGAGTCTGGGCTGGAATGCAACCCATGAACTGGCGGACGCGGGCCTGGAGGAGGAAGCGCTGGGGCAGATACGGGAGGTAATCGGTAGTGTCTCGGGTGTAAAAAGCGTTCATATGCTGAGAACCCGGAAACTGGGCGGACACGCCCTGGCGGATGTGCATGTTCAGGTCGATCCCTGGCTGAGTGTTTCGGAAGGACATCGTATCGCGGAAGTTGTACAGTATGGCCTGATTGACAAAGTCGACGTGTTGGAAGATGTTACGGTACACATCGATCCGGAGGACGATGAGGAGGGCCCCTCCTGCGCGAATCTGCCGCTGAGACGGGAGGCCGAGGGATTACTGGAAACACACTGGTCCGGGCTGGAGTGTTATCACCAACGCATGCGCATGGTGCTGCACTATCTGTCCGGGGGCATAGATATCGATCTCTATCTGCCCCTAAGTTGTTATATCTCACAATCCCATGCCGACGCATTGATTCAGTTCTACCAGAAAGGTATCGAAGAGTCCGGATTTTTCCGCTCTGTGAGGATCTGGTTCGGATAGCACTAGTTTGGTGCGTGAGGGGTCATGGCTGCGTCTTTTCGGATCACACCAGAAACAGGTTGCATATTTCGTTCACCAAAACCACTGAACCGCGGCTGTGCAAACAGTCTGGAATCACTCAACATTCCTGGAGAATAAGATGGCGTTGAAAGCCCTGAAGATGATCAAAGACAATGACGTGAGATTCGTCGATCTGCGTTTCACCGATACCCGTGGCAAGGAACAGCATGTGACCCTGCCCAGCAGTCAGGTCGAGGAGGATTTTTTCACCGACGGCAAGATGTTCGACGGTTCGTCCATCTCGGGATGGAAGGGCATCAATGAATCCGACATGATCCTGATGCCTGAAGATGCTTCCTCGGTTATGGATCCCTTCTCGGATGAGAATACCCTGATCATCCGTTGCGATATCCTCGAACCTTCCACCATGCAGGGCTACGAACGCGACCCCCGTTCCCTGGCCAAGCGCGCCGAGGTCTATCTGGCATCCACCGGGATTGCTGATGCCGCCTACTTTGGTCCCGAGCCCGAATTCTTCGTCCTTGACGATGTTCGCTGGAGTGTCGACATGAGCGGTTCCATGGTCAAGGTCGATTCCGAAGAGGCCGAGTGGAACTCCGAGCGAGTCTATGAGGACGGCAACATCGGTCACCGTCCCGGCGTCAAGGGCGGCTACTTTCCGGTTCCGCCGGTCGATTCCCTCCACGACCTGCGCAGTGCCATGTGCCTGGCCATGGAAGAGATGGGGGTCCCCACGGAAGTACATCATCACGAGGTGGCCACCGCCGGTCAGTGCGAGATCGGCACCAAGTTCAGCACCCTGGTGGAGCGCGCCGATTGGGTACAGATCCAGAAATACTGCACCTGGAACGTGGCTCATGCCTATGGCAAAACCGCCACCTTCATGCCCAAGCCACTGGTCGGCGACAACGGTTCCGGTATGCATGTCCACCAGTCCCTGTCCAAGGGCGGGGAGAACATCTTCGCCGGTGATCAATACGGCGGCCTGTCCGAAACCGCACTCTATTACATAGGCGGTATCATCAAGCATGCCCGCGCCCTTAACGCCTTCACCAATGCTTCGACCAACTCCTACAAGCGTCTGGTTCCCGGCTTCGAGGCACCGGTCATGCTGGCCTACTCCGCACGCAACCGTTCCGCTTCGATTCGTATTCCTTGGGTGTCCAGCCCCAAAGGCCGGCGTATTGAGGTGCGTTTCCCCGATCCGACCGCCAACCCCTATCTGGCCTTCTCCGCTATGATGATGGCCGGTCTGGATGGTATTCAGAACAAGATCCATCCCGGTGAGGCCATGGATAAGGATCTGTATGACCTGCCGGCCGAAGAATCGGCCAGTATCCCGACCGTCTGTCATAGCCTGGATATGGCGCTGGATGCCCTGGATGCGGATCGAGGTTTTCTTACCGCGGGTGGCGTTTTCACCGATGATCTGATCGACGGCTACATTGCCCTGAAGATGGATGAGGTGACCATCATGCGCATGACCACCCATCCGGTGGAATTCGACATGTACTACAGTCTCTGATCTGAATCCTTATCAAACCACGCCTCCCCCTCGGGGAGGCGCCTTTTTTGAGAACTGAATCGCTTGTCTCCACAGCCAAGCCTGTCTATGCTAGGGCTATGCGCATACTCATCCTTGTTTTAACCCTTGTACTTTCTCAACCCCTGCTTGCCCGGGATGTCTATAAATGGGTCAACGCCGACGGCGAGGTGATCTATTCCGAGACTTATCAACCCGGGGCGGAAAGCATACGGGTGCATGACGAAATAAAGAAGGGTGGCGTGGACCCAAAACAACTGGCAGGCCAGTCTCAGGACGGGGACAGCGCGGGATATACCGATTTCGCAATTGTCCAGCCCGCTGACAACGACACCATTCGCAGTGCGGAATCTTCCGTTTCCGTGGGAATTTCCCTGACACCTCCGCTCCAGGAAGGTCACGAAATCTATCTGTCCGTGGACGGTACCCAGCTGAAATCTGCGATTAAAACTACCCAGCTGGTACTGCAGAACCTGGTGCGAGGCAACCATACCCTGAAAGCCGAAATTCGCGATCAAGAGGGTAATGTGTTGAAACAGTCCAACAGCATCCGTTTCGACCTCCGTCAGCAAGCTCTCGAGTGATTTCTCCCAAACGGGAATAGCACTTAACTGAAGCCAGAAAATCACCGTCATCCCGACGCCCGAACGCTTCGCCACCCACGTCCATTGTCTGGCTAAGACTCGATGAGATACCGAAGCGACCCGGGTGGTCCGGTATTTCCTTTTTGCACTATAATAGTGCATAGCATCCGGTGCTGAGCCCTGACTCCTGTTTCTGTACACACCTTCACACCGGTTGGCATATCCGAATTTTTCCCCGTAAGTTGAGGATATTGTCGGTTTGTTAGGGGAATTGTCTCTGTCATGTTTCTGTGTCATTGAGTGACGGATTTTTTGGTGCGTTTATTGCTAATAAGATGCCATGAACTCCTATCCACCCAAAAGCAATATGGAGAGGCGGGTCCTCGAAAATCTCAGTACGGCCATCCTGCTCTTCGATCGCGAATTCAATCTGCGCTATATCAACTCGGCTGCTGAAATGTTGTTCGGCGTCAGTGCCCGCAAGGTGATTGGTACCCAGGCCGATGAGTTGATTCATTGCTCCGGAGATATCGTACAGTCCAACCTAATGCGCTCCCTGGAGACCGGACAGCCCTTCACCGAGCGGGAACATCAACTGCAACTCCACGAAAACCAGGAGATCACCGTGGACTGTACGGTGATACCCGTCCGTTTGGGACAGACCATCAACGAGTTTCTGGTGGAGATTCAACAGGTCGACCGCCAGTTGCGGATTACCCGGGAAGAGCAGATTCTCGCCCGTAATCAGGCCAGCCGTGCTCTGGTGCGAGGTCTGGCCCATGAGATCAAGAATCCCCTGGGTGGCTTACGCGGAGCGGCGCAACTGCTGGAGCGGGAGCTGCCCGATGAGTCCTTGACGGAGTACACCCAGATCATCATTGAAGAGGCGGATCGCCTGCAGAATCTGGTTAATACGATGCTCGGGCCCAATCGGATTCCCGAAATGAAACCGGTGAATATCCACCAGGTACTGGAAAGGGTCTGTGTTCTGACAAAGGCAGAGGCCGGCGCCAACCTGGTCATCACGAAGAACTATGATCCGAGTATTCCGAATCTGACCGGTGATATGGATCAGTTGATCCAGGCCTTCCTCAACATCATCCGTAACGGGGTTAGGGCGGCCGGTCCCAATGGGTTGTTGGGTATCAACAGCCGTATTCTGCGTCAGTTCACCATCGGCAACATCCGCCACCGTCTGGTGGTCTCCATTGAAATCACCGACAACGGCCCGGGTATCCCCCCGGAACTGCAGGAGCGTGTGTTTTTTCCCCTGGTGTCGGGTAGTGACGGCATGGGCTTGGGGCTGTCGATTTCCCAGACACTGATCAATCGCCACCAGGGATTGATTGAATTTACCAGTAAACCCGGTGAAACCGTGTTTAGAGTTTTACTTCCCTTGGAGCAGGTAGATGGATAGAGCATGCCGAGTTTGGGTGATCGATGACGATCGCTCGATTCGATGGGTATTGGAGAAGACCCTGGAAAAAGCAGAGATGGAGGTGACCAGTTTCGAGAGCGCGGACAAGGTTCTGAGCTCACTCGACAAAGGTCAGCCGGATGTGATCGTTTCCGATATCCGGATGCCCGGGATGGATGGGCTGGAGTTGCTTGAACTCCTGCATGCCCGTTACCCCACACTTCCGGTGATCATCATGACGGCGCACTCGGATCTTGAGAGCGCGGTGTCCGCCTATCACGGCGGAGCCTTCGAATACCTGCCAAAGCCCTTCGATGTAGATGATGCCATTCAACAGATTCGTCGGGCCTGTCGTCAGCAGAAGACCGTGGAAGACAAAACCGACCTGGAGGACCAGGAGCGAGCCAAGGAGATCATCGGCGAAGCCCCCGCGATGCAGGAGGTGTTTCGCGCGATCGGTCGTTTGGCACGCTCCAACATCACGGTGTTGATCAATGGGGAATCGGGTACCGGCAAGGAACTGGTGGCTCATGCCCTGCACCGCCACAGCAGTCGCGCGAGCGGTCCGTTCATTGCCTTGAATATGGCCGCGATTCCCAGGGATCTGATGGAATCGGAACTCTTCGGTCATGAACGTGGCGCCTTTACCGGTGCGCAGAGCCGCCGAGTGGGCCGTTTTGAACAGGCGGATACGGGCACCCTGTTTCTCGATGAAATCGGTGATATGCCGGCGGAGTTGCAGACCCGTCTGCTGCGGGTATTGGCCGACGGCGAATTCTATCGGGTTGGCGGGCATGAACCGATCAAGGTGGATGTGCGCATCATCGCAGCGACCCATCAGCATCTCGAGGGACTGGTGAAACAGGGTTCGTTTCGTGAGGATCTGTTTCATCGCTTGAATGTCATACGCATCCATCTGCCTGCGCTCAGGCAGCGTCGGGAAGACATCCCGCTGCTGTTGAAGCATTTCCTCAAGAGCGCGGCCGAGGAGCTGGCGGTTGAAAGCAAGGTTCTGCTGCCGGAAGCCGAGCGCTACCTAGCACTGCTGGAGTGGCCGGGTAATGTCCGCCAATTGGAGAACACGGCCCGTTGGCTGACCGTGATGGCATCGGGACAGGAGATTCATATCGACGATCTTCCCGCGGAGCTGAAAGAGACCGATGAGACCCGATCCTCCCCGGATGACTGGCGGCAGTTGCTGCGACGCTGGGTCAAGAACCGTTTGCAGGAGGGGCAGGAAGGAATCCTCAATGAAGCGGAACCCGAATTTGAGACCATCATGATCGAAACCGCCCTTGAGCACACCGCGGGCAAGCGCCAGGATGCGGCCCGGCTGTTGGGTTGGGGACGCAACACCCTGACCCGCAAGATCAAGGAGTTGGGACTCGAGGATATCTGATCCGTCATGAATTGTGTGGTAGCCTGAACGGCTCGCCGGTATATGATGCGGGCCCTTGACCGGTGGCTGAATAGGGGGAGAGGTAATGGGCCCGATAGCCGCTGTGACGATGTTGCTCGTCAACCGGCAGAGACAATGCGTGAATCAAGTTGTAGGTAAGCACTATGGACTCCAGTACGATCGATTTGCCAGGTAGTGAAATTGAAGCGATTACTTTCGAAGCAGGCAAACTGACGATCCGTTTTTCCCGTGTCATTATCATCAAGACCATGAGCGGCTCGGAGGAGCGGACCCGTTGGTGGCAGGCCGGCGCGCTGATCTATGAGAACGCGGAGCTGGAAACCACGCTGCCCGCTTGTCCCTGTATTTGTGACGGAGGGGATGTGGGTGAGAACGTCTATACCTACCGAGATATGATTCCCATCCCATTACAGAGCCAGGGCCGAGCCCGTTGCGACCTGCGGATTCGGGATCAGCAACCCCTCAAGGCCTGGGCGGAGGGTGTCCGGCTGGAGCTGGATGACCGGCCTCGTTACATTGAGCATATTCGCAACCCATAGAAGCCCTGAACCCACGGAAACATACACCGGTGGTGCGGCCGGACTGTTCGAACCCCACATCCGTACCGCAGACGTATTGCAAGGGGGGAAAGTCGTCCCGCTTGATCACCTGATCTCTGAGACGATCCTGTAATGCGCGAGCCTCTCCGGGTGAGAGGTCCCAGCCATGGGTGAGCAGCGATGAGATGTTGTGATCCGATGGCAGGCTGTCGACTCCAAGCCACCCCTTGTTCTGGTGTATTGGGGGAGTTTCCGAATGTTACAGAATCGGTGGCGGGGTACTCTGGTGTAGGGTCCTATACTAGGGGAAAGGAACGCTCCCAGGAACTTGAAATTAACTTTTCAGACCTGTTAATCAAGAGGGGTTATTTGTAATATACTGAGGTTTAGTAAAGATTTGGCGGCTCTGGTCGCTAACTGCCGGTATCTCGAGTCAAGGATGATGCCATGCACCACCAGTCCAGTCACACTTAATGAAGTCATACCATTATGTCAGTTGAGTTATTCAATAACGGTAGCCACATCTGCGTGGCATTCAGGGATTTGGTTTCCGGCGAAGCAGTGCAAGCCAATCAGTTTCTAATCTACGATCACCAGCATGCGGCGCTGATCGATCCGGGCGGTGAGTTGACCTATTCCCGGCTGTTCATGGCGATCAGTGACTACATGAACGTAAAAAAGCTGGACTACGTGGTGGCCTCCCATCAGGATCCGGACATCGTCGCGTCGGTCAACAAGTGGCTGGTCGGTACCGATTGCAAGGTAGTGGTGCCGGCGCTGTGGGAACGCTTCATTCCCCATTTCACCCGACCGGGTCGCCTGGTCGACCGGGTTGTGCCGATTCCGGATGAGGGTACCAATCTGCAGCTCGGCAACATCCGTATGAAGGCCTTGCCGGCGCACTTTCTCCATGCAGAAGGCAATTTTCAGTTTTATGATCCCCTCAGCCGGATTCTCTTCTCTGGCGATCTCGGCGCCAATCTGCCACCGGGGGATCTCAATGCGCCGATCCGCAAGCTCTCGGACATCCTTCCCTACATGGAGGGTTTCCACCGACGCTATATGAATTCCAACAAGGTCTGTCGTCTGTGGGCCAACATGGTTCGGCAACTCGACATCGATATGATCGTGCCGCAGCACGGGCGCGCCTTTATCGGCAAGAAGGTGGTCAAGGAGTTCATCGACTGGGTCGAAAACCTGGAGTGCGGCGTGGATCTGGTGACCCAGGCCAACTATCGAGTGCCTTGAGCCGATTCAACCGAACCAGAAGTTGATACTTTTCTCGAGGAATTCCGCTACCGGCATGTAGTGGGAACCGTCGCAGGAGAAGGTCAATCCCAACATCCCGTTCATAATATTGATCGATGCACTGCGCAGGTAGATGGTTTCATCGGCGAAGCGCAGTGCTTTGAACTGCTCCAGGATTATGCGCAACTGTTCCCGGCTGACCTTGGCGCGTTGCGGATACGGGTGCAGGGAATAGGCCAGCACGATGTCCGTATCGATGATCTCCTCGACCCCGTGAATGTGATAGGTATAGGGATCCTCGATTTGCCAGAACGAGCAGCGTCCACTTGAGTAGTGGATTTTGCAGTGAAAGATGCCGTGTTCGGTGATCAGATCATAGACCGTGTTGTTGACCGAATCGATGTGCTCATCGAGACGGCTCTGAATCCTGTGCTGCATGAACAGCTGGCCTCTGACCGCGGGATCGCCTTTGAACTGCTGCCATGTCGGCAGACTCTCCACTGTATCATTGCCATCAGCCAGTTTGTCCAGGGAGAAATCGGCGGCAATGAACCCCATGAGTGCTTCTTTCTGACGAACCGCCTGCAGCGCAGTGACACATTCCCGTTGTGAAAACTGGCTGTGATAGACCGATGAGAGCATGATGCCTTTGAAAGGGAGATTGTTCTTCAGGTAGGGGCGGCTCGAAAGGTCTCTTCCCCGCCAGCCGAGGTCCCGGCCATCGGCGCTGACCAATGAGGATATCTCCTGGCCCTGCAGATCCCAGGCGTAGAGAAATTCACAATGGGTGATCTCCGCGATGTGCTGCTGCAGCACCTCATCCAGGCGATCCGCATCCTCCCAGACCGGTGCGCATAAACTGGCCAGTTTCGACAGAGGTTCACCGATTGCGCTGGCCAGAGCGTCTTTTTTCGAGAGGATGATCTGCTTGATTTGGGTCATGGTGACAGTATTGGGGGTTTTCTTATATTCGATTCAGTATCGGCTTGGCCGGACATTCGGCTCGCCCTGTCGGGTGTACAGAAGCGGGCGGCGTTTGCGTGTACAATCAGCTGTTCTTTATACCAAAAAATGCTGCTAAAGGATCTTTTCCGTGACGCCACTGAAAAATGACCGTTTTCTTCGTGCCCTATTGCGCGAACCCGTCGACATGACCCCGGTTTGGATGATGCGCCAGGCCGGGCGGTATCTGCCGGAGTACCGTGCGACACGCGCCAAGGCGGGTAGTTTCATGGATCTGTGCCGCAATCCGGAATTGGCCTGTGAAGTGACGCTGCAACCCCTGGAGCGTTACCCACTGGATGCGGCCATTCTGTTCTCGGATATCCTCACCGTGCCTGATGCCATGGGTCTGGGTCTCTACTTCACCGAGGGGGAAGGGCCCCATTTCGAACGCCCGGTCATTGACGAGGCGGCGGTGGATGCCTTGGGACTCCCGGATATGGCCAGCGACCTGGGGTATGTCATGGATGCGGTGCGCACGATCCGCCGGGATCTCGACGGACGGGTACCACTGATCGGCTTCAGCGGCAGTCCCTGGACCCTCGCCACCTACATGGTCGAAGGGGGCGGGACGAAGAACTTCTCCAAGGTGAAACGCATGATGTTCGATCGACCGGATCTGATGCATCAGCTGCTGAACAAGGTCGCCACAGCGGTGACGGACTACCTCAATGCGCAGATCGAGGCGGGAGCCCAGGCGGTGATGATCTTCGACACCTGGGGCGGGGTCCTGACCCCGCAGCACTACCAGCATTTTTCCCTCGATTACATGCGGCGGATTCTGCAGGGCCTTACCCGGGAGTCGGACGGCCGGCGAATACCAACTATTCTGTTTACCAAGGGAGGCAGTCTCTGGCTCGAAAGCATGGCCGACAGCGGTTGCGACGCCCTGGGAATCGACTGGACACTGGACCTGGCGGACGCGCGCCGCCGGGTGGGTGACCGGGTCGCACTCCAGGGCAACCTGGATCCCTGCACCCTCTATGCCTCACCGGAGCGGATCCGTGAGGAGGTGGCACAGGTTCTTGCCAGCTACGGACAGGGTACCGGGCATGTGTTCAATCTGGGACACGGAATCCATCCGGAGATCGATCCGGAACATGCCGGAGCGTTTGTCGAGGCGGTTCATGAATTGAGTCTTCCCTACCACGCATCAACCTGAGGTCGAAGCTATGCGAGTCACGATTCTGGGATTGGGTCTGATGGGTCTGCCGATTGCGCACCGTCTGATCCAGAAGGGGCATGAAGTCACGGCCTGGAACCGTACACTTTCCCGGCTCGAGCAGGCGAAATCCGAAGGCATACCGATCGAGGCGGATCTGCGCAAAGCGGTGGACAACAATGAGTTGCTGCTATTGACCCTGAGTGATGCCGAGGCTATTGATTCGGTACTTTTCTCCCCCGACCTGGATGGGCACCTGGAGGGTAAGACGGTGATCCAGATGGGCACCATCTCGCCGGATGAAAGCCGGGCGCTCGCGCAACAGGTTCAGGCATCTGGCGGAGAGTATCTCGAGGCTCCGGTGCTGGGGAGTATACCGGAGGCACAGGCGGGTGAACTGATCGTCATGGCCGCCGGGCCCGAGTCGGTCTACCATCACTGCCTGCTGTTGTTTCGGGGTTTGGGCAAGGAGGTCGATCGGGTGGGCAATGTGGGTCAGGCCGCCGCGGTGAAGCTCGCCATGAACCAGTTAATCGCGGCCCTGACGGTGGGGTTTTCCCAGAGTCTCGGGTTGGTCAAGGCGGAAGGGGTGGAAGTCGAACAGTTCATGAAACTGCTTCGGGAGAGCGCCCTGTATGCGCCGACCTTTGACAAAAAACTGCAGAAATACCAAGAGCATGACTATACCAAGGCGAATTTTCCACTCAAACATCTGATCAAGGATGTGCGTCTGTTCCAGCAGGTGGCGGAATCCTCGGGAATGAATGCGGAGGTTGCCAATGCCACGCTGAATGTCCTGATCAAGGGGCAGGAGGCGGGTTACGGGGAGGATGACTATTCGGCCCTGTACGAGGCGATTAATCCGGGGTTTGATGCGGAAACGGATATCGGGTGCTAGCCTATGAATTGCTGATTGCCTAACCCTCGGATCCGGCCCAAGCCGTGACACGGAGATTGATATGAAGATCGCCATAAGCGGTGCCAGCGGTTTTGTGGGCCGGCACCTGGTGCGTGCTCTGAAGCGCCAGGGCCATCAGGTCGTGGCCTTGCGCCGGGTGGATTTCAACCCGTCGGTATCCCATCTGAGCGATCGGCTTCAAGGCTGTGATGCCGTGATCAATCTGGCCGGTGAGCCCATCAACCGACGTTGGACGAATCAATATAAACAGACCATGGTGTCGAGTCGGGTCGAAACCACCCGGCAATTGGTTACGGCCATGGCATCCCTTGAGGTCCGTCCCAAGACGTTTATTTCGACCTCTGCTATCGGCGCCTTTGACGATCAGGGACGCTATACCGAGGATGATCTCCCGAATGCGGTAGACTTTCTCGGCAGACTGGCGAAAGACTGGGAAGCGGCGGCCCGGGAGGCGGAAAACCTGGGTATTCATACTCTGATCTTTCGTCTCGCGCTGGTACTGGGGTCGGACGGTGGTCTGCTGAAGCAGTTACTCACCCCGTTCCGGATGGGGTTGGGTGGTCCCATTGGTGACGGTCAGCAGTCCTTTTCCTGGATTCATGTGGACGATCTGGTGGACGCCTACCTGTTCGCGCTGAAAGAGCCTGGTCTTGTGGGTGTATTCCATCTTTCGGCGCCCAAACCGGTAACCAATGAGATCTTCTCCCGCCTGTTGGGGCAGATCCTGCACCGCCCTGTAATAATGCGGATTCCCTATGCGATGCTCAGAGTGCTGTTTGGTGAAGCGGCCGAAGCCATGACCCGGGGTCAGTGGGTGGTGTCAAAACGCCTGCCTGAATCGGGCTTCCAGTTCCGCTTTCCGGAGCTGGAAATGGCGCTTGAAAACCTGGTGCGCCGTGCCTGAGCGTGTGTCGATTACAGGGAGAGCGAAAAACGATTCTTGATAACCATCAATGGATACGTCTGCTGGTTGCAGTAACATGCCCCGCCATTTTGTATCCTGTAGAGAGAAGCCTGTGAACACAGACAGATTACCGGTGGTAGATCCTGACAAATTGCCCCGTGTCGAACTTGAGCTGATGAATGCCGTACACCGTGAAGAGATCGCGTTGGTCAACGCACTCGGCGAGCAGTTGGTCGCCGGAGCAGACGGTCTCGCCGATGACGCGGCGATTTCTCAATGCCTGGCGGCATGGATATCCCACACCCGGGAACATTTCGAAGGTGAGAACCGCATCATGGAGATTCACGGGTTCCCGCCTTTTCCGGTGCACAAAGGGGAACACGACCAGATGTTGACTCAGTTATCCCGGGTTGAACAGACCTGGCAGCAGGACCGGGATGCGGCGGTTCTGGCGGAATTCCTCTATGAGACCTGGCTGCCCTGGTTCGATACCCATGTGAAAACCATGGATACGGTCACCGCCGGGTTTTTAAACCGGGTGATGCAGCCGTAGTCTGCCGGTGGTGTAACGAATCAGGGCGGGATGAACCCGCCCTGATTGGATCAACCGATTACCACCGAGATCACGATACCCAGGATAAGAATGGCGATTGCACCCACGATGGCTTTATCACTACCTAACATGGCGAAGTCCTCCGAATTTGTGACTTGAACAAACTTATGCGTCTCGACCGATGAGACCGCTTCTGAAACGGCCTGTGTCATACGGCCCATGATGACCGGGTAACTAAAAGGTTAATGCCTCACGGGTCTGCATGAACTGACCTAAGTCAAGGAAATGTAGGGTCATTTTGAAATCCTTCAAGGGTTTGGCATGTTGCCGTACCCCTCATAAAGCAGGGGAAATGACTCACCTGCAATCCCTCCGTCGGTAATGATAGGCGGGGTATGTGACCGGGAATCAGATGGTGAAATTATGGTTTCGTACTGATCAGGCGGGTGTGGTTATTGTCCAAAAAGGGTCTTCAACGGGTTTTTCGTGGTACAAATAGAGGATTTAACGGATCGGATATTGAGGATCAGAGGGCAAGATGAATCTGCTGTTTAGCCAGATGCCAGGTCGGCACGAGCGTCATGCGATGCGCAAATACAACAACCCGCTGTTTCCAGAGCAGGAGCGGCAGTTGACCCAGGGTGAGCTGACGGAGGCCCAACGACTCGATCATGAAGAGTTGGTAGCCTACATTGTCGATCTTCGCAAACTGGTCGGAGAGGCCATCGCATTGGGTCCCCATGAGCAGAGTGAGGTTATCCTGGATCTCAAGGAAAGGCTGGACAAGTACTACGAGCAGGCCTGCCGTCTTGCGGATGATCAATCGCCTAATAAAGAGGCGATCCGAAAATTGGTCGAAGTGATCATGCGTTCGGTGTGGAAGGGTGCGGGCAACGATACCGTTGCACACCAGGAACTACAGCAAGAGGAGGCCGCCCGAGCCACGCACTATGATCTCCTGGAAACGGCTTTGGTGGCAGACCTTCTGGATCCTGATTCCTTAATCCGCAACGATGAGTTGCTGCCCGTTCTCCTCAGTGCGCCCGAGGAGGAGTTCAATGAGGCGGTCAACCTGTTCGATCCCGATCAGCTCAATGCAATCTGCGAGCAAGGAGAGCCCCTGCTCGCCCAGGCAACCGAAGAAGAGGTGTGGCAGCAGGCCAAGGTCCGGTTCGCGGAATTGAAGCGATTGCGCGATTCCCTTGCATCCTGAGGCGCTGTAGACTCCTGTGCGCTGAATCCGGGTTGGGATAAATCCCGTCAGGATATTCAGCCGGAAAACAATCGCTGAAGGTATCTATCCTCCCATTCCCTGTTGATAAACTATAAGTCCCATGGTTCAACTTTCAGAATTTCTCATGCGTTTCAGTCTATTTCGTTACTATTTCTCAATTGCAATCCTTGTCTTGTTATCTGCCTGTGCATCGAATTCGGTAGTTCAGGGTCCAGGACCGGAACATGTGGCAACCGCAAAAAGGTTTCTGCATAACGTGGGCATGGGCGAAATTGCCATGCGGGGGGTTTTCCGAAGTTTTGAGCAAATGCGTGAGAAACAGCCAGGCATGACGGATTTAATGAGTCGTGCTTTTGCCGATCTCAAAGGAGAGGACTTCGAAGTTTTGGCCGCCGAGGTCTATGCACAACATTTATCATATGATCATATCCGTGAACTTGAACAGTTCTCGGAGAATTCGGCAATCAAGCGGTTCTTTAGCATTATTTTTTCTGTTGTGGAAAGCGGTCAGCCTCTTAACAACGATGAGCTGATGAGCCGGTTTAATGCTGATGAACTTACCCAGATCCTTAAATTTGCACAGAGTGACAGCTTCATAGAGCTGAGGAAATCCCTTCCTGAAATTAATGATGACCTGGGTGAGGCTGGCCGTCGATTAGGCGAAAAAATTCTCCGTGAGTATATTGATAGGCAACAAGGTGCCGCGAGAGGAAACAGTCAACGGATGTCCTGACGATCGGTTCAGCGGTCAGCAAAGTCCTGAGTCCAGTAGATCTTGTACTGAGCGCCGGGATTCTCCGCCACGCCGGTACCGATCTCTGTCATGAGTGCACTCATCAGGTTGGCGCAATGACCCGGACTGTCCAACCAGCCCGTCATGACATCTTCCGCCGTGGCATAGCCGGCGGCAATGTTCTCCCCATAGGCTCGCCAGATATATCCCACCGCTGTTATGCGATCACCGGGGCTCGAGTTGTCCAGTCCGGTATGACTGAAGAAGTCGTTTTGCGCCATGGAGTCTGAGTGGCCCTGGGCCGCGGTTTCCAGATCGCAATGCCAGGCCAGGGCGGGAACGGCCGGATAGCTCGTGTCCCCGCATTGTCGCGCAACGGCCCGCGCATTATTCACCAGGGTGAGCATCTCCATGTCCTGCACGGACATGCATTGATCCATGGTCTGTTGACTGGTGGCGCCCAGGTTATAGGCACTGCCGGTGGTGAATTGCCAACTGTCGGAACTCACCGGGTTACCCGACAGGTCACGGGGATCATCGCTTAGCACCACCGTGTATTGGGTGTCCGCTTCAAGCGCCGCATCGGGTGTGAAGGTCAAGGTGTGGGTGTCGGTATCGTAGCCGAGACTGCCGCTGATTGGGTTACCGGACAGCATCAGTTGCAGGCTCGAGTCCGGTAGCTGATCCGGGTCGAGGGGTTCGTCGAAGCGTATCCATACCTGGGTATTGGTGGCGACATCGACGGCACCAGGTTGTGGCGACTGCGCCTCCATCCCGGGTGCCGAGGTATCGGCCAGCGGAACGACGGTGAACTGGAAGCCGGCGTAGACTGTGTCCACCCCATCGCTGAGGCTGAGTTGTACGCCGAACAGGGTCGATTCGTTGACATCCGGGACTACCAGGGTCAGGGTTGGACCGCTGGTGTTGATCAGGTTCAGCGTTTCGCCGAGGGTCTGCGTCCATTGATAGGTGAGGGTGTCTCCGTCCGGATCATTGGAGGTACTGGCGTCGAGCACCAGCGTGGCACCGGAGCTCACCTCTGTGTCCCCCCGGACGTTGGCTACCGGTGGCGTATTGACGGGTGTTGTCGGTACCGGATCCGGAGTGGGTGTCTCCTCCACAGGATCCTGGTTCTCGTCACCGCCGGGTTGCCCCTCGTCAATGGGATCCTGGGCGGTATCATCCGAGGGCTGCCCCTCATCCAGGGAGGTGTCATCCGTGGCGTTGTCACCGCTCGTATCCGAGTCACTCGACCCTCCGCCTCCGCAGGCGCTCAAGACAACGCTGATGAAAAGGGCGGGCAGCAGGGAAACTCTTCGTTTGAACAACATACCGTCAGTACCGGGAATCGATTCGATAAAGCGATTCATCGGCAGAAGCGGCTGAAACTGCAGGTACTGGATCACGGTTTCGACTATGGGAACGAGAAGGTGATCTCGGGGAAGCGGCTCGTGCAAAGGTTTGATCCTTGTTCATGAGGCGCTTCTGATTCCAAGCGGTCAGCCGGTATTGCGCAGTCCCGCCGAGATGGCGTTGATGGTGCGCAGCAATGGGGTCAGCCACAGATCCCGGGCCTCATCGTTGAGTTCCGGATCGCGATAACGTTTCAGGGTTTCGAGCTGTATGTGGTTGAGCGGGCCTAGGTAGGCGTTGCGACGTTTGATCGACTGCTGAAGTACCGGATCCTCGTCGAGTAGCGCTTCGAGTTGGGTGATCTCCAGAACCTGCCGTTTGGTACGTTCGAATTCAGTGCGGATGTCGTTGAAGATGGTTTCCCGGTGGGCCTTGTTCCGGTACAGACGGGCATACTCCCAGGCGATGTTCATATCGGACTTGCTCAGCGCCATCTGGGTATTGCTCAACAGCACATGAAAGAACGGCCACTCCTGATACATGCGGCGCAGCTGCTTGAGCCGGCCCGGTTTGTTTTTGCGCCAACCCTCCAGGGCGGAGCCGATGCCATACCATCCGGGAATACCCTGGCGTGCCTGACCCCAACCAAATACCCAGGCGATCGCCCGCACCGAGGATTTGGAGCGGTTGCCCTTTGAGCGGTGGGAGGGACGGGAGCCGATGTTCAACTGGGCGATCTCGTTGAGCGGGGTGGCCTCGTAAAAGTAATCGAGGAAGCCGGGGGTCTGTTCGGTCAGGCGGCGAAACCGCTGTTCGCTGAGTTCGGCGATTTCGTCAAGGATACCGATGAACCTGTCATTAATCGGCTCAACCTGTCGTACTACGCCCTGACTAGCCTTGAACAGACCGGTGATCCCCATGCTCAATTCGAAGATGGCGGTTTCACTGTTGCCGTAACGGTAGGAGAGCACCTCGCCCTGTTCGGTGAATTTGATCTCGCCTTTCACGGTGCCCGGCGGTTGCGCCAGGATCGACTGGTGGGTGGGTCCGCCGCCGCGCCCGACCGTGCCGCCGCGACCGTGGAACAGACGGCAGCGCAGGTTGTACTGCTCACTCAGGGCAATGATGCGCTTCTGGGTCTGGTAGAGATTCCAGGCGGAGGCGAGGATGCCCCCGTCCTTGGCCGAGTCAGAATAGCCGAGCATGACCTCCTGGCGCTGTTCGTTGGCGGCTAAAAGCTGCCGGTAGCAGGGGTTCTCGAACAACTGACCAAGAATTGTCTCGCTGCGCTTGAGGTCATCGATGGTTTCGAACAGGGGGGAGATCTCCAGGTGGTTGTACCAGATGCCCTGATCGATTCCTAGGAGGCCCGCCAGTCTGCCCAGGTAGGCGACTTCCATGATGTCACTCGACTGGTGGGTCATGGAGATGACGTACTGACCGATGGCCCGGGGACCGATCTCGCGCCGGCTGACGGCGATCAGTTCGAACACCTCCAGGGTCTGGCGGGTCTCCTCGCTGAGAGCGGACCGGTCAAAGGCCGCCGGGGGCTGTTCCCGGCTGATCAGGGTGGCGAGCTGTTCGAGGCGCTGTGGCGTGTCCCATGCGTGATAGTCCGGGGCCTCGCCGGTGAGGGCCAGGATTTCGGCCACCGCTTGGGTATGGCGGGTGGATTCCTGGCGAATGTCGAGGCTGACCAGATGAAAACAGAAGGTCTCGGAGAGGTGAATCAAATCCAGGAGACGTCCCTCCGCGGCGTGGCCGTCTCCATGGCTGAGCAGGGATTGTGAGATTAATTTGAGATCCCGTTGAAACCCCTGGGCATCGGGGTAGGTCCCGAACGTTTCATCCCTCGGTGCCGGTGAATCCGGATCCGCTGTCGTGAGGGTCTGGCGCAGGCGTTCGCGGATGACATAGAGCTTTCGACGATAGGGTTCGTCAACGAAACGCAGGGGATTGTCGTCGAAAAACCGGGCGAACTGTTCGTTGTCGGATTTAAGGCTTTCGCTGAACGGCCAGTTAGGGGTGCAGAAGCGCACCGAGAAGGTCAGCTCAGCGATCAGCTCATCGACCCGCCGGATATACTCCCGCAGGATGGTCTGTTGTTGCAGCGCAAGGGCCTGGCGGGTGACCTCCGGAGTGACGAAGGGATTGCCGTCCCGGTCGCCGCCGATCCAGGAGCCGAAGCGGATGAACGGGGGCAACTGGATGCCGTGGTAGTCCTCATGGTCCCGATAGATGCGTTCGATGCCGGAGTGCAGCCGACGGAACACCTGGGGGACGGCGTCGAACAGGCTGCGATGGAAATAGTGCAGGCCCTGGCGGATTTCGTTGCGCACTTCGGGACGTACCGCGCGTACCTCCTCGGTCTTCCATAGGGTCTGGATCTGGGTCTTCAGGGAGCGGATGGTATCGGGGCGCTGATCCAGGGTGCGCCGGGGGGCATCGAGGACCTCACTGGTAACGAAGATACGCCGCAGCAGGTTCATGATAACGAGGCGCTTGGCTTCCGTCGGATGAGCGGTGAACACCGGAATATAGGCCGCGTCGTCGATGATGTTCTGCAGCTCCTGGGGGTTGATTCCCTGGGCACGAAACCCCCGCAGGGTATGGTCGAAGGAACCCTCCCAGAGCTCGCCGCCCTTTCCGGCGATGCGCCGTCTCTGGGTGTGCATGAAGGCCTCTTCGGCGATGTTGACCAGCACGAAATAGATGCTGAAGGCGCGCACCACCGCGCCGAGGGTTTCCGGTTCCAGGTTTCGGATCAGCCGGGTGAGGCGCTGCTTGAGTTCCGGATCCTGGCGTTTCTGCAGCTTCAGATAGCCTTTGCGCAGCCGTTCGACCACGGTGAAGGTCTCCTTGCCGACCTGTTCGTAGAGGACCTCTCCGAGGAGGGTGGTAAGCAGACGAACGCGACTGCGCAGCGCTTTGTCCTGCTTGACGCAGGCCTTGGTGAAACGGTCTTTCATGTGGGCAGATTCCTTGTGAGATGCCGTTCCACGGCCGGATTCGTCTCAGGGGATCGCCCTGAGCGACAAAACCAGATGGGATGACACAGCTTTACAATGAACCCGATGTTCTGGATCGGGTTTGGGGCGCACCCGCCGGTAGGCGAGTGGGGGTATTATCCATCATGTGGCGAAGCCGGCAAAATCGATTACCCGCGATCGCTCTATGGTTTTATGGGGCCAGTACCTGTCCTTGTTCCCACGCTCTGCGTGGGAACAAGGACACGGGCTCGGTGGATAACTCAGATCTAATCATTACACCCGGCTTAGGTATGCGCTCCCACGCAGAGCGTGGGAACGAGGTCTCCAAGGACGAATCCAGGGAACGAGGCCCTCATGAGTGGAGTCCGGGAATGTCACTTTGTCAGGTGTTTTGGATCCCGGCATGCGTTGGGATGACGTTAACTAAGCGCCATGCGCACCAGGATCCCCGGCGTTCTATACAAGCACCCGCTCGATGCCGTCCTGGAGTACCCGTTCGACGAACTGTTGCTGCCACTGATCCCCCTGGCGTTGGCGAACCAGTTCCAGCACCAGGTATTCGGGTTTCAACCCGGTTTGGTCCGTGTAGCGGCTCAGGCCTTGCTGGCAGGCCGGGCAACTGGTCAACAGCTTGATCGGTACTTTAGCCTCCGTCTTCCGGGCATGGATTGTCGCGATCCCTTGAGCCAGTTCCTCCGATTTGCGGTAGCGCAATTGGTTGGCGATATCCGGTCGACTGGTACCCAGGGTGCCTGCCTCTCCGCAGCAGCGGTCGCTGAGCAGCACCGGTTTGCCGGTCAGCGACGCGGCCACCTGAATCGGGCTGTAGTGTTTGATCGGGGTGTGACAGGGGTCGTGATAGAGGTATTCGGTGGTCTGCCGGCCATCCAGATGCACACCTTTTTCCAATAGATACTCGTGGATGTCGAGCAGCCGGCAGCCGGGAAAGATCTTCTCGAACTCATATTGCAGCAGCTGATCCATGCAGGTACCGCAGGAGACCAGTACGGTCTTGATATCCATGTAGTTGAGGGTGTTGGCGATGCGGTGGAACAGGACCCGGTTCTCCGTGCTGATCTGACGTCCCCGTGCATGCAGGCCCGCCGCGGTCTGAGGATAGCCGCAGCACAGGTAACCGGGGGGTAGTACGGTTTCCGCCCCCAGTTCGTGGAGCATGGCCAGGGTTGCCAGGCCGATCTCGCTATAGAGCCGCTCGGAGCCGCAGCCGGGAAAGTAGAAGATCGCGTCGCTCTCGTCACTCACCTTGTCCGGGTTTCGCAGGATCGGCACCGAGCTGGGGTCATCCAGCCTGAGGGCGTCCCGCAGGGTCTGGCGGGGGGCCTCGACCCGGATCGGGGCCTGCAGCATTTCCACCATCAGGGTCTGGGGTTTGGGCTGGCCGGTGGTGGCGTGGGGTGGTTGCTCCGGTTGTTTCAGGAGACCGATGCGGCCCGCCAGGGCGTGTCCCAGATTGAGTCCCTTGAAGCCCCACTCGGCCATACCCCGCCGTAACCAGCGGATTGCCCTGGGATGGGTGATGTTGAGAAAGGTCATCGCCGCCTTGGCGCCGAGGCTGGAGCGTTTCTTGCCCCGATCGACCAGAATCTTGCGCATGCGTGTGGTGACCGCGCCGAAATCGATGTTCACCGGGCAGGGGTTCTCGCACTTGTGGCACACGGTGCAGTGGTCCGCCACATCGTTCATCTCGCTGAAGTGCTGCAACGAGACGCCCCGGCGGGTCTGCTCCTCGTAAAGAAAGGCCTCGATGATCAGCCCGGTGGCGAGAATCTTGTTGCGAGGCGAGTAGAGCAGGTTGGCCCGGGGAATGTGGGTCATGCACACCGGTTTACACTTACCGCAACGCAGGCAGTGCTTGATCTCGTCGTTGAGGATGCCGAGTTCACTCTCTTCGAGGATCAGGGCCTCCTGTTCCAGCAACCGCAGCGAGGGGGTGTAGGCCAGTGCCAGATCCGCTCCGGCGATGAGTTTGCCCCGGTTGAAATAACCCTGAGGATCGACCGCCTGTTTGTAGTGGGCAAAGGCCTCGAGCTTGTCCCCCGAGAGGTATTGCAGCTTGGTCAACCCGATGCCGTGTTCACCGGAGATGGCCCCGTCGAGACTCAGGGCCAGATCCATGATCCGGTCGACGATCCGGTCGGCCTGCCGGAGCATGGCGTAGTTGTCGGAATGGACCGGGATGTTGGTGTGTACATTGCCGTCGCCGGCATGCATGTGCAGGGCGACGAACAGGCGGGCATCACGCAGTCGGGAGTGAATCTCGCGCAGGGCATGGCGCAGACGGCGCACATCCTGACCGGGAAAGGCCTCGTCCAGTTGCCGGGCCACCTCCTGGCGGTAGGAGACCACCAGGTCCCGGCGCAGCAGCAGATCGAGTACCCGGTCATCCTCCTGAATCTGCGCATCGTCCACATCCCGGAGCAGGGTCCGATGATGGGCCGCGGGTTCGTCCAGGTGATCGAGCAGCGCGCGCCAGCGGTTGCGCGCCTCATCCACCGCGCGTTGCGCCAGTTCGAGCTTTGCTTGCAGGATGTTGCGGTTTTCATCACTCGCTTCCGCGTCGTCGTCGGGCTTGTGAAGTGAGTGATCACTCGCAAGATAGGTGGCAACTTCATTGGCGATCGCAATCTTGTTTCGGATCGATTCCTCGATGTTGATGCGTTCGATCCCGCGGCTGTATGCGGCCAGGCGGTCGAGGGGGATGACCACGTCTTCGTTGATTTTGAAGGCATTGGTATGCGCGGATATGGCTGCGGTGCGGGCCCGGTCGAGCCAGAAATTACGTCTGGCTTCGGGACTGCTGGCGATGAAGGCTTCGCCCTCCCGGGCCCGGGTCATGCGCACCACCTCGGCGGCGGTCTCCTCAAGGCGGATTTCGTCGTCACTGGCCAGGTCGGCCAGCAGGACCATCTTGGGCCGTTCATGGCGGGCGGCCTTGGTCGAGTACTTGACCGCCTTGAGATAGCGTTCATCCAGGTGTTCGAGTCCGACGAGCAATACTTGCTCGTGGCTGTCCAGATAGTTCTTGAGTTCGACGATGGCGGGGACTGCCTTGCCGATATCCGATCCGAAGAACTCCAGGCACAGGGTGCGCACCTGACTGGGCATGCGATGGAGCACGAAGCGGGCCGAGGTGATGAGCCCGTCGCACCCCTCCTTCTGTACTCCGGGCAGACCGGAGAGGAATTTGTCGGTCACATCCTTGCCCAGCCCCGCCTTGCGGAAGGCCAGGCCGGGCATGCTCAGTATCCGGGGTTCTCCGATTGGGGTTTTGCCGCTGCTGTCATAGCGGGTGAGGCGGAACTTTACCTCCGCCTGATCATGGATTTTGCCCAGATTGTGGTTGAGCCGTTCGATCTCCAGCCACTCCCCCTCGGGGGTGACCATGCGCCAGCTCGCGAGATTGTCCAGGGTGGTACCCCAGAGCACCGCCTTCTTGCCCCCGGCGTTCATCGCGATATTGCCGCCGATGGTGGAGGCGTCCTGGGAGGTAGGGTCTACGGCAAACGCCAGGCCCTGGGCATCCGCCGCATCCGAGACCCGTCGGGTCACCACCCCAGCGCCGGTGTGGATAGTGGGTACCGGGCCGGAAACTCCGGGCAGTTCCAGGGTTTCGACCGGGCCCACCCGGTCGAGCTTTTCGGTATTGATCACCGCGGTATGGGGATCCAGGGGGACCGCGCTGCCGGTATAGCCGGTACCGCCCCCCCGGGGGATCAGGCTGAGACCCGAGTCGATGCAGGCCCGCACGATAGGCGCGACCTCTTCCTCTTTATCGGGGGTGATGACCACGAAGGGGATCTCCACCCGCCAGTCGGTGGCATCGGTGGCATGGGATACCCGGGCAAAGCCGCTGAAATCGATGTTGTCCGCCCGGGTCAGGCCAATCAGGTTCTGTCGGGTGCGCCGCCGCAGGGCGAGCAGCTCCTCGAACTGCCGGGCAAAACGGGCCACCGCCTCGCGGGTGGCGCTGAGCAACTGCTCGGCCTTTTGATTGTTATTGGTGCGGGCGCCGAACTGATCCAGACGGTGGGTCAGGGCGTTGACCAGGGCCTGGCGGCGCTGTTCATTGTCCAGCAGATCGTCCTGCAGGTAGGGGTTGCGGTTGATGACCCACATGTCCCCCAGGATCTCAAACAGCATGCGCGCCGAACGCCCGGTGCGACGGCTACCGCGTAACTCCTCGATGAGCATCCACATCGGCTCTCCGAGGAACCGGATGACGATCTCCCGGTCTGAGAACGAGGTATAGTTGTAGGGGATTTCACGAATCCGCGCACTCGGCTGCATGCTCATCGATCGATTGGGTATTACCGGTCAGGATTGGGACAGGCGGGCTATTGTAACCTAAATAAAGCTTTGGTCTTCATTTTGGAATCATAGAATTTATCAATATCGAATAACTGCGAAGGGGAATATCCATGAAGAAAAATCCGTTCCATTTGAAATTGGCTGCGATGGCCGCCACAGCGCTGGTACTCTCCCTGGGCGGGGTATCCAGCCAGGCCGGGGATGTGGAAAAGGCGGTGGAATACCGGCAAGGGGTGATGGAGGTCTTTGGTTGGAACCTGAAAGGCATGAGTGCCATGATGAAGGGCGCGAAACCCTATGATGCCGGACGCTTCGCGGGCATGGCAAAGGACCTGGAAACGGCCACCCAGCTCGATCTGTTGAGCGGTTTTCCCATTGACTCCGAGTCGGATGAGAGCGACGCCTTACCCGACATCTGGCTCGATTTCGATGACTTCAAAAGCAAGTACGAGGATCTGCGCGTAGCGGCAAAGGCGTTGAATGCCGCCGTGGCCGGGGGCGACAAGGCGAGCATCGGGGCCGCGCTCAAGGATACGGGCGGACGTTGTAGGGCGTGTCACAAGAAATTCAAAGAATGAGTCCGTATCCGGGACGGAGACACTTCGGGATCCCAGTCCTGCGGGCGTCAATCTGAAGGGTTTACCTCGTTCCCATGCTCTGCGTGGGAACGCATGCCTGATTCATTTGGGCGTGATCCGGCGAAGTGTGCGCTGTTGTCGCTTACAGCTGCCGGGGTCGGTCCGCAAACTCAGATAAAATCCGGGCCGATCTCGTTGTCCGCGAGGATCTTGACGATTCGGCAGGCTGTCTGAAATCCCTCGGCTTCATTCGGATCACAGCGAAGTACCTCGACCTCTGCCGCCAGGGGAGGGGTGATCGCCTGAGTGGGTGTGATCATGACCGCCATCCGGGCGTTAATCGGGAGTTCCCGCTCGTGAGCAATGAGCAGTCCGTTACCGCTCAGATTAACAACCCGACCTGTTGAAACCTCCGGGTCACCATTGATGCGGAAACGAACCGGTCCGTTCACAGCCATGCGGTGGAAGCTGCGTTTTTCGGCAAAATCGTTCATGCGAAATCTCCTCAGAGGCGCGGATGACTGATAGTACCAACTCTAACAGGCAAAAGCGGGTTTCGTGCATCTTCAAAGGGCAAATTCAGGCATTTTTTTCTGCTTTTCAGATATTGGGAGAAACCGCTTCCGATTCCGGTCGAATACTTCATAGGGATATTATGGGTGAAAAGGGATATCGGACACTCAGACACGATGTTGGATGATGCCAAGACGGCTGTGTGAGAGAATGGATCAAATGGTTGTGCCAACCCGGTGAATATCCGGTTCCATTATTTGACGAAGTGCAGGGGAAGGTTATGCCAAAGCAACGCTACGCGCTCTGGGTCGGTCTGATGTTGATTCCATTCGTCCTGTCGGCCGGCGAGGTGTTTCGCTCGGTCGATGAAGAAGGCAATGTCACCTACACGGATACTCCTCCCGAGAATGGCGCAAAGACGCAACGTGTTGAGATCGAGGAGGGACCCTCGCAAGAGTCGATTCGCCATACCCTGGAACGTAACGAGGCGATCCGCAAGGCGATGGAGGAGGCTCGGGACAAGCGACTGGAAAAGGAGGCGAGCCACCGGGAGAGGCTTGAAAAGGCGCAGCAGGCCGTAGACAAGGCGGAAGAGGAACTGAAGCAGACGAGTGAGATGAACGATGACGACCGGCAAACCCTGGTGGGTGGTCAGAGTCGCATCCGACCCGAATATTTCGAGCGGGTGAAGCAGGCCGAGGAGGCACTCAAGGCCGCCAAGGAGCACCTCAAGGATGTGCGTGGCTACTGAGTACCGCGACTCACGGGATCGCGGGCAAGCGGGTCATGGAGGGGGGTCGGATGGGTCGATCTGTCACTTCGTCATTCCTCTGCCCCGGAACGGGGTGCTGGTGGAACGTCCTCACTGATGCAGGTGTACCGGGTGGGTGGTGCGATCAGGGACCGGTTGCTGCATCGCCCGGTGACCGAACGCGACTATCTGGTGGTTGGCGCAACCCCCGAGCAGATGCTCGCCCTGGGCTATCATCAGGTCGGCCGAGACTTTCCGGTATTTCTCCACCCCGAGACCCATGAAGAATATGCCTTGGCGCGTACCCGGCGTTCGGCCGGTTTGCAGCCCGGGCAGGTGATCGCGGATCCCGCAGTGACCCTGGAAGAGGATTTGAGCCGGCGGGATTTCACGGTCAACGCCATGGCGGAAGACGAACAGGGTGGATTGATCGATCCCTTCGGCGGGTTCCGGGATCTTCAGGCGCGGGTCCTGAGACACGTCTCCGAGGCCTTTCGGGAGGACCCGTTGCGGGTACTGCGTGCCGCCCGTTTTCTGGCCCGTTATGCCGAGCTTGGGTTTCACCTGGCCCCGGAGACCGAAACCCTGTTTCGTAGCATGGTTACGGCGGGTGAGTTGGACCGGCTGGTGCCGGAGCGGGTCTGGCAGGAGCTGGTGAAGGTGCTCGGGGAGGCGCGCCCGCGACCCTTCTTCGAAGCACTCCGGGACTGGGGCGCATTGGCCCGGGTACTGCCGGAGCTCGATGCCCTGTGGGGGGTACCCCAACCCGCCCACTGGCATCCCGAAGTCGATTGCGGGGTGCATACCTTGCTGACCCTGGATGCGGTCTGCCGCTTGAGCGATCGGGTTTCTGTCCGGTTTGCCGCGCTCACCCATGATCTGGGCAAGGCGACCACCCCCGAAGGCATTCTGCCCAGCCATCACGGGCATGAAAAACGGGGCGCCGAGATCGTCACGGCATTGTGCCGCAGGCTCAGGGCGCCGACCGCCTATGAGCGTCTGGCCAGTGCCTGTGCCCGTTATCATATTCGGATGCACCGGTTCTACGAGCTTCGCCCCGGGACCCTGCTGGACTTGATGCTGGGCCTGGATGCTTTCCGCCAGCCCGAGCATCTGCAATGGTTCGTCTGGGTCTGCCAGGCCGATCACCAGGGCCGACAGGGTATGGCCGACCGCCCCTTTCCGCAAGGCGGGGACCTGCTGGGACTTTTCGAACAGGCGCGACAGGTTACGACCCGGGAGCTGAGCCAGTCTCTGAGTGGACCTCAGTTGGGGGAGACGATCCGCCGAGAGCGCTTGAAATGTATTGCAGAGGGTCTTGAAGCAATCAAGGTAAAGGGGTGCTAAATACTAAAGTTGGTGATGGTTCAAGAGACAGACAGTATCATTTTTCACGGCAAATTAAGGACGATCAGACTACAATCTACAATGGAGGAAACTTATCATGGCGATCGCCAACCAATTGAAAGCATTGCTGAAATCCCACACGGAAGGGGATGACGAGCGTTTTTTCTCAATCGCAATGCAGTTGGCGGCTCACGAGGCAAAGATAGGCCACGGCAAGTTGGCGGAAGAGTTACGCGATCTGATCGATCAGGCCAAGGCGAGACGCGGTCTGCCGCCAAAGGGTCAGGATAAAATGGTACCTATCGCTCGCCCAAGGGGAGAACTGGCTGGACTGCTCCAAGCCTCATTCCCCAAGAACCGCCTGAGTGAAATGGTTCTCGATGACCATCTGGATTATCAGCTCAAGCGGATAATTCGCGAACAACTGCAGGCATCCCGGTTGTTGTCGCATGGGCTTGCTCCCCGCCGTAAGCTGCTCCTGGTGGGGCCGCCAGGGACTGGAAAGACACTGACTGCTTCAGTGCTGGCCGGTGAACTGGGTTTGCCGGAATTTCAGGTGCGCCTTGATGGTCTGATTACTAAATACATGGGGGAGACTGCAGCGAAACTGCGACAGGTATTTGATGCCACCGACCGCACACGGGGCGTTTATTTTTTCGACGAGTTCGACGCCATCGGCTCACAACGCGGGTTGGAAAATGACGTAGGCGAGGTCAGGCGTATCCTCAACAGCTTTTTACAGATGATCGAGCAGGATGAATCCCACAGCCTGATTGTGGCCGCGACCAATCACCCCGAGATTCTAGACCATGCGTTATTTCGCCGCTTCGATGACATTCTGTACTACGATTTACCGGATGAGGCCCGGATTGCCTTGCTGCTGAAATCCTATCTGGGGCGTCAGGCCCAGAAAGGGACTTCCTGGACGTGCCTTGCTGGACAGGCACAAGGGTTGAGTTATTCCGAGATTGTCCGCGCCAGCGATGAAGCGTTGAAAGAATCGATTATCGAACAGAAGGAAACTATTAGCGAAGCCGACATACGGCGTGCTATCGAGGAACGTACTCAGGCTAAGGCTCTATTCAGTGAGAACCGGGCAGGGAAATAGTGAGATATGGCAATAGACGGATCTGAGCCAAAGCGACATTTCATTCTCGATAATACGGCACAACCGGAACCTTTCAGGCCATCGGGAGGGGGTGGCGATGGAATAAAGGTGCCCCGTCAGAACCGACAGAGTCATGGCCAGAGGTTATTGCAACAAGTCAATGCCCTGAAACCAGCCATTGAACAGGCCCGCATCCAACAGGAAGCGATGGGTATGGATGAAGATTTCGGGCTGCAGATCGAATTCGAGAGCTTTCCCGACATCGAGTTGGCCTTCGAGTCGCTTGCTGCGGAATCATCAGGCATTGAACTGCTGAATGTCCGCCACAATGATACCAGGACTTTTGCAACCGTCACCGTGCCAGATGGCAAGTTACACATCCTGGAAAACAAAATCATCGCCTACCTGGATGAGAGCAAGGATACCATCAACGATAAGAAAGGCACGAGTACTCCCAGAAATCAAAAACTACTGGATGCAATCCGCAGCATCCGGGTAGCCAGCATCAAATCCCTTTGGTCAGATGATCCCGAAGTCTTTCCTACTGAAGCCGGGGAAGCATTCTGGTGGGAGGTCTGGCTGCCAGTGCGAGGCGACCGAGTCAAGTTCATCGAACAGTTCAAGCGACTGGCAGAAGGTTTGGATTTTCGCATTGCCAGAGGGCAGATCGAGTTTCCGGAACGTACCGTACTTCTGGTGTACGGCTCGCTGGAGCAGATGCAGCGATCGGTTTTTACTTTGAACAGCGTTGCCGAATTGCGGCGTGCAAAAGAGACGGCAGATTTCTTCGACTCGCTGCCACCGGAAGAACAGCCGGAATGGGCGGGTGAATTGCTCCAACGGATAACCTTAGCCAACGTGGGTGAAAGCGTTCCCTATGTTTGCATACTGGATACGGGGATCAACGCAGCTCATCCGCTGCTTGCCCCGGCAATCGCCTCTCAGGATGTCCATACGGTGGAGCCGGGTTGGGGGGGCGATGATAAGGAGGGGCATGGTACGGAAATGGCAGGGCTCGCATTATTGGGTAATCTGACAACCGCTCTGGATTCCACTGCGCCCGTTGAAGTATTCCACCGGCTGGAGTCGGTGAAGCTGCTGGATTGCAATCACTCGAACTGTGGTGATCCAGACCACCATGGCTACCTCACAGTCGAGGCAGTCAGCCGACCGGAGATAACCGCAGTGCTGCGGCCACGCGTGTTCAGCATGGCAGTAACGGCACGGGATGCACGGGACAGAGGACGCCCATCCGCCTGGTCGGCCACCATTGATCGTTTGGCAGTGGACTATGATAACCAGGGAGAAACTCCTCGCCTGTTTATCCTATCCGCTGGCAATATCCAGGACCCGAATGCCTGGACGGAATATCCTGCCAGCAATAGCACCGACGGCATCCACGATCCAGGGCAAGCCTGGAATGCACTGACCGTTGGGGCAAGTACAGAGTTGATCCACATTACTGAGCCAGATACGGATGACTATCAGCCGATAGCGCCCTCTGGAGGTCTGAGCCCTTTCAGCACCTCTTCGCATACCTGGGAGGGACATTGGCCTCTCAAGCCGGATGTGGTTTTCGAAGGTGGCAATGCAGCCAAAGACGCTATTGGAGCCGCATGGATGCCCAGTCTCAGCCTTCTGACAACAAATTTCGACGCTCATGTACGGTTGTTCACCACCACCAACGCAACCAGTGCGGCAAGCGCACTGGCTTCCCGGATGGTGGCCCGTTTGATGGCTGAGTATCCGGAGTTGCGCATGGAGACCATCCGCGGTTTGGTGGTCCACTCCTCGGGGTGGACTTCGGCTATGAAACAGCAGTTTCTTACAAATCCAGACAATCCTAGCAAGGGTGATGTTGCGAGACTGATCCGCCATTGCGGTTTTGGACAACCAAATCTCTCGGACGCACTATGGAGTATCGAAAATTCTCTCACCCTAATCTGTGAAGACAGCGTGTATCCATTCATGCGCGAAGGTTCAAATGCGCCTAAGCTGCGGGATATGAAGCTACATCGGCTACCTTGGCCTTTGATTGAATTGGAGGCGTTGGGTGAAATCGAAGTGGAGATGCGGGTGACACTCTCCTATTTCATCGAACCCAACCCCTCGAATCGAGGTGTCAAGTCACGCTATCGCTACGAGTCACATGGATTACGTTTCGAAGTGAAGCGACCCTACGAATCAGATGATGAATTTCGCCACCGCATCAATCTGGCGGCAAGAGATGCCGAGGAAGGCAGTAGCACCAGCAGCGGAGACGATCCGAATTGGGTGCTGGGTTCACGCTACCGTCATAGGGGTAGCCTGCATTCCGATATTTGGAAAGGTCCGGCGGCTGATCTGGCCAGTCGAGGCATACTGGCCGTGTTCCCCGTCAGTGGCTGGTGGAAGACGCGTCCCAAACTTAAGTGCTACGATCGGCGAGTGGAATATTCTCTACTTGTTTCCATTCGAGCGCCTGAAGTGGATGTGGAGCTGTATACCGCGATTAAGAATCAGGTTAAGGTCTCAGTAGAGGTGTAGTCTATACGGCTTTGCTGATAATCAGGCTACTTCAGCACAAATTAACATTTAACCAGGCAACTGTGCTTTAACCATACTTAGCGTCCCGTTCCGCTGTGCGAGTACCAATCTGTAAAGTAACGTGAAGTTACTTGGAAGGTACCGATGGGTAACTATGAAATATTACACTAGTTAACCAGTCGGCCAAAGATGCGAAACCCCGCGATATAGGTACCGGCGGCGGACCCCAGGGTGCTGAACAGGAACACCAGAAAGGTCCGTGAGACCCGGTTTTTCCACCAGCCGATGGCCCGGGTGGTGTCGTTACGCAAATGCCCGAAGTCGGCCACGGTGGGCTTGCGCAGGAACACCTCGGCCAGCCCCGTGACCATACCGGCACCGACCGCGGGATTCAGTGAAGTAATGGGGGCGGCGACGAACGCAGTCAATACGGTCAGCGGATGACCCGCGGCAAGGAGAGCCCCGAGGGCCGAGAGACCGCCGTTGATCAGCACCCAGTCGACAATCATCCGCCATCCCAGGTCGGGACTGCGGAAGAACCCCACTGCGAAACCGCTCAGCACCAGCACCACGATGATCCAGGGAATCAATTTCGGCCAGCGGCTGGGTGGGGGGGATTGTTCAAGCTGAGCAATGGTTTCACCTGACGGGGCATCAAGGGGTTGCTGCAGATAGCGGGCGATCCCGTGCATGTGCCCCGCGCCGATCACCACCAACAGGTTCTCATGACCGCTCTGTTCAATCTCCTGCAACAGGCGGCAGGCCATGTAACGGTCCCGTTCATCGATCAGCGGCAGGTACAGATCCTGGCGGTTCTCGGCGAATTCCGCGAAGGTCGTTTCGAGGATATCGCCCTCCTTGAGGTGCTCGATCTCCTCTTCGGTGACCTGTTCCCGGGACAGGATGCTCGCCATCAGACCGGCGAACAGGGTGAGGCGTTTCCAAAGCGAGAGATTGCCTGCCACGCGACGCAGAGTGGTGCTGATTTCGCGATCGATGAGCAACAGGGGTTTGTGGGATTCCTGGGCAATCCGGATCGCCTCCTTCTGCTCGGCCCCTGGGGTGATGCCAAACTGGTCGGCGAGTCTTTGCTGATAGGCGCTCAGAGCCAGATTGGTCATCACCATGAGCACCCGGCCTTCACGCAATACCTTGAACAGGTCCATCTTTTCCAGGGCATCCGGATTGATCAGGGCATTGAAGCGGCTGGGACATAGCTCGACCGCGACCGCATCGTATGCCCCACTTTCGAGCAGGGATTTGACCTTGTCCACGCTGCTGCGGGAGACGTGGGCCGTACCCAGCAGGGTGATTCGGCTCTCTCCAAGGAGGACTTCGATTTGAGGTTCCTGATCGGTCTGTGGCATGGTTTGTTCAGAGCTTGTCGCAAAAGCTGGGCATTGTATCAGCCTTGCCGGATAGGGGCAGTGTGAAATTATCCCTACAAAGGATAGGGTCGTATCGATGTCCCTTTCATGATTCCGGGTCGTTCTGCTAGTGTACCCCGTCACAGGTTCTGTACTATTCAGCGAATCAGAAAGGGGCCATTCGGGCCAGATGCTGGGCATGCCTCGCCGGCAACGGCCCAGCCTTGCAGAGCAACCACCCACTACCCCGGAGTGACCAGGAACATGGATCAGAACATTGTTTGGCATGAAGCGACCGTGAACCGTGAGCGGCGCGAAAAAATGAACAAGCACCGGGCCAAGCTGCTGTGGTTTACCGGGTTGTCCGGATCCGGAAAATCGACCCTGGCCCACGCTGTTGAGGAAGAGCTGTATCAACGGGGTTGTCGCACCTACGTCTTTGACGGTGACAACGTTCGCCATGGGTTGTGCCGGGATCTCGGGTTCACGGTCGATGATCGCACCGAGAATATTCGACGGATCGCGGAGATGGCCAAACTCTTTGTCGACGCGGGGGTCATCTCGTTGACCGCTTTCATCTCGCCGATTCTTGAGGACCGGCAGCGGGCTCGGGGGCTTTTACCCCACGGAGACTTCATCGAGGTCTATGTGGATTGTCCGTTGGAGGTGTGTGAAGCCCGGGATGTCAAAGGCCTGTACAAGAAGGCAAGGGCCGGAGAGATTCAGAACTTCACGGGTATTTCCTCGCCCTACGAACCTCCGCTGAAC
Organism: Candidatus Thiodiazotropha sp.; assembly: GCA_050291245.1. Classification (GTDB taxonomy): domain Bacteria; phylum Pseudomonadota; class Gammaproteobacteria; order Chromatiales; family Chromatiaceae; genus Thiodiazotropha. The sequence continues at coordinate 18,570 of JBNKJP010000061.1, read as the reverse complement.
CCGGAGATCAGCATAAAAACCGATAACCGTGAGGTCGATGACTGTGTGGCTGAAATCATCCAGGCTCTGGAACATCGCGGGGTGATCCCCAACCGGGTAGTATGATGGGTATCGACACCCCCCAACGGCCGGGGTCGGTTCGGGCCGGAACAATCAAGGAGTTCGTTGTGATCAGAAAAATCCTGTCCCTGGTAGCGCTGCTCATTTTCATGCCGGCGTGTCAGACCCTCGGGGAACACAAGCGGGCGGAGACCCTCGAAAGCACCCTGAAACGCTATGAAGCCTCGGTGCGCTGGACATCGGGCAGCCAGTTGCACAACTTTCTTCCTCCGGACGAATCACGCAAGGACCCGGTGATCAATCCGGATTCGAAAAATGTGCGGGTGACTCATTACGAGATCGTGCAGGGACCCAGTATGTTGGGTGAGGACCGGGCGGTACAGACAGCGATCATCCAGTATGTGCTTCAGGATATCCAGGTAGTTCGGGAATTGACCGACGCGCAGGACTGGCACTACGACGAAGAGACGGAGAGCTGGTATCTCTATAGTCCCATCCCGGTGTTCAAGTAACGGAACTCCGCCGTGCCCGAATCTGTGCAATCCCTGTCTCCCACGGCCCGATTCCTGATCTCCGCAGCGGCCTTCGTTATCATTGTGGCGGGAATGAAGGCCGCGGTCACGCTGTTGATCCCTTTCTTGCTTTCCCTGTTCATCGCGGTGATTGCCGCGCCCCCCCTGTTCTTTCTCAAGGACAAGGGGGTGCCGGGTGGTCTGGCGATGGTGCTGGTGATCGGCATGATTGTGGTGGTGGGTCTGTTGATCGCCTGGTTGGTCGGGGGTTCGCTCAACGATTTCACCAGCAATCTGCCCAAGTTCCAGGAGAACCTCAAACTCAAGAGCGCCCACCTGGTTGACTGGCTCGCAAGCCAGGGCTTAGATCTCGATCCGCAGGCGCTGACCACCTATTTCGATCCGGCCAAGGTCATGGCCCTGGCCGGTCGCCTGATGAGCGGTCTGGGGAATGTTCTGACCCAGGCATTCCTGATTCTGATCACGGTGGTGTTCATGTTGTTCGAAGCGAATGCCTTCCAGAATAAACTGAGAACTTACGCGGAGAGTCCCGAACGTTCACTCGCGCGGGTTGAAGCGATCACCTCGAGTATAAAGCGTTACATGGTCATCAAGACATCGACCAGTCTGCTGACCGGAGCCCTGGTTTCCGGTTCCCTGGCCTTACTCGGTGTTGACTATCCCCTGCTCTGGGGGATGTTGGCGTTCCTCTTCAACTATGTGCCCAATATCGGTTCCATTATCGCAGCGGTTCCCGCCATATTGCTGGCTCTGATCCAGCTTGGCTCCCCCATGGCGGCCTGGACGGCCCTGGCCTACGTACTGATCAACGGGGTGGTCGGTAATGTCATCGAACCCCGTTTCATGGGCAAGGGACTGGGTTTGTCACCGCTGATCGTATTTATCTCCCTGGTCTTCTGGGGCTGGATCCTGGGACCGGTGGGGATGTTCCTTTCGGTGCCCCTGACGATTGCCATGAAGATCGTATTGGACAGCAATTCCGATACCCGGGGGTACGGCGCGATGCTCGGTTGAGCCGGACTCTAAGTCTTAAACCGTCGGGCTGATTTACACGGGTGATTTTGTATTCCTGGGATTGAATGGATTATCCCTTTTCTCCCAGTACGTTGAGTGCTTTGGCAAGGTTGATGCTTCTTGTGATGGTGTCCTAACACTACCGTAGAGACTAACCATGAAGCCGTTTATTAAATCCATTCTGGCCGCATCAACCCTGACATTCAGTTCCCTGCTTAACGCCATACCCATTTACAGTGGCGCCACGGCGGCGGAATTTGGTGTCATGCCCGGCCCGGCCACGAGCAATGCAGCGGGATACTACATCTGGAGCAACGATGCCTTGGATCGCTGGTCCGTACGTTGGACAGGAAATGACTTTGGTGATGTATCTCACGGCACTTGGGGCGGTCAGGTGGCACTCACCGATCTGGCCAGTGGCAGTGTGGTGGATGTTCAGTTCGAAGCCAATCAGATCGATGCCACCTATGTGTTTCAGGATCTCGGTGGATACCGGGATTTTATCAACTTCGACGGGAATGTGGGTTCCGGTTACGACGGTTTTAATTTCAGTCTGAACAATCAGAATTTCGCGATGATGAATTTCAGCTTCTGGAGCACCGCGTTTTCCAACTTGTCGGTTAGTGAAAATCCGGTTGAAGCCACCGGGATCTACATCGGGCAGGATTTTGCATCGCCTCAGGTGGAGGTGATTCAGCGACATGACAAGGTGATTCAGTATTTTCAGGTTCGGGTTCCGGAACCTGGCACCATCATGCTGTTCGGATTCGGTCTGATGGGGATTGGCGTCACACGGCGGATGCGCAAAACGGCGTAATTCTCAACTCGTTCTAAGATAGATTCCGCTTTATGAAGCGGGATGGGATTCAGGCAAGGCGCGCGTGAAGGCGCGCCTCGAACTGAGCGCCGATCCCTGATTCGCACGGCAGATCGCAGTGCGCGTCGAGCAGGGCCTTGCCCTTGGTTTGCAGTGCTGTGAGGAATGTCTCGAAGGTTGGCGTATCAATTCCGCACTCGGCGATCAAATCCCCTTTAATGGGTTTGCGGTAACGAATGGATCCACCCGCCATGACCAGATCGGCGCCGTCCGGCAGGCGCGAATGCACCAGTCCCCAAGCGGCCAGGGTGGCGATGGCATAGAGGGATCCGGCAAACGCGGTGCCGTGCACGTTGATATTTTCCTGGGCGCCCCCGCGCACCCGGATGCTGTTGTCGCTGAGGGACAGTACCCGGAAATCCATGCTTGCCGCCAGGGGGATCCCTTCACGGATGCGCTGTTCGAGTTCTGCGGGGCTCATGATGCGGCGAAGCTGTCCTTGTAGGTCTCGCGCAAGCTGGCCTTCTGCACCTTGCCCATGGTGTTGCGTGGCAGTTCCTCGACGAACACCACCCGCTTGGGTTGTTTGAAACGGGCCAGGCGGCCCTGCAGGGGGGCCAGGATGTCATCGGTTTGCAGGGCACGGCTGCCGTCGCTGACCACGATGGCGGCGACCCCTTCACCGAAATCCGGGTGGGGCACCCCGACCACCGCCGATTCCAGCACACCGGGGATCGCATCGATTTCGCTCTCGATCTCCTTGGGGTAGATGTTGTAGCCCCCCGAGATGATCAGGTCCTTGGCCCGTCCGACGATACTCACCCGTCCCTGGTCGTCCATGACGGCGTTATCCCCCGAGATGAACCAGCCGTCTTCGCGGAATTCCGCCGCGGTCTTCTCCGGCATCCGCCAGTAGCCCTTGAACACATTGGGGCCGCGCAGTTCCAGTACCCCGGTCTCGCCCCGGGGCAGTTCCCGGCCCTGGTCGTCGGCAATGCGCACCGAGACCCCGGGGAGGGGAAAGCCCACCGTACCGGCCAGCCGTTCTCCGTCGTAGGGGTTGGAGGTGATCATCCCGGCCTCGGTCATGCCGTAGCGTTCGAGTATGCGGAAACCGGTGCGGTTCTCGAACTCCCGGTGGGTCTCCGCCAGCAGGGGCGCGGAACCGGAGATGAACAGGCGCATGTTGTGGCACTGTTCACGGGTGAATCTCTCATGCGCCAGCAGCCGGGTGTAGAAGGTCGGAACACCCATCATGACGGTGGATTCAGGCAGCAGATCGACGATGCTATCCGGGTCGAATCTGTTCAGGAAGTGTACCGGCGACCCCCCCAGCAGGGCGCAGTGCAGGGCGACGAACAGGCCGTGTACGTGAAACACGGGCAGGGCGTGCAGAAGCACGTCCCGGGTATCCTCCCAGCGCCAGTAGTCGTGCAGCACCTCGGCATTGGACTGCAGGTTGGCGTGGGTCAGCATGGCCCCCTTCGAACGACCCGTGGTGCCGGAGGTATAGAGGATGGCGGCGATGTCATCGCTGGAACGCATGGCGACCGGGGGAGAAGGGTCTGACGGATTCAGGTCCTCAAGCAGATCACCGTCGGCTTCGCTGCCGAGGGTGCGCAGATGCGGGACGCCGAGCTGTTCGATGATCGGTAACAGGGCCTCCCGGTTGACGGGCCGGCAGACGAACAGTTGCGGTTCCGCGTCCCCTGCGAAATAGGCGATCTCCGCCGGGGTATAGGCTGTGTTCAAGGGGATGTAGATGGCGCCGACCCGCAGACAGGCAAGGTAGAGGAGCACCGATTCGGCGGATTTGTCGACCTGTACCATGACCCGGTCGCCGGGTTTGACATCCAGCTCCAGCAGACGGCTGGACAGGTGTCCGGTTTCGGAATCGAGATCCGAAAACCGCAGTGGGGATCGACCCGGCATCATCAGAAAAGGTCGGTCCTGGGATTCGGAGAAGCGGTTACCAACAAGGCGGAGGTAGAGATTCTGGTTGTTCATACTATCCTGAAGATCATTCAAATACGTCTTGACGGGGGGTCGCAACGGACTATAGATTAGGGACCGCGCGGCGGAAGATTTCAATCACTTAGGAGCCCTGCTCATTCTGCGAGGCTTCATAATTACAGACTTTGCCGATCAGCGCTTGTGTATCTTCCTACGGATCACATCGCTGGTAAACTGCCATAAATATAACAACTCACAGGATGTTTCGAGCGTTCAGCGAAGATCCACTCAAGGCAGAGTTTCATGAGATAAATTCAATAATCACAACTCACAATATCAGCAAGGAGTATAACGCATGCAACTACCAAAGCTAATCACATCCGCGCTGCTCGCGGCAGGGATCCTGACTGCCGGCAGTTCGGCATCCGCGATCGAACTCAAGGCATCCCACCAATGGCCGGGAGGCAAAGGGGACGTTCGCGACGAGATGGTGCAGATGATCGCCCGCCACATGGCGGCCAACGACACCGGTGTGGAGATCAAGGTCTATCCGGGCAAAAGCCTGTTCAAGCCGAAAGAGCAGTGGGCGGCCATGACCAAAGGCAAGCTCGATATCACCGCCTTTCCCCTCTCTTACGCCGGTGGCCGTCATCCGGAATTCAATCTGACCCTGATGCCGGGGCTGGTGAAGAATCACGACCATGCCATTCGTCTGAACAGCTCGCCCTATATGAGCAAGATCAAACAGGTAATGGACGAGGCCGGTGTGATGGTGCTGGCCGATACCTGGCTGGCCGGTGGTTTCGTCTCCAAGGGTGAGTGCATTCTCGAACCCAAGGATGTCAAAGGCATGAAGTTCCGCGCCGCGGGCAAGGCCTTCAACCAGATGCTCGAATCTGCGGGCGCGACCATCACCTCGATGCCCTCCTCGGAGATCTACTCCGGGCTGCAGACCGGGGTACTCGACGGCGCCAACACCTCCTCTTCGTCACTGGTCTCCTACCGGATCTATGAACAGGTCAAATGTCTGACCGCGCCCGGCGAAAATGCCCTGTGGTTCATGTATGAGCCGATTCTGATGTCCAAGAAGAGCTTCAACAAACTGACCCCCGCCCAGCAGCTTGAGCTGATGAAGGCGGCTGGGATGGCGGAGCAGTATGCCTCTGAAGCCGCTAAAGCCGCGGATAAGAAGCTGGCCGACACCTTTGCGAAGGCCGGTGTCAAGGTGGTTGAGATGACCGCCGAACAGGCCGCGATGTGGCGCGAGGTCGCGAACGGATCGAGCTACAAGGACTTTGCGGACAATGTCAAGGGCGGTCAGGAACTGCTCGATATGGCCCTGTCGGTGGAGTAACCCATCGCTCGCCCTCATCCCCATTCGGGGATGGGGGCAGGTCGAAACCTACCTTTTTTGTCACGCCAGCGACGGCATGACCCTAGGGTTAATGTGAAATTATCAAGGGCATAACCGCAATGAGGATGTTTCTCAAGTTCGTCGAAGGGTTGTCCAGGTTGCTCGGTTATCTCTCCGCCTTGCTGCTGGTGATATCCGTGCTGGTGGTCTGCCACATGGTATTCAACCGCTTTGTTTTGAATCTCCCCACCTCCTGGCAGACAGAGTTCGTCACCTATGCCCTGTTGGCCTCGACCTTTCTCGGAGCCCCCTGGGTGTTGCTGACCCGGGGCCATGTCAATGTCGAGCTGGTACCGATCATGCTGGGTCCCCGGGGACGTTTCCTGCTCGCCCTGTTCGCCTACTCGGCATCCGCCATCCTGTGTGTGTTGCTGACTTGGTTCAGTTTTAAATTCTGGCACGAGGCCTGGGAGTCCGGTTGGGCCTCGGACAGCATTTGGGGACCGAAACTGTGGAAGGTCTATCTGCCCATGCCGATCGGCTTTTTCGCCATCAGTCTGCAATATCTGGCGGACCTGGCGTGTCTGATCAAAGGCACTGAACACCCCTTCGGCATCGAGCCGTCCACTCCACCCGAGGCGTCCTAATGGATCCATTGTTACTGGGGGCGCTGTCCTCCCTGTGTCTGATACTGCTGCTGCTCACGGGCATGCCGGTGGCCTTCGCCCTGGGGTTCACAGCGGTGCTGTTTTTGCTGATTGACGATGGGGCGGGGGCCTTCGAGGTGGTGGCTGACACCCTGTTCGCCTCCCTGGACGAATTTGCCCTGCTGTCGATTCCCATGTTCCTGCTGATGGGGGCGGCGATCGCCGCATCACGGGCCGGGTCGGATCTGTATGAAGCCCTCGACCGCTGGCTCTACAAGGTGCCCGGGGGGTTGCTGGTTTCCAACATTGGGGCCTGTGGTCTGTTCGCCGCACTCACCGGCTCGTCCCCCGCGACCTGTGCGGCGATCGGCAAGATGGGTATTCCGGAGATGCGTAAACGGGGTTACCCGGCGAGCCTGGCCACCGGATCCATCGCCGCGGGGGGCACCCTGGGCATTCTGATCCCCCCCTCGATCACCATGATCGTCTATGGGATCTCCACCGAGACCTCGATCGGCCGGCTGTTCGCCGCCGGCCTGGTGCCCGGGTTGATGCTGATGGGGCTGTTCATCCTCTGGTCTCTGATCTATACCCGAATCAAGGGGTACCGTTTTACCGAGGAGGATAAGCACTTCACCCTGCGGGAGAAGTTCATCATCCTACCCAAGGTACTGCCCTTCATGGCGATCATCGTGCTGGTGCTGTGGGCCCTTTACGGGGGTGTGGCCACCCCCTCCGAGGCCTCGGGCGTCGGCGCCCTGGTGTGTATCCTGCTGGTGATGGTGATCTATCGGGTCTGGCGACCCGTCAACCTGTGGGCGATGGTGAGTTCGGCCACCCGGGAGTCGGTGATGCTGATGATGATCATCGGTATGGCCGGGTTGTTCAGTTACATGATGTCGAGCCTCTACATCGCCCAGGGCATCACGGAGTATATCGCCGCCCAGGACCTCAATCCCTGGATGCTGATGCTCTACATCAACGTCTTTCTGCTGGTCGCGGGCTTTTTTCTCCCCCCGGTGGCGGTCATCTTGATGACCTCGCCCACCCTGGTGCCGATCGTGATTCAGGCCGGCTTCGACCCGATCTGGTTCGGCGTGATGCTCACCCTGAATATGGAGGTGGGCCTGATCACGCCACCGGTGGGGTTGAATCTGTATGTGATCAACGGGATCGTGCCCGATGTGGACCTCAAGACCGTACTGCTGGGCGCATTGCCGTTCATGCTATGCATCCTGCTGGGGATCGCCTTGCTGATGCTGTTTCCGCAAATCGCCCTATGGTTGCCCGCGGTGCTGATGGGGGCTGATCTGTGAGCGCCCTGGGTTGGATCGAGCGTCTGCTCAACAGTGTCGCCGATCATGGCATGGAGCTGATCGGTCTGAAACAGCCGGAAGGGGTGGCGCCTCTTTCGGATTCGGAGTTGTGTCACCGCTTGTTGGAGGGGCAGGGTGAGGCCTCCAACATCGCCCTGGCGCGGGAGATCCTGCAGCGTTGGCAGGAGATGGATGAGTCTCAGCGGGGGGATTTTCTGCGCATGATTGCGGTTGAGCTCGATCCCGATCCGAATGAGATCCAGCAGGCCGCGCTGGCCTATCGCAGCCACGACCCGGAGAGTCTGCACCGTCTGCTGAAGGTGAGCGAACCGCCCCGCCAGGAGTTTTTCCGTAGACTCAACATGGCGCCAGGGGCGACCGCGGTACTGGTGTCACTACGTGCTGATTTACTCGGGCGTCTGGCTGAACATCCGGAACTGAAGGGAGTCGATTATGACTTGCGACACCTGTTGGCTTCCTGGTTTAACCGGGGGTTTCTGCGTTTGGAGCGCATCGACTGGGACAGTCCCGCTTCGATTCTGGAGAAATTGATACGCTACGAAGCGGTGCATCCGATGCAGGGTTGGGACGATCTGCGCCGGCGCCTGGCCGCGGACAGGCGCTGCTTTGCCTTCTTCCATCCGGCGCTACCCCAGGACCCGTTGATCTTTGTCGAGGTGGCGTTGACCCGTGAGGTCAGTGATTCGGTCACTCCTTTGATCGATCCCGAGGCCCCGTTGACCGATACCGACGCAGTGGATACCGCGATCTTCTATTCGATCAACAACGCCCTGAAAGGTCTGCGGGGGATCAGTTTTGGCAACTTTCTGATCAAACAGGTGGTCAGCGAACTCGCGCTGGAGTTTCCCAGAGTGAAGCGCTTCGTTACCCTGTCGCCCATTCCGAAACTCAGGTCCGTGCTGCGCAAGCTGCAACAGGAACCGGTCGGCGGTCAGACCCCCGAGGCTTTGCATCGGGTGTTGGGCAATCGGGCCGATGAGCTGATGCAGGCGGCGGCCTGCGACGACCCTTTGCAGGCCCTTGACCGGCTGCTGGAGAACCCTCCTGAGGCGCCTCTCAAACAATCCATCGAAGAGGTGCTGCGGGAGCTGGTGCTGTTCTACCTGACGCAACTCAAACGGGGTGAGCACGCCCTGGAACCGGTGGCCCATTTTCACCTTTCCAATGGGGCGAGCCTGGATCGCATCAACGTGTTCGCCAATCCCACCCCTCGGGGCAATCGGGATTCCTGGGGATGCATGGTCAACTATCGCTACCAGGCCGCGCAGCTGGTCGCCAACCATGAAGCCTATCTGTGCGATGGTCAGATCGCCCTGTCCAGCGAGCTGGAACAGGGTCAGACACAGCTCCTGAGCCGTCTGAAACAGGACTGAGCCAATGGATCTGATGACGCTGCTTGCAGCCGGAGCCCTGGCGGGTACCGCGGCGGGTCTGCTGGGTATCGGCGGCGGGGTGATCATCGTGCCGGTGCTCTCCCTGGTGTTCGAGGCCCAGGGCGTCAGTCCTGAGATTATCATCAAGGTGGCGGTGGGTACCTCCCTGGCGACCATTTCCCTGACCGCGGTCTCCTCGATCTGGGCGCACCATCGACGGGGCGCGGTGCGTTGGCCGCTGGTCAAGACCATGACCCCCGGGGTGGTTGTCGGGTCCTTAGTGGGGGCCTGGCTGGCGGATCTGATACCGGGCTATTGGCTGACCGTGGGTTTCGTGATGTTTTTGATACTGGTGTCGCTGCAGATGGCCTGGGGGCCGGTCTCCGCCGGTCGCGGATTGCCGGGTGCCGGGGTGTTGCGTTCGGTGTCCGCCGGAGTAGGCTGTGTTTCAGCGCTTATGGGCATCGGTGGCGGCGCCCTGCATGTCCCCTATCTGAGTTGGTGCGGGGTGCCGGTGAAACAGTCGATCGCCACCGCGGCCGCCATCGGGCTGCCCCTGGCCCTGGCCTCCACCCTTGGATTCGTGATCACCGGTCAGGATGAGACGAACCTGCCCGGCTACAGCCTGGGTTATGTGAATCTTCCGGCGTTTGCCGGAGTGGTGGTGTCGAGCATCCTGTTCGCACCCCTGGGCGCCCGCCTGGCGCATCAATTACCCGATCGGGTGATCAAACGTCTGTTCGCCGTCTTTTTGATGGTACTGGCGGTTCGCATGGGGATCAAAATGCTGTGATGACCGTTCCGCTGACCTGGGTGGCAAGCCGCGACCCTACCGGGTTGCGTTGATGCGGTGTGAATCGTCCATCCCCGAAGCCGGTGTTCCGGGGATGGACAATCGGCGTGACTACTGAATAACCACCCGTGCATTGACCGGCTGTACCGGCCGATTGTTGTCGTGGTGCATGGTGTGGGCGAATTTCTCGATCTGCTCATCCGACACGGTGTCGATCTGTTTGATGACGTACCAGGCGACACCCTCGCTGCAGGGCGGTGTGGTCAGGGAGCCGTTGAAGCGATAGTAGTCGTGATTCCCGGGGAGCAGCACACCCGGCGCGACCGCATGCTCGAGTAGCGCTTCGTCCCCCGCATGGGCAGGCATCTGCTCCCAGGCCTTCTCCAGTTCGACGTTCGCCGCGCCACGGCGATACATGACCGCGATCACCGCCAGGTTGCCCTCGGCGTCCGCGTGCACGAAATGCGCCTCGAGGGGGAAGGACTCCCCTTCGATGGTGTTCTCGCTCGGTGAGTGGAAATGAAACTGCTTCAGTTCATAACTGTGTCCATCCACCGTGATGCTGTCGCCGGGTTGAACATTCACCTGGATGCTGTGGCCGTTGTTGACGATCTGTTTGGCCTCGTTGGGGTAATTCACCTGCAATTCGGGCAGATCGCCTTCGATCATACCGGTCAGGTTGATGGGGGATTGATTGCGACCGGTTGCGCAGACCGCGTAGTCTGGCGACAGGGCGCCCCAATGCTGGGGACCCTCCTCACCGGCGTATCCCCAATGGGGCTTGTCCGATGCCTGGACGGCACAGGAGATCATCAGGCCGGACAGAATCGCAGCAAGTTCATTTTTTTTCATATTAAAGGTTGCTCCTTGCGGGAAAGACATAGAAATAGACTGCACAGTGTATCGCGGACTGCAAGAACATGGCTAAGTAAATGGGTTGATACAAATAAACGTCGTTCTATTTCAAACTTTGCCAACTTGTTTGCAAGATTAATTGACAGCGGACCGGTTTGGATAGTGAAATGAGGTCCCGTTTACAGGTTATCTGGGCAGGAGAAACACCGGGGATTCATAATCGCGTCTCCTCATCCCCGGCCAACCTTACTACCTATTGTCGTTGCGAGTAGGGAAACCGCGAAGCAGATGAGGAGTGATAGGAGGGACTCTATCGGATATCGTGAGCCAGTTGTCATTATTTAATTCCTCACTCATTCGAGGGGAATTCCGCTGCATCCGCTCGCTCCGGACCTACTGTGATGCGCGGGTTTACCTCTGTATCGAAATCCAGGCAACACTTTTCAAATTTTCTCAAGTTACCGGGCTTTATGCCGAAAACCGCTAAATGGTGTTATCAGCAAGTTTCGATGCAGTCAGATTGGCGGGCTGGCTGGTGGATGAAGGGTGGTCCCGATTCACCCTCTCATCGATCTCCGAACTCGGGGCGATCACAAAACAATAAATTGAATAATTCAAGGTAGGAGCAAGAACTATGGCTGAGAATCGCAAGATTCGCTTTGGAATCTTTTTTAAACTGACCCTGGTCATGATCCTGGTGGCGGCACTCCCACTGGGCGTGGTTTGGTATATCAGTCATGCAGCCAGTGAAACGGCAATCAGCCAGGACGTGGACAACCGACTGTCGTCCACCGCGGATCAGTTGCGCGGCTATGTCGAAAGCTGGATCGATATGAATGCCCGGGTGCTACGGCAGAATGCCATACTGCCCGACATGATCAGCATGGACGGGATGCGGCAGAAGAGGGCCCTCGAGTCGATCGTCGAGTCCTATGATTGGGTCTATCTCGCCTTCACCGTGGATATCAAGGGTCAGAACATCTCCCGCAGTGACAGCAAGGATCTCAAGGACTACAGCGATCGGCGCTACGTCCGGCAGGTCCTGGGTGGCCAGCCCATGGGTCAGCAGGTGCTGATCAGCAAAACCACGGGCAAACCGGCCCTGGTCATCTCCGTTCCGATCAAGGACGAACAGCAGCACACCAAGGGGGTGCTGGCGCTCGGCATGTCGCTGGAGGATATCTCGGCCAAGATCGCGACCACCCGTTTCGGTGATACCGGTTTTGCGATCCTGCTGGACCAGGACGGACGGGTGATTTCCCACATCAACGAAAAGTACACCACCGAACGTACCCAACTGCTGGACCACCCGGCTTATAATGCCTTGATGGTGAGTAACGCCCAGTCGCTGGTGTATACCAACGAGGCGGGTAAGAAGGTCTTCTCCCAGATGCGAAAAACCAATCATGGGTGGATCCTGCTGGTGCAGCAGGACTACGACGAGGCCTTTGGCGCGTTGCGGACCTACAACCAACAGACTCAGTTGCTGATGCTGATCAGTCTGATACTGGTGGTTGTCGTGACCTTCCTGGTGGCGCGCCAATTGACCCGGCCGATCCGGCAGTTGACCCTCGCCGCCGATGCGATCAGTCGTGGCAATTTCGATTTCCGGATCACCGATACCGCGCGGGGTGATGAACTGGGTGATTTGGCTCGCGCGGTGGAGCGGCTGGGTAGCAGCGTGCGCCTGGCGATGGAGCGATTCAACCGCTAGCTGATAGGGCGCTCAATCGCTTCACTGGGAGAATGAAATGGTCGATGGAGGTTTATTGGACCATCGCGGATTTATGCATGCGTTGGTTGCACTGTGCCGGGAGAAGTCCAGCGGGACGGTGTTTTATAATCTGGAAAACGGTATTTCCGCACGCATTGTCTTGAATCGTGGTGAGATCTGCTGGCTGGCGTTTGGTGAACTCAGAGGCGTCGATGCCCTGCAGGCGATCCGGGAAATCCAGCAGGGCCGGATGAGCTTTAATCCGCTTTTGAAACTGGCGATCGGTAATCAAGCGCTTCCGAGCACCCCTGAGATTCTGCGGACCATCAACACCCGGGAGGCCCACAGTTACGCAACCCCGCAACAGCCCATTGCCTCGGTGCCGGTCGTCGATCAGCCCAGTGAGGCGTCCTCGGAGAATGCCTTCGACAAACAAACCGTTTTTGATGTGGTCTCCCGGGAAGCGATGGAGTATCTCGGGCCTATCGCGAAACTGCTCTGTCAGGATTACTTGAAATCGATGGGGCCGTCGTTGAGCAGCAATGATGTGAAGCGGCTGATCAATTCCCTTGTCCAGGATATCGGGGATAGCCAGAAAGAGCAGCGGTTCAAGGATGGCGTCAGAAAGGGGTTGTCCCGGAAACTCTGATCACGTTTCTCCCGGCCTGGTGCACACCGTCACAGATTCTGTACCGTTCAGAGCCCTCCCTCCCAATACGCCAGAACAAGGATCATGTTGATAAAGGAGTATTCCCATGCGATGGCAACCTGCGGCAGTCTTCCTGTTTTTCGTGGCTCCTGGGATTCTGGCCATTGAGATCGGCGAGGACAACATCGTAACCGGTGATTGCCAGGACCTGCTCGACAGGATCGAAGAATATGGGGTTTGGGACGAATCGGGCTACCATCCCGGGCAACCCGGCAACACCCATGTTGAGGTCGAAACCCGTGACACCGATTATCAGGTTGAATACCGGACCGATGGGTCGGGGCAAGTCTGCGCCTCAACCCGGGTGCGGATCGGGCTCAGCGTAGACAGCGTCAGTGCACGCCTCGACTGGCAGCCGGATTCTCCCATGGGTGCTGCTTGTGACACCCAGCGCCGCAAGTGGCATGAGGCGATCACCCGGCACGAAGCGGCCCATGTCGCGGATAACCGGCGCTTGGAAAAGGCCTATAACCGGGGGGCCCGCAGACAGCGATATGAGGTCTGTGACAACACCGAAGAGGATGCCTGGCTGACACTGAATGAGCGGTTAAACCAGGTGGCCAGCCGCGCGGTGAGGGATATGTTGAAACACATCCAGGAAGCGGTGGACCGCTCACATCGGCGTCAAGGGTCACATATTCCAATGCCGCAATGTTGTCGCGACAGTGTGGCAATTGACCTATGAATCGTGTCAAATACCCTGATTTGATAAGGGAAATAACCCAATAAACATTGTTTAATCAGTCTCTTAGCATCTGGCATGGCTTGTGCTTTTCATGACCGTTCGGTATGAACAGCATTAATAAGGGGAAACTACATGCCAACACGCCTTGCATCCGATTGGGCGCGCTTACCTTGGGCCGTTGCACTGACGATCGCCGGATTCACTCAGCCGCTGCTTGCGGACGAAGATCTCTCTGTGATCCGTGTCGAATCGACAACGATTGACGATAAATTCGAAAACAAGCGGGACGAAGCATCGAGTGTCGCGGTGATCAGCGGCGAGAAGATCGACAAGGCGCATACGGAAAATATCCAGCAGATGTTGCAGAGCATCCCGGGTATTACCACAGAGCTTCAGGCCGGGGATTCCCTGAAGATCCACATCCGCGGTATCGAGAACCAGGTCTACATGGGGGAAAAGCCGGGCGTGGCGGTGGTGATCGACGGGGTTCCCGTGTTCGAGCGCACCGGCCGGGTCAACATCGACCTGGACAACATCGAATCGATCAAAGTGATCAAGGGCGGTGCCTCCTATCTGTTTGGTGATGATGCCCTGTCTGGCGCGGTGATCATTACCACCAAGCGCGGTGCCGCCTACAAAGGTTTCAAATTCGCCGCCGAGGCGGGCAGTTTCGGCTATGAGAAGGCCCTGGCGCGAGCCGGGTTCTCCACCGACTCCGCCAGTGGTCATGTACAGGTTTCGCGACGTCACACGGACGGCTACTGGGACGATTCCGCCTCTACCGCGAAATACCTCAACGGCAAACTGATGTACTACCTGGATGACACCAGCGATGTGACCCTTGGTTTGGAGCTGTCGGACCGGGATAAGAACAGTCACGGCGCCGTTAAGGGTGTCGAGGCCGCCGAGAACGATCCCAAGAGTGAGGATATCTACAGCTACAACGACTATTCCAACCACTACGATGTAGAACTGGCAAAGTACTTTCTCACCTATTCCAAGGACGTTGACGACAATACCAACCTGATGGTCAACGCCTATAGCTACGGTGACGAGACCGAGTTCTATTCCAAGCCCAACAGCGCAGATCCCAGGCTGTATGAAAATCTCAACCTCTACGACCAGGTGCAGCAAGGATTGAAGTCGGAATATCGGGCCGGCGGGACCGATTTCGCCTGGATGCTGGCGGCGGACCTACGCGCAAACAGCTACGAAAACAACGTGGAGGCAGCGAAAGACCAGTACGATCGGAGGGGAACGCTCACCGCGAATGAGGGTGATCGGCTTTCGGATGACACTACCGATGAGGATGTCCGCGCGGTCTACGGCGAAACCAAGTTTCGTCTGACCCAACCCTGGGTGGTGACCCTGAACGGCCGCTATGACCGGATCGAGTATGACTATCACTCCAATATCAGTGACCTCGCGCTGAGCAAAACCTTCAAGGTGACCTCCTGGCGTTTCGGATCCAACTACGCCCTGGCGAAGAACCGGGATCTGTACGCCAATGTCTCCACGGGCTTTCGCGCCCCCACGATGACTCAGTTGTTTACCGGGGATATCAGCCCATCGGGCGAAACCGCGAGCAACCCGGATCTGGAACCGGAACATGCGATCAACATGGAGATCGGCTATCGCACCAAGGCGAGTCTGTTGGGCTCGGAAGTGGATCTGGATGTGGGGATCTTTCAAATCAATCGCAAGAACTACATCATGAGCACCTCCGGCCAGTACTCGGAGTCCGACGGGGATACCGAGTACTATGACAACATCGGCGGGGTGCGTAACCGGGGCTTGGAAGTCGCCCTGAGCAGCGCCTTCTCGCCCCAGCTCAGTTGGAATCTGGCCTATACCTACCTGGATGCCAAGTACACCCAGTACGACAACTTCAACCTGCTGCTCGGTAACCGCTACGGACGCAACGGACGGGTGGATTGCTCCGAACTCAATCCGGACAACTCCTATTGTATCGAGCACTATGACAACGAGGGCAATACCGTGCCCAGGACCCCGAAACATCATCTCAATCTGGGACTGAGCTACAAGCTGGCCACCCACTGGAGCCTGACCGGAGAGATGGACGCTACCTCCTCCTACTATGTGGATGAGATCAATGAGGTTGAAGTCGACGGTCACGAGACCTTCAACCTCCTGGTCAACTATGACCGGGCATTTGGCAAGTCCGACTGGTCCTTCTTTGTGCGCGTGGATAACCTGCTGGATGATGACTACTACAATACGGCCCGGGGTGGCACCGGAGATGCGAAAACGCTGGACAGCGATGGTGACGGCGTCTACGACGCCTATGATGGGGTGTACGATGAGAACGATGTCTCCATCGTGGTTAATCAGGGCCGCACTCTGACCGCCGGGTTGAGCGTCAGCTTCTGAGCGTTTGATCTGTGCCTACCCGCGCCCCGGCCATCCATCGGATGACCGGGGCGCGGATTTGTTTTCCGCAAGGCTTTGTGCTGTGATTGCCGGTACAGGGAAGTGAAGGGAGCTTCTCAGTCTTTTCGCTGCGGTGTTCCCGTCGGTCTGAATCGTACGAGTCGGGTGCCGTTTTCATGTATCAAAGACTGAGTGTCGCATCTGTCGGCGCGTTCCTGATGGTTGGTCTGCTGTTGGCGCAGACCGCCGCGGCCGATCCGTTTCCCAATAGCTCCAAACTTGCCGTGCTGGCGTTTCGTCCCAAACAGGAAGTGTTCGAGACCTGGCGTCCCCTGGCCGACTATCTCAATCGATACCTGGGGTCCTCGGTTATCGAGCTCCAAATCATGAACTATGCGGAACTTGAGGACGCGATCGGTAAAAACCAGGTCGACTTCGTCATGACCAATCCGGCCCACTATGTGCAAATGACCTTCCGTAATGGGCTCTCTTCTCCCCTGGCCACACTGATACCCATGGAGCAGGGCCTTCCGCTCTCCGGATTCGGCGGGGTTATCTTCAGTCTGGCTACCCGATCCGACATCAACGCCCTTGCGGATCTGAAGGGTAAGACGGTGGCTGCCGTATTCAAGGGTTCCCTGGGCGGATTTCAGGCTCAGGCGATGGCGCTGAAAAACCTCGGGCTGTCAGTTCCTGGAGATATCAATCTGCGCGAGACCGGTATGCCCCATGACACCGTCGTCCAGCGGGTGCTCAACGGTGAGGTCGATGCGGGCTTTGTGAGAACCGGAGTACTGGAGGCCATGGCCAGTGAAGGTTTGCTGGAGCTGCCTCGACTGAAAATTCTCAATCCACAGATGGCCGAGGATTTCCCGTTTCTGCTTTCGACACAACGCTATCCGGAGTGGCCTTTCGCGGCTATGCCGCAAGCCCATCCCGAACTGGCGCGACGCGTCGCTGCGGCCTTGTTGGCGATGCCCCATGATGGAGAAGTGGCCCATCGTATTGGAATCCATGGATTCACGATTCCCCAGGACTACGAACCGGTACGGAGTCTGTTGCAGTCATTGAGGCTGCCGCCCTATGACGGAACGCCCCAGTTCACGGTGTCCGACGTGCTGACAAAATACGTGATGCCGCTCACCGCCGCCGGTGTCATGGGCGGGGTGATTCTGTTGCTGCTGCTGTGGCTTTGGAAACTCAATCATCGTCTGAAACACGAGCGCTTCCGTGTCCTGCGGCAGTCTGAGGAGCAGTTGCGCCTGCTTGCCGCGCTCGGAGACGGGGTATTCGAACTGGACGAAAACAAGACTTGCACCTTCATCAACCCAGCGGCGTTGAAGATGCTGGGTTATCATGAAGACGAGGTATTGGGTGAGGATTTACACCAACTTCTACACCACAGTCGTGAGGACGGTTCCCCGATTCTGCCTCATGAATGTCCGATTCTGGAAACCTACGAGGATAGCAGGGTCCGTCACTTGGACGACCGGTTTATCTGTAAAGACGGCTCGGGCATTCCGGTGCACCTGACCATCACCCCGGTCGGTAGCGCGGATAGCCACGAAGGGGTGGTGGTAATCTTTCGCGATAACTCCGATCGCCTCAGGATGGAGCAGGAATTGCGCACCCAGGCATCCACGGATGCTCTGACCGGTTTGCCCAATCGACGCCAGTTTCTCAAGGATCTGGAGCTTGAGCATCATCGCATTCGGCATCTGGCGGATCGTACCGCGGCCGTGCTGATGCTGGATCTGGATAATTTTAAAGCCATCAATGATCGATACGGGCACGCCATGGGTGATCTTGTGCTGAAACATTTTGCCCAAGCATTGACCGAGATTACCCGTACCAGTGACCGCATCGGGCGCCTGGGAGGCGAGGAGTTCGGTCTGCTGTTGTCGGATACGACCATAGCCCATGCCTGTCGGATCGGCGACCGGTTATGTGACATGATCGCGAGTGCTCATGTGCCGGTCAATGATCAGGACATCGGCTATACGGTCAGCATTGGGGTTGCCCAGTTACTGGATTCGGACCCCAGCGTGGACAGCGCCCTGGCGCGTGCGGACTCCGCATTGTATGAGGCAAAAAATGCGGGCAAGAACTGTACGATTTGTCATAGTGATGCGCTTGAGTGCGTGTCGCGAACCCGTTCTGTACACCAGTTAGGGACCTAGTATAGGACACTACACTAGTGTACCTCGTCATAGATTCTGTACCATTCAGCGAGTCTGCAAGGGGCTAGCCGCAAGGCATGCCTCGCAGGGAATGGCCCAGCCCTTTCCAAGAGGCATAACGCCGCGGATAGCCCCTTGCAGGCTCGCCCGAAGGG
>JBNKJP010000060.1:0-44740 GCA_050291245.1 Candidatus Thiodiazotropha sp. | reverse complement strand
AAGATCTCCGGTTGTGGTAACGACTGCCAGAACGCCATCGAACGTGCCGATATGGCCGTCATCGGTACCTGGCGCGACGACATGAAGGTGGATCAGGACGAATTCAAGGCCTATGTGAAGGCCAAGGGTCGTCAGCATGTGATGGACAACATTATCACCCGCTGCCCCACCAGTGCTCTGGCACTCAATGACGATGACAGTCTGGCGGTGAACAATCGTGATTGTGTCCGCTGCATGCACTGTCTCAATGTCGTGCCCAAGGCACTGCACCCTGGCGATGACAAGGGTGTCACCATCTGTATCGGTGGTAAACGTACCCTCAAGATCGGTGACCTCATGGGTACCGTGGTCATCCCCTTCAAGAAGCTGGATACCGAAGAAGACTGGGATTCCCTGGTCGAGCTGGCCGAAGAGATCATCGACTTCTGGGCTGAGAATGCTCTGGAGCACGAGCGTTGCGGTGAGATGATCGAGCGTATCGGTCTGGTCAACTTCCTGGAAGGTGTCGGCCTCGAAATCGATCCGAACATGATCGAGCGCCCGCGTACCAATCCCTATGTCCGTACCGACGGTTGGGATGAGGAAGCGGCCAAGTGGGCTGAGCGTCAAGCCTAATCAATCATTTTCTGCTGCGTGACAGCAGGTTGAAAGGGGGGCGCCGGGTACGCCCGGCTGCCCCTTGCAACGAATCAATTACCCTATTTTTTTGGAGGTAGGTATGTCGGAGCCTCGTATGCCGATTGAGAGTGGCGTTCCAGAGATGGAGCCCTACTTGCATCCCGTCCTGAAGAAGAACTATGGCCAATGGGCCTGGCATGAGCGTCCGCGTCCGGGCGTTCTGCATCACGTTGCCAAAAGCGGTGACAACATCTGGACGGTGCGTGCCGGTACCCAGCGTCAGATGGATCTCTACACCATCCGCAAACTGATGGATATCGCAGACGAATTCGCCGAAGGCTACGTTCGTTTCACCATCCGTTCCAACATCGAGTTCATGCTCAGCGATGAATCCAAGGTTCAGCCCCTGATCGACAAGCTGGAGTCCGAAGGATTCCCGATCGGTGGCACCGGTAACTCGGTCTCCATGATCTCCCACACTCAGGGCTGGTTGCATTGCGACATCCCGGGTACTGACGCATCCGGCGCCGTGAAGGCCCTGATGGATGAACTTTATGAAGAGTTCACCAAGGAAGAGATGCCGAACCGGGTTCGCATCACCACCTCCTGCTGCCAGATCAACTGTGGTGGCCAGGGTGATATCGCGATCAACATCCAACACACCAAGCCGCCGAAAATCGACCACAGTCAGGTCGCCAATGTGTGTGAGCGTCCCTCCGTTGTGGCCCGCTGCCCGGTCGCCGCGATTCGCCCCGCGATGGTCAATGGCAAGCCTTCCCTGGAAGTTGACGAGAAAAAATGTATCTGCTGCGGCGCCTGCTTTCCGCCTTGTCCGCCGATGCAGATCAATGATCCCGAGCACTCCAAGTTCGCAATCTGGGTGGGTGGCAAGAACTCCAACGCCCGCTCCAAGCCGTCCCTGCACAAGCTGGTAGCGGCTGGGGTACCCAACAACCCGCCCCGTTGGCCGGAAGTCTCCACCATCGTCAAGCAGATTCTGAGCGCCTACAAAGCAGACGCGAAGGACTGGGAACGTATCGGTGAGTGGGCTGAGCGTATCGGTTGGCCGAAGTTCTTCGAGAAGACCGGTCTGCCGTTCACCAAGTACCACATCGACAACTGGCGTGGTAGCCGTAACAACCTGAACGCCTCTGCCCACATCCGCTTCTAAGCGGCGGTTCATGGCAGAGTAAAGCTAACAGGAAGGTCAAACTGATGAAATTTGCGATTCAGGTAAACGAGGGTCCGTACCAGCACCAGGCTACGGACTCGGCATACCAGTTCACGAAGGCTGCGTTGGAAGCCGGGCATGAAATCATGCGCGTGTTCTTCTATCACGACGGCGTGAATAACGGTACCAATCTCACGACTCCTCCCCAGGACGATCGTAACATCGTCAATCGCTGGTCGGAGTTGGCTAAGAAGCACGACCTCGATCTGGTGGTCTGTGTAGCAGCCGCACAGCGTCGCGGTATCGTCGATGAAGGCGAGATGCAACGCAACGGCAAGAGCGCACAGAACATCGCTGACGGATTCCGGATCTCCGGTCTCGGTCAGTTGATCGAGGCGGGTATCCAGTCCGAACGGCTCGTGGTTTTCGGCGACTAATGGGGGTTGAACATGTCTGAGCAGATAAAAAAATTCATGTACGTCAACCGTCGTGCTCCCTATGGCACCATCTATGCCTGGGAGTCGCTTGAAGTCGTGTTGATCGGTGCGGCATTCGATCAGGATGTCCATCTGGCCTTTCTTGATGACGGTGTCTATCAACTGGTCAAAGGGCAGGATACGTCCGGGGTGGATATGAAAAACTTCTCCCCGACCTATCAGGCGCTGGGTGATTACGACGTAACGAAACTCTTCGTCGAGAAAGAGTCGCTCGAAGAGCGTGGTCTGAGCATCGACGATCTGATGCCTTTGACCTATGAAGACGAAGATGATGATTGGGCTGAAAAAGACTCCATCACCGTGGTGAGCCGCGCCGAACTGGCGGACATCATGGATGAGCAGGACGTCTTATTCAGTTTCTAAGTCGGAGTATATTGAGAAATGGCTACCCTACATACAGTCAATAAGTCGCCTTTTGAAAAGTCTTCTCTGGAGAGTTGTCTGGCTCACGCCAAAGACGGCAGTGCCGTACTCCTTTATGAAGATGGCATCTATGGTGCGGTCAAGGGCACTTCCATCGCGGACAAGGTTACCGCCATGGGTGGTGTCAAATTCTACGTATTGGGTCCCGACCTGAAGGCACGTGGCATTTCCGAAGACAAGCTGCTCGATGGCGTTGAAGTCGCGGATTACGCCAAATTTGTCGATCTCGCTGCGACGAACGACAAAGTGCAGGCCTGGGTCTGATTGATTCACTGAACAACTGAAACATAATCTGGAGAATAGATATGGCTATCGAAGCAAATGGTAAAACCTTTGAAACCGATGAAGAGGGTTACCTGGTCAATCTGGCTGACTGGGAGCCTGCCGTTGCCGAAGTGATGGCAAAGGAAGACGATCTGGCCCTGACCGACGAGCATTGGGAGATCATCAACTTCCTGCGTGAGTACTACGAAGAGTACCAGATCGCTCCTGCAGTGCGCGTTCTGACCAAGGCTGTTGGCAAGAAACTGGGTAAGGACAAGGGTAACTCCAAGTACCTGTATGCCCTGTTCCCCTATGGTCCTGGTAAGCAGGCTTGTCGTTTTGCCGGTCTGCCGAAGCCGACCGGTTGTATCTAAGCGACCCAAAGCGCGCGGCGGGTGGTGGTTTCTACCACCCGCCCGTGATCTGATCATTCATTGAGGAACGCAGGAACATGTCATCTGTCTACGCGTTGCTGTTTATCGTAGCGACCATCGTCCTGGTAGTGGGCTTGGCAAGAAAAATCATTCAATACGCCAAGGTGCCTGCACCACTAAAGATTCCTACAACGCCGGCTCCCGTTACGCAATCCGGTGTTGTGTTGCGTATGTTTCGCGAAGTGGTCTTTTTCGAAAGCCTCTTCAAAAGCACCAAGTGGACCTGGATATTTTCCTGGATGTTCCACATGGGCCTGTTCCTGGTCCTTTTGCGTCATATTCGCTACTTTATCAACCCGGTCTGGCTTCCGATCGAACTGATCCAACCCTTTGGTAAGTATGCGGCATTCGCCATGGTCTTTGGTCTGCTTGGCTTATTGGCGCGTCGTTTCTTCGTTGATCGTGTACGCTACATTTCGTCGCCGTCCGACTACCTGTGGCTGCTGATCCTGATTTTCATTGGCATGAGCGGCGCGATGATGACCTTTGTCGTGCATACCGACATCGTGTCTGTGAAAAAGTTTTTTACCGGTCTGTGGACATTCAGCGGCGCGCAACTGCCCATGGACCCGATACTCTTGATACACCTGGCGTTGGTGGCTTTGCTGATGATTCTGTTACCTTTCAGCAAATTGCTGCATATCCCGGGAATATTCTTTAGCCCGACACGCAATCAGGTGGACAATCCGCGGGAAAAGCGGCACCTGGCTGATTGGGCCAGAAAGTTCGAAGAATCCTGAAATCCACGCTTGGCCGATGAGGGTTACAAATGGCTGGTGCTGAATTTGAAACACCGGAACTGACCGAATACATCGAGGTTCCGAAAGTCGTAGAAGACACCATGAAGCATATTACGTGCTTCGTTGCGAAGCCGGATCACCAGGCTGATCTGGGTTTTCCGGGTGAAAAGGTCGATAACTGGAAAGAGGTCGCCATCGACAAGATGGGAGATCTTCTGAGTCGCTATCGCTCGTTTCAGGTATTCATGGATGCCTGTGTGAAGTGTGGTTCCTGCACCGATAAGTGCCACTACTTTCTGGGTACCCAGGACCCGAAGAACATGCCCGTGGGGCGGCAGGATCTGCTGCGCAAGGTTTATCGGCGTTACTTCACTTTTGCGGGTAAGTATTTCCCCAAACTCGTGGGCGCGGTCGATCTCACCGACGAGGTTGTCGATGAGTGGTACAGCTATTTCCATCAATGTTCCCAGTGTCGTCGTTGTTCCGTTTTCTGTCCCTACGGGATTGATACGGCGGAGATTTCCATGGCCGCCAGGGAGATTCTGGACTCCATCGGTGTCGGTCAGAAGTACTGTAACGAGATCATCGGCAAGGTCTTCAAGATCGGCAACAACCTCGGTCTGCCCGGACCGGCGATCAAGGATACCCTCGAAGGACTCGAAGAGGATGTCTATGACGATACGGAAGTGGCGGTCAAATATCCCCTCGACGTAAAGGGCGTTGATATTCTCCTGGTCACTCCGTCAGCGGACTTTTTCGCTGAACCGCATGTGGACGGGCTGATCGGCTACGGCAAGGTGTTTCATGAGCTCGGTGTCAGCTGGACCCTGAGCAGCCATGCCTCCGAGGCGGGTAACTTCGGCATGTTCATCGGCAGCTACGAGAACATGCGCCGTGTCTCCCTGCGGATTCGCGAGGCGGCGCTCGATCTGGGCGTCAAGCGCATCGTCTTCGGCGAGTGCGGACATGCCTGGCGTATCGCTTACAGCTTTTTGAATACCCTGGCGGGGCCGTTCGATTTTCTCGATCCCAACTATCCCGTGCCTCAGCACATCTGTGAATTCACTTTGAGTCACATCGAAAAGGGAGATCTGGAGTTCGATAAATCCCAGAATGACGATATGTCGATCACCTTCCACGACTCCTGCAACGTGGCCCGTGCTTCCCGGATGGGTAACAAGCCCGGCGGGCAGTTTGAAATACCGCGTAAAGTGATCAAATCCGTGGTGAACAACTACCACGACATGGAGTGGGATACCATCCATGAGCGTACCTTCTGCTGTGGTGGCGGCGGCGGGCTGCTCACTGATGACCTGATGGAAGTGCGTGTGAAAGGCGCGAAGCCTCGCATGACCGCCTTCAAGAATGTCATGGAGGAGAAGGGTGTCACCCATCTGGCTGCAATCTGCGCGATCTGCAAAAGCCAGTTCACCAAGGTATTCCCCTACTATGGGATGGATATGTTTCAGATCGTCAGTGTTCATCAGTTGGTCAGTAATGCCATCGTGTTGAACCGCAAGACCCCTCCCGAGGAAGCCCCCGGGTACGGCGAAGATGATGACGACGAATAGTATTCGAAGACTAGCGTAAACAACGACTCCTACCCACGGTAGGGCACGACCAAGACAAGTTCCTTGAGGAGACTGAACATGGCAACTCCTAGTGAAGAGATGAAAAAGATAACCTGGCGCCGCTTTGAGGAGGGCGACAACGAGTGGGATAGCTGGGGTGATAAGATCTTCCGTGAAGATACCTCTTACAAATGCCCCACTTACATCAATCGCACCCCCCCGTGTCAGGGTAGCTGCCCTTCAGGTCACGACATCCGTGGTTGGCTGGCGATTGTACGCGAGCAGGAGAAACCCACCGGAGATATGGATTGGGAGCAGTATGCGTTTGAACGCGCTGTCTCCGCCAATCCCTTTCCTTCCATGATGGGTCGTGTCTGCCCGGCGCCTTGTCAGGATGGCTGTAACCGTAACGAAGTCGAAGACTTTGTCGGTATCAACTCCGTGGAGCAGTACATCGGCGACACCGCCATCGAACGTGGATTTAAATTCACCCCCGGCGCGGACACCGGCAAGAAAATCGCGGTCATCGGTGGTGGTCCCGCCGGTATGGCGGCCGCCTTCCAACTGCGCAAACTCGGCCATGGCGTAACGGTCTTCGAGAAGGATCCGGAACTCGGCGGCATGATGCGTTACGGCATCCCGAACTACCGTATCCCGCGGGACAAACTGAAATCCGAGATCGACCGTATTCTGGACATGGGGGTCGAAACCCGTACCGGAGTCAAGGTGGGCGTGGATGTGCCGGTTGCCGACATCGAGAAAGAGTACGATGCGATCCTGTGGGCCCTCGGTTGTCAGAACGGCCGTGATCTGCCGGTTGACGGATGGAGCGGCACTCCGAACTGTGTTTCCGGTGTGGCTTTCCTCAAGGCCTTCAATGAAGGCCGTATGAAAGTGACTGCTAAGAAGGTCGTATGTATCGGTGGTGGCGACACCTCGATCGACGTGATCTCCGTGGCCCGTCGTCTGGGTTCCAACGACGCTGCCGGCAACCCGGAAGACGTAGTGCTCGATACCTCCATGAACCAGGATGAGGCACTCTCGGGTTCGGCTCAAGCAAGCGATGCCACCCTGACCTCCCTGTTCAAGCGGGACAAAATGTTTGCCGCACAGCACGAGATCGATGATGCCCTGCATGAGGGTTGCACCATTCTCGACGGCGTCATGCCCCTGGAAGTGATCGTTGGCGCCGATGGGCGAGCAACCGGTCTGAAAGTCTGTGACTGCACCATGGACGGCATGAAGCCGGTACCGGTCGAGGGCACCGAGCGTGTGCTCGAAGCCGATCTCATCGTCTCCGCCATCGGCCAGAGCGCCGATATGGAAGGCCTTGAGAGCATGGCCAACGATCGTAATCAGATCGATGCGGACAAGTTCTACCAGGTGCCCGGCAAAGAGGGTCACTTCGTGGCCGGTGACATCGTTCGTCCCCACCTGTTGACCACCGCGATTGGCCAGGCGGCGATCGCCTGCGAAAGTATCGATACCTACCTCAATAAGAAGGATCTGGCCAAGCGTCCCAAGGTAGACGTGCACCATTTCGATCTGCTGAACAAGCTGAAAGAAACGAACATGGAGCCCGAGGCGTTCGATAAATCCGTTGGGGATCTGCGCGGAACCAATTCAGCGAAGTTCGCGGTTCACAACTATGAAGACCGTTCCCATCAGGAGATCATTCAGGCCGACGAGTTGTTCCTGGGACACTTCGGTTTCACTCCCAGAAATCTGCGTTCGGAAGATGTCCCCACGGCGGATGAAGTGCTGCACCACTTTAAAGAGCGAATGAACGGTCTGGACAAGGAGCAGGCACAAGCTGAAGCCAAGCGTTGCATGAGTTGCGGCATGTGCTTCGAGTGTGACAACTGTGTGGTGTTCTGTCCTCAGGATGCGGTTTTCCGCGTCAAACGCAATGAGTCCACAACCGGGCGTTATGTGGATACCGATTACTCCCGTTGTATCGGATGCCATGTGTGTACGGATGTCTGCCCGACCGGTTATATCCAGATGGGGTTAGGTGAATAGGAGCTGAGATGCGAAGTTCTCTCATCAGCAAAAGGCTTCTCATTCTGGTCTGCGCGGGAATACTGTTTCCCGTGATGCAGGCCTTCGGTGAGAGTGCCCTCGTAACCAAGAGTTCCAAGGCAGCCAAGCTGTCGAGTTGTGTGGCGCCCACGGCGGAAATGCGACGCAACCATATGGACTATCTCAAACACGAACGTGACGAAACCGTGCGTGAAGGTATTCGCAACACCAAATACAGTCTGGTGGAGTGTATCGATTGTCACGCCTCTCACGATGACAATGGTCAGGCCGTACCGGTCACCGATGAAGGTGAATTCTGTCAGGTTTGTCATGGTTACGTTGCTGTGAGCCCGCCCTGTTTTCAGTGTCACCGGACGACACCGGAGCCCGGTACCAAGGGCGGAAAACTCGGCTATCATCCTGTGGATTCCTTTCACAACCCGACAATGAGTCAGACCACTGGCCGACAGAGAGACTGATCATGAGCAATATGAATGACCAGCCGAATAAAGATCGCCGTCTGTTTATCGGTGCGACGATTGCCGCGACCGGGGCCATGACTGTTGCCCCAGGCGTGTTCCTGCATGCGGCAAAGGCCGCGGAGGAAACCCCGCCTGCTTCGAGTAAAAACCGTTGGGGCATGTTAATCGATTCCAACAAATGCGCGGATGGGTGCAGCGCCTGCGTCGATGCTTGTAACACTGAGAACGGTTTAAAAAGCACGGGCAAACCGGAAACCGATGCGGTCTGGATTCGCCCAGTCAAACTCAGAGATACGCAGACTCAACACGAAAATCGCCTGGTCATGATGTGCCAGCATTGCGAGTTCCCGCCCTGTGTGGACGTGTGTCCGACCACCGCATCCTTCAAACGCGAGGATGGCATCGTGCTGGTTGACCGTCATCGCTGCATCGGCTGCCGTTACTGCATGATGGCCTGTCCGTACAAGGCCCGTTCTTTTGTTCACGAGGCGTTGACCGATCAATCCGTGAATCAGCCGCGAGGCAAGGGTTGTGTGGAAGCCTGTAATCTCTGTGTGAACCGAATCGACGCGGGTCTTAGGCAGACTGCTTGCCAGGAAGCCTGTGAAAAAGAGGGGCATGCAGCGATCCTGTTCGGCGATCTGAATGATCCCAACAGCGAAATCAGCAAGGTTCTTAAAACCAGCAACTCAGTGCAGATCCGGGCCGACCTCGAGTTGAACACCGGCGTGCGTTATCTCAACCTGTGACCTGAGGGGAGCTTGGATTCAGATGAGTAAGATGTATTACCGTGAGCTCTACTGTGGCACGCCTAAGCGTTTCTGGGCGGGGCTGGCTCTGTTGGGCACCATTATCGCCATCGGCCTGGGCGCGGCATTCTACATGGAACACAACGGTCACTGGGTGACCGGCATGACCAATCAGGTGGTCTGGGGGCTTCCCCACGTGTTTGCGATCTTCCTGATTGTCGCGGCGTCCGGAGCCTTGAACGTC
Organism: Candidatus Thiodiazotropha sp.; assembly: GCA_050291245.1. GTDB lineage: Bacteria > Pseudomonadota > Gammaproteobacteria > Chromatiales > Chromatiaceae > Thiodiazotropha. The sequence continues at coordinate 35,525 of JBNKJP010000060.1, read as the reverse complement.
GCTTCCATCGGTTCGGTGTTTGGCGGTCCCATGTATAAACCCCTGGGTCGCTACTCCGGGCTTCTGGCGATCGGTCTGTTGGCCGGTGGTTTGATGGTGCTCGTGCTCGATCTGGGACGCCCGGATCGCCTCATCGTCGCGATGACCCAGTACAACTTCAAGTCGATATTCGCCTGGAACGTTATACTGTATAGCGGCTTCTTCGCGATCGTTGGCGTGTATCTGTGGACCATGATGGATCGAACGGTCAACCAGTATAACCGTACCGTAGGTTTCGCGGCGTTTTTCTGGCGTATCGCACTGACCACCGGTACCGGTTCCATCTTCGGTTTCCTGGTGGCTCGCGAGGCCTATGATGCCGCTATCATGGCGCCTATGTTTGTGATCATGTCATTCAGTTTTGGCCTGGCGTTCTTCATCATCACCTTGATTGCCGCCTATATCTGGGGTGATCGCGAGATCGGTGATCTTCGTCTGACCCGGCTGAAGAATCTTCTGGGCGTGTTCGTTGGTGCGGTGTTGTACTTCACCCTGGTTTACAATCTAACCAACCTCTACATCACCCAGCATCACGGGATCGAACGATTCATCCTTCTGGACGGGGGCGTCTACACTCAGATGTTCTGGATCGGTCAGGTATTCATAGGCGGTGTACTGCCCCTGTTCCTGATCTACTCTCCCGCCTTCGACAAGTCCCGTTGGGCCATTGCCTTTGCATCGATCGCGGTTCTGATTGGGGGCTTCTTCCAGATTTATGTGATCGTCATCGGTGGTCAGGCATTTCCGATGAGTATCTTTCCTGGCAAGGAAGTGGTTGAAACCGGCTTTTTTGACGGACAGGTGGCCAGCTATGTTCCCACCCTGCCGGAAGCGGCACTGGGCATTGCCGGCATCGCGGTGGCCCTTGCCATGGTTGCCGTCGGCGCTCGTGTCTTCAAGGTCTTTCCTGAGACGCTTGAAGACTGAAACTAAGTCGGCAATGTAAAAAAATCCCGGGCTAATGTCCCGGGATTTTTTTTGGCACCTGGCACGGATTGACATTTAGGGGCATGGAAATAAAGAATAAACCGCGAATAGACTCAGAAAGTCCATTCTCTCATTCCCATTGTGGGAGCGGCCGCTGGTCGCGATTGACTGAGTACCGGTACGCCCTCAAGATTATGAACAAGATCTCTTTGAACCTGGTATCGCGCGCAGGCGCTCGCCCCTACACCTGGGTTTTTCCTTGTTCCCACGCTCTGCGGAGCGCGCCTAGCGGCTAACCGCTTAGCGTCTCGCTCTAATCGTTAAACAATACAGGACACTACACTAGCCCCAACAATCACCCGATTTCCATCTGTGGAGGATTAACCGCTATCGGGGTAGGATATCCCTAAAGTTCTGTTGGTACTCTGAATCCCGTGTCCGCTTTTTACATCTCCGCCGCTCACAAATCATCGGGTAAAACCACCCTGTCGATTGGTCTGGTAAGGGCCTATACGGACCGTGGGCTCAGAATTCAGCCCTTTAAGAAAGGACCGGATTATATCGATCCCATCTGGCATGCCCAGGCATCCGGCAACCCCTGTTATAACCTGGATTTCCATACCCAGACATCGGATGAGATTCTTACTTGCTATGCGCAGCATATGCAGGGCGCCCGGTTGGGTCTGGTAGAAGGTAACAAGGGACTGTTCGATGGGATGGACCTGGAAGGCTCCAACAGCAATGCCGCGATGGCCAAACTGTTGGGCCTGCCGGTCATACTGGTGATCAATTGCCAGGGCATGACCCGCGGCATTGCACCCCTCCTGCTGGGTTATCAGGCCTTCGATACAGAGATCGATTTCGCCGGGGTGATCCTCAATCGGGTGGGGGGTCCTCGCCATGAAGCAAAATTGATCGAGGCCGTTGAGTACTATACCGATATGCCTGTGGTCGGTGCGGTACATCAGGATCCCGAGCTGCAGATCGTCGAACGTCATCTGGGTTTGATTCCAGGTAATGAGGAGGCCGCTTCAGAGGCCTTGATTGCGCGGCTCGCGTTACGCGTCGAGCAACAGGTTGATCTGGATCGTCTGATCGCCATTGCCGACCGGGTGACACAACCCGGGATTCCCATTGGGAATGCAAGTTCGGAGCCTGCGGATCAAGCCTATGAGGGCCTGCGAATAGGCTTGGCAAAAGACCGGGCATTCGGATTCTACTACCCGGATGATCTGGAAAAGTTCCGCTCACTGGGTGTGGAATTGGTTCCATTCGATACTCTGAATGACCCTCAATTACCTGAATTGGATGGTATTTTTCTTGGGGGAGGGTTTCCCGAAACCGCTATGGATGCACTGCAGCAAAATACCCCAATGCGTCAGGCGGTAGCGGAATTCATCGAAAAGGGCGGCCCGGTATACGCGGAATGTGGCGGGTTGATTTACCTGACCCGGACGCTTACCTGGAAAGGGAAACAATGTAGAATGGCGGGCGTGATACCGGGAGACACGGTCATGCACGCCAAGCCAAAGGGAAGGGGGTATGTCCGTTTGAGGGAAACCGGTCGGAGTCCTTGGCCCGGATCTCAGCCGCAAGCCGACCCAACGATTCCGGCCCATGAGTTCCATTACTCCTCTCTGGAGGGACTGGACGCCGGCGACGATGCCTTCGCGTATGAAGTCGTTCGTGGTTACGGTATCGACGGTAAGCATGATGGCTACGTCTACAAAAATCTACTGGCCAGCTATACGCACATGCGCAGTGTCGGTGGAAACGAATGGGTAAGGCGTTTCGTGGCACAGGTCGCGGCTGAAAAAAACCGACAAGCAGCAAGCAAGGTACGATAAACGATGTTTAAAATTACACCTCGAGCCGCTCAGCAGATACTTCAGGCGGCAAAGATGGGCGGTACGGAAGGTATGGCCCTACGTTTCGCAGCGCAACAGAAAGAGGATGGCAGCTTTGACTATCTGATGGGTTTCGATGATGCGAAGGATGAAGACATTCAGTTCGATTCCGAAGGTATCAACATAGTCATGGAGCCTGAACACTATACCTTGCTGGATGAGACGACCATGGATTTTGGGGAGCTGGATGACGGGGAAAGCCAGTTCATTTTTCTGAACCCGAAAGACAGTAATTATCTTCCTCCTTCCGAACCTATCCAGTAGGCCGATACTCGCGGGTTCGGTTTGGGTCTCTACCCATCCTGGGTCCGAAGCCTTGCGCGGAACTCCCGAGTTTTCATAGTCGGAAGAATCGGCTGAACCTGCCTGTTTAGGTGCCGGGTTAATAATCACCATAGTTCGGAGCAGCATGGATCTTTCTCACGAAGACGCACTGCGCCTGAGGGTGTTGTTGGCCAACAAACCCCAGGCGATTCGGATCGACGAATCCTCCATGACCTTGTATGCCCTCTCGCAACAGGGCGAGAGCAGGCTGTCACTCAATCCTACCTGCCGTGACGATCTCTATCTACGGCGTATCCGAGAAGAACTATCCGGGCATGTTCTGGGATCTCCCGGTGGTTATCCGGTCTATCTCAAACGCTGGACCCGTATGGGGCAGGCTCGGGATGAACATCTGGAAAACCTGTTGCTACTGGGTGAGCCGGAGGCTGTCATCGCCGTGGCCTCCTCCCAGGGACTGACGGATGATCTGGCACGCAGGGCCTGGTGGACCTCCCAGGATCCGGACAACGCCCGGCGCATGCTACGCAATCCCCGGGTTGTACAAGGTCCAATGGGTCGGGAACTGGCGCAGTTCCTCATCGAATACCTGCCTTTTGAAACCGAACCCGCTCAGATGATCGAAAGCCTCAGGCTGGCGCTGCAACCGGGACTGATCTCGGAACAGGAACGTCAGGATTTGTGGAAGCGGGCGATGCGCAGACCCTCCTACTACCTGGGTTTTCTGATCAGTACACCGGATGATCTCCCCCAACCGCCCCCACCCGTCTCATTGGATCCTGAAGAGATGCTGACGCTGAGGCGCTTGGCCGAGGTGTCCAATCCGTTCGCGGAGCAGCTCATGCAGGTGCTCAGTCCCCAGGGGCAGGGTTTTATCGCGACCTGTCTCAGGGTGATGGAAAAGCCGGCGAATCAGGATGTGGTGACCGCGTTGCTCGATGTCATCAGAGACTATTTCAAGGTACTGAGACCCGAGGGTGATCCGGATCTGACCCTGGAAGCACTGCAGGGGCAGGCGGAGTCATGGGCAGATTCCGCCTACACCACCTGCCAGCAGGCTGCTCGCAACCAGACCGAACGACTCAAGTCACTGATTATTCTCTCCGGTATGGGGTATGGGGTGGTGCGCCCGGTGTTTTCAAAAACTGATGCCATAGGCAGTTTGATGAGAAAGAAACTGGCACCGGTGTTTGATCCATTACGGGCTTTATTGCAGTGCCTTCTCGAATGAGTGGTTCTGCAAAGTGATTTCGCCTATACAGGAAAACCCCAGCTAGGGATATTCATAGCTAGTATTCTGCCCGATTGTTTCGTTTAATCGGGTACAGGGCTTTAAAAGCCCGGCGTCACATTTTTGTATCGAATCGGGAAACCGTTCAGGGAATTACGGGAATACGAAGCGAGTAACACGACAGAATGGAATCACCGCACATGGGACAGGATGTCCTTTCCAGCCTCAAGCGCCCTTGGCGCCACACTGATTTCAAACATCCGCTCGCAACCGCGCGAGATATCGGTCGGGCCCGGTTTAACCGGAAGATCCCTCTGTTCCAGTTATTAACCCGGCACCTTAATAAGTACTGACCGGGAGTATCACTTTCAACATTTCACACCCTAAGCGACACAACAGATTTCAAGGAAAGAATATGAAGATAGGAAATCAAAAGCCGTTAATATCAATGTTTGCGCTGCCCATCGTGCTTTCCATTGCCCTGCTAGGGTGTGGCGGAGGCGGTGGAGGTGACGACAGCCCACCCCCCAATAGCAATTCAGAGGAGAACGGAGGGAATACCGAAAACGGTGAGGATGTCAGTGATACTGGAGGTGAAACGCAACCCGGAGAGGAAGACTCTTCCGCGGACGAAGAGGGTACTTCGGATGCTCATCCGATACTGTCCAACGCCTGGGTGGGCGCAACCTGCTCGGAATATGACTATGGCATCTATTTTAAATCACTCTATCAATTTGCGGACGACGGCAGGCTGCTAATCGGTCTGCAGATCTATCAGGATGCCGAGTGTACCACCCGTGGAGAGGGTTACGAGAAGCCGCAACAAGACGAGTACCTCAAGGTTACCTATTCAATGGGAACGCTGGCAACCCTGGCGGATGGTACTTCCGGTTATCCGATCCATCTTGAATCCACCGTGGAGGTACCGGTAGAACCGGAACCGTCGGATCCGGATGGTATGGATGAAGATTGTGAGGGCGGTCTGGATGTTTCTCAGGATGCCTGTACCACCGCTGACGATGAGGACAACGGGAATGATGATACGGCAGACAACGGTGACAGCGATCCGGAAGTCTATAACAACTCCGTGGACGCCTACGTTGTTCTGAAGGATTCACAAACCCTGTGTTTCTCCCAGAACGTCTACATCGATACCGAAATGTTCTATTTGGATTCGGACGGCGACAATGCCGCGATGGATTACGAACACTGTTTGACTCTGTTCAGTTCCGTGGCGGATCTGCCAGGTACCTCCGAACCCATACCCGAACCTGATCCTGAGGCGGTGGAATTGGGTCTGAACGACTTTTCCTGGCTGGCGGATCACCTCTGCTATCCAGGACAGGCGGAGGGTCAGAGCTTTCAGCGCATTTTCGAGTTTGCTCCGGATGGACTCCTCTTGAACAGTGAATTTATGACCTTTGAATCAGCCGATTGTACGGGTGAGGGTTTCGTCGAAACAACAAGTTGGACAGAAGATTTGGGTGAGTATTCCGATCTGGGGGAGGAGACCCTCGCGGATGGTCTGATCGGGCATCGAATCGAGATTAATAATCCCGTGATCGACCCAAGTGGGACCCGGGTCGGTTTCTATCTGATGAATGAGTCAGGGCAGCTCTGTGTCTCATACAATCTGAGCATGAATTCGGATACGAATGCTTCATCCACAGATATAGACTATGAGCATTGTTTACAACCCTTTGACGAATTTTAATTTAGTACGTTAGATGGATTGATCAGGCACAAGGCGTACACAGTTCGAAAGGCCGGCTGTGTACACCTTGCCTTGAGACTCGCGCGGGCCTCTGTCATCGCACGTTAACGACGCCTGCCCTGATAGGCGGATACGTGTTGTATCAGGGTCTGGAATGGCAGGTTTTCCAGGCTGCCGTAGGTCTCCTTCGCCTGGCAAAGCAAGCCGTTGACGTCTTCGATCCCGGCCGGGAGCGGGGTGTCCGGAAAAAGGGCGGCTTGCAGACCCCGCAGTCCGCCCACCTGCAGGCGCATCGCCTGGGCGTGGGGCAGTACGGCCCGGTCATTGTTGGTTTTGAGGGCGAAGCGGGCCTGATGACGCAACGCCGACTGGAGTTCCAGGCACTGGGTCTGCGCCTCATCCGAGAGGCAGTGCACACCTTCACGTTCGGCAATGCAGATCTTTTTTGCCTGGCTGCACTGACACTGTTGCGCGAGCAGGCATTTTTCATAGGCGCAGAACCGCTCATTCATTTCCCGGTAGGTGCGGCGATAGGCGTCCTGGTCCATGGTCAAGGGGTCTTCTGGGTGAAACGATGGATCATCCGGCGGTCCCGCTTGTTGGGTTTTGTCGATACGGGTTTTGGCGCCAGTGATCGTTCCAGTCGCTGGGTTGCGGCAGCCTTCTCACGCCTGTGCTGGCTTTCCGGTTCCTCTTCATAGAAGAGACGGGCTTCGGCGGCCGGTCTGCGCTGGGTTGCGGGCACCAGGACCCGGACATCCCACTCGAGCGAACCCTTGTGGATGCGCAACTGGCTACCGCTCTTTACCTCCTTGCCGGGTTTGGTCCGCTGGCCGTTGAGGTGGACCTTGCCCCCGTTGATGGCTTCCGCGGCAATCTGACGGGTCTTGAAAAAGCGCGCCGCCCAGAGCCACTTGTCCAGGCGTACCTTTTCCACCGGATGGGAGGCGTCGCTCATTCGTCCTTGAGGCCCAGCAACTGATTCAGGCGACCGGACATCTCGAGGGAGGCCAGATCGTCATACCCTCCGACGTGAAAGTCGTCGATGAAGATCTGCGGAACGGTCTGACGGTTACTGCGGCGCATCATCTCCTGCATGATGTCGTGATCATGGTCGATACGGATCTCCTCATAGGTCACACCCTTGTTTTCCAACAGGTGTTTCGCCCTGACGCAGTAAGGGCAAATGGCGGTGGAGTACATCACAATGTGCGGCATGGTTGGGTTCCTGAACTATTCTGTCTTGCTAACTGATTGTAATACCACAAGAAATACATTGATTAGCTTATGGCGGATTCTGCCTAACATCCTAGCAGCAGAGTGGGGTGACTTCTATATCGGGTATCCAACGCAGTCCTCTGATTGTGACGGAGAAAGGTCATTGCATGATCCCTTCAGCCCCCAGTAGACTTTCCCCATTCACGATCGAACTGACCGCACCGGCGGAGTACAGGAATACCTATGCGAACAGACAGCGCCAAAACCATCTATCTCAAAGACTATCGTCCCCCGGAATTTCTCGTCGATCGAGTGGCATTGGAATTTCAGCTCCAGGAGGAGTCGACGCGGGTTATCAGTGAACTGCACCTTAGGCGCAATCCCGCCCATCCCGGGCAACCGGGTGATCTGGTACTCGATGGTGAGCAGCTGCAGTTATGTTCCGTACAGCTGGATGGCCGGGTGCTTGGCCCGCAGGACTACCGGGTGGATGCCCGATCCCTGACCATACCTCAGGTGGGGACCCAGTGTGTACTGCGCACCGAGGTCCTGATCAATCCCCGGGAAAATACCGCCCTCGAGGGGCTGTACCAATCCGGTCAGATGTTCTGTACCCAGTGCGAGGCGGAAGGTTTCCGGCGCATCGCCTACTATCCCGACCGTCCGGATGTGATGGCGCGTTTCAGCACCACGATCAGTGCCGATAAGCAGCGCTATCCGGTGCTGTTGTCGAATGGAAATTGTGTGGAATCCTGTGACCTGGAGGGGGGGCGTCACCAGGTGCGTTGGGAAGACCCGTTCCCCAAACCCTGCTACCTGTTCGCTCTGGTGGCCGGTGATCTGCGCTATCAGCAGGACCGTTTCATCACCGCCTCCGGGCGGACAGTGGATCTGAGAATCTATGTCGAGCCGGAGAATATCGATAAGTGTGAACATGCCATGACCTCGCTCAAACACGCCATGGCCTGGGACGAAAAGCGCTATGGCAGGGAGTATGACCTGGATGTGTTCATGATCGTGGCGGTGAATGACTTCAACATGGGCGCCATGGAGAACAAGGGATTGAATATTTTTAATTCCAAGTTCGTACTGGCCCGACCGGATACGGCCACCGACAGTGACTTCCAGGGTATCGAAGGGGTGATTGCCCATGAGTACTTCCACAACTGGACCGGAAACCGCATCACCTGCCGGGACTGGTTTCAGTTGAGTCTGAAGGAGGGATTGACGGTCTATCGGGATCAGGAATTCTCCGCGGACATGGGATCCCGGGGGGTCAAGCGGATCGAGGATGTCCGATTGCTTCGCACCCACCAGTTTGCCGAGGATGGGGGGCCTATGGCGCATCCGGTACGCCCGGACAGTTATATCGAGATCAATAACTTCTACACCGTGACGGTTTATGAAAAAGGCGCCGAAGTGGTTCGCATGCAGGCCAACCTGCTGGGGGATGAAGGATTTCGTAAAGCCACTGACCTGTATTTCGAGCGGCACGATGGACAGGCGGTGACCACCGAGGACTTTGTCCAGTGCATGGAAGATGCCAGCGGTCGGAACTTGCAGCAGTTCCGTCTCTGGTATGCCCAGGCGGGCACGCCGGTGATCCGCGTACGTTCCGAGTTCGATGCCGGTCTGGGTGTGTACCAGTTGCATATGTCCCAATCGACCCCGGAGACCCCGGGACAGAAGGACAAAAAGCCCTTTCACATCCCGATCGATCTGGCATTGCTGGATTCTGAGGGGCATGAGATACCGTTGAAGCTTCAACCCGACGATCTTGAGACGGTTACCCACCGGGTCGTAGAGCTGAGAGACGCCCAGCAGACCTTCCGGTTTCATGATGTGGCCGAGCGGCCGGTGCCATCCCTGTTACGGGGATTTTCGGCACCGGTAAGGCTGGAGTACGACTACTCCGATGAGGAGCTGATGTTTCTCATGGCCCGGGATCGGGATGATTTCAATCGCTGGGATGCGGGGCACACCCTGGCGCATCGGGTTTTACAGCGACTGGTTACAGCCTACCGGGAGCAGCGGGTATTCGAACTCGATGATGGGTTTGTCGCCGCATTTCGTCAGGTGCTCAGTGACACCCGGTCGGACAAAGCCCTGTTGAGTGAGCTGCTGACCCTGCCATCCGAGTCCAGCATTGGCGACCAGATGGCTGAGGTTGCGGTGGATGCGATTCATCATGCCCGGCGCTGGTTGAAGCAGGCCCTGGCGCAGGCACTCAGGGAGGATTTTTTACGTGTTTACCGGGATAACCTCATGCCGGGGTACGAAATCAGTTCCGAGGCCATCGCCCGACGACGTGTAAAAAATCTCTCGCTGGGCTATCTGATGAGTCTCGATCAACCCGAGATCGACCGAATCGCCCTGGATCAATTCGAATCGGCCGGCAATATGACCGATGTCATGGCGGCGCTGGGGAATCTGGTGAACCGGGATATCCCCGAGCGAGATCGGGCACTGGAACAGTTCGAACAGAAGTGGTCCCGGGATCCCCTGGTGATGGACAAATGGTTCGCCGTACAGGCGGGTTCCCAGTTACCGGGAACCCTGGACCGGGTCAAGTCACTGATGAATCACGCGGCCTTTTCACTGCGTAATCCGAACAAAGTGCGCAGTCTGATCGGTGCCTTTTGCGCGGGCAATCCTGCCGCCTTTCACAGTGCGGACGGTAGCGGTTACCGGTTCCTTGCCGACCAGGTCATCGCCCTGGACGGGATGAATCCGCAGATTGCCGCCCGCTTGTTGCGCATGATGAGTCGTTGGCGGCGATATGATGAACGGCGTCAGGCCCAGATGCGTCAGGAGTTCGAACGGGTGTTGGGGCAAAAGGATATTTCCAGGGATGTGTTTGAAATCGCGAGCAAGAGTCTGGCGGATTGAGTCATGTATTCGGGGTGATGGCACTTCAGTGATACCGCCGGTGCCTTAATAGGCCTGGTTCGGCCCGCTGGGGTGGCCACTGTTGATCACATGGGGTAACCTGCCGGTTGCGAGCACGGAATAACGAGACGCACCAATGTCACTTCAAGCAGTATCCTACCTTCTGCCGGAAGACTTCGATTTCGAGGGGTTGAAGGCGGCCCTCGCTGAAAATCATGGTCTGAACGAAAGCCCGTCATCGAACCTGCATCAAACCTACTATGACAGTTTTGACTGGCGAGTCTGGCTCGCCGGCGCGGAACTGCTCCATGAAGAGGGCGCCCGGGGACGCCTCTGCTGGTCAACACTCAATGAAGGCTGTATGCCACAACTCTGCCAGCCATTAGCGCAAAAGCCGGACTTCGCCGAGGATCTGCCGCCGGGGCCGGTCACCGAGCAGCTTGCCAAAGTGCTGGAGATGCGTGTGCTCCTGCCCAAGGTGGTCGTCACCCAGACGCGGCGAAACCTTGCTGTGCTCGATGCGGAAGAGAAGACCGTGGTTCGTCTCGCCTGGGTCACAAGCGAGTACCACTCGGCCAGTCTCAAACAGTCCGGGCCGCTGGATTCTCTGCTGATGGTCATGCCGTTGCGGGGTTATGAAGCGGATTTCCAACGGGTGATTGAGCGGTTGCAGGTGTTTCGCCTCTCCACCTGTGATCAAAGCCTTTTTCGTATCGCCCTGAACCGTCTCGGAATCAAGCCTGGCGAATATACCTCCAAGCTGAACTATCGTCTCGACCCCGAGGCCCGCTCCGATGCCACCGCGAAGCGCATCATGCTGGGACTGCTGGATACCCTGGAGGCGAATGTGTCCGGGGCCAAGGCCAATCTCGACAGTGAGTTTTTGCACGATCTGCGGGTTGCAACCCGTCGCACCCGATCCGCGATGAGCCAGATCAAGGGTGTGTTCGATCCTCAGGAACTCGAATCCTTTAAGCAGGGGTTTGCCTGGATCGGCCAGATCACCGGGCCCACCCGGGACCTGGATGTCTACCTGCTGCAGTACAACTACTATCGCACCAGTCTGCCTGCCGCGATACGACCGGATCTGGACCCGTTTCATGCCTATCTGCAACGCCACCACAAAGCCGAGCATGCCCGGCTGGTCAAGAAACTGAATTCCCCCCATTTCCGAAAAATCCTCAAAAGTTGGCGGGACTGGTTGGAAGCGCCGCTCAGTGAGCAGCCCAAGGGGCCCAATGCCCGGGTGCCCACCGCGAAACTCGCGGATCGGCGTATCGGCAAACTCTATAACAAGGTTTTGCATCAGGGTGCGGCTATCGGCCCGAACTCTCCTGGGGAGCAGATGCACGATCTGCGCAAACAGTGTAAAAAGCTGCGCTACATGATGGAGTTTTTCCAGAGTCTCTACCCAAAGCCCGAAATTCGGCACCTCATCAAACTGCTGAAGGTGCTGCTCGACAACCTGGGGGAGTTCCAGGATCTGGAAGTCCAGGCCCATTCCCTGGAGGGTTTTGGCGAGGAGATGCTCAAGGAAGGCGCTCCGTCCAGTGCATTGATGGCCATGGGAATACTGGTGGGAAAACTCTATGAAAAACAGGCGGAGACCCGACGGGCCTTTGCGCAACTCTTCACCGAATTCAGCAGCACGGAGAATGTAAAAGCCTTCCGCAAGCTGTTCGGAGTGGCCTGATGCATATTCTGGGTGTTTACAATATCAAAGGTGGGGTGGGTAAGACGGCGACGGCGGTCAATCTGGCCTATCTTGCCGCGTCCCAGGGCTATCGTGCCTTGATCTGGGATCTGGACCCCCAGGCCGCGGCGACCTTCTACTTTCGTATCAAACCCAAGGTAAAAGGCAGCAAAAAGCGCCTGATCAGTGGCAAGGTCGATCTGGAAGCGGTGGTCAAGGCCACGGATTTCGAGAATCTGGACATGCTGCCCGCGGATTTTTCCTACCGCAACATGGATCTGCAGCTCGAGGATGCGAAGAAACCGACCAAGCAGCTGCTGAAGCTGTTACGACCGCTTTCCCAGGCCTATGACTATGTGTTTCTCGACTGCCCGCCGAGTATCTCCTTGGTTTCGGAGAATATCTTCCGTGCCGCCGAGGGCCTGCTGTTGCCCCTGATACCGACCACCCTGTCGTTGCGTACCTATGCGCAACTGCTCGATTTTCTCGATGGGCACCGCATTACCGGTCTGGAAATGATGCCGTTTTTCTCCATGGTCGACCGGCGTAAACGCATGCACCTGGATGTCATGCGCAATCTTCAGGAGACGGACAAGGAGTTGTTGGAAACACAGATTCCCTACGCAAGTGATGTGGAAAAGATGGGTATTCACCGCATGCCGGTTCAGGCTTTCGCGCCGAACAGTCTTGCGGCCAAGGCCTATCAGTCGCTCTGGGCCGACGTGCAAAAGCGCCTGGGCTGAAGTTTCGTCATGGTTTCTGAGTGACAATCCATGTCCGCACTGGTCATCGATAACCTGCACAAGACATATCGTAATGGCTTTGTGGCCCTGAAGGGGGTGAGCCTGGTGGTGGAGCAGGGGGATTTCTTCGCCCTGTTGGGGCCGAATGGGGCCGGTAAATCCACCGCGATCAGTATCATTGCTTCATTGACCAACAAGAGTTCCGGCCAGGTACGTATCTACGGCCACGACCTGGATCGCGACAAAGAACAGGCGAAACAACTCATCGGTCTGGTGCCACAGGAATTCAATTTCAACATGTGGGAACCGGTGATCGAGATTCTGGTCAATCAGGCGGGGTACTACGGCATTCCAAGAAAGGAAGCCTTTGTACGGGCCGAGGCCACTTTGAAACAGCTCGATCTGTGGGAAAAAAGGCATACCCAGGCGCGCTGGCTATCGGGGGGCATGAAGCGCCGTCTGATGATTGCGCGCGCCCTGGTGCATCGGCCCAGGCTGTTGATACTGGATGAACCGACCGCCGGAGTGGATATCGAAATTCGCCGTTCCATGTGGCAGTTCATGCGTGAGATCAACCGTCAGGGAACCACGATCATACTCACCACTCACTACCTGGAAGAGGCGGAGAACCTGTGTCGCAACATTGCAATCATTCATCATGGCCGAATCATCGAACAGACCAGCATGGCCGGTTTGCTGGGCCAGTTGCACTCTGAGGTGTTTGTGATCGACGTGGAGCAGCCTCTTGAGCAGGCCCCGGAACTGCCTGATTACACGGTGAGCCTGCTGGATTCACAGACCCTGGAAGTGACCGTGGAACGGGAAAATCGCCTGAACGGATTGTTCGAGGCCCTGTCCCATCGCGGGATCCGGGTGACCAGCATGCGTAACAAGCAGAACCGGCTTGAGCAGATGTTCATCGATCTGGTCGAACGTCCCGATTCGGGGGTATGACATGTCGTGCATCAAACGCGTAGCCTATCAGACGATCGTAACCAAGGAGGTATTACGCTTCACCCGTATCTGGGTGCAGACCCTATTGCCTCCGGCCATCACCACGACCCTCTACTTCATCATCTTCGGCAAACTCATCGGCCAACGGATTGGGGAGATGGGTGGCTATAGCTATATCGAATTCATCGTGCCCGGATTGATATTGATGTCGGTGATACAGAATTCATATGCCAATGTGGTGTCCTCGTTTTTCAGCACCAAGCTGCAACACTACATTGAGGAGTTACTGATCGCGCCGGTACCCAATTGGATTGTGTTGGCGGGATATGTGACCGGGGGGGTGGCCAGGGGGCTGATCGTCGGGGTGGTGGTGACCTTGATTTCACTGATATTCACTGATCTTCGAATCCACAGCTATACCTTGACCCTGATGGTGTTTGTGTTGACATCCGTGCTTTTCTCTCTCGCGGGTTTCATCAATGCGGTGTATGCAAAAAGCTTCGACGACATCTCCATCGTACCGACCTTCGTTCTTACGCCTTTGACCTACCTGGGAGGGGTGTTCTATTCGATCGACCTGTTACCGGAGTTCTGGCAGAAGCTCTCCCTGGTCAACCCGGTACTCTATATGGTCAATACTTTTCGCTACGGACTGCTGGGTGTTTCCGATATCGATGTCCGGATTGCCCTGGCCATCATTCTGGGATTTATCCTGTTACTGATCCTGTTCAGTCTCAAGCTTCTGGCAAAGGGGGTTGGCATCAAGGAATAAGGTCCTAACTCCAATTCAGCGCTTAATCTTACGCAGGGTCTTCTCAGTCCAGAAATCGTTGTCCTGGTCCGAGTTGTACTCGATGACCTTCTGCGGAACCACCGCCCAGCTCTCTTGCCCGGTGCGCAGATCAATACCATACCAGTACTTCCAGAACAGCGCGCGGGGATCGCCTTCGTTTTCACTGTTGACCAATCCCCAGTCACGATCGATTACCTTGATCAGCTTGTCCTCTTTGTAGTAGAGGGTCCGATAATCCGCAAAACTGGCCGTGTCCACATAACTGATTCGGTAGTCATACCACCAGAAATCATTTTTGCTGGTGCTCTTGAGACCGTAGACTTTTTTGCCGGCATGCCGGCAACTGCGATTGGGCAGTTCCCCGATATATCGATAGTGTTTGCCTTCCATCTCCTCGATGACACCCAGGCAGGTGCGCATGGTTTTTACCCCGATCAGTTCATGGGTTTCGTCTTCGGGTTTGCGTAATGTGACGTCGCCGAAGGTGAACACGCTGCCTCCCCAGGCATCATCATACTGGGGTTGGGCAAAACGCCTCAGCTTACGCAGTTTGGGCAGCCAGACCATGTAATCCTTGCTCTTGTCATCATCCTTGTACTCCGTAACCAACATTCCGGTGCCACGCATGTTGCCGGAATGGAAGATCGCCAGATCCCGGGAACGAATGGCCTCTTCGGGTACCAGATCGTAGTTGTTGTTGAGGTGTCGCTCCAGACCGACCAGCGATTCCTTTCCGCTGGATGATCGGTTGATCAGTACGGTCATGGTGCTGCCGCGGCGCAGGATGGAGAAGTTCTTGAAGGCGTAGAAATGATTGGCGAAATAGACCTGTCTTGCAATCTCATCCGCATCCGGTGCCTCGCCCCTGGGCGGTAGAGGCAGATTGCGTTCCACGCCGGACCAGACCCCCATGGGCGTCAGACAACATATCAACAACAGACAGCGGATGGAAAAAGATGTTTGCTTAAACCTTGTCTTCATATCGGTTGTCTTCGTTATTGCTTAGTTGGCCTCCTTACAACTGCTTTGGAGTACGAGTCATCAAATTGGTTGCCTGGGTTACTGATTATCTCTGTTTTTTGGGGTTGCTATCGCGTTTTAGCGTTTAATTTTGCGCAGCGTTTTTTCCGTCCAGTACGAACTGCTGCGATTGGTATCATATTCCACTACCTTTTGCGGTACGATAGCCCAGCTCTCTTGTCCGGTACGCAGGTCGAACCCATACCAGTATTTCCAAAACAGTGCACGGGGATCGCCGCTCTTTTCACTATTAATCAGGCCCCAATCCCTGTCCACAACTTTTATCAATTTACCGGATTTATAATAGAGTGTGCGGTAGTCGGCAAAGCTGCGGGTGTCCACATAACTGATCCGGTAGTCATACCACCAGTCGTCGAACTTGGTGGTGCTTTTCAGGCCATAGACCTCTTTGCCCGTGTGACGGCAGCTTCGGGTCGGCAGTTTTTGGACGAATCGGTAGTGCTTTCCCTCGAGGTGCTCGATCGCGCCCAGGCAGGTGTGGAAGATCTTCTTGCCGATCAATTCATGGGTTTCATCTTCAGGTTTTCGCAGTGTGACATCTCCAAAGGTGAAGACGCTGCCACCCCAGGCTTCATCCTGCTGCGGCTGGGCGAAACGCCTGATCTTTCGCAGTTCCGGAGTCCAGACCATGTAGTCCTTGCTCTTGTCATCGTCCGTGAACTCGGTGACCAGCATGCCGGTGCCACGCATGTTGCCGGAATGGAAGATGGCCAGATCACGGGAGCGGATTGCCTCGTCAGGGTCTAATTCGTAGGCATTGTTGATGTGGCGCTCCAGGCTGAGCGTACCAACCTTGCCACTTGCGGCTCGATTGATCAGCACACTCGTGGTGCTGCCACGCCGGGCAATCGAGAAGTTCTTAAAAGAGTAGAAATGGTTGGCAAAGTACACCTGCTGCGCTACTTCATCAGCAGTGGGAGCGATGCGTTCGGGGGGTAAGGGCAGACTTCTGTCTACTCCTGCGTTGGCACTTAATGAGAACAGACTGAAGAGCGATGCCAACAGGCCCAGCGATCCGAGTGTCGATGTGTTCCGGGGGAGAGGGTGCTTCATGGAGGTGTCCACACTTATCGGTTATTGCGCTTGACTTCGCGGGAATATCTGAAGATATCCTGCTTGGTCTTTTCCAGATCACCGGTCGCCTGGTACTCCTGGTGCAGCCGGGTTTGGTAATCTTTCGGCAGTTTCGAGTAGAAGATGTAACTGCCGGGTGATTTTTCCTTTAGGAAGTTGGAGAAGTCCTCCAGTTTCGATTCAGGTGTCTCGCCGGCAGTGCTCTGAGCGGAGATATTTGCAACCCATGGGGAGTCTTCAGGCGGGGTGAAGTTGCCTGTGGAAAACTCTTCAGCATCGGCCTTAACGGCATCGATGTAACCGTTGACATCCGCATGGGTTGACGGGCTGTGTACGCTCAGTGCCAGGAGAGAGGGCAGACAGAGGAGAAGTTTCCTATACCGGGTCTTGGCTTTCACCTGAGTGACTCCTTCGTGATGCGATTGGTTGATATTGCAATGCATGAAAGTGGGCATGCATGGCGAGGCCGGGTGTCTGTGTTCGGCCCCGGAGTATTATCATTACGGTTGAGCGGCATCAATGAGATATCTTGTTTCTTGGGGCGATACCCAAGAATCCGGCCAATGTGGACACAGTGTTCCATTGCCACAAGATTGTATTATTTTTATTAAAATCATATGGTTAGGCAAAATATTATATTGTTCAAATAATAAAATAGGCTTAACTATCCGAAAACATAGCAAAAAATTAACCACATTTAAATAGTGGAATATTGTCCGCCCTATTTGTTATTGGCCGGATGGTGTGCCGATACGCGAGGTGTTGCTGACTCACGGGGAAGTCATCGGCCTGCCGGGAAATGTTGATGGAATGTCGGCGTGTGAGGAATGTCGTACTGAAGGAAACCAATAATTCAGCACTGTTCCCAGGGTAGTCCGTGGTAACGCCAACCCCCCAGGCTGCTGCGGTGATGAGCTTCGTCCAGGTCGCCTTCGAAGCCTTCGTCAACATGGAATACCCGGATGAAACCTTCATCAAGCAGGGCTTTTCCGGCTTCAAGCGAACGTTTTCCGCTGCGACAGATCAGAATGACCGGAGCGCAGCCTTCATCGATGGTGCAGATGCTGCCACCGAGCAACAGTTTGCGGATATCGGTAACGAAGTGAGGGTTGATTGTCCAGTCCGGTTCATCGATCCAGGGGATATGTACAGCCCCTTTCGGATGGCCGACAAATAAAAACTCCATGCTGGATCGAATATCCACCAGTACTGCGCGGGGGTCGTCCTGCAACATCTGCCATGCCTGTTTCGGCGATAGGTTGTGAAGCGAATGATCTGTCATGGGTTCGACCTCGTCAGATTGTTAGATTCAGTGCCTGATTCAAGTTTCGGTGTCTGCGTAAACCGTCGAGATTAGAACCGGTATGAAGCACCACACTAGAACAGTGTAGACGACCAAGTGCAGTGTCTCATATTTGTGTACAATCTGGCTCCATGTTCGTGCGGATTTTCTACACTATCTGGCGTTGGATGCATATTTTGCCACTGTCCTGGCTGCATGCGTTTGGGCGCCAGATCGGCAACCTGTTTCGTCTGATACCCAATCGCGAACGCCGCATCATTGAAATCAACCTCCGGCTCTGTTTTCCGGAACAATCCGAGCGAGAGATTCGCGCATTACGTAACCGGACCCTGCAGGAAATGGGCTGTACCTTGATGGAGTTGAGCGCGGTCTGGTTCCGGCCGTTGGAGCAGGTTATGAACCTGATCCACTCGATAGAGGGTGAGGCGTGCTTCCATCGGGAAGCCGGGCAGGGGGTTATCATCCTTGCGCCTCACATCGGATGCTGGGAGATGATAGGCTTGGAATTGCAGCGTCGGGGGCAGGTGACCAATCTCTACCGACCGCCGCGCATGGCGATCTTCGATGAGGTTATGAAACAGGCCCGGGAGCGGGGTGGGGCGGAGTTGGTGCCGACCGACAACAGCGGTGTGAAGCGCCTGCTTGCAACCCTCAAGGCCGGCGGCATCTCGGGTATTCTCCCCGATCAACAGCCCAGATCGGACAAAGGAGCGGTCTTTGCGCCCTTTTTTCATGCGCCGGCGTTGACCATGTTGCTGGTTAATCGGTTGGCGCGTAAGACCGGTGCCAGGGTGGTGCTGGCCTGCGCCGAGCGGCTGGATCGTGGTCGTGGCTACAAGGTCCACTACCTGCCGGCTCCCGAGGGTGTCGGCGATGAAGATCCGGTCAAAGCCGCCACGGCACTCAATCAGGGTGTGGAGCAGCTCATACGCCTGTTTCCGAGCCAGTACCAATGGTCCTACAAGCGCTTCAGCAAGCAACCCGATGGTCGTGATTCACCCTACAAAAGCAAAAGCTAGCTCATCAGGCCCTGGAAAACGGCCTGTTTTTATCCTAGGAATTAAAGCGCTACCCGAATTAGCCGTTAATGTTAATGATCCGTCACCTTGGCGGACGCTACACGGGTTCGTCCGCCGTGCCGGTCCCTGTGGAGAGTCCCGGGTCTTGAGGTGAGGGCGTCTGCGGATCCCTGTCCTACCGGCTTTAAAATGACCGATGGAATAGGGGTTCAAGGCAGCCTTTTCAGCGGCCGGGGCAGACGTGGGAAATGTGATCTTTGGTTGTGCATGGCCATTGATCCGGAAATCAGGCGTGACTGCTGAAAAGAGGTAAACCTGTGTATTGCCGCGACTCATTCGGCGAAAACTCTGGCAATTTTCCCCGCCAAAACCGGGTGTGCTTCGATCAATCAGCGCGCTGGAGATCCTTGGTTTGGGGCATGCCGATGCTCCTCCTGATTCACATCCTTTGTCTACCCGTCGCTTCTGCTCGAGCGGATGTCCATGACAAGGCCGATGTGCGTATCCTCATCGATGTATCCGGCAGCATGAAAAAGAACGATCCGGAAAACCTTCGACGTCCGGCCCTGCGTCTGCTGGTGGGATTGCTGCCCCCGGACACCCGAGCGGGAGTGTGGACCTTTGGTCAGTATGTCAATATGCAGATCCCTCTGGGCCAGGTGGACAAGGCTTGGAAGGCGAAAGCCCGTAAAAGCTCGGAAAGTATCGGATCTCCCGGTCAGTATACCAATATCGAAGATGCCTTGAAGCGGGCTACGGAAGACTGGTCGGGACCTGCCGGACCCTATCGGCGCAGTGTCATCCTGTTAACCGATGGCATGGTGGACATCTCGAAGGACAAGCGTCGCAATGAGGCCTCAAAGCGACGCATCATCGAGGGGATCCTGCCGGGATTGAAAGCGCAGGATGCCACGATACATACCATCGCCCTGTCAAACAACGCCGACCATGAGTTGATGCGCCAACTGGCTGATGAAACAGGTGGTTGGCACGAGATGACTGAGAGTGCCGATGCCCTGCAGAAACTGTTCCTGCGCCTGTTCGAAAAGGTCGGAAAGCCAGACACCGTGCCATTGAAGGACAATAGATTCAGCATCGATCCGAGTATTACGGAGGCGACCCTTCTGGTATTTCGCAAATCCGATGCCCAGCCAACCCAGATCGTACCCCCCGATGGCAAGGCTTTTGGCGCGGATGACGCGCCCTCCCATGTGACCTGGCATCGTGACAAGGGCTACGACATGTTGACGATCACGAATCCGAAACCGGGGGATTGGCTTATCCGCGCGGAGGTCGATCCGGACAACCGGGTGATGGTGGTGACCGATCTCAAGATGCAAACCACGGATCTGCCCAACCGGATTATCCAGGGGGAGATCCTGCCTTTCAGTATCAAATTCAGTGATCATGGCAAGGCGATTCGCAAACCCGAATTTCTTAACGTAGTGAATGTTACGGCTTCCCAGAAGGACATGCTGGGGACTTCAGAACCAAAACCGATACTGGATGATGGTGAAAATGGGGATCAACAGGCCAATGACGGTGTTTTCAGTACCCGTTTCGGGGGTGAAAGCCTGAACAGTGGGATAGGAGAATGGGTGATCGATGCCCGGGGACCGACCTTCACGCGGGAGCGTCGGGTTGCCTATGAGGTCGTACCTCCTGTCAACTTGACCCTGACCCCCTGGCAGGAGGGGCAGGGTGTGGACCTCAAATTACAGGTTGACGACTCATTGATCGATCCGGCCAGTGCGAGTCTCGAGGTATGGCTGGAAGATGAAGCGGGTCAACCCATTGAGCTCGCACTGGAGAATGTGGGGTCGCAGGTGAGCGGGAAGATCGATCTGCAGGCGTTTTCCGGGACCCGCAAGATTCTTATCAAGGCCTCTGCGCGCAGTTTGCAGGGAGGGGTCGTCGAATACCTGGACAGTCCGGCCGAGGTGGAGGGGGTAAAACAGCCTGAGCCCGTTGCGCCACAACCGCCACCCGTTGCGGCTCCCCAGCCGGAGCCTGAACCGGTTCAACCCCCCGTGCCGGAAGTGGAGGACTCCGGGCTGTCCACGGCCATCTGGTTCTCGGTTATCAATCTGATTCTATTGGCGCTGGCCGGCGGTGGATTTTGGTGGGTGCGGCGTTCCAGTAAACGAAACAGGATTGATCTGCTGGGTGAGGACGAGAGCGATGCCCCCGACAAACCGGCGGAGCAGGAGAAGACCGCATGATCGAGATCAGCAATCTGACAGCGTTGATCATTGCCGAGGTATTTCTTGGCATGTTGATCATATCGGTTTTGCTGGTTGTATTCGCGGTCTTGCGCAAACGCCGGATC
This sequence comes from Candidatus Thiodiazotropha sp., assembly GCA_050291245.1. Classification (GTDB taxonomy): domain Bacteria; phylum Pseudomonadota; class Gammaproteobacteria; order Chromatiales; family Chromatiaceae; genus Thiodiazotropha. The sequence continues at coordinate 14,369 of JBNKJP010000060.1, read as the reverse complement.
CGCCAGGCGGCGCGCTATCTGGCGGATCGGGTACAGCAGGATCGAGCGAACCGTACCGAGCGTTTGCGTACGCTGCTGCATGAAAACTATCAACTGGAGGGGACTGTTCTGGAACAGAACCTGCACAATATCATGCAGATGGAGATGGTGCTCTATCAGAATGTCATCAATGGATTTACCAAGGATGATCATCTGTATCTGCAGCAGACGGATGTGGATGTGGAAAATCTGGTACTGAGTTATCAGGTCCTGGGCAATAGTATGGATGCCAAAGCGGCAGCTCCAGTGAGCTCGGATGATGATGAAGAGCTGGAACACCTGCGCACTGAGAACAAGCGCCTCTCTGACGAACTCAAGGTCACCATGGATACCATGGGGAGAATGCTGAACGAGTACTCCACGATGTTTGCCGATGGCTCTGACTTCTCAGCAAAAGTTTCGGATACGCCGGCCGGGCCGGTTGAGTCTGAACCCGCACAGGCGTTTGCGGAAGAGGCGGAAGTCGAGACGCAGGCGGATGTCCGGGAACAACCACCAGCTGAGCCGGTCGCTGAGGAGAATCTCCAAAGTGACGTGGATGAAGAGGTCTCGGAGATCATCGATGAAGTCATGGAGATGGCAGATGAGATGATTCATGAGGCGGAGGCGCAAGAAGCTGATCCATCGCTGAGTGAGCCCGATGTCGATGAAACCGCATTCATCGAAAAAAACGAACCAACGGAAGAGCCCGTGCAAACGGGTGAATCAATGGTTGATGATCTGTCGAAGATCGATATCGATATCCCGGATGTAGATGCTGAAACCTTGGACTCATCCGAGTTTGAAGAGGGTTCTCTGGAAGAGGAATGGGCAAAACTGTTGGAGGAGGAGTCCTCAAAACCCTCGGATGACGAAAAGGGTTGAAGCAGACACAACGGAATAAAAAAGGCGCATATAGCGCCTTTTTTATATCCCGGGTAGGGTGCTCTACACGCTCAGCTTACTTGATGGTACTCGTGGTGCTGTCGCTGTTACCCTTGTTATCCGTCCAGCTCAACTCCAGCTCATCGCCTTTCGCGGCGCCGGTGAACTTGAAGGAAATATAGGGATTCTTGGAGACGCCGCCGCTCCATTCCGCGGTCATAACGGCGTTGCCTTTATGCTTACAGATGACTTCCTGAATGAAGTGAGCCGGGATTTTTTCTCCGGTCTTGCTGTCTTTGCGGGCTCCGGTCTCCATGGGGTGGGTCATCAGGGCCTTGACCGTGGTGACGCCCTCTTTCTCGCTAGCGCGTATTTTGATCGAATTAGCCATTCTCGATTCCTCTCTATGCTCTTGAACAGTGGGTCGTGATGGCGATCAACCGCCGCAACCACCGATGGTGACTTTGACTTCTTTCTTTGCGCTGTAGAGCTTGCCGCCAGCCTTTACAACACCGATGACATCGCCGGTTTTACCCATTTTGATGCGGGTGGAAACGTAACTTAACGCGCCCGGACCCAGGACAAAGTTGGCGATCAGCGGCACTGGATTGTTCGAGGCGATGACGGCAATGGACTCGACGCCGCTCATGCTCGTTTCAACAGTGATCGGTACAACCGCGCCGTTTTCCGCGATATCCGGTGCCTTGACTTTGATTTCCCCGGATTCCGTCATGTCCGAGCTGCCCAGCAGTGCGTTCAGGCCGCCAGCCAGATCCTTTGACTCGAATGCAGTTTTGTTCCAGGCGGCAAGTACCTGTTGCGGTGCCAAGAGGCCGGTCGCAGCAGCAATGCCTACCGAACCTGCTGCGAGTGATCTTTTAAGGAAGATCCTGCGTTTCATTTCAGTGCTCATTCATTCTCTCCAAACTGAGAAAGGTTAGTGATTGACGTTCATTGCATGAAACTGAAGGGGTTGGTCAATTTCATAGGCCCGAATTGTCATGGACTGCTCGGTTACATCCGGATGTTCTGATCCGGGCGTAACATGACAGACGGGAATGCGTGCAGGTCAACATCATCATTGTTTTGGTTTTTGTCTGCCGGCACCGTTGGATCGATAATGGGCGCCCCGGGACCGGATCCGGTCTTGTCGAGGGCTCACCAATTGCAACGATGTCAGAGCTCTTAGAGCAACTCTTCAGTGAAAAAGTTGCGGTGACTCTGCACAGGTTCCTCCATCATGGTCAGTGGTGTCGGGGTTCCGCTTTCGTTATTTTCGTTAGGGTTGGATACCCGACCTGTCCTGCCTCTTACGGGCAGTTCGCTAAGAATACCGAAACAGTACGCGATATCAAGCGAAAATTGTTTTAATATTAGTGATTTGTGATGTTTAAATCCCGTCATCCTCAGGTCGGATTTGGGTTTTGACGAGTGGCTGTTGGGGTTTACCGGAACATGATATGGGGCGTTGATCACAGCTCATCGGGCGGTGACGATTTCAGGGTTTCCCTCAGCTTGTTGAGGCGTGATTCAATCTTCGATACCAGGTAGAAATCGCTCTTTTCCGCCTCACCCAGAGCGATTTCCAGTTGATTGACCGCGGTACGCAACGCACCGTCTATAACATAGGCTTCCGCCAGCAGGCGGTGGGATTCCGCCTGATGGCCGTCCAACTCCTCAATCTTGCTCAGGCGACGATACACCACGGGATCATTGGAACGCAGTTCCAGGGTCTGTAGCGCAATGTCGCGTGCCTGGGAAAGTTTTCCGGTATCGGTGAGTGTCTCGATGTATCCCAAGGCGATGGGATAGTTGTCGGGCATCAGGCTGTAGTAGGTATCAAGCAGTTTGAGCGCCTGGTCGGGATCGCCGCGATCCCGGAAAATCTGTGCGGATGCGAGTACGTATTCCGGTTGCTCAGGATGTGTTTTGAGAAGCTTTTCGACGATCTCACGAGCCTTGTCGTACTCCCGGTTGGCGGTCAATGCCAGGGCATAGCCATATTCGTAGGCCTCCTCGTTGAGGTGTCGGCCATCCTTGAGTCCAGAGGCAAAGTAATCGACAGCCTTGTCCGGTTCCTCGAACGAGCGGAAACGCAAGGCTTCACGAGTCAGGAAAAAGCTGAGATTTCCCGGGTATTGCCGGTAGGCATACTCTTCAGCACGACCGAGCGCGTCGGCGATTCGATTGGTTGTGACGGGATGGGTGCGCAGAATTTCGGGGATCCCGGACTCGTACAGGCGGCTCGCGTGGGTCAGGCGTTCAAAAAAAACCGGCATTGCGCGTGGGTCGAATTCCGCGCGGGCGAGAATCCGGATGCCCACCGTGTCCGCCTCCTTTTCATTGCTGCGTGTGAAATTGATCTGTTCTTGTATGGCGTTGGCCTGAACGCCGGTGGCCATGGCGATGCCGGCATCGGGTGAACCGGCAACCCCAACCAGGATCGATGCCAGGAGCAGTGCCGCGGTCTTGCCGCTCATTTCATTCGCGGCTTCGAAGGCTCGCAACAGGTGTTTCTGCGTGATATGCGCCAGTTCGTGGGCAATGACCGATGCCAGTTCACTTTCGCTTTGAGTCGCCAGGATGAGCCCGCTGTTGATGCCGATATGGCAGCCGGGCCCCGCAAATGCGTTGATGTCGGGCTGCTCGATAATGAAAAAATGGCAGGTCATCCCCGCCGCATCACTCTGTTTTTGCAGTTTGGCGCCCAGACTTTCGACGTATTCGGACAACAGGGGAGCATTCACTACCGTGCCGGTCCGGCGAACGCTCCTCATGAATTCCTTGCCCAGTTTGACTTCGTCCAGGGGGGTCATCAACTGATCAGCGGAGGATCCGAGTTCCGGGAGCTGTATGCCCTCGTCCTCGGCTGCGAAGGAGATGCCGGCAATGAGAAATATTGCCATGAGCAGGGGAAGTGAGAAGGTTTTAGGCAGTTTTGTCATCATGCCTCTTACTGATTTCGGGACTGGCGGATTAGTTCCTGGTCGCCATCGATGCCTATTTGATGCCACGCAATCCCATCCAGACAGGTGCTGTTGAGGGGAACCGCGACACTCCATTGTAAACATAACAGCGTGGTTTGTCTTCGAGATATCTGGTTGGTGCCGCCCAGTATTTGCATTACCCTAACCGGCTTCGACCAACCGTCCGGATTCCAGTGCATGCCCCGGTATGCCGACGGATCAGGCCCAAATGAATATCAGAAGGGAGTTCCCGAATGAAAAGAAGCGCGATTGTTTTGTTCGTATCAATGGCGATGTCCGCTGCGATCCATGCCGATGATGCCATGCATGCCAATGTGGAAGAGGGTAAGGGTGTCATCAAGGCCTTCATGACCGATCTCAAGGGAGAGCTGCAAAAAAGCATGAAGCAGGATGGTCCTGTTGGCGCCATCTCGACCTGTAACACCGTGGCGCCGCAGCTTGCCGAAGCACACTCACAAATGAGTGGCTGGGAGGTCGGGCGCACCAGCCTCAAAATCCGCAACCCGGACAATGCACCGGATGCCTGGGAAAAGGCCGTATTGGAGGAATTTGAAGCGCGCAAGGCGGCGGGAGAGGACCCGAAGAAGCTGCTCAAGGCGGAAGTGGTGGAAGAGCAGGGCAGAAAAGTATTCCGCATGATGAAGGCGATCCCCACCGCGGATGTTTGCACCAAGTGTCACGGGGCTGAGATCCCAGAGCCGGTCGAGGCCAAACTCGAAGAGCTCTATTCTCAGGACAAGGCACGGGGCTACAAGGCGGGGGATCTGCGCGGCGCGTTCACCCTCAAGAAGTCGCTCTGATCCCGTCAGTTCAGCTGGATGCGCTGACCCCAGGGGGGCAAGGCTTTGCCCTTGATCAGCCAGATCACCGGAAACTGCGGGGGGTGCTCGGGAAAGGCGCCCTCCGCATCGGTGAAATAGACCAGTAGATCGGGGCATACGCCCTGGTTTCGGACCCAATCGAACACCGGCAGGAAGCTCGTCCCACCCCCCCCGGTGATTCTGGCCGGCAGTTGAAAATCCTCCCACGCCTCGTACACCCAGGGCGCCCCTTCGGCCAGGGCCGAGTCACACGCCAACAGGGTGATGCGAGCACGCATCTGTCCCTTGAGCGCATTGACCTCGGCCAGAAACTCGCCCATTTCATGGTCCTGAATGGAACCGCTGGTATCCAGCGCCACGACCAGTTCAACCTGATTGCTGCGCAGGCTGGGAAGCAGGAATTCCCCCTCCCGGCGGGACGGGCGCATATAACTGAAGTCGTCCCGGGCGATGGCGGTCATATAGCGCGCCAGCAACAGGCGCCAGGGTAATTGGGGCTGCAGCAGATGGTCCACCATGCGGGCCATGGCTCCGTCGAGTTTGCCGACCTGCATGGCCTGCTGAGCGGCGCCGGCAAGCCGTTGCTGCCATTGGATGTTGAGGGTTTCGGCTTCATCGGCTGAGAGCGGTGGCGGTTGCGAGGCGGCCGAGCCGGAACCGGTCTGGGGTGGGTCGTGTTCGTCCCCCTTCCGCTCGGTGTCCGACTGCTCCCTGTCCCTGTTCATCTGCTTTTCGGTAGTGCCCGAACCGGTGCCCTGGGTGTTGTCCTCGTCGTAGACGTGGTTGTCCAGGGGTTCCTCGTCATTCTTGTCGTCCAGGCAGGGGTAGATCTCTTCCGCGGTCATACCCTGGAACTGCAACAGCATCAACGAACCGGGCGGTGGTTTCAGCCCATCCGCGACCAACAGGGGATTGATGGCATAGTCGCAGGCCATGTCCCAGTGCAGTTTGGTCCGGTGCTGCCGACGGGCGAAGTGGGACAGGGCGCAATGCAGCGCCTCATGGGCCAGCATGAACTGGGTCTCATCCAAGGTCAGTTGATCGATGTATTCCGGGTTGTAGTAGAACTTGCGGGCATCTGTAGCCGTTGCCGGACACCAGTCCGGATTGGCCGCCTCCATGGGCAGACGCATCACCAGGGCGCCCAGAAAGGGTTTGTCCAGGATCAGTTTGGTGCGGGCGGCCGCCAGTTTGGTCTCGATTTGATCCGTGTCCATGAGCTACTCATAGAGCATGACGTCACTCACGGCTTGCGCCCAATCATTGAACTGGGGCACCTCGAAGAGGGATTCTCCCACCGCGCGATGCATGTCGGAGACCAGCATCACCCCCATCTCCCGCTGCGGAAAGCGTCCCGCGTATTCCAGGATACGGCCGTGGACCTCCCGTCCGTTGCCGGCCTCTTGAGCCCTAATAGCACGTCCGACCAGAGCCGAAGCCACGGCATACTGCAGATCGATCTCAGTTGGGGTGGGGACCTCTTCACCTCTGAGAATGGCGTCCAGGTCGGGCATCTTGTCGAGGCTGTTGACGAAGGCGTTCAGCTCAATACCCGCCGCGGGTCCGACACAGGCCTGTAAGGCGCCCTGAAGCAGTTGCGGGTGTTGGGCAAATTTCTGCAGGGCCCGATGGGCAAATTCCCAGGAGCGGGGGGAGGGAAAGGCAACCGGGTTGTGGGCCGGATCGAAGTCGAACAGCAGTTCCGGACGGAAACGCAGGAACGCAATGACCCGCTCATCGATCTGATGCCGATAGGCCCAGGCCACCCAGTCATCCAGGTGAGTGTCCACCTCGAAATGGGAGAACCGGTTGGCCAGGGGGGCGGGCATACTATAGGTGACACCCCGGTCGCCCTGGCGATTGCCCGCAGCAAAGATGGCCCAGCCATCGGGTACCTGGTACTCCCCAAGACGCCGGTCGAGGATCAGCTGGTAGGCGGCGGCGGATACGGTGGGCGGGGCGGAGGTGATCTCATCCAGGAACAGAATGCCTTCACTGCCATGGCGACCGCTGTCGGGGAGGATCGAAGGTATGGCCCACTCCACAGTGGTGTCGGTGCGAAAGGGGATGCCCCGCAGATCGCTGGGTTCCATCTGGGACAGGCGGATATCGATGACGGGAGCCTGATGGCTGCGGGCCACCTCACGCACCATATCGGACTTGCCGACACCGGGAGGCCCCCAGAGCATGACCGGCGTATGATGACCCTGACGGGTACTGATGAATTCCTGTTCGAGTATGGTGAGCAGCTGGGCGGGACGCATGGGTGTTCCTAATCGAAGAGGTTTCTGACCGCGCGGGCCAGCTGTTTGTAGATTTCCGGACCGTCCACATCCATGACCTGGTCGATCACCCATCGGTTGTCATGCGCTTCGTTGCTCATTACCTGCTGGATTTCATAACCCAGATGCCGGATGAAGGGGTAGCTGGGACCGTCGTCTCCGAAGTTGAACTCGGCGTATTCGCCGGAACGCCGGTTATACCGATCAATAAATTGCTCGGCATGGGCGGCGTCTCCGATCAGCTCGGAGGCATTATCCTGATAATGATCCGCGAGTTTCAGCACCAGCGCCGTGACGATAGCCACCCGGGTCTCCGGGTCGACCATGCCGTGGATCATGCGATCGGCAATCTGCGTTTCGTAGATCAGGTATTCACCGATGACCGCGAGCCGCTGATCATCATTTTCATAGACAAACTGCTTACCGTGCAGGTTGATGGCCTTGTCCAGGGCGATACGCCAGGCGATGAAGGCGATGGCGCCGCCGATCTCTTCCGCTGAGCGGACGGTTTCATCGTCATGCCACTGACTTTTGATTCTAATAGCCAAGCTGTGGGTACTCCTGTTACTTCCGAATGCCGCATTGCGGGAGGAGCGAGGTCCGATTGACCGCAATAACCAAGCATTTTACTCGGATTAAGTGGGATTTCAACGTCTGCGTTCTTCCTTGCGGGGGTTTCGCAACAGCACATAGGCGGCACCGGTGCCCCCATCCCGACGGGTTGCCGAGGTGAAGGCCAGGACGTCGTCACGTTGTCTCAACCAGAGGTTAAGTTTCTGTTTCAAAACCGGTTGTTGACCTTCGGAGCGAAAACCTTTGCCGTGAATGATGCGCGCGCAGCGGACCTTTCGGCGGTGGCATTCCTGGATAAAGAGATTGAGCTCTTCCCGGGCGTAGCGCACGGTCAAGCCGTGCAGATCCAGCTCCGCGCCGATCTCCAGATACCCTCGGCGCAGGTCATGTATCAAGCGTTTTTGAATACCGGGCCGGGCAAACAGGAGCTCCTCACCGGTTTCGATCTCCTGCTCGGAATAGCGGTCCTGATCCGGCGTCTCGTCATCCTCCAGACCCAGATGCAGGGGGTGGGGGGGCAGACGCCGGCGGAAGGGCGCGGCACGCTTGTTTTTCAGGGGTTCGACATCACCGACTTCCTGAAAGAAGGCGCTCATATCTTCGTCCTCGTCAGTATCTTGGTGGGTCATATTCCAGGGCTCATTCAGGTTGCATCGGCATGTTAGGAGCTGCACGGGCGAATCTCAATCCTGCCGGGTTGGCGGATACCGATCGGGTGTAAACAATCGGGTGAGAATGGGGCCCATTTACAGTATATTGTGGCCGCTATGAAAATTCTCCTGAGTAACGACGACGGCTATCAGGCGCCCGGCCTGTTGATGTTAGCGGACAAGTTGTCGGCGCTGGGGGATATCGTGGTGGTGGCCCCGGATCAGGACCGCAGCGGCGCCAGCAACTCCCTGACCCTGGTGAATCCGCTGCGCGCGCGCAGCATGGAGAACGGTTTCATCCGAGTGGATGGCACCCCGACCGATTGTGTGCATCTGGCCATCACGGGACTGCTCGAGGAGGAGCCCGATCTGGTGGTTTCCGGCATCAACGCGGGTCCCAATATGGGGGATGACGTGCTCTATTCCGGAACCGTCGCGGCGGCCACCGAGGGGCGGTTTCTGGGGTTGCCGGCGATTGCGATCTCCATGAATTCCCATGACCCCGAACATTTCGAAACCGGTGGAAGGGTTGCGGCGGAACTGGTCAGCCGACTGTTCGAGGCGCCCCTGACGGAAGGCGTGATTCTCAACGTTAATGTGCCTGATTTGCCCTACGAACGACTGAATGGCTTTCGCGCCACCCGACTGGGTCATCGTCACAAGGCCGAACCGGTGGTGAAAAGCCATGATCCTCGTGGTAAGACCATCTACTGGGTGGGGCCCGCGGGCGCTGAGCAGGACGCCGGACCCGGGACCGATTTCCACGCCGTGCGCCAAGGATATGTTTCGGTCACACCCCTGCAGGTGGATCTGACCCGACACAGTGCTTTACAGGCTGTGGAACACTGGTTGCAGAGGTGATCATGCGGCGTGAGCATCAGGGCATCGGCATGACTTCCCAGCGTACCCGGGAGCGACTGGTGCAGCGTCTGCAAGACAAGGGTATCCGCAATCGGGCCGTACTGGAGGCGCTGCGCAACACCCCGCGCCATATCTTTGTGGATGAAGCACTTGCCAGTCGGGCCTACGAAGAGACCGCCCTGCCCATCGGGCACGGCCAGACCATCTCTCAACCCTATACCGTGGCTCGCATGACCGAGGCCCTGATTGAAAACGGAGTGCCTGAAACGGTGCTGGAGATCGGCACGGGTTCGGGCTACCAGTGCGCGATCCTGGCGCAACTGGTGCGGCGTGTGCACAGCGTCGAGCGTATCGCGGCACTGTTGGAGCAGGCCCGTTGCCGGTTTCGGGAACTCGGCCTGCGAAATATACATCTCAAGCACAGTGACGGAGGCATCGGGTTGCCCGAATATGCACCGTATGACGGTATCCTGGTGACAGCGGCTCCCAGCGGATTACCGAAAAGCCTGCTCGAGCAACTCGCGGTCGGAGGGCGACTGATACTGCCGCTGCAAAAAGATCACGGACAAGTCATGATTCGAATTACCCGGACCGATGAGGGGTTTCAGCAAGAACAGTTGGAGTCGGCCAATTTTGTCCCTCTGGTTGGGGGGATGATCTGATGGGCCTCTTCTCAGCGCTCTATGCGCGAGCCATGCAATGGTCCCGTCACCCTCATGCGCCACGCTATCTGGCCGGTTTGAGCTTTGCCGAATCCTCGTTTTTCCCCATTCCCCCTGATGTGATGCTGGCCCCCATGAGCATGGCCGAACCGGCACGTGCCTGGTATTTCGCCGCCCTGACCACCCTGGCATCGGTATTGGGGGGGCTGCTGGGCTATTTTATCGGGGTTTTCGCGATAGACTTTGTCGAGCCCTGGTTGCACAGCTGGGGTTATTGGGAGGTCTATCAGCAGGCTCAGGAATGGTTCGGTCACTGGGGTGTCTGGGCGATTTTTCTGGCCGGTTTTTCTCCCATTCCCTACAAGATTTTCACGATTACCGCTGGGGTCGTGGCAATGGCCCTGGTGCCTTTTTTAATTGCATCCGCTGTTGGTCGGGGCGCGCGTTTCTTTTTGGTTGCGGCACTCATGGCCTGGGGTGGACCGCGAATGGAACAGGTGCTGCACCGCTATATCGATCGCTTGGGCTGGATAATGGTGGGGGCATTTGCGCTGTTGATTTTTTACCTCAAATGAGCGGTAAATCTCAGTGCCAGTGGTCTATGACCTAACCCTGCGGAGGCAGAGCCAAGGTAGGGTACCGAACGAGAGGTATCAGGTGTTTCGCAAGTTCAGCCGTGCAACCATGATCCGCTTTCCGGTGGGGTTTACCGGGCTGATGTGTTGTGCGCTGCTGTTTCTCGATGCCTGTACATCCAAGGGCAGTGCGCCGGTCTATACACGGGAGACTCAGACGGGCACCCGGGCCGTCTCCGTACAACCCAAACTGACAAAACAGGCCCGTAAACCCAATCGAATCAAGACCAACCGTACCTATTACCTGGTGCAACCTGGGGATACACTCTACTCCATTGCCTGGCGTCACTACCTGGAACACAAGCAACTGGCGGCCTGGAATGGGGTCAAGGGACCGGAATACGCGATTTATCCGGGGCAGCGTCTGCGACTCAAGCCGCTTGAGTTGCGTAGCAACAATCGGGTGGAGGGGCAGCCGAAGAGCGTCCGAAAGCGCACTTCAGCAACCACGACAGGTCATTCCCCTGCTGCGACGAGTCGCGCCAGGCAGCCGGCACCAAAGCCTTCCCAGCCCCGTAAAACCACCCAATCACCCCCGCCAAAGACGACCCCGGTCGCAGTACAGAAAAAGAACGTCAAGTTAACCTGGAGTTGGCCGACCAAAGGGAAGGTCATCCGAACTTTTTCTTCCCAAGACCGCAACCGAAAAGGCGTCTGGATCAGTGGGCGGGAAGGGCAGCCGGTTCGGGCGGCAGAAGCAGGCAAGGTGGTTTATGCGGGTGACGGTTTGGTGGGTTACGGGAATCTGGTTATCATCAAGCATGACCGAGACTACCTGAGTGCCTATGGATACAATCGAAAACTCCTGGTAAAAGAGGGTGATAAATTGGCCAAGGGTGATATCGTGGCATATATGGGTGCGCCGAACAGCGATGCCCAACCGGTGTTGCACTTTGAAATCAGAAAAAAGGGCAAACCCATCAATCCACTACCTTTGCTGCCCGGACACCCGTAGTGGTCAAAACATAATAAGCACCCATGCGATGAGAGCGAGATGGAGATGAGAATGGTAGATACCTCAGTCGAGTCGGAAGCCTCAGATGACAACTCCGCAATGGAGGATATCGAGGACAGTGAAATCATCATGTCCGATGATCAGGAGGAAGAAAGCGAAACCTCCTATGAAAAGGATGAAGTCAGTGATTCTCTGAAAAACCGGACCCTGGAGGCCAGTGATGCACAGATGGATGCCACACGGCTCTATCTGAACGAGATCGGTATCTCAAAGCTGTTGACCGCCGAGGAAGAGGTCTACTTCGCCCGCTTGGCCCAGAAGGGCGAACGGGCTGCCCGGCAGCGCATGATCGAGAGCAATCTGCGACTGGTGGTCAAGATTGCACGGCGCTACATGAATCGCGGTCTGGCGCTGCTGGATCTTATCGAAGAGGGTAATCTGGGGCTGATTCGGGCGGTGGAGAAGTTTGATCCCGAGCGCGGTTTCCGGTTTTCCACCTATGCCACCTGGTGGATACGCCAAACCATCGAGCGGGCGATCATGAACCAGACCCGCACCATCCGTCTGCCGATTCATGTGGTCAAGGAGATCAACGTCTATTTGCGAGCGGCCCGCAAACTGGCCCAATCCCTCGACCATGAGCCCAGCTCCGAGGAGATCGCCGAACTGCTGGATCGTCCCATCGACGAAGTGAAACGCATGCTCGGTTTGAATGAACGGGTGACTTCGGTGGATACCCCGTTCGGTAAGGATGCGGATAAACCCCTGCTCGATACCATCGCCGATGAGAAAAATCTTGATCCCACGGTGGACATCCAGAATGACGGCCTGAATGCGAACCTGGACCGCTGGCTGAGTAAGCTCAATGACAAGCAAAGGGAAGTGGTGGAGCGACGTTTCGGACTGCATGGATATGAAAATTCAACCCTGGAACAGGTTGCGAACGAACTGGGTGTCACCCGGGAGCGGGTGCGCCAGATACAGATGGATGCACTGAGGCGATTGCGGGATATCCTGGAAAGAGACGGCTTTTCGGTCGAATCCATCTTCAAATAGCGGATCGCGATGCCCCGCGCCTGCTGCCTGCCAAGACACGCGACCGGGTCACTTCCACTGGAAGTGGCCTGCTGTGAATGCGGCCTGGACCCCATTTGTCAGGCGCTTGACTACGCGGAACCCGACAGTGGTGTTCCGGAAGGGATTCTTGACAGGCGCCTGCCGATACAGCGTGGTGAGTTGTTGGTATCCCTCAATCAGCCGTTCCATGCAATCTATGCCGTCAAATCGGGATCGTTCAAAGCGATAACCTGTGATCTCTCCAACTCGGAACGGGTGGTGGGGTTCTTTCTGCCGGGGGATCTGATCGGAACCGATGGTCTGGCAACGGAACACTACTCCTATTCGGTGCGGGCGCTGGAGGAGAGCAGTGTTTGCCGTCTGGACGTTGATGCGCTTCCCCTGGCGGGTCGATCTCGCGAAAAGATCCAGGATGCCTTGATTACGCTTCTGGGTCAGGAGGTCGCGATGAATCATATGGTGACGACTTCGTTGATCCAACAGAATGCCGAACAGCGTCTGGCCGCCTTTATCCTGTCTCTGGCACGACGTTCTGAGATCCGGGGCTTTTCCAGCCAGGACCTCGGTCTAAGGATGTCACGGAGTGATATTGCCAGTTATCTTGGACTGGCCCGGGAAACGGTCAGCCGTATTTTGACCCGCTTTCAGAATCTGAAGTGGATTCGATTACGAAAGCATGCGCTACGGGTTCATGACCAGAAAGCCCTCGAAAGACTGTCCGTATTGGACTAATGAGATTTGTTCTCAATCTATTTTCAAATCGATTTGTTAAAACACAACACCCATTGCTGAATACGGGGTTCGACAGGATTTGTTTTTTTGTTTTTTTTCGCTTTTTTTGATCTGCGTCAATTAGTCATAAATACTGCTTAAATAGTTGTTTTAACAGCAGCTTAAATGACCGCGCGGCACCCTTTATCTGGGCATTCTCGTATTGACATCTGCTCCAATTAAGAGTGATATATGTCACGTTGTGATTGTGGCATTTCACACAGTTGCAGCAGTGGGGGAATCCCTGTGTTTCCACATTTCGTAGTTTTTTTCATTCATTTTGTTCTCTAATTGAGGGGGGTACATGGACGCCGCAGCCGAGCAAAAGTACAACTTCGATGTTGTGCGATGGTTTACCGTCATGGCCGTGGTCTATCTTGTGGTAGGCGCATTAGTGGGTGTGTACATCGCATCCGAACTGGCATGGCCATTTCTCAACTTTGATATTCAATATATCTCTTTTGGGCGTCTGCGCCCGCTCCACACCAATGCGGTTATTTTCGCCTTCGGCGGATGCGCATTGATGGCAACGTCCTACTACAGTGTCCAGCGTACTTGCGGCGTCAGGCTCTGGAGTGACAAGCTGGCCTGGTTTGTCTTCTGGGGTTGGAATCTGATCATTGTGCTGGCCGTCATCAGCTATCCCCTGGGTATCACCCAGTCCAAGGAGTATGCTGAGCTGGAGTGGCCGATCGACATACTGATCGCAGTGGTCTGGCTGGTCTACACCTTCAACTTCCTGATGACCATTGCCACCCGCAAAACCTCGCACATCTATGTGTCGAATTGGTTCTTCCTCGGCATGATGGTGATGATCACCTATCTGCATGTGGTCAACAGCCTGGCTATCCCGGTCAGCCTGACCAAGTCCTACTCCCTGTTCTCCGGTGTTCAGGACGCCATGGTTCAGTGGTGGTGGGGACACAACGCGGTGGGCTTCTATCTGACCGCGGGCTTCCTTGGCATGATGTACTACTTCGTACCCAAGCAGGCCGGTCGTCCGGTCTACTCCTACCGCCTCTCGGTGATCCACTTCTGGGCGCTGATGTTTGGTTATGTGTGGCTCGGTCCTCACCACCTGCAGTACACCGCGCTTCCCGACTGGACCGGTTCCTTGGGCGCCATCGTATCCGTCGCCATGATCATCCCTTCTTGGGGCGGCGCCGTGAACGGTATGATGACCCTCTCCGGT
>JBNKJP010000059.1:0-103779 GCA_050291245.1 Candidatus Thiodiazotropha sp. | reverse complement strand
GATTGCTGCGTTGCAGCCCTTGGAAAGGGAATAGCCATTCCCTGCGGGATGTGCCCCGAAGGAAATGCCCTTGGGGTACGCCTTGCACTCGCGGCTTGAGTGGCTTTCTAAATGCACGATTTATATAGGACACTACACTAGCGCGGCTCCGATTCCAGTTTGCGCAATCGGTATTGGATCTCCTCCAGCAGCTTCCGGTTGACACTCAGCAGGTCGGCGATGAACGCGACCAGAAAGGTCTGAAATCCGATACCCATCATGACCCCGGCCAGGACCACCGATTGAATGTGGCCCTGTCCCTCGCCGGTGAGATAGTAGAAGAGAAAGCGCAGCCCCAGCACCATGCCGACGCTGAAGATGGCGAGTCCCATGGCGAGAAAGAAGCGGAACGGCTTGTAGACCACGAAGATGCGCAGGATCGTAATGATCGATTTTTTGATGTAGCTGCTGATGCTCTTGACCAGCCGGGAGGGGCGCAGGTCCTTGTTGACCTCGACGGGTACGGAGCTGACCGCCATCTGTTTCATCCCCGCCTGGATGATGGTCTCCAGGGTGTAGGTGTACTCGTTGAAGACATTCAGTTTCATGGCCGCTTCCCGGCTGAAGGCGCGAAAGCCGCTGGGCGCGTCCGGGATGTTGGTGTGGCTGACCTTGCGCACCACGCTGCTGCCCAGCTGTTGCAACAGCTTCTTGGTGAAGGAGAAGTGTTCGATCATCTGGATCGGCCGGGCGCCGATCACCATGTCCGCCTTGCCCTCCACGATAGGCCGGGTCAGGTCCGGGATAAAGCGGGCATCGTACTGGTTGTCCGCATCGGTGTTTACGATCACGTCCGCGCCCTGTTTGACGCAGGCATCGAGACCCAGCATGAAGCCCCGCGCCAGACCCTGGTTGCGGGTATATCCCACGATGTGATCGACCCCGTTCTCCCGGGCGACCCGGCGGGTCTCGTCGGTGCTGCCGTCGTCGATGATCAGCCACTCGACCACGTCGAAGCCCGGGACCTCGCGGGGCAGTTCCGCCAAGGCCAGGGCCAGGGTCTTCTCCTCGTTGTAGCAGGGTATCTGTATGATCAGCTTCATGGTATTCCTTGAGCGGCCAGTCGATGAAAAAATCTTTACAATCCGCCACATGGTACCATTCAGTATTTGATACACATAGTCGTGGTTGATTTTCTCCCTTGCCTCCGGAACGGGTGCTCCCGGTGGTATCATTATCTAAGTCCCGATGTCTGGGTGTCCCACAATTTGGTGTTTGGAGTCTATCCGAGTGATGAACCGTTCCAACCCTATCGTGACTTTTCAGCAGAGTCTGGATCGGGTGATGCGCAAGCCGGGGTTTCTGGATGCTTTCTATGAGCATTTTGTTGCTCAATCGGAGGAAATTGCCCGGTTCTTCGAACATCGGGACATTGAGGCGCTGAAGCGCAAACTCAATATCACCCTGCTTACCCTGGACGACGTGGCCGAGGGGCGTCCGGGCGCGAAATTGTATGCTGAGATGCTGGGCCGCCTTCACACGCGTCTGGAAGTTGAGGAACGGCATCTGGATATGTGGATGGATGCCTTGCTGGATACGGTGGCCCGTTTCGATGATGCCTATGACCCGCAGGTCGCCAACGCCTGGAGGAGCATGATCGAGAGGATCATTGCGCGGATGTATCCGGGGCGGGAATCGGGTCCGGAATCCCGCTGATGGCCAAACCTTTCTGTCCCGGTCCGGCTGCGGTATCCTTCCGCGATTGACGTCCAATATCAATTTCGAGCTGAATTATGCAGAGTCACTACGATCCGGCCGCTGTCGAGGCCGAGGTCCAATCACATTGGGAAAACAGCGGAACCTTCGAGGTGGTCGAAGATCCCGGCCGGGAGAAATTCTACTGTCTCTCCATGTTCCCCTATCCCAGCGGCAAGCTGCACATGGGGCATGTGCGCAACTACACCATCGGAGATGTGATCGCCCGTTACCAGCGCATGCTGGGCAAGAACGTGTTGCAACCCATGGGTTGGGATGCCTTCGGCCTTCCGGCGGAGAACGCGGCGCGCAAGAACCGGGCGGCTCCCGCGGCCTGGACCTACGAAAACATCCAGTACATGAAGTCACAGCTCAAGAGTCTTGGCTTCGGCTACGACTGGCGTCGTGAACTGGCGACCTGTAAACCCGAATACTACAAGTGGGAACAGTGGCTGTTCACCGAGCTCTACCGCAAGGGCCTGGTCTACCGTAAGAACGCGGTGGTGAACTGGGATCCGGTGGATCAGACGGTATTGGCCAACGAACAGGTAATCGACGGACGCGGCTGGCGCTCCGGGGCGCGGGTGGAGCGGCGGGAAATCCCCCAGTGGTTTATCAAGATCACCGACTACGCCGACGAACTGCTCGATGAGATCGACGGGCTCGAGGAGTGGCCGGAGCAGGTGCGCACCATGCAGCGCAACTGGATCGGGCGTTCCTACGGGGTGGAGATGAACTTCGCCATCGACGGCGGGGAGCAGACCCTGACCATCTATACCACCCGCCCGGACACCTTGATGGGGGTTACCTACGTGGCGGTGGCGGCGGAACATCCGCTGGCCCTGGCGGCGGCGGAGTCCAACCCGGAGCTGGCCGGATTCATTGACGAGTGCCGTCGCGGCGGCACCACCGAGGCCGAGCTGGAGACCGCGGAGAAGAAGGGCATGCCCCTGGGGATCCATGCCATCCATCCGGTAAGCGGTGACAAGGTGCCGGTGTATGCCGCCAACTTCGTGCTTATGGGCTACGGCACCGGCGCGGTGATGGCGGTGCCCGGGCATGACGAGCGGGATCACGCCTTCGCCAACAAGTACGGCATTCCGATCAAAAAGGTCATTCACCCCAAGGACGGCTCCGACTGGGACATCCAGGCCGCGGCCTACGTGGAAAAGGGGGTGTTGCAGGATTCGGGGCCCTTCGACGGCTTGTCCTCCGAGGCCGCCTTCGACGCCATCGCCGAGTGGCTGGGGGAACGAGGCCTGGGGGAAAAACGCAACAACTACCGGTTGCGCGACTGGGGTGTGTCCCGGCAGCGCTACTGGGGTACCCCGATCCCGATGATCCATTGTGAGCGTTGCGGCATCGTGCCGGTGCCCCTCGCGGATCTTCCGGTGCGTCTGCCGGAGGAGATCGTCTACGACGAAGATACCATCAACCCGTTGAAGAGCGACCCGGCGTTCGCCGCCTGTAGCTGTCCCGAGTGCGGCGGCGAGGCCCGGCGCGAGACCGACACCTTCGACACCTTCATGGAGTCGAGTTGGTACTACGCCCGCTACACCTGCCCGGATGCCGGGACCATGCTTGATGCCCGGGCCGACTACTGGCTGCCGGTGGATCACTACATCGGCGGCATCGAGCATGCGGTGCTGCACCTGCTCTACGCCCGTTTCTACCACAAACTGCTGCGTGACGCGGGACTGGTGAGCAGCAATGAACCCTTCACCCGGCTGCTGACCCAGGGCATGGTGGTGGCGGAGACCTTCTACCGCGAGGAGAGCGACGGCAGCCGCAGCTGGTTCAACCCCGCGGAGGTCTCCCTGACCACCGACGACAAGGGCCGGCCCCTCAGCGCGGTACTGACCGGGGATGCCCAGCCGGTAGAGATCGGCGGTATCGAAAAGATGTCCAAGTCGAAGAACAACGGGGTGGATCCGCAAACCCTGATCGACCGTTACGGCGCCGATACGGTGCGGCTCTACACCATGTTTACTTCGCCACCGGACCAGTCCCTGGAGTGGAGTGACGAAGGGGTGGAAGGCGCCTCGCGCTTCCTGCGCCGGCTCTGGTCCCTGGCGGAGACCCATCAGCCCTGGCTCGCCGCCGGGGAAGCCCGGGACAGGACGGATCTGAACGAGGCCCAGCAGGCCGCGCGGCGGGAGTTGCACGAACTGCTGAAGAAGGCCCTCTACGACTATCAGCGTAACCGCTTCAACAATGTGGTCTCCGCCTGCATGGGGATGACCAACATCCTCTACAAGCTGGGGGATACCCCGGCGGACCGGAGCCTGCTGCGCGAGGGATTGTCCCTGATTCTGCGACTGTTGGGCCCCATTGCGCCCCATGTGACCCATCATCTGTGGCGTGAGCTGGGTTACGGCGAGGAGATTCTGCAAGGGAGCTGGCCGGAGCCCGACGAGGAGGCGCTGAAACAGGATCGGATTCCCTATGTGGTGCAGGTTAACGGCAAGGTGCGGGCGAGCATCGAGGTGCCCGCGGATGCGGGCAACGAACGGATTCAGGCCATCGCCCTGGAGAACGACAATGTGCAGCGCTTCATCGGGGAGGCCCCCGTTCGCAAGGTCATCGTGGTGCCCAACAAGCTGGTGAATATCGTTGCGAAGTGAGTCCTGCCTGCTACGCTTGTTGCTGGCCCTGCTGCTGCTGACCCTGGCCGGCTGCGGATTTCATCTCAAGGGGTACGCTCACCCCTCTCAGGCTCTGAACGGGATCTTCATCCCCGGGGGGGGGGCTACCCCCGACACCCTGGCGGGGGTGCTGCAGGAGGCCCTGCTCAATGGGGGCGTGATCTTCGCTCCGGATGCGAAGACTGCCCGCTACCGCCTGCAGGTTATCCGGGAGAAGTTCTCCAACCGGGTGCTCTCCGTGGATGCCAACGGCAAGGCGCTGGATCAGGAGATCCGTCTGCAGGCGGAGTTTCGTCTGAGCATGCCTTCCTCCTCGGGGGAGGAGTCCCGGGAGGAGCAGTCCCTGGAACTGGTGCGCCAGCTCAGCTACGGCGGCAGTGACGAACTCGGTCAACGTAACGAGGCGGAGCTGCTGATGAGTGAGATGCGCCACGACATGGCTTCCCAAGTGATCCGCATGCTCGAGGCGCGCATGAAGCAGTCCCCCAAGGCGTCGGCCGGGCCATGAAACTGCGCAACGATCAACTGAGCCGCCATCTCCAATCCGCCCTCGCGCCGGTCTATCTGCTCAGCGGGGATGAGCCTTTGCAGATGATGGAAGCAGCCGATGAGATCCGTCGGGCCGCCCGGGAACAGGGTTACCTGGAACGGGAAGTCCTTGACGCGGGCAGCGGGTTCGACTGGTCGGCCCTGGCCCAGGCGGCGCAGAGCCTCTCCCTGTTCGGCGACCGGCGTCTCCTGGAGTTGCGTCTGAATTCCCCCAAGCTCGGTACGGAGGGAAGCAAGGCGCTGGTCGCCTACTGCGAGTCTCCGGCGGAAGATACCGTGCTGCTGATCATATTGCCGAAACTGGAGCGGGCCCAGACCTCCAGCAAATGGCTGCGGGGGATCGAACAGATCGGGGTTTTCCTGCAGATCTGGCCGGTCGAGGGGGGGCGGCTCGGTCCCTGGATTGAGCAACGTCTGCGCAAAGCGGGCCTGATTCCCGAACCGGGGGTGGTGGAGATGCTCGCCGACCGGGTGGAGGGAAACCTGCTGGCCGCCAGTCAGGAGATCGAAAAACTGTTGTTACTGCAAGGGCCTGGGGTGATCAGTCAGGCGCAACTGGTCCAGTCTGTGGCGGACAGCGCCCGCTTCGATGTATTCGGACTGCTCGATACTCTGTTGGGAGGTAACACAGCAAAGGGGTTGCGCATGCTCAGTGCACTGAAGGCCGAGGGGATCGCCGCGCCGGTGGTGTTGTGGGGGTTGAGCCGTGAGATCCGTGCCCTGGCGGAGATGGCCTGTGAGGTGGAACAGGGCCAGAGTCCGGCCCAGGTAATGAACCGTTTCCGGGTTTGGGAGAAACGCAAACCCCTGATCCAGAAGGCCCTCAAGTCAGGAACCGGTGAGCGCTGGCGGCGCCTGTTGATTCACTGTGCAGATACGGATCTGGCGATCAAGGGGCTGTCGAGCGCGGACCCCTGGTTGGGTTTACAGAACATCGCTCAGGGCGTTTCCGGCAGAGACTTCTTGTGATCCTGCGCACATCCTGTGGTAGGAATGTCTTTCCCGGGAATGCCATTCCCCGGCATTTGTGACCCCGGTCACCTCTTTTTTCACGGCTCCGCTGTCAGATGCGATACAGAGTCCGGATAGGGACTTTGGATCCAAACCATCATGAACAAGGAGTATGAAGATGAAGAAAATGACCATTAAAATGACCCTGCTGAGCATCGCCGCTGCGGGTTTCGTCAACGTCGCGGTTGCCGAAGATGGCTCCGCTTTCTCCAAGCTGGATGTCAATGCCGACGGTTATATCTCGGCGGAAGAGTCCACCGGTGATGAAATGCTCTACAAAGGCTGGGCCGAAATCGACGCTAATGCGGACGGCCAGGTCGATGCGGCGGAATTCAGCGCCTTTGAAGCGCAACAAAAGCCCAGCGAATAACCCACCGCGGATGATGTAATTTAAGGGTAGAAAACCAGTGGCCGGTTCGTCTGGCTGCTGGTTTTTTTTGCCCCCTTCAAACGACGAAAAACTAGCCTAAGTCATTGATCAATTAAACAGTTTTTGGATAGGAATTAAATGATGGAAATGTGATTTCCATCACCGCATTTGTTTTGTCCTGGGTGTTTCATTGAGCCACCAGTGACGATAGCAGGACGGTGTCCCTGGTATCCTCAATAAATATTGTTAAGGAGAACTTGATGAATATGAAGACCCTGAAACAGACCGCATTGGCATTGGCAGCCGCAGGCTTTCTGACCAGCGCGATTGCGGAAGATGCCTTCACCGCCCTCGATACCAACGGTGATGGCAGCATCTCATCCGAAGAGGCCACCGCCAACGAGATGCTCTACAACGGCTGGGAAACCGCCGACAGTAATCAGGATGGCGCAGTTGATGCCGCAGAATTCAGCGCTTTCGAAGCGAAATCCATAACAGAAGAAAGATAGTTTGTACTGATTTTAACCGGGATCCGTGGGTTCATAGCTTGCGCTATGCGCCGCCTTGAACGCACGAATTCAGGTTCAACCCCTCAATTGGGGGTGTTCATTCCGACGGCCAGTGGTGTTTGCTGGTCGTCGGATGCCATCTTTGTCAGATGGCAGTTGCTCAGTTGCAGCTGCGGCGGTTCCGTCGAAAAGATAAACGGGGCGGTCTTCAAAAGTGCGCTCAAGCCCAGGATCTGCCGAGTGGACCCGGGAAACACCGCCACCTCCACCTCATCCAGAAGACACTCATCCCCGATCAATACATCACGCACCGCGTAGACCGGCACCCGCATCTCCTTACCGTTGGCCAGTGTCCCTTTCAGATCCCGGATATAGCGCGGGTTGGCTACGCTGCGCAGTTCCGTAAGGGTGGTTTCATTGATGGTCATATAGCTGGACCCCGTATCGACCATGAATTCCGAGGCCGGCATCGTGCCAATCTTGCCTGAGATGTAATAGGTGCTGGCGCCCTTCATATGCATGGGCACATCGAAAATGAACTGTTCGGCTTGAAGCTGTCCGATCGAGCCAAAAACCAGCAGGACACTGAAAATGAGCTTGAGCATGATTCCCTGGACCCTGTTACACATTTGCCTGATTATGTTTTCGGTTAAACCGGGACGAACTTTAATTAGGAGGCGCAGTACATGGAACGAAAGTATCTCTTGTTCAACAGTCCACTGACCTGGATCGGCCTGCTGGCCGGTATCGGTGCGCTGTTTCTGTTCATGGAGTTTTTTGCCTATTCTTTGCGGGATTACGACTTCGCGGTGGGCTTTATCCTGGCGGTTATTGCCGTGGTGACCGTCAATCTGTGCTATGCCATCGAGCGGCGTCACCGGAAACGAAATTCCCTGAAAGTCCAACAGGAGGAGTCCGGCTGACAGATCCGGACGCATTACGATTCGAGGCGAGAACAATGAGCCAGACAGAACGGTCCCTGTTTAGGTTTATCCCGCCTTTTTCGGTGGATTTTTGCTACAGTAACCGGCTCGGCTTCATGAAGCCGGCGGGAAAATACGGACTTCTCAACGCGTACCGAATACAGAGACCCAGAGACGATCGACCATGACCCAGAATCAGATCACCGACATCGCCGAATATATGAAACAACTCGGAACCCGGGCCCGGGCGGCCTCCCGAGTGCTTGCCGGCAGCCCCACGGCACTGAAGAACCAGGCCCTCGAGGCTATCGCCGAAGCACTGGACCAGGCCCGGGACAGGTTGGTGGCGCAGAATTGCCTTGACCTGGATGCCGGCCGGGAGAAAGGTCTGGATGCGGCCCTGCTGGATCGGCTGGAGCTGACCACGCCGCGCATCGACAGCATGATCGAAGGGGTGCGCCAGATCGCTGCCCTGCCCGACCCGATCGGCGAGGTGTTCGATATGAAATACCAGCCCAGCGGTATCCAGGTAGGACACATGCGGGTGCCCCTGGGGGTGGTCGGCATTATCTACGAGTCCCGACCCAATGTGACCGCCGATGCCGCGGCCCTGTGTCTCAAATCGGGAAACGCCACCATTCTCAGGGGTGGTTCCGAGGCCTATCACTCAAATCAGGCCATCGCCGCCTGTATCCAGGCCGGACTGTCCAAGGCCGGTTTGCCGGAAGCGGCGGTCCAGGTGGTGGCCACCACGGATCGTGCCGCAGTGGGGGAACTGATCGCCATGCCGGACTTTGTGGATGTGATCATTCCCCGGGGCGGCAAGGGCCTGATCGAGCGTATCAGCCGGGATGCCCGGGTGCCGGTGATCAAACACCTGGACGGTATCTGCCACGTCTATATCGATGATCAGGCCGAGGTGGGCAAGGCCTTCGATATCGCGATGAATTCAAAGACCCAGCGCTATGGCACCTGCAACACCATGGAGACCCTTCTGGTGGCCCGGGAGATCGCGGAAGAGATGCTGCTGATGCTTGCAGCGCCTCTGTTCGAGAAGGGTGTGGAGATCCGCGGTTGCGCCGAGACCCGTGAGATCATCGATGGCTGTGTGGCGGCTACCGATGAGGACTGGGATACGGAATATCTCGCTCCGATCCTCTCGATCCGGGTGGTCGACGGACTCGATCAGGCGATCGATCACATCAATACGCACAGTTCCCAGCACACCGACGCCATTGTCACGGAGAACTATACCCGGGCGCGGCGCTTCCTCACCGAGGTCGACTCGAGTTCCGTGATGGTCAACGCCTCGACCCGTTTTGCCGATGGTTTCGAATATGGCCTGGGTGCCGAGATCGGTATCTCCACCGACAAGTTCCATGCCCGGGGGCCGGTGGGGCTCGAAGGTCTGACCTCGGTGAAATACATCGTGCTGGGAGACGGGCACATCCGTAGCTGAGGCGATGATCGGTCTCTTTGGGGGTACCTTCGATCCGATCCACTTCGGGCATCTGCGCAGCGCCCTCGAAGTGCAGCAGGCGCTGAATCTCGATCAGGTCCGATTCATCCCGCTGCACGGGGCGGTGCACCGGGATCCTCCCGAGGTGACTTCCTCCCTGCGGCTGCGGATGGTAGAGGCCGCGATTGCGGACCAGCCCGGGTTCGTTGCCGACGCCCGGGAGCTGAAGCGGGCCGGTCCCTCCTACACCGTGGATACCCTGCGGGAGATCCGTGGGGAACAGCCGGACGAGGTGCTGTGCCTGATGATGGGGTTGGACGCCTTCAACGGTTTCTCCACCTGGCATCGCCCGGATGAGATTCTGCGTCTGGCGCACCTGATCGTGATGCAGCGCCCGGGTGAGACCGGACTGACTCCCGACGCCCGGGAACTTCTGCAAACCCGCCGCTGCGGGGGAGCCGCGGAGCTCGAATCACGCCATGCCGGTGGTGTCATGCTGCGGACCTTCACCCAGCTGCAGATCTCGGCGACGCAGATCCGCGCTGTCCTGGGGCAGGGGCGCTCGCCCCGATATCTGTTGCCCGATGGGGTTCTCCAGTTGATCTCCGAACAGGGCCTCTACCTCCCGAAATGAGGGCGGCGGGGTGTCGAATCGCCCTGTTTTACGGGGAATGGGTTATGCTTTTACCCAGGAGCGGGTAGAATCGCCCCTTTTTCAGGGAGGCTGAGGGCCTGAGTGCGTCGAGCGCCCGCCGAGCCCCCTGCCCACAACCAAAGTAGATCAGAGACCCGATGGAGATAGATACACTCAAGAACGTTGTCATCAAAGCACTTGAAGACATGAAGGCAAAGGACATCGTGATCCTGGACGTGCGGGGTAAAACCAGCATCACCGACATCATGATCGTTGCCAGCGGCACCTCGGACCGGCATGTGAAGTCGATTGCACAGACCGTGGCCTTTCAGGCTAAGCAGGCGGGGGAGACTCCTTTAGGCACCGAAGGTATGGAGGACGGCGAGTGGGCCCTGGTCGATCTCAATGGGGTGGTGGTTCATATCATGCAACCCAAGGTGCGGGATTTTTATCACCTGGAGCGGCTCTGGTCCCTGGATGAGCCCCGGGAGACCCCGGCGTCCCGGGAGATGAAATCCTGAGTCCCTGTTGAGCCGGCGGGGGGATCATGGACCGCTTCGATCGGATTTTCGAACTCAACCGTATTCTCCAGTCGGCGCGTTATCCGGTCTCCCGGAAGCGTCTGGAGCAGGAACTGGAGTGCTCCCGCGCCACGGTCAAGCGGCTGATCGAGGAGATGCGCCTGTATCTCAACGCACCGATCGTCTACGACCGCAAACACAACGGCTACTGCTACGATGCCCGGGAAGGGGCGATGTATCAGTTGCCTGGGCTCTGGTTCAATGCCTCGGAACTGCAGGCCCTGCTCATGGTTCAGCAGCTGCTCGAAGGGATCCAGCCCGGTCTCCTGGATACTCATTTGCAACCCCTCAGACGCAGAATCGATGACCTGCTGAGTCAGCATCCGGGCGCGTCCGGGCCTCTCTCGCGCCACATCCGTTTGTTGCAAGTCGCGGCCCGACCGGCGGGCCCCTATTTCACCCTGCTGGCCGCGGCCCTGGCTTCCCGCCGGCGGGTTTCCCTGGAGTACCACTCACGGGGCGAGGATCGGGTCACCCGACGTGTGGTCTCGCCCCAGCGGATGACCCTCTACCGGGATAACTGGTATCTCGACGCCTGGTGTCATCTGCGCGAAGGCCTGCGCACCTTTGCCCTGGATGCGATCGGCGCGGTGGAGGCGTTGGATGAGCCGGCACGGGAGATGCCCCCGGAGATTCTGGAGTCTCACTATTCCGATGCCTACGGGATCTTTTCGGGGGAGGCAAGCCAGCACGCGGTACTGCGTTTCACGCCCGAACGGGCCCGCTGGGTGTCCAAGGAGCAGTGGCATCCCCGGCAGCAGGGCCGCTGGCTCGACGACGGCCACTACGAGCTGACACTACCGTATGCCAACGCCTCGGAACTGATCATGGACCTGATGCGGCAGGGACCGGAGGTGGAGGTGGTGGCGCCGGAGGAACTACGCGCCGCCCTGGTCGGGCAACTGCAAACAACCCTGGCTCAGTACCGTCAAGTCTAGCGCTTAGTGTCGTCCTTCGGCACGGTATCTTGCTGTGGGCTTAGCGTCCGGGTTTCGGGGTACTGTTCATAGTCAGGAGCTGGAAAAACGTAAATTTGTCACAAATGGAATAGGTACTATCTGACAGATTATTTCCTTTCAAAATCCGATGATTTTACGGGCAAAGGGGTTTATTTCCTGACCGTCGCCTGGCGGATGAAGTCTCACACTCAAGATGGATTGGTACATTAGTCGATAAACAAGACAAATAAATCGCTGAATACAGGGAGGTAAGGTGATGGCGGTCAACTCATATTTCGATGACACATGGGGATGTTCCAGCAAAGGTCGCAACGGCATTGAGTGCCAGGCTCAAAACCATCTGATCTGGTTGAAACTGCTGTTCAGTCTCGTATTGTTCTGCTGTCTGAGTGATACGCTTGAAGCCAACGATATCCGGATATCCGGCCTTAATCAGGCCCCAACAAACCCGATACCTGTTGCTGCTGGTACGACCGTCAGCTTCAATCTAACGACTCGTAATGTGTATGATGGTGTCAATCCGTCCAGCCGGATCGGTGTGGGCATCATGATGTCGGTTGATGGTGTCACGGTCCGAGCAGACTCGGGACAGATTGAAGCGGCAGGGTGCTCGGTTGATCCGGATTACCCGTCAAGCTTTGCCTGTCAAAATCTCAGTGAAGGCGGTACACAATCGCCTACCTTCGTTTGGCTCAACCCGACCCCCGGTCAGCATACCGTAACTTTCAATGCCTCTTGCCAGTTGCTTCCCGCGCAGTCGCCACCCTCATTGTGTCCCTCATTTGGCACCAGTCTTTCGACGACCACACAGGTGGGAATCAATCCCACGGCGGTTTTAAATCCTGCCGGACCCACCGTAACAACCATGGATGACACGCCAACGATCAGCTTCGATGGGCGTGCTTCGACGGATCAGGATGGAAACATTGTCAGCTGCGGATTCAGCATGGATGGTGCCTGGTTTGTCAACGCACCCGACTGCATTATCGAATACAACACGCCTGCACCCGGTAATCATACCGTGGCGTTACGGGTGACTGATAGTGACGGACTCACGGATGTGGCAAATCTCAACCTCAGAGTGCTCTCTTATCCGGAGGCCGTCGCAGGGGGTGATCAGCAACTGGTCGATAGGGACAATAACGGTAGTGAGATGGTAACCCTTGATGCCTCCGGATCCAGTGATGTTGGGGGCAATGCCCTCAGCTATGCGTGGTTTACGGATGTCTCAGATACTCCGGTTGCAACAGGCGTGACCGCATCGCTTCCATTGGCGGTGGGATCACATAACATCACGCTTCGGGTCACGGATGATGATGAGATGGTCACGGAGGATTCGATCACGGTTACGATTCTTCCCGCGCCTGCTCCTCCGGCAGCAAATGCGGGTCTTGATCAACAGCTGACCGACAACGATAACGACAACTCGGAGAGTGTCCACTTGGATGGTACGGGTTCCCGTGATTCGGATGGCGCCATTGTGGGTTACCAATGGCTCGAGTTCGGCTCAGAGATCGCAACAGGCGCTTCACCGAGCATCTCGCTCCCGGTGGGCAACCATATTCTTACGCTTCGTGTTACCGACAATGATGGGGCCGTCGGGGAAGATCAGGTCACCATCGAGATTCTGCCCGGGCCCAATGCGCCGAACGCCGATGCAGGCCAGGATATCTCTGTTACGGACACGGATAGCAATGGCAGTGAACAGATCAGCATTGATGGCAGCGGTTCAAGCGACAGCGATGGCACCATTGTCAGCTACCTATGGCTTGAAAATGGCTCTGAAATCGCCAACGGCGCCGCGGCGACCGTCACCCTGGCCGTGGGTGTGCACAGCCTGACCCTGCGCGTTACTGACGATGATGATCTGGTCTCGGAAGATCAATTGACGGTCACGATTAGCGCTGATGCGGAAGCGGTTGCACCCGTTGCCAATGCGGGGACGGATCAGTCTCTGGTCGATACCGATGGTGACGGCTCAGCCACAGTGACACTGGATGGTTCGGCCTCCAGCGATGCGGATGGCACCATCCTCAGTTACGTCTGGTATGAGGGGAGTCGTGAAATCGCCAACGGCGTTACCGCCGAAGTGGTGCTCACAACGGGCACACACATTCTGACCCTTTTGGTCACTGATGATACGCAGTTGACCCATCAGGATCAGGTGCGAATCACGCTGAGCAGTGACAAGGGTCAGCTGCAAATCGTCTCCGGTGACACTCTGGTGGGTAGCTCGGGCGATACGCTTGGCCCGTTTACCGTGAGATTGGTGGATCCGGCCGGCAGCCCTCTTGCTGACAGACCCATTGCCTGGCGGGTCATACCGGAGGATTCCGCAACCCTGAGTGAAACCGAATCGATCACCGATGCGGATGGGCGTGCCACTACCGCCATGACGGTTCAGCAAACCGGTGTCATCAAGCTGATTGCATCGCTCAATGACAATACCACGGAATTTGTGATCAACAGTATTGCGCAAACCCCGGGATTGACCGACAACCAAGAGGCTGTCGGATCATCTCTGGACAACCTTTGCCTCTCCCTGGGTGAAAAACAGACCACCGGGAGTCTGTCGGCGGCAGAGCAGGATCTGCTGATGACCTGTAACAATCTTGTGTCTGAACCGGGTACCGCTGAAACACTGACACGCCTTGCCCCTGAGGAGGTTGCCACTCAGGGCGCCGCCTCAATCGAGGCCGCGGGCACCCAGCTGGGCAATGTCAATACACGTCTGGTGGCACTGCGTGCCGGTGACACGGGAATGAACCTGAGTGGGTTGAATGTCAACTATGCGGGTATCGCCTTCAACCGAAGACTGTTCGATGGTCTCTTGCCGGAAGCGCAAAAGGTAAAGGGTGGCAGTGCCGGTGATATCGACGCGTTGCAGGGGCGATGGGGCGCCTTTATCAATGGGAGCATCGATTTCGGCGAAAAGGACCAAACCGAGCGGGAGACGGGATTTGAATTCGATACCAGGGGTATCACCCTGGGGCTCGATTATCGTTTCAATCCGCAATTCGTCGCCGGTGGCGCCATGGGTTTCTCCCGATACAACTCCGACTATAACGATGCCACCGGTGATCTTGAGATGGATGCCTGGAGTCTGTCTGCCTATGCAACCTATTATCAGGACAACAACGTCTATGTGGATGGCTTGGTCCAATACGGTTCCAACAGTTATGACACCCAACGGCGTATCAATGGGGTAGGTGCTGCCGATCAATTCGCTGAGGGGAATACCGAGGGCATGGAGTACTCATTCAATCTCAGTGCCGGTTATGACTATCGTTATAATGAGATGACCCTGACCCCCTACGGCCGATTTTCCTATACGCATGTTGAAATCGATGCCTACACGGAAGAGGCCAGCGATCAGACTGCGGCGGGCTTTGGATCGGTGCTGCATATCGAGGATCAGGACCTGGAATCGAGGGTACTGGTCCTGGGGGGTAACTTCACTTACAGCTACAGCACCCTCAGTGGGGTTCTGATACCGCAGCTGCGTTTTGAATGGGAGCATGAATTCAAGGATGACTCACGCGACATCAATGCGGGATTCGTACATGATCCCACCCGTTCCCAGTTTACGGTTGAAACCGATTACGTCGATAAAAACTATTTTAACCTGGGACTGGGATTAAGTGCCGTTTTTTCCCATGGGAAAACCGCCTATGTATTTTATGAACGCAGAATCGATCAGGATAATATCACTTTGAATCGGATTAACGCCGGCATTAGACTTGAATTCTAGTTTAGTGTCCTTTTATCCGCAGTCTTCGTCTGGGTCCATTCACCCCTGCAAGTGGCGTATTAACGATAGGGTTGTTTACCTGGGTTGAATCGGTTCCGAACCCTGAGGCTTGAGTAAATAATAAAAGTTTATCAATATGTTACGTAATTGCCGAGACTGTATTCGCCAGGCCGGAACAGGCTAGGTAATAAACAAATATACTGAAATCCGAGGGGTGCTCAGGATCGACACTTCTTTTTTAGCTCCTTGAAACGCTGCAGTGCCTTTTTGCGCTGGGTATGCAGAATCTTGATCTCCAAGGCGAGGCGCTTGTATTTGGTGCGGTCATCGATCTTGGCCAGTTTCTCTTTGGCGGCCTTCTCGCGTTTTTTCAGCTTCTTCAGCAGATCGGCAATGCGATCGCACTTGATCTTCTCATCCTTGTCGATATCCAACAGGTTGACCAGTTTTTGTAAGAGTTTTTCAGGAGGCATCTGTTTCCCCTGCGTTTCCTCGACCGATATGATAAAAGTCCGCTAGACTCAGTTGATATTCAAAAAATTTTAGCAGCCTGTGGGATTTTGTGGGGATGGATCAGTTAAACCTGCTCACGGAGTCTCTCGGATTGGGGGCGGTGAACTGGGAGCTATGGCTGCGGGTGTTACTGCAGGTCGTGCTCCTGGGGTCTTCGGCGATTTTCTCCGGTTCGGAGACGGCGCTGTTTTCCCTGAGCCGAATCGATCTGCAGAAACTCCGCCAGAGCCATGACAAACATTCGGAAAATATTCATGCGATGCTGGATGAACCCCGTCGTCTGATCATCTCCATTCTGTGCGGGAATGAGCTGGTAAACATCGCCTCCGCCGCCAATATGGCGGCGATCCTGCTGCTGACCTTCGGTGAGGAGGAGGCGGGCTGGTTCAATATTCTGATCATGGTGCCTTTGCTGTTATTGATCGGTGAGGTCACGCCGAAGACTATCGCGGTCAGCTTTCCCATCAAGTTCGCCACCCGGCTCACCGCGCGGATTCTGCCCCGCTGGATTATCCTCATCACGCCGCTGCGTGAAGCGGTGCGGCTGGTCGCGGATCGTATTACCACTCAGATCGTGGGCGAGGCGGTGGGGCGTGAGAACATTCTCCACGTGGATGAGCTGCGCACCTTGCTCGAAGAGGGCGAGGAGAGCGGGGTGATCGAGGCTACCGAGCGGGTGCTGATCGATAATATCCTGGAGGCCGCGGAGACCGATATCTCACGCATCATGACCCCGGGGCCGAGTATCCGCTTTCTCGACGCGGACCAATCGGTGCCGGTACTGATCGAGCAGTTTCGCCGTCTGCGTCATCCCCGGGTGCCGGTCTATCATGGGCACTGGGACAATGTGATCGGGTTTCTTCACTCCGAGGATATTCTGCGCCTGGTGCAGGGTGGCGGCGAGCTGGATCAGGTGACCCTGGAACGGCTGCTAAAACCGGCCCACTTCGTGCCACCGACCAAGAAGGTCGACGAGATGTTCGACTATTTCCAGAGCCACAACACCCGGGCGGCGATCGTGCTGGGTGAATACGGGGAGGTGTTGGGCATTGTCACTATGAAGGATGTACTCACCTTCATCTTCGGTGAGATCAGCGGTGCCATGGTGGGTCAGGAGCTCTATCACGAGGAGGATGAAAACAGCTATGTGGTGCCGGGGGACATGCGCCTGAGCGATTTCTACAATCTGACCAATTTCGATATCGAAGATCCGGTCATGGTCACCATCGGCGGGGTGGCGTTCCGTCTGTTCGACTGCTTGCCAAAACCGGGGGACCGGGTGCGCCATGAGGGGTATGAATTCATCGCCCGGGAGGTCACGGGGCTGCGCATCAGCCAGATTCAGGTTAGCAAGATTGTGAATGTGGATGCCCCGGACCAGGAAGCGGAGACCGGGGACGCTGAAACCGCGCTACGGGATTCGCAATCGGAGCGGGAGGACTGAGATGGACTGGGGTCTTGAACTGCTCATCATTATGGTTTTTCTGCTGCTCAAGGGCTTTTTCTCCGGCTCCGAGATCGCCATGGTCAATTCAGACAAGCTGAAGCTGCGGCATCAGGCGAAACTGGGTAATCGGGGGGCGGCCCTGGTGCTGAAACTGTTCCGCACGCCGGATGTGATTCTGGGCACGACCCTGGTCGGGACCAACCTGGCCACGGTGATCATCTCCACTCTGGGTACCCTGGTGTGCATCGATCTGTTCGGTCCGGTCGGTGACATAGTCTCGGTGCTCATTCTCACCCCGGTGCTGCTGATCTTCGGCGAGGTGGTGCCGAAGAGTGTGTTTCAGCAGGAGGCGGACAGCCTGGTTCAGCGCCTGATCTATGTCCTGCGTTTCTTCTCCTATGTCTTCTATCCGGTGATTTTCATCTTCACCCGGGTGGCGCGGCTGATGACTCGCATCGTGGGCGGAGGCAACATCCCGCAGAACATGTTCATCACCCGGGAGGAACTGCGGGTATTGCTGGATGCCTCGGAATCGAGTTCCGGATCCCGCAGTATCGATCGCAAGAAGATTCGGCGCATCATGCGATTCGCCGAGATCACCGTGGGCGAGGCCATGATTCCCCTGCCCGATGTGGTCGGTTTCAATGAGATGCGCAATATGAAAGAGGCCATCCGGCTGGTCATGAAGCACGGCTTTAACCGCCTGCCTGTGTACCGGGGCAATATCACCAATGTCAAAGGCATACTGACCCTGGATACCTGGGATTTGATGCAACAGGATCTGGATAAAAAGTCAGCCTTGGACTACATCACTCCGGCGCTCTATCTCTCCCCCCGGCAAACCATCGACCAGGCGTTGCCCATGCTTCAGGTTCGGGACGATCACATGGCGATCGTGGTGGACGAGTTCGGCTCCGCGGTGGGAATTCTCACCATGGAGGATGTGTTCGAGGAGGTGGTGGGCGAGATCGATGTGGGTTACGACTTTGATGAATACCACCCCAAACGGCGTCTCTACATTGAGCATGAGAGTGAAAACTCGCATCTGGTCAGCGGCCGGGTCGCGGTCTCCGAACTCAACGATATCCTGCACGTCCAGTTTCCGGTTCAAGAGGCCCTCACCATCGGCGGGCTGGTGATAAACCGCCTGGGGCAGATTCCCGGGGAGGGGGACTGGATCGAGGAGCAGGGCTATCGAATTGGAGTGATCGAAGCGGATGAACGCTCCGTGCTCAAGGTTCGGATCGAAAGGATTGGCTGATCGGTATAGAACGAATCGCTTCGTGGTGAAATAAGTCATTGTAAGGGGACAAGGCGTTACAGACAGGCTACCATTTTGTTAAATAAACCGAGACAAGAGACGACACACATCGTGTAGGGTTGTGGTCAGAATCCTTCATGCAGCAACAATGATCGCCATACGTAGGGTTGTACGGCTCCAGGTAACACCCACGGCGTCGCTGGCGAATAGGGCACAGGCAGGTGCCGTTTACAACAAATGGATAATGAATCCAAAAAAAATCATGGGTAAACGGTATGGCATTTGAATCCCATTCCCCCTTTGCCGGCAGGCCGACCCAGGGGCTTCTGCTGCTGCTCGCGATCCTTTGCGCGTTTATTGCGCTGCCGGTATTTGCCGCCGGCGACGCGCAGCCGTCGATCGAATGGGGTGTCATGGGCATGCAGCTGTTCGGTGGCCTGGCCCTGTTTCTGTTCGGCATGGAGCAGATGGCCGACGCCCTAAAGGCGGTGGCCGGGGAGCGTATGAAGGGTATCCTGGCCAAACTGACCAGCAATCGTTTCATGGGCGCGGCCACCGGGGCGTTCGTCACGGCCGTGATTCAATCCTCATCCGTCACCACCGTGCTGGTGGTGGGATTCATTACCGCCGGTTTGATGACCCTGTCTCAATCCATCGGTGTGATCATGGGCGCCAATGTGGGGACCACGATCACCGCCCAGATC
Source organism: Candidatus Thiodiazotropha sp. (assembly GCA_050291245.1). Taxonomy (GTDB): domain Bacteria; phylum Pseudomonadota; class Gammaproteobacteria; order Chromatiales; family Chromatiaceae; genus Thiodiazotropha. The sequence continues at coordinate 84,729 of JBNKJP010000059.1, read as the reverse complement.
GTCGCCTTCAAGGTGACCAAGGCGGCGCTGCTGATGATCGGACTCGGCTTCAGCATGCTGTTTGTCTCCAAGCACGAGCGCATCAAGCAGTACGGCGGCATGATGATGGGTCTGGGGCTGGTGTTTTTCGGTATGAGTGTGATGAGCGATGCGATGCAGCCGCTGCGTACCTACCAACCCTTTCTCAACCTGATGGTGCATATGGAGAGCCCCCTGATCGGAATTCTGGTCGCCGCGGCCTTCACGGGGCTGATTCAATCCTCCTCCGCCACCACGGGTATTGTGATCGTCATGGCCAGTCAGGGCTTCATTACCTTGAATGCGGGGATCGCCCTGGCCTTCGGCGCCAATATCGGCACCTGTGTGACCGCCTTGCTCGCCTCCATCGGCAAACCCCGGGAGGCGGTTCGGGCGGCCCTGGTACATGTGCTCTTCAATGTTATCGGGGTGCTGCTTTGGGTCGCCTTAATTCCGTATCTGGCGGAATTCGTCACCTCGTTTTCACCCACCCACCCGGAGCTGTCCGGGCTTGAGCGTCTGGGTGCCGAGACCCCGCGCCAGATCGCCAATGCCCATACCGTGTTTAATCTGGCGAATACGCTGATCTTCATCGGCTTCACCACCCACCTGGCCCGGGTGGTGCAATGGTTGGTTCCGGAACGGTTGATCGATAGCGAAGAGCTGACGGTCAGTGCCAAATATCTGGATGAGGAGCTGCTGAGTACCCCCTCCCTGGCCCTGGACCGGGTCCGCCTGGAGGTGCTGCACATGGGTGAGCGGGTGCAGGAGATGCTGGAGCGGATCATGCCCGCGATCCTCACCGGTAACCGGGAGTCCCTGCGCGCCGTGGCGCAGATGGATGATGTGGTGGATATTCTGTATGCCCAGATCCTTGAGTATCTGGGCAAGATCAGCAAGCAGAGTCTCACCGATCAACAGACCGAGGAGTTTCTGGGGTTGATGGAGGCGGTTTCTGATCTGGAGAATATCGGTGACACCATCGAGACCAACCTGGTGGCGCTGGGCTATGAGCGCCTGCAACACGGCTTCTCCATCAGCATGCCGACCCGTGAGGTGCTGATGGGCTTTCAAAAGGTGGTGAAGAAATCGGTGGTGGGTGCGGTGCAGGCGGTCTCCCAAATCAATGAGGAGGTGGCTCGCTCGGTGATTGCCATGAAGGACGAGATAAACGATATGGCCAACTCCGCGGCCCTGCACCAGGCGCGCAGGCTGGTGGCCGAGGAGCCGAACCGGATCGCCGCCTACACCACCGAAGTCGATATCATCGAGAAGCAGAAACGCATCTACTACTTCGCCAAGCGTATGGCCAAGACGGTGCTTCTCGCCGATGAGGAGGAGGCGGATCAGCCCGAAGCCTGATTCAGATAGTCCTGCAGGGGTTCAACCGGATAGATAAGCGGCACCATGTGTCCGTCCACCCGGGTCATGACCCCGACCCACTCCGGATGTCCGCCATACACTACATAGTGGTTTTCGATCTGACCTGCGTTCCGCCACAGGGTGTCATCCGCGGAGAGGGGGGTGTGACCGACGATCACCGGGGTGTCGGGTGCGACCTCCAAGAGGCTTCGCAGACGTTTCACGTCGCCCTTGGTGTAGCCACCCGGGCGGGTAGGGGTCTGTAATCGGTTACGGGTCAGTTCATCGACCAGCGCGGGATGCCTGCGACTGTCGATCAGTGAGGTTCGGTCGATCCGCGAGGTGGGGGGCGCGGCGTGGCAGCAGACCATCTGGGAGGAACAGGCGAGCAGGGGCAGGTGTTCGTAGAAACGCTCCATCGCCTTGCGATACTCCTTGCCGCGCACCTTGTTGAGAGCCTTTTTCCACAGTAGCCCCTGGGAGACTCCGCCCTTGGCGATCTCATCGGAGAAGCCGTCGTGGTTACCCCGCAGGTAGAACACCCGGTCGGGAAAGTACGCCTTGAGCTGCAGGATCAGGTCCATGATCAGGATGGAGCACTCCATCTCGTCATACTGTCCTTCGGTTTCGCTGTGAACCGCGTCGCCAAGGATGATCAGACAGGCCTCGCCGCACTCCAGACCTTCGAGAAAACCGTTGTGGCTGAGCAGGGTGAGCAGGTTGTCCACCCGGCCGTGCAGATCGCCGACGATGATCGGTATCAATCCGTCCGGCAGTCGGATGACACCTCCGGGCTGGCCCTCCGAGTCCGGCTCTCGAAAGGCCTCGTGTTCCATTAACCCATTGACCCGGGTGATCAGCTCCAGGGCCTTTGAATTCGACAGGGGACCGATGGTCCCGCCGAAGAGCTGTTTCAGGCGTTTGAGTTTTCTGTGTCGCCAGCGGCTGATGCGGGTGTGGCGCTTGGCTTTCAGCAGGGGGGAGAGGCAACAACCCTGCTGAGGTGTGTGATCGCGGAAAATAAGGTCGCCCCGGTCGTTACGGATGGTAACCAGAGGATCGCTTCCCTGGGAGGCGATACCCAGGCAGTCATGCAGCGGAGGACCCTTGAGAATGGTGAGCTTGTCAGCGTCCTCAAGCCGGCAAAAGCCTGAGATCTGCCGGTAGTAGCGGTCGGGGTCGAACAGCAGATAGGCCTGGCTGTGACAACGGGATTCCACAGCCAGGGAGAGACATTCCGGATAGAGGTGCAGGGTCTTCCCGTTCAGTGGCAGGTTGAGTTGCAGGGGATAGCCGGGGAGTGAGACCCGGACCTTCTGATCGGCCAGATGATAGGCCTGTTTCAAATCCACCGAGTCACACTGTTCGAGGCCGGAGAAGAGCTTACGCAAACGTTTGAGCAGGCCCTTTTTGCTTTTCAGTCCGGATTGCGCCATGGCGGCTACCTCAGGCAGAGGGGGGGCAGGTCCAGTCCCCGCCGCAGGTAGACCTGCAGACCCTGGGACCACAGATAGCGGGCGACCGACTCATACAGTTCGAGCTGTTGTACGACCTGAGAGCGAGTCAGTTTCCGGTCCACCGGATGAGTGCCCCGGCGGGCCCGGGCTACCCGTTGTTCGAAGAGCTGATCCGCCGGCGGCAGAAGAAACTCGAAGACATATTTCTTTCGCCAGTCCACCATCAGGGGAATGCGTCGGGCCGGGGGGATCTGAATCCGCTCGAATTCCAGCTGCAGCGGTTCGGCGGCCTCCAGCCAGGGCCCGTCGAACACGGACAGGGCGTACTTGAGGCCCTGGAAGGGAAAGCCGAGATGAATCTCCCGGGGGCGCAGGGTCAGCATCTGGGAGCGCCACCAGGCGTCCTGGGAGAGATCGATGTAACCCTCCAGAGACCAGCCGCCGAGACGCCGGATCTGGGTACTCTTGCCTGCCCCCGGTGGTCCTGTGATCAGTAGTTGACGAAACGAGAGATAACCCGGAAAAGGGATACCCTTGATCCGTTTGACCGGATCACAGGGCTCTAATCCCGGGTGTTGCGCCGAATCGGTCATGTAGGATTGCGATGCCAGGGCGGGCGATGCGGCGAATTCAGCCGAACAGGGCCTTGAGAATGAAGAAAAACAGCGCCGCCAGTATCCCCCCCGCCGGCAGGGTGACCGCCCAGGATACGACTATGCCCCCCACCACCCGCAGATCGATGGCGCCCAGCCCCCGGGCCAGCCCCACGCCCATGACACAGCCCACCGCGATCTGGGTGGTGGAGACGGGCAGACCGGTCTTCGAGGCGATCACCACGGTGGTGGCGGCCGCCAGGGTGGCGCAGTAGCCCCGGGTCGGGGTGAGTTCGGTGATCCGGGTGCCGATGGTCTGCATCACCCGGTAACCCATGGTCGCCAGGCCGATCACGATGCCCGCGCCGCCGACCAGCAGGATCCACACGGGCAGGCTCGATTTCTGGGCGATATCGCCACCGCTGTTGACCAGCGAGAGGACCGCCGCCATGGGGCCGATACCGTTGGCCACATCGTTGGAGCCGTGGGCGAAGGCCATGGCGCAGGCGGTGAACACCATCAGCGGGGTGAACACCTTCTCCACGCTGGCGAAGTGAAATTCCCGATCCGCTTCGTCGTCGACCTGGACCTTATTGATCATGTATTTGCCGATGCCCGCCACGGCCAAACCGATCAGCGTCGAGACGATCAGGCTCTCGGTCATCGAAAGCTCCAGCTTGAGATGTTTCAGGCCTTTGAACAGGGTCACCAGAGAGACGATCCAGCCTACCAGGAAGACGTAGAAGGGCGCCCAGCGGCGGGCGTTGCGGAAGGGGGTATCGGTATTCAGGATCAGCCGCCGGATACTGAGCATCAGTAGCAGTGAGATCAGACCGCCGACCAGGGGTGAAACGATCCAGCTGGCGACGATGCTGCCGATCTTACCCCAGTTCACGGCGTCCATACCGATACCGGCGACCGCGAACCCGACAATCGCGCCGACGATGGAATGGGTGGTCGATACCGGCCAGCCCCGGTGGGATGCGACCATCAGCCAGATGGCCGCCGCCAGGAGCGAGGCCAGCATGCCGTAGACCAGCAGTTCCGGGGAACCGGCGATACTGCTCGGGTCGATGATCCCCTTACGGATGGTCTTGGTGACCGAGCCGCCGGCGACAAAGGCCCCGGCAAACTCGAAAATGGCGGCGATGATGATCGCCTGCTTCACGGTGATCGCGCCGGATCCCACCGAGGTGCCCATGGCGTTGGCCACGTCGTTGGCGCCGATACCCCAGCTCATGTACAGGCCGAAGATGACGGCCAGGATGATGAAGACGGTTCCCCATTCACTGATGATCGTCACGTAAAAACCCCTAATTTATTGATATGAATGGAAGTGCGGGATCGGGTCGGGCTCAGCGGGCGATCAGTAGACGCATCCGGTCGCCCACCTTTTCCGCGTAATCCGCGAGATCCCCGATCCACTGGATCATTTGATACCAGAACATCACCGAAACCGGTTTCATGGAATCTTCCTGGGCGAACAGGCTGCGCGCCAGGGTCATGCCCATCTCATCGGTCTCGTCCTCGATGTTGGAAAGGGTTTCCACCATCTCCTCCACCCGGTTCGCCATGTTGCCCCGGAAGCCGGTTTCCAGCAGTTCATCGAGTTCGTCAATGATGGTGGAGGCCTGATTGCAGGTGTCGACGCAGCGATTGACATAGGCCATTAAGGGTTCTGCCATCCCCTCGGGGACCGACATATCCCGTTCCATCATGAGTCCGGCAATGTCCTGGGCGGTGTCGGCAATGCTATCCTGCATCTCCAGAAGTTCCAGCAGATCTCGCCGGTCGACAGGCATGAACAGGCTCTTGGGCAGATGGGCGCGGATGTTGTTCTCGATCTCGTCGGCCTGATGTTCGAGCTCGAAAATCTTCTCCTTAGCGGCCTTGAGGCCTGCCTGATCACCTGCGATCAGGGCCTCGAACAGGCCGGGAATCTCCGCGATACAGGCCTTGATCAGTCCCATATGTTCCTGCAACGGCTTGAAGGGAGAGAGCCCGATCAGTTTGGCGATGGGATTTTTGGGAAGCATTAAGGCGTCCTCTTGGTTCGGCGGTTGCGAAGGCGGACTGTAAAATAAGTGTAATATTTCTGTTATTTTCACATATTGCCGCAGTTGCGGATAGCGGGTCAGATCATCTGAATCGGAGCCTATCCTGCTCAAGTATCGGCCATATTCACCAATGGCGGTAAATTAAGAAAAAACCACCGTCATCCCGGCCTATGCCGGGATCCAGATTACTTGGCGGTGCGACATCCCTGGATGCCATCTTTAGGTCCGTAAACGGTACAGAATTTTTGATGGGGTATACTTACAGGGCTAACAGGAACCCCCGTGGCCGAACAGAAACCCCACCGAAAACCCGATACCACCACGGCGATGCGTCAGTTGATTGCACAGATCCGCGCAGCCCTGCCGTTCGACATGAGCGAGGAAGAGCGCTGCGGTGATTCCTGCCAGGGCTGTTCCAACAAGCTGCTGATCTATCTGGAGACCGAACTGGATGAGTGGGAGCTGAAGCTGGAGCAGGGGGTGGTGCCGGGGTTCGCGGATTTGTCCCGGCTGGCCGGAAAGAGCCGCAAAATCGCGGAAGTTCTGAAACGTAACGGATTGAATATCACAAATAGCTAACCCGGTGAAAAACCGGGTTTGGTCACCCCGTTCTCCAGGATCATCTCGTCGAGCAGATCGATGAACTGCTGCTGATAGCGGCGCAGGTATTTGTTTTTGTGGTAGGCCACCCAGGTGGTTTCCCAGGGCAGCATGTGGCTGAGGTCGCGCATCTCCAGGTCCCGGTCCTGTTCGGGCGAATAGGCCATGCTGGCGATCAGGCCCACGCCCATGCCTTCCCGCACATAGGTTTTGATCACGTCGGTATCGGCGGCGCTCAGCACCACATCGGGCTTCAGGCCGGCGCGGGCAAAGGTGGTCTGCATATGGCCGGCGCCGGTGAAACCGAAGGTGTAGGTGATGAGCGGGTAGCTGCAGATACGTTCCAGAGAGAGAGGTCTTGCCTGCAGTACGGGATGGCCCTTGGGCACGATCAGACCCCGGTTCCAGCGATAGCAGGGGATGGCGTTGAGCGATGAGTGCTCGCCCAGTTCCTCGGTGCAGATGGAGAAGTCGACCCGGTCGTTGAGAGCCATCTCAAGCACCTCCTGGGGTGTGCCCTGATGGATCTGCAGGCGCACGGCGGGGAAGACCCGGCGGAAGGCGCGGATCACCACAGGCAGTACATAACGTGCCTGGGTATGGGTGGTGCCGATGCGCAGCACGCCGCTGCTCTCCTCCACATGGTCACGACCCACGGCGAGGATGTTTTCGCGGATGGAGAGCGCCTGGCGGGCGTAGTTGAGGACTGCCTCCCCCGCTGCGGTGAGTGCGATCAATCGCTTACCCTTGCGCACGAAGAGCTGAATTCCCAGCTCCTCCTCCAGGCGGCCCAGGTGTTGGGAGACGGCGGACTGCACCAAGTGGAGCTGTTCTGCCGCCAGGGTGACATTGAAGCCCGATTCGGCCAGGGCCACCAGGGAGTTGAGTTGACGCAGTTCCATATCTCTATTTCTGATAGATAATCAAAATATATTACTTCACAAGATATACGACCCCGACCAAGATTGCACTCAATCGTTCATCGAAATCCCTATCGGGGTAGCGTCGTCATGTACAACAACGCCAACCGGGTCGTCGGATCCTCATCCCATCCGCTCCCGAGATTACAGCTCACACGTCTGCAGCAGGCGGTGGAGGGGTTGAACCCTGAGCAGCTGGTCTGGGCCAGCGGATATCTGGCCGGTTTGGGTGCGTTACCGCCCGTTCAGGTCGGGGTGACCCACGAACCGCCTTCGCTGACCATTCTCTACGCGACCCAGGGGGGTAACGCCCGCGGGGTGGCGCAGGCGCTGGCCGAGCGTGCCGATGCGCGCGGTTTGGCGCCACGCCTGCTCAGTGTTGATCAGTATCGTCCCCGAGATCTGCTCAAGGAACGGATGCTGGTGGTGGTGATCAGCACCCAAGGCGAAGGGGAGCCCCCGGAGCGTGCTCATGAGTTGTTCAAATACCTAAAGGGCCAAAACCGGCCGCAACTCGACGACCTCCACTATGCCGTCTTTGGACTGGGGGATTCGAGCTATGAATTTTTCAATCAGGCCGGTAGAGACCTGGATGCCCTGCTGCAGGAGGCCGGTGCGCAACCTCTGCTGGCACGGGTTGATGCGGATGTGGACTTCCAGTCGCCTTCGACGGCTTGGCGGGAGCAACTGCTGAATGAGGTGGAGAAGCAGCAACCCTCCGAACAGGTCCGCATCATTCCACTACAGCGGACGCCGACTGACGTTCGCTACGACCACGGTCACCCCTACCCGGCCGAGTTGCTGGAGCGTCGCCGGATCACAACCGACGATGCGGTTTCCGAGGTGTATCATCTCGTTCTGGCGACTGATGCCGGGGCGATTCGCTACCGTCCCGGCGATGCCTTGGGTTTGCGCTTCCACAACGATCCGGCGGCGATCGAAGAGATTCTGACCCTGACCGGGTTTGCAGGCAGCGATGAGATAATCCTGGCTGGCGATTCGATACCCCTTGCTCAGGCGCTTGGGGAACGCTTGGAGTTGACCCGGCTTCATCCTGCCGTGGTTAAGGCCTGGGCGTCCGCCAGCGGTGATGCGGAACTGGCGACGCTGGCCGATGATGCCGAGACCTTGCGCCGCTATGCCCGCGAGCATCAAGTTATCGATCTGTTGCGGCCCCGTCCGGCTGAGCTGGATGCACAGCAGCTGGCGGATCTGCTCCATCCCCAGCAACCGCGGCTCTACTCCATCGCCTCCAGCCAGACGGCCTATGAGGACGAGACCCATCTCACGGTCGCTACCCTGCGCTATCAAGCCCACGGCTGCGACTATCTTGGGGGCGCCTCCGGGTATCTGGGCCGTCGTCTCGCCGAGGGTGGCCGGATCGGCGTCTATCTGGCGGAAAACCCGGACTTCCGCCTGCCGGAATCCCCGGATACGCCCATCATCATGGTGGGGGCCGGGACCGGCATCGCGCCCTATCGCGCCTTTCTCCAGGAGCGCGAGTCCCTGGGCGGTAATGGCCGCAACTGGTTGCTCTTCGGCAACCGCCACTTCCATCGGGATTTTCTCTACCAGAGTGACTGGCTCGACTACCGCAGGCGGGGGCTGCTGAACCGGATCAGCCTCGCCTTCTCCCGTGACCCGGGTGACCGCGCCTATGTGCAGGTACGTCTCTGCGAAGAGGGGGCCGAGCTCTACCGCTGGTTGCAGGAGGGGGCCCATCTCTACGTTTGTGGCGCTATTCCCATGGGGCAGGCGGTGCGGCAATCCCTGCACGAAATCGTCCGGACCCAGGGGGGGCTCGATCATCAGGCCACCGAAGAATATATCGAATCCCTGCGTGAGCAGGGACGCTACCAGAGAGACGTCTACTGATGGACAGCCCAGTCAATCCAAACGAACGGATCAAGGCCAACAGCCGCTACCTGCGCGGTACCCTGAGGGCGAGTGTCGCCGATACCGCGACCGGCGCCCTCTCCCCGGAGGATGCGCAGATCAGCAAGTTCCACGGCTTCTACGAACAGGACGACCGTGACCGGCGACGGGAGCGACAGGAGCGCTTCCTCGAACCCTACTACACCTTCATGCTACGGGCCCGTCTGCCGGGTGGCGTTTGCACCCCCGAGCAGTGGCTGGCCATCGACGCGGTAGGCCGGGAGCTGGGTAACGGCAGCATCCGTCTCACTACCCGCCAGACCTTCCAGTACCATGGCATCCTGAAGCGCAATCTGAAGCCCCTGATCCAACGCATCAATCAGGTCATGATCGACTCCATCGGCGGTTGCGGTGATGTCAACCGCAATGTGTTGTGCAACCCCAATCCGGAACGCTCCGCGTTACACGCCGAGGTCTATCGCTGGGCCAGACGCATCAGCGAACATCTGCTGCCGAAGACCAACGCCTATCATGAGATCTGGCTCGACGGCGAGCCGGTGGCCGGGGGCGAATCGGAACCCCTTTACGGCGAGACCTACCTGCCGCGCAAGTTCAAGACCGCGCTGGCGGTTCCGCCCCATAATGATGTGGACGTCTACACCAACGACCTGGGCTTCGTTGCCATTGCCGAGGGTGATCGCCTGCTCGGTTTCAACGTGCTGGCCGGGGGCGGCATGGGCGCCAGCCACGACGATGTGACCACCTTCCCCCGGTTGGCCGATGAGCTCGGTTTCATTCCCCCCGAACAGGCCCTGGCGGTGGCCGAGGCGGTGGTCAGCGTGCAGCGGGACCGGGGCGACCGGGTCAGCCGACGCCACGCCCGTCTCAAGTACACCATCGAACGCATGGGCCTGAGCGCTTTTATTGGCGAAGTGGAGACACGCGCCGGCGTGGTTTTCAAACCCTATCGCCCCGTTCGTTTCACCAGCCAGGGCGATCGCTACGGCTGGGTCGAGGACGGGGAGGGGCGCTGGCATCTGACCCTCTATATCGAAAACGGTCGTATCGCCGACGGACCCGGGGGCAGCCTGTTGAGCGGGCTGCGGGAGATTGCCCGGATCCACCAGGGCGATTTTCGCATTACGCCAAATCAGAACCTGATCCTGGCCGGCGTACCGGCTGTGCAAAAGGCGCGTATCGAGATGTTGGCCCGGGAGTACGGCCTGGTGAACGATGAGCGCAGTCCGACCCGCCTGGCCAGCATCGCCTGTGTGGCGCTGCCCACCTGCCCCCAGGCCATGGCCGAGGCCGAACGCTATTTTCCGGCGCTGCTGGAGAGGGTTGAGGCCTTAGCGGTAGAGCAGGGTATCGAGGGGCAGGCTATCGTCATGCGCATGACCGGCTGCCCCAACGGCTGCGCCCGTCCCTATGTGGCGGAGGTCGGCCTGATCGGCAAGGGGCCGGGCCGCTACAACCTGCAACTGGGTGGGGACGGTACCGGTCTCAGGCTAAACCGCCTCTACCGGAAGAATCTCAATGAGGGCGAGTTGCTAGAGACCCTCAACGGACTCTTCCACCTCTATGCCGCAAACCGTTTGGCTGATGAGCGCTTCGGCGATTTTGTCATCCGTCGTGGGTTGGTGAAGCCGGTGATCGTTCCCGCGGAGGACTACCATGAAGACGAGTGACCTCACCGCGTTGCCGCCGGAAGCGGCGGACAATCTCGATCAGCTGAACCGGAAGCTGGAAAGACTCAGTGCGGAGCAGCGTATCGAATGGGCGCTGCAGGCATTGCCGGGGCATCACGTGATGACCTCCAGCTTCGGTATCCAGGCGACTCTCATGCTCCATCTGGTCAACCAGGTTGTCCCGGATATCCCGGTGGTGCTGGTGGATACCGGTTATCTTTTCCCGGAGACCTACGACTTCATCGATCAACTGACCGAACGTCTTCAACTCAACCTGCAGGTCTATCGTGCCGAACAGTCGCCAGCCTGGCAGGAGCGACGTTACGGACAGCTCTGGGAGCAGGGTTTGTCCGGCATCGAACACTACAACCGTATCAACAAGGTGGAGCCATTGCAGCGCGCTTTGAAGTCTCTCGATGTCGGTACCTGGTTCGCCGGACTACGCCGACAGCAGTCCCAGAGCCGGGCCGATTTGCAGGTGGCGCGAGTCCAGCTCGGCCGCTTCAAGATCCACCCGGTGATCGATTGGCATAACCGGGAGGTTCACCGTTACCTGCAAAGGCACTGCCTGCCGTATCACCCGCTGTGGGAGAAAGGGTATGTCTCCGTCGGCGACGTGCATACCAGCCGTCCGCTGGAACAGGGTATGACCGAGGAGGAGACCCGTTTCTTCGGGCTGAAGCGGGAGTGCGGGATTCATGAATAGAGATCAGTTTATCAACTTGGCATAAGGAGCCGTCCTATGAGCAGCAACAATATCGTCTGGCATTCGCATCCGGTGGATCAGGAGACCCGGGCGGAGCAGAAGTTTCAGAAACCCCTGGTGATCTGGTTTACCGGTTTGAGTGCCTCCGGCAAGTCGACCATTGCCGGGGCTTTGGAGCAGATCCTCACCGTACAGGGGTACCACACCTATCTGCTCGACGGTGACAATGTCCGCCACGGCCTGTGCCGCGACCTGGGTTTCAGCGACGGGGACCGCCAGGAGAATATCCGGCGGGTCGGAGAGGTGGCCCGGTTAATGACAGACGCGGGATTGATCACCCTGGCTGCCTTCATCTCCCCGTTTCGGAGCGATCGCCGGATGATCCGCGAGATCATGCCCGAGGGGCGGTTCGTCGAGGTGTTCGTGGATACCGATCTCGCAACCTGCCAGGCCCGTGATCCGAAGGGTCTCTACGCCAAGGCGGCGCGTGGCGAGATCAAACAGTTCACGGGTATCGACAGTCCCTATGAGGCCCCGGAAAAGCCTGAGGTGACTATCCGCGCCGGCAAGCTCTCGGTGGCACAGGCGGTTAACCAGTTGCTGGCCTATCTGCATGAGATCGGCAGCCTGCAGGCGGGCTACGAGCCGGTAGCCCACGAAGCCTGAGCGGATAAGAAAGATGTTGCTTCGCTTTACTGATAAACGGGCGGTGAATCGGTCGTCGTCTGAGCGACCGCTGCGCAGTTTGCTCAAGGCTGTCTCATGGCGGGTGACCGGTTCCATCGACACCCTGCTGCTCTCCTGGTTCTTTACCGGTGACTTGAAAGTGGCGGCGGCCATCGGGTTGACCGAAGTGGGGACCAAGATGGTGCTCTACTACCTGCACGAACGGGCCTGGAGCCGTATCCCATTAGGAATGGTGGAGGTTGCGATGGATGGAAGTACTTATGAGTGAGCCGCGTACTTCAGGGTCTGCTTGTCTACCCCGTCACAGATTCTGCCGGAATAGTACAACGAAAAAATCCTGAGCCATTCAGCGTTCGTTCAGCCACACCTCCCTAAGCTGTCCCACAGGATCAACCAAAAGGAGGTTCACTATGAAACCGCTGATGAAAACCCTGTTGCTGGGTACCCTGCTCTCCACTTCCCTCGTCATGGCCGTGCCGGCCCAGGCACACGAACCGCCCCATGTGCGGCTCAACAACCTGTTGCTGGATCTTCATTACAGCCACTTCCCCTACTACTATGACCGTCATCATGACTATCGTGACGGCTACCGCTGCAGAGACCACCGGCGTTGTGATAGACGGCATCATCATCACGACAGGAGACATCACCGGGATCATGACCGGCGCAGGGACCACCACGACCGTGATCGGCGCTATCGCTGATGGGGGCGTGTACACCGAAGCCGCCGAGGCGGCTTTGGTGTTGATGGCGTCCCGAATTGGATCCCGAAACAGGATCAGAAAACCAGATTCATCATCCCGATCATGACCACCAGGAACAGGATCGTCATGACGCCGCCGGCCTTCATGAAGTCCGCCACCCGGTAACCCGCCGGTCCCATGATCAGGGCGTTGACCTGGTGAGTGGGAATCAGGAAGGAGTTTGAGGTGGCGATGGCCACGGTGAGTGCGAACAGGGCCGGGTTGCCCCCGGCGCCAATGGCGATGTTCACCGCCAGGGGCACCAACAGCACGGTGGCGCCCACGTTCGACATCACCAGGGTGAAGAAGGTGGCGAGTGCCGCCACCGCGGTCTGAATCACCCATAACGGCATGTCACCTACCACCGAGAGCACCTGTTCGGCAATCCACTTGGCGGTTCCGGTAGTCTCCACCGCAAGGCCGAGGGGGATGAGGGATGCGAGCAGGAACACCGTCTTCCAGCTGACCGCCTCGTAGGCCTCCTCGATGCGCAGGACCCCGGAAAGAATCATACCCATGGCGCCGGTGAGCAACGCCACCGAGAGCCGGATATCGGTGAACAGCACCATAAACAGGGCCAGGCTGAAAAATACCGCGGCGGGCAGTATCTTGTGCGGGCGCATCTCCTCCTCACGGGGATACTCGGTGGTGACCACCACGAAATTGCGGTCCTTCTCGATGCGTTCCAGGGCGTTCCACGGGGTATGCACCACCAGGGTGTCTCCGGCGTGGAAGGGGATATTGCGGATGTCATCGCCTTCCCGCAGGGTGGTGCCGTCCCGGTGCAGTCCGATCATTGCCAGGCCGTAGGTCTTGCGCATCCACACATCCCGGGCGCTCTTGCCGAGCAGGTTGGAACCGGGGGGAATGACCACCTCGGCGATACCGGATACCGCGGAGGAGAGGGACTCGGTGAAGGTGCGCAGCTGGCGGCGCTTCTTCAGTTGGTACTTGTCAACGAAATGGTCCAGATCCTGGGGCTCGGCAACCACACCCAGCACCATGCCGGTCATAAATTCGGTGTCCCTCGCAATGGTTCCAGGACCGATTCGGGTCTCTTCACCGGCGCGCTTGGAGGCGATGATGCGGACCCGGTAGGTGGTCTCCACGTCGTCGAGTTTCATGCCCACCAGGTTACTGCCGGCTTTTACCACCACCTCGTTGATGCTGTAGTCCACGCCATAGACATCATGAAAATATTTCATCGGATCGGTACCGATGGTACTGCTCTCACTTTGGGTGACGGGCAATACGAAGCGCCCGGCGAGGACGAAGTAGGCGATCCCGGCGATCACCAGGACAATACCCACCGGAGTCACCGAGAACAGACTCCAGGTGTCCATCTGCTGATCCGGGGGCAGCGCCTTGTTGGAGGTGAGAATCAGATCGTTGAGCAGGATCAGGGGGCTCGATCCCACCATGGTCATGGTGCCGCCGAGGATAGCGGTGAAACCCATGGGCATCAACAGGCGCGACATGGGCAGGCCGGAGCGGGCCGAGATACGGGACACCACTGGGAGAAACAGGGCGGCGGCGCCCACGTTCTGCATAAACGACGAGATGAAACCCACGGTAGCGGAGATGATGGGGATGATCCGTGTTTCGGTGGTGCCGCCCACCTTGAGGATGAACCCGGCGACCTTGCTCATGATGCCGGTCCGATCGAGCCCCGCGCCGATGATCATCACCGCAATGATGGAGATTACCGCGTTGGAGGAAAACCCGTCAAACAGGTGCTTATTGTCCACCAGACCCTGTTCCAGGCCCATAAAAGGGGCCAGCAATGAGGTCAGCCCGAGGAGCACCATCACCGTCGCCGCCGCCACGTCCACACCCACGATCTCGAAGGCGAACAGATAGATGGTCAGGACCAGCAGGGCGCTGACCCAGGCGATCTCCCGGGTGGGCACCACACTGGTGAGATAGAGTGCCACAGCCGTGAATATCGCGCCGGCGATTATCTGTTTTTTCGATATAATCCCGTGGGTTAAGACGGTTGTTTCTTCATCGGCGAGGGTGTTCACTAAACTTTATTCATACATTCATGGAAGATGGGATGCTGACAACCGGCACATACCGACTTGTCCAGCTTCTGGTAGATTCCTCGGATGGCCGCACTCTTCGACTGGAAGACGTTGCGCCCGCCGCTGGCATCGAGACAGCCGTACTGCTCCAGGGATGTCCATAGTCCCTGCTTGACGTTGATCAGGTAGAGATTGCCACCCCCCTGTTTACGGGTATGAGCCTCCTCCGCCAGGGCTTCGCCTCCTTGCAGGTCCACGAAATTGATGCCTTGGGCCAGGATGGCCAGATGCTTCTGTCCCGGGTTCTCGGCACGCACCCGTTCGAATACCTCCTGGACATGGTTCACCGACCCGAAGAACAGGGAACCATCGATGCGGACAAATTTCAACTGGGGGCATTCGGGGAGGTCGCTGTCGCAGGAAAAGGCCCGTTTGTGAAGGCGCGGATCCGGGGTGCGGGTGGTGATCAGCGGTTTGGAGACCCGCTCCAGGTAGAGTACCAGTGACAACAGTACACCGGCGAAGATGGCGAATTCCAACTCCAGGAACAGGGCGCTGAGGAAGGTGACCATCAATACGCCGGTTTCCCGCTTGGAGGTATGCAGGATGTGGTTCATCTCCTTGAAGTCGATCAGACCCCAGGCCACCAGGAACAGAATGCCGGCCATCGCCGCCTTGGGCAGGTAGGCGGCGAGGGGGGCGACCAGTACCACGATTACCATCAGGAACAGCCCCGCGAACATGGCGGCCAGGGGGGTTCTGGCGCCGGCCTGGAAATTCAGTCCGCTGCGGTTGAAGGAGCCGGTGGCGACGTAGCCGGAGAAAAACGCCCCCGCGATGTTCGACAGGCCCTGACCGATGAATTCCTGGTTGCCGTTGATGCGATAACCACCCCGCGCCGCCAGGGAGCGGCCGATGGAGACCGCCTCGGTGAGGGCGAACAGGGTGACCGCCAGGGCGGAGGGCGCCAGATGCTTGATATTCTCCAGGGTCAGATTGGGTGAGGACAGGGGGGGCAGACTGTCGGGCAAGGCGCCGACGGTGACGATGCCGGTAACCGATTGGCCCAGGGACTGGTTCAGGATGTATGAGAGCAGACTGCCCGAGACCATGGCTACGATCATGTAGGGAACCCGAGGAATCCAGCGCTTCACCGCGATCCCGCTCAGCAGGGTGAACAACGCCACGGCGGTGACATAGAGGTTGATATTGCTGACCTCCGCAAGGAACTGGGCGATGATGTTGTGCAGGTGGCCGCTGCCCTCCATATGGATACCGAAGAAGTGCTTCAGCTGCTTGGCGGCGATCAGGATCGCGGCACCCGCGGTGAACCCCACTACCACGGAGTGGGAGATGAAATTGACCAGTGCACCCATGCGCGCCAGACCCAGGGCCAATTCGAACAGACCGACCATGAGGGTCATGGTCAGGGCCAGGGAGACGTAGTCCATTGTGCCGGGTTCGGCATACACGGAAAGGGCGGAGAACAGCACGATGGAGGCTGCGGTGGTGGGTCCGGAGACCAGATGCCGGGAAGAGCCGAACAGGGCCGCGATAATCGCGGGTATCATGCCCGCATAGAGACCATATTCCGGTGGCATGCCGGCGATCGCGGCAAAAGCAACGCCTTGGGGCAGGACTACGATCGCACCGGTCAGGCCCGCCGCCAGGTCCGAGCGCAGGTCGCGCTGCTCGAGAGAGGGCATCCATTTCATAAACGGCAGAAACAGGTTCCACCAGGCAAATTGTGTGGTTGGTCGATTCATTGTGATACTTCTGTCATGGTCGATGGGCAACATCTGATCGTTGTTGAAATCACCCGAGGGACGGTGTGCCGAGCCCCGGATCAGGTGAAGCCTCATCGAGAGGGGGCTGGTGTGCGGTATCGTCGGTCAGTGTGAAGCCCTTTGAGAGAGCTTTACTTATGGGGTCATCAGTGTTTATACCCGAATCCGCGAATCCAGGTAACAATCAGAGGGCCTATTGTAGAGGGTGTTGGCAAACGGCTCAATCATGTCGATTCACCCGGCGGGCCGGAGCCTGGCCCGCCGGTGTGTTGCTCAGATCTGAAAGTGTGTGACGATTTGTCCCAGTTCCCCACTGACCCGCTCGAGTTCGCTGCACTCCCGGGCGGTTTTGTCTGAGGCCTCGGCGGTTTCGTTGGCGACCTGACTGATGGTAATGACGTTGCGCTGCATCTCTTCGGTCACCTGGCTCTGCTCCTCGACGGCGTTTGCGATCTGGATGGCCATGTCGGTGATCGATGTAACAGCCTGGGTGATGCGATCGAGCGCCTCACCGGCGTTTGAGGCCAGGTCGACACTCTGGGTGGCTGATTCCTGACCCTCCTGCATGACACGAACCGATTGGCCTGCGCTGGCTTGTACCCGTTCGATGATATCCTGGATTTCCGAGGTTGATTCCTGGGTCCTTTGTGCCAGATTACGCACTTCATCGGCCACCACCGCAAACCCCCGGCCCTGTTCCCCGGCCCGAGCGGCTTCGATAGCGGCGTTCAGCGCCAGCAGATTGGTCTGCTCCGCGATGCCTTTGATCACATCGATCACCGTGCCAATGCTGACGGTGTGCTTTTCGAGTTCCTGGATCACCTGCCCGGCAGACTGCACCTTATCGGCGAGTGAGGTGATGGCGTGAATGGTTTCATCCACCACGAGTTTGCCGTCGTTGGCCTGATCCCGAGCCTCGCCGGCGTGGTTTGAGGCCTGGGTTGCGTTGCGGGATACCTCCTGTACGGTTGCGGTCATTTCACTCATTGCGGTGGCGATGGTCTCGGTATCGGACTGCTGCTGACGCACGCCCTCGTGGGTCTGTTCGGTGATGACGACCATTTCGGTCGCCGAATGGGAGAGTTTCGATGAGGTATCGATCAGTTTGACGATGATCTCGTGAAACCGCTCGGCCATTTCGTTGAAGGCATTGCCGAGAATGCCGATTTCATCCTGATACCGGACAGGGACACGGGTATTGAGATTGCCGGAAGCGAGCGACCGGGAGGCTTCGACCACCTGGTTGAGGGGGGTGGTGATGACAATCTTTACCAGCAGTGCGATGGTCAGGATGGAGATCAGGGTGCTGACGATGAACATGCCCAGGGTGCTGAGCATGGAGGTGTTGAGTGCGGACTCCTGAGACCCCTTAATCTCATTCATATGCTCGCTCTGGTGATTTTTGATGGTGGTCAGCATCGTCTTAGCCCGGATCAGGCTGTATCCCACGATCACCTCGCCGAGTGCGGACCCTTCATAGGTGACGGTTTGGGTCAGCAGTTCCTCGGCGGCGGACTTGTCGCCTGCCTGGGCAAAGGGTTTCTGCTGTGGGCTGAGAAACGCCACATAGACGATGTCCGGGTCCTCCAGGGACATCTGAGCAAATTGAGATAGCAGGGAGAGGTCAAATTCAGCGATGGGTTGCGGGGCGATGGCCGCGAGCAGCTTGCCGGTCTGGCCGGCATTGAATTTTATCGCGTTCTGAAAACGGCTGAACTGTTCGTCCGTGATCTGATTCAATACCTCGGTTGAGGCATTCAGGGTGTCGTCCAGGGCCTTGCGTTCCTGTCCGAACAAAAGGTAACCGGAGAGACTCGACAGAACGATAAGGATGATGCCCAGCATCAGTGTGAACTTGATCGAAATGTGTCGGCCGCCCAGGATATCTGTCCATGTCGCATTCGAAGTGTTCATCATCGAATTCCTATGCTGAAAAGGGGCGAAGTTTCATCAGAATGCAGTCTGATGATGTGGCTGGACGGGGGCGACCTTGCACCATTGCAAAGCCGCCTTGTCTTGCCGGATTCACTCTCATGGAACCTGCTTTCCGGAATATGCCGGTTAAATATTGTACGGCGCGATATGCAGGGATTTGAGTGCCTGGGTGATTCCGTCGAGAGGCACGGGAGTGACGAACCCCTGGATACGCGCCTTGCCCGCCGCCTCCAGGTCCGGACCGATCTGCAGAACGGTTTGTGTCATTCGCTCCGCATCTTCGGCGGTTACGCTGGGTAAGGCCGAGAGACACCATTCCGGGTAGAGTTCCGTGCTGTGTACCAGGGGGAAGTCCGGATCCTGGCGATTATCCACGATCTCGAATTCCGCCAATTTGATCTTACCCTCGCGTTCCATACTCTCCAGCAGGCCGGTGCGCACAAACGCGGCGTCGATCAACCCGTTCTTAACGGCCAGAACCAGGTCATCCTGCTTCTTGCCTTCGCGGATCGAGGCAAAATCCTTGTGCGGGTCGATACCCTTCTCCATCAGGTGGTGGGTCTGGAAGATGTAGGCACCAGCCGCGGCCTTGAACTTGAGCGACATGACCTGTTTACCGCGCAGGTCCTCGGCGGATCGTATGCCGCTGCCTTTTTTGGAGATGATGACGCCTCCGAACCTCGGTCCGGCCGGTGGGTTCAGCGTGGCCAGAACCCGGGCGCCCAGCTTCTCGGCGACATACACGGTATGGGGTGAATGAGACAGCAGAAAATCGATGTCGCCACCGTCCGCGGCGGCGATCACCCGGGCCGGAGGCAGGGGGACGAGCTTTACGGGACTGCCCAGTTGTTGTTGCAGATGCTCGGCGAGTGCCTGCCAGCGTGCGCTGGCCTTGAGTTCCCCTCGGGGGGCCAGGACCCCGAGTTTCCATTCCTGAGATGATGCGTTGGACGCCAGAAGCATGAACAGCACCCAAAACGCGGCCAGCCTGAAGATCTTCCGAGACATGATCTTACTCCTTGATTTTCTGTAGAGTGTATCCGTGTACCGATCCGTTTTATGACGGCTGGATATTCCGTCTTTGAGGGTCATCGGCAAAGATCTCAGGTTCTTGAGGGGGAATTATTGTGGATTTGAGTGGTCGACCGGATCCGAATAGGATGCAAAATCATGAGCCGGCGCGATCCGTGACTTGCCGGGTGATACCTGTGATCAGAGGGCGTCATGCCGCAAACCACCCAACAGCATAAAAACCTTCAATCAATCCTCACTCATATTAATGAGTTGATGGATAAGCAGGCGCTTATCTCCTCCCTGGTTACCAAACAGCAGATGCGCCGCCATGATTTGGTGCAGGGGCTGGTGGCCAAGCAGCAGGCCAATGAACTGCGCCGTCAGATCAACCAACTGCATCCCGCCGACATTGCCTATGTCCTGGAGCGACAGCCCTTGGAACGACGCGGTACCCTTTGGGAACTGGTTGACACGGCCCTGGATGGCGCAGTGCTGCTGGAAGTCTCGGATGCGGTGCGTGACAGCCTGCTGGCGACTATGGACCGGGGCGAGATTCTCAAGGCCGCCGGGCATCTGGATAGCGATGACATCGCCGAACTGGTCCCTGACTTACCCCAGCAGATGGTGCCGGAGTTGCTTGCCAGCCTTGAGCATCAGGATCTGGAACGGGTTCAGTCTGCCCTGGGCTTTCCGGAAGATACGGTGGGCGCCATCATGGACTTCGATTTCCTCGCGGTCCGCGAGGATAATAGTTTGGATGTGGTGCTGCGATTCCTGCGACGTCGTGAGCGGCTGCCGGCGGCCTCGGCACCGTTGCTGGTGGTGGATCGGCAGAACACCTTGCAAGGTACCCTGGAGCTGGAGGCGATTCTCACCCACCCGGGAGAGACCCTTGTCGGTGAGGTGATGCACCGACAACCCGTCGTGTTTCATACCAGTGACCCCGCCAGCGACGCAGCCAGCGCCTTCGAGCGATACGACCTGATCGCCGCACCGGTGGTCAATGCGCACAACCAGCCGGTGGGATACCTGCTGGTGGACGCGGTGCTCGACTATGTGCATGAGGCTTCCCAGCGGGACCTGCTGGCCCAGGCGGGCCTGCGGGAGGGAGAAGACCTGTTCGCGCCGATCTGGCACTCGGCGCGCAACCGCTGGCCCTGGTTGGGGTTGAACCTGCTGATCGCCTTTGTCGCCTCACGCATTATCGGCCAGTTTGAACACATCATCGCTCAGGTGGTGGCGCTGGCCGCCCTGCTGCCGATAGCCGCAAGTGTCGGAGGCAACACCGGCAACCAGACCCTGGCGCTGGTGATTCGCGGGCTCAGCATGGGACAGGTCGAGCGGGGCAATTTTCCCCGTTTACTGGGTAAAGAGCTGAGTATCGGGTTGATGAACGGTTTGCTTTGGGGAGGGCTGATGGGCTTGGTGATATGGGGGATCTACGGCCAGCCAATGCTGGGTGGGGTGATGCTGGGTGCCATGGTAATGAACCTGCTCCTGGCTTCCCTCGCCGGAGTGCTGATTCCGGTGGGGCTTAAACGAATGGGGCAGGACCCCGCCCTGGGCAGCAGCATCCTGTTGACCGGTATCACCGATACTCTGGGTTTCCTGATCTTTCTTGGCATGGCGGCCTGGCTTCTGGTGCAGACCTGACCCGATAACCCTCGGGTACGGTGTCCCCAACAGTTCTTAACCAGGATTTGCCGGCTGTACCGGAAAATCCGGTCTTCTTCTTGTATCACTAGCAATGTCCTGTACTTAAAGGGCTTTATGTAACCGTGCATCTGTTCAATAGGTTGGAATCGAAGGCACGGCTGCTCAAGTGCCCGCCGTTCAGCAGCCGTTCAGTCAAGTCTCCCTAAGCTGAGATTGAAACTCAGTAAAGGAGACGAAATCATGAAATTCAAAACAATGTTTGTCGCGACCTTCCTGGCCGTTTCCCTGACCATCGGGAGCAGCGCCCAGGCACACGACGACTTAGACTTTCCGGTTGGGTTGATCAGTGGTGTGTTCCTGGGGCTGAGCCTAGGCCACAACGATCATCATCACAGCTACCGTGAGCGTCCCGATCCCTACTATCGTCATCGTGAATATCGCCGGCATGAGAGCTTTGGCTATCCGTCCCGGGAGCGTAACAGACGCGATCACCATCACGATCGCAGGAGCTCCGGCCGGCAGGGTTCCGGACATCGATGGGATTGAAGGAGCGGTGTCATGTCGAACATTGAAAGACAGAACCCCTGGCTCCGCCTGCTGGTATTGCTGTGTTTATTGAGCCAGGGACAGGGCGCGTGGGCGGAAGCGTCGCCGCCGCGCTATTCTCAGTCGGTGGAGGGAGCGGTTGTGAATGCTCCCGAGGACTACACGCAAC
The DNA here is from genome assembly GCA_050291245.1 of Candidatus Thiodiazotropha sp. Lineage (GTDB taxonomy): Bacteria > Pseudomonadota > Gammaproteobacteria > Chromatiales > Chromatiaceae > Thiodiazotropha. Next base: position 62,892 of record JBNKJP010000059.1, on the reverse strand, counting down.
CCCTCGACCGGGCTCCCCTCGACGAAGCCGAGCCACTGATCGGTGTGGGCATCGAAGGCGAATCAGCGATGATGCAGCGGACCCTGGCCCATCCGAACGGGCGCTCGTTCAGCATCTACGATGCGGCCATTGAGCTGAGCAGAGATGAAGACGATGATGGCTTTTATCACCGTATTCGGGTCAGTTTCGATCCGGATGTCTCGAGTGGTGATGCCTGGGTCTATGCCAAAATCCACCTGAGTCTTGAGGGTGGTCAGTGGAACCACCTCTACACCACGGATGTATTCCCGATAGTCGGTTCTACGGCCGATGACCGATACGAGGTGGTGACCCGGTTGCTCGATGGCTATCCCACGGGTTACTACGACGTATTGATCGAGCTGTATGATGCGGACTTCGACCTTCTGATGGTCAACTATGGGCCCTATGAAGATCGGGATCTGGCTGTACTGCCCCTTGAGGACAGTTATCGGGACGAGGATGACGCCTATGGGGGCGGTGGCGCTATGGGCATTGGGCTGCTGGTACCGTTGCTGATCGGTGGGCGCAGATTGATAACCCGAAAGCATCCCGGACACTGATCATGGTGTGTGATGATCACCCTTGCCGGAGCGCCGTCAGTTGCTATGATCTGTGGCCACCCTTATGAAATGCCGCACGGAGTACCCAATGAAACAACCCCTGTTGCTATTCGTCATCTTGATTCCACTGTTTCTGGCCACCAGTTGCACCACCCTGGATCAGGTCGGACAGGTCCTGGAGGGACAGAAACCCACAGCCTCCGTAAAGGGTTTGAGATTAACCGGGCTTGATTTGGACGGGGTCAACCTGGTGTTCGATGTGGGGGTCGATAATCCCAATCCGGTAGGTATCTCATTGGCCAGCCTTGACTATGATCTGAAACTGCAGGGTAGCTCTTTTCTGCGGGGTGATCAGCCGATGGGTATGCAATTGGCGGCCAAGGGCAACAGCCAGGTGCAAGTACCGGTAAGGTTGGGTTTTCAGCAACTAAGCAATAGCTACGCTCGGCTTAAAAACGCTCGTGAGGTCGGGTATGAGCTCGATATGGGGATGGGCTTCGAGGTGCCCCTGTTGGGGCGGGTCAAGGTACCGGTGAACTACAAAGGCCGGGTTCCAATTCCCGAAGTACCCTCGGTGAGTCTGCGCTCGGTCGATGTACGACAGCTGACCCTGAGTGGAGCAACACTACAACTTGAACTGGAAGTAGATAATCCCAATGCCTTCTCCCTGATGCTCAATAAGCTGGACTACAATTTAAAACTCAATGGTTTCAATCTGGGCAGCGGGTTGGTGAACAATGGCATGCAGGTTCAACGCAACGGGCGGGGTCGTTTCACGCTGCCCCTCAAGCTCAACTTCGCCCAGGCAGGCAAAGGGCTCTATACGGCACTCCTGGGCCAGCACGTTAACTACGACCTCAGTGGGTCTGTGCAGGCATCCAGCTCGAATCCCATCCTGAAATCCTTTCACATCCCATTGGACAAGCAGGGCAGGGTGGATTTGAAATAGAATCCCGATGTTTCATGCGGCGAAATACCAGGCTTGTACCTTAATGTTTGTTCCGCAGCTCGATAGTCAGCAAGATTAAGATAAATTATTTCAACCCTGTTATAGCTGCCGGATAGATTGTATGGACGTGGGGTGGGATATTTATTGACGTGTTCCAGCAGATATTCCCCGGTGTTGGTGCGGTTTCATAGTCGCCTCAGTTGTAAAGATCGATAATTTCTCTGTTTTAACATTCCATAGAGTATCAACGGGGTGAGTTGCAACAGATGCGGCCGTTGCAATCTCTGAATTAGAATCGTTGACGTTTATTGTATTAGTGCTGGTTTACGCAAAGAGCAGAAAGAAAAGTAATGAAGCAAGAACTAGTAGCACGGTCCAAACAATGGTAGAAAATATATTTAGGGAAAGTCGAATTTTGCGATTAGTTTTCTCAATGTATTTATCAGATACAGGAAATTGAACTAGGGGTATTTCAGATTTCTGATCGCCGCCCAACGATACCAAGGCTGAATAGAGTATTGTGCTTAAAGCTGGAGCGGCCGCAGAATTTCCAGAAATCGTTATGCCATTTTCTTTTCTGCTGAATTGTAATATATCGTTTGGGTAGGACTCAAAGAATATACTGAACTGACCGGGAAATTCCCTTTTTACAATTCTGACTTTTTGTGAAGAATTGCGTTCAATATATTCAACGATATCGTCATTTGTTGGGGCGTGATTTTGAAAATCTATGGGAGTTATTTCATAGGTCATATTGTTCAATACGTATTGCGTTCATCGTCGTATGAGGGTGAAATCTGTTGGGTTGGGTTTCATGATTTTTGTGCAAATGCAATACAGTGCCCATCGTAGTTCTTAGCGCTAAACTCTTTTGCACCATAGGGGATCTCTTGCAATGGCCATAGATTAGTTGCATTTTCCTTTATGGGCTCATAGTAGGATTCTATATCAGTAATAAACCTGGAGATGATACCTGCGCGTTGGGTGACCGACTCAAGCATCATTGGCAGTAAATATGAGTGAGCAATCCTCTTTTTGGATGGTACAAGTTTCTTGGTCAATGTCGATGACGATGAATTCAAGAATTTCCTTGTAAAAGGATTTTGTGGTTTCTCTATCATGTCATTTTAGCAGAAGATTTATTGGTATTTGATTTCAAATCCTAACTTTTCTTCATAAAGCTCCGCCGTTTCATAAACGCTAGTAACAAGTAGGTTTGGATTTGCACCGAAAAACTGATCACTCTTGGAAAAACTGTTTTTTAGTTTGGATAGATTGACTCAAAATACCGCAGCTATGCATTCAATGCTTCAAATTCTTCGCCATAGTCGCGTATAAAGCGTTGTATTGGCCTGACGCTTAACCCGCTAACTCAGCAAGATGTGCTTGTGACGATCCTTTAGATGTTCAACTTTATTTTATCATGCTGAGCCGCCTTACCAATAAAAACTAAAGTTCCTTAAGATGATGACATATCCTTCTAATTGAAGACACGACATAAACCGACAATATTATTGGTTCAATCCTCAAAAACGATCGGTCGTTTGGGAGTGTCCAGCGACCGCAGAAATAGAAGAATCGGTTTATCTGTGTCTGTAATCTACATTGCGTACCTGATTGCTGCCGAGATCCAGGGTTGTTGTCATACCAAAATCACGGAAGGCAATAATTTCCTAGACAATATCGAATTGTTGTAGAGCAATAGCACAAAATTTGCGACCGGTCTTTAACTGTGGTGGTGATCCACTCATCAGGGCGCCATTTGCAGGGATTTTGAGAAGAGTATTTTAAGTGCATTCCATGGTTCAAGGTAAGATCGAATAGATTCTAAAAGGAGTTAGGTTGTAAATAATAAAGATTGTATTCCTGGAGCGCTGTACTGACGATACGATTGGTGGCTCACACTGTTGTTTGTTAGAGATCTATCGAATTCTTTATAAGCGTCAATGCGGTGCCACTAATGCGCAGAATCAGGCAGATTGCTCGTTAGATTTGATCGAGTATTCTGTGGGGAAAATAGAGGGAGGCTACCAACGATCCAGAAAATATTTCACGGTAGAAAAGAAAGGTTCGGCATGTGCTCGTGTCTACCATGAAATACTCAATGAGTGAGTTTGACTCGTAGGCTGCACGACAAGTAGATGTAAGCATCGGGTGCTGTCAATACTTATACATTTGGATGCTCCGAATAACACTTATACTAGAAGAGAGACGAAAACAAGGACTGATGCAGTATGAGTGATACTGTGCGGTTGGTTATCCCTACCGACCTGAACACAGAGGATTATTGTCGATTGAATAGAGATGTATACCCGGATAAATATATGGTAACCGTCGTCATAAAGGTATCACCCGGTGCTTTGCTAGAACATATATCAGTGCTCTTGGTAAAAAGCTGTGGATTCTCCGAAGAAGGCTAAGAGTTTCCCCGTATTTCTGTCTATCCTAAGTATGGGATTCTGAGCGTTTATAGCTTCGTCCCATAAATACAACTACTGGTTTCGATTTGCACAAAAAATGGTAGCACTATATGTGAGAAACTGCTCTCTTAACTCCAACATTGTAAAATGGTATTGGCGGTACTTTTTGTCGGTACCTTACTCGGTACGACAAGATCAAAGAAGGTCTATTTAAAGGTCGCCGGAAACCCCGTGAGGTGTATCCATTCTTGTCAGCAATCACCAATCTCGAACAATGGAAATTTTGAGAAAAGAAATAATTGAACATCGATCTAAATGGCTGGCCGGAGCTTTCTATACCTTCTGCTTAAGTTACAAACCCGGGTGTCAAATAATTCGAATTATATTAACAGCGTTATTTAAGCGTTCTTCGACCCTATCTAAATCAAAAATATCTAGGCGCAAAATTGTATACTTTTATAGTATCTTGCAAATTATTTTTCGCTATTTTTATAGAAGAAGCTAGTTCTGGACGAACTTAACACTCCTTCCTTCATTGCGGACCGCACAAGAACTGTCTGCCCGGCAAGATTAACGCTGACAATAGGTATTCAGTTCTTCAAATTATGGATTTAAAGGGTTATACTTTTGTACCATTCTTCGATGCTTGTGCGTCAATGGCAACTGCGTCGAATCATATGTGCAAGCAAAACCATGAAAATCTAGGATATTGCAGGCTCATTAGAGACTAATGAACGGACTATCTGTTACCTGATTGCTGTCAAGATAACCTCATGCTTAGTCTATACTTGGCGATGATAGGCAGTATCCACACGCCGAGAAGGATACTTGGATCAATCGGCAATCAATGGAAATGCCAAGTGAAGAGCATGGAAACATCTATTTATAAAGCCAGAACACCGTAACAAGCATTGTCGGTAAATGGAGGTGCCAAGTTATTGCCGATATTACAATCTCTCGTATCGAACAGCCCACGCGACTTTTTATGTGTTTTACAAGTCGCTATATAATACATATTTGGCCAAAGAGGCTCATCAGTCTCAGCTGCTAAGCAATAAGGTATTTAACATTTTTAAGTGCGAATATATACAGTAATAATATATATCAAAACAGCTTTCAAAATATTTTGAAAACAATCTAGTCATTTATTAAAATTATCAAGATTCTAGTGTCGGGTTAAGGATTCTCGGGCAACCAATAAATGAATATATATCGTAAGCTTTAGCCTGAGTTAAAAAACGTGATCTTTTTTTGGATTGGTGAATGCAGAATCAACGAAAGTAGGTTTTTCACTGGTATCTTCACTTGATGAACTTTCGTTTTCAGAATCGATAGAAAATCGGGAGAATGGAGCAGAAAAGTTATGTCGATAATATTAACTTGAGGGAGTCACGATACAATGAAAGATCTTGGCAACGCACTAATTGGGCACTCAGGTTTTGTAGGTGGAACACTACTTAGACAGAGCAATTTCAAGTATTTGTTTAACAGAAAGAATGTTGGCAAAATCTCTTGTTCTGATTATGATAACGTAGTATGCGCGGCTGCCCCAGCACAAAAATGGATCGCCAATCGTGAACCCCTGGCTGATCAAAAAAATATTGATACGCTAATTTCCTACCTTAAAACGATAAGTTGTAATACTTTCATTTTGATAAGCACTGTAGATGTTTTCAAGAAACCTGTGGATGTAAACGAATTCTCCCCAGTTAATGAGGAAGGCCTTCATCCCTATGGTCTCCATAGACTTATGCTGGAAAAATTTGTCAAGAGTCATTTTTCCGACTACTTAATTGTTAGGCTTCCTGGTCTTGTTGGGACAGGTTTGCGTAAGAACGTAATTTATGATCTTTTGAATGAGAATAACTTGCAGGCCCTAGATAAGCGAGCCATTTTTCAGTTTTATCCAATGGTTAACCTATGGTGGGATATTCAAATTGCGTTGAAAGCAGAGTTAAAACTTGTGCATCTTACTGCTGAGCCAATTAGCGTTGCTGAGGTTTCGAAGTATGGATTCGGCAAACACTTCAAGAATACCAGTGCCAACGACCCGCCAGCCTATGACATGCGTACATGCCATGCAACTATGTTTGGGGGGGAGGGATTTTATCAGTACAGTCAACGCGAAACCATTCAGGCAGTTCGTGCCTATGCTCAGACTGAGCCTAAAGTCTCATTAGCCAAAGATGAAGCAATCGTATGAGGCTCGGCATCTCGAATATTGCCTGGGACGTGACGGAAGATGAATCTGTTGTCCGGTTGCTACAACGTTTCTCTGTGGATGCCATTGACATTGCTCCAGGCAAGTATTTTTCTAACCCGAGAGAAGCGACACGGGACGATATTCTCAAAGTCAAACAATGGTGGGCAGTTCGAGGTATAGAAATCACCGGCATGCAAGCCTTACTGTTTGGCACGAATGGGCTCAACATTTTTGGCTCATCAAAATCTCAAACACTACTACTGCAGCATCTAGAGGCGATCTGCCGGATTGGATCCATATTGGAAGCACCGCGACTGGTGTTTGGATCACCTAAAAACCGTGATCGTAGCGGAATAGGCGATTCCGAGGTATTCGATGTAGCTACTTCCTTTTTTCGAAGGGCCGGTGATGTTGCAGCTACTTATGGGGTCATGATTTGTCTTGAGCCAAATCCTTCTTGTTACGCTGCGAATTTCATGACAAATACTTCGGAAACTGCTCATGTTGTGACACTTGTTTCGCACTCCGCCATCCGTATGCAGTTTGATACGGGAGCACTGACTATTAATAGCGAAAATCCCGCTATTGTATTATCGATGTGCTCAGAATTGATTGGGCACGTACATGTCAGTGAGCCTCATCTATTACCGCTTGGTGATGGCAATACGGACCATTTCGCTATGCAGCAGGCATTATCCGAACATTTACCTTATCACCTGGTTACCATTGAAATGGTAGCTACCCATGATGAACCCCATTTGGTGTCGATTGAACGTGCGCTGAGTACAGCTAATCAACACTATCGCCTGAATAGCGACAGTATTCATTTATGAAGTGGCTAATTTTGATGCTTGGGATTACTGCAAATGCTTCGGCCAGTGTGCTAATCAAGATAGCTATGATCCCGCCGCGCCAATTTCCATCACTGCACGATCTGAGTGGTACTTTAAGTAACTGGCCATTTTGGTTGGGGCTGGGCCTATATGGATCTGCATTTCTCTTGTATGCAGCGGCACTTTCGCGTTTACCTCTCAATGTGGCTCACCCAGTATTAACTTCTGGAGCGGTAGCGACAGTTGCGTTGTTTTCGGTTTTGTTTTTCAAAGAGCCATTCTACTGGACCACTGGTTTTGGAATTTTGCTGGTGATTGCAGGTGTAGTGTTGATTACGGCACGGATAGCTTGAACTATTTGGATGGTAAGTATGAATTTCTACATCGATCAGGGGCAACGTGCCACGTGGCAAGTACCGTCATTTGATCGCCTGCTCTGGTTGGGATCACAGCATGCATATTGCGTAGTGATACCCGTGATCAATGAGGGGGTACGCATTACCAGCCTCCTTGATCGTATGGCCACATTGCGGATTTCGAGCATTGCCGATATTATTATTATTGATGGAGGTAGCACCGATGGTTCATTGTCGCCTGAATACCTGCAGGAAAAAGGTGTACGCGGCTTGCTCATTAAGACAGGACCGGGTAAGTTGAGCGCGCAACTCCGTTGCGCGTACGCGTTTGCGCTGGATCAGAACTACCAGGGAGTCGTTACGATTGACGGCAACGATAAGGATGATCCAGATGCTATTGCGCGTTTTATTGAAGCATTGCAGCAAGGGAAAGATTTTGTACAGGCATCACGTTTCATACCTGGCGGCATAGCTGAAAATACGCCACTTTCACGTAAATTTGCCATCCGCTTTATCCACGCTCCCATACTTAGCCTTTTTTCTGGTTTTCGATGGACAGACAGCACGCAGGGCTTTAGGGGCTATAGCAGGAAGATTTTGCTTGATCCGCAGATTGCTCCTTTTCGTGATGTGTTCCTTACCTACGAATTGCTGGCATATTTGTCATACAGGGTACCCAAACTCAACTATAACTGTATCGAGTTGCCAACTATTCGGCGCTATCCCAAAGGCGAGCTACCAACCAAGATCAGCGGTTTAAAGGGAAATTTGTCGATTCTTAAGGTGCTTATTAAGGCCTGCGTCGGTGCGTATAACCCTCCTTCATGATCGCTTACTATTACATGCTGCGGATTTTCTCAAGATCGAGCGTATTCTCTACCTGCGTAATGGCAGCGATTTTATCGTAACTTTTTTTGTTATCTGGGGTAAGGGCGTTGTTACCGGGGTATGACCGGCCCGCCGTGCCGCAAGCTTCAATGCCATTGATGCATGCGAGCATCCAACTGAGAAGTCAATCATGGCCGGTTTGCTCGAATGCCGTCATCTGACCTAGGAATATCATCAAATGGAAACAATTATACAGGCATTGCGTGGAGTCGAATTGCATTTCGATCGCGTTGAGTGCCCTTCAAGAATCACAGGGGAAAACAGGGTATGACCAGTAATTTCGCCTTGTTGTTTATAACGAGGGAAATCGTCGGTTCTGTCTGGATGCGTAGTGCGGCGATAATGTTTGCTTAAACAGGAGTGCTAAATGCTAATTCATGGACACGGTGCACTCCGTTATTGATAGCTGCTTATACTCGTGTCTACATTTGTGTTGAAGATCAGAGTATCCTTATTGAGGTTGGGGGAGAGGGTCGATCCAATGCTATTTTATATACCAAACAAAGTGGATAGTACGCGTACCCATTTCTATCGGCATTGTATAAAGTCACATAAAGCAAATTTTTATTTTTATCATATACGGCTGCGGAAACCTTACTTGGTATATTTACATTAGTTTGCATAAACTTCGTTTCAAGTTCACCAAAATCGTACGGTATTATGTCGCTTGGTTGCTTTTCATGATTTAAAACGGAACTGAGATCATTTATGTTGTATAACCACATATAATTATAATAATCTTCTGCGTTATATGCACACGAACCACCGCACAAATGCCCATCACTTTGTGTGATCTTATAACCAATGCCATCTTTATGTCCGCCACTATTTCCTACTACTAAATAGGTTGCTGTGCCAGGAATTATAAAACCATAATGTGCTTCCGATATTTCTGTCCACATATCATTATTTAAGGTTTCATTAAACCTGTCTTCGTGCAAAAGGTTATTAATATCATAGTCGATCAATGGTGTTGTTTTAACTACACTATTTGCTTCTGCTGATTGAAGATCTTCAGAATTAAAAACAAATAAGCTTGGCCCCATGCTGTGACGTGCATTAATCGGAAAATTGGCGGCATGGCCGGCGATATAGTCACCACCGAGCATATTTTGAAACTCTGTTGGTATTGGTGAGAACCATCCTGCAGCGTGAACCTTGCCTTCCATCTGAAAATAGCCGCGTATAGTTGATTCTTTCAGGTTGCCAGGATCAGCTATTGCAAAAGTCGTATTAACTTGAGTAACACCGCCATCGTAATAAATTGCGGTGTACATATATAACTGATTGTTTATGAGCGCCAGGCCGGTAACATAATTTAGATCCAAGTCTTCAGGGGTGGTGGCTTGAGAGGTTTTAGACGCCGCTAACATCATCGCGAAGGGTTGCGTTGCAGGCGCGGTGGTATTGAGATCGTTAATATCCCAGGAATTAACAATTTCTGGAATTTCATATTCCGCAATCGATCCATTTTTGCCAACCAAATAAAGTGATTCGCTATCACCGGACAGTGCCAGTCCGCCTTTGGCTCGGTCAGTCGCTCCATATTCGTTTGTTAAAGGTTCAAACCGAAATGCTCCAATATATGTAATGTCATCCTTGGTTATCGTTCTGGAGGGCTCTGCTTCTGCTGGGGTTACAGTGATTGAAATCAGAAGACTATAAAAACTAAATATTAGATATTTATTTACTTTATTCATATTCCTACTCAGACAAAAGAGCCGTTCCAAGGTAACAGCTACGACTAACCCGGCTGCAGAATGAACACAAGTTATGTTCTCATTCCGCGCAAGAATGTAAGTACTACAATGCTTGAATTAGTACCGGCAATATTAGGAATAAACTTCCTTGTGGGGCGTTTATGACGGGTTAAGTGTTACAAGTACTCGAAATCGTCATACCCCGTGACTGCCTGGGTTAATATTCTGCAAACAGTTCCTGCTATTGAAACGAGCAAAAAACTAATAAATTCTAATATTAACCTGTTGGTTTCAGCAAACCGTTAATTACTATAATTCCTAAGATGCCACCACTCATCATATATTATCAGGGAGCCTGATACTAGACAGTCTGCCCTGTTGCTAACCGAACAGCCAAGCAGGGCTAACCGTTGGCTTACGAATGAAAGGGCATTTATGACTGCCTGAGCATCCAATACGCCGAGCAAAATCAGAAAGAGATTTGGGGAAGGTTGTCGTGGACCTCCGCTCGATCCGGAATCGAACGGAGGTCACGTCGACAGATTATAGGGTTAGTGTACTGTTGCTACGATCGTAGCGTCGGTGTATTCCAGAGTAACGTCCACCTCACCGGCATCCACAGAAGTGAACTCGCCACCCACTTTATTTGCACTAATCAGTGTGAGTTGAGTGCCAGTGGCTGGTGCGGTATCGAAGATCAATTTCAGAGAACCGCCATCAATATAAGCTGTACCGGAAGCAGTAATCTGGGCTTCGTCACCGTCCACCTTGATTTCCAGTATACCGGCACCCTCCAGCACCAGGTTGGTAAGCGCTAGAGCGCCTTCGGCGTTAACCAGAGCAGAGCCTGAGCTGACGTACAGATCGCCTGTACCGAATGCTGAATTTGAAGTGGCTTCCAGTACGCCTTCATTGAGCACTGTGCCGCCAGTGTAAGTGTTATCACCGGTCAGGGTCAGAGTGCCTGTGCCGGACTTGGTCAGCTTACCTTCGCCGGATATGTCATTGCGCCACCAGTCCTGTGCGCTAAAGCCACCGTCGTTGGCACTCATGTAAATGTCTACGTCACCATCAAAAGCCCCGTAGCCGTCTGCGGCAGTCACCAGGTCGATGCGGCCCCAACCGTTGCTGTTGTCCAAAATCGGGTAACCAGAATCCACTTCAGTGGTTGCCAGAACCGCGCGACGTTGTTCATCAGACAGGTATGGCTGACGGGATTTCAGCAGAGCTTCTGCGCCCGCAGGGACTTCAGCGCCTTTGCCGGCATTCTCAGCGTTTTGAGCAAAGCCGTAAGTCAACCGTGAACGGTACAGCGCTTTGTTAGCTTCGTGATCGTCATAGATGTTGTTGTCGAAGACTTCTACGTTGACATACTCGATACCGTTGTCGGTATAGGTGTAACCCGCTTCATCTGCTACTGTCCGGTGCGCATACTCATAGAGGCTCATGTCTGCTTCATCAGACAGCGAACCGAAATGGTTTTGAACGCTTGTTACAGCATCGGCCGCAATCAGAGCACCTTCCGGCTGATTCAGCGCGTAAGCGGCAACAGTCAGAGCGTGAATACGACCGCCAATCACATCAACCGGAGAGTGCATGCCGGCGATGATACGGTCTTCACCCAGCTGAGAAGCGCGGGTCAGCATTTCGGTGTAACGCTCAGGCAGTGCGTAGGCGTAAGCTATGGCCGCGAGATAAGCGGCGTTGGTGTGGCCGCTTGGAAAGCCACCATCTTTACGGCGGTTTTCAGTGGTTGAGGTATAGAGAACACCCGCAGTATCTTTAGAGGCACTGTGTGCGCGACGGGCGCATATCAGGCCCGGTATCACAGAAACGCTGCTGGTGTATGTGTCGTAGTTTTTCAGTGTTTCCGAGCCGGATTCATCCACGCAGCTGTAGGTGTAATCGGTGGTGCCCAGGAAATCGATGGTGCCGGTATCATTCATGCGCCACGGACGTGGCGTTGAGAACAGGTATTTTGAGGCGCTGGTAGAGGCAGGAGAAGTCTGGCGAAACAGGTAAACCAGATCCGCCGCCTTGGTTAGTGGTTGCACGCCGTCGGTAAAAGTATCATCATCCACATAAGCGGTCGCGGCGCCCACATATTTGGAATCATCATTACTGGCGGGTTCGTAGTTGACGTTGTTCAGTACATCGGATTTCTTGATGCCGTCCAGTTCAACATAGGCGCCAGAGGCGTCTACCCACGCTTGAGTCAGTGGGCCGAAACCATCAATTACGCTGTAGTTTTTGCTGCGACGGTCATCCAGGAATGCCAAAATAGCCTGATCCTCTGTACGGTTGGCCGTCACGTTGACTACATACTGAATGTTTTCTGCCCAGATATCCGCATCAACAATTGGATCAGCCGTCAGGTCTTCCGTATTGGGACCGTCACCTGTGGATGCTTGTTGGTATGCATCGGTAGTGCCTTTCCATACCGAATTGATACCACGTAACGCATAAGCCACAGGGTTATCGTTCAGGGTTCGTTTGAGAGCGCTGTCCGCGTTGTTATCAGCATTTTCAATGACAGGGAATGGGTAGTTGGCGTCGGGTTCGGAAACGTGCTGACTATAACCAAGACCTTGTGGTACGGCCGGCTTGCTTACAGTGTTGCTGTTGTTATCACTGCCGCAAGCTGTAAGCATCAGGGTAGTAGTTACTGCAATAGCCATAGACAGGCTGTTGCGATGTTGCTTCATCGAACAATTTATCATAAGACTCACTTTATCTCTGTGTACACTTTAGTGGCGTCGTATACAGCTTGAAGGGGAAGGGTGGTTAACTTAGAGGTACAGCACTACGGTTTGATGAAGGAGATATGACTGTTTTTCGGCCGTATTTAGTATGCGAATTAAAGTTGTGCTGCTGTTCGTGCGGTATAATCAGGAAGAGCCCCTGACTCGGGAGATCGGCGGTTCGCTACACATTAGCTAGTTTAGGGTTGACTAAATTTGTAGGGCTACATTATCGGGTGCCTTAGGACGATTCAATATGAACCGATAAACTGCAATCATTGGGGCCCTATAGGGTGGCAGTTGCTCTGTATCCGTATCGCCCAAAACCAGATAGAGAAGATTTTAGTTGCGTCGTAGTCGGCGCCAGTCACTTTTGAAACAAGTTTGCCTTTAACATTGTCACTGTAGGCGATATTTATCGGACCCCAGGCATAAGGTGCGATATCGTATGGGTTCCCGCCACTTTCAAAATTATCGAGCATCTCATTTACATCATAATTATTTGATGAGCGCAGGCTTTAAATGGCACGAACTGCTGGCTGGTCACATAATACGTCATTTATTAACTCGAGATATTTAAAGTTAAGGAAATAATGGATTTAGGGCGGGAAAATATAACACCAGTCACACAATGAATAAAATCAAGCGCTAATTAAAGACACATAAATCCAAATAATAAATAATGGTTTTGTTATCTATATGCGTTCTCAGAGAGTACTGGTTATGAGATTGAAAAAAATAATATTATTATTCTTTGCTCTTTCGATTCCAACCATTGTCTATAGTGAAGATTTAGTCTCATTCGATATTGATAATCTAATATATGAATGAGCAACTCGCCTAACAGACCGGAGCCAGGGTGAGAGCAGATTAGGTTACGCGCAAGGATCTATAGCTGTAGATGGAGTAAATGGAGTGTTTTATGTGGTTGGGCATGCTCAACATCAGATGGTGGCGGAGTTTCCCATCGGGACACCTAAAATCGTAAGCGACATTGGCGATATAGAAATTATCGAGACGGCCAGCCAAAACTTTGCAACAGTTATCGACAGAGTGGATGATGACAACCCGGATGGAATCGGCATGATTTCTGGTTTGTCAATTGTCTCAAATAAACTCGTAGCTAATGTAGCTCATTACTATGATGCAGTGGGCGACAATACCGATACGACTGTGGTTTTTCAGAATCGTTTTAACTTGGCCGATAGTGAAATTGTTGGTTTTTTAAAGCTGGATGCCAAACATCACGCTGCGGGATGGATAACGCCTATACCACAAATATGGCAAGATAAACTACTGGGTACTCACATAGCAGGCCATGCAAGTAATCAGCCAATTAATCTTAGAAGTAGCATGGGACCAAGTGCGTTTTCTTTAGCTGGAACAGAGCTCATAAATGCCAAAAAAGATGAAATTATAAATACGAATAAACTATTAGATTATCCAGTAAAGTATGCTTTACATCCTGATACTACAAATGCAAATGGTGAAAATGATATTTGGACTGAACTTTCGAAGGCCCATATTGGCTTTATTGTCCCAGGTACCTATACATATGCCGTTTTTGGGTCAAGTGGCGGGCATGAAAGTGGCGTAGGTTATAAGATACATGGTAGTGGAGGTTGGGCGCCTAACGACCTCACAGATACTTACAATTACTATTGGCTTTATGATGTCAGGGAAATGGTTAATGTATTAGATGGTTCCGTCAATGCCTATGACCTTAGACCTTATGAACATGGTGAGTTACATCTTCCGCATGAAGATGATGATGGGGATGGAATAACAAATTTAATGATTGGAGCAAGTTTCGATCCCGTGCAGATGAAACTCTATTTCCTTTTGGGCGATGCAGATACGCTTCAAAGCGCTTACGAAAATATCCCCTTGTTATTGGCATATTCTATTAAAATAAGTAGACCAAAATCTCCCATTCTAAAAGTTAAAAATTAACCTGGTGTTTGAAGGTTGAAAAATATCTGTGTGCTTGGTTGATTGGTATTCGCCAAGGGTATTGAGAACAGTCATCATTTGGATAGATTAAAAAACCGGTGATTCACTGCTCAAATGATGACTGTCCATATATGAATGACTTTTGTGTCGTCTAGACGGCATAACCCTCGAATAGCGCGACATACTTTCGTAGTTCCTCCGACATGGATGCCAGTCGGTTGCTGGCGTTATGGGTCAGTTTTGCCGCCTCGGCCGATTCGTTTGTAATCTGCGAGATACTGTCCACATTGCGGTTGATCTCTTCGGCTACCGAGCCCTGTTCGGCGGCGGCAGTCGCGATCTGTTGATTCATCTGATCGATAAGGGCCACTTGATTGGTAATGGTATCCAGGGCCGAGCCGGCTTGCGCTGCCTGCTCGACGCAGTTTTTGGTATTGACGCGGCTATGGCTCATCACCTGAACGGCTTCCTTGGAACGGTATTGCAACTGTTCGATGATAGTTTCGATTTCTTGCGTGGATTGTTGTGTGCGACTGGCAAGCGTACGTACCTCGTCGGCAACCACTGCGAAGCCGCGGCCCTGTTCACCGGCGCGTGCCGCCTCGATGGCGGCATTCAATGCCAGCAGGTTGGTCTGATCGGCAATTTCACGGATAACCGCCAGCACCGAACCGATACTTTCGCTGTCCTTCTCTAACTTGCTCATTACCTCCGATGCGTGTTCGACTTCGCTACTGAGGCCGTCGAGAGCTGCGATGGTTCGCATCACCACATCGTTGCCGTTCTTGGCGTCTTTGTCGGCGTTGCGCGCGGCCTCAGCCGCGCTGACAGCATTGCGGGCTACCTCCTGAACCGTGGCGGTCATTTCATTCATGGCAGTGGCGACCTGTTCGGTCTCCGCCTGTTGGCGGGTCAGTCCTAATGAGGTTTGCTCCGACAGGGAGTCCACCTCGGTAACCACATTCGCGGTACACTGCTGAGTATCCGAGAGCTTGGCGATCAGCAGTTGCGAGCTCTCGATCCAAATGTTGATCGCTTTGCCCAAAACGCCCATCTCATCGCTGCGTGTTTCGTTATATCGCTTGGATAGGTCGCCTTTGCCGGTTATCAGGTCCTTGGCGTCCTTTGTGGTGATCTGGATAAAGTTGGCCATCGGTTGGGTAAGAAAGCGCGCCAGCCCCCAAGCCGCAGCGGCTGCGAGCAAAAGGATGGCGCCGACCGGCAGTGTGATCGATGCGGTCACTGCCGCGTCAATGTCACTGGCCAAGGTACCGAGTTGTAACGGCATCTCGGTCTGGGTTTCTAGCCATTCCCGGGTTTGCTGTGCGCTTTGGTGACTCGCAATATTCATGACGACCAGTGCTGTCAGTAGCGCCGGCACGACAGATGATACAATGAGACCCCACATGATTTTTGTTCTTAAGTTCATATTTTTAAGTACCTTGATGAGTATTCACGCCTGATCCTTTTCAACAATTCCCGGAATACCGCTGTGGGGTTATATGTTGTGACTCCTCCGATTTCCTGACTTATCGGCTCAAGTATTCGATTCTTTAGTGTTAGTTGCCATGAGCCTGCTCATTGCCAGGCATTCATTGCATGGCGCGAATCTGATTTGGGCAGTTTGGTACTATGCGGGCGCGTTGATGTGATCAGTGTTAATGCTCAGTCGGCTTCTCAATCTCGTAGAGTACCTCGTCGATATT
This sequence comes from Candidatus Thiodiazotropha sp., assembly GCA_050291245.1. GTDB lineage: Bacteria > Pseudomonadota > Gammaproteobacteria > Chromatiales > Chromatiaceae > Thiodiazotropha. The sequence goes on along the minus strand of JBNKJP010000059.1, from coordinate 46,562 downwards.
CTCCGGCCGGCTCTCCCGGACATCGTGCTATCGGTGGTTGTGGCAGTAGGAACTAAATACCTGGAAAAGAAATCGAGATGTCAATGATAACAATTGACTTCTTCCTGATGATGGTGCCTTTCGCATGACAATAGATGACTTTATCGCCTTGTAAGAAGATGATTCTGTGGTCTTCGGTTAGTCTGAGTTTGGCTCCAACCGGAGATTATGGCGTTAACCTATATCTTGCTTGAGTCCCGGATCACTCCAGCGGGGCGCGGCTAGCCCCTTCCTGACTCGCAGAATGCCGCATGGTACGTAATAATGCCTGTCGCCCCGCGAAGATATCCCTCCCGTAACTCTTTGGCCATGAATACGTCTTCTGGTACTTCATACTCACAGCCGAGGTCAAAGCGTGAAGATGGCACAAAGCCAAATCGTGGGTAGTATTCTGGATGCCCGAGTACAACAATGGCACCAAATTTCAGCTTTTCACATTCTATTAAGCCGGCGTGTACTAGCTTGGTACCTATGCCCTTTCGTTGGTGGCTAGGTAATACCGCCATTGGCGCCAGCCCCATAATTTTAAGGTCTGGATGTCCTGTAAGAACCACGGGGGAGAACATGATGTGGCCTACAATTTCGTCTCCTTCATCAGCAACGAGGGAAATTGTGGGTTGTACCTGGTCACGTAGTGCATCGACGAGGTTAGCTTCAGCGGGAGTGCCGAATGCCAGTTCATTCACTCGACGTACGCCTTGGTTATCTTCAGCTTCTTCTTTACGAATCTTCAATGTATTCCCTTTTCGGATAACGAACTAACTGTGTGGTGCAAAAAGATAATCAGAATATTTCGTGTCCGAATTAGCAAGTTAATAGGTGTTTTGCAGCACGCAACCCCATCCGTCATATTTAACAGTAAACAGCGCGGCAATGCATGCCATTAGCCCTGAAACAGCACAAACAAGATTTTGAGTGGAAGGCATATTGATTACTACAATTATCCGAAATTGCGCATCAATTTTTTCGAACGATGCTTTACCATAACGATTGTCATTTATAAAGCTTACAACCGTGTCGGTTTTTTTCTCATCTTCGGCATACAGAACAAATTCAACATCGCGTGGAATAGAGAAGTTATCACCCTTTTCATTGTTATCCATTAATAGCTGGGTATCCTGATAGGCTGTATCTAATAAGGTTTCTACAACGTTCATTTGTATTTACACCTAACGTTCTATGCGGCCTGTTGTTATGCTTCACTTACTCGCACAAGTCCAATACTGCTCTCATTTCATCCCAGTTACTATCTTCTTCAACCTGGAGATGTAAGGGGAGCTTTGGAAATGTCGCAAGAGACTTATTTATCCTATTGCCTGCTTCGCTCACATTGTTGCAATAAAAATGCCACTCTCGAATTCCGTTATGCGTGAGAATATAAGCAAGCACGGCACATCTATCAGTATCCAGTGCATCAACTAGCGTATCTTCAAATACACGCATCCTTTGAAATAGCTCAGAGGAGGGCAGGCCACTTGGATCTTCAGGTTCATAATCCCAAATGATGACAAGCCGTTTTGGATATTCAGGGTCACCTAAATTTTTTTTTAAGTTTGGGCGATATCTAAGTAATCGTGGTTTACCTTGATACTGGCCGTCAGCAGTATTCCATGCATCAGTGTTTGCTGACGGTACACTCATGGTATTCTCTTTCTCTCATGCGATTTCTTTCTATTCCACCACGTTTTACATTTTATTGGGTAACACCCATTTGTTCCTATAATTCGCCAAGTTGTTCGTATATCCACGACGCTAAAGGAAGTGACCTATTTCAATTCGGAATGATGCAGGCGCGTTGAAGCGGCTAACGCAACTGCTCTGTCGGTTTCTCAATCTCGTAGAGTGCCTCGTCGATGTTTTCCAACCGACTCTCCAGTACGGCCCGGGCATCATGCAATCCACGGTTATAGTAATAGGGCCCAATCTGGCTGGAAAAGAAATCGAGGAGAAATTCCGCATCGAATTGACCGATCTCCTGGTCGAGTTCTTCGCTGAAGTAGCGCTTGATCTTGTGGACGATGAGTTCCTTTTCGTCTTTTGAAAATTCAATATTTGACATCGCTACGACTTCTACTGGTAAATAAAATCCATGCGGAGGTGTGCGACCTCAGACTCCTGGCTCATAGGCCAGATTCGGTGCCAGCCAGCGCTCAACCTCGGCCTGTGGCATGCCCTTGCGCTTGGCGTAATCGCTTATCTGATCCTTGTTCAGTTTGCCAACCGCGAAGTACCGGCTTTGCGGGTGGCTGAAGTAGAGCCCGCTGACCGAGGCGGTGGGTACCATGGCCTTGCTCTCTGTGAGCCAGATGCCGGTCTGCTCCCGGACTGAGAGCAGCGCCCACAGCAGGTCCTTTTCACTGTGGTCCGGGCTGGCCGGATAACCCATGGCCGGACGGATACCGGTGTATTGCTCGGCGATCAGCGCCTCGTTGTTCAGGGATTCGTTTTGCGCATAACCCCAATAGTCGCATCGGACCCGTTGGTGCAGCCATTCGGTGAGGGCTTCGGCCAAGCGGTCCGCCAGGGCCTTGAGCATGATGGCGTGGTAGTCGTCATGGTCCTTTTCGAATGCGGCCAGCTTTACATCGATGCCGATGCCGGCGGTGCAGGCGAAGGCGCCCAGGTAGTCGGTCTTGCCACTACCCAAGGGGGCGATGTAGTCGGCCAGGCACTCGTTGTACTTGCCCTCGGGCTGGCGCCCCTGTTTGCGAAGGTTGTGAAATGAAGTGAGGACTCGCTTACTCTGATTATCGCTGTAAATAAGGATGTCATCCCCATCCCCATTGGCGGGGAAGAGCCCGATGACAGCCCGGGCTTGCAGCCATTTCTCGTCGATGAGTCGGGTGAGCATGGCCTGGGCGTCGGCGAAGAGCTTCTTTGCCTCTTCTCCCTTTTCCGCATCCTCGAGGATCTGCGGGTAGCGTCCCTTGAGCTGCCAGGCGTGGAAGAAGAAGGTCCAGTCGATGTAGTCGGTCAGGGTGCCCAAGGGTACGTCGTCGAACACCAGGGCGCTGGCGGCGGGATCGCCCTCCGCGAGACGCACCACGCGACTGCCCTCGGGGGCGCTGAAACCGGCCTGGCAGAGCTTGGGTGTGAGCGGATTCCAGGTGGCCCAGTCGATGGGCGTGGGATTGGCCCGGGCGGCTTCGATGGGGATCAGGTTGCGGGCCTCGTTGACTCCGGCGCGGCGCTTGCGTACTGCGGCGTACTCCTCGCGCAGATGAGCAACAAAGCCGTCGCACAGTTCCTCCGATAGCAGGTTGGAAGCAACACCGACCGCGCGGGAGGCGTCGGGCACGTAGACCACCGGATGGTCATAGTTGGGCTCGATCTTCACCGCCGTGTGGGCGATGGAGGTGGTGGCGCCACCGATCATCAGGGGCTGTTTCATGCCGAGGCGCTGCATCTCCCTGGCTACATGGACCATCTCGTCCAGGGAGGGTGTGATGAGTCCGGATAGGCCGATGATATCGGCGTTCCGGGTCTGGGCTTCCTGCAGGATACGGTCCGCCGGCACCATCACGCCCAGGTCGACCACCTCGTAGTTGTTGCACTGCAGGACCACGCCGACGATATTCTTGCCGATGTCGTGGACGTCGCCCTTCACCGTGGCCATGAGGATCTTGCCCTGGGCCTGTACGCCACACTCCGCCTTCTCCGCCTCCAGGTAGGGCTCGAGATAGGCCACCGCCTTCTTCATCACCCGGGCCGATTTGACCACCTGGGGCAGGAACATCTTGCCGGCGCCGAACAGGTCACCCACCACATTCATGCCGTCCATCAGGGGGCCTTCGATTACCTCCAGGGTGCGCTGGGCCTGCTGGCGGGCCTCTTCGGTGTCGGCGTCGATGAACTCGGTGATGCCCTTGACCAGGGCGTGTTCCAGGCGTTTGTTCACCGGCCAGGCGCGCCATTCCGCATCCTCCTTAACCCCGGTGTCTTTACCGTCACCCTGGAATTTGGGCGCCAGCTCTACCAGTCGCTCGCCGGCCTGAGGGTCGCGGTTGAGCACCACATCCTCCACTGCGTTGCGCAACTCGGCGGGCAGATCGTCGTAGACCGCAAGTTGGGCGGCGTTGACGATGCCCATGTCCATCCCGGCCTGGATCGCGTGGTAGAGAAACACCGCGTGGATCGCCTCACGCACCGGGTTGTTGCCACGGAACGAGAAGGAGACGTTGGAGACCCCTCCGGAGATCAGGGCGTGGGGCAGTCTCTGCTTGATCTCACGGGTCGCCTCGATGAAGTCGACACCGTAGTTGTCGTGCTCCTCGATGCCGGTGGCGATGGCGAAGATGTTGGGATCGAAGATGATGTCCTCGGCGGGAAAGCCCACTTGTTCGGTGAGCAGCCGGTAGGCGCGGGTGCAGATCTCTACTTTACGTGCCCGGGTGTCGGCCTGGCCCTGCTCGTCGAAGGCCATGACGATCACCGCCGCGCCGTAACGGCGGCACAGTTCGGCCTGCTGGAGGAACTTCTCCTCCCCCTCCTTCATGGAGATGGAGTTGACGATCGGTTTGCCCTGCACGCACTGCAGCCCGGCCTCGATGATCTCCCACTTGGAGGAGTCGATCATGAAGGGAGCCTTGGCGATCTCCGGCTCGCCGGCGCAGAGGTTGAGGAAGCGGCGCATGGCGGCTACTCCGTCGAGCATCGCTTCATCCATGTTGACGTCGACCACCTGGGCGCCGTTGTCCACCTGCTCGCGGCAGATATCCAGGGCTTCGTCGTAGGCCTCGTTGAGGATCAGCCGCTTGAACTTGGCCGAGCCGGTGACGTTGGCCCGCTCGCCCACATTAACGAACAGACTGTCGACGCCGATGTTCAGCGGTTCCAGGCCGGAGAGGCGGCACTCCGGGGCGATATCCGGCAGCACGCGGGGGGGCTTGCCTTGCATGGCCTCGGCGATGGCGGCGATGTGCTGGGGGGTGGTACCGCAGCAGCCGCCGACGATGTTGAGAAAACCGCTGTCGGCCCATTCGGCGAGATAGCCGGCCATGTGGGCGGCGTCCAGATCGTACTCGCCGAATTCGTTGGGCAGACCGGCGTTGGGGTGGGCGGAGACATGACACTCGGCGATGCGCGACATCTCTTCCACGTACTGGCGCAGCAGGTCGGGACCGAGGGCGCAGTTGAGGCCGATGGAGATGGGCCGGGCATGGCGCAGGCTGTTGTAGAAGGCCTCGGTGGTCTGACCGGACAGGGTGCGTCCGGATTGGTCGGTGATGGTGCCGGAGATCATCACCGGCAGGCGGATCTGATCCTGTTCAAATACCTGCTCGCAGGCGAACACCGCCGCCTTGGCATTGAGGGTGTCGAAGATGGTCTCGATCAGCAGCAGGTCGGTGCCGCCGGCGATGAGTCCCCGGGCCGCCTCGGCGTAGGCCTCGACCAGGGTGTCGAAGTTGATGTTTCGAGCCCCGGGATCGTTGACATCGGGGGATAGGGAGGCAGTCCGGTTGGTGGGGCCCAGCACCCCGGCCACGTACCGGGGTTTGTCGGGAGTGCTGAACCTGTCCGCTGCCTCCCGGGCCAGGCGCGCGCCGGCCTCGTTCATCTCGAAGGCGAGGGGTTGCATGGCGTAGTCGGCCAGGGAGATGCGGTTGGCGCCGAAGGTATTGGTTTCGACAATGTCGGCCCCGGCCTGCAGATAGGCCTCATGAATGCCGCGAATGATGTCCGGCTGGGTCAGCACCAGCAGATCATTGTTGCCCTTGAGGTCGCTCGCCCAGTCGGTGAAGCGTTCACCCCGGTAGTCCGCCTCGGTCAGCTTGTGGCGCTGGATCATGGTGCCCATGGCCCCATCGAGGATCAGGATACGCTGTTGCAGGATGGTTTCGATTGGGTGAGGATCGGTATTCGGGGTTGCGGTGGGCATCAGCTACTCAGGTTTCGGGTCATTCGGTCGCCAATTATACTAACCAGGCCATAGATATTGATACACTCAGCCGACGTGTGTTTGCTCACGGCAAGGCATCAAAACGCCGCTGTAGCACTTCTACAGCAAGTTTTGATAACGCAGTCCGTGAGCAAACACACGTCGGCCTGTCATAAGCAGTTAATAAGGTTAGGGGCTACAAGCATGGCTCAGCTCGGTGTTGCGCCTCTTGACAAGGGATCAGCCATTGCCTGCAAGGCGCGCCTTGATCTGAGCCACGCTTGTAGCCCTGAGTGTATCAATATCTATGGCCTGGTTAGTAAGACCCTGTTGCGAGACTGGCGAATTCTTCGCCGGGTCCCGCGCGGGTTCCAGTGACGAACTGGAATTTCCTATAGTCCGAATGGGTTAACGGCATTGGGTTAGCCAAGCATGCTGACCTATGATTGAATGCAGCAGACCATGGGTTGGAGGGGGAATCTCTCTCCCTATGACAATAGCGGACAAATCCCGTTCTAATCGGGAGGCGGATGCGGACCGGCAGGGTTCGCATCCCTGCAGTGAACAAGCGGCGAGGCATTCGCGGCGACTTTGGTATCGATCAAACGATAAGGATGATGAGGCGTGTCTAAACAAGCACTTCTGGTTGATGATTCAAAATCCGCACGTATTGTGCTGAGTCGCATGCTCAAGAAGAGCGGCTTCGAAAACGTGGAAATGGCGGAATCCGGAGAGAAGGCCCTGGAGCTGTTACAGGACCTTTCGCCAGACGCTATCTTCGTCGATTTTCTGATGGATGGTATCGACGGCCTGGAGACCATCAAGCAGATCAAGATGAATCCCCGTTTCGATGCCACGCCGATTGTTATGTGTACCGCCAATGAGGGTGAAGAGTACGTCAAGGCCGCGGTGGATCATGGTGCCCTGGGTATCCTGGTGAAGCCACCCACCGAACAGAGTCTGGGAGCGATCATCCAGTTGATGGAAAGTCATCGCCCTGCACCTGCGCCGTCTGCGCCACAAGCTCCGGCCAAACCGCCAGTGGTCGAGATTCAGACACCTGCTCCGGCACCGGTAGCCTCAGGTCCGAGCGAGGAGGAGGTGCGCCGTATCGCGCAGCGGGCGGTTGCGGAGGGTTCGGCCCAGGCGGCCCGTAAGGCGGTGGGGCAGGCCGTGGAGAAGGCCGTTGAAGAGGCGTTGGAAAAATCCTTCGATTCCCGTCTCGAAAGTGCTCTGGATCGCTACTTCAGCGAACGATTGGAGCCCCGGGTCCTGACTCTGGTGCGCCAGGAGTTGGCTCGGCAGAAGGCCCCCGAGATCGATACCGAGGCGCTTCAGGAGCAGGTGGTGGCCCGGGTCAACAAAGATTTGGAAGACGCCATCCGGCAACTCAATCGGCGGGAGCTGGATGAGTTGATTCAGGCCAATGTCTACGCCCAGATCAGCCAGTTGGAGGGAGACATCGAGGAGCGCATGAAGGATCAGGAGGCGCGCATTCTTACCCAGGTGCCGGAAAAGAACGAGATGATCGAGCATATCCGGGTGGTCACCGAAGGTTCCCTCGAGGCCCAGGTGCATGAGACCGCGAGTCAGGTGTCCCAGGAGGTGGCGAACTCCGTGGCTACGGAAACCGTGGAGCATATGCTCGAGCAGCACCTCGCCCGGCAGAATATGGAAGAGCCCAAGGAATCCGGCAACAAGTTTATCTGGATCTTGCTCTTTGTACTGCTTGTAGCGTCAGCAGGCGGTGCTTACTATCTGTTGTAAGGAGTCACTGATCGAGGGGACGAAAACCACCTATGTTCGGACTTGGCCGCAAGACCCGGATGCCCGCTCAGGACGAGGCTTTGCCCGGACGGGAGACCCCCATCCTCAGCGAAGCCAGCCATTTCGTGAATGCTCGGAGCCTGTTCCCCCCCTTTCCGGAGGGGTGCCGCAAGGCGTGCTTCGGGATGGGGTGTTTCTGGGGTGCCGAACGGCGTTTCTGGCAACTCCCGGGGGTATATGTCACCGCCGTGGGTTATGCCGCCGGGTTCACACCCAATCCAACCTACGAAGAGGTGTGTACCGGTATGACCGGTCATAATGAGGTGGTTCTGGTGGTTTTTGATCCCCAGAAGCTTGCCTATCAGGAGCTGCTCAGGTGTTTCTGGGAGTCCCACAATCCGACCGAAGGCATGCGCCAGGGCAACGACCTGGGTACCCAGTACCGATCCGGCATCTATACCTACGACGAGGAGCAGATGGCCCAGGCGGTGAGCTCGCGGGATGATTACCAGCACGCCCTCGCGCAAATCACCGCGGCGCCCATCACCACCGAGATTCTACCCGCTGAGCGTTTCTACTACGCCGAGGCCTATCACCAGCAATACCTGGCGAAGAATCCTATGGGTTACTGTGGTCTGGGGGGCACCGGGGTGCCTTATCCGGATTGAAGAAATTCGTGGGGGCGTGGATGTGCCCGCCGGCGTGTGCCGGCGGGCGGCGTCTCAATCGACAGGGGTTAGGGTCAGTTCCTGGTACTGAAGGCGGTCACCCATGTAGGCGTACCTGCGCTGGATTTTGGTCGTCCAGGGCAGTTGCTGGAAATTCCGCCAGCCATCCTTATCCGGGTTGGCGTCCTTGCGTTCCGCATAAACGTCGGCACTGTCGGCATCCATTTCCCCGTTGTTGTTGAGGTCCAGGGCAAAGGGCTCGTTATTCGTGTCCAGCATGATGGTGGAGCCTTCAAATGCGAACTTGTACTTACCGACGAAACCTTCCCAGATGTTGCGTACTTGGGTGAAGGCCGGGCCGTCGATGCCGTATTCCGACGGGTTCGCGAGAATGTTCGCGGCGGAGATACTCCTCGAGCCGGTACGGCACAGGGTGAAGATCTCCTGGTCCGTGTTGCCCCGCACAGCCTTGTAAACCTCCCAGTAAAAGGTTTCGTCTGACTGTGCGTCACAGCCGCTACAGACCCTGGGATAGGGTATGTTGTAACCGCCGTTCGGATGTCCCGCGGCATACTCTTCCATGGAGCGGACATCGACGAGCACCGCTTTCACGCCATGGTGATGCGCATGGGGTACCCCGGGGCCGCCGCGATGTTCCATCCGTTGATAGGCCTCAGCGGCACTGATCTCGGAATGGTAGAAGCGTTCTTTATTGTAGCGGTTTCCGTCGCCAAGAACGGTACCACAAGTGACAGTCAGCAGGAGTGCGCTGATCTGTGTGAGGGATGATTTAAGATTCACCTGGGTCTCCTTTATCGTCGTAATCGGGCGTTTCGCCAGGCTGGCAGCCCATTGACCTGGTGAATGCCGGGTTTATTGATGTTTATTGCATAGATGATCGGCCGGATCGGTGGTCGATATCACCGCTGCAGTCATACCTGACGCCTTCGGTTCCCTGGGCAAACCCTGCGGATCTCCCGAGTCTTAGGTATCTACGATCCTAAGTCAATGGTTTCGCATGGGTTTTTGTGACGTGTGCCGAATATTTCACCCCCTCGTGGTGATCGGCAAGAGACGACGTTTGTGTGCCTCAAGGGTGCTTCCTTCGGGACGTTGTGCCCCTTGGAAAGGGCGGTTTACTCCGCCCTGTGCAGTACCTCGCCTGCCGGGTTGACCACCTCGACACCCACCTTGATGCCTTCGCGGATACTTGCGGTGACTACGCAGAAATCCTCGAATAGGTCGAGACAGCGCTCCAGTTTCTTGGATGAGAGCAGTTCCTCCCCGGCGCTGATGCGCACATCCAGGCGGCCGACCCGTAGGCGTTTTTTTTCGTTGCGCACCATGGTGCAGGTGACTTCCGTTGAAACGTTTCGGGCCGGTACGTCTTCCTTGGCCAGGCAGAACATGAGACTGGCGCTGAGGCAGTTCGCCGCCGCCGCGGCGAGCATGCGCGAGGCGTTGGGTCCGTTTCGCTCACCCAACGGTGGCGGTTCGTCCATGATGACGTCCGGGGCTTTGTTGAGATCGAACTTCACCCGGAAGGCGTAGTCCTCCTCCTGCTCCAGGTGGAGTGTGAACTTACCGACTTCTTCGACCATGCGTGTCTCCTGTGTTACCTGTGCGCAACTCTATCACGGGCGAGTCTCCGGATGAGGGTTTTTTCGCGGATCTCCCCCTCTGCCCTAGGATCCGGGGTACTATTATTAACCCGGCACCTTAAATGCCATGTTCAGGTGCCGGGTTAATAGTGATGTGGCGGTGGGTCCTTTTTCTGAGATACGAGCCATTGGAGGCGATTGATGAAAGCAATCCTGTTACGAGCATTGGGCGAACCGGATGTACTAAAGCTGGAAGAGATCCCGGAGCCTGAAATCACCCGCCCCACCGAGATCAAGGTCAAGGTGATGGCGGCCGGGGTCAACCCGATCGATACCAAGCTGCGCAAACGGGGCGTTTTCATACCGGACGGTCTTCCGGCGATTCTCGGATGTGACGGTGCCGGGGAGGTGGTCGAGGTGGGTGATGAGGTGACCCTGTTTCGTCCCGGTGACGAAGTATGGTACTGCCATGGCGGTCTGGGAGGATTGCAGGGGAACTACGCTGAGTTTGCCGTTCTGGATGAGGCGGTGTGCTGCCGTAAACCGGTGAGCGCCGATTTTGCGCAGGCTGCCGCTGCGCCCCTGGTCCTGATCACCGCTTGGGAGGCGCTGTTCGGTCGGGCACGCCTTACCGAGGATCGTACCCTGCTGGTACATGCCGGTGCCGGTGGCGTCGGACATGTGGCCATCCAACTGGCCAAGCAGGCAGGGATACGGGTATTGACCACGGTCAGCACGCCGGAGAAGCGGGATTTCGTCAAGTCTCTGGGTGCGGACGAGGTGATTCTCTATCCCGAGGAAAATATGGTTTCCCGGGTCCTGAAACTGACGGATGGCCGTGGCGCTGATGTGGTGCTGGATACGGTGGGCCCCGAGGTCTTCAGGCAATCCGTCGAGGCTACGGCCCACTACGGGGATCTGGTGACCCTGCTCGATCCCGGGCCGGATATGGACTGGAAAGAGGTGCGAAACCGCAACCTGCGGATCGGTTTCACGCTGATGCTGACCCCGATGCTGCGCGATCTGCCTCAAGCAAGGAGCAATCAAGTCGCTATACTACATGATTGTGCCGAGATGATTGACAGTGGTTGCCTGAAGATTCATGTGGGCGAGCAGCTGCCGTTGGCCGAAGCGGTGCAGGCGCATCAGTTGATCGAGCAGGGACGGATGCAGGGAAAGTTGGTGTTGACCCCTCAGTACGATTGACCTCACAGGGCTTGAAGTCCTAAGGAGGTTCTCGAGCAGGATACCCGTCCTGAACACCCGCAATTCTCTGGCAGACCGCTCATGGAGTGAAGCTATGTTTCTTAGGATCGTGCAATCCCGATACTATTGGTTGTTGCCGATGGTTTTCTGGGCAGCTCTGGCCGGGATTTCGTTAATCTGGAATTTTTCGCTATTCGACCGCTCCGTGACGGATATCGCCTATGAGCGTGGGCGGGTGATGTACGAGATGGTACGTCAGACCAAGATCAATCCGTTCATCATGCAGTCCGATCCCGAAGCATTCAAGCAGCAGAGCTTGGATGATATTCACTATCGAGTGGTCTCCAATCACCCGATGAATCCGGAAAACCGGTCAAACGCCTGGGAAGCCGATATCCTGAGAGGGTTCGAAACCGACCCCAAGCCCTATTTCGATGTCTCCGATGATGTCTACCGCTATGTGGGACCGCTGTTCATGCAAGAGGTGTGTCTCTCCTGCCATAAGGAGCAGGACGCCCGGGTGGGGAGCGTGCGGGGAGGCATCAGTGTTGCGGTGAATGCCCTGCCGATCATCGCGGCACAGGCGGATACGCGCCGGATGATGATCGGGATGCATCTGGCCGGATTTCTGATTATTTCGTCCATCAGCATCCTGTTTCTGCGTTTTGTGCGGGAACATTGGCGCCTGATGGGATTGGCGCAACAGACGATGATGGATCAGAAACAGTTTCTTACCGATATGACCAACAGCATGAGCGATGCCTGTGTGGTGCTGGATGGACAGGGGTTGGTGACCTATGTCAATCCGGAATGTGTACGCCTGCTGGGATGGGAGGATTCGGAATTACAGGGTGTTCAGTTTACCGATTGGATCTATCCGGAGCCGTCCCTGTCTCCGCATCAATCCGTGCGCCGGGCCATTGCAGAAACCCTCGATGATGGCCGAGTTCGCAAGGAAATCGAGGATCGTATCCTCGACCGGCGGGGTGAGATGCGGGATGTTTCCTTCTCGGTGTCTCCACTGGTGGGCAACGATCGTCCCGGCGGTGCTGTGTTGATGTTTCATGACATTTCCAAGCGTAAGTTTGCGGAGGCCGAACGGGCGCGTCTGGAGCGAGAGCTCAATCAGTCGCATAAGATGACGGCTGTGGGACAATTGGCCGGGGGTATCGCCCATGAGATCAATACGCCGATTCAGTACGTGGGGGATAACCTGCATTTTTTCAAAGAGGCGTTTGACGATATCGTGAACCTGCTGACTCACTACAAGGATCTGCATCGTCAAGCCGCCGAGTTCGACGGACTCAAGCCTCAGGTGGAGCGGATTGTCGAGGCGGTGGAGGATGCGGATCTCGACTACCTGGAAGAAGAACTGCCGAAAGCCATCGATCAGTCGATTGCCGGTGCCACACAGGTGGCGGGCATTGTCCAGGCCATGAAAGAGTTCGCCCATCCGGGTTCTGTCAACAAAGAACCGACCGATATGAATCGCCTGGTGAGCAATGCCGTGGCGGTGTGCAAGAATGAATGGAAGTATGCGGCCAATCTGGAACTGGACCTGGACAAAGAGTTACCGCCGGTGGTCTGCATGGCCAGCGAGATTTCCCAGGTGATGCTCAATCTCATCGTGAATGCCGCCTATGCCATCGAAGCGAAGGGAGAGGAGGAGAAGGGCCGAATCCTCATCTCAACCCGGCAATCCGACGATCAGGTCGAGATCCGTGTCGCCGATACCGGGACCGGAATTCCAAAGTCGGTACAGCCCAATGTATTCAATCCGTTCTTCACGACAAAGGATGTGGGGCGTGGTTCCGGTCAGGGATTGGCGATCGTTCAGGATATTGTGGCAGGCAAGCATCAGGGGAAGATTTTCTTTGAAACCGAGGAGGGTCAAGGGACGACCTTTGTCGTGCGTTTGCCGTTGAACGGTGAGAGCGATTCGGCCCACGCCGCATTCGACTCAAGGATCAAAGTTGTGTGATGCGAAACACCCGGATTGATCGTTCGCTAAGTGCCTTGCTCTCGACGGCTGATTTGAGTTTGAACACCATGGCCTGACTGAGGGTCTGGCCCTTTGCGAGCAGCAGCGCGCCGGCATTCGAGGTGATCGGCTGATCGATGATCAACCCCGGTTCGAGCTGGTCGAGAGGTAGTTCAAGAATTTCGAGTTTACGGTTCCTGGAACCCTGCATCAGGGTTTCAATCAGTACGGGATCGTACTGATCCGGCTGCCCGCGCAGCTGCGCGGCCGCCTCATCTTCGGTAAAACCGGTGTTGGTCAATTGGTCGAAGGCGATGGCGACCTTGAGAATCTGACCGCCCAGGGTGATCTTGTCTTCCTGGCTCAGCTGCCCCTGAAACTCGATGCGTGGCGTATCCTCCAACTGGCAGGCGATCATTTCGGATACCCTCTCCAGTCTCGGGATATGTTTCAAAAGGCGCGCGCCGATCTGCGGATAGGTCTGGTAGAGATTCTGTTCCTCCTTCGTCAATTCGGCGCCGACGGCGTGTTTGGCGATGAGAGCGTCGGGGAGTCCGATATACCCCAGCTGACACAGCATCCCGGCCAGGTCATAGTGCCAGCCGTCTTCCAGGGAGAGGCTTTTGACGATGTTTTGTACGTGGAGTTTGATCCGGGAGGCCTGACTGAAGGCATCCGGGTTGACCACGCTCAGTACGTCGCCAAGCAGATCCACGGCGCCCTTCAGGGTTTTGTTGAGCAGAATCTTTTCATTGGTAACCAGGCGATACTGTCGCAAACCGTCCTGGATCGTCTTGTAGAGCGACTCGGTATCCACCGGTTTGTTGAGGAAACGGAAGATGTTGCCATCATTCACCGCGTCGATGGCCACATCGAGATTGGCATTGCCGGTGAGCATGATGCGCACGGTATTGGGGGCGATGGCGCGGATCTTTGACAGAAACTCGATGCCGTTCATGTTGGGCATCATCATATCCGAAACGACCAGGGCGAAGGGCCCTCCGTCGCGTACCGCCTGGACCCCGTCGGCCCCACTGGTGGCGGTTTCGATATCAAGTCGCTTGCGAAACTGTCGGCGGAACGAGTCGAGCAGATTGCGATCATCGTCCACCATGAGGACTTTTTCAGTCGGTTTGCCCATCAAGGAACTCTTGTGTGATCTTCAGCCAGCGATCATATACCGATTCACCAAGCAGCGACTTGAGTGGCCCGTCAGGGAGGGCTGAATCGCCGCTTCCCTCGGGATCGGCGATGCCGTGGTACAGTTGGTTGGCCGCGAATACCAGCAGTTTACCGCTCTGCTCCATGCTTTGCCGGTCGGGGCTGTGATGATCGGCCACCGCCTCCACGGCTTCCAGAGGCAATCCCCAGAGTCCCATCAGATAGGCGCCGATGGTGGCGTGGTGGCACCAGAGTGCCTCGGCTTCCGCTTCATACAGGGGCACGGCCTGGGTTTTCGCCTGTGTCACGATACGCTGATACTCTTCACCGTTTCGGCTCGCCAGGATCAGTTTACCCAGATCGTGGAGCAATCCGGCCATGACCGGAATCTCCAGTTGCGGCCGGCTGAGGCCCATATCCTGTCCCAGCCGGCGGATCAGGGATGAAACGGCTTGGCTGTGACGCCAAAGCCGATCGAGTTCAAAGGCTTCGATCACCTGCGGGTCGAGTTGCGAAAACACACTGGCGCCGAGGACCAGACTGGAGATCGTGTCGATGCCCAGCAGGCTGACTGCCTGTTCGGGGGAAGTGATCTTGCGCCGCAGACCGAAAAAGGCCGAGTTGACCAATTGCAGCAGCTTGGTGGTCATGCCCATATCCTGACTGACGATGCGTCCGATTTCCGCCAGGGTGGTGTCATCGGATTGCAGGGCCTGGACCAGTTGTTGGTAAACCGTCGGAAGGCTCGCCAATGACCCCAGGCTACCGACCAGACTCGCTATTGCGGGATTATCCAGCAGGGCCCCCAGGCGGATCATCCGTTCGAGGATGTCGATCAGGTGCTGGGTGTCACAGGGCTTGGTGATGAATTGATGGGCATGATGGACCACCTCACGGACCGGGGACTGCTGGGTCTCAGCGGAAAACAGCAGTCTTATGGTGGCGGGGTGGCGGGACTGTATCTCTTTGAACAGGGTCGGTCCGTCCATGCCGTCGAGCTGTGTTTCGGAAACCACGATATCCACGGGTTCCCGCTCAAGGGTCTCAAGGGCGCTGCGGGCATGCTGGACAAACATTAACTCCCACCGGTCTTTGAGATCATGCAAGGACTGTTCGAGGGATTGGAGCTGGTTCGGGTCACTGTCAACAAACAGGATTCTGGGGCGTGGGGTGTCTGACATGGTGTTTTTTATGGTGGTTTGGCAGGGTACCCTGCAGGGATGGTTGACGATAACCTGTAACATCCGGGTGCGCGTTAACACAGCCTATGACATGGTTATTGCTTAGTGTAGACCCTCATACCGGTCTTTGCTTGGATTGGTGATCCCTGGGCTTCATGTCACAATGGGCCAATGTCTGATGTTGTTAAACCTCCAAAATCCCTGTTGCGTAAAGTCGGACGATGCATCGCCGATTTCCGGCAGATCCGCGATGGCGACCGCATCCTGCTCGGTGTCTCCGGCGGCAAGGATTCACTGACCCTGTTACAGGTGTTGCGGCACCTGCAAAGCTACGCGCCGGTGCGTTTCGAACTGGGTGTGATTACCGTGGATCCGCGCATCGAGGGCTTCGATCCGGAACCCCTGAAGGCCTATTACGATCATCTGGGTGTGCCCTGGTTCTACCAGGAGCAATCGATCATGGAGGAGGCCCGGGAGAACATGTCCGGGGATTCATTCTGCGCCTACTGCGCACGCATGAAACGGGGCATTATGTACACCACCTGCCGGAGCGAAGGCTACAATGTGCTCGCCCTGGCGCAACACCTGGACGATCTGGCGGAGAGTCTGATGATGTCCCTGTTTCATGGCGGTCAATTGCGTACCATGAAGGCGCACTATCTGAACGATGCCGGAGATATCCGGATCATCCGTCCCCTGGCCTACTGTCGGGAGACCCAGACCTCGGCCTTCGCGGTGCAGGCCGGGTTGCCGGTGGTTCCCGACAGTTGTCCCGCCTGTTTTACCAAGCCTACCCAGCGGGCCTATATGAAACAGATGCTGGCACGGGAAGAGCGCAACAACCGCCACCTGTTTGCCAACATGCTGCATGCAATGAAACCCTTGATGGATGAAATACCCTCATGAAAATCATACATGTTTCCATTCCCACCCGGGTGGCGCGCCCCGGCATGAAGGTTGGCGATGCGATGCGGGAGTGCGTTGACCGGAATGTGCCCGGTATCCCCTTCGTCGATGCGGAGGGTCAATTGAACGGCCGGTTCTCCCTGCGCCATCTGTTTCTGTTGTGCTGCATTCCGGATGACATCCTGCAGGGCGCGCACCTGCTCGGGGATGACATCGAGCACCTGGATTTTCCGCATATCCGTGCCGAGCAGTTGATGGAGCGGCCTGTGGAGGAGTTTCTGTTTCCGGATGCCATACAGCTCGCACCCCATTTTCAGGCAATCAAGGCCCTGGCGATCATGGAACAGTTTGGTACCGAATATCTGTTCGTTTCAGAAGCGGGTGACTACCAGGGCGTAGTGACACGCATGAGCATCGCCCGGGCCCTGGTGGACAAGAAATGCTGTATCGATTGAACCGGTCGGTTCGGCACGCAATAAAACGGAATTTTTAAAGGTAGTGCTCCATGCATGATCAGATCACTCTGGAAATGTGGGTCTCCGCCGCCGTGCTCGCGGTCTCTTATGTGCTGATTTTCACCGAGGTGCTGCATCGGACCACCGCGGCTTTGCTCGGTGCGGTGGCGATGATAGGCGTGGGTATGGGGTTCGGCTTTTACAGTCAGGAGGCAGCGATTCTCTCGGTGGATGCAAACACCATCCTGTTATTGGCGGCCATGATGATGCTGGTTGCTTTGCTCAGACCCACCGGCGCATTCGACTTCGCGGCCGTTCACATTACTCACTGGGCCCGGGGCAACCCCAAGCTGTTGCTGATCTATCTGAGCATGGCGGTGAGTCTGATCAGTATGATCCTGGATAACGTCACCACGGTCATCGTATTTGCGCCGCTCACGGTGCTGATCTGTCGCCTGTTAAAGATTAACCCGATGCCCTATCTGATGGCGGAAGCGATGCTGTCGAACATCGGCGGAGCCGCAACACTGGTGGGTGACCCGCCCAATCTGATGATCGGCAGCGCGGGAGGCATCAATTTCAACGCCTTCCTGATTCACATGGGCCTGCCCGTGCTGTTGGTCTGGGTCGGTACCGTGGCGATGATCCTGTTTCTGTTTCGTGTGCCCCTGTCCCAGACCGTCGAGGACCCGCGTCGCCTGGTGGACACCCATGCGATTAAGGACATGAAAGGTCTGAAGCGGATTCTGCTCGCCCTGGTGGTGGTCATCCTGCTGTTCTTCATTCATCACAGCCTGCATATCCTGCCGGCATACGCCTCCTTCATCGGTCTGTGTATCGCCCTGTTGCTGATGCGCCCGGACATGGAGTCACTGTTCAGTTCCGTCAACTGGTCGGTGCTGTTTTTTTTCGCCGCCCTGTTCATGATCGTTGGCGGGGTGGAGTCCTCCGGTCTGTTGGAACTGCTGGGTGAGGAGTTGGGCATGCTGGCCGAGGATCCCGGCAAACTGCTGGTCACCGGACTGATGTTGATGTGGGTGGCCGCTCTGCTGAGCGCGGTGGTGGATAACATCCCCTTCACTGTTACCATGATACCCATCATCCTCGGTCTGGAAGTCAGCGGAGTGAATATCGCGCCCTTGTGGTGGGCCCTGGCCCTCGGGGTGGGACTGGGGGGCAACGGTACCCATCTGGGGGCGACGGCGAACATCATCGCAGTGTCCGAGTCGGAAAAGAGCGGTATGCCCGAGGCGCGAATCACGCCTTTGGACTGGCTGCGTACGGGGATGCCGGTAATGCTGTTCGGTTTGGTGCTGGCGAGCCTTGTCTACTGGTTATTCTTTGACCTGTTCCTCTCCGTGTGAGTTAGGATCTCGTTCCCACGCTTCGCGTGGGAACGCATACCTAAGTTACGTCGTATTGATCAGGTTTGAGATGGCAAACAAACCAATGTCTGCATTCCCACGCAGAGCGCGGGAACGAGTGAGAGGGGGTAACGGATAGGTTCTACACCTGTCGTTTACGAACCAGGCCAAAAGAGTGGATCTCACCTACAGTTCGAGTTTTTCTTTTATGGCTACCGGTAATCGCACGGGTTTGAAGCTCTCCGCGGAGACACAGATCAATCTCAGCTCCGCGGTAACAAGGATTTGCTCCGTTCCCCTGAACCTGGCGCTTTGCCGCATTTTGACGGATGCCTTGGTGACTTCGGTTACCTGGCATTCAATAGTGAGCAGATCGTCCAGTTTCGCAGCGCCAATATAGTCTATCTGATAGATGTTTCTTACCAGAATCAAAACGCCCACTTCATTCTTCAGGGTTGATTGGTTAAAGCCTAAAGTGCGTAAATATTCTGTTCTGGCCTCCTCAAAGAAACGTAGATAGTTGGCATGATAAACGACCCCCGCGATATCGGTATCTGCGTAGTAGATTCTTCTTTCATATTGAATGGATTTTGTCTCGTTCATTAAATTTGCTGCTCGATCGAAATGATTTTTCGTTAGGTTTGAAAACGCCAATGTCCCGTGCGATGCGCACGGCGTGGCCTCTGTTTTTTGCGTTCAATTTTTGACATGCGTGTTTGATATGTTTCTCAACCGTTACGGTTGCAATAAAAAGCTGATCACTGATTTGCTCCGTATTCATCCCTTCGGCCGCCCAGTATAGGCATTCGGTTTCTCGCCGGGATAGATTTGAAAGGTTATTGAAAATAACCCGGCTTGTTGCCTCGAACAGGTACGGATAGATATTCCAGGCGTGATATTTAAACTGGTCCAGTTCTTGGCGAATATCGGACTCTGGTAAGCGGGACATTACCCAGAGTAGAGAGAAGCCTGCCCAACCGTGGAATGGCAAGAGAACGCCACTGCATAGTCCATGGCGTTGTGCATCGGCGACCATGGACTGCTGCTGATTTGTAAGGAAATCCTGGGTGAGATCCGACCAATAAAACGGTAGAACCGATCTTCTGGCATGCGCCCATGATGGATCGATTGTATGATAGTTCTTGCTCGCATATACCTGTCGCCAGTTTTCCGGCAGCAGATTGTGCAGAAAACTCATCGGCTGCTCCAGGCTATTGAAAAACATCTGGATATAACAAAAATAAAAATCATCTCCCGGTGCGATATATCCTGCAAGCGTATTAAATGCGATTCTGAGACTGCTTACATCATTGGCCTTATTGAACAATTCTAAGATGTGATTTTTCTTGTTCAAAGTTAATCTTCCAGACTCTTATGAAGTTGTAATCGGTCGCTAAATATATATCTTCATAGAGTTGTGTGTGTTGACGGATCTTACAGATTTATAAGTTCTGTGAAAACATTGATCAATCACATAGTGTTATTAAACAACGTAATGATTGTGTTTGATCCGCTTGGGTGGCCAATGGGTGGAAGATTAAGTAGGGATGCACTAAATCAATAGAAATATATGCCTTGTGATTAATTAATACCTATTTTCCATACTTGTCACGTTACAGATATGTGAGAAAAAATAACCAATTATTCCGCTTTGGGTTGTCTTGAGTGGTTAGAAAATACTCTGTTTATTTCAACCTGAATTTGTATCGTAACAAGGGCTATCAGTGTTTCGCCAAACCATTAAAAGTAAAAAGTGATCTATCATCATGAAATTAAGAATACATGACGTGCATAAGCTATTAACGCGCTTTTCGGCTATTCGGACGAACGGGTCAGTGCTGGACTGTCGATCGGGTGCTTCGGTATGGTAGGGTATCGTATCGGTGAAAAGATCGCGCTTGCCGGTGAATGGTCCGATGAGATTCAGGAATTTGACCAACTGCTAGCCGATTCCGGGATCGTTGTCATACCGCAAAAAGCATTCAAAATACCGAGTGTTGCCGAGGACGGGTTGAGTTTTGTTGAAAACGCGATCAAAAAGGCGCGTCATCTTTCCAGTTATACCGGACTCCCGGCTATTGCGGGTGATTCGGGTATCGAGGTTGATGCACTTAATGGCGCGCCGGGTATCTATTCCTCTCGATTTGTCGGTCCTGGGGCGAGCGAGAGGGAGAATGTAATCAAGCTTCTGGAGTATCTGGAGGGGGTTCCGAACGCTCGGCGCACGGCGCGATTTCAATGCTTCATGGTCTATATGTGCCACTCGGAAGATCCTGCGCCGGTGATTTGTCAAGGAACCTGTGAGGGGCGAATAGGCTTAGAACCCCAAAGTGTGAATGGTTTTGGGTACGAATCTGTCTTCTATCTGCCGAACCGCAATTGCACTTTAACCCAGCTTGATCAGGATGCAAGACAAGGTCTTAGTCATCGCGGGCAGGCGCTAAAAAAACTATTGCATAAGCTATCAAACCGCTCTTGACGGGTTGCGCGGATACCGCGTTGGTTTTCGGTCATCCTCGGGCTCCCGGTGATGCTGCCCGGTCTGGTTTGTTCCTGTCCGGGAGAGGGGTTGGTTCCAGTCATTTAATGAGGCGCCGCCCAAACTCCCCCACTTTCCCTATCGGATTAATCCCGGTGTTTTGCTTGACTGGTTTAGTGGGTATTTCTATAGCTTATAGATGACACGGTCAGAAAAGTGAGGAGCGGCAGCGATGAGCATCAGAACTTGCGGAAGTTGACTTAGGTGGTGTTGGTTGGGGTTATGATGCGCTCGGCATCTGGCTTGCCAACCCAGGGTGACGTTTCACGTCACCCGGTTTTTTATTGGCGGATTTTTTCTCCGGCTACCCCGTAATGCCACTATGGCGCAGCAGCGGCTCGATTTGCGGTTCGCGGCCGCGGAAGGCTACGAACAGTTCCATGGCATCCCGGGAACCACCCTGTTCCAGGATCTCATGGAGAAAGTCCTCGCCCGCTTCCGGGCTGAAGATCCCTTCCTCCTCGAATCGGGAGAAGGCGTCGGCAGAGAGCACCTCCGCCCACTTGTAGCTGTAGTAGCCCGCCGCATAGCCACCGGCGAAGATGTGAGAAAACCCGTGGGGGAAGCGGTTCCAGGCCGGCGGGTGTACCACTGCCACCTGTTCGCGCACCTCTGCGAGGATCTCATAGATACGCCCGCCCCGGGTCGGGTCGTACTCCTGGTGGATGCGGAAATCGAACAGGGAGAACTCCAGCTGACGCGCCATCTGCATGGCGGACTGGAAATTCTTCGCCGCGTACATACGATCATACAGTGCATCCGGGATGGGCCGCCCGTCGTCCACATGCCCGGCGATCAGTTGCAGAGCCTCTTTCTCCCAGCACCAGTTCTCCATGAACTGACTGGGCAACTCCACTGCGTCCCAGGCCACTCCGTTGATGCCGGCCACACCGGGGTAGTCGATCAGGGTGAGCATATGGTGCAGGCCGTGGCCGAACTCGTGGAACAGGGTCTGCACCTCCTCATGGGTGAACAGGGCGGGTTGGTCGCCCACCGGGGGTGAGAAGTTGCAGGTCAGGTAGGCGACCGGGATCTGGTCCATGCGAGCGCTGAAGAAGCGGGTGGCGCAGTCGTCCATCCAGGCGCCGCCGCGTTTTTTCGGCCGTGCGTAGAGGTCGAGATAGAACTGGCCGCGCAGATGCCCCTTGCGGTCGCGGATTTCGTAGAAACGCACGTCCGGATGCCACGTATCCACCCCATCCACCGGACGGATATCGATGCCGTAGAGCCGCTCCACCACGGCGAACATGCCGGGCACCACCCGGGTCTCCGGGAAGTAGGGCTTGAGCTCCTCCTGGCTGATGTCGTAGCGGAATTGGCGCAGCTTCTCCGCGTAGTAGCCGATGTCCCAGGCCTCGAGCTCGGTTACGCCGTATTCGTTGCGGGCGAAATTCCGCAGCTCCTGAAGCTCCTGTTCCGCCTGGGGACGGGCGCGTCGTGCCAGGTCGTTGAGAAACGCCAGCACCTCGTCCGTGGAGCGGGCCATCTTGCGTGCCAGGGAGCGTTCCGCGAAGTTGTTGAAACCAAGCAGCAGGGCCTGTTCATGGCGTAGTTTGAGGATCTGTTCCATCACCTCGGTATTGTCCCACTGTCCCCCATGAGGACCGCACTCCGAGGCCCGGGTCGAGTAGGCCTCATAGAGTTCCTGACGCAGTGCCCGGTCATCGGCGTAGGTCATCACCGGGTAGTAGGAGGGGAACTCCAGGGTCAGCAGCCAACCCTCCTGGTCCCGCTGGGTGGCGGTCTGTTGCGCCAGGGCCAGGGCGGATTCGGGCAGTCCCGCCAGGGCCTGTGGATCGGTGACGAGCTTGCTCCAGGCGTGGGTCGCGTCGAGCAGGTTCTCCTCGAAACGAGTGGTTAGACGGGAGAGTTCCTGGCTGATTGCCTTGTAACGCTGTTTCTTATCCTCCGGCAGGTCCACGCCGGAGAGACGGAAGTCGAGCAGCGCGTTGTCGAGGAGTTTCTGTTGCGCGGTATCCAGATCCTCCGCCTGGCGGGCGACCTGCTTGTAGGCCTCGCAGAGGCGGCTGTTCTGACCCATCTCGGTGGCGTATTCGCTGAGTTTGGGGAGGCAGGCGTTGTAGACCTCCCGCAGGGCGTCATTGTTGACCACCGAGTTCATGTGACTGACCGGGGACCAGGCACGGCTGAGCCGGTCGTCCGCCTCTTCCAGGGGTTCGATGAAGTTTTCCCAGGTCGGATTTTGATCCTGATTCAGCAGTCGTTCGATGTGGGCTCGATTCTCCTTCAGCAACTGATCGATGGCCGGTTCCACCTTGTCCGGGGAGATTTTGGAGAAGGTGGGCAGGCCGGGCATGTCTAACAAAGGGTTACTCATTATGGTGGTTCCAATAGGTGTCTGTTCCAGATGATGGCGCTGATTAAATAGCATCCAGGGATGTAGGGAAACCCCTGGAAACTGAGTGGATCTCAGGGGTTGTCCCCTGGTTCCTCGTTCCCACGCTCTGCGTGGGAATGCATACCAGAGCTAAATGGTATTGCCCAGGCCTGATGTGTTCACTGAAGCCTGGGTCTGCGTTCCCACCCAGAGCGTGGGAACCAGGCGATCGGGTTAACAGGCTTTGTTACTCACTCACCCGCCGATGGTCGCGCATGGCTCGGATCACATCATCCGGGTCGTTCGGCTTGCCGGTCAGCAGGTTGCACAGTATGTCGTCGTAGAGCGCGGCTCGGTAGTCGGTGGAATTGTCCTTGGGGATCGACTGCCAGTCCGTGTCCGAAGCAGGAAAGAGCGTGTTCCCGTCACCATAGGCGTAGACCTTGTAGAGTCGTTCTCCGCAGCGAAATCCCTCGTAGGAGCTGTTGTCGACCCCGGAACGGGAGCGGATCACCAGCAGGCAGCGGGTCACCCCGTCCGCGCCGGTGTGCAGACTGGTGGCGTCGATCAGGTAGTCGAACTGCTGTGTACCGGCGCCCACCTCAAAGGCCTGCAGCGCATCCCGGTTGATCCGTTCGGGCAGTTTGACCTCATCTTCGTGCCAGACCTCTTCCGCGCCGGGGGTGTAGGGGATGTCGGTGGGGTCATCGAGCAGAATGTTGCCGGCGGTGGCTGGGGTGCTGAGCAGGCTCAGGGCGAACAGGATGGAGATCTGACGTATCAACTTGGGTTCCTGGTTGTGTCGTGGTCGGCAAGGTCATCCACCGGTTGGTTTCTACCGGGGGGGTGTTATTGCGTTTCCTGATTACCCACTTTACTCGGCCAGTGGATCAGTCGCCAACAGCAGTTTTGAGTGTTGAGTTTTTAGTTTTGAGTGGATGAGTTCGCTGCGCTCACAGGTTTTTATGCCCCCTCTCCCGCGAAGGAGGGTGTCGCAAAATCCGTTTGAGATGATTCTCGGCATGCTTTTACAACACCCACCGAAAGGAGAGGGGGAGCCCATAACCCGTGAGCGCAGCGAACTCATCCACTAAAAACTCAAAACTCAAAACTAAAAACTTTTCTCACCCCCACCACCCTAAAGCGGAGCATAGTAGTTAATCAGGTTCCGCTTTGTAACGGGGTTAGGGTAAATTCTCAAGTTCACAGCTTGGAACCCGCGGTCACTCCAGAGTTCCCGATATCGATCGCGTACTCCCCTCGTTCCCACGCTCTGCGTGGGAATGCATACCTGGGCCATGCAGTACTGCCAAGTGTGACGTGATCGCATGAGCACTGGTCTGAATTCCCACGTGAAGCGTGGGAACGATGCGTAAAGCAGTGCGGTGCTACAGGAATCTCACCGTAACCATCCAGGCTACACCGGTTCCCAGGGTAAAGAAACCGACCAGGCTGAAGAACGATACCAGGCGATAGCGCCGTACCAGGGCGAACTCCTCCCGGGTGGAGATCAGCAGTGGCCGCCGGGTCGAGCCGGTGCCGCTCAGGGTATGCAGAGGCTGCTGGTCCTCTTGCATCTGTTCCCGGGTCACCTCCCGTTCCGCGACTCGACGGGCGGTCTCCCACTCCTCGGCATCGATGTGTCCATCCCGGTTGCGGTCGAAGCGGACCAGCAGTTCGGCGTGATCGGACTTCCACTGGCGCAGGCGCTCGCGGATCCGCTCGTCGCGCATCGCCTTGCGGTCGAATTCCCCCAGGGAGCTGAACAGGCCGATGGCGTAGAGGGGGTCCCCGGGCAGTATCGTCTCCTCGGTGTAACGGTAGTCGCCGTCGAAGGTGGTGTTGACCGAGACTTCCAGGCCGAACAGATTAAAGCGGCTGTGGGTGGTGCCCCGGCCCCGGTCCGGCCCGGCAAAGGGGGTGGCGTTGGGACCGTACCAGACCTGACGTTCGCTGGCGCTTATCGAAGCCCCCTCCGGATCGAGGATGCACTCCCCGGTGCCGTCGCGCAGCAGGAACAGGCTGTCGCTGACCCCGGTGCGCTGGGTGCGCCAGCCGTTATCGCTCTTCTTCTCGACCCGGTATTTCCACCAGCAGCAAGGGGTATTGCTCAGCGGTGCGATCACCGGTTCACCGCGCATCAAATCCGCCTCGCCGATCAACTCCACATAGCCCTGGGGGGCGGAGCGGATCTTCGCCGTGGGGGTGTCTTCGATCAGCCGAGCCCGGTGGAATGCGATGAAGGAGGTGATCAGCCCGGCCAGGGCGGCCAGCGATAGCAGGCCGCTCCAGAACAGGAATTCGCCGGCGCTGAGGTTGGCGACAGCCTGCATCAGTGAAACAGGGTGCCGATATCCACATCCGTTAGTTCCGAGGCCTCGAACTCCAGCAGTTCCGCCGGCTGGAAAGCGAACATCCGGGCCAGGATCACGTCCGGGAACTGCTCGATGCGCACGTTGTTCATATTGACGCTGTCGTTATAGAACTCGCGACGGTCGGCGATGCTGTTCTCCAGTCCGGTGATGCGGCTCTGCAGGTGCAGGAAGGTCTCGTTGGTCTTCAGGTCGGGATAGTTCTCCGCCACCGCGAACAGGTTACCCAGTCCCAGCCGCAACTGGCCTTCCGCCGCGCCCAGGGCGCCCACGTTCCCGGAAGCGGCCGCGCTGTGGACCGCGGAGCGGGCCTGCATGACCTTCTCCAGGGTCTCCTGCTCGAACTGCATGTATTGCTTGCAGGTCTCCACCAGCTTGGGCAGTTCGTCGTGGCGCTGTTTCAGCAGCACGTCGATGTTCGCCCAGGCCTTGCTCACGTCGTGCTTGAGCCGTACCAGATTGTTGTAAATCATCACGCCGTAGATCAGGATTGCTACAATCGCCCCGATCACTACAAAGCTGAATATCTGCATTGTTACAGGAGCCCCCTTCAGTCATATGCCCAACATACGTCCCTTCGAAACCCACGTCCCGCGCATCGCTGGCGATGCCTGGGTAGATGAAACCGCGGTGGTCATCGGTGATGTCCATATTGCATCACAGGCCTCGGTTTGGCCAATGTGCGTGATCCGCGGCGATGTCCATAAAATCCGCATCGGTGCGCGCAGCAACATTCAGGACGGTTCGGTGCTGCACGTCTCCCACGACAGCCACTATCTGCCTGGCGGGCGTCCGCTGATCATCGGCGAGGGCGTGACCGTGGGGCATCGGGTGATGCTGCATGGTTGCGAGCTGGCCGATGGGTGTTTTATCGGCATGGACTCAACGATTCTTGATGGTGCGGTACTGGAGCCGGGGGCGATGCTCGGTGCCGGGTCCCTGGTGCCTCAGGGGCGGCGGCTCGAAGGGGGGTATTTGTGGCTGGGACGGCCGGCGCGGCGGGTGCGCGTACTGAGTGAACGGGAAAAGGAGATCATCGGTTATACATCCGAGCACTATGTTCGCCTGGCACAGCGACATGCGGATTCACGGTCGTCCTGAGCCTGCTTGATACTCCCGTTCCCACGCAGCGCGAGGCAACCAGGGGAATCAGAATTAGTCTTTGTCTTTGATCATGCGCAGTGTGGCTTTCAACTGACTGCGCAGCGCGTTGATTTCAACAGTGCTGAGGTGGCTCAGGATGTTTTTTTCCAGGGTTGCCGCAGCCTTGTTGCACAATTTCAAAAGTTTTTTCCCCTCAGTGGTCAGGCTGATGTTGATTATTCGGCCGTGGTGAGGGTCAGGTTTACGCACGATCCAGCCATTCTCATCCATGACCTTGACCAACTCATTGGCAGCTTGCGGAGTGACCATGATGCTATCGGCAAGTTTGGCATTGGAAAGTTTGCCATTGTTGTAAAAAACGGACAGGGCGGTGTATTGACCCAACGTTAGTCCCAAGGGTTTAAGCATTTGGCGGAATTGAAGTTTGAGTGCGCGATCGAGTCTGCCTATGAGATAGGCCACGCCATAAGGCTGGCTCTTCGCTTTATTTGCGTGCGCTTTGTCCTTGGATTGACTCACGCCTGTGCGGCTAGGATTCATACCATACGCTCCGATAGTGACAGGCTTCTCGAGAGGAAGCATCGGGTTTATTTCATCAATTGTTAATGTATATGATACCAAAAATGACTGTGAAATAGGTAACACATTTACATCAATGAAATTGATGTTTTTATAATATTTTGATATGCGCGTTGATTCGGTTTCAGCAACGTATCGAAGTCCGCAGCGCCACTCGGCAGGGCTGCAATAATCTGAAGTTATCCATGCTTTTATTTAGTGCTGGTTATCAGGAGACCTTATATTTTGTGATTGAGTTCCAAGATTTTTAATTGGTTGATCCGTAGGGTTGCGAGCTAAGCGATGAGGTCAATACGACTTGCTTATCTCATGGAACGACGGGGCATAGAGAACAATTAATCCGTGGTCAGAAATGGGGCGCTCCTGATTAGGGACTACACAGGTGTGTTGTCACGGATATGTAATTTGTTCACGCAGTAATTGACGTCAACAATTAATAAAATAATCCGATGCAAGGAGTAATTTGATGTATCCAAAGCTCGCTTGGCCGCAGCCGTCGCGGCTGGCTTTGGTTAGCGCTCTGGTTTCCCTAGGAGTGCTGACCGTTTCTCCACCCGTCCATGCCACCAGCAGCTTTCTAAGTTCGTGGCGTACTACCTACCCAGATTCAACCTCTGAAACAAATCTCGTCACACCCTGTACCCTGTGTCATAACGCGGGTTCCTATAGCCAGTTGAATGGATACGGTTGGGACTTCAAACAGAACGGATACGATTTTGCGGCTATTGAATCCTTGAACTCGGATGCTGATGCCGGTGGCAACGACAACCTGAGCGAAATCAATGCGGGTACTCAACCGGGTTGGACCGAAGGTGCGCACAATGTGATCAACGGTGGGGCGGTTGCCAGCGATGCGGAACCCGCGGAAATCGTTGCGGCGACCTACGATCCTGCCGGGACTAATCAAGCGCCGGTTGCGGACATCGGTGGTCCCTACTCAGGTACTCAGGATGTTGCGGTCAACTTCGACGCCTCGGGTTCGTCCGACGACGATGGTAGTGTTACCGCGTACTCCTGGGACTTCGGTGATGGTAACTCAGCCAGTGGCGCGCAGGTATCGCACCTGTACGCTAATACGGGTACCTTCAATGTCACTTTGATCGTAACGGATGACAAAGGTGATACGTCGACCGCAATGACCACGGTGACCATCGGTGCCGGAAATCAGGCGCCGGTTGCCGAAGCCATGGGACCTTACATGGGGCTCGTTGGTCAAGCCATTCCCTTCGATGCAAGCAGTTCCTCGGATGCGGACGGCCAGATCGTCAGTTACGACTGGAATTTTGGCGATGGGTCGAGCGGAACGGGTGTCAAGCCTACCCACAGCTATGCTGCGAAAGGCACCTATAACGTAACCTTGACGGTTACGGACAATCAGAATTCCGTAGATTCGGATAGGGCATCGGTCAGCATCGAGCAACCCAATCAGGCGCCGGTCGCAGAGCCCAATGGTCCCTATATCGGCACAGTGGGCGACACCCTGGCTTTCGATGCGAGCGGTTCCAGCGACGCGGATGGCAGCATCAGCAGCTATGCCTGGGATTTCGGTGACGGCTCATCGGGAAGCGGCGCTTCTCCGACCCATGCCTATACCCGTTCCGGATCCTTTAACGTAGTGCTGAAAGTGACCGATGACGGCGGCTTGAGCGGCTCCGCGGTGACTACCGCCACGATTGGCGATGTTGCGAATGAGCCTCCGGTGGCGAATGCAGGCGGTCCGTACATGGGCACCATGAATATGGCGATTGCGTTTAACGGTAGCGCCAGCGCCGATCCGGATGGAAGTATCGCCAGTTATGCCTGGGATTTCGGTGATGGTGCTTCGGCCACGGGTGCGCAAGTAAGCCACACCTACACCGAGCAAGGGACCTACAACGTTACCCTCACAGTGACCGATAACGACGGGGTCATGGATAGCGTAACCGCTAGCGTGGTCATCGGCGTGGGTAACCTGTCGCCAGTCGCCGACGCAAAGGGACCCTATACTTCCGTGGCGAATACAGCGGTTGTCTTCGATGGCAGCGGCTCGAGTGATCCGGATGGTTCGATCATCGCCTACGATTGGGACTTTGGCGATAATTCCACGGGTACCGGCGTTAAACCTTCTCACACCTATACTCAAGCCGGAACCTACAATGTCACGTTGACCGTCTATGACGACAGCGGCGCCATGGATGCCAAGGCAACCACGGTGACTGTGACCGCTGAACAGACCCAGGACGATACGGGCGGCAGCGTCGGCAGCGCGACCATGACCAAGGGCGGTGACTGGGGTAGCGCTTTCCGTGGCGATGTGGTGGTCAAAAACACCTCCGCACAGCGGATAGGTCACTGGCAGGTAACCTTCGATGCCGACTTCAGCATCAATCAGATTTGGAACGCGGAAATCGTTTCACATACCGGTTCCACCTATGTGATCAAGGGCTTTGACTGGAATAAAGCCGTCGCGGCGGGTGGTGAGGTCAGTTTTGGTTTTATCGGTGCTCCCGGTAGCCGAAGCATTCCGAATGACATTATTGTCAGCGATATGGCGCGCGCCTCTTCTCAGGATGGAGGTCAGATCTCATCTCAGGTGACGATCAGCAACGCTAACGATTGGGGAACTGGTTTCCAAGGTATGGGCTTGATCCGCAATACCGGTTCAAAGGCGATCGAAGGATGGAATCTGAGCTTTGATGCCGCTTTCGAAATCACCCAGATCTGGAACGCGCAAATCGTCTCCCATAACGGCACCAAATATGTGTTGAAAGATGGGGGTTGGAACAGCACGATTGCGCCCAACGGAGAGATAAGCTTCGGTTTTATCGCCACACCGGGCGGTTCTGCCATGCCATCACAAGTTACATTGAATGGTGGCGATGTTGATATGGGTGGTGATCCGACACCGAATCCTGATCCGACACCGAATCCCGATCCGACACCGGATCCTGATCCGACACCGGATCCCGATCCGACACCGGATCCCGATCCGACACCGGATCCCGATCCAACACCGGATCCCGATCCAACACCGGATCCCGATCCAACACCGGACCCCGATCCAACACCGGACCCCGATCCAGGTCAGGGCAGTGCCTGTACGGATGCGGATCTGTTCTGCGAAGACTTTGAGTCCCTGTCGGGCAGCAATGCCACAAGCTCAGCTTGGGCTATCGAAAGCCGGGCGGCTACCGCCAGCATCGATAATGCCCATGCCCGTGGCAACAAGGCTTTGCATCTGAAGACCACGGACAATGGTATGGCCTTCCTGGTGCCGAATAACTTTTCGGCTCCGGGCAACAGCTTCTACGGACGTATGTGGCTGTGGGTCGACGAGTTTCCAACCAAGCCGGATTATGCCCATTTCACGATGGTCGAGGCTTCGGGTAGCGGCAACTCCACCCTGGTCAGGCCGATCGGTGGCCAATACATCCCTGGGCACGCCAGTGACATACCGCTCTGGGGGGTAGGCAGTGATGGCGGTCCCACCGGCGATTGGACCAATTGGCAAGACACGACTCCGACCGCCAATGGTCAATGGACTTGCATGGAGTGGCGGATGGATGCCGCCGACAACTCTGTGGATGTCTGGATCGATGGTGTGGCCAAGCCTGAACTGAGTGTCTCCACCACGGATCATGGTGGTAGCAGCGGTGATTTTGTCTTCCCTGACTTCAATAAGATTCGTCTGGGCTGGCAACTCTACCAAGGGGGCTCCACACCTCCGGAGTTCAATATCTGGCTTGATGATCTGGCCTTGAGTACTACCCGGGTGGGCTGTGGTTCCGGTTCGGGTAATGACAACGGCACGGGCGGTGATACCGGCACGGGTGGTGACACCGGCACGGGCGGTGATACCGGCACGGGCGGTGATCCGACACAACAGGCCTGTGGTGGCAGAACCACCTACGGTCCGCGAGAGCTGAAGTTGCTGACCCGGGTTGAATATCAGAACAGTATCGAGGATCTGCTGGGCATCGACTTCAATGTGTCGAAGACCGTACCCTTTGATGCTCTGATCGAAGGCTACTTCAACAATGCCTACAATCCGGTGACCGAGAGCCATGCCGATGCCTATCTCGCCGTGGCGGAGAAAGTGGCGGCCTGGTCTGCGGAGCGCAACTTCCAAGGTGTCGTCGACTGTGGCTTCGACAGTAACGGTAACGCCAGCGTGGGAGCTCAGGAGTGTCAGAACCGATTCTTGAATGAGTTTGCTACCCGGGCATTCCGTCGTCCGCTGAGCGGCGCTGAAAAAGCGACCTATCAGGCGGTGTTCGATGGTAGCCTGACCGGTGGTGACATCAAGGAAGGGCTGAAGCTGGGGTTGACTGCTTTGTTGACCGCTCCTCAGTTCCTCTATCGGTCTGAAGTGGGTGTCTCCGTGCAGGATCTGGAAAATGGCACGGGTGGTGTGGCCAGTGGCGATGCTACCACGGTAAACGGAGCCAATTTCCAGGTTAAAACCGCCGGTGGCGCCGATGGCAGCGGCTGGAATATCTGGAGCAACGGCTATATCGAAAACAGCTTTACGCTGGCGGACAGTGCCCAGTTCCAGATCAGTATGAAGGGTGATGTCGCCGCGGGTGGCTGGCCTCAGATGGAACTCGCTATCGACGGAAACGTGGTGGCCAGCACAATAGTGGATTCGAGTAGCTATACCGATTACACCTTCGATGTGGCGGGCTTTGGCGGTACGCACAACGTGCAGATCCGTTTTACCAACGATCTCTACGAGAATGGCGAAGATCGCAATCTCTATGTGCAGTCAGCGAGTGTCTCGGCGACTCAGTCGGATGCGGCCATCTCGGATGCAACCGACCTGGCGACTCTGGACAGCGATGCCTATGTGCTTACCAGCTATGAGATCGCCAGCTTCCTGAGCTACACCCTGACCGGATCGACGCCGGATGCCATCTTGCTGGAAGCAGCCAAGAACGGTGAGCTGGCGACGAATGCTCAGGTCGAGGCGCAGATCACACGACTGTTGTCGACCGATCGGGCGAAACAGCATATGGGTGTTTTTGCCGCCCAGTGGCTGGGTTCCGACGAGGTGTTGAAAGCCCAGAAAGATATGACCCTTTTCCCGGACTTCAACGATGATGTGCGTGAAGCCATGGCGGCTGAGGTTAAGGCGTTCTTTTCACATATCTTCTTCTCCCAGGATGAGGGCTTTACCGATCTGTTCGATGCGGACTATACCTTCGCGAATAATGCCCTCGCACAGTTCTACGGCTTGGCCAGTGTCGGTACCAACAGCAGCAATCCGGATGATTTTGTCCAGGTGGATGCTACCAGCGCTCACCGTGGCGGTCTGCTGACCATGGGTGCCTTCCTGGCTAACGATGCGGATCTTGACGACAGTTCGCCGATCAAGCGTGCGGTGGATATCCGACTGAATATCCTGTGTCAGGATATTCCCAAGCCGGATAACAATATCGCGACCTTCCGGGCCGAGGAGATGGAAAGAGTCTTGTCGGAACTCCAGGGGAAGAAGATCTTGAACAGGGAGTTTGTGGCTCTGATGACTAAAGAGTCTCCATGCTCCGCCTGTCATGACGAGATCATCAACCCGTTGGGTTTTGCCATGGAGGATTACGATGCGGTGGGACGTTACCGCGCGGTGGATCACAACGGCCTTTCGATTGACAGCACGGGCACGCTGTATGGTGTGAACACGCTGTTCGATGGAGAGACACTCGACCTGGCGGGAGGTAAGGATCTCACCAACAAGTTCGCAGAGTTGGAATCTGTGAAGTCCTGCTTCTCTTCCAATGTTTTCCGCTACGCGATGAATGTCGGTCACGATGTCATCGATGCCGGGAACGCGCAGCTTGGAAGCCTGACCACGGAGGAAAAACAGGATTACAGTTGTTCAGTTGATCATCTGACATCAACGCTCGCCGAAACGAACAGTATGGCGGAACTATTCACCAGGATGGGTACCCTGGACCTGGTTCGGTTCAGAAAGCAACGTGATCGTTAATCCCGAGCAGTTAAGAGGAATCAACATGAAAACTAAATCTCAAATCGAATCCGCCAGCCGCCGGGGATTTCTGCAGAAGCTAGGTGGCGTTGGGCTCTCCAGCGCCATGTTCAAGCTCTCTATGCTAAGTGGGAATCTGCTCTGGGCACGCTCGGCGCTCGCAGCAACAGCTCCGAAACGGGTGATCTTCTACTTCGTAGCAGGTGGCGCCATCCCGGATGAGTGGACCCCTGTTGGGTCTGAGACCGACTTCACCCTGCCGGCCATGTCGGCTCCCTTGGAATCGGTCAAACAGGATTGTGTATTTCTCAATGGCGTGAATATGCAGAATCCGGGGCATGGTTTGGTCTCCAAGGTTTTGGGAACCCATGACCGGGCCATGACACTGGACCTCTATCTGGCCAGAACCATGGGTCAGGTGACACCCTTCTCGCAGTTGCAGTTAGGGGTGCGTAGTGGCGGTTTTGGCGGCATAACCCGGCTTAACTGGAATGAGTATCCCTTCGAGGATAGCCCGATCAACGCCTTTAATCGTCTGTTCGGTCCGGGAGCCGCGGTATCGGAAGATATCGACACACGCCGCAAGCGCAGTGTGCTCGATTGCAACCTGGAGGCGTTGAATCAGATGCGTAACAGTCTGGGTGGCTTTGAAAGGTCACGCCTGGATCAGCATGCCGATGCGATTCAGCGTATTGAGAGCCGACTCAATGCCGCCGCGCAGGCATCCGCCGGAACCGGCGGTGCTTGCGTAACCCCCATCTTTAACTCGGGTGGGTTCAGTGGCGAGACCAACACGGATGTGAACTTCGATGTAATCGCCGACCTGCAGTCCGATGTGGCTACCCTGGCATTACAGTGCGATCTGACTCGGGTTGTCTCCATCATGGTAGGCAACACGACCTGCGACTACACGGTGCTCGAATCCGGTGTGGATACGAACTACCACGCGAGTATCCACGGCCGACCTGCCGAGGACTACATCAAGTATCGCGCCTATTTTGCCAAAAAGCTGCAGTACCTGATCGACAAACTGGCCAGTACTGAGGATGTTGACGGAAACAGCTTGCTTGATAACACCATCATCCTTCAAGTCACTGATATGGGTGATGCCCGTTCACACTCGGGTGAAAATGCGCCCTTTATGTTGGCGGGACGCGGGGGTGGCGTACTGTCCACCGGTAGGGC
Source organism: Candidatus Thiodiazotropha sp. (assembly GCA_050291245.1). Lineage (GTDB taxonomy): Bacteria > Pseudomonadota > Gammaproteobacteria > Chromatiales > Chromatiaceae > Thiodiazotropha. The sequence continues at coordinate 12,276 of JBNKJP010000059.1, read as the reverse complement.
GCTGAACTTGAACGGTGCCGACTACAACAGTGTTCTCGATACCGTGGCCCTTGCCATGGGAGTCGATATTGAGGGTTCCGATTACGAAGCCTATGGCGCCGGACCCATCAGCGGCATCCTGAACTGAGCTTTCGCTCGACACACTGGCTTTCTCACCTCCATCCCCGGGGATGGGGTTGAGAAAGCCTTTTCACCGACACTTCAACCTTATTGTGACGTTTTGTTGCCTTGCCGAAGGCTGGCGCACTGCGTCTGAACCTAACCTGTTTTGGTTGCCTGGATAATATCTGCATGCCTGGGTGGAATCGGAAACTCAATCTGTATCGTCAGGGTATGACGCCTCCTGGTGAACAGTTCATCGGAAAGAGCAGTTGGAAATACACGGCTTAACCTGAGGTTTCGATGGTGTGCAAAATCCGAAACACAAGGAGTAACAAAATAATGACAGGCACGTTTTGCTCAATTTATGTCAAAGGTTTGTGCTTGGGAATACCGTTTATACTGGCCGCTTCATCAATTCATGCGGAGAACTGCACATCCGTACCGGTCAGTGGCAAAGCCTACAGCATTATCAACTCTGCGACGGGTTTGGCTCTGGACATCAGCGGCAATGCCGTGGGGAATGGGGCGAATGCGATTCAATGGACAGACAATAAGACCCGCAATCAGCAGTACTATCTGAAGGACCTCGGTGATGGCTACTGGTCGATGACAGCCGCGCACAGTGGCCGGGCGTTGGATCTGGCGGGCTGGTCCCAGGCGGATGGCGGCAACATCCTGCAGTGGGACTATCACGGGGGCAGCAATCAGCAGTGGCGTCTCAGTGCGGCTTCAGGGGGCGGTTATGCCATTGCCTCCCGACACAGCGGAAAATTGATGAGTGTCGCGGATCGCAGCATCGGCGGTAATGTCTATCAGCAAGGCGCCAACGGATCGGCCAATCAGCACTGGTATTTCAACCCCGTTGACAACAGTTGTGGAACCCAGGGCGGCGGTACCGATACCGGCACGGACTCACCACAAGTGAGTGTTGAGGCAACGGCTGGTGACGGACAGGTCGATCTCTCCTGGCAAGTGACGGGCAAACTGACCAGTGTGCAGGTCATGCGTGATACCGATGCCAATCCCATTGGGCGACGCCGGATAGCTTTTCTTCGCGGCAGTGCCAGAAGCTTTCAGGATACCCGTGTAAACAACGGCACCCAGTATTGGTACTGGATCAAATACACGGATGAGAATCGGGTGGTCGGTAACGCCGGACCGGTTCATGTGATACCGGTTGCGTCCAATCCTGTGCCCGATCCGACACCGGCACCCGATCCGACACCGGTACCCGATCCGACACCGGTACCCGATCCGACACCGGTACCCGATCCGACACCGTTACCCGATCCGACACCGTTACCCGATCCGATACCGGTACCCGATCCGATTCCGGAGCCCGATCCGATTCCGGTATCCCAATGTCAGCCTTATGATTGGCCTGGGTACAGCCCCGATTTGAATTATGACTATCGGAGTGAGTATCAGAATATCGATCCGAGCAAATTCAAGGTATTCAAGGGCTGCGACGATTCTCAAATCGCCGGCGTGAAGACCTCGGGCTGGTATGCCTTCATCTGGGGCCACAACCGCAACCCTGCGATCACCGATGCGGATATCGATCGGGTACTGGCGAATCTCAATGCGGATATGGCCTACGCCCGTGATGAATTGGGCTGGCCGCCGGACAGGTTGCCTCGGGAGGGCTACTACAGCAACGTTTACCTGTATGGTTCCGGGCTGTGTACCGATAATGCCTCGAATACCGAGAGGGGTGGCTGGCAAAGCAGTATCGCCGGATATCCCATGGTTCTGCTCTCCTACTACCCGGTGATTACACCGAGTGAAAGGGGCGGTATCACTCACGAAGCCATCCACACGGTGTTGGCCTCCATGCCGGGAGGTAAGGCAGCCTGGTTCAATGAGGGCGGCAACACCTGGTTGCAGATGAATATGGAAGCCGGTCGTAGCGGACAGTACGGGGTTGGGTTCCTGGATGGGGTGCCGTTTCTGGCGCCGCACATCCCCATCGAAAACTACAGTGGCTGGTTGCAGGACGGTTCGTTCGGCGGTCCCAATGCGGAAGGCGTGAACCGTTTCGTCAACGGTCAGCAGATCTCGACCTGGCGGGACTATCTGGGTGGTCATCAATACAATTCCGCCTTCTCCCATTTCCTGGCGGAACATGTGTCGAAAGGGGCGAATGCCTGGATCTGGAATCAGGGGAATTACAACCTGGTTCTTGAGACCCTGTTTTCCGGTATCGGCAAGGAGCAGATCGAACATCTGATCATGGAGTACCGGGCGCGCCAGGCAATGGTGGATTTCGGACCCTGGTCGGACGCCTTCAAGGCCCAGATCAATCCCAACTGGGGACGCACCGTGGGGGCCGAGGCGATTTCCGGAGGTATTCTGATGGAGCCCAAGCCCCATCGCTTGACCTTCTATGCGGACTCCACGGTGTCGGGTGACATGGTCGTGCCTGCTCAGGACACCCTGCCTGGATGGTCGGGAGCCAATCAGATCCCGTTCCAGGTCAACGGTGACCGGGTACGCCTTGATTTCGCCCCGCAAGCGGAAAACATGCGCATCCAATTGGCCTATCGCGCCGAGGACGGTAGCGCGGTCTACAGTCAGCCGGTCGAGTCAGGCGAAGTCTGTCTGGATCTCGACAAGCGTCCCAGGGATGGGGTGGTCGTGGCCGTGATCAGTAACGTGGATTACCTCTACAAAGGGGAAGAGACGCGAACCCGCAAGCACGACTATCGGTTGTTCTTGCGGGAGGGTGTCGAAGCCACCGCGCCGATCTACGACAAGCACTACTGACGTAGGCGTTTCTCTGGAAATGGAACAGCGCCGGTGCCGGTGCTGTTCCTGTGTATACGGGATAAACGATGAACACACATATGAGATTGATCGGTCTGGCGCTTGTGCCCGTGTTGGCGTTCTCGCGGGTCTCGGTCGCGGACAATTGCACTTCTGATCCGGTTAGCGACCACTTCTACAGCATCGTCAACTATGGCAGTGGTAAGGCCCTCGACATTGCCGGTGCAGCGACGGGGAATGGGGGCAATGTCATTCAGTGGACCGAACAGGGGAGTGACAACCAGCATTTCTATCTGACCGATCTGGGCAATGGGTACTGGTCGTTGGCGGCGGCGCACAGTGGTCGCTATGTGGATGTGTCCGGTTGGTCGAGCAGCGATGGGGCGAATATCCATCAATGGGATTATCACGGGGGCAACAATCAGCAGTGGCAGCTCAAACGTGCCTCCACGGGTGCGTTCAATATCGTCTCGCGTCACAGCGGACAATCCCTGACGGTCGCTAATGCCGCTAACGGCGGCAATGTGTATCAGCAGGGCGATACCGCATCACCCTATCAGCGTTGGTATTTAAATCCGGTGGATATGGGGTGCGGCGATAACGCCACTGATGTCAAACCCACTTCGGTGACCCTCAGCGCCCAGGGGGGAGACGGATTTATCGATCTCTCCTGGAGTTCGGAGGGTGTGATCGGCAATATTCAGATCATGCGGGATACCGACAGCAATCCCCAAGGCCGAGGACGCATCGCCATCCTCCCGGGTTCCTCAACAAGCTATCGCGACACCGGCGTAAGTGATGGGGTCACCTATTGGTACTGGATCAAATATCAAGACGCCAATGGCGATATGGCCAACTCCAATGCCGGCAGTGCGACACCGGCAACGTCGACACCGGTTCCCGATAACGGTGGTCTGATCGGATTCGCCGCCCAGGCCGGCAGCGATGGTCTGGCCGGCACCACAGGCGGTGGCAATGCTGCGTTGGTCACGGTAAGCGGTTGTGATGAACTGGCGTCCGCCCTTTCAAGCAGCAATCCCGCTGTTGTGCGCATCCCGGCGAACACCGTGATTGACTGCCGTACCGCGCCACGTACCCAGCAGGCCTGTGAAATTCACTGTCCCGACTATGCGGATGATCCGAACAAACTGTTTTACCGGATACCCGTAGGTGATCAAACCTGCACGGAGTTGGGTTCGCAGAGCAATAACGACCTGGTCAACCGCACTCGGGATGAGCGGGTCATCACCGTTAAGTCGAACAAGACTCTGGAGGGCGTTGGTCCCAACGTCAAACTGATCGGCGCGAATCTCTATCTGCAGGATGTGCGCAACATCATTATCCGCAATCTCACCATCGAGAATATCAATCCGGGTTTGATTGAGGCGGGAGACGGGATTTCGATGAACCGTACCAGCCATGTCTGGCTCGATCATCTGCGTTTCAATCTGATCAGTGACGGTCATATCGATATGTATGACAGCAATAACGTGACCCTGAGCTGGAATCAGTTCAAAGGTGAAAACGAAGCAGTATGTGGCGGCAAACACCACTACACCCAACTGATTTCGAACTCTCAGGTAACCCTGCATCACAATGACTGGCGCAATATCTCCGGACGCAATCCCAAGATCGACGGAGCGGCCAGCAGGGTGCATCTGTTCAACAATTTCTGGAAGAACGTTACCTACTTCTCGATCGGCGTCGGAAGTGGTGCCCAGGCCAAGGTGGAAGGCAACTATTTCGAGAACGCCGCGAAACCTCATTGGGATACGGGTAACGGTCTGATCGATGCCGATCTTTCATCGAATCGATATACCGGCATATCCGCCAGTGATCCGGATAGGGATACCGGAAGCACGGTTTTCGGAGACATCAGCCTGTATTCCTACTCGCTGGATTCCGTCAACAATGTGCCGGGTATCGTGGACCAGGGCGCCGGGCCTAATTGATCGATATATTATTAAAAAATTGGGGAATATCGAAAGATGAATTTGAAAAAGGTTAGCGTGGGTATTTGTTTGGTTCTGATGGCCGGTAGCGCCATCGCGGCAACCAATCGTCCCGCTGGATATAAGACCATTTGCAAAGTCGGTTCCACATGCTCGGTCGCCGATAACACCAACGTCGCCTTTGGCGCGTCCGGACAGTTTGTCTACAAGGTATTGAGTGGTTCGTTCGTCTGCGGTGTCGATACATTTGGTGCGGATCCGATTCCCGCGAAACGGGTCAAGGAGTGCTCTATCAGTAAGAATGCTTCGACGGGTAGTTCATTCGGCGGCAATACCTCTTCGGGAGATAGCCCCTCGAATGGTGATGCCTCACAGTCGCCATCAGTGAGTCTCAGCGCAACCGGTGGGGATGGAAAAGTAGACCTCACCTGGAATGTGAATGGAACTATTACCAGCGTTCAGGTGATGCGCGACACCGATTCCGACCCGCATGGCCGGGGACGGGTGGCGTTTCTAAGAGGCTCGGAGCGCAGCTTTACCGATCAAAACGTGTCCAACGGAACCCAGTACTGGTATTGGATCAAATATACCGATGAGAACCGGAAGGTGGGTAACTCCGCGGCTGGAACGGCTATACCCATGGCTGTGAATGCTGATCCGGTTCCCGCTCCGGCTCCGACGCCTGATACAGGCAACGGCTCCAGTGGCAAACTCTCCTGCTCTGCGGCCAATGCCGTACCGGGTTTCGCTTCCATCGATGGGGGTACAACAGGAGGCGCGGGAGGTAATACCATTACGGTATCGACAGGCGCGGAACTGGTCGATGCACTTTACGCCAAACGTAAAGACACCACACCCCTGACTATCTATGTGAATGGCACACTGACACCGGGCAACAGTGCGGGTGCCCAACAGTTCGATGTCAAGGATATGTCGAATGTCTCGATTATCGGTGTGGGTACTCGAGCCCTGCTCGACGGTATCGGTATCAACATCGTGCGCGCCAACAACATCATCGTGCGCAACCTGACCATCCGCTACAACCGCATCGGCCAGAAAGACGGGATCAGCATTCAAGGTAATTCTCACCATGTCTGGATTGACCACAACGAGGTCTACAACAGCCTGAATGTGGATAAGGACTACTATGATGAACTGGTCAGCGGCAAGGATGAAATCGACAACATCACGATCTCCTATAACTACCTGCACGATAGCTGGAAAACCTCCCTGTGGGGCTCCAGCGACAGTAATGCCTATGAGCGTCGCGTGAGCTTCATCGGAAACCACTGGAAAAACGCCAACTCACGTATGCCCCTGTTCCGTTTCGGTCAGGCGCATGTCGCCAATAACTACTATGAGAACGTGATGAGTACGGCGATCAATGCGCGCATGGGAGCGCGGATGCGCATCGAAGGCAACTATTTCGAGAACGTCAATAATCCGATTGTCTCTTTCTACAGCGATGCGCTGGGATATTGGGATACCGCAGACAACGTGTTCGACCATGTTACATGGGAGGAGAATACGAGCAGCGGCATCATTGCCGGTCCTAATGTGGGCTCGACCGTATCCTATAAACCCGCCTACAGCTATACGGCGGTTCCCGGGTCAAAGACTCGGGACTATGTGAATAACAACGCAGGGGTTGGCAAACTGGATGGATGCCTTTGAGCTGAAATCCTCAAAGACCGGACCAGGGATCAGGTCCGGCGCTTTCTGACTCGGCGACTGATCTTTCAGTCGCCTGAGTTTTTTTGCTGTATATCCCGTTAGCGTGATCGTGGTTGCCAGTTCTGGATGAGAATGGGCGTATTTTCGAAGTGCGAAAACCAGCGGAATTTACATCCTAAATCAGCATCACTATGAGTATGTATCAACATGTTAAAGAGTGTCACTTTGTCTGAAGGCATCATCCGGAGTCTGGTGGTTAGTGGGGTGTTGGCCTCGGGCGCGGTTCACGCAGGAAATTGCATCCAGTTGCCTGTCACGGGTGGAATCTATCATCTGGTCAATGAAGGCAGCGGCCTGGCCATGGATGTCGGCGGGGCCTTGTTGGATGACGGCGCAAATGTTTTGCAATGGTCCGCGCACGATAATCAAAACCAACAGTTCGAAGTAACGGACCTGGGTAACGGATACTGGGCCATTCGCGCCGTCCACAGCGGCAAGTCCCTGGATGTTTTCGGGTGGTCGACCCAAGACGGTGGCACCATCAAACAGTGGAGCTATTGGGGCGGTGAAGTGCAACAGTGGAAGTTGACCCAGACGAGCAGCGGCGCACTCAAGATCGGTTCGGCCTTTAGCGGAAAGTTGGTGAGCGTAGCCGACAACACCAGAGGTTCGGATGTCTATCAGTACGCGGACCAATCCTCTGCCTTTCAACATTGGTTTTTCAATCCGATCGACGGGTCCTGCGCGGGGGATGCGAATGAACCGGTCGTTACACTCCAAGGCACGGCGGGGGACAAGCAGGTCCAACTCAGTTGGGCGGCGATACCGGCGATCACTCACCTGCAGCTCTACTACGATACCGATTCCGACCCGGCGGGACGCAAGCGTCTGGCCGCCTTGGGTATCGATGCGCAAAGTTATACGGCGAGTGGTCTGAGCAACGACACCACCTATTGGTTCTGGCTCAAATACCGGACGACCGATGGCGCATGGCACAATTCCAATGCATTCAGCGCAACCCCGAAAGGGGCAAGTCAACCCGTGGATGGTCAGGTTGTTGCGTCTGAAGCGCAACTGCTGACGGCTATCGACCAGGCCAAGGCGGGATCCACCATCTACCTCAGGGGGGGTACCTATCGCTTTGGCAGCACGATAAAACTGACCGCCAACGGTAGCGCATCCAAGCCGATTACCCTGAGTCGGTACCCGGGAGATTCACAGCGTCCGCTATTTGATTTTTCTGAGATGTCGGAAAGTTCCAGCAACCGGGGATTTGTCCTGTCGGGCAACTATTGGCACGTCTATGGTATCGATGTGCGAAAAGCGGGCGATAACGGGATGTTCATCTCAGGATCGAACAATGTCATCGAGTTCTCCAGTTTTTATGAGTGTTCGGATACCGGATTGCAGCTTGGAAATGGCGCCAGCTACAACCTGATCAAGAATGTCGATTCCTACTACAACGCGGACTCCTCGCTTGAAAACGCGGACGGTTTTGCTGCAAAACTCGATGTGGGCAGCGGCAACAAATTCGTCGGTTGTCGTGCCTGGAACAATCTCGATGACGGTTTCGATGGTTATCTGCGTGGCGCCAACAATATCACCACCACCTATGAAAACACCTGGGCCATACGCAATGGCTATCTGAAGGACGGGTCTCTTGGCAAGGGTGACGGAAATGGCTTCAAAACCGGGGGTAGCGATGGCAAGGATCTGAAACACAATGCCGTCTGTATCAACACCATTGCAGCCGGAAACGCGGTTGACGGTTATGACCATAACAGTAACCGTGGCGCGGTGACCCTCTACAATGTGATCGCGCACAATAACGGCAAAAACATCAATTTCAGCAGTTCGAATAAGGCGCAGAAGCTAACCATCAAGAACAGCATCTCGGTTGGCGCAAGTGACAGTCTGAAAGCGGATACCACGGATATCTCCCACAACAGCTGGCAGAACGGATTGACGGCCACGTCGGTAGACTTTGCCAGTATGGCGATCGACGAACTGTTGGCGCCGCGTAAAGCCGACGGCAGTCTGCCCGATGTCAACTACTTCAAGTTGTTGAACGGTAGCGATCTCATCGACGCGGGCGTGGATGTCAACCTTCCCTACCAGGGAAGCGCCCCGGATCTTGGTGCGTTCGAGTCCAACTATTAACACCACATACTGAGTCGCCGGGTTAATAAAAGGCGGTTGTTGTCAGACGGACTCTGTTGACTGATCCTGATGAAGGCAAGAAGGGGGATGGCTGGGTCCTCGTTCCCACGCTCTGCGTGGGAATGCAGACCCAGGGTTTGCTGAGTCCATTTGCAGGTGCTTGGCATGGGTTTGTGGCTCAGTTTTCGTAAGGAAGTGGCAGTGATATTAAGAGAGGCTCCCAAGATGATTATGTGGAACAGTGGGTTGTTGAGTCGTTATCTGAGCGCCTGGATCGTGGCTGTAATGGTCTCTGTTGGCCAGGTTCACGCAGCTTCCTCCGCGAGTGTGTCGCTTCAGGCGAGCGGTGGGGCAGCCAGTGTCGAACTGTCCTGGTCCGTGGATGGGACCCTCAGAAATATCCAGCTCTACCGGGATACGGATTCCAATCCTAGTGGCCGCAGTCGAATCGCGATTCTCGGGGGCAGTGCTCGTCAATACACCGATACATCGGTCAGCAGCGGGCAGGCGTATTGGTATTGGGTCAAATACATCGATACCGACAATCAGGTGGGCAACTCGAATGCAAGCAGTGCCACGCCCGGACTTGGCACCAATCTCGACACGGGCGGCCACTGTACTTCGGATCCGTTGAGCGGAGGCTATTACAGCCTGGTCAACCAGGGTAGCGGTAAGGCCCTCGATATCGCCTACGCCGCAACGGACAATGGGGGCAACCTGATCCAGTGGCCCTACGGCGCGGCTCGCAATCAGCAGTTCCAACTCGCCGATCTGGGTAACGGCTATTGGTCGTTGAGCGCTGTTCACAGTGGTCTTGCCCTGGATGTTTCCGGGTGGTCAGGCGAAGAGGGCGGTAATGTCCAGCAGTGGCAGTATCATGGCGGGTCCAATCAGCAGTGGGCGTTGCAGCGTTCCACTACGGGGCTCTTTACGATCCTTTCCCGGCATAGTGGAAAAGCCCTTTCGGTGGCCGATGGGCAGGCGGGTTCGAATGTTTATCAGCAGAGCGATCGTGCCTCGGCCTATCAGCGCTGGTATCTCGATCCGGTGGATGGCCGTTGTGGTGACCAAGACACCGGAACCGCAAACCGCGCCCCTGTGGCGAGGAGTGCCGGGGATCAGGAGGTCAGCTCCGGACAGGCGGTTACACTGGATGGAAGTGCTTCCTACGATCCGGATGGCGATGCCCTGAACTACACCTGGGTGCAGACTCAAGGCGACGAGATCATGCTGGGAGATAGCACGAGCCCGACCCTCAGCTTTGTCGCGCCGGATGTGGATCAAACCACCGAATACACCTTCCAACTGAGCATCGATGACGGTGAGCTGAGCAGTCAAGTCAGCGTGAAGCTGCGGGTAACGCAATCCGTTGTGGACAACAATACCGGGGTGACCAGCCTGAAGAGCCTGGCGGATTTTCCCGTCGGCGTGGCTGTCAATGCGGGCAACGAAGCCAACAGCATCATCAACAGCGCGACCAGTGCGCGGCAACAGGCGGTGGTGTTTCCGCATTTCGATCAGATGACCGCGGGCAACATCATGAAGATGAGTTATCTTCACCCTTCGGAGTACAGCTTCAACTTCACCCAGGCCGATGCGTTGGCCGCCTTTGCCGATGCCCACGGGTTGGACCTGCACGGCCATACCCTGATTTGGCACTCTGACTATCAGGTGCCGGGTTTCATGAAAAACTACACGGGAGACTTTGCGGCCATGCTCAAACGGCATGTCCAGACGATTGTCTCGCACTATTCGGGGAAGGTCGTCAGTTGGGATGTGGTCAATGAAGCGCTTGCGGACAACGGCGAGAGTGGTGCGGTCAACGGTTTTCGCAACAGCATTTTTTATCAAAAGATGGGGCTGGATTACATCGATCGCGCCTTCATCGATGCCCGTGAGGCGGACCCGTTCGCCGATCTTTATTACAACGATTACAGCATTGAGAATGGTGGCGCCAAAACCGAAAATCTGCTGGCCCTGATCGATGGATTGAAGGCGCGTGGCGTACCCATCACCGGGGTGGGCTTTCAAATGCATGTGCTCGCGAGCTGGCCAAGCACCAGTACCCTCGAAAGCGCCATGAAAGCGGTGGCGGACAGAGGGTTGAAGGTCAAGATTTCGGAACTCGATGTGCGTGTTAACAACCCCTACGATGCCTCAGCTCCCGTATACCGGAGTTTGACCTCCGAGGCGGCTGCGATACAAAAGGAACGCTATCATCAGATTGTTGCGGCCTATCGCCGTGCGGTACCGCCTGGATTGCGCGGGGGTATCACTGTGTGGGGCGTGTGGGATGCGGATAGCTGGCTGAACACGCCGGAACAGCCTGACTGGCCCTTGCTGTTTGATGAAAATTTTCAGACCAAACCGGCGCTGCAGGGATTCGCTGACGGGTTGCTGTGAGGCGCGCCTCCCGTTTGAGAGGAGCGACTGCGTAATGCTATTATGGCAAGCCCACATGCCGTCTATTGGGTGCTTGCCTTTGATTGGGGCGGCCGTTGTTAGGGCCAAGGAACGAGTCCGCTAACAACGTTGGGTTCGGGATTTGGTTTGGATAGTGGTTTTGTACAATGTGCTCAATGTTCGCGAATCAGGATGAAAAAGCCGAGGATGGCAGTCGGTTGCATGTGCGTCAGGTCGATCTGGTGCGCATGGATACGCCTCAACAGCGGTCCGCTCGGCGTCATGTCTCCGCCGTCGCAAAGCCGCGCAAGGAACGGGAGAATCTGCGCCAGGCGGTTGTTCATGCGCAAGCGGAACGAAAACTGGGAAAACTGCTCATCAACAAGCTGAAGGGTGAAAACAGTACCCTGAGCGAAAAATACCAAGACCTGCAAAACCAGTTGGCGCAACAAATGGATGAAGCGCGTAATCGAGAGCAGGTGCTGATCGAGCAGCTGGAGTCGAGTCACCGGCAGCTGACAGCCCTGAAACACGAAAACGCCGGATTGCGGGAGGTGCTGCTGGAGATGGAACGCCAGCAGATCGACGTTTCAAACGAAGAGTTGATGGCACTGCGCAAGGCCCTGGCGGTGGCGGAGGAGAAACGCTCCAAGGCCGAAGCGCAGGCGCAACATTCCGATCTGTTACGCCGTGAGAGACAGGTACAGGAGATCGCCATCGAGATGCTCAGTGATGATCTCGATGAGTTGAGCGGCGAGAAAGCCAAACTCATTCAGGAGTGCGATCGGTTGAACCGGGAATTGAGTGAATCCCGGGGGGAGTTCTCTTAAGATAACCCGAGATGCGCATGGCGCTGTTAGAGAATGCCAGGATCACTGAATTTGTTGACCGGAATATCGATTCAGAACGCCTTATGAGTATAGCTGCGGCACTTCCAGAACTTAGTATTCTCACGACAGAGAATATTGCTTCGTTCTTAACGGATGAGGAGATGAACCAACTCGCCAAGTTCGAATTGAACGCCGAGGAGAGTGATCCAATCGATGATGGAAAGGTACATGCCCAAAGTTGTTCCAGCGTAAGCGTCCGGCCAAAGACACTCTTTTCAAACAACGAAGGGCCATTCAATCTGATCACTCCTTTGCTCAGGAGCGATCCCCATGCCCCAAACTTCCCGCAAGCATACCCGATCCCCATCTCAACGGCGCATCACCAGCCA
>JBNKJP010000058.1:0-81282 GCA_050291245.1 Candidatus Thiodiazotropha sp. | reverse complement strand
TATCTACTCCCTGATCGAGACCGCCAAGGCCAATGACTTGGAACCCAAGCGCTATCTTATGGAATTGTTCGAGCGCTACCCACTGGCACTCAATGACGAACAGCGCAGTGAACTACTGCCCTGGAATTTTAAATTTAGCGTATAGATCGGTGTGGGGAAATCCTGTTGTTGGCCGGACGCTTACTTTGCGCTGGGAGCCATGGGACATATGGGGTTGCCACAAACAGCTGTATCCTCAGCACTTCCCTTGTTGTTGGTCACTATTGCAAGTTCGTATGCCATACATATACTCATTTACTACTACCATGAGGACCCCTCAAAACCGGACCGTGTGGAAACTGCGCTCGTAAAAGTACTACCCTCGCTGCTTCTCGTAGGTCTGACCTCCGCTCTGGGGGCGGCGAGTCTGTTTGTCTTTAATATATTGATGATCAAGGAATTCGCGATAGCATCCATGGTTGGTATCATGGGGGCGTGGTTCATTAACGTTACCGTCACCCCGGCATTGCTTCAACTGACTCGCGGTTTCAAAGACCGGCGCGATAAAGTGGTTAAGGACGAAAACTCATGGCTTGAACGCCTACTGCTCAAGATCACGCACTTCAGCGCCACGCGGCACAAACTGGTCGTTTTCAGCTACGCACTTATTACTGTTTTGGCATGCGTAAGTATTACACAGCTCAAAACAGGGCTTGATTTTCTCCATCTCTTTAAAGAGGACAATCAGGCGCGAATTGCCTTTAATCAGTTTAACGACTCACTGGCCGGTGCTCGCTTCTTTAATATTATGATTACGGCGCCTGAAGAAGGGGGTATTCAGAGTATTGAGTTTCTCAACGCGATAAGAGCGTTCCAGGCTTTCATGAATGAACAATCTGGCGTCGGTTACACGCATTCTATCGCAGACGTGGTCGAACAAATCTCAACCGCTATCGGTCGTACCGATGACAGTGATGCTTTTCCTACTACTGATGATCAGCTTGCACAGTATATTCTACTCTACGATATGTCGGGAGATCCGGGTGATTTTGAAGACCTCGTAGACTACGATTATCAGCGTGCAAAAATTCAAGTTGTATTAAAAACATCAGACCCCGATCTTCACTACCGGCTTTACGAAGTCGCTAAGGGCTATCTTGATAGAAACCTGCCCGCTGGGGCTACGGCAGATTTTGGTGGCGACATCATTTTATGGCTGGCTAAAGTTGATTACATCATTAAAGGGAAAATACAGAATATTATCTTAGCGATGGTGTTGATTGTCGTGATCTGCAGTTTGGCGTACCGAAGCCTGAACTCCGGGGTTTTGGCCGTACTCCCGATCGCCTTTGGCGTGGTGCTTACATTTGGATTTATGTCCCTGTTTGGATTGCGCCTCGATATGCCAACTTCCATCATCACGGGTATCGCTGTCGGCATAGGCATAGATTTTTCAATCCACTACCTAAATAAGCTGCGGGCTTCGATGAAAGCCAAAAATGCCATCGACAAATCACTTGAAATGACAGTCTGTACATCTGGTAAAGCCGTTGTTGTTGATACCTTCACAAACATACTTGGCTTTTCAATGTTGATCATGTCCGCGTTCCAGCCGGTTCAGATATTTGGGTACCTGGTGTCGTTTACAATGCTGATTATGGGGGGTAGTGTGATTGTGCTGTTACCTGCACTCGTAGTCTGGTTGAAACCGAAGTTCATCTTTGGTCACGCCGCGCCGGAAGACAGTGTGTTTGAAGGCCTGCCCCAGGAAGGATAATTTATTTATTAGGAATACACCATGAAGAAGATACTGACGATTTGCTTTTTACTTTTGTTTTATACGGATGTTTCTTTTGCGGAGAAAGAACCCGCAGGCGTTGAACTGACCGGGCGCGCAATTATGCTGAAGAATGAGGAAGCACGGAAAGCGGATCAGAATGAAGTTGCAATACTAACAATGACACTCGTGAATGATGCGGGTAAAACGCGGACGCGCACTGCGAATTTTACTTTTGATGATTCAGAGCCTACTCTGCGCAAGACACACTTTGAATTCCTTTCTCCTAAAAATGTTCGCGGCACTGCGTTTGTCCAATTGGAACATCGGGAGCGAGAAAATGACCGCTGGCTGTATCTGCCCGCTCTACGTAAAACCCGGCGTATCTCGGGCTCGGACAAAACTGACAGCTTCGTAGGAACGGATTTAAGCTTTGAAGACTTTGAATTCTCAGACGGATTGGTGGGCGGAGAATCAAAGTCGTACAAGGTTGTTCGAGAGGAAGAACGCTTTGGCGAAGATTGCTGGGTCATTGAGGCGCTTCCAATAACTGAGGAAGAAAGAGAGGCTTCGGGGTACAGCAAGCGCGTTATCTGGGTCTCAAAAGATCACTATCATGCCGTATTTACTGAGTTCTACGATCACAACGGCGAGTTTTTGAAGACTATGCGGCTGTCAGATTTTCGGACTATAAAGCTCGAAAACAGCGAAGAAGTGCGCCCCTATCGCATTGATGTCGAGACAAAGAAAACAGGTCATCATACCATCATTGAATACACTGATTTCAAGATAGATCAACCACTGGACGGGGTGATTTTCACTCGTAATCACCTGTCACGCGGATAATCACCGTTTGACCTACCTATAGAAATAGCAAAGCCGGGTACTTCATTGTCCAATGTTGCACAAATGTATTTCTGCGATAACTGTCTCGGCATTGTTCGCCTTGAGTAACTATGCGCTGGCAGATGACAGCTTGAATTTTTCAAACACCTATATATCTGAACTTAAGTACCTTACTAAACAGGAGTCTTTGCAGAGCTTTAGCCACCAATTGGAATCAGAGTTTGAATACGCTGCCAGTAGTTATAGCATAAATACCATTT
The DNA here is from genome assembly GCA_050291245.1 of Candidatus Thiodiazotropha sp. Lineage (GTDB taxonomy): Bacteria > Pseudomonadota > Gammaproteobacteria > Chromatiales > Chromatiaceae > Thiodiazotropha. The sequence goes on along the minus strand of JBNKJP010000058.1, from coordinate 78,420 downwards.
TTTGGGTGTTTGCGGATACCGAAGACAACCTGAGCTTTTCTGAAAATGAGCTTGACAATTTTTCGGATGCATCAAAACCATACGTTGAAGACAAATACGGTATAGATTTGCGTGAGTTGTATGTGACCTTCCTAGACGCAAATAGCACATTGAAACTTGGTAAGCAGCAAGTTGGCTGGGGGGAGATGGACGGTATACGAATTCTCGATATCATCAATCCTCTCGATTACCGCGAATATCTGCTCAAAGATCCTGAAGATATCCGCATTCCCATCTGGCTGTTAAATTACTACTTGGAAATTGATGCCGTGCAGTTACAGTTACTTTTGGTGCCTGATAACACCACTTCGTACCTGTCAACTCGCGACTACATGGTAACCTCACCCATCAATTCTCCGGCGTACATCAGCCAAGGCGATCTGGATAAAATCACGTCTATGCAGTATTCAGATCCGGATCATGGCTTTAAAGACTGGGACCGAGCGATGAATGTCAGTTTTTCTACCCGGTTTGGTGATTTTAGCGTTGTCTATGTCAACCAACTGTATGACATTCCGGTTGTCGAATCGGAGTACATCGATGGTGAAATACATGCTCGGCAGTTTTTTTATCGAAGGAATGTGGGCGGGGTAAGTTACTCCACTGCTCTTGATGGTTGGGTCCTACGCTCTGAGCTCGCCTATTCGGACGCCCGTTACGTGTACCTGGATGAGCCCGGGGGGGTGGATAAGCGTAGTGCCTTCGACTTCGCTATTGCGCTCGATTGGTCCGGTCTGGACGACACAACTGTGACGCTCCAGTTTTCCCAGGACGTCGTCAGTGGCAAGGGTGGCCCCCTCACACGGGACAAGGTCGAATCCACAGCCGCGGTGGTATGGGATCAGTATTTTGTTAATCAGACATACCAGCTAAGAGTGCTTGGATTAGAAAGCCTGAATCGCCATGACACCATGACCACGGTTGATCTCGACTGGTTGGTTCAGGATAACCTTACTCTAGGAGTCGGGTTGGACTATTTTTCGGGAGACAGGCAAGGCACCTTTGGTCAATTCAAAGACTTCAGTCGTACTCGTATTACCCTTGAGTACACGTTTTGAAAACCTACGCTTTTTTTGATCTCGACAATACCCTGATCAAACCGGTCAGTCTGGTTTCGTTTTTTACATTCCTCACCAAAAACGGTGTGTTTGGTTCGCGCCAATTAGCGCAGTTTGAGCGCATCAAAATGCTGAAGGCAGCGGGTATAGGCCGCCAGCAACTCAACCGGGAGTACTATGCTATTTACCAGGGTTTGTCGTTCACATCACTGATGGAACTGGGTGAAAAATGGTTTCAAGCCAACAATACACCTGATTTTTTTAATTCAACAGTCTGTCATCGCGTTGCCATGCATCGCGAAAAAGGACACCGCACCTGTATTGTATCCGGTTCTTTTCTTCCATGCATAAGGCCTATTCAACGTGAGTTGGGCATAGAACACCGTATCTGCACCGCGCTTATGTCGGCTGAAGGTTGTCTTACCGGGCGCGTTTCCCGTTACGCGATCGGAACACACAAAAAAGTACGCATGAAAGCGTTTATAGAGGCGGTGAATGTATCACCAGGTGATTGCTATGCCTACGCGGATGATATCAGCGACCTGGAGATGCTTACAACGGTCGGTCATCCAATCGTTGTGACTTCACCGGGCAGCACTCTTCACACGTTTGCCAGTAACAACAATTGGCATGTCATAAGTCCCGCGGACAGCCAGAACGACGCAAATGTAGCTGTGTCCCCCTAAGGCGCTGTTCGTTAAAGTAGGTTCCTCCGTCGTGGGCAGGCTTTATCAATGTCAATCACAAGTACATGCATGTGGGGATTAAAAGAATCGGTACATCCCAATGCTACAGGGTTATGAAGACTCCTGGTCATCGGCCATACTGCATATCTGAATGAGCCCATCGGGCAGGGATGCTTGGCATCCCTGCCCTGTCGTACGGACCCGAACCATAGGGTTTCGTCGTGTCGCTCAACGGGTCTGGGCCATGGCCTCTTCCCGCATTCTAAGCGCCGCCTGTTGCAGGTGCTTCAGGGCCGGAACCACCTCTTGCCATTGACGGGTCTTGAGTCCGCAATCCGGATTGATCCAGAGTCGATCCAGCGGAATTTTTTCCATCAGCGTGCGGATACGGCTTTGTATTTGCGTCACGCCGGGGATGCAAGGACTGTGGATGTCGTAGACGCCGGGGCCGATCCCGTTGGGATAGTCAAAATCCTCGAAGACATTCAACAGCGTATCGTCGGAACGGGCATTTTCAATCGTGATGACATCCGCGTCCATGGCCAGTATCGCATCGATGATGTCGTTGAATTTCGAATAGCACATATGGGTGTGGATCTGTGTCTCATCCGCAACGCCGCTGGCGGTGAGGCGAAAGGCGCGCAATGCCCAGGCCAGATAGGCGGGCCAGTCCTGTCGCCGCAAGGGCAGTCCTTCTCGCAATGCGGCCTCGTCGATCTGGATCATGCCCGTACCCGATGCCTCGAGGGCCAGTACTTCATCCCGCAGGGCCAGGGCCAGTTGCGTGGCTGTTGTAGCCAGGGGCTGATCATTCCGCACGAATGACCAGTTCAGCATGGTCACCGGTCCGGTCAGCATGCCTTTGACCGGCTTGTCGGTCAGTGACTGGGCGTAGCCTGTCCAGCCCAGGGTGATATCCTCCGGCCGTTCCACATCTCCGTAGAGAATCGGCGGTTTGACGCAGCGGGAGCCGTAGGACTGCACCCAGGCGTGATCGGTGATGGCGTAGCCGGTGAGATGTTCGGCGAAATATTCCACCATATCGTTGCGTTCCGCCTCGCCGTGTACCAGAACATCCAGGCCGATTTCTTCCTGCCGCCGCACACAGTTGACGATCTCCTGTCGCAGGGCGACTTCATAGTCTCCTTGTCGCAGTGTTCCTTCCCGCAGCCTGCGCCGGAGCTGGCGGATTTCATTGGTCTGCGGGAAGGAACCGATGGTTGTGGTGGGCAACAAGGGCAAACCAAATCGTTCGCGCTGGCGTTCCTGTCGTATTGCATAGGGGGCGTGGCGACACTCCATGGAGGGGTCGATGCGGCGCAAGCGGGATTGCACGCGGGGATTGTGGATCAGGGCCGTGTGACGGCGGGACTCGATCGCTTTAGCGTTATCCTCAAGTTCCGTCACGACCCCTTGCCGGCCCTGGTTCAAGGCTTTCGCAAGGATCTCCAATTCCGTCAGTTTCTGTTCCGCGAAACTCAGCCAGGAGCGGATTTTCGGGTCGAGCCGGTTTTCCTGATTCAGGTCGACAGGCAGGTGCAGCAGGGAACAGGACGGCGCCAGCCAGAGTCGTTCCCGCAGGCGCTCGTGTACTGGCTCCAACCACTCCAGCAGGGCATTGAGATCGCTCTTCCAGACATTACGTCCGTCGAGGATTCCCAGGGAGAGGATCTTGTGCGCCGGTAGCCAGTCGATCAGTGGATCCAATTCATCCCGGCTACGACTCAGATCAACATGCAACCCAGCAACCGGCAGTTCACAGGCGAGTTGCAGATTGTCACCGAGGGGACCGAAATAGGTGGTCAGCAGCAACTTCAGCGGATGCCGTTGGAACCGGTGATAGGCCCTTCGCAGAGCGTTGCGCCAGGTCTGGGTAAGTTCGGTGACCAGGATCGGCTCGTCGATCTGCAGCCACTCAACCCCGGCTTCGCTCAAGGCGACGAACAATGTGTCATAGGCGTCGAGCAGGGCGTCCAGCAAGGTCAGTGGATCGCATCCATCTACGCTTTTTCCCAGTTTCAGCAGGGTCACGGGTCCGAGAATCACCGGTTTGGCCCGGGATACATCGGTTTCTGCGAGCTGTTCGAGTAGATGGGAGGGATCGCACCGAAAACCACTCGAACAGGACCACTCGGGCACGATGTAGTGGTAGTTGGTATCGAACCATTTTGTCATTTCCGCGGCTGCCAGCGGTGTGTTCGCCTCGGCTCCCCGTCCCCGTGCGACCTGAAAATAGCCCTCGAGTTCGGAGGCCTGATCAGGGGTGTTAAAACGTTCCGGCCGGTGGCCGAACATCAGGCAAGTGTCCAGGACATGATCGTACAGGGAGAAGTCACCCACCGGTCGCCAGTCGAGCCCGCTCTGTTTGCGCTGATTGTCCCCACGGATCTCCCGGGCGGTTGCGTGGAGTGCCGGGGCGTCGGTCTCGCCCCGCCAATAGGATTCCAAGGCGAATTTGAGCTGACGCCGGTGGCCGATACGCGGAAATCCCAGATTGTGTGTGGTTGCCATGGTCCTTGCCTGTCTGAATGGTTGAGAAGGCTGGGATTCTAGGGGGATAATCTATGAAGATATAATGATATAAATACAATAAACGATGAGAATATTTCATAAATGATCGAGCCCATCCACCTACGCATCATCGCAGCCCTGAAGCAGCAGGGCACTCTGACCGCTGCGGCCAACGCCTTGTGTCTGACCCAATCGGCCCTGTCGCATCAGATCCGCTACCTGGAAAAAAAGCTGGGGGTGGCCGTCTGGCACAAGCAGGGAAGACGGTTGCGCCTGACCCGTGCCGGGAATCTGCTCTGGCAGACCGCGCAGCGGGTGCTCCCGATCCTTGAGCAGAGTGAGCGCACACTCAGGGCCTATGCCGACGGAAAACAAGGGGTATTGCGCATTGGAGTGGAGTGCTACCCTTGCTATGAATGGTTGACCGGGGTGGTTGCCGGGTATCTGAGCCAGATGCCTGATGTGGATGTGGACATCTTCCAGCGTTTCCGTTTCAGCGGTATTCAGGGGCTGCGGAATTTCGCCATCGACCTTTTGATCACACCCGATCCGGAGACGCTTCCCGGTCTGGTGTTCCAGCCCCTGTTTGGATATGAATTGCAGCTGGTGACGGCGGCTTCACATCCCCTGGCGAATGGAACCTGGGTCTCACCGGAGCAGCTGGCCGGCGAGACCCTGATCACCTTTCCGGTGGAAGCGGAACGGCTCGATGTTCTGAGTGGCTTTCTCGAGCCGGCGGGGATTCATCCGGCGCATCACAAGCAGATTGAATCCGTGGAGATCATGCTGCAGTTGACCGCCTTGCAACGGGGTGTCGCCGCGCTACCCGACTGGCTGGCGCTTCGGGCCACCCAGACCCTGGCGTTGAAATCCCTGCGCCTGGGGCGCCAGGGCATGTCACGCAGCCTGTATGCGGGCTACCGGAGTGAAGACGGGGCGCAGTCATACCTGCAAGCATTTCTGAAGATGGCGGCTACTAACAGGATATCAACCCATGGCAGTCAGCGTATTTGACCTCTTCAAAATCGGCATTGGCCCGTCGAGTTCGCATACGGTGGGGCCCATGTTGGCGGCCAAGCGTTTTACCCGGCAGTTGGCGGAGGTCGGCGTGCTGACCGGCGTGGCCCGGTTAAAGGTTGAGCTCTTTGGTTCCCTCGGCGCCACGGGCAAGGGGCATGGCACCGACAAGGCGGTGATTCTGGGGCTGCAGGGCGAAGAGCCGGACCGGGTGGAGACTGAGGCGATTGCCCTGCGGGTCGACGAGGTTCGGGTCAACCGTAAACTGTGTCTGCACGGTGGCCAGGAACTGACATTCGATCCCGATACCGACCTGGTGTTTCATCGTCGCCGGCAGTTGGGGTTTCATCCCAACGGGATGAGGTTCCATGCCTGGGATGTATCGGGGCAAGCACTGATGCAGCGGTGTTACTACTCCGTGGGTGGTGGTTTCGTGGTCCAGGCGGATGAGCAGGGTCAACCCCGGCTGGTGGAGGATGCCACCCCCTTGAGGTATCCCTTCAAGAGCGGTCAGGCACTGCTCGACCTGTGTGAATCCGAGGGGCTTTCCATCAGTCAGCTGATGTTGGAAAACGAAAAGGCCTGGCGCAGCGAGGCCCAGATCAACCAGGGATTGTTGGAGATTTGGCATGTTATGCAGGCCTGTGTCGAGCGTGGCTGTGTGAGGGAGGGACTGCTGCCCGGGGGATTGAAGGTCAAACGGCGCGCGCCGCGCCTGTTTCGGCAGTTGAGTAACGACGCGGAACTTCATTCCGTGCCCCTGGGCACCATGGACTGGGTCAACCTGTTCGCCCTGGCGGTGAACGAGGAGAATGCCGCCGGTGGCCGGGTCGTGACCGCGCCGACTAACGGAGCCGCGGGGATCATTCCGGCGGTATTGCACTATTATTGGCGGTTTTCCCCCGGCGCCATTGAGGACGGTGTGGTGCGGTTCCTGCTTTGTGCGGCGGCGATCGGGATTCTTTACAAGGAGAACGCCTCCATCTCCGGCGCCGAAGTGGGGTGCCAGGGAGAGGTGGGCGCGGCCTGCTCGATGGCGGCGGGGGCCCTAGTGGAGGTGTTGGGGGGTACCCCCCGGCAGGTGGAGAACGCCGCCGAGATCGGTATGGAACATAATCTGGGCCTCACCTGCGATCCGGTGGGCGGGCTGGTCCAGGTACCCTGTATCGAACGCAATGCCATGGGTGCGGTCAAGGCGATCAACGCCGCGCGCATGGCCCTGCGGGGTGATGGATCACATTTTGTCTCCCTGGACAAGGTGATCAAGACAATGCGCGAGACCGGAGCGGACATGCAGACAAAATACAAGGAAACCTCCCGGGGCGGACTTGCGGTCAATCTGGTCGAATGTTGATCAGGCTGTGATTCCGGTTTTGGAAATTCTGCGCATTTATGGATAATCGAATCCTGGTAAGAAGGGATCGGCGCCCTGAGTGGCTGAGTCCCCCTGGAAGGAAAACTGCGTGACCATGGCAGTAGATTGCGATCTATTCATGAATTGGGATCAGGCGTCCCGCTACGTGGGTGAAGAAAAGCTGCTTCGGGAGCTCTCTTCCCAGTACTTCAATTTTTCCGGTTTTGCCTCGGTCGAGGTTTCCGCGCGATCATTCGAACGGGTCTACGTGGATGGCTATTTCCGTCTCTATCCTTCCGATATCGATGATCTGAAAAAGGGTATGACGATCAGTTACAGCAGTGCGCTGATCGATCAGAATGTCAGTATCAATGGCGTTTGTCGCGAGGATTTTTTCCAGAAGTTTCTGGTTTTCGACGATGAGTTGCAGATCGGCCGGGCGCTACAGGAAGGCGAAAACTGCTTCAAGTTTCCCGCGGACATCCACTTCAGCCAGCAGGATCTGGATCAGTTCTGCGAATCGATCGGACTCAAACCCGGTGAATCCTCGGATCAGGCCAATGGCACCGCCGCGAACTTGGAAGTTGAACCCGAGGATGAACTGGACAAGCTCAAGCTGATCGGCGTTCTGGCCTGTATGCTGGCCATGAACAATGACCTGGAAGGGTCGCTTCAGGATGGACAGCATATCTCCGAAATCATCATCGATGATCTGTTCACTATGATGAGCGGACTCGGCATCGATATGGATGGGCGGAACAAATTCCTCTACGAACGGCTCATCTCAAGTGGTGTGAAATCGGTACTGGAAGACTGAATCTTCTGAAACATCAGGGTCATCTGGTATTCCCCTTCACAGATTTCCATGAATTTCCCTTGGGATTAGGGCTTGCAAAAAACAATACCTGACTATATTACTATGTTATTGCTGGTTGACGCCCGGTGTGGGTATGGATGGAGATCATGAAATGGCTGAAACGACTTTTTTCGGGGCGTTGTTGCGGTGGGCCCGTGTTGGGTATGACCCTGATGTGTTCCGCTTTTGGGGTCCTGTTCCTGTTCCTGTCCGCGTATCGGCTCGGACTCGTATTCATCGCCGTGGGCGCGCTCTCTGAAATGCTCTGCCTCTACCTGGGGCGGACCCGCTGTGAGCGCAGGCTCAAGGCGCGCCTGTTGACCGACTGAAAAAATTTTAAGACAAAAACTGAGTAAATTGCTAGGTAATGACCGGAGTGTTTTTATGGGTTTACCCGACACACAGATGGATGCACTGATCGCATCCGACTACACCCAGGGTTTCGTGACCCGGATCGCGTCGGATACCCTGCCCCCCGGGCTGGACGAATCGGTGATCCGAACCATTTCCGAACGCAAGGGGGAGCCTGACTGGATGCGGGATAAACGTCTGGAGGCTTACCGTCACTGGCTGACCCTGAGCGAACCCGAATGGGCGGCCGTGCATCATCCGCCGATCGACTTCCAGGCCATCTCCTACTATTCGTCACCGAAGAAGAAGCCGAACCTGGACAGTCTGGACCAGGTCGATCCGGAGTTGCTGGCCACCTACGAGAAACTCGGAATTCCGATCGATGAACAGAAGACGCTATCCGGTGTCGCCGTGGATGCGGTGTTCGACAGTGTCTCTGTGGCCACCACCTTCCGCGCGAGCCTGGCCGAGGCGGGAGTGATCTTTTGCTCCATGTCCGAGGCGATCCGCGAATACCCGGAGTTGGTCAGGCAATACCTGGGATCCGTGGTGCCTTATAAAGACAACTTTTTCGCCGCCCTCAACAGCGCGGTGTTCAGTGACGGGACCTTCGTCTACATCCCAAAAGGGGTGAAGTGTCCGATGGAGCTCTCCACCTACTTCCGTATCAATGAGGCGAAGACCGGCCAGTTCGAACGCACCCTGATCATTGCCGACGAGCGCAGCCAGGTGAGCTACCTGGAGGGCTGCACCGCCCCCATGCGTGACGAAAACCAACTGCATGCGGCGGTGGTGGAGCTGATCGCCCTGGAAGACGCGCGCATCAAATACTCCACGGTGCAGAACTGGTACCCCGGTGACCGGGAAGGGCGGGGGGGCATCTATAACTTCGTCACCAAACGGGGTGACTGCAGGGGCGACCGTTCCCACATCTCCTGGACCCAGGTGGAGACCGGCTCCGCGGTAACCTGGAAATATCCCAGCTGCATCCTGCGTGGCAGGGATACGGTGGGCGAGTTCTACTCGGTGGCGGTGACCAAGGGACGTCAGCAGGCCGATACCGGTACCAAGATGATCCACATCGGCGAAAACAGCCGTAGCACCATCGTCTCCAAAGGCATCTCGGCGATGCAGGGCAGCAATGCCTATCGCGGTCTGGTCCGGGTGGCGGCCAAGGCGGAGAACGCCCGCAACCATACCCAGTGTGATTCATTACTCATCGGTGACCGCTGTGGGGCTCATACCTTTCCCTACATCGAGGTGAAGAACCCGACCGCCCAGGTAGAGCACGAGGCCACCACCTCAAAGGTGAGTGAAGATCAGCTGTTCTACTGTCGTCAGCGTGGGCTCTCGGAAGAGGACGCGGTGTCGATGATCATCAACGGATTCTGTAAAGAGGTGTTCAACGAACTGCCCATGGAATTCGCGGTGGAAGCGCAAAAGCTGCTGGCTGTCAGCTTAGAAGGAGCCGTCGGCTGAGATTAAATAATTATGAATTTTAAATTTTGAATTGGATGAGTGTGCGAAGCACACGCTTATTTAAATCACGTGAGCGCAGCGAACACCGAAATTCAAAATTCAAAATTCAAAATTACTAAATGACGAGGTTTGGAGATGTTATCGATCAAGAATCTGACCGCCAGTGTTGACGGCAAGGCGATCCTCAAGGGCATAGACCTGGACGTGAAGGCGGGTGAAGTGCACGCCATCATGGGACCCAACGGCTCCGGCAAGAGTACCCTGGCGCATATCCTTTCGGGACGCGATGGCTACCGGGTCACCGGTGGAGAGATTCGCTTCAGGGGGCAGGACCTGCTATCCCTCGAAATCGAGGAACGAGCCCGGCAGGGAGTGTTCCTGGCCATGCAGTACCCGGTTGAACTGCCCGGTGTGAACAATATGACCTTTCTGCGCGAATCGATGAACGCCATGCGTCGCGCCCGGGGCGAAGACGAGATCGATAGCATTTCGTTCATGAAACGGGTGCGGGAAAAGGCCCGGGCGGTGAAGCTCGACGAGAAACTGCTCAAGCGATCAGTCAACGCCGGATTTTCCGGCGGGGAGAAGAAACGCAACGAGATCCTGCAACTGGCGATGCTGGAACCCTATCTCGCGATCCTCGATGAAACCGATTCCGGGCTCGATATCGATGCCCTGCGCACGGTTGCGGACGGGGTCAACATGATGCGTTCCCCGGAACGCTCGATGATCGTGGTGACGCACTACCAGCGTCTGCTCGACTATATCGAACCCGACCGGGTGCATGTCCTGGCCGGCGGGCGGATCATCCGCTCCGGTGGCAAGGAGCTGGCCCGCGAACTGGAAGCCCGTGGTTACGGCTGGTTACTGGAAGAGGCGGCGGCATGAACCCGCAGATCGAGCAACAGCTTGAAGCCACCGCGAGGTACATCGATGGCTTGCCGAGGGAGTCCGGTGACTGGCTGCTGGGGCAGCGCCAGGCTGCGGCGCAGCGGTTTTCCGATATCGGCTATCCTCACCCCCGTGAGGAGTCTTGGAAATACACCGGCATCGACGGATTGCTGTCCCACGCCTTCGACACCGTGGCGATTCACCGGGAGTTTCCCCGGCACGCGGTCATCCGGCAGTGCCTTAAAGAGAACCTTGCCGGACGCCTGGTGATCGTTGATGGGGTCTATCAGGCTGACCTTTCAGAAACACGGACAGCGGGTCTGCACCTGGGCAGTCTGCGATCGGCCATGGCCAGCGGCGATCGTCAGGCCCTGTCCCGGGTAGGTGTCCTGTCCGGTATCGGGGAGCACGGTTTCGCCGCCCTGAATCTGGCAACCCTGCATGATGGGGCGGTGATCCGTGTGGATGAAGGCATTCAGCTCGAATCTCCGGTGGAACTGCTGCATGTGACCACCCGGGCCAGCGAGGGTTGTGCCCTGCGCAGTCGTCACCTGGTGATCCTGGGGGCGAACTCTTCGGCCAGTCTGATTGAGCGCTACATCACCCTGGATGACCCGGTCAGCTGTTTCAACAATCTGGTGTGTGAGGTCTCCCTGGCACCGGGTGCACGGTTACACCATCAGCGGGTGCAACGGGAGGGGAGTAAAACCTACCATCTCAGCGAGGTGCATCTGGGCCTGGATGCGGACGCGCATTACCAGGGCGTGCAGGCCTCCCTGGGAGCTGCCTGGTCCCGCACTTTGATCCATAACTGTTTCACCGCGAAGGGCGCGAATTGTGAACTTGACGGGCTCTACATGGCGGGTGACGGACAATTGACCGATATCCACCTGGATGTGGACCACGGGGTGCCGCATTGCACCAGCCGGGAGAATTTCAAAGGCATTCTCAGCGGCGCCGGAAAGGCGGTGTTCGATGGGGTGATCCAGGTACGCGAACAGGCGCAGAAGAGTCATGCGCATCTGCACAATGCCAACCTGATGCTTTCGCGACGGGCGGAGATCGACACCAAACCGCAACTGGTGATCCTTGCCGATGACGTGCAATGCAGTCATGGCACCACGGTGGGACAACTCGACCCCCAGGCACTGTTCTACCTGCGTTCCCGGGGCTTGGATCCGGTGCAGGCACGGAACCTGCTGTGCCAGGGATTCGCACGTGAAATCATCGAACGGTTCAGTAGTGAGACTTTACGTGAGGAATTGAATGAAGTGATTCGAGGCAAGATCGAGGCGGCGGGCAGTGACTGAAGAGTTATGAGTTATGAGTTTTTAGTGTTGAGTTGCAGCGTTGCGTGCCAGCCGCAACTTAAAACTAATAACTAAAAACTCAAAACTCCTCGAAGAGGTAATAACGGTGATTCAATTGACAGAAAACGCCGCACGTCATGTGCGAAAGATATTGGCTGAAAGACCTGAGAGCATGGGACTGCGCCTGGGTATCCGAAAGAGTGGGTGCACCGGTTTCGCCTACGTGGTCGATTATGCCGACGCGGTTGAGGGTGAGGACCGGGTGTTCGAATCCCAGGGGGTCAAGGTGGTGGTGGACTCACAGAGCCTGCCGATGCTCGACGGGATGACCATCGACTTCGTTAAAACCAACATCCTCAACGAAGGGTTCGATTTCATCAATCCCAATATCAAGGAGATGTGTGGCTGTGGCGAATCCTTCAGCGTTTGAACCACCGGCAGTTGAGGATCGGACACAACAGGATAATCCCATGAGTGAGATCGATGAGATCGTGGAGAGTTTCGAGTTTCTCGACGACTGGGAGTCCCGTTACCAGTACCTGATCGAACTCGGTGAGCAGTTGCCTGGGATGCCTGATGCGTTGAAGACCGGTGAGAACTGGGTCAAACCCTGCATGAGTACGGTGCATGTGGTTGCACTGGCGGACCCGGACCGGCGGGGGGGGATCCGTTTCGTGGGGGATTGTGATACCGCGGTGATCAAAGGGGTTTTGGCGTTGCTGATCGATCTGTTGTCCCACCGGACCCTGGACGAGATCGAACAGATGGACGTTGATAAACTATTCACCCGCCTGCAGCTTGAAGAGCACCTGAGTCCCAATCGCCATGTAGGCATCTATGCGATTGTCGATAAGATGCGGGAGCGCGCTGCGGCGTTGTTCTGAGCCGCACGGAGTGGCATCGACGGGTCGAGCGGTCACGTCAGGCGAATACCCGATATGTGTTTCGACAATCCGAGAACAGATCTGACGAAACAACCCGGTCAGGCTATGGCGGTGTCGGCACACATCAGGTTGGGGTTCGCCTCACCGGCTTGAGCCAGGCTTTCCAGCTTGCTCAATACCTCCAGGCTGGCCTGCTCCATGCGGGCGATCGCATCGATGGAGGACTGACGGTCACCGCTCTGGCAATACCTGAGCGCCTGGGCGCCGTTGTCATGTACCACTTTGTGCGGTGCTTCGATATCCCGGTAACCCGGCAGCTGGGAGAAGCAGGCATGCCCCTCGCCCTGGTAGTACCACTGTCCCAGGCGGCAGTTGGTGTGCTGTGCCAATGTGTCAGGCGTCAGGTCCGATTGGCCGATATAGGTCTTGTAGATGCCGAACTTGAAGATCAAGTGATCGAGTTTGGCCAGTTCGATGAAGCTACGCAAGGAGGTAGAGGCTATGGTTTTCTCCATGGTTTTGGAGATTTCGAACTGCTGGTTGATCTTCTCGATGGAATCGTTCACCTGCTGGTCGAAATTTTCCGTGATCTGCAAAACCGATGACATGGTCTGGACCGATTGACGGGTTTCCTGGGTAATGGTCTCCACCAGGGTGGCGATTTCAGAGGTGGCCTCCCGGGTCCGGCCGGCCAGGTTGCGTACTTCATCGGCCACCACCGCGAAGCCGCGTCCACTCTCACCGGCCCGCGCCGCCTCGATAGCCGCGTTTAAGGCCAGCAGGTTGGTCTGTTCGGAAATACCCTGAATGATGTTCACGAAGTTGCTGATGTTATCCGCGATGGCGCTCAATTTGACGACGCTGTCGGAACTCTCTTTGGAGATCTGGGTGACTCGGGTAATCTCCCGGCTCATGGTTTCAACTCCGGATATGGCCTGTGCGGAAATCTTGGAGCTACGTACCGCGTTCTCTTTTTCGCCCTTCAGGCTGGCGGCGGTATGCGCCAGGGAGTGTTGCAGTTCATTGAAAGAGTCGGACAGGGTGGTAAAGTTGGCCAGCAGTCGGTTCTCTTGCTGGAGTTCGGACCTGAGTGATTCCAGTTCCTGGCGAAGTTGCGCGTTAGTCACTTCCAGCGCCGCATTGTTTTCCTCAAGCGTCTGGGTTTTCTGATTGATCTGGGACAACTCGTCCATGTGTTGCTGTTGGATTTTGTTACGATTCACGAATCCAAACATGGTATTGGCGTCTCCTGTGATCTACGGTTTACGGACTATATTAGATTATTGCGGGTTTATCGGCGGACACTTAGAAAACTGAACGTCGTAATATTAGCCGCTGGCAATCCATACGGAGGGAGCACCATGAAGATAATCCTCAGCCGTTGATATAGCTGACCAGTTGATCGATCACGAAACGCTGGTCGTCGATGATCGCTTTCACCAAGTCACCGATCGAGATGATCCCAATCAGTTTGTCATCCTCCATCACCGGCAGGTGACGTACCCGTTTCTCGGTCATCACGGCCATGCACTCCTCGACACTCTGCTGCGGGTTTGCCACCAGGACTTGTGAAGACATCACCTCCGAGACCGGGGTTGATTTGGATGTACGTCCTTTGAGAATGATATTGCGGGCGTAGTCCCGCTCCGTAAACAGGCCGACCGGACGCCCTTCTTGAAGGACGACCAGGGAGCCGATACCTTTGTCGGCCATGAGGACGAGTGCGTCATATACGGTGACGTCCGTCTCCACGGTTTCGACATGGTTGCCTTTGTTTTGCAAAAGTTGATTGATCGTCTGCACGCGGCCTTCTCCTTATCGTTGAAGCGTGGGCAGACTGATGTGATGCCTGTGTTACGGGCTGGATCCCTGTGCGTCAGCGCGTATACCCGATATGCGCATAAGGGGGTTTCGTCAGGCTGTCCTCTGCTTCTTGCTATTCAACAACGCAACGGCAGGCCGGTTTTGCTTCAGTGACGCGGCACATACCTACGGCCTATTACTTGCTGCTCCACTAACTATAGTTCAACTGTGCGGGGATGGCCTGAACGATTCAGATTAGGGACAGAAGCCGTGCTGGAGTGCGTTATCATCGGCGCGATAGCCTTCATGGGATTCGCTCGAAGCGTCACAGGTACGCCGCACAATCGGTACGTCGAACCCCCCATCCGTCATCGCGAGTTTCAAAGCGCCATAGGCCATGCTGTAACAATCGACACCCTGTGAGCGGAGTTCGAGTTCTGGGTCATCGAGTAGGATCCGCTTGAGATAGCCCTGGATGGGCAGCTTGCCGCCGCAATGGCGAAACACCGCCAAGTGATCGGATGACGTGGGGGAGAAATAGTGCTCCAGGTCGATGGCCGAGGAGAACCACTTACGCTCCTGATGGGTCTGGGGGCCCCATTCGGAAGGGTTGCTGCGGGTGACCCAGACCTTGCCGGTGTAGGTATTGCGGATGATTTCGAGATCCAGTTCGAAAACCACGGGGCCGGCCGGATTGATGCTTCCCGTATGGCGATGAATATCCACGGTTTCGGTGAATACGTCATTCCAACGGGTGTAGTCCTCGGCGCAGGCGTCCACCCCGGGTGAGGACTGACCGCCGATGCCGAGGCGGTCGATATTGACCTGGGACATCAGGCAGCGGTGCCTGAGCAGGCGGCAGGCGGTGGACACGCTGTTTGCGGAGTAGATATGGGTGACACCCTTGGCGCTCAGGGTCTCGTGGATCTTTTTGGGTAGAATGTCCATGATTTATTTCGCAAAATGATTACTTCACCCAGACCCCGGGGTCGCGTTGAGTGAGATGAATCCAAAAGTGCAACATTATAGATCCAGTGGAAGGGGGGAGTGGTGCAACGGATTTCACAAAACTTAAGCAAATGGGTCAATCCGTGAGATAGAAGGTGATGGTGGTGACCACCCGCACATCCTTGTCGATCTTGGTGGTGTCGCCGTACTCCTCTCCGGCGTCACGGATGAAGAAGCTGCCCTGGGTGGCGCTGCGGATTCCGCCTACGGTGACGCCTGCGTTCTTGGCGAATTCGTTGGCGGCGATGCGAGCGTTCTTGGTGGCCTCGCTGAGCATTTCCGGCTTGATGTCGTTGAGTTTGGTGAAGCGGAAAGCCGGTGTGCCGTTGTCGATATCGATGCCCTGGGCGATGAGCTTGTTGACCTTGCTGCGCACCTGGGTGATCTGGTCCACTTTGCCCGACTCGATGCTGATCGCACCGGCCAGGGTATGTGTCTGGTCGACCAGTTTCTGGTTTTCGTCCCGGTACTCTTGATTTTGGTAGTTGAAGACACCGATTTGGATCTCCTGGTCGGAGAAGCCGTTTTCTTTCAGCAGATCGATAATCGCCTGCTGGTTTTTTTCCGCCTGCTGGTAGAGCGTGGGAATCTCATCCCGGCTCTTGCCGCTGACCCAATGGGAGACCGTCCAGTTGACCCGGTCGGCTTTGACCCTCCGCTCGGCGAGTCCTTTGACTTCCGCGGTATTGAGCGCGACCTTTGCATTGTACAGGGTTTGGCCGACGTAGTAGCCCGCGGTGGCCAGGCCAACGGCGATAAACAGCCCTAAAAAGAAGAGTCCGGTTTGCTGGTTTCTGTCCATGGTCAGTCTCCTGGGACGGGAGGTTACTTTGTGCATTCTCCCATATCTGTCTGAAAACCGGAAAACGGTTCTGTTTGAATGGGATTGTGATTCAATTCCTCACAACCGTGTGTCTGGTTGGCATCCGTCGATGAAGCAAATGCCTGAACAGAGATCAAAATGCTGACAAATCCGCTGTCTTTTCGGATAATCACGCGCTGCATAATCGGATGTTTCTGTTGGCATGGATGCGTGAGTTTTCCTCATTCCGGTCCTCCTTCCATGGCCAGTGTTCACCAATATGTGCATTTCGGTAACACATTTCTCATGGAGTCACTATGAACAAAGCATTATCCGCGGTACTCGTCGCCGCCTGTCTTGGGGCCGGATATACAGGGGCTTCCTGGTATTTTGGCAAACAGACCGAGGCCACACTCAGTGCCCAGTATGACAAATTGCTGGAGAAGACACCCTATGTAAAGATTCTGCAACGGGACTATCAGCGTGGGGTGTTTAAGTCGACGGAAACCGTGACTCTGGAAATTGTTATGGAGCCCTCACTCTCAAAGGTCCTGGCCGCCACTGACGACCAGTCCACCGAGTCGAAATCTTTGACCTTGATGGTTCATAGTGATATCACGCACGGTCCCATTCCCGATCTATCGGCTGTTGCCGCAGCCGCGACCACCACGGAAGTAAAGCTCACCGATGATGCGGCGGCGGAGTTTTTCGAGCAATTGGCGGGTAAAACGTTGTTTACCCAGCAGATGCTGATCCACTTTGATGGTAGTAGCCATGCTTCATTCAGCAGTCCGGAGTTGGCGCTCACTATGCCGGATTTTTCCGGTTCCGAAACAGATATGGCGGTTACTCTCGATTGGCAGGGCGTATCGGGAGAAATGGATATTTCCGCGGATATGGAACAACTGACACTCAATGCGATGGCACCCCATGTAAACTTTACCGATGATGAAGGCGGTAAGATTCATGTCTCCGGTATTCAGTTGAGTAGCGTGCAGGAGAAGCTCTACCAGGATTTCGACTCGCTATATGCCGGTAACCAGCATATTACGATTGATGAGGTCTCGGTCGCCACTCCCGAGCATCCACAAACCCCCGTGGTGATAAAGCAGATTGCCTATGATGTGGATCTCGCGAAGGAAGGCGATTTTCTCAATGTGTTGGAACGGTTGGGAATGGAGAAACTGCAGTTCGGCCAGAATGGGGTCGGACCTATTCATTTCGATATCTCTTTCAAGCACCTGCATGGACGGACGTTCGCAGAGTTCAGCCAGGCGCTGGTGGGACTTGATGCGGAACTGAGCAAGTTTGCGGACGATCAATCCACCTTTGATGAAACGCTGATGCCGGTCATCAAGGCGCACGGACAACGCCTGTTGGACCATAATCCGGAAATTCACCTCGACCGTGTCAGCTTTGCCACCGGGAGTGGAGAGGCCCTGTTGACCGGTCAGGTTCGAATGGATGCGCTGAATATCGATGCGGCCATGGAGAACCCCTTCCTGGTGCTATCGAGTCTGGTCGCCCGTGGTGAGTTCACCCTTGATGAGAATATGGTGCTCGATCTGCTGCGTAACCCGCCACAAAGTGAACTGTTAGGTAATACCGATGAGGATGCGGCTGCGCAAGTGACGGCCAATGCTCAGATGATGGCTGAGCAGTTTCAACAGCAGGTCGCGATGTTTACCGATATGGGCTATGTCACCCGTGAAGGTAGTCTGCTCAAAACCCAGGTTAGTTTCGAGGCGGGACAATTGTTGGTGAACGGACAGCCTTTTATGCCCATGGCGCAGCCGGATTCGATGGAGGATGCGTCGGGTGATATGCAAACCGATCCTTCGCTGATGGAGGATGATGCGGTGTCCATGGAGGTTGATCCTGCAGATATGGAGGAGCCGGGGGCTGGTATGGAAGCTGAGACGAATCCACAATAAAAAGTGAGAGAACGAGCAACGCGTCCTGGGCGAATCGCTCAGGACCGTCGTTTTCGTGAAGTCCTGTCTGCATTCCCACGCAGAGCGTGGGAACGAGGGGTTCTGGGAGTATGAGAGTGAGCGACCACACTCTCGTTCACACGCTCTGCGTGGGAATGCATACGACAACCTCACCAGTCATGGTCGATATCCAGCAAACCCGCCATGCCCGCATAATTACGGGCACTGGAATATCGCCAGTGCTCGGGTAGATCGACATAGCCACGTTTGACCGGGTTTTGGTGAACATATTCGATCTTTTGACGCAGCATCTCTTCGCCTTGAATCAACTCCGGGTGGTATCCCTCCTGCCAGAATTGATAGGCGCGATCGTCTTTGTGTGCTTTTTTGTAAAACGCCAGTTGCTCCAGGATCTGTTTAATCTGGTTTTCAGCAAGATAAGAGATCAATTGCCGGGCTGTGAAAGACTTGAAGCGTGCGATGTCTTTGGACAGATTTTGACTCTGTACAACCATGTGGAGATGGTTTTCCAGGATGACGTAGGCGTACAGGCGTAACCCTTCATTTTTCAAATATCTCTGTGATTCCAACACGATGTCTACTGTTGACGGGCGTGTGAAAACGGGGATCCAGTGGAGAACTGTGCAGGTTATGAAATGCGGGTGATCGGGATGAGTGATCTTGTAGCGGGTCCTTCCCATGATGCCTTCCATGCATGAATTGTTCAGTGTGTTGGGTGCGTGTTCATGATACCTCTGATGATTCGATAGGGGTATGCGTTCCCACGCGGAGCGTAGGAACGAGCGCTTGGTCGCTTACGCCCATATCGCCAGAACTCCTCGTTCCCACGCTCTGCGTGGGAATGCATACCAAGATATCACCAACCTCGCACTTGATACCGCGTGACCCGTGGCTGGTCTCTGGTCGTGACGGGACTGTCAGGCGACTTGATCGGCCCGCCAGTTCAGCGCCTCGGCCTTGGCCCGGGCCTGGGCCGGTACGTCACTGGCGATGAAGTGACGGTGCAAAATCTGTACTCCGAGCAGGTGGTTGATCAGCGCGTCCAGGCGGTTCTGGGTGGCGGCGGTGAGGGCCTTGTCTTCATGCTGGGCGAACAGGGCCTTCACGCCGTCCTCGGACAGGACTCCCGCCTCCCGGATGCGCTCAGGGCTGAGATACTCGTCGGCCAGGGCGCGCATGGCCGCCCACTTGTGGGGATCGGTATGCGCGGGCGGGGCCATGAAGGCGAACTTCTCCCGCTTGTAGAGGACCTCGGGCAGCAGGCCCTTCATCGCTTCACGTAACACATACTTTTCCGTGCGCCCTTTGATGCGCAGCGAGGGGGGCAGCCGGGTGGCGAGTTCCGCCAGATGGTGGTCGAGGAAGGGGGGACGCGCCTCCATGGAGTTGGCCATATCGACCCGGTCGCCGCCCCAGGTGAGGATCTGTCCCTCGAGCATGGTCTTGATCCAGACGTACTGGGCCTTGTCCAGGGGGTGGCGTCCCCGCAACATGTCGGCGTCGAGCCGTTCCGCGATGGCCGCGCCGGGATCGTAGTCACCCAGCTGGGTGCCCAGATCACCCCCCAACAGCCCGGGCACCCATTCGGCGCTGGCCAGCCAGGGTTGCAGGCAGCTGGGGGTGAATCCGACCCGGGACTCCAGGGCCGGATTGCGCACTTCGTCCTCGGCCAGCATCGCGCCCTTGAACAGCTTGTTCTGTTCCGCGAGCAGTTGTTCCCACTCCCGGCGTTCTTCCCCGCTCAGGTGATCGAGTCCGTGCAGGAACATATCCCGGCGAAACGCGGGATAGCCGCCGAACAGTTCGTCGGAACCCTCGCCGGTCAATACCACCTTGTAGTTCACGCTGCGTACATGCCGGCTCATCAGCAGCTTGGCCACTCCCAGGGTGTTGTAGATGGTGCGCTCGGTGTGCCACAGGGTCTCCACGAAGTTGTCGTAGAGGTGAGAGGCGTCGAGCATCATCACGTCCTGATCCGCGCCGGTGCTGGCGGCCATCTCGGCGGCGATGGGGGATTCGTCGTAGTCCTTGTTGTCGAAGCCGATGGTGAAGGCCTTGACCGGGCTCTGCCGCGCCGCGGCGGCCAGTCCCAGGATCGAGCAGGAGTCGATGCCCCCCGAGAGGTAGCAGCCTACCGGGACATCCGCCTCCAGACGCAGTTGCACCGCTTCGAGTAACTGGGCGCGAACCACCTCGATCCATTCGGCTTCGTCATAGTCCGCCGGGCGATCGGACGCCTGGGGAAAATCCATGTCCCAGTATTTGCGCTGGGTGATCTGCAGCCTGCCATCCTTGCGGCGGATGTCGAGCAGATGCCCCGGGGGCACCTGATGGATACCGGCGAAGGTGGTGGTGCCGGGGACGATGGTCTGCATCAGTTGGTGATAGACCCCCTGGGGATCAAACCGGCGCGGCACCTCGGGGTGGGCGAACAGCACTTTGAGTTCGGAACCGAACACCAGGGCTTCTCCGGTATCGGTCCAGTAGAGGGGCTTGATGCCGAAACGGTCGCGCACCAGGATCAGTCGCTCCTCCTCCCGGTCGTAAAGCGCGAAGGCGAATTCGCCCCGCAGATGCGGCAGCATGGCGTCCAGGCCGACCCGGGGATAGAGATGCAGAATCAGTTCCGAGTCGCTCTTGGTCTGGAAGCGCGCACCCCGGGCGGTGAGGTCGGCGCGGATTCGCTGATAGTCGTACAACTCACCGTTTTTGGTCAGCATCAGGCGGCCATCGCGGCTCTCGAAGGGCTGGCGTCCCCGGTTTTCGTCCAGATCGACGATGGAGAGCCGGGCATGGCTGAAGCCGATGCCGGGCATGCGCCGGATGCCGAAGCCGTCCGGTCCCCGATGGTGTTGGATGGCGGCCATGGCCACCAGGGTTTCGGGATCGACCGGGCGATCCCGGTCGGCGTAGAGGAATCCAGCAATGCCACACATAATTTGTTTCAGCTATAACTTTTGAGAATCGCAGACAGCAGCGCCATGCGAACGAAAACCGCGCCCCGAGCCTGGGCGAAGTACCAGTTGAATGGGGTGTTGTCGAGGCTGCGATCGAGTTCGCTGCCCCGGGCCAGGGGGTGCATCACCACCGCTCCGGGTTTCAAGGGAGAGTTGGCGTCGAGCCGATAGGCCTTGCCGTAGGCCTCGTAGGTGCCGTCGACCCAGGCGATCGCGTTGAGGTAGACGATGTCCAGTTCGGGCAGGATCGCCTGCATGTCCGAGGTTGAACGCAGTTTCAGGCCGGCCTCGTCGAGCTCCTTGAACTGCCCCTCGTCAAAGGGTTCCGGTTCCTCGCTGATGATGACCACCTCCTCGATGCCCTGGGAAAAGCAGGCGAGAAACAGCAGCAGGCTGCGGATGGTGCGCATCGCTTTGGGAACCCCAATGATACCGATGCGGATCTTTTCCGAGTCCTTGAGCGGCTCGGGGGTCATCAGCTGGGGAAAGGCCTTGAGGATGGTGTAGATGTCGGCCATCGCCTGGGTGGGGTGTTCGTCGATTCCGTTACCCGCATTGATGATTGGAATGCGCAGCGCCTCGAGCATCTCGTAGACCGCCCGGTCATCGTTGTCCCGCAGTACCACCAGGTCACCATAGTGGTTGAGCATCTCCCCCACATCGAACAGGGACTCCCCCTTGGCGATCCCGGTGGTGGCCGGGTCGGTAATCGACATGATATCGCCACCGAGACGGTGCCAGGCGCTTTCGAAGGAGAGCCGGGTACGGGTGCTCGGTTCGTAGAAGGCGGAGATGAGGATCTTGCCGGTGAGGGGGCGGGTGATGCGTTGCGGCTCGGTTTCGTATTTCGCCGCGAGCCGGCTTAGCTGGACCAGCTGTGCGCGGTTGAACTGACGGGCCGAGATCACCGGGCGGTGGGCCAGGTCCAGCAGAGGCACCAGATCTTCCGG
Organism: Candidatus Thiodiazotropha sp.; assembly: GCA_050291245.1. GTDB lineage: Bacteria > Pseudomonadota > Gammaproteobacteria > Chromatiales > Chromatiaceae > Thiodiazotropha. The sequence continues at coordinate 56,509 of JBNKJP010000058.1, read as the reverse complement.
GATGGCCTCCATGAGGGCTCGGGGACGCTCGAATCCCTGAATATTAAGGGGGGTCTCTTCCAGGGGTTTGCTGAGTTGTGCGTCGAGGTGGTTCACCAGATCTTGCCTCCTTTTTTGTCGAGCACCCAGAGAAACAGCAGGATCAGGGGTGCGGCGGCTACCATCAGGGTGGCCGTGACGATGAGAATCTTGAGGGCGGTGACGGAGATGATCATATTGTATGTCTCCCTATCCGGCCGTGTCCGGGTTGAGCTGCGTCCATTCGAAGGGGCGCGGGGCGAGCCAGGTGGTGATCAGCACGATCGTCATGGAGACCGCGGCGGATACCAGGGCGGCCACGTAGAAACCCACCAGAAAGTAGCTGGCCAGACCGATGCCGGTGCCCGCCAGCATCGCCAGGGTGGCCCCTCGGGGATTGATACCGCGCCAGTAGAGTCCCGCGGCGACCGGCCAGATGGTGCTGGCGACAAAGGCCCCGGTGAAGTAGAGCAGTTCCGCCAGGGTGGTGAGTCTCGGCCAGCACAGCAGCCAGGTCATCAGCCCCAGTCCGAGTACTACCCAGCGGGCGGCGCGGGCCAGTTCCGTCGCATCGGCCCCGGGGCGGATGTGGCCCTTATAGATATCGGTCAGGATCAGGTCGGAGGTGGCGGCCAGCAGGGAGTCGAGACTCGAGGCCAGGGCGGAGAAGATCACGATGAACACCAGGATGGCGCCCCCTTCCCCCAACAGCTTGCCCGCCACCAAGGGGCCGACCATATCGGCTGCCGGTACGTTGAGCTGCAGGGCCGGTACCGTCAGGGCGAGAAAGCCGGCGACGATGGGCACCGGGGCCCAGAAGATCCCGGCGATCAGGTAGGCTTTGAAGCCCACCCCCTCGCGAAACGCGAAGGCCCGGCTCCACCAGACATTGGAGTGGAAGATCTCGCCGATACCGAACAGCAGGTTGTTGAACAGGAACATGATCGCGGCGGGGAACAGTAGATTGAGCAACTCGGGCCGCGTCTCGAGCACCCGGCTGTGCATCGCCTCCGCGCCGACCCGGTTCAGAGCCAGGAAGGCGAGAATGACGACCCCGGTGAGGATGATCAGAGATTGCAGGAAATCGGTGCCGATGACCGCCCGCAGGCCACCCAGCAGGGTATAGATGACACAGACCCAGAGGATTACGCTCATCCCCAGGTGATAGTCGATGCCGGTCAGGGCGTTGATCACCACCCCGCCGGCCATGCCCAGACTCACCAGCCAGCCGAAGGCGTAGAACAGGGAGATGCCGAGAAACACCCGCCAGGCGGTGCGTCCGTAGCGCAGGCGGATGTAATCACCGCTGGTGAAACCGTTGGGCATGAGCGCGCGGATGCGTCTTGCCAAAGGGGCGAACAGGATCAGGCCGACGGATCCGAGGGAGTAGCCCACCATCCCCCAGATGCCCATCTGCAGGGCCAACTGGGGCGCAGCCATGGTGGTATTGCTGGTGACCCAGGTGGCCATGGCGGTGGCGGTGCCCAGGGCCAGGCCGACCTTGCGCCCGGCGAGCATAAAGCCCTCCAAACCCGTGGCCCGGCGTCCGAGCCACCAGCCCAGGGCGATCCACAGGATGCTGAACAGGGCGAGGATCAGCCAGCCGATTCCCGCATCCAGGATGGCGCTGTCGCCGGTCATAGAAATACCCCTTCGATCTCCGCCAGGGCCTCGTCGGTGGACATCAGCCGGGCGTAACGGTCCTCCATGGTGGTGTAAGTCGCCTGCTGCAGTTCGGGGGTCACGGTGGCGATGGCGTCGGAGATCAGGGTGACGTAAAAGCCGAGATCACAGGCGTCGCGCACCGCGGTGCTGACACATTCGTTGGAGTAGACCCCGACGATGAACAGGCCGGTGATGCCCAGGTTGCGCAGCACATATTCCAGATTGGTGGAGGTGAACACCCCGGAGGCGGTCTTGTTGATGATGATCTCATCCCCGTGAGGGGCGATCTGGGGCAGGAATTCCGCCTCCTTGGAGCCGGGAGGCGCATGCAGATTGAGGCGCTTGTGTCCGGGGCCCCGATCCCGTCCGTCCTGGGTGAGGGATTGGATGCGGGTATGGATCACTTCCAGGCGGTTGGCTCGGAAGGTCTCCTGGAGACGCCGCACGTTGGGCAGCACGAACGTCTCCAGGCGCTCGAAATAGTAATCCTGGGACTCCGGGGGGAGCCCGGACGACTCCGCGTCGGCGAACACCCCGTAACCCCGGGCGGCATCCAGGAACTGCAGATCGATGCACAACAGCGCGGTGTTGTGACGTTCCAGGGACTGGGTGCGCCCCGCGGCCTCGGCGATGTGCTCGCGGTAGGTTTCCTGCAATGGGTCGATGTTGACATAGGGATCGTCCCGGGAATTGTCTTTGGGGGCGCTCATGGGGGGGTCTCTTTGGTCAGTTGATATAGGGTGTTCAGCAGTACATTGGCGCCGGCATGGATGTCCGACCAGGCGGTCCACTCCGCGGCGGAGTGACTGCGCCCCGCCTTGCTGGGGACGAAGATCATGCCGGTCCGGGCGATGCGGGCGATCTGCTGGCTGTCGTGGGCGGCGCCGCTGGGGAGCCGTTCGGTGAGGTAACCGAATTCCCGCGCGGTGGTCTCGGCGCGCTGCAGGATGCCCGCGTCACAGGTGACCGGGGTCAGGTCGCTCAGTACCTCGAAGTTGAACATCAGATCCCGGCGCCGGGCGATGGCGGACAGGGTGCGTCGGAAGGCGTCCCCGAGGTCATCCAGTACCCCGGCGTTCACGTCCCGGAACTCGAGGCTGAAGGTGGCTTCACCGGGTACCACATTGGCGGCCCCCGGCGACAGGTCGACCCGGCCGATGGTGGCAACGCTGGCAGGACCGCCGTGCTCCTCGAGCACCCGGTCGATCTCGCTGGAGAATTCCGCCAGTCCCTGGAAGGCGTCCTGACGCATGCTCATCGGGGTGGTGCCCGCGTGATTGGCGACGCCGGTCAGGCGCACCTCCCAACGGCGCAGCCCGCAGATCCCTTCCACGATGCCGATGGCCGCCCCGCAGGCGTCGAGTACCGGCCCTTGTTCGATGTGCAGCTCGACAAAGGCATGCAGGCTTTGGGGCGGGCGGGCCGCGGAGAGCGCGTCCATGGCATCCAGGCCCTGGTCCGTCATGGCCTGGGTAAGGCTGTTGCCGGCCAGGTCCCGGGCGTTGAGGATCCACTCCGGTGAGAGCTGACCGCTGAGGGCCTGGGAGCCGAACATGCCGCCGAAACGGCCCTCTTCGTCGGAAAAGGCCGCCACCTCCAGGGGGCGTTTCAATGTCAGTTCCCGCTCCCGTATCACCCGCAGGGCCTCCAGGCCGCAGAGTACCCCGAGAGCGCCGTCCAGGTGTCCGGCGCCGGGTACCGTATCGATGTGCGAGCCGGTCATCACCGTGGCCTGGCCGTCGTCCCCATCGAGCCGACCGAACAGATTGGCGGCGCCATCCTGATGGACCCGCAGACCGGCCTCGACCATGCGAGACTTGAGCCAGGTGCGAGCGGCCATGTCCGCATCCGTGAAGGCCATGCGGTGGATGCCATGATCCGCTGCGCGGCCAATCGCCGCGAGGGCCTTGATGTCGGACTTCAGGCGTGGAAAGTCGACCTGCAGCTCAGGTTCACTCATGGTCGGTACCCTGGCGCCGGTTGCCGATCAGGATCAGTGCGGTGGTGGCGAGGAAAACAACGGCCCCGATGGCGAAGAACAATCCGGCGCGCAGCAGGGAGTGGTGTGCGACCTGCAGGACAACCGGTTCGCTCCAAGCCGAAGTGCTGCCATCCGGGTACACCCGGCGTCCACGGTAGTGATATGCTCCGTCGGGAAGCCCGGTGATCACGCTGGCCCGGTCGCTGCCTTGATAGAGGGTGCGGGGTTCGGTGAATCCGGGGTTGTTACTTTGTTGTATCTGCGCCGCGACTTCGCCTTCGAGGCTCCAGGAGAGGTTTGCCTTGCCGTCGCTGCTCAGCGGCGGGGTCAGGTGGAGCATGAAGGGGGTGTGTGTTTCAGCCAGGACTGGGGCTGCTGGATAGAGCATCATCAGGCAGATCAGCAGATGGATGAGGCGATGGTGCATGAGCCGTTGGTTGTTGAGCGCTGTTCAGCCCTGGCAGTGAATGAATGACGCGCCTAATTGGGCCGTGAAATTGCTTAGTATACTAAAGAAAATAATTTCAAATATCACCCTTTGTTGCTGGAAAAACCCCAGCAATGGCATTGTTTTCAAAACTGAAATATTTAGAGGACTGATGAAAAGTGTCGGGTAACGCCCATCTCAGTGAGGAGATTCTGATCGCCCTGCGCCGGGTGATTCGCGCCATTGATCAGCACTCCCGTAACCTGGTTCAAAGCCATGGTCTGACCGGCCCCCAGGCGTTGCTGTTGACCGAAATCGTGCGCAGCGGCGGTCTGACCGGTAGCGCTCTGGCGCGGCGGGTCAGTCTCAGCCAGGCGACGGTCACGGATGTGGTCAAGCGTCTTGAGGCGCGGCAGCTGCTGGTGCGTTACCGCGATGAGGTGGATCGGCGCAAGATCATTCTTCGGGCCAGCGAAACCGGTGAGCAACTGGTGCGGCAGTCGGTGCCCCTGTTGCAGGAGCGTTTCCAGAGTCGCCTGGATGAGCTTCAGGACTGGGAGCAGAATCAATTGCTTTCGTCTTTGCAGAGGATCGCCGAGATGATGAACGCCCAGGATCTGGATGCCTCGCCGATGCTGATCAGCGGCTCGATCACCGCCTCGCCCAGTGCGGTGGAGGAGGTGATCACCCCACGGGAAGATCCCCATGGGTCGGGTGACTGAGAGGCTCAGGTCATCCGCGGGTCATTTGTTGCGAGGCATGTCTGCCATCTGGCCTCTTTCTGACTTGCTGAATGGTATGGAATCTGTGACGGGGTACACTGGTATGAAGCACCACACTGGCAAGGGCTTTGTAATAAAGGAAATTTCCAAGGGGCTTCATATGTTTATCGGTAATCGCGCCGCCATCCCTGGTGGGCGCAACACGCTCATATCTGTTTTTCTCATGATGGTTCTGTCCGCCTGTGGCGGTGGGGGCGGAGGAGGCGATGGGGGAGGAGATCCCACCGATAACGGCGGGACTGACAATACTGATGACGGATCACCCGATACCGGGACGACCTATCTCAGAATCTCCCGGGTACGCTACGACTTTGATAACAACGGTGTTTTCGAAGGGGTACGGGAATTCGCCTACGGTACCGATGGAAGAATCATGCAGGAACGCTACACCTACAACGATGACGGTACCGAGGATGTCTATCTGGCGGGTACTCTGTCGAATTCCATTGGCCTCGATCCGGTGGATGAAACCATCAGCTATACCTACGATGCACAAGGCCGTCTGCAGACCTGGGTTGGCTACAACGATGAGATGCGGCAAACCAGTACCTACACCTACGATGACAATGATCTGCTTACCCGGGTCGATGTCACCATCGAGGATGGCAGTGGCGGGGTTACTTCCCAATACAGCCATACGTTAACCTATTCCGGGCAGCGCCTTGTGGCTCACAGCATGACCCTGGCGGGAGAAACGACGCCACTTCTCGAATATGAGATCGTCTATGACGACTCCGGGTATGTGATTGAGAACAACCAGACCACCACCCAGAGCGGGATTGTCTCACGCTACGCCTACACCTACCTGACGAATGCCCGTCCCGACACGATTACGGATACGGTTTCCGCGCTGCCTGACTATCGAATGACCTTTGAGTTCGGCTACACCGGGGATAATCAACCCTCGTATCTGAACTTTCTGTCTGAAGGACCCGGCAACGATAATCGCTACAGTTTTGAAGAGCAGTACGACAGCAACGGCCGGCATGTCGAACGGCAGGTCGATGATTTGATCGACGGAAGCGTTGACGCGGTGGCCGAGATCGAATGGGAGGAGGGGAGCTGCACACCGGTGCTGGACTGGCACCCCCGTACCGTGACCGCTGATACCGTGGATACAAGCTCACCCTATATTCCTGGGACGGGTTATGTCTGGCTGAGTCACTGCACGGAGGGGATTTAATCACGCTCTCTAAGCTCGTCCAGTCACCCAAGTAGTGATTCGATTGCGGCGCGCCAGATTTCCAGTTTTTTTTCACGAGAGAGCGCCGCATATGCCGGGCTGGTGGATGGTAGGCGACAATAGCCTATCTCTCTGAGGTTCAGTTTACTCAATACAAACCGGTTGAAGCTCTTCTCTGCTTCACGGCCATTGAAGCAGACGAGTTCAATTTCCGGGTGATCGCTAAACAACCCCTCAAAATCGTTCGCGACCCTTGTGCCGGATATAATATCACTATCCGCGCTACTTGGCCGTTTACAAGAGTGGAGCACATCCCACAGGGCTATGCCTGATTGCTTCAGGGCATCGAGTCTGTGCAAATAGGGGGCGGTCGGCGAGAAACCGGCAATGGCGCCGATAATTGGCCAGAACGCGTTATGTGCGTGGGCGTAGTATTCATTAGCCTCCAGAGAGGCTCTGCCAGGCATGCTCCCGAGAATGATGACTTTGACCCTGTTGCCGATAACCGGCTCGAAACTCGTGATTTTCATTGTCGACAGTTAATTTTCTTTTGGATCCCGGCATACGCCAGGGTGACGATACCTATTACCTGAACCCAAGGATTCAGGTATTCGCTTAACTAAGCGCCGTTCGGGGGGTAAAGTACACTGCGCTCACAGCGGTTTATGTCCCCCCCTCATCCCTGGCATCTCCCGGATGGGTGAGGGGGTAAAAAAATCTGAGCGCAGCGAATTCATCAATTCAAAACTAAAAACTCACCACTCAAAACTCCTGGTTCGCCGTCGTCATCCCTCAGACCTTAAACCGCTCCACCATCGCCTTGAGCTGCTCGGCGAGCCGCGCCATGTCATGACTGGCCTGGGTGGTGTGTTGCGCCCCGGCTGCGGATTGTTCCGCCACTTCATGGATGCTGATGATACTGCGGTTGATCTCATCGGTGACCGTGCTCTGTTCCTCGGCGGCTCCGGCGATCTGGGTGTTCATCTCGGAGATCCGGTTCACCGCGGCATTGATCTTCTGCATCGCATCACCCGCCTTGGCGGCCTGGTCGACACCGATCTGGGTCTTGTCCTTACCGCTGTTCATCACCTTGACCGCGTTGTCCGCCCCGGATTGAAGTTTGCTGATCATCTCTTCAATCTCCTGGGTCGACTCCTGGGTACGGCCCGCCAGGGTGCGTACCTCATCGGCGACAACGGCAAATCCACGACCCTGCTCGCCGGCCCGCGCGGCCTCGATGGCGGCATTCAAGGCCAACAGATTGGTCTGTTCCGCGATGCTCTTGATGACATCCAGGACGGTGCCGATGTTACGGCTCTCCTGTTCGAGCTCCTGGATGACATCCGCCGCGGTGCCGACTTCACCGGCCAGTTCGCCGATGGAACCGATAACCCGGTCGATGACCAGCTTGCCCTCATCGAAGGTGGTGTCGGCCTCCTTCGCGGCTTCGGCGGCCTCAACGGCATTTTTCGCCACTTCCTGAACCGTGGCGTTCATCTCGTTGATGGCGGTGGCGACCTGGCTGGTTTCGCTCAGTTGTTGATTGATACCGGTGGTGGTCTGGGCGGTCACGGTGGAGGTCTCTTCCGACGCGGCGGCCAGTTGCGTCACGGAATCCTTGACCTGGTTGATCGCATCGTGAAAGCGTTGGGCCATCCGGTTGAAGGCGTCGGCGATGCGCCCGAGTTCATCTTTATTGCGGTAGTCGACACGGGCGGCCAGGTCCCCATCGGCCAGGCGCTGAGCGGTCTGTTCCACCACCTGCACCCCGGAGCTGATCTCACGGATGGTCAGAAAGGCGATCAGCAACCCGGCCAAGGCGCCCAGCACCAGGCTGGAGACCACAAGGGTGATCATGCTGTGGTAGGTTTCGTCGGTCTTTTCGTAGGCGGCTGCCGCCATGTTTTCCTGTACCTTAAGCAGTGCATTGGTGGTTTCCTGCAGCTTGCCCAGGGAGGGATTGAGGACGGTCAGCACCAGTTTGTTGGCCTCGGTGAATTCGTTGGCGTGAATCTTCTCCTTGATCGGTTCGAGACCCTGGGACTCGAATTTTCTCAGTTCGGGCGTGAAATCTTCGGCCAGGCGTTTTTCCTCGGCGGATAAATCGGAGGCCTCATACTCCTCCCAGTGCGAATCGATGGTCTTGAGATTCCTCTCGATCCGATCGAAATGCATGGAAATCGGATGGTCATGCATCTTCGCGAAAGGGGATGCGGGATCGTGCTGTAGTGAGAGCAGCACCTGGGCGCGGCTGTCATGTAGCTTTTCCAAGGTCGTCGAGAGGGCGTCCATACGTGCCATGTCCTTGTGGTAGAGCTCGTCAATGGACTGGTCCGCTGAACTCATGCCATTGAGGCCGAGTAATCCAATGCCAACGGCAATTCCGATCAGCAGGCCAACCAGGATATACAAACGGGTCTTAATGGGGAGATTATTCAGGATGTTCATTGCGAACCTCACGTGGAAAAGGAGATGCCAACCCAACCCAACGCCATTGCCTCCGTTCGACCATCCTTGTAATAGTCATAGAGGTTCCTTTTCGCGAGATAAAAATGCAGCGTTGTTCTACTTATAACGATAGCGCTCACAAATTTGCAAACTTGAGATCTAGTTCAAATTTTTTAAGGTAAATTGCGAATCTATTTCGCATATAAATTTGACTTTTTCACCAAAAAATTATCTTGTCCAATGCTTAGATATTTTTATCTCTGATCTATCTTTGCCCATTGGCACGAGACACTAGGCGTGACCCGCTACTCGGTTTGGAGCTCGATACGCCCCTCGATGTCGACCCGAACGGTCTGTGTGCCACCCTCCAGGGTGGGTGGGGAGATGCTGGATTCCATTGCCATCATGCGGGCGCGCATGGGGGGCGGTGTATTCACAGGGACATCGGTGTGGATGGTCATTTCAACCAGCCGATAGTGGCGTCTTTCCATTTGATGGGTGATCTGTTCAGCGCGCTGACGGAAGCCGTCGATGGCTTGAAGAATAAGGCGCTGTTCCACGGCTTCGCGCCGTTCGCTGGAGAGGGTGTAACGAATCGATTCCAGGGCAAGCGCGGATTGGAGTTTGCCGATCAAGGCGCTGAGTATTTCGTTTTCACGACTTTCCAGACGAATCGATTGACGCACCCGCCAACCACTCAAGACCTGTTGCTGATAGACCGGGTAGGTCTGGTAACCCAGTGTGCTGACCCGGACTTCGGGTACCTGACGGGCCTGATTCACCGCCTCGCCAATCCGGTGATTGACCTGGGTTGTGAGTGGCGCCAGGTCCGGCCCCTCTTTTTGTGCGTACATGACCGCGATCAGGGTGTCGTTTTCAACCGCTTCCGATGCCTGGGTCCGGAGCGCGATGCGGTCGTAATGACTGCCTTCGTCCTGAGCTGCGAGCGGGTTCGAAAAAACCAGCGCCAAGCCGATCAGGATCGCTGTAATCCAACCATGCTCTGTGCGACGCATGTCAGTCCCTCCCCATTGGTCTGCTTAGGAAAACATAGCATATCAACCCATCCCTGATGTTGGAGCTCGAAATTCGCACCCTAATCCGACTGGGTTTGGGAGAGCGTGTTTCGCAGTTGACGCATTCCCAGGGCGATCGCAAGCCGCTGCAGTGGATGACAGTTCCCTCCCGGGCGCCAGGTCCGGCTCAGGCGATTGCGATAGGCGTCGAACTGCAGCCCCCAGGGGGCGGCCAGGACCCGGCCCCGCCCGAGCAGCAGTTTGAGTACCTGGGTGGCGGCGAACCCTGCGCAGAGCTCGCACCCCATGGCGGTGCTGGGACCCTTTCGGTTGATCAGGTCGATTCGATCCGGCAGCACCAGATAGCCGGCGTGGAGCCGGGCGGGGGCGAGTCCCACCAGAAAACGCAGATATTGTGCGTATTCGCGATGACCTTCGAGTTGAAAATAGGATTCGAAACTCATCCTGCCCGGCAGAAAGTTCAATAGCGCGGATCCCATCCCCAGGGGGGCTGCGGTGACCGCGGGTATGCCCATGCGCTGGCAGGTGGCGAATACCGCCCGGCGTGCCTCCAGGGCGAAGAAATCCAGGCCGTCGAGGTAGACGTCGCAATCCTTGAGGAAGTCCTGGGCCTGTTCCGGACCCACCCCCTCGGGGAAGGGGCGAATATCGAGTTCGGGGTTGATCGTGCGGGCCGATGCGATCAGACAGTCGAGTTTCGGTCGGCCGATGGTGTCGAGGTTGGCGCCGCTCTGGCGATTGAAGTTCTCCAGCTCGAATTGGTCGAAATCGGCCAAGTTAAAGCCGCCCACTCCGAGTCGGGTCAGGGTCAGCAGATGGCTTCCCCCCACGCCGCCCATGCCTGCGATGGCGACCCGCGCGGTGCGCAGGTGTGCCTGTTCCTCCTCGGTGACCCAGCCGATGTTGCGGGAGAAGGCTCTGAGGTAGTCAAACCCGCTCATGAGTCGCTCCGGTCGGATGCCAGGGCTGGTTGTGCAAGGTCTCACGGATCCCTTCGTAGAGGGCGCGGATTTCGTCCGGCATGTGGGTGGTCAACTCGTCCCGTTGTAACTCGAAAAGGGCGCGTGTTCCCCGCAGTTCGAAAGGGGGGCTGATGCGTTGAAAATGCAGTCCGAAGCGTTGCAGATGCCGTTGCAGCCTTGGTTCCATCACGACCACCGCCAGTTGCAGTTCACACAGATCGACCATGGCTATGGCGGACAGGTAGAGACCGATGGCGATGTTGGGAAAATTGCGCAGTTCCTCCTGGGAGTAGACCTCGGCCGCACTGTTTTCGTCGAGAATGAAGGGTTTGCCGGATTCATTGCGTCTGCGGCGAAACAGGCTGGGTACCGCGAGACGGGAGATCTCTCCCACCTGCAACGGCAGGCAACGCTCCAGATGGTTGGAGTCGATGCCTGTGATCTCGTGCCGCTGGAAAGGCAGATAGGTCTCGTGTTGCCCGGTTTTCGGAACCACCAGTCTCACGCAACCGGCAATCTCTCCGGTGCGTTTGTGTTGCAGCAGGCAGGGGTGTGCATAGTCATCGCAGGGATCGGACTCCAGGCAAACCGGATTGGGCGCCTCCCAGCCGAGTTCCTCCACATAGACCTGGTAGCGGATGACGTAACTGCAGCGTTTCTGGTCCTGCGATGCGGCGTATTGTGGCTGGAAGTAGTGGAAAAAATTGTCCACAAGGCTGTCCACGTTGTTCCTCCGGAGTCCCGGTTTGCGTCCTTTCTGAGTGCAAACTTCCGACACGTGTGGAATAGGTATGCTTCGTGACCGTGTCGGTTTGCATTAAACGCTACCTTAGTATCGGGTTGGCGATGGTGCAAATGATTTGATGCGCAGTGGCTTCGAATACCCATGCGCAAAGTACGGGATTGTCGTGTTTTGCAAACCCGATGCCGCGAACCCTGGAATAGCCGTACATGATGGCCGCAATCCGACAAGACATAAACTGTTTGGGTGCCGCGGTTATTGATCAGGATCATGTAGATATACTTTAGCAGGTCCAGAAATCACTTGCTTGGGTGATAATCCCGTCTCATATAATGGGCTGAGGGAAAGATGTTTCGTGGAGGGAACTGATTATCCTGGCAGGATGTTGTAGTGCGAAGGCATGGCCGTCACCAACCTGATGACAAACATCTATGTATATATCCATCAATGAATCGTTGGGGATTTACACACGTGATCAGTTGTATGAGCTGTTCACGACCCGGAACCACAGTCTGCCCATCTCCCGTCACCGTGCGGCCATCATCCAGAGCCGGGTGTTTTTTTTCTGCTCGGTTTTTGCCGTGCTGGTGCCTGCCTGGTCACTGATTGATCTGCTGTTCCTGCCGAGCGCATTGTGGGGCGAGTTGATCTGGATTCGTCTGATCTCAGGAGCAATATTCGCTTTGCTGGCCTGGCGGGCCGGACATGAGGTCTCCCTAATGCATGCGCGACTGCTGTTGACAGGGATGCTGGCGGTAACACCCTTGTTCTATCTCATCTCCGAGTACTGGATCCAGGGCTATCCACTGAGCGGTAGCGAACAGGTCGTCGCCGGGTTCTATGGGTTGCTGCCTTTCGTCATGGTGGCGGGTCTGACCCTGTTTCCGCTTACCTTGAGTGAATTAATCTCCTACGCGGTGCCCATGTTCCTGTTGACCCTGATCGTCGTCATCCCTCAGGGTGAGGGAGAGATCCTCAAGACGGTTTCCACGCTCTGGCTGCTGATTCTGATTCTCGGGGTTGCCCTGTTCTCGTCATTGAGTCAATTGCGCTACATGCTCTCTCAGGTCAGCCGCACCAGCTACGATGTACTCACCGGAGCGCTGAGTCGGCGTGCCGGTATTGAAATGCTCGATCTGCAGTTCCGTCTGGCCCAGATGAACGAAAGCGAATTGTCTCTGCTCTACCTGGATCTGGATCATTTCAAGTCGATCAACGATTCCTACGGTCATGAGCAGGGTGACGCCACCTTGAAAACCGTGGCGCAGATGCTTTGCAAGACATTGCGCAAAGGTGACAGCGTGATCCGTTGGGGCGGGGAAGAGTTCATCGTGGTCCTGCCGACCGCAGGGCCGGAAGTGGCGAATGATGTGGTACGGCGGATCATGCAGATCGGTGTCGGTCGACGTCCGGATGGCGAACCCGTGACCGCCAGTATCGGGATTTCAGAAATCCGCTTTGATGAGATCGATGATTGGAAATCTCAGGTCGAATTGGCCGATCATCGGATGTACATGGCGAAGAATAGGGGACGTGCGCGCAGCATTGGCGTCAAAGGTGAAATCCTCAAGTGGGTTAATAGTAAAAACGGGTAGCCCGGGAAATGGGTTAGCGGTTCGTGGCTGTTCTGGATGGCGCACACGGGTTAAGATGCCGACACATTGCATACCACCATTCGCAACAAATAAGGACCGACACATGACGACGCTGGGTACCCCTTTCTCCCCTTCCGCTACCAAGGTTCTGTTATGTGGCTCCGGTGAATTGGGAAAGGAGGTGGTCATCGAGTTGCAGCGATTCGGTTGTGAGGTGATCGCCTGTGACCGCTACGAGCACGCTCCGGCGATGCAGGTGGCCGACCGCTCCTACACCTTTTCCATGCTCGATGGTGAAGCGTTGCGACGGGTGATCGAGCTGGAGCGTCCTGATTACATCGTACCGGAGATCGAAGCGATCTCCACCGATACCCTGGTGGCGCTGGAGCAGGAAGGATTTACAGTGATTCCCACCGCGAACGCCGCACGGCTTACCATGAACCGGGAAGGTATCCGGCGACTCGCCGCCGAGGAATTGGGACTGCCTACGTCGCCCTACCGTTTCGTCGACAACCGTGAGGATTTCGAACAAGCGGTGGCCGAGATTGGTATCCCCTGTGTGGTCAAGCCGATCATGAGTTCCTCGGGTAAGGGCCAGAGCACGATCAAAAGCCCCGCGGATATCGACAACAGCTGGTGCTATGCCCAGGAGGGCGGGCGTGCCGGCGCGGGCCGTGTGATCGTTGAAGGTTTTGTCGATTTTGACTATGAAATCACCCAGCTGACCGTTCGCCACGAACAGGGGACCGCCTTCTGCCAGCCCATCGGACATCGACAGGAGCATGGGGATTATCAGGAGTCCTGGCAGCCCCAACCCATGAGCGAAGTGGCCTTGCTGCAGGCGCGGGAGATCGCCCGGCAGGTGACCGACGCCCTGGGCGGACGGGGCATCTTCGGTGTTGAGCTGTTCATCAAGGGCGATGAGGTTTATTTCAGCGAAGTCTCACCCCGTCCCCACGACACAGGTATGGTGACCATGATCTCCCAGGATCTCTCCCAGTTCGCCCTGCATGCCCGGGCCATCCTGGGTCTGCCGATTCCCAATATCGTGCAGCATGGTTCTTCAGCTTCCGCGGTGATTCTGGTCGAGGGGGATTCATCCAGCCTGCGCTTCAGTCAACTGGAAAAGGCCCTCGAGATGCCGGATACCCAGTTGCGCCTGTTCGGTAAACCGGAAGTGAGAGGGAAAAGACGGATGGGGGTGGTGTTGGCGCGTGGTGGGGATATTGAAGAAGCCCGTAGAAAGGCTAGTCTTGCGGCGAATTCAGTCGAAATTGAACTTTAACAGAGGTCAATGTGTTTGCCATCGATGACATGAAGAATCTCTATGTTGGTGGAATTGAGGATAATAAAGAGTTATGGCATATCGGATTGCCTTTTAGTCAAATACGATCATCAGGGAAATCTGGTCTGATTTTGATCAAGTACTGACAGGTGGAAAGGGCCATTGCCTGGCATGTTTCTGATCGAGGCAGTGCAGCTTACTGCGAATATAGGGCAAGCGATAGATCGTCGCGTATCTGTCTGAGTTCGTGGTTTTGCTGCGGACAGATACGCGACGGCGGAGTCTAAACTACTCAGGTGTCGGGTTAATAGTTGAGGGCTCCGGCTGAGATATGTGTTTTGGTGTGATTAGAATCTTCCACCGTGAGAAAGAATATAGCTCATCATCTGTGGGCCCATTCTGCAGCTTTTCAGTGAAGCTCCCCGCCATTTTGATCCGTCAAAGTTCACATTAGAAAGATCGACCTTATTTAGTGCTGCCCCAGAGAAATCAGCGTAACTAACATCCGCGTCTGTCATGGAGGTGTTTTCAATGGCGCTGTTGACAAATTTTGTTCTGCTGCATTCCGCGCTGTTAAAAGAACATCCGGAAATGGGTACGTTAGAAAGGTCGGATCGTGACAGATTTGTATTTTCGAGTTTGCAATTCTTAAATGAGGCATTTCTAAAATCGCAGCTGTACATGTCTGTTTTGTCTGTATTATTAGTGCCGCTAAAGTTGACATTGTTTAACGCGGAAAACAGAAATTTACTGTCTCTCATCCTGGCGGACCTGAATTTAGAATTGGCCATCGAAGAGTAGGAAAAGTTGCTCGCATTCATTTGCGCATGTGTTAGGTTTGAATTATTGAATTTTGCATTTGAAAAATTCAACTTTGAGGTGCTGCTTGCTCCGGAATATCCTTGGCAATAAGCGAAATCAGTATCACTTAAGTCGGTTCTTTCGAAATTGGCTTTGTAGAGTATCGCGTGAGTGAACGTAGAGCCTCGAAGGTTGGCATTAATGAAGTTAGTGCCGGATAGGTCGGCTTCTAGAAAACTTGACTTGACTGCTGATGTTCTGTCAAAAAGTGAATTTCTTGCGATGACACCTTTAAAGTCACAGCTATTTAGAGCGTTATTTCCTGAAAAGCGAGAGCTGACAAAACGGTAATTTCTTAACATTTCAGTTGGTGGGTTCCAGTGAGTCAAATCTTTTCCTGAAAGGTCTGTGATGCGATCTGGGATGTCCGATGGTACATTGTGTTGATGGTATCCGGTGTCTGCAAACCACGCCTTCCAGGATTTATAATGAGAACCAAGTTGTTTTTCGGAGGGGTCAAAATAATACTCCTCCCATGTTTTTTTGCTTGAATTGAGTCGCAGTACCATTTCCTTTCCGGGTTTGTTAGGGTCGTAAATGTGAATGAGAGACTGTTCTGGTTGCGTGTGTTTTGTATAACCAATCCCCAGTACCTGATGGCAGTTCCCAATGTTTTGCAATCCTCCTTGAGCAGAAAATAGACCCAGATTGCAGGGCTTGTTCTGGTCAATGCTTTTTTTGAATGTATTAAAGTCTACGCCGCCTGATGGATGGCATCTTTGATAAAACATGTCGCCGCCACCTGGTGCGAATGTTCCGGTAATAAACTCATCGGCAACACTGCTAAATGTATGAAACTGTCGTTGTAGTATATAGTCTCCAATGTAATCGCCATCGGGTGGTGTTTCTGTTATTTCAGGTATGCTCTTGTGTGAGTGGAAATAGTCAAGAGCGGAATATGACATTCCGCCGCAACGGCCGGATGTACGAATGGACCAATCGAAAGGTCCGAAATAGAGTGCGTTGTCAAATGTATTACTAAATTTAAATCCATTTTCACTGGGGATGAATTGTGGATTTGTGTATTTCGTTGTCATGATTGAATCTCCTTTCGAATGCCTATTTGATGCCAGTGTTAACGTGCGGATATATAAAACGATTACTGCGCGTCTGGAATTGGTCTTGCACTTGATTGCGGTGCAACCAGGATCCTGTAATGGTGATCGTGGGTGCAAGAAAAATCCCCCCTGGTGGCATAGAACTTAGAATGGAGCAGGTTACATATTGGTTACAAAAGGTATGTGTGGTCATTCGTAAGATCAATGACCACAGACAACACACCAATGCCGGCAATGAGCCGGTTCCGGTTATTGCAGGAGGTGCAGGGAAGCTTTCGCTTTGATCTGATATGCCTTCGACTTTCAGTCAACCTGAGATATCTGGAATAGTCGCGAAGCAGATGCGGTATGCCCCATAAGGCTTCTTTTGATAAATCCAGAGGATTGATAGAATATGTAGTATTTTATTGCCTGTCCTAAAAACCGATAGGTTGGTAAGGTTTCAGTGATGGACAATTTTTCCGCTCAATAGAGCGATTGGCCTTGTGAGTGTAATCAAACCACTTGGGAGAAATGTGAGTAATCCATTGCCGGTTGTGTTGCTGATCGAAGACGAGTCCGCAATTGCGGACATGGTGCTGTATGCCTTGAAAAGCGAAGGGTTCGGCTCAGAGTGGCATCGTCTCGGAAGGGAGGGTGTCGCATGGCTACGCCAGCATCCGCAGACTGCCTTGTTAATCCTGGATGTGGGCCTCCCTGACGGTAACGGCTTTGAGTTCTGTAAGGAGATCCGGCGCTTTTCGGAGATTCCCATTATCTTTCTCACCGCTCGCAACGAAGAGGTGGACCGCATCGTCGGGCTTGAGATCGGTGGCGACGACTACATGGGCAAGCCCTTCAGTCCCCGGGAGTTGACCGCGCGGGTCAAGGCGATCCTCAAACGGGGCCGATCAACCAGGGCTGCGGAGCCTGTGCAACAGACCCTTTTCGAGGTTGACTTGGGGCGTTGCCGTATTCGCTATCATCAGGTCTGGCTCGATCTGACCCGCTATGAGTATGAGGTGTTGCGAACCCTGCTGAGACACCCGGAATGCATTTACACCCGAAATCAGATCATGGAGCAGGTCTGGAATGACCCGGGTGACAGCCTGGAACGTGCCGTGGATACCCACATCAAGACCCTGCGCGCCAAACTGCGTGAGGTATGCGGGGACGACAATCCCATCCAGACCCATCGCGGCATGGGTTACAGTATCAGTGGTAGCGTTCGTGAATCTTAGCGTTCGCATCTTTCTTGCCTATTTCTTACTCCTCGGGTTCGCTATTTGGTTCGTAATGCGCAGTTTCTCGGCGGAGCTGGTTCCCGGGATGCGTCAGTCACTGGAAGAGGTGCTGGTGGACACCGCCAACCTGGTGGCGGAACTGGTCGCCGATGAAATGGATCAGGACGCTCTGCAAAGCGGTCGTTTCGAAAGCGCCATGCGGGCTTTTGCCCAGCGACGTCTCGATGCGCGCATCTGGTTTCTGAAGAAGCGTGATCCCAATCTGATCGTCTATGTCACCGATGCCCAAGGCATCGTGCGCTATCACTCCCTGGGGCAGGATCTGGGTAAGGACTACTCCCAATGGAACGATGTCTACCTCACCCTGCGCGGTGAGTACGGGGCGCGCACCACCCGGGAGGTGGCCGAAGACGAGTTCAGCAGCATCATGTATGTAGCGGCACCGATACTGCGGGATGGCCGACTCATCGGTGTGGTAACCGTGGGTAAACCCAGCGTTGCGGTACAGCCGTTTGTGGAAAGGGTCGTGAATAATATCGAAGAGAAGGGGGTTTTGATCATCCTGGCGGCCCTGGCTCTGGGACTGCTCATTACCTACTGGCTTACCACCTCGATACGCCGGCTTACCGCCTATGCGCAGCAGGTGCGCGAGGGCGGGCGGCCCAAGGTGCCGCATCTGCGTGAGGGTGAACTGGCGCAGTTGGCCGAGGCGATGGAGGCGATGCGCCGGGAACTGGAAGGCAAGGACTATGTGGAGCACTACCTGCACAGTCTGACTCATGAATTGAAGAGTCCCCTGGCGGCGATTCAGGGTACCGCCGAACTGCTCGATGAAGAGATGCCGTTGGCCGATCGCCAGCGCTTTATCGCCAATATAAGAGCCGAGGCGGAGCGTCTTCGCCAAGTGGTAGAACAGCTGCTGCGCCTGGCTGCGTTGGAAAAGCGTCAGGGATTGATCGATCCGCAGCCTGTGGATACGGTTGGTTTGGTCGAGACCCTATGTGAAGAGCGGCGTTGGCGCGTGGATCGGGAAGAGATCCGCTTCGAGTGTGAATTGGAGCAGCGGGCCAAGCCGGTCGCCGAGCGCTTTCTTTTGCAGCAGGCCCTGGGCAACCTGATCGACAACGCTATCGATTTTAGTCCCTCTGGCGGGACGATTCAGATCGACAGCCATGCGGCAAATGGGCAGTGGGAATTTCATGTTCGGGATCAAGGCCCTGGTGTGCCGGATTATGCCCTGGAAAGAATCTACGAGCGCTTCTATTCTCTGCCGAGACCTAACGGGGGTGCCCGTAGCAGCGGTCTGGGTCTCAGCTTTGTGCAAGAGGTCGCGCACCTGCATGGCGGGCGGATCCACCTGGAGAATCATCCCGAGGGGGGTGTCATTGCCAGCCTGTCGATACCCGTGAAACCTCCTCTGACCCCATCCGAATTCTAATTGACCTGCTGCCAAACCGGCTCGCACACACTCCCCACATCAACGCCACATAATCCCCGTGTAGAGTCTCCCTAAGATTCAAAAGGAGACGATGATGAAACATCCATTGGTTAAGAAGGTTGTGGTGATTGTTCTACTGAGCATCCTGCTGATGATCCCCTTGATGATGATCGAAGACGTGGTCAAGGAACGCAGTTCCTACCGGGACGAGGCCCGCTACAGCATTGCGCAAAGCTGGACCGGTGAGCAGCAAGTGCTCGGCCCGCTGCTGGTGGTGCCCTATAAAGAGCGATTCACGGTCAGGCAATGGAATAAGGAGACGGAACGCTATGAAGAGGAGGAACGAGTACTCCAGCGGCGTTTGCTGATTGCCCCGGAAGGGCTGATCGTGGATGGTGAGGTGGCTACCGAGACCCGTAAACGGGGTATCTATGAGGTGCCTGTGTATCGCAGCCGTCTTGCCGTGACTGGCAGCTTTGATCTGTCCGGAATTGACGAGGTCGCCGCCAGGACCGAGCATCAGATCGAGTGGCAGGAGGCGGTGCTTTCGGTCTCGATCAGTGACACCCGAGGGGTTGAAGTGCAACCGGTGCTGAAGTGGCGCAACCAAACTCTCCAATTCAAACCGGATACGCTGGTGGATGGGATTCGCAACGGTATGCATGCAAACCTGGGCCGGGTGCCGGCCCAGGACGGTCTGGCGGAATTCAGTTTCGATCTGCATTTGAATGGCATGGAGATGCTCTCTTTCGCACCCATGGGTAAGAGTACCCGCATCAGTATAAAGGCCGGCTGGCCCGATCCCAGTTTTGTTGGTCGTTATCTGCCGTCGAGTCGCGAGATTGACCACGATGGCTTTCACGCCAATTGGAATCTCTCGTCATTTTCCAGCGCCGTGCCCGGGTATCTCGAGAACTGTCAGGAGGGCGACTGCTCCGTACTGGCTCAGGAGAGTTTCGGTGTCAAACTATTCAACTCCGTTGACATCTATCAGCAGAGTGAACGTTCTGTTAAATATGCGTTGATGTTTATAGGTTTGACCTTCGTCAGCTTCTTTCTTTACGAAGTGATGAAAGGCTTGCGCATGCATCCGATGCAGTATCTATTGGTAGGATTGGGATTGAGCGTGTTTTATCTACTGCTGATCTCCCTGTCCGAACATATGGCCTTTGTCTTTGCCTATGGAACAGCCAGTCTCGCATCTACTTTATTGATCGGTTTCTATGTCAGCAGTGTTTTTAATTCCGTGAAACATGGCGGATTACTGACCGCCGAGCTGTTGCTGTTATATGGCACTCTCTACGGCATTCTGAGTGCGGAGGACAGCTCGCTACTGATGGGTTCCCTGTTGATCTTTGGTGTCCTTAGTCTGGTAATGGTAGTGACGCGACGTCTCGACTGGTATGAGGTTACGGATAATTTGACTGCGAGACTGGCGGTAAGGAAAACCGCGGATGAGGCAGGCATCGCTTAATCAGGTAACCGAACGCTGAATCCAACTGCGTTGGAGTGGTCATGCGCCACTCCGATTTTGGTAGGCAGGTGGCTTGAATAGTGATTGTTGAATACAGCCATGATTTGAATAAGCGAGGTGAATAATGATCGTGGGTCATCTGCCTGCCGGTTATCTTGTGTCCAGGTTTGTGTATTATCGACTTGGTTCAGACAATATCGCATTAAAGTGGTTTCTGTTGGTCGGACTGTTCGGCTCCATCGTGCCGGATCTTGACTTGTTGTATGCCTATTTTTTTGCCCGTGCGTATCGGCACCATCATACCTATTTGACCCATCTCCCCATTGTTTGGGTGTCATTCCTGCTGGTTTCTGTTGGGTTGCGATCCTTCGGTTTGTGGGCACGGTTTTCGGCGTTTTTATTAGTATTCTCTCTCAATGGTCTTGTGCATATGATGCTTGACACCATTGCTGGAGAAATCTGGTGGTTCGCACCTTTTGTTGATGAGTCATTTACCTTGTATACATCAGACATGGGATATGAGCGCTGGTGGATGAATATCCTGTTCAACTGGGCATTTGCGGTCGAAATGGGGATTGTGGCGAGTGCGCTATACCTTGGGTATCGAGATATGCGGGTAAGATGGAAACTCATAGAAGTGGGCGGTGCGAGATAGAATAAATGGTGCTTCCCTCTCGTTCCTACGCTCCGCGTGGGCATGCAGATTGAGGGTTCGGTGTTCTACCCAAATGCGACAGATAAACCCAGCAAAGATAGGCATTTCCACGCGGAGTGTGGGAACGGGGAAATGAAAATGAGTGGCAATCCTCGAAGTGTCGCGGGCATAACGGTGTTTCATATTGCGTATGACCTGTTTGTGCTCGCATGCGTTGTCATGATCGGGGTATGGTCATTGGATTTTCGAGATCCGCTCCTGATGAATATTCGTCAATTCGAGCTTCCACTGTATTTCTTTGCCGTTGTGTTGGCATGGTGTCTGAGCAGAGTTTGTATGATGCCTCTTCTGAAGCGGTTGAGTGTTTGGGTTATCCCGGCATTCGCGATATATGTTGTGTATAGCGAATATTGCTATGAGAGCGCCCTGCAGCGCATCTTGTACGATCCCTCGCAGCAGATTCAGGAGTTGAATCGAAAATTCATTGTTGGTTATGGTGATGTCGAAGAAGTGACAAAGTTAGCCGAAAATGGAATAGCCGGGATATTTGTAACCCGAAGGAATATCGCAGGTGAAACATTTGAATCCTTGCAAGGGTTTATTGCAAAGCTGCAGGCGATCAGGAAGGCTCACGGACTGCCTCCGCTGATCGTGACGACGGATCAGGAGGGCGGGGCGGTATCGAGGCTGTCGCCTCTGATTGCCAAGCAGGAAGCACTCGCGCAAATCTATCGGAAAGGGGAGTCGGCGTTTGAATATGGAAAGCGGCAAGGGGAATCTTTGAAGCGTTTGGGTGTAACGGTGAACTTCAGTCCAGTGGTGGATCTGATGCCGGATTTTCCGCCCAGTGGTCTCGACTTTCATACTTTGATCGGAACACGTGCTATATCCTCAGATCCTCTGGAAGTTGTGGAGGCATCCCTTGAATACATCAGAGGACTGGAAAGCGAGGGCGTTACGGCCACATTGAAACATTTTCCGGGATTGGCGGGAGTTCAGGCGGATACGCACTATTTTGCTGCAATATTAAACGACAGGATTGATGAGTTAGGGCGTCGAGATCTCATTCCATTCGAGAGGCTGGCCGTTGCAACTCGATCGTGGATCATGTTGTCCCATGTGACCCTTGCGGCTGTGGATTCGGATCGTCCCGTGTCAACCTCATATAAAGTTATTCATGACCTGATTAAGGAAAAGCTCAAGATATACAGTACCTTGGTTACTGATGATATGACAATGGGGGCAATCTATCAGCGCGGATTTTGCATGAGTATCCGGCAGTCATTTGAATCCACGGTAGACTATCTTCTTATTGCATACGACTACGAAAAGTACTATGACGCAATTCAGTGTTTAGAAAGTTCGTAGGATGATAGTATCTTATCCGAAGATACGTAGCCACTCCTGAAAATGACTTGAATAGAGTGAGAAAATGATCAATAAGCTGTTGTCATATTTGATTATAACGCCCGCTGTTCTATTGTTGAGTGCGTGTGCCGCATCGTCGGGTGGAAAGATTTCTGAAGCCGAGGTGGATAGTGACACGACCAAGCCGATGGATGTTGTAAATTACACACCTTTTCCCGGTATCCTGTTGATGTGTAATGGCAACTGCAGTACTTCCACTGGCAAGGACTATTTCGCTTGGAATATCAAGCTGAGCTTTGATTTCGATTCGCAAGGGAATGTGCGTTTGTCGAAACAGCAAGAGCCTGCGTTAAGTCAGGACGATGATCCCGCGATTGACTCGATTTGCGGCGAAAATGGCAGCCCGGGCAATCAGCGTAATACCTGGTTTCCCTATACCGGCATTTTTGTCCGTGGTGGTGTGCCAGTATCAATATCGGATACGGATCAAGCCCATTTGAATTTGATCCGCCTCAGTGACATCGAAGAGGGCCTGAAGATGGTGGTCGGTGAGCAAGCCCGTGATGTCGAATGGGCGTACTATCCCTGTGTGGGTCCGAATCGCGTCGAGGCTGTGTATCGGCTCGATGGTTATCTGCCCGAAAATTCCGTTATGGAACTTGTCTCAGAGACTGGAGAACACTTGCACCTGAGCTTGCCAACTCCCACGCAACCCTTTGTGTTACTGCGCTATCGCAGTGGCGCCATGATCCCTGTACCCATGCGCCCTGTGATGATCACCATCGATTTGATCGAACGTCGTCTGGTTGCCTATTACCAGGCAACCTTTGCGGATGCGCCGCCTCTGCGCAAGATCGAATTGCGCGCTGTTCTACCCGGTCAAACGCCGGTAGAGGGTGAGTCTCCTGAGCGGTTTGTTGAACGAAAAGAGGCGATTCTGGGTGAATTACGCGGCTGCACCGCTCCCGTCAAGCCCATCGAACCCTGCGCAACACCCGAGCGAAGACCTGATATGCGTATCTTTTCACGTTAAGCAGCCGACATTCCTGAAGCCTTAGCTGCGAGTTCCAGGCCCGCCGGACTTAAGCCTCGTTCCCACGCTCTGCGTGGGAACGGATACCTAAGCCTGGTGGAATTGATATAATTTGAACTGTTTACCAGACCTGTGTCTGTATTCCCACGCAGAGCGTGGGAATAAGGAAAGGTCTATTTTTGACTATGACGTCCATGATGCTCATGATGCCCATGATGCCGTTTGTGGTGATCGTATTGCATGCCGAATGCCTCTTCCCAATCTCCCAGGTTCAGGAATACGGTTTCTCCGGTAGCATCATCAATACCATCATTATCGGTAACGATATAGAGATTGCCTTTGCCGGTCACCGCCATCCCTTCCAGCTTTTCCGCTGTCCAGATGCTGGCCTTTTCCAGGTCGGGCAGTACATCGCGCAGCAGGGTTTTGTCGAGGGTTTCCAGTTCCTCTCCATAGGGTCGGAAGTCCGCCGAGGCCAAGTCGACGCCATAGATGGCTTTCAATTCCGCCACCGGAGCGGTGCTGGTGCCCCAGCCTTTGTCACGCTCGATCACGGCGAACTCGCCGTTAGGCAGCAATGTCAGCTCGGACAGTCCAATCCAGCCTCCATCGCCTTCGGCCTGCAGGGGATAATGGACAAAGCTCCAATCACCGCTGGCCACATCGTAGCGACCGATTTTGGTGTTTTCTTTGTCGCTATCACCCTCTTTTGGCCAGGCGCGTTGGATGGCTACATAAATCATTTCGGCGCCTGCCTCACCGGTTACCGCGATACCCTCGATGCCGTTTTTACGACGTTCGTCGACCATCTCGGCGGGGAGTGCGATCTCGGATAATACGCTACCGTCTTTGTCCACCTTCAAAACCAGATTGGGTCTACTGTTCGCATTCCCTTCACTACCCAGCCAGAAGTTACCGTCGGGTCCCATGGCAATACCTTCAAGATCGAGACTTTCTGTAGCGCCGCTCACTTGAGTCCGGTTTACAATTTGTGCGGGTTTGTTGCTTACGTCAATGGTGTAGATAAAACCTTCGGCGAGAAAAGAGTCGCTTACCGCGTAAACGGTGTTGGCGTCATCTTTGTCCCCTACCATGCCGGACAAAGCCACCCACGGGATGGGTGCGTCGTCGGTGTAAACGGATTCGATCATCGGGTACGCCGGCTGGTCGAAAGAGGCGCCGTAGATGTTGACCATGGTGGAAATGCCCGCATCGGCGACACTCTTTTCGGTGGATGCGACAAACAGCCCCTTTCTGGGCACGGCTTTCAAGCCTTCCGGCCCTATGCCTGTGGGTATGATCTGAAGCGGTTTGGGATACCCGCTGGTGACATCGTATACGCCTACCATATTGCATCGTTCGGAACCGACAAACAACAAAGTCCGATGTCCGTATTTACCCGTCTCAACCCCTTCCGGCTCACAGCCTTTGTTTTCAGATCGGCCTTCGTTGTAGTGACCTGCGGAGGCCAGCCAGTGTTCGAAAGTCTCCGCCGACTCATAGTGGACAGAACCATCCTGATGAAACAGGGTAAAGCTTCGGCTGCCCCCTTCCTGGCCATATTCGTCTTCGTAGTCGCCTTCATTGGCGGTTGCGAAAACGTCGTTATTAATCCAGCTGACCGCATCCGGTTCACGGCGTCTGGTCAGACTGCTGTCGAAATTGATCAGGTCGTCTTCAACGCTGTCGACCCGGTTGATGTCAACGGAGCCGGCGGAGAAGTGATTGATGACTTTACCGGATATCATGTCGACTACTGCCAGGTAATTGTTTTCCTGAAAAGAGACGACCGCTTCATTCTCTTTGTTGATATCGACATATTCTGGTTCGAGATCATCACCGGAGGGCGCGGCGGCGGCTACGGGTGACAGGTCTGCTGTGCGAATGGTCCAGCTGTTTATATCGCCGATCATGTCAATGATCAGCAGCTCTCCGGTAGGTGCCTGTGGCAGTAAACCACCGTTACTGTCTTCGTCGCGCTCGTTTTCCAGCACAATGGCCGCACGCAGGTGATCCGGTGCCAGCGCCAGAGAGTCGGGCTGTCCGCCCAGATCATATTCGGCTACAACTGTCTGAGTGGCGCGATTCACAACCAGCAATTTTCCAGTCGGATCGCGATAACTCGCGGAGGTATTGACACCGACCAGCACCCACTTGCCGTTAACGATCAGACTGGTAGGTTCGCCACCTACATCGACGGCCCCTTCGCCTCGAGGATCTGCCGGATTGGAGATGTTGATGAATCCGATTTCACCGTTTTCCGCGTCGGTGTAGACCAACTGCTTGCCATTTGGTGAAACATCGGTGATTTCCGCAACTCCGGATCCGTTGCCGGCCATGACATCAAACGTACTCCGCTTGTTGAATGCCGTAGCGTTGTAACCACCATGGGCATGGGCGGGATTGGCTGCGGAAGTCGCCAGGATAGCAGCAGATAATGCCAGTGTTTTGAATGGAAAATTGCGTCGAACAGTAATCTTCACGTGTTTCTCCTAAGGGTTCTGGGTGGAATGGCACTTACTTAAGACAAAGTTCTAGGTTTCCGTCATTCCGGCCTACGCTGGGATGACGTTGGTTTTTGGCTTAAGTAAGTGCCATCCGGTACCGGGTGGGTTTTGAACTCTTGAGGAGAAAGCCGATCTATCATGGATTCTCGACAGTGTTCAGGAACAACACGCTAATCGCTGAATGTTACAAAGCAATGATTGTTATGTTAGAGGTATGTGAAAACGTGGGGCGAAATGTTCAGTGAAATTACGATGCTTCTATAGACTGCGTTGATCGAAAAAGCGTCGCTGATACAGCGATTTTTCACTTGCTCTTGATCTTAAGGTGCTTGCTCGGTTTCGGTTGATCATCAGCTTGCCAGGTGATGCGTAGATTGAGGCGGTGTCGATCCGTATCCTGAGACGCGGTTACCTTTAGATTCAACAGACCTTTTGGGCTGAGAATGATCTCGCCCTCTTCGTCGCTCAAGCTGAGTTTTCCTTTCGAAATACCCTGGGTGATCGCCTTTAAAAGGGTATGGATCGATTCCTGATCCTGCAACGATTCATGGCGAAAAGTTTTCTTGCCCTGGCTCATGATACCTCACGATTTAAACAGATGTGGGTCGAAGATCTTGATATAGGGATGATCGGTACTCACCCCCAGTATCAGTCGGTCCGGATGGAAGATGGTGACCGCCGCGCCTTCCCCTTCGAGCTTCTCCTTTTCACGGGAGTTACGATCGATGGTGGCATCGCACTCAAAGTTGATCATGCCCTTGCGCAGCATGATTCGCTGACCAAAACGGCGGTTGGCATGGCCATGGACGATAACCTGGATGCCCGCGTCATGCAGTAATTCCACACCTTTCCGGGTTAATGGCATGTCCACATCCCGATACTTGGTGCGGATGGTATTCGCCAGGGGGCCGTAGTAGAACTCGAAGATCTCGTTCTCCACATTCTCCTTGAATTGCCGGTTGAGCTGCTTGACTCCTTTGCGATTGATCAGCTTTGCTGCCCGGTCGTCCACGCCCGCATGCACGAACAAAAAAGACCCGTGTCGATAAGCCAGGCGCATGCGTTTGAAAAACCAGGCGAATTCACCATGCGGGTGGATGAATAGAGATTGCCACTTTAACGCGGCCGCATAGACCTCCCTCAGGGATATTCCTGCCTTTTCGCAGTCTGCCTCAAAACTGTCGATCTTCTCGCGCAGGCGTTTGACCTCCTTGGCAACCCTGTTGTCGGGCATAATCCAACTGGCATGCTCCGGAAAATCCTTGAACCAGCGCTTCGGTGGGTAGAGACGGCGATGGCAATCGCGGGTAGAGGGAATTCCCTTCAGTGCCCCCTTGCCCGGTAGATACTGGTCACGGATCTCTTTGAGCATCGGTATGGCCTTGCTACCCATGCGGATGAAGAAATGGTCGTAGCGCGGGTCGGGTTCCAACCCCACTGAGGTGATTCCCAGCTTGATACGAATGTCGTGGTTGCCCGCCAGGATGCGCACCCGGGCTCCCAGTTTGATAAGTTGATGAATGACGCGCAACAGGCGCAGATTGCTCGGTCCCTTATCGAAACAGTCGCCTCCGATAATGAAGTTGGCATTGCGACCGGCTGGGGTCAACTTGAGATCGCTATCCTGTTTTCCGGTTTTTTTCACGCCACCGGATGCGACCAGTGACGCGATAAAGGCATCCGAGTCCGCATGCAGATCGGAGAAGAAGAAGATCTGTCGCTTGGGCCATTGCCAGGCGGGTTCCTTCAGGACTTCTCTGAGCAGGCGTTCGCTGGATCTGCGCTGTCCCTTCTCCTTGGCGGTGGAATGCTGGTTGCTCAGTGGCCAGGGTTCACCCGCGGTCGGCAGCTTTGGAGAGATCCATTTCAACCCCTGATAGACAGGTAGAAATTTTCGTTCTTGGTGGGGCATGGTGACTGGTCTCAATCCGTTATCGGTTCCTGGGCGGTTCTGAACTTCCACTCTCCGGTCAGGTGAGCCCAGGTTCCGGCCGCAATACGCTCCAGATAGATCGGTCGGCAGTGATGCATGCTGAGTTGGGCGATCTGTTCATAACGCAGCACGCCCAGATGATGGGCTGCGTGGCGAAAGGCTGCGCCATGGCCGACGAAGAGTTTGACGGTATTCTGGGTGACCTCCTGCTGAAGTTGGCTGAGCCTCGTGTCGAGATGTTCGGCTACCCGATGACCCGCTTGCATCAGCGACTCGGCTCCCTGGAGGGGCAGGCGAAAATGGCTGTTGCTCTTCCAGTCCGGGGGCAGGGGATCGCAGCGAGGATCGGCTTGGATCACTTCCTCAATCTGGTGCAGGTTGAGATTGTTAGCAGCCCCCAGGCTACGCTCAGCCAATTCATCGAATTGCTTGATTTCCATGGGCGCCCTATCCTGATCCGCCAGGGCCCGGCAGATCAATTCAGCGGTCTGCCAACCGCGCAACAGCCGGGATGAGTCTACGACCGGATGCAAGGACCAGCCAAACATGGTCAACACACCCCGCAACAGGGTTACGGAGCGCTTTGCCTGTTCAATGCCCTTGGGTGAGAGCGGGAAGGGCTGCAATGCACTGGGTGTCTCCGGCAGTTGCAGGTAGTCTCCGTGGCGTATCAAGGCGGCAATTACTCGGTGAGGGGTATTCATTCTGGGATTCGTCTCTCTGCGGCAGAAATCAGGGTTCCTGCATCCCCAATTGCATTGTCAGTTTTTCGATCAACGGTTTAAGTTCCGCTTGCCGGACTTGCTTCATGGCCTGTTTGGGACTGACCCATTCGCGGCTGCGATGGCTTTCTTCCCACTCGGCTTCCTCGATGATGTGGGTTACCTTCATGGGATAAACCTGTACGGTGCAGGGGGCGCCCCACTTCTCATACTGGTAGCTTCCCAGCGCTTGTTCACCGACCTCTCCCTCTACGCCAGCCTCTTCGAAGGCCTCCTTTTCCGCGGAATCCTGAAGGCTGGTGGCCGGATCGCTTACGCCTTTTGGTACAACCCAGTGTTTGCGCTTACTCGACATCACTACCAGGATTTCCAGCTTGCCGTCTCTGATACGGTAGGGGATCACGGAAGATTGATTATAGTAATAGGCGGGCCTGTCCCGCTGCTCCTCGCCCGCGTGGTCGGGAAACGGGAATTTCTTCGGCAGGCTGCTGGAGCGGGTGATGCTCAACAGTTTACCCGCGCCCGCTTTCAGGGTGCTCCACACATCGGGCATTTTAAATAGGGCGATCCCCGAGGTCGGCAGGAGTTTGCCATCACTCGGCAGGGTGATGGGTTGATCGGCCAGATGCTCCATCAGGTACTCCAAGCCTGGGTTGTGTCCGACCAGCAGCACCCGATGGGTATCCGCTGGCAACTCAGCCAGCACTTGCAACAGGTCTTCCTTTCGGGCTGCGTAGATGCGTGGATCCCGTAGAATTCGGGCGGCGTCACCGCCCATGGCCTTGACCGCTTTTTGGGCCGTTGTGATTGCCCGTTCGGCAGGCGAACTGACCACCAGATCCGGTACCAACGACTGCTGTAGCAACCAAACGCCTATCCGCTGGGCACCCCGCTTACCCCGATCCTTGAGCGGTCGGTCGAAGTCGTCCTGTTGCTGTGTCCAGTCGGATTTACCGTGTCTGAGTAATAGTAGTTCACGTGACATGTTCGGCACCTGTGGGGTTCAGATTTCCTATATTGTGGCAATAATCCGACGGCTGAGGGTACTAATATCTATGGTCCGGTTAGTAAGTCAAAAGTCCTCGTCATTCAATAGTTTCACCAGGGCCTTGAAATCAATGCCCCCTGAAACCTCGAATACCGCTACCCGGCTTAACATGCTCGCATATTCCTGTTCGGGCAGGGCGTCGTCATCGCGTTGAAAACGCCCCTCGCTGTTCTGGTAGAAGGGACCGGGCGTCTTCATGATTGCGGGCAACAAGTCCGTTCGTTGCGTCAGGTCGATCCGCCGCAGTCGTATCGGTTCGTCATCGCTAAGCCGCCAGTTAAGAATCAGCAACGATCTCAGGGGCAAGGGGGCGGAGGTGTTGATCCGATCCTTACCAAAGAGTGTCGCGATATCCACGTCGTGTTTTTCCTCCAGTGCCCACAGTTCGTGCTGAGGCAACTGCCCCAGGATCTTGCGCCGTTCGGGTTGCAGGAGTGCGTGTAGGCGAGGATTACCAATCAGGGTGCCGGGATTGATGCGCGGGAGTTTTGGGATGCCCACCGTCCAGGGGAGCGGATCGGATTTTTGCAGAAACAGTCGGTCATTGGTCAGATATCGATAGTCCGGTTTCTCCATCAGGTGCAGCATCAGGGTCGATTTTCCGTTACCCGAAAACCCAGCCAGGGCAACGGCATGATGCTCCTTGCCGAGGGCTGCCGCATGGCATATCAGCCAGCCATTCTGTTGCAGGTGGTTCATCAGCTGGCTGTTGATGAAATTGATTACCTGGTTATCGTTGGCAAGGCAGGGGCCGGCCGCGATACGTCGCTTTTCGCTCTGTAGAAAAAGCATGCCGGTGCGTACCTTCAACAGCAGACGTCCGTCGCTCAGATCGAGATAGGCATCCTTGCGCCCCTGCTTGCCGGGCTCCCTTCGCCAGTCGATAAAAGGAAGTCCGGTGTCGATCGCCGGGCGTTCCACGACAATGATCTCCAACTGCTGCTGGCTTGATGTCGCGGGTAAGTGAGCAAAGTACTTCCCCAGACGCTCGAGCAGTGCCTGACTGTTGGAACGAATCGATAACTCGCAGCCGTTTGCCTGGAGGGTGAGGGGGATTTCGATCAGTCGCGCCTCGCCAAGCAGCAGGTCAGCGGCAGTGGTTGCATCCTCTGGTTGTGGCCAGGGGGTGTTCATGCCAGTTCCTTGAGCATATGGGCTACGTAGCGCTCCGCGACGTTGATACCGATGCCTTCGAGGGCGCCACGAAAACCGCCGAAGGCGGAGACCTCGAAAACCACGGGACCCTGTGCGGTTTCAGCAACGTCCACGGTGGTAAAATCGAGATCGAAGACCCCCTGGGCCCGGGTGGCCAGATCGATCAGATGCTCATCCGCCTCGTAGGCCTGGTATCGACCGCCGCTGTTGATGGTTGTGTTCCAGGCATCCTTGCTTCCCACCCGGGCGTAGGTGCCGAGATATTCACCGCCGAGAAAGACCATGCCCAGGTCTTTCCCCGGTAGTTCCAGTCTCTGTTGGATGTACATCACCGGATTGTCGCTATGGAAGGCCCGGATTGCCTGTTGGACAGGTTCCGGACCTCGCGTGTAGTCGATCAGCGACATGCCTCGGGCCTTGGTGGAGTAGAGGGGTTTGAAAACCGTTGATTCGAAATCTCGCACCGCCGACAGGGCGGCAGACGGGCTTTCGGTCACCCGTGTGGATGGCATCGGGATGCCGGCCTGGTGAAGCGCCATGGTGCCGCTGAGCCGGTCAATCAGGGGCTGTATCGCCGATACCCTACTGAAGACCCGGACGCCTGCCTGCTCTAACAGTCGCAGCATCTCGAGCCGGTCGAGGGTGGCGGGACTGTAGACCTCGCTGATCTTCTTGACCGCCACGGCATCGAGTTCTGTCAATTGCCAATCCCGGTAGCGCAGTACCCCCGTTTCCAGTTCGGCGCAGACCTCCCCCATGTCGATCACCAGGCGAAAACCGGTGGCGGCTTCCACGGCGTCAGCCAGGGCCTCGGTGGACCACTTGCCGGGGGTGCCGACGACGCCGATTTTTACAGCACTAGCCAATGAAAACCTCCTCGATGGGTAGTTTGAATGACTGTTCGTTCTCCTGGGATGCCAGTAATCGTTGCATCAGATAGACCCCGCGACTGTACATGGCCCGGGAGAGGGATTTGTCGAGTATGAAACGGGTTGAGGTGACGAAAGAGCGGATCAACCCCAGTGTCAGTCTTATCTCGAAGGAGTCATCCCCATGCTTGCGTGACTGCTGTTTAGTGAAGCGGTAGAAGTCGCGGCAGAGTACCTGGATACGGCGACGGATTTCCGGATCGAATACCTTTAAACGGTAGCAGGAGACCATGAAAACGCTCACGTCCTGCAGGTAGTCCATGTGGCGTGAACGGTGCAGATCGATGAAGTTGATACGTTTTTCATTTGCATCATAGATGATGTTGTCCACATTGAAATCCCCGTGGATATAGACCGAAAAGGGGACTTCGATACACTTCTCGAGTTGACGCACGCGGTCCAGCAACTGGCGGAATCCCGGCAACTCAAGATCGTTGATAAGGCAAGCCTGGGTTTGAAACTCGGGGTGGATTGTGTAGACATCGGGCAGGCGTTTCTCCAACTGCCCGATATAGTCGGCCCGTGCCGGTTTATCGCTACGTGTTTCACGCCAGATTCGTTTCAGCGTCTCGGTCAGTTGGCCGAAGGCGGCCTGCAGCTGTTCAGCGGAACCGTGCAGCAGAATCTGTTCGAAGGTTTCTCCGGCCAAATGCTCGATCAACAGGGAGGCGGAGTCCCGCCGTTTGCG
Organism: Candidatus Thiodiazotropha sp.; assembly: GCA_050291245.1. Taxonomy (GTDB): domain Bacteria; phylum Pseudomonadota; class Gammaproteobacteria; order Chromatiales; family Chromatiaceae; genus Thiodiazotropha. Next base: position 24,292 of record JBNKJP010000058.1, on the reverse strand, counting down.
GTAGGAGAGGATTTTCGGCGCCAATCCCGGCAGAATTTCGTGCCAATCTTCAACCCGCTGGCGCTCTGCCTTCAGCTTGCGTTTGCGTCCGTCTTTGAAAACCGCATGGGTGACCGCATCCTCATCGCTCAGCGCATTTATCGTACTACCGGAACGGGTCGGCGACATCGAGACGATTTGAAGGTCATCGAGACCATTGACGCTCTTCAGGTCTTCGACAGACTGGGTTAAGGCGTGGAAGCGATCGGTATTGAAATGCTGGCCCATGCTGATTGAGATCATCGCTTCGCTGATAACCCGCAATGCGTCGCCCAGTTGCTTGATATGGTGTGCGAGCAGGACCTGGCTGATACTGTCGGCGGGGCGGTGGGCCTTTTTCAGAGCTTTAGTTTCCGATTTGAGCAACTGCTGATAGTCTCGCTCCAGCTGACGTTCCACCTTGCCGATCTTCAACGCCTGGGCCGTATTCTGCTCTTGAAGCGTGGGTTCGATCAGGTTCACGGCGTCATCAACCCGCTCCAGCATGTTGCGGTAAATCCTGGTTTGGGTTTGTTGAGAATCCTGGATCTGAGCGCCCTGCATCACGGATTCCCGGCAAAGCTCCGCCATCCTCTCCAGTTGGGTGGCGATCACTTCGATGGAGCGGTAGCGCTGGCGATCGGCTTCGTGCTTGGCATTCTCGGTCATCTGACGCAGGGAATGATCCTGAATGGTTCTGCGTAGGCTCTCCATATAGCCTCGACGTTCCATCAGCCGGGTGGCGATGCTGAGCGAAGGCTGTTCCAGATATTCCTTGAGCAGGGTCAGGTGAGAGAGGGTTTCCAGGAGCAAAAAGTGGAGATTTTCCCGAATGGCCAGAGAGTGTGTCATCTTAACCGATCTCTCCGAGGTATCCCCGTAGACCTTCGGAGATGATGCGTGGCAGGAGTTGGCCAAGATCCTTCGGCTGAAGGGCGTATCCCGGGATACGCGCTACGGGCAGCCAGACCACATCGATCTGATGTTTGTCCGGGTGGTCTCCCGAGTGCGCATGATAGTGCTCGGGCACTTGACAGGCATAGTAGATCTCGATCACATGTCGGGTTGATGGCACGGTGGTTTCGCGGGGCTTGAACGTGTCGGCTACCGTGAGCAGTTCCCCCACCTGGACCCGCACTCCGAGCTCCTCTTCACATTCGCGAATCAGCGAGGCCTCCAATGTCTCTTCCACATTCTGACCTCCCCCGGGCAGGGTATACCACTCACCCTTGGTTTCAGAGCGTTTCTTCTGCATCAGCACTGCCCCGTCACGCACGATAACCGCCCGTACAGCATTACGGATCTGCGGCTCCAGGCCTTCATGTCGGGATTGATCAGTCATGGGTTGGTCAGGTTAGCGGAATTACAGATGTTAGCCTATCAGTTGCATAAATGGTTGTTCAATAATTAGGTGGCCTGGATGAAAGAGTTTATGGCCACAGTTCTGTCTATTTTGGGGTAGGCCTCTATAATCCCGAATGCAATCAGTGGTTGGGATGGGGGTTGACCCAATCTGCTCCAGGCTTTGAGTGTGGTCGCTGTAACGCGCATTCGATCATGGGACAACCATACTCTTGTTGCGGTATTCGTGGATGACCTTATCGGGTACTAGTAATGCATTCTGAGCATGATACTGAATGGCTTTTGTACCGAAAATCGTCACAAAGCGCCGGGTTTGGGGGGCATAATCGCCGAGGTTCGCGATATCGCTTTCCAGGATTCAGGCTTATGTGGTATCTGGATTCTGGCATCCGCCAGAATGACGGGAAGCCGTATCCGTCATTCCGGCGCAGGCCGGAATCCAGGGGAATGGAGGGAAAAATGCCACATCGGTCGTGTTCCGTAAAGTAAAACTAAGACAAAACACTCCTTAGCTTGGGACTGCCTTATTATTAGCGGTAAATTTTGCGATCAGTGGAATAAACACCAGTCCCACCAGGCTACCGGCAATAACACTGATAATTAGAATGACCAAGACGCCGGCTCCCGCATAGGCAAGATCCATCCCTTGGCTGATTTTATCCATAGTCCATGAGGCGAATAGAATCTCTACGGGTATTAACAACATCGACAGAAGCATGGTTTTGACTAGGTTACACTCTATAAGTACTTTTATGATTGAGATATAAGCCGCGGAGAAAATTGCATAGAAGGCAACGATTGCAAAGAGAAGCTTGAATTTAGTACTAAACTCAAATAATTTTGTTATTTTCAATTTGATTTTTGCAAGCCGGTCGGGACTGTATTGCAGTAGAAGAGCTTCGACTTTTTGGAGTCTGTCAAGAGAAATGCTCCCTGGTTTTTCCCTATATAGGTTTTTTCTTATCTTTGCCAAAGCACAAAATGCTGAGCAATTTTTAGGGCCTGCATAAATATCTGCTCCATGATTCAGCAAAACCCGGACTTTTTCAATATCCAGGTAATAAACGGCTTCCATTAGGGGCGTCGCCCCATAAATACGCATATTCGGCGAGCGCCCTTTTCTTTTTGCATTGAGATTGGCTCCATGCGCGATAAGCGCTTCAATAAGGCGGGTATCACCGGATTTACCTGTCACAACATGAAGCGCTGTTCCTGATTCCGAGTTGATGTTTGGATCGGCTCCCGATTCCAGAAGAAAATTTGCGATCTTTGCATATTCAAGTGCTTTTTTAGGTGGTTTGCGATTTTGTGATGAGGCGTTGAACCGGAGAAATTGATCGTGCCAAAAGAGAGCTCTGATTAAAGGGGTTGTGCCTGTAAAGGGTGTAGTGGCATCAATATTCGCTCCAGCTTCGATAAGCTGCCTGGCGACATCAATACTATGCACATTGTGAAGAGGCGTTTCTCCCTTAACTGGATTAATGTTTGCACCATACTCAAGTAAAAGTGCAATCATATCCGAGCGCTTGTCAGCAGTTTTGACAACACTTATCAATGGGGAGTATCCAAAGCCAATATCAGGATCCACTCCCCGAATGAGGAGCTCTTTTACTGTTTCTAAATCATTTGCGGCGACGGCCCGGCTAAATTGTCGTTTTAATGATGCGTTTTCCGCAGTTTGTAGAGGAGCTGATAACAAAATGTCTGATGACAAAAGCAAGATAATAAGAATAGGTATAATCCAAATATGTATTCGAAAGATAAGAGACACTTGTTGCTCACCACCCATCTCAATTTAACTATGTTCTTTATGCTGATCTTCAGTATGCGCCCATAAATCCATTATATCTTGGCAGCAAGAGCAATGATTTTTTGATTTACTTGATTCTTTCATTCGAGCGTAGGATAATTCTCGGTCCGCTACAGGTTGTATTTGATGACTTTTGAAAGCGGCCTAGCGTTTTTATCGCCATCATTGTTTTCTCGATCACTCCCGGTCCGGGTGTGTTTGCACTGCTCGCCCGTGCCATAATCCAAGGCGCTATCTCCTGCTTTTCACTGGTATTAGGTATGGCGGTCAGCGATATCATCTACCTGGTTCTGGCCTGCTTCGGCCTGTCCGTTATCGCGGAGCACTGGGGCGGATTCTTTACTGTCGTGCGTATCGCCGGTGCGATCTACCTGATCTATCTCGGCTGGGCTGTATATCGATACGCGCAGCTATTAACCCGGCACGTTAATATGCCATGTTCCCGCAGGTCGATCCCTGCCCTGTAGGAGCGAGCGCCGCTCGCGACAGGATTTAATCGCGGCCGGCGACCGCTCCTGCGAAACCCGCCCCCTCGGCGGCGCCAACTGCGTGTAGGTACTGGAAGGCTGATGCAATTGAAAGCCTTGGGGATTGTTATGTAACGATGGGTATATCAGACATACCCAGGTTATCGTTTTTGACCTTGTGAAGCTGAAAATATGGTGGCAATTTTCAGCGGTAGTTACTTAATCAAGGAAAATTTTGACTGTAAGGGACGATGTTATACTTGTTCCCGTTATTATATGAAAACCTGGATTTGTAGGTATTGTAGTCAAGTAACACAGTGCTTCCCATCAGAGCTTTCCATGCACTTTGTCCACCCGAAACTCCAGTATCAACCGCTGCGGCGACGGCGCCTTGAAGTTGGCCGAAATAGGATTCGGACACATTAGTGGTATAGAGCATTTGTCCAGCAATAAAAGTACCGTACGCAAACTTTCCAGAATCGTTGAGTAAATCCGCCATTTCCTGCGAACCACATTCGGCGGCTGCGATATTTCCGGCCCCACCAGTCTGGTTGAAATCCACTTCAAGTGTTTTCTGGTACACCGTGGCCCAATCACTGTATAGCGGTTGATCGATGCCGTCTCGCATGAAAACTTCATAGTTACTGGCGAAAATGTAGCAATAATCGGGGGAGGTCATTAACCCTACTGGGAATTTGCTTTTCCACTGGAGGAAGGGAAGGATATCGGTAAAACCCATATTATAGGCGCGTGCCGCTACCGCAGTGACCCCGTTATCCATCCATGGGTTAGCACTGGTAAAGCCGGAACTTGAGATCCCTGTGTTTTCGTTCAAGCCATAGGTGAGTAGGCCGTATTGGTTATGTAGCGGCGCACTGTTAGCGACATAGTGATCGGTGTACCAGGAAATATTGTAATCAACCATTGAGTTGAAATAGGTTTTGAGCGGGTGGTCATCAGGTGTGATGAAAGCGGCATTGATCAAGCTGCGTAGCGCCCAGGCCTGGCCCCCGATCTGGTTGGGAATAATCAAACCACGGGCACCATCTGCATTGCGTTTGCCAACGTTTTTCTCCAATTCATTCCAGTTTGACCAGAAAAGTAGTTCTTCCAGCAAATAATAGTCACCAGTGACTACGTAAGGAAGGTAGGCAAATGAGTTTTGGTGTGCCGTATCGGGGTTTGCCTGGTCTCCATCGAAATAGGGAATATTGGCCGAATCGCTACGGGTTGTGGCCAGTGGGTAGTCTACAACGGAAATGACTGTGCCTGTCTGTGGATCACTGATTTGCTCATTACGAAAATGGATGCCGATACTGCCTGCTGCATTAGCATTTTTAATCATCGCTCGATAGGCCCGGTTGTCACCGCTAAGTAAATAATCAACAGACCAGGCGGCATCGATAGAAGCTTCAGCACCGGAGTGAAATTCAGGATAGATCATACCTGTCCCCATGGGTTCGGTGTCTGAAGCGATCAATTCTGATTCGATCTTGTTGAGTAAGGACTCATCCGGGGCACTGTTGATATCATAACTGGCAACCGCCTTGCTCTTGATCAAATAGACCTTATCCATGCCTGGAGTGACATCCAGCGGGTCTTGCTCCAGTCCGCCCGATGTACCGGCAAAGGTTGAATAGACTTTACGCCAACGCGCATGGGAAAAATGTTCCAGAGAAGATCCGGAGTCAATGACGTTAATGCCATCTTTTACTTGCCAATCATAAGTGATGTTTTTATGGGTATGAGTGAAGGGGACGGATGCCCCTTTTTCTTCGTAGAAGCCGTAGCTGTTTTCTACAATTACCGAAACCTGTATATCATTTGTATTGTACAGTTTGAGATGAAAATAGGTTTTCAAATGACTGTGCTCCGTGCCGCCCGAGGTCTTGAGTGGGGCCGGAATAATCCATTCGCTGCAAATCGCACCCTGTTGCCATTGTGTTACATTGGCGTTTTCAAAATTATCGTCGATACTGGCGCTGTAAGTAGTTCCTGATTCCGTGAGATCGATCGAAAGATTATGCCCCAAAGCCAGATAATCGGCTTTGCTCAATGTTGCCGCGCTGCTAAACGATGTATCTCCCGCTACAAAATACAGCGTGCTATTACTGTTGGCATTGATATTGGGAACGATCAGTGAAATGAGACCGTGTTTTAAGGAGTTGTTATCCCATCGGTTTTTTACGTTAATCTGCAAAGGGAGTTCGTTGCCACTGTCATCAAAAACCTTGAGTGAATCGATGTTGGTCAGATCGGATTTTACAAATGCCTGCCCGAAACTTAGTGGCCAATTGACTCTGGTGCGGCTGGATGTGTTTTCTACCTCGACGGTAAACAGAATATCACCAAAAGAAATATTGTAATTGGCGCTATCTGTTTTACCCTGTACATCGCTGATATTGCTTACGGTAAGCATGACATAGTTGGTTTGAGTGGCAATGCCATCAGAGACGCTGATAGCGACTGCATGTATAGCAACATCATCAATTGACGGTGTACCCGACATGACCCCGGTTGTTGGGTCTATGGAAAGCCAATCCGGACCCACCACAGAAAAACTCAACTCATCGTTATCGGCATCAGTTGCCGTCACGCCTATCGACCAGGGCGAGTCTACGGTAGCGTTCAAGATGCCGACACCAGGCAAAACAGGCGGGTCGTTTATTGGATTGACGGTAATTTGAACTGTTTTTGTATCTGAAATATTACCGTTATCGTCAACGACATAATTGAAGCTGTCGATGCCATTGAAATTAGCGGCCGGAATATATCTGTACTGTCCGTTGTCATTGTCCAGTGTCAGGCTGCCATGCGTTACTGTTTGCGTCAGGGTGAAGTGGACGCCGTCGGCGGCATCTGGCAGGGTCGCCGACAGTTCGTTATCCTCATCAATCGATACCTCATGCAGGTCACTTGTTGGCCCGGTATCAGGGTTAGTGTCAGAGTTGGATGACCCTCCGCAGGCAACAAGGGTCTGGCTAAGTAAAATCATCACGACAGTTCGAGTGAGCAGTTGCATATCACGAAACCGTCTTCTTATGTGGTCGATATTGCCATGAATGAATTGATTTCTGAAAACAGTCAAAAAATTTATCATACCGCTACTTAATAATATTAATAATTACGTGCATTCTGTGCTGTCCGGAATTTCTTTGGTTTCTGAGCCATTCAGGCTCTTAACTGTAAAGGAACACCGGGTGTGTGCTATCTGTTGCAGATGAGTCTACTTCAATTGAGCTTGTTAAAACAAACACACTATAAGCTGATTGTGATGAGTTATGACGCCGCTGGCGGACAGGAGCAGATCCTATGGATAATGCCTGAAACGGGTATTCAGCCTAGTGTTCCCGTCAGTCGTTCCCTACCCTGAGCGAGCGCTGCTCGCGATAGGATTTGATCGCGGCCGGCGACCGCTGCTACGAAAACCGCCCTCTCGGTGGCGTAGGTACTGGCAGGTTGATGCAATTGACAGACTTGGGGATATTTATGATTCTTTAACAAATGCCGTGCAAACAAGAAATCGTGGAGCAGACCGTTAAGCTATTCCTGATCGTTCGACAGCCGCGTCCCTGCGTCCGATGCTATTCCAAATGGCCTTACTTGTCTTTGGGTGGCGCAGGCGGGTTTCCCACCTTATCGCTACAATCGGGGCTGTTGCCAAAACAACCATACTTGGTACCCTGCAAAGAAAGCGCATAGTTGACGCCATCACCGGGCGGGACCTGGTCGACAGTGGGAGCAGTCAGAACAAACTTCGCCTCTGGCTGGAAAATGACAACGAAGTCCGAGCCTCCGAAGGCAAAGTTCGCAAACTCCCAGCCCTTTTGGGCCTTTGCTCCTTTAACCACCCATTTTCGCTTCTCAATGGATGAAACCTGCGCCATACCCATGGGTGAGATAATTACGATGCCGGAGTCCAGGGTTTTGATCCCGATCACCATCCGAGTCTGGCCAAACTGCCAGTCGGGGGTGTCCTGGGGATCATAATAAGAGGTGCCCGCCGGCTCCTGCGCCTGCACCCAACCGGATTTCAGCCGCACACCCGATTGGATGTGCTTCAGATAGATGATCTCGCCAGCCACCGGTACATGTAGCCGATGGTAGTTGTTGACATTCAAAAACTGGTGGGTCCAGATTCCGCTATTGAAGATGGCAGGATCGATGGAGCCGAACTCCTCCAGCACTTTTTCACCCTCTCCGCCCAGGATGAAATCATGCACGTCGTTGTAGAGCTTACCCTTGATCGGCACGCCCGCCTGGCTTGCGCTGTCATAGGCGGTCACCAGCTTGCCGTCGGTGCTGATCGGCCACCAACCCGCCGATATGCTATCGCCGATGGAAACCACCGTGTTAGGGTCATCGTAGCCATGGACAGGGCGTGAGCCGTTGGGAAACTGCGTCGGGCAAAGTTCACGAGTAAAGAATTCCTGGAAGGTGGCATAGCCTCCTTTTGGCGGACAATACCAATCGCCGAAATTGGGATCCGAGATGAATTCTGGGATATTCACCGCCGAAGGTTTGGTTTCCAGATACTGCCCCCAATACTCAGCGACGTTGCGCAGCCAAGCACCGAACTTGGGATTCATAAATTGCAGCTGCCCCCGTGGATCGGTGGTGAGCTGGCGATCAACGAGGAAATAGCTGTAAGACAACAGGTCGAGGATATTCCAGTTGCAATAATTGGCACCATCCATACCGACACGGATACCGGCTTTAAAATCGCCGGAGACCAGGTTCTGGGGGCTATAGGTCACTAAGGCATCAATGAAGTCGAAATAATCTTCGATACTGCTTACCGGGTTGGTTTTGGGATCGCTATTGACCTCCTGGCCTCGGACGATCGACGCTTTTAGGGAACGGCTCAATGCCGGTTCCTCGGCGAGCAGTTGCATAAGGTCCTTGGTTGCGGGTTGGCGGGGCACATCCGCACAACCAGCCGCCGATGCGACATCGGACACCGATATGCCCGCCAGTATTACTATTGACGCAATCCTGTCTAAGACTCTGTTCATGACTTCTCCTTGTGTAGGTTGAGTGCTGCTGGGTCAACGCAGCAGATTCCATCCGCTCAGAGTCGGTGCATGGTCTTTTGAATCGGGTAACTTCTTTTCGCGCGTAGTATCAGGAATGCGTCACGCGCCTCTATGCGTAGTGACCTTGCCATGACAAATCAGTGTAAGCACAAAATGGCAGAATTCAAGATTCAAGACTTGATCCCGGTGCCTGCGGGCATAGTGCCTGAAACGGGTACTCAGCATGCCCCAGGGCACTCTCTCTTGATGCTTTGCACTAAAACTTCGTGCCAGTGAACTGAAGCGGTAAATCGAACACTGTCCTGCGCCAACACTTCCAAGCGCTTCGCATCGTGTTTCCTGCCCGTGTCAGCATGTCTGACCGTTACGTTGAAAGTGCAGGTAACCCTACACTCAATACGCACATCCTTGATATCCGCTTTACCGGCCATACCGCTGGTCGTGACCATTAGTAGAGCGGTTTGCGTTACCGCCTTCCAGGATTCCGGCTTATGCGGTATCTGGATTCTGGCATCCGCCAGAATGACGGGAAGCCGTATCCGTCATTCCGGCGCAGGCCGGAATCGAAAGTCGTCACTATCTAAGTACCAGGCATGCCCAGACTCTTGTTTCAACCTTGATCGACAGTGGGGTTGCGGTTATTGTTCTTATACTTATCGCACACTAAAAATTCATCAGTACCGAACAGTATGGCCATAATATTTAAAGACATACAGGATGCATTTGATTTTGTGAGCTTCGCTCAAATAGGTGAAAATCAGGCGTATCTGGATAGAGAGACGGGAAAGATATACTGCTATTCCGAACATGGCGGCTATGAAGAAGAACTGCCGGAAGATATTGATGATGACAAATATATAGAGATTCCCCACAAGAATGAATTGGAGTTGGGGAAAAGGCTGGTACTTAGATTTGCTTATACATATCTGCCGAGTGAAGCTGAAAAGATCGAGGCAATGTTCTGTGCAAAGGGTGCTTATGCCAGATTCAAAGATCTACTGGAGAGAGTAGATGCCCTGGATAGCTGGTATGAGTTTGAAGCCAAGGCACAGGAGGATGCCTTGAGGGCATGGTGTAAGGACAATGAGATTAAGTTTCATGACTAACCTTGAGCGCATGTGATAGAGAAGACATAACAGGCGCCTCCGATACTAATCAGAACACCATCGGTGAAACAGCTTAGAGGTTTCTGTCCTCTATGAGTACACCCTCCGCGATCTGCTCACCGGGGTGTATCACGATCCGTTCGCCGGGCTTCAACCCCTCAAGGATTTCCGCTTCCAGTCCGGTTCGGCGTCCGATTTTGATGTGTCGCAGGGATGCCTTGCCATCCTGGTCGACAAACACCGCCCACTTGTTGCCCTCACGGAACAGGGCGGTGAGCGGCAACTTGAGGACCGAATCACCCTGCCACAGGATGATGCGCAATTCCACCTGGTAACCGTGGGCGATACGTGACCACTCCTCATGAGGAGTGGTGAAGTCGATGATGACATTGACCCGCTGCTCCTCGATGCCCAGGGCGGAGATCTTGGTGAACCCGAAGGGTTCCACCCGGCGTACGACCCCCTCCAGGGTCTCATCACCCCCCCAATTTTCGATCAGCACCTTTTGCCCCGCCCGGACCTTCACCGCATCGGAGGAGAGCAGGTCGGAGACGATCTCCAGATCGGCGGGATTGCCGATCTCAAGCAAGGGTTCTCCGGCGCTCACAACGCCGGCGCTTTTATGCACGATCTTCAATACCCGCCCGTCGATGGGGGCGCGGATCGGTACGCATTGGCAGTCGCTGGTCGCGTCCCGGGGTTGGGTGGGCGAGATCAGCTGGGCCTTGGCCCGGGCCAGTTCCGCCTGACGCGCCTGGCGGTTGGCATGGGCGGTGTCGAGGGCCGCCAGACGGGTTTCGTAGGACAGTTCAGCGGATTCCAGTTCCCGGGCCGAGATCATCGCGTCCTGGCGCAGTTTGCGAGAGCGCTGCAACTCCTTGAGGGCGAAATCCAACTCCACCTGGGCCTCTTTGACCGAGGCCTCGGCCAGTACCCGGTTGGCCTCCGCCGCCTGGATGTCCGCCCGGGCCTGGGCCTCGCTGCGGGGATCGAGCAGGGTGGGGTCGATGGGCTCGATCTCCGCCAGCAGGGTCTGTTCGGCGACCACCTGATCGCCCACCTCGGCATCGATACGCAGGGCGCGCCCGCTGATCGGCGCGGACAAGACAAAGATGTCCCGCACCCGGGTCTCGCCTTCGTCATCAATGGTGACGGTCAAGGCTCCCGGTTCAAGCGTAACCAGGTCCACGGGCACCGGTCGGGGGCTGAAGGCCCAGATCAAACCGCCGAGCAGCAGGGTGCCCAGCAGGGTCCAGATGAGAATACGTTTCCAGTGTGCGCTCATGAGGTTTACTCGCGTGTCTTGAGGACGGCGATCAGGTCCAGGTGGTCGAGCCGACGCCGCACCACGGCGGCGGAGAAGGCCGTGGCGCCCAGGGTGACCATCACCGCGGTGGCGTCCGTCGCCGCCTTGATCACCAGCGGGATGCGGTAGAGTTCGGAATCCATGGCCTGGGTCATCAACCAGCCCAAAGCATGTCCCACAAAGCAGCCCAGGGGCAAGCCGATCAGGATCAGCAGGGCCGCCTCGCCCAGCAGGATGTAGGAGATCTCGCCCCGGTGGAAGCCCAGTACTCGCAGGGTGGCCAGTTCTCGGCCGCGCTCGGACAGGGCGATCCGGGTGCTGTTGTAGACCACGCCAAAACCCAGGGCGCAGGCGAAGGCGGCGAAAAAGCTGACGTACATCATCAGGGTCTCCGCCATGGTGTCATGGAACTCCTTCACCGCGGCGTCCTTGAGGGTAATGGCGGAGACCTTGGGCAGCGCCTTGAGCCGCTGGTAGAGGCGGCTCAGTTCCTGTTCGTCCACCAGCAGGTTCACCACCTCAACACCGGGGCGTTCACCCATCATTCGGTCGAAGGCGCGGATGTTCAGATAGGCGGGCATGGCCATATAGGTCTCGAACAGATCGACCACCGGAATCCGGCGTTTGGGCTGGCGGCCCTCGCGGATCTCCACCCACACGGAATCTCCGACCCCCACCTGGAGCTTTTTCGCCAGTTCGGTGGCCAGCACCAGTCCGTCCGGTGGCAGATCCACCACCCGTCCACCGGCATCGTAGACCCGCTGCAGCCGGGCTCCGGACGGGAGCCCCTCGATAGCGCCCCGATGAGTATGTGATCCGGCGCTCAGGTCGGCGCTCTTGATGCGCATGGGTTCCGCCGCGATGACTCCGGGCAGGCGCAGAAACTCCTCCAATACCGTATCGGGCTGGGTCTCCACCAGGCCCACCATCATGTCCTGACGCTGGGCATCGTTGAAGTAGACCTGAACGATCTTTTCGATGGCGTCGATCCACTGCAGGGCCATGACCATCACCGCCACTGACAGAGCGATGCCGATACTGGTCATCAGGGCGCGTACCGGGGAGCGGATAACCTGGCGGAGGATGATCCGGGTCGGCTGATCCAGCCAATGGGCAATCCGACTGCTGGACAGCCGGGTACGGCGATAGAGTGGCGGCGGCGGTGGGGTCATCGCCTCCGCCGGGGGCAGCTTCGCGGCGCGGCGTACCGAACCCAGGCTGCCCGTGAGGGCTGCCGCTAGACTCACCAGCCCACCCAGGGCGAAGACCCCGGGATGGGGACGGAAGATGAGCAGCGGAAAGCGGAAGAACTCCGCGTACATCTCGGTGTTGAGGCGGCCCAGCCAGGCCCCCAGCAGCCAACCCAGAACAATTCCCACCAGGGTCATGGCGATCACCAGCTTGGTGTAGTGCCAGGCCACCTGCAGGTTGCTGTAGCCGAATGCCTTCATCAGACCGATCTCGCTGCGGTCGGTGGCGATGAGCCGGCTCAACACCATATTGCTGAGGAACGCGGCCACCGCCAGGAAGATGCTCGGCAGCAGGGTGGACATGGTTTTCAGCTGCTCGATCTCGTTCATCAGGAACCAGTTGGAGATCTGATCCGCGCGGGCGATCGCCCCATGGCTGCCGTAGCGTTCCAGCAGCCGGTCGAGCCGGTCGATAACGCTCTGTGGATCGGTGCCGTGGAGCAGGCCGAGACTGATCGAGTTGAAGGCCCCGTCCAGGTCGTAGGCCGCCGCCAGGGCCTCCCGGCCGAGCCACATGACCCCGTAGCGCAGGTTGTCGGGCATCAGAGCCCCGGGGCCGATGGCGTAGACGAACTCCGGGGACAGGGCGATGCCCACTACGGTGAGGGTGCGTTGATGACCGTTCATCAGGGCCTTGAGCCGGTCTCCGGGTTGCAGTTTGTGGGCCTCGGCAAAGGGTTCATTGAGCACCACCTCGTCGGGGTGGCCCAGGGCGACTCGGCGGCCGCTGCGCATCACCAGCTGGTTGAGACGGGACTCTCCGGACTCGGGAATGGAGACCAACTGGCCCATCACCGGTTCGTCAAAGCCCGTGATCGAAAGGGTGGCCATCTGCTGAATCCGGTCATCCACCGAACGCACCCCGGGGATTGCCCGGATGCGCTCGATCAGTCGCTGGGGGGCCCGCTTCATGGTGGCGAAGACATCCCCGAAGCGCTGTCGTTCATAGTAGGCCGCGGTGGTGTCCTGCAGGGCCTGGAGGGCCGAGAGGGACATCACCAGCACCGCCACCCCCGAGGCGATGACCACGGCGATGGCGAGTACCTGTCCTCTGAGTTTCCAGAGATTGCGCAATAGTTTGCGATCCAGGGTACGCATTACCAGCTCAACTCACCGGCGGATTGCCGGCAGGTGTTGGTTTCGCTCTGAATGACCTGGCCGTCGCCGAAATGCAGCACCCGGTCGGCCATCCCGCCGATCACCGTGTTGTGGGTGATCACCGCGGTGGTGGTACCCATCTCCCGGTTAACCCGTTCGATCGCCTCCAGCACCAGGATGCCGGTGTGGCTGTCCAGGGCGCCGGTGGGTTCGTCGCACAGCAGCACGTCCGGGCGTTTGGCTATGGCCCGGGCGATGGCGACCCGCTGCTGTTCGCCTCCGGAGAGCTGGGCGGGAAAATGGTGCAGGCGCTCCTGCAGACCCACCAGGGCGAGGGCATCGGCCGGGTCCATGGGGTGGGTTGCGATCTCGGTGACCAGGGCCACGTTCTCCAGGGCGGTAAGGCTGGGGATCAGGTTGTAGAACTGGAACACAAAACCGACATGGTCGCGTCGGTAGCGGGTCAGGGTGGTCTCGTTGCCGGTCGTGATCTCCAGGTCCCGAAAGCGCACCCGCCCGCTGGACGGGGTGTCCAGTCCGCCAAGGATGTTCAGCAGGGTCGATTTGCCGCTGCCGGAGGGGCCGAGCAGTACCACCAGTTCCCGTTCGTAGAGGTTAATGTCCACGCCGCGCAGCGCGGGTACCTCCACACTCCCGGTGTGGTAGATCTTGGTCAGAGCCTCACCCTGCAGGGTGATGGTCGGGGATTGATGAGTTTCTGGCGAGGACACAGGCAGCTCCCTTCCCTGTGAGTATAGCGCTCCGAGTGTGGGATTCGTAATCTGGCTACAAAACGATACAACCGTATGCCGGCGAAGTGATGCAGGGATGCACCACTTCTCTGGCATACGCCGGGATGACGGTGGTTTTTGGTTACTGAACCCGTTTGCGGATATTTGCGGTGATTGGCGAATATTTGCGGTTCAATTCTTATGTAAGGCCATTGGCCTAAGACCCCGATTCGGTATAGTCCTTAAAGGCCTTTTCCAGGGTGGTCAGGGACTGGGATTTGAGATAATCCGCAAATCGTTGGTCGTTATCGATCACATGGTTTATCTGCCAATGTTTGAGTGCTGTCAGGGTGTCAAGACTAAACCGTTTTCGGTTTGCTTCATGGTCCCGGATACAGACCTGCAATTCGGCCATTAGAAAGCGATGTTCGCGGCGATGGGTCAGCAACTCCGGATACTCGTGAAGACGCATCAGGTATTCCTCAATCTTGAAATGACTGCGCACCAGATCGGCCAGGGTGTTGAGCAGGCGGGTGATTGAATTTTTGTCGCTGGGAGGGTTGTCAGGGCCTTGAACAAGCGCCTGGTGAAGTTTATTCATGGCGTTGACGATTTGATGGTGCTGCTTGTCGAGGCAATCGAAATCGAGTTCCCAATCATCGCGCCAAAGAAAAAACGGCTTTATCACAAATATCTCCCTATTTTTCAGCGGCAATGAGGGTTCGACCCTTGGGGTATTGCTGCTGATCTCCTGCGCGGAGGTCGTGTCTTTCTTACGCAAAGTGGCGATTAGCGGATGTGTTGTCGGAACATCCGGATCTTTTTCTGCGACCGGGTCGGGCCGGCCAGAGCGTTGCGCGTCATAGGTTCGTGGTCCGATAACTTATTGAATAATATTTAATTATCAAAACACGATCGACTGCGCTAGAGGCAAAGTCTAACCGGGTTGGGGAAAAATGCTACCTTGAAATGCCCTTAATTATGCGAGATGTGGCGTGTTTCCGGTGCGAATTTTATTCCGCGCAAAGTTTGTTGGCATTGATGAGTGATTCCTTCAGTTCGGGCAGGGCGTAGGCGTCCAGATCCTGATACGCCAGATCGGTGATATGAGAGAGATCCGAGGCGAAATAACCGGTTTTGCGGTTGCCTTTCTCATCGGTCATCAGATGTTCGATGTCGAGCACGGGAAATCCTTGCTGTTCGGCATACTCTCGTAGCCAGCGGTTGACCGCCATCACGTTGTCACTGATGTATTGCTGAAAACTGCGTTTGCCCCGTAATTCACCGATCCACCCTATGATGTTGTCGATCATCGAGTCGGGTGCGCCCATGGTGACTTCCGTGGCCAGCACTGGGATCACCCCGGCGGCATGCGCGGCCTCGGCCATGGCCTCTATGTTGCGGATCGCGGTCTCTCGGGTTTCATCCTCGATCTCTCGGGGGTTATTGGAGAAATCGTTGATGAAACCCCAGATCAGGACTGCCTTGGGTTTAAGATCCAGGGCGTCATGCGCGAACCGCTCCTCGACCTCGCTGGACACCTGGCCGTTGATACCTTTATTGACGACCTGCAGGCATCCCACCTGAGGGATGGACCAGTTTTCCGCATAGGAGGCGCCGATGATCACCAACAGGTCCGCGGCGGTTTGTGGCGTGGTTGTGCTTTCCTCCACTTGCTGGGCCTGTACCAGGGGGGGGATGAGGAGCAGTGAGGTAACGAGAGTTTGCAGTGCGTTCATGATTCTGTCCGATTGTGGTGGACGGGATGTGATCGGCCGTCGCTGTCTCTGGCGTTCTATTCAGCGGGTTATCCCGGATTTGATCTTATTAGGCTTGTCGACCGGGCTCACCTTATCCCTGTGATCCGCACAACTATCCGCTCTGGTCTCAGTTAGAGAGCGGTTTGTCGACGGAGTTTCCCTGCTCCGTCGCTGGGTATCCCTGTTATCGGGATGCGGGGAATGGCGCGCCCGACAGGATTTGAACCTGTGACCCCAGCCTTCGGAGGGCTGTACTCTATCCAACTGAGCTACGGGCGCATGATATGTCAGGATGTCCGGCGTGCTTCTATCTTCCGGACGGGCTGACGAAGGTGACGTAGTTTAGCCGTCTCAGGGTGTGCCGTCCAACCCTGTTCGCGCTTTTTTTCGGTGACGGGTATAATCCCCCGGTTTTTTTGTGAATGCCCTGTCACGGGGCGGATTCGGTTCGTATACGGAGGAGAATACCCGTGAACATCAATGCAGTTTCCAAGTTGGGCCTGATGGCCGGTTTGACCGCAGGATCCCTGATACTCGCAAGCCAGGCGCTGGCCGAGGATCGTGCCGATGTGCTCGAGCGCATCGCGCCGGTAGGTAAGGTGGCCGTTGAGGGCAAGACCGCGCCTGCGCCAGCCCAGGCTCCCGCTGAGGCAACCCCCGCGGAACCCGCTCAGGCGGAACAGACCGCGGCGGCCGAGCCTGCCGCGGCACCCGCATCGGCGGGCGGCGATCAGCTGGCATTGGCCACCTCTTCGGGCTGCATGGCTTGCCATCAGGTGGACGTCAAGGTGGTGGGACCGGCCTACAAGGATGTGGCGGCGAAATACAAAGGCGATGCGGGTGCCCTGGACCGCTTGACGGCCAAGGTCAAGGCCGGTGGCTCCGGTGTCTGGGGCCAGGTTCCCATGCCCCCCAATGTTCAGGTCTCGGATGAGAATATCCGTACCATCGTAACCTGGGTGCTGTCACTCTGATCCGAGCATATTCCTGAGGTTCGCCAGGTGGGCTGATCCCCGCTGCTGTTTCTGTTCCTTACTCAGGGACTCGCCGCGACCTTCCCAGATCAGGTCGTCCTCCGGGAGTTCCCGGAGGAAGCGGCTCGGTTCACTGGCGATCCATTCACCAAAGCGCTTACGTTTGCTGGCATAGGTGATCACCAGGCTGCGCTGTGCCCGGGTGATGCCCACGTAGGCGAGCCGGCGTTCCTCTTCGATATTGTCCTCCTCGATGCTGCTGCGATGGGGCAGCAGTTCCTCTTCCACCCCCACCAGGAACACGTGTGGGAACTCCAGTCCCTTGGCCGCGTGGAGGGTCATCAGATGCACCTGGTCGAGCTGTTCTTCCTCGTTTTGCCGTTCCAGCATATCCATCAGGGTCAGGTGGTTGACCATCTCCGCCAGGGTCTTTTCCTGTAACTCCCCCTTGTAGAGTGCGTTTAGCCACTCCACCAGATCGTTCACATTGCCCATGCGGCGTTCCGCCACCGGATCGCTGCTGGCGTTCTCCTTGAGCCAGTCCTCGTAGCCGATCTCTCGAAGCAGGTGACGGAAGGCGCCCACCGGATCGCTCTCCGCCTGCCGGGCATGATCCTGGATCATGCTGGCGAAGTTCAGCAGACGTTCCCGGGCCCGCTCGCTCAACAGGGTCTGAAGACCCATGTCGTCGCAGGCGGGCAGCAGGGTACTGCCCCGGTTCTGGGCATAGGCGGCGAGCTTTTCCAAAGTGTTCGGTCCGATCTCCCGGCGCGGGGTGTTGACGATACGCAGAAAGGCGCTGTCGTCCTCCGGGTTGGCCAGCAGGCGCAGGTAGGCCATCGCATCCTTCACCTCGGTGCGCGCGAAGAAGGAGGTCCCGCCGCTGAGGAAATAGGGGATGTTGTGGGTACGCAGTGCCTTTTCGAAGACCTTGGCCTGGTGGTTGCCCCGGTAGAGAATCGCGAAATCCCGGTTGGCGGCGCGGCTGGTGAATTTGAGATGAATAATCTCTGAGACCACCTTTTCCGCCTCCTGCTCCTCGTTGGCGCAGGCCATGATCCGGATTTCCGGGCCCGGCCCCAGTTCGCTCCATAGCCGCTTGTCGAACACATGGGGGTTGTTGCTGATCAACTGGTTCGCGGATCTGAGAATGCGTCCGCTGGAGCGGTAGTTCTGCTCCAGTTTAATCAGCTTGAGGCGTGGAAAATCCTCCTTCAGACGAGCCAGATTCTCCGGCCGGGCGCCTCGCCAGGTGTAGATCGACTGGTCGTCATCCCCCACCACGGTAAACGCGGCCCGCACCCCGACCAGTTGCCGGACCAGTTCGTACTGGGCCTGGTTGGTGTCCTGATACTCGTCCACCAACAGATGACGGATACGGTCCTGCCAGCGATCCAGGACATCCGGGTGATCCCGGAACAGGTTCACCGGCAGGCGGATCAGATCGTCAAAATCCACCGCGTTGAACGCCTTGAGACTGCGCTGATAGGTCTCGTAGAGGAGCGCGTGCAGGGTCTCCCGCTGGTTCTCCGCCTTCTCCAGGGCCTGGGGCGGGTCGATGAGATCGTTCTTCCAGGCGGAGATCGTCCATTGGGCCTGGTTGATCTCCTTTTCGTCACCCCGGTTCTCCTTGCGCAGCAGGTCCTTGAGCAGGGCGGCGCTATCCTGCTGGTCGAAGATGGAGAATCCGGCCTTGTAGCCCAGGGTCTGCAGCTCCTGGCGCAGGATATTCAAACCCAGGGTGTGGAAGGTGGAGATTCTGGGGCCCTCCGCGCCGCCCTTGCCCAGGGACTGGGCGACCCGCTCTTTCATCTCCCGGGCGGCCTTGTTGGTAAAGGTCACGGCGGTGATCTGGCGGGGTGCCAGGCCGCACTGGTTCACCAGGTAGCCGATCTTCGCCGTGATCACCCGGGTCTTGCCGCTCCCGGCCCCGGCCAGTACCAGCAGGGGCGCGTCGATGGTACGCACGGCTTCGAGCTGTCTGGGATTGAGTTGGGACATGGGTGGATGACCGTTTATGAGGGAAAACGAGGCGCAAGCCTACGCAGGGTGACGATCGATTTCAACAGCGGGGCGGATGCCTGATATGATCACCATTCGACTGGTCGCGATACGACAACCCTATCGGCCTGCAACGGGATGGCACTTACACGAATGGTGAAGCTCGAGATTTTCGTAATCCCGGCGTATACCGGGATCCAGAATATACAACGGTGCGACATTCCTGGATTCCGGCATACGCCGGAATGACGGTGGTTTCAGTATTAAGTCAGGCGTCATTCGGCCTGAAATGCAAAAAAAAACGAGATAATCGGCTATGGCAATCACACACGACAGACGCAGCAGGCCTCGCGGTGGGGCGGAAGGTCAACTCACCCGGGAATCCTGGCGGGTCTTCCAGATCATGGCGGAATTCGTCGAGGGCTTCGAGCAGCTGGCCCAGATCAGCCCCTCCGTGAGCTTCTTCGGATCCGCGCGTACCCCCCGGGAGCATCCCCATTACGCCCTCGCCGAGGAGATGGCGCGGCTGCTCTCGGATAGCGGATTCTCGGTGGTCAGCGGTGGCGGGCCCGGGATCATGGAGGCGGCCAACAAGGGCGCCTTCGAGGGCAAGTCCACCAGTATCGGCCTGAATATCCAACTGCCGATGGAGCAGCACGGCAATCCCTACCAGGACATCGCCCTTAACTTCCGGCACTTCTTCGCGCGTAAGGTGATGTTCGTCAAACACGCCTCCGCCTATGTGGTGCTGCCGGGCGGTTTCGGTACCCTGGACGAGATGGCGGAGATCCTGACCCTGGTGCAGACCGGCAAGACCCGCAAGATTCCGATCATCCTGGTGGACGGGGCCTTCTGGCACGGCCTGCTGGAGTGGTTCCGCAACACCCTGTGCCCCACCGGCACCATCGATCCCGAGGATCTCGACCTGCTGCAGGTCTGCGAAACGCCCCGGGAGGTGGTGGACGCGATCTTCAGTCATTACGAGACACGCCATTTCGAGCCTTCGCCGGCGGAACGGGAGATTCTGCTGGAGCTGTGATGAATCCATTCCGATTACTCCCACGGAGGGAGATGATGTCAAATTCCAAGAAAGGTCTCAGCCTGTTGCTTCCCGGACTTTTGCTTGCGAGCAGTCTGGTTGCGGAAGAAGCTCCCGAGCCTCCCGAGCTGCCCCTGCCGGAGATGAAGGTCGACGATGAGGTGATCGAACCCGATGTGACGATCATCAAGAAGGACGAGGGGACCATCTACGAGTATCGCATCAATGGCCAGCTCTATATGGTCAAGATTCAGCCTGTTAAAGGACCGGCCTACTATCTGGTCGACCGGGACGGCGACGGGGAGTTCGATTCCCGGTCCGACGATCCGACCGATATCAGCGTACCCCAGTGGATACTCATGCGTTGGTGAGCGAGGTTTGATGTCGGGTTCCAACACGCTGAAGGGCATTGCCGGTCTGATTGATACCTTCAATGAGAGGTTGGGGCGGGCGGTCTCCTGGTTGAGTCTGTCGATGGTGCTGGTGACGGTCACCATCGTGGTACTGCGTTACGTCTTTGACCTGGGTTGGATCTGGCTTCAGGAGTCAGTGACTTACATGCACGCCAGCCTGTTCCTGGTCGGCGCCGCCTACACCCTCAAGCACGAAGGACATGTGCGGGTGGATATCTTTTATCAGCGTTTTTCCCCCCGGGGCCAGGCCTGGATCGATCTATTCGGTACCCTGGGGCTGTTGATGCCGGTATGTCTATTCATCCTCAGTGTGAGCTGGGACTATGTGGCCCAGTCCTGGTCTCTGCACGAGGGTTCACGAGAAGCGGGAGGACTCGATGGTGTCTACCTGTTGAAGAGCCTGATTCTGGTGATGGCGGTGCTACTCCTGCTTCAGGGTTTGTCCCTCGCCCTGCGCAGTCTGGAACGCCTCTTCGGAGCGACGTCACCGGCCGACCCGGACGAGGCCGCCTGATGGCCGAGTTCCTTCCGCTGCTGCTGTTTCTGTGTGTCTGCCTGGTCCTGTTGATGGGCTATCCGGTGGCCTTTTCCTTGGGTGGCACGGCCCTGGTGTTTGCCTGGTTCGGCGAATTGGGAGGCTATTTCGACGACGCCTTTCTCCAGGCCCTGCCTAACCGGCTCTATGGCATCATGACCAACGAGACCCTGATTGCGGTGCCCCTGTTTGTGTTCATGGGGATCATGCTGGAACGCTCCCGGGTGGCGGAAAACCTGCTTGATACCATGGCCAGTCTGTTCGGTTCCCTGCGCGGCGGTCTGGGTATCTCGGTGACCCTGGTCGGCATGCTGCTCGCCGCCAGCACCGGCATCGTCGGCGCCACCGTGGTGACCATGGGGCTGCTCTCCCTGCCCACCATGCTCAAACGCAACTACGATCCCGCGCTCTCCTGCGGGGTAATCTGCGCGGCGGGTACCCTGGGACAGATCATTCCCCCCTCGATCGTCCTGGTACTGCTTGGGGATGTGCTTTCGGCCGCCTACCAGCAGGCCCAGCTCGATATGGGCATCTTTTCGCCGGATACGGTTTCGGTCGGGGACCTGTTCGTCGGCGCGATGCTGCCCGGGTTGATGCTGGTGGTGCTCTATCTCACCTATATCATCCTGGTCGCCCTGTTCAAACCGCAGCAGGTACCGGCCATCCCCAGCGAAGCACGGGGAGCGCCTGGCGAGCTTTGGAAGAAGGTGCTGAAGGTGCTGGTTCCGCCGTTGTTGCTCATCGTTGCGGTGCTGGGTTCGATCCTCGGGGGGCTGGCGACGCCCACCGAAGCCGCCTCGGTGGGGGCGGTGGGGGCCATGTTGCTGGCCCTGAGTCAGGGGCAGTTCAATCTGAAGACCCTCAAGGCGGTGATGACCGGCACCACCCAGGTGACCAGCATGGTGTTTCTGATCTTTATCGGCGCCGCGCTCTTCTCCCTGGTGTTCCGGGGCTTCGGCGGTGACGAGGTGGTGTCCGAACTACTTACCGATCTGCCCGGCGGGGTGGTCGGGGCGATGATCGTGGTGATGCTGGTGATGTTCCTGCTGGGCTTTATCCTCGACTTCATCGAGATCACCTTCGTGGTCGTGCCCATCGTCGGGCCGATCCTGCTCGGCATGGGGCTCGATCCGGTCTGGCTGGGGGTGATGATCGCCATCAACCTGCAGACCTCCTTTCTCACCCCACCCTTCGGCTTTGCCCTGTTCTACCTGCGTGGTGTGGCCCCCGCGGAGGTACGCACCAGCGCCATCTATCGGGGTGTCGCGCCGTTCATTATGATTCAGTTGCTGATGCTGGGGTTGTTGGCCTACTGGCCGAAGCTGGCGACCTGGCTGCCGGACGTGGTTTACAATTGATTGAGTTTTTAGTGATTAGTTTTGAGTTTTAAGTTGATGTGTGCGCTTTGCGCACGATTTTTTCCCACGCTCTGCGTGGGAATGCCTACTAAGCCTGTTATGACGAACAGCCTTGCTGAGTAATCCGTACCCCGGTCTGCATTCCCACGCAGAGCATGGGAACGAGTTGATCCTGGATGCCACCCATAGGTTTGCAAATGGTGCATCAACTTAAAACTCATAACTAAAAACTCAAAACTACCCAAAGTGTGTGTGTTCTTATTCGGAGAGCGCCCGTAACAGCTTCTGCAACGCCTGGCCCCGGTGGCTTAAACTGTTCTTGGTCTCGGCATCGAGCTGCGCGGAGCTGCAGTCATGGGTGGGGACGTAGAAGATCGGGTCGTAGCCAAAGCCGTTCTCCCCGGCGGGCTCAAACAGAATCCGTCCCTCCCAGGTGCCCTGGCAGATGATCGGGGTGGGGTCCTCGGAGTGGCGCATGTAGACCATCAGACACTGGAATCGGGCGGTTCGCTCCGCTTCTGGAATTTCGGCGAGATCCGTGAGCAGTTTTTGCAAGTTGGCCTCGTCGCTGGCCCCGGCTCCCGCAAAGCGGGCGGAGTAGATACCCGGCGCGCCGCGCAGGGCGTCCACTTCAATGCCCGAGTCGTCGGCAATCGCGGGCAGCCCGCTGAGGCTGGCGGCATGGCGGGCCTTCTTGATGGCGTTTTCCACGAAACTAAGGCCATCTTCCACCGCGTCAGGGATTTCGAACGCCTTCTGTGGCACCACTGTGATCTGTTCCCGGGTCAGCAACTGATTGATCTCCCGGACCTTGCCGGCATTGTTGCTCGCCAATACGATTTTTTCGCCTGTGTGATGTCCCGACATATGGATCTACCTTTAAATTCAGTGTGTACTTGGTTGAGCATTGAAATAAAAAATACCAAGGGGGAATGCGATGAAAGTTAAGTTGTATAGTTCTTGAGTTTGGTTAATTGGCAAAATGACTGCTAGTGGAAGTCGAAAGCTTGTTTGCTAATTTTGAAGACAACAAGCTGATCTATGTCATGTGCAGTATGGATTATATAAAGTCACACATAGTAATGCCCAACAAATTATGGTTTAGGAAGTACATTCTCCTTGTGTGAATCGAATTTGTAGATGTATGATTGACACAAGAGATTGTGTTCGGTTTTATGTAGGTAACAAGGATGTTGAAATATTCTCCTTTTTCCGGTGTTTCTACTGCTTTTCCATTTCTTCTGTTTTTTTCGCTTTTTCTGCTTGTTGATAATGCACGCGCTGCGATAGTTGTAAATGCGGGTACTGATCAAGTTGTAAATGCTGGCGACATTGTTCAGCTAACTGGGTTGGTAAACAGCGATGATGGAGAGGCAATACTCAGTTATCGTTGGATTCAGACTCGCGGTCCTATAGTTCAGGTTGAGGGTGTTAACTCAGCACAAGCGAGCTTTGTTGCGCCAATCAATGCGGAAATTGGTTTTCTATTCCGAATTACGGGTAGTAATAGCACTATCGCGACGGATAGTGTTGTCGTACGTGTAGAACCATATACTAACCAGCCACCTGTCTCCATTGCCGGTATAGACCAGACCGTCGAGGCGGGAATAACCGTGCAGTTGGATGGGAGTGGAAGCAGTGATCCAGATGGTCAGATCGTGCGCTACACCTGGTCGCAGTACAGAGGCCCTACGGTTAGGCTGTCGGATCGCAATGCCGTAAACCCTAGCTTTGCAATGCCACCGAATGCTGAATTGGGTTTTACGCTCACTGTATTAGACGATTCAGGCGGAGGGCGCTCTGACGGCGTACTGATACACAGTGCCAGTAACACAAACCAACTGCCTGTCTCCAATGCCGGTATAGACCAGACCGTCGAGGCGGAAACAACCGTGCAGTTGGATGGGAGTGGAAGCAGTGATCCAGATGGTCAGATCGTGCGCTACACCTGGTCGCAGTACAGAGGCCCTACGGTTAGGCTGTCGGATCGCAATGCCGTAAACCCTAGCTTTGCAATGCCACCGAATG
>JBNKJP010000057.1:0-23615 GCA_050291245.1 Candidatus Thiodiazotropha sp. | reverse complement strand
CGGTTGTTCGGTGGCAATAGTTTTCGCATCACCGAGGCTTTTCGTTCGTCTGAATAGCGGGACATTTTCTCGTCTTCCCGCCCCCTGTCTATGATGAATAACCCTTCTAGGGGAGGCGACAACTATCCTGACACAGGGGGGATGATCCGGATGATGAGTATGATGATCCCAGACTAAATAATCCCGTATGGTCACTCGATGGTGAAAAAGTCATTGTCACAGAAGGGTTTCTGTCTGCCATAGCGGAAGTTGACAATCCTTATGACCCCGGGGATTCTGAATATGTACCTGCGGGTCTTTATGGGACAACCTACCTGCTGCCCGCCACAGAGAGTGAACACGCCTTACCCCCGCTGCAGGAGACGAACAGCATTACGACACTCTCATTTCTAGAGAGTTGTGATTATCAACTTTTTTTGGTCCCATCCGTTGAACCACTTCCGGAGATACCCGGCTCCTTTCCTCCACAAAATAGCGAAACACATAACGGAGGAATACTTGGCACCCTCTATTTTGTAGATAACAGACATTATGACGATGGTACCGTCATTTCATCCATAAAACTCGAAACGGGGCAGCTGCAGGAGGTAGCCAGACTCTCCTCCAGCGAGTACCGAATCTGGTCGATGTCTCATGATGCGCAATATTTTGCATACTCTGATTATGAATATGCGGATGACAAAACTATCCGGATTGTCGATTCCACCGGCGAAATCGTCCAAAGCATTGCCATGTACACCAATGATCTTGACTGGTATATCAATGGTAGAATTCTATTTTCACCCGTGAATTCCGATCAACTCCTTTTTTGGTATGAAGATCAAGAAAAGGAGGAAAGCAACAACTCTCATGTCGCTCTGATCGACTGGCGACAGATGAAGATCATCAAAACTTTTACGGACCGGGAATACTATAATCCGCTATGGACCCCGGATGGCAATATCCTGCTCTTCGGTAACGACGATAACAAGGCATACCTGGCGAATGTTACAGGAGACCAGGCGGGCAATCCGGTAGAACAGTTCACACTGCCTGACACCAGCCTTTCACACTCGATCAGCCCCGACGGAACGAGAATGGTTTTTCAGATGTCGCGCCATGTCTGGACCATCAATATGGATGGCACGAACTTAAAACCGGTTACCGCCCCCTCAGAGGGTTATGAGGGTTATCCCGTGTGGTCTTCCGATGGCAGGCACATAATACTAAAGAAAGTACATAACAACTCTGGAGTCGGATCACTATACGCAGTCTCCAGTGATGCCGAAAATATCCATATTGTCGACCCAAATGAGAATATGATTGCTATCCATGACAGCGAGGATTCACAACTCTACAGTGTCAAGGGTACTATGATGATGCTGCCATAGACGATATTGATGGCTGCACAGAATACGCCAATGCGGACCGATGCCGTGACCGGCGCAGAACAACCCTATCCACACGGGCAATACAATGATGAGTGCTGACCACAGGCTACAATTAAAGTAGAAGAAGAAGAAGAAAAAGAGCACATTCCCCCCATCTCATCAGGAGGCGGCATAATGTCTCAAAACACAACTTTCACATCGCACAAGAGAAGGGATAGATTGCTCAAGGAGCAGAGCATGGATGCCTATCGAAGTGAACAGAAACTGCCAGATCCTACATTATGTAAGATATGTGGCGCGGTCTTCAAAGGCGGACGTTGGCAGTGGCTGGAGGTTCTTCCCGAAGAGGCCCATGAGGCCCGATGTCCGGCCTGTCAACGGATCCACGACAGGATGCCGGCGGGGTATTTGACCCTGAGCGGGGCCTTTTTCAATGAGCACAGAAAGGAGATCATGCAGCTGGTTCACAACCATGTGGAGCGGCAACGCACACAGCATCCCTTACAGCGGATAATCGATACCCAGATGATGGAATCGGGTGATATGGAGATCACTTTTACCGAATTTCATCTGCCGAAAGGGGTGGGTGAAGCGATCAAGCACGCCTTTCACGGCGAGCTGCAGATTCACTTTCCCGAAGCCTCCGGTCAGGTGCGAGCCAGCTGGTCGCGGTGAGGCCCCGCCGCTCTATCCGCGCGGTCTGATTTGGGCCAGGGGCATGCCGTAATGTCAAATCAGCATAGTATGATAAGTGATATCGAACGGGAGGTGGCCTTTACGCGAAACATGATCGGCCGCTCGACACTGAGCGAGCCGGTCATGAAAGCGCTCCGCGAGGTGCCCCGAGAGGCCTTCGTACCGGCAGCTGAACGCTCCTTTGCCTTTAATAACGGTCCCTTGCCAATCGGATGCGGCCAGACCATCTCGCAGCCCTATATCGTTGCATTGATGACAGATCTCCTCGAGATCGAGGCAAGTGCCGTGGTGCTTGAAGTTGGCACCGGTTCCGGCTATCAGGCCGCCATACTCTCCAGAGTGGCAAACTGGGTCTACACGGTGGAGATCATCGAAACCCTCGCCAAACAAGCCACGGAGACCCTGGAAAGACTCGGTTACGACAATATCTCCTGCCGTTGGGTCGATGGCTACGACGGCTGGCCTGAACACGCTCCCTACGATGCTATCATGGTGACTGCCGCTGCCGCGGAGATACCACCGCCACTGATCGAGCAGTTAAAACCGGGAGGCCGGCTGGTGATTCCGGTTGGACGTCCTTACGGCTACCAGGAGTTGATCGTTGTTGAAAAGAGCGGGTGTGGCGAGGTCAGTGAAAAGAGCGTTCTGGATGTGGCATTCGTGCCTCTGACTCGCAGTGAATAATGTTTGGGCGTAAGCGCTACAAAGAGATCGCGATGCGTATCTGTAAACACCGTTTATTCGTGCCCTGCTATCAATGCCCTGGCCCGGTTGCGCAACCGCACAGCCTCGCTCCAGCCACCTGTTTGCGGCTTTAATGAACCCTCGATGATTACCTGCAAAACGCCGTGGCGGGGAAACTTTGAGTCACCACAAAGCATGTCCCGCGTACCCCGAATGGCTACCGGAACCACCGGCACGCCGCTCGCTACCGCCGCCACAAAGGCACCCATGTGAAACGGCAACAGGCCCGATTCGGCGCGGAAGGTTGCCTCCGGGTAGAAGGCCAGTGAGTGGCCTTGTTTAAGATGGCTCACAAAGGCTTCGCGGGCGGTGGCGCTGCGCCGGCTGTCGAATCGCTCCACGAACAGGGTGTCGAGCCGCCGCAGGAAGACTCGTGAGTAGAATCTCTGGGTCAATTCCTGTTTGGCTACGTAGACGAAATTCCGGGGTATGGCGTCGATCAGTGCCAGGGTATCAAGGTAGCTGGCGTGGTTGGCCACCAGGATCAGGGTCTGGTCGGCGGGTGGCAGATGCTCCAGTCCTTCAACCCGCAGCGGTATGGCGGTCGCTCGGCGCAGCACACGGATGGCCAGACGTATCACGCCCCAGCGCCAGTTGAGACGGGGCAGGGTCACCACCGAAAGCCAGACCGGAGGAACCAGCATGCCGAACAGGATCCAGGCATAGGCCGCGAAGAGATAGCGCGAAGCATTCAAGCGGATACGCTTGAGTCGCAGCGCCCATCCCGACAGCAGCAGGCTCATCACCTGCAAGGGCACCGGGCGCTGGCCACGGGCCAGTTCGCCCCGCTCGTAGAGGGCGCGCATGGTGCCGCGTCGCAGCTTGCCGCTGGAGGTCTTCAGCACCGTATGGGGTGGCACCACCACCACCTCGTCGGGGGGCATCCCCAACAGATCGCCGACCCGTTCGCGGATGGCCCGGCGCAACGCTTCCCGGCGTGCGGGATCCCGCTCCCGGCTCTCGGCCACCATTACCAGACGCTCGGTACCTGTCGCAGGGTCGTTACAGGGGAAGGCGGCGACACACCCCTTGCGGACACCGGGCAGTTCACCCACCCCCTGTTCCAACTCATAGGGATAGATGTTGCGGCCGCCGCGGATCATCATCTCCTTGATACGGCCGGTGATATAGACCTCGCCTCCCGCCAGATAGGCCCGGTCGCCGGTATCGAGCCAGGATTCGTGGAATAGCTTTGAGGTGGCCTCGGGGTTGTCGAAATAGCCTCGTGTGGATGACGGCCCCTGAAACTCCAGCCTGCCCTCCTGGCGCTCGGGCAGCGGCTGCCCTGCCCTGTCCATCACCCGTACCTTGTAGCCGGGCAGGGGTCTGCCGCAGGCGACGATAGCCAGCGCAACGGTGTCGTCCTCCTTCGCCGGGCAGGCCTCGCCGTTGAGCATGAAGCGCTCCCGGTCGATGCGGTCGATCATTGGGCCGCGCCGGGGCGGCGGAAAGGCCAGACCCACGGCCGCTTCAGCCAGGCCGTAAACGGGGGCCAGGGCGCGCTCGTCGAAGCCGTAGGCACTAAAGCGCCCGGCGAAGCTCCGTAGTGTGGCCGCGCTGACCGGCTCGGCGCCATTGAAGGCGTAGCGCCAGGAGCTGAGATCGAGTCCCATCAACTCCTCCTCCGGTACTTTGTTCAGGCAGAGCTCATAGCCAAAGTTGGGCGACGCGGAGAGGGTCCCCCGGTGACGGTGGATGGCCCACAACCAGCGGGAGGGACGGGCCAGAAAGCGCAACGGCGACATCACCACCAACGGCAGACCGAAGTAGAGGCTGCCGAGCCAGGCGCCGATCAGCCCCATATCGTGATAGAGGGGCAGCCAGCTGACGAAGACATCGTCGGGGGTGACCCCCACCGCCTGCCCCATGGCACGGATGTTGGCCAGCAAGTTGTCGTGACTCAGTACCACGCCTTTGGGATCACCGGTACTGCCGGAAGTATATTGCAGAAAAGCGATATCCTCGCCGCGCCCGTAGGTTCTCCGGGCGCTGCCCGCGGCGCTTTCAAGCAGGGACCCGTCGACCACATGGCGCAGGGACGGCACCAGGGTCTTCAGTAGTTGCGCCACCCTGCCAGCCTCCGGGAAGGTGATCAGCAATCCCACTCCGGCGTTCTGCAGAATCCGGCCATGGCGGCGCAGGTGCTCCTCCAACTGCGAGAGACGGGTGGGAGGATAGATGGGGACGGGAACGGCGCCCGCCAGCAGGATGCCATAGAAACTGAGGAAGTAGCTGCGCCCGGTCGGCAGCATCAGCGCCACCCGGTCACCGGCCCTGACCCCGCGCTCCCACAGCCCGGTCGCGACCCGCTCTGCGCCCTCCCCCAGATCCCGGTAGCTCAACACCTCGGGCTCATCGTCACCGCTATAGAGCCGGATATGCACCCGCTCCGGTTGCGCCTGCAGATGCCAGTCCAGTACCTCCATCAGGGTCGAGGCGGCGGATGGCTCCGCGGCTCCGCGCGCGGGCGCTGCCTCCCGTTTCTTAGACGCCCGGGGCGTCGGCAGACCGGCCGCCCGGGTCAGGTGAGTCATCAGCTCCCGTGGCGTTTCGGCGAGCAGTGCCTGATCCGGCATCAGGATGCCAAAGGCTTTGTTGATACGGGACACAAGCTCGGTACGCCCCAGGCTGTCCAGTCCCAAATCGCGTTCCAGATGGGTATCGAGATTTAGGTCGCCCGTAAACGGCTCAGCGCCGGGTGTCTCGCGGAGGAATCTGTCAATTACACGCAGTAGTGCCTCCGCCGATGCCTCGGACACCTTATCGAGCTTCGGAGCTTCTTTGGATGGGTTGTCCATGGCGGCAAGTATAGTGAATACACAAGCAACACCCCGGCTATCGAGAAGAAAAACTGGGTGCAAAAACACTGTCAACATCCCTCTACCCTTGTAGGGTGGGGGGTATATCAACGAATAGGCTCTACACCTGTCGCTATTTTCCTTACGTTGGATGGCCTGTTCGACGAGTTTTGGTGTCCGAGCAAGCCCCGCTGTATCGGTCACGCTCGCTTTCTCGCCGCATCAACGCCATGGCCGATCGCTTTTGCAACATAACGCAATGGTTTCTTGAGAAAGCAGGTCCGCACCCACGTCAAGGTGTGCTTAAAACTCAGAACGATCGCAATAGAGCGCAAATCCCTGCCCACAGCCATACCCTCCTGGACCCGTTTCGATAAGGTGCCGGGGTCTCTGGTGAGCTCAGGATACCGCGCTTGTCCTTGGGTGACTTTTTCAAACGCTTTTTCCAGCTCTGAAAAGTAGTCGTTAAGCATGAAATTCTCCTCACGCTGCTCCTTTAGGGAGAAACGATACTCATGGCCCAGGGCACATATGATATTGTACATACCTGTAGGTACATTCCACTTCAAAACGAATCGCCGACATCGACTTTCGCTCTCTATGTCACTTATTTCTCGATGAGAATTACGCTATCCAGAATGCCGCGCAGTGCGGCCAGAGTATCGTCCATACGTTTTTTTCCGGTAGCGCGGCTGACCGTAAAGCCACCCTGCAGCGCGGTAATGATCAGGAGTGCGATCTGTTCGGCAGACAACTCCAACCTGACCTCTCCCTTGCCTTCCGCCGCCTTCAACTCAGCCGTCAGCCTCTCCTCGATATGGCGAAAGAAGCGACTGAGGGGCTTGCGGATCTTGGCATCCTCCACCGCCGCATCCCAGACCATGCGTCCGATGCGGCAACCCCGCAGGGACTCCCTTGGGCGGTCAAGAAAGCGCTCGATTCGCTGCCGGACATTTCCAGTTGCCGAGAGATCCTGCTCGAATTCCTCAAGCCGCTCCTTCACCACTTCACTCATCGCCTCGCAAGCCAGATCGCGCTTGCTGTGAAAGTGGTGGTAAAAGCTACCCTGACCGGCTCCGCTCAGGGTTTGGATATCCCGTGGACTGGTCGCCTCATAGCCTCGCTGCCAGAACAGTTCTTTGGTGGCGGTCAGGATTTCATCACGTTTCGACATATTGTACCTTGTAGTATGTACATCCTGTATTGTCAACATTCTTGTCGAGATACTTTACAAAACAGAAAAGCAATGTATCAAAGTATCCTGAAAATTAACGGTTTTTTAGGAATGGTTCGATTATTGCTGAGATTTGAATCGCAAAACAATCGCTGTAAAAAGGAGTTTTATTTCAATGAAGATATCAAATCGATTCAATTCGTTAGCGGGACTGCTTCTCTTGGCGAATGCGGGCATGGCACAAGCGGTGCCTCTGTACTACACCTTTGAAGGAACGTTCGGGCGACCTAAATACCCATCTCCAGAAGGAGCACTCGAAGCATACTCTGATATCACCGGTCAATCTGTGAATGATCCGGTGTCTTATGTCTTTCTTGTTGATGATCAAATTTCCAATACGGTACTACCTGACGGATCCACGAGGGATTTTCAGGGAGCCCGCATGGAGTCGACCAGCGGGGGCGACTTCTACCGAATAGATTATTATGCGGAGTTGGTGGCTGGTACGGGATTGATCTTTGAGGCGGATGGATCGAACTCAAACGGGGGAAATTTCGGAGGCTACCTCGCATACAGTCCGTCTCCATCATCGCCTTACTATGAAACACCCTTCTTTCCCTTTCTGAACATGTACGGACACGCCTCCAACGCGTCACTCAATTTGTCTCTTTCCCCCTATGTACCTCGCTCCAGCACCACCTCCTATGAAGACTTCTCCGCATGGTGGGCTGATAGTGAGAATTTAATCCGTACTGCTGATAACACACTTCGGTTGTACGACAGCGAGGGTAGTAATTGGAGCTATCAGCTCGACCTAGCGCTGACCTCGGTCACCGAAGCACCGCCCACCACCTCGGTTCCTGAACCTTCTACCTATCTCCTCATGAGTTTGGGTTTAATCGGAATGGGTGTGATGCGCAACCGGAAACACATCAACAACAGGCGCTTTAACGCCTAGTCGCAAGTCGGGTTAGAGCCTTGAAAAAAAGAACTAACCGAAAATACGCAGGATGAATGTCTCTGTTCCAGGCGCAGCGAAGGACGCATAGTAGGGCTATGTAACCGTAGCTGCAACGACGAACAGAGGCATTCAACAAACTGTAAAAGCTTGATCCGGTTCGTAGCGTATCGATTTCGATCAGTGAGTATGAACCTTCCGCTGAGTGCCCTGGTGAAAGTTGAGGCGCTCAGGACTGAGTGCCGAGATTCAGGCGACAGAAGCCATACCCCAGCAAATGACAGTTGAGCTTCATAAATACCGCCAGGGTCTTCATCTGAATCCAGACGAAGGGAGCCAGAATCAGAAAGTAGGCCGGTGACAGGGGAGTGATCAGTCCGTTCTTGAGCAGTCCGAATGTGATGAAGAAGAAGCCAAACACAAACATGGCCACGCCGGGACAGACCAGAGCGAAGCTGCCCGCATCCCGCTTGTCGCCATGCAGGTAGTCATCGAAGTAACCCAGTTGCTTCATCACCTTGTAGCCGAGCAGGCCGGCGACTATCTCCAACGAGAGCAGCACTGAGGTGAAGACAAAGAGTCCCGGCCGCGACAGCGGCGCTTCGAAGCCATGGTGCAGCCCCATGATGATGCGGATGCCGCTGATGCCGAACAGGGTCAGAATCGGAATCAGTATCCACAGACTGTAGCTCGAGCGCTGCGACACGCCCACATGCAACATCGACTTCATCCCCAACACCAGCTTGATCACAGCCAGCAGCACGGCAAGGGAGAGAAAGAAGAGGGAGCCGAAGATGCCCAGGGCGTTGATCGCCTGCGTGTGGCTCATGGCACCGGGTCCGGCCATTCCGGTGGCGATCATGGCGAAGGCAAAGATGGCCATTAGCTGACTCAGGTTATTGTTGCCGTTGAAATCGAAATCACCCCGGGTCAGCAGCCGCGTGAAATAGGCCCCGTAGATACGCAGGGCATAGACTCCGACCAGGCTATAGGCCAGCAGAGCGAAAGGAAACAGCCACTCAACCAGACCCCACAGCCCCGGCACGAAAAGGGCGAGGAGCACAAAGATCACATTGATGCTCATGCTGAGGGTGAGGGGTATCGCCATCAACGAGACCTCGCCGTTGCCCTGGCGCAGGTCGCCATAGGCCGGGGTCCGGCGAAAGCGCCAATAGGCCCGCAGACTCTTCAACAGCAGATGGAAATGCACGAAGGCAAACAGCAGCACCGCGATCAGATCCAGCGCCAGCAAAGCGGAGAGCAAGCGGTTGTCACCCAGCAGTATCGGACGGAGCGCCTCGAAGGTGACCATGGGTGTCTGCGGATGGGGCAACATGAACATGGGATAGAGAAAGAAGGAGATGGCCAGCCCTCCGGCCCCGAGGGCTGACAAAAAGTAGTTGGGGTTAAAAGATGACTCGTTACTGCTGAGCATGTGAAGAACCTCTGGGATAAAGCGTTCAGAAAATCTGGCCGTGATGCTAACAGAGCCCCTGGCGATCGATATGACAATGCTCAATTACCCTACAAACCCCATTGGTCTTTGCCCGGAAGCTCAACTCCCGGGAATTCAGACGGTATTTAGTCCATAGGGATTGCGCTATTCTTGAAAGATTAACCGGATAAAAACTAATCGAGGCAACCCATGAGCGACGACAAAGGCAACCCAGAGATCATTTACATCGATGAGCAGCCCATTCGACTCAATGAGCTGCTGTCGGATTACCACCAGCTCAAAACCGAAACGGAACTCAACCGGATCACCGAAAAGAAGGCGGTACGCCGATTCGAGCGGGAAGAGGAGCTCAAGCCCTATCAGGCGGAACTGATCCGCATGCAGCAGTACCTGGAAGAGACCAATACCCGCATGATCATACTCTTCGAAGGCCGTGACGCAGCCGGCAAGGGCGGCACCATCCGACGGGTGACCCGCTACATGAACGAGAAGCATTACCGGGTCGTGGCCCTGGGCAAACCCACCGATGAGCAGAAATCCCAGTGGTTCTTCCAGAAATACGTCGCCCAATGCCCCACCGGTGGCGAGGTCGTACTGTTCGACCGAAGCTGGTACAACCGGGCCATCGTGGAACCGATCTTCGGTTTCTGTTCCAAGCAGGAGTACGATAATTTTATGATCGGTTGTCCCGGCTTCGAAAAGGATCTGGTGCGCCAGGGCACCCTTCTGGTGAAACTCTATTTTTCCGTTACCAAGGAAGAACAGGCGAGACGATTCGAACGGCGCAAGACCGATCCCCTGCGCCAGTGGAAACTTTCCGAGATCGACGTCCAGGCTCAGGACCGCTGGGATGAGTTCACCAATCAGAAGTACGCCATGCTCAAGCGCACCCACACCACCCATGCGCCCTGGACCATCATCCGCTCGGACAACAAGCACCTGGCCCGGTTGAATGCGATGCGGGTGATTCTCAACTCGGTTCCCTACACGCACCTCAATGAGGATCTCGATTTCGTACCCGACCCGGAGGTGGTGATCTCTGGCTCCCGGGAGCTGGAACTGATGGAAGCTCAAAGGCTGCAGCAGGGCAAGTTTGTCAGCTGATCGGATTTATCATGCCTGCCTATTCGGACCTGGCGATTCTGGCCATGAGTTGGATCGCCTATTTTCTTATCCACTCCTGGCTTGCCTCCCTGAGGGTGAAAACCTGGCTGGCGGGACGCGCGCCCCGCTGGTTTCCCGCCTACCGCATGGTCTACAACCTGCTCGCCGGGGTGTTGCTGCTACCGCCCCTGCTGCTGATGTGGCGATCAGGTTCAGAACCGTTGTGGCGTTGGCAAGGACTGATGGGTGCCCTGGCCTACCTGCTGATGCTGCTCGCGATTGCCGGGTTTGTCTGGTCGCTACGCTGGTATGACAGCGGGGAGTTTCTCGGTTTACGCCAGTGGAAACGCCAGCAGCACGATACCCGGGATCTGGAACGTCTGCACATCTCCCCGTTGCACCGCTATGTCCGCCATCCCTGGTACAGCCTCGGCCTGGTGCTGGTGTGGACCCAGGACATGGACCCGGCCCGGCTGCTCTCAGCCGTGTTGATCACCCTCTATCTGATCGTTGGATCCTGGCTGGAGGAGCGCAAACTCGTTGTCTATCATGGAACGAGCTACCGCGACTACCTGAAACGGGTGCCCGGGCTAATACCCCTGCCGGGGCGGGTGCTTTCGAAACAAGAGGCGGAATCACTCTGCTCATCGAGCCATGATCTTTGAGATCGTTCCCACGCTCTGCGTGGGAATGCATACACGCCCCGAGCATAGGGGCCAGCTTGAATTTTTGCGCCGAATTCAGGATCAGTCTACCCATGCGCGGCATGCACGCGAGACCATTCACTCATCCAAACTCGGGTATGCGTTCCCACGCAGAGCGTGGGAACGAGACGCTACAACGATCGAAAAGCTATTGCTCCGGATTCCAGAAATTATCCGGTCCGTAGGGGGAGGGTCCTGGGGCGTAACCGTAGCCATAGCCGTATCCGGGTTGTCCGTAGGGCATCATGCCGGGCTGTGACCAGCCCCGGGGTCCCATGCAGCCACCCTGGCCAGCGCATCCCATACCCTGATGCCCGGGCCCCATGCCCATGCTCCGATGACGCTGCACCATGGCGTGACAGGCGGCGCGTTCCTCGTCGCTCATCCCCTCGATCACCTTTTGATGCTCGGCCCATTGCTCCTGCATGGCCTGTTGGCGTGCCGCCCAGGGCGGGGTTTCCGGCATCTCGAGACCCATTTCCTCAGCCCGCTGGCGCATCTCCTCACGACGTTCTTGACGGTAGACATCACGCTCTTGCTGGGTCATGGACATCATCTGGCGGCGATGCTCCATGCGCTCCTCCATGCTGGGGCGGATGCTGCGCATGCGCGAGGCCTCCCAGGGAGAGCGTTTCGGTAGCATGACACCCGCCTCCTCAGCCCGCTTGCGCAGGGCCTCGTACTGGGCGTCAAGCTCCTTGAGACGCTGGGCCCGGGGATCTTCGTTCTCAACCGGCTCAGCGACCGCGACACGCTCTTGCGAGCTCTCTTCGGCCGCTACCGGCTCGTTGTCGACCGCAGCCTGCTCACTGCTACCGGCAGCTCCCTCCATTGACGACTCCTCCGCCATCAGGGCAGCACTGAAAGGCAAGAGTGCCGCGACCGTCAGGGCCAGGATCTTTTTCTTATACATGCTCGATTCTCCTTCAATGTTCCAGAATTGGATTGTTGTATTATTTCCGCGACGCTTTGTTGTGATGAGCAATCCCTGCTCTGCCTGCGGGTTCCTTGTTGCGGTGCAGATGAAAGGCGGTTAATTGACCGATGAAGCCGGGGGTTGCGTCGTTTCCTGATTCTGCGATGCCGACTGGGCCTCTTTCTGCACGTTCTCTTCTTTGAGCTTGGCCACCTTGCCGGCCAGCTCAGCCAGCAACCCGTCCATACCCTGGGTCTTGACCAGGTTACGGAACGAAGTCCGGTAATTGCTCACCAGGCTCACCCCATCCACCGTGACGTCATAGGCATGCCAATCGTCATTTCGGTATCTTAGTTTATAGCTGACGGGGAGTTCCTTGTTGGCGGATACGATATAGGTCTGTACTTCCGCGAGCTTCCCCTTGAGGCGTTCCCGGCCCATCCGGACAGTCTGGTTGTCATAGCTGTCTACCGCGGAAAAATAGGTTTGCTCGAGAAGCTCCCGAAACAGCACGATGAACTGCTCGCGCTGGGCCTGGGTGGCCTTTCGCCAGTTGGTGGCGAGGATGACCTGGGACATGGATTCATAGTCGAAGCGCTTGCGCACCACGGCCTTGACTTGATCCCGGCGCTCCGTTTTGCCGAGCGCGGGGTCCTTGAGAATCTGCAGAATCTGATCGACGGTCTCCTTGACGCGTTCCGAAGGAGAGCCATTGGCGGAGGCCGGCAGGGTGAAAGTCAGGAGTATGGCAAAGGTGAGTGATACGACAGATCTGAACATGGTTCCTTCGATCCCTAGGTTGGTAACGGATAGTAAGACAACGACAGGCACCAATGGTGCGACAGCCGGGTAACATCCGGTCGGGTCGGAATCCTGTCGTACGCTCGGCGTATTCTATCCTACTCCTGCAAAACCTCCTGTGACAGACTACCGAGCCCGGGCAGTGGTGCTTCCCCATCAGACTCGTACCCCTGATAACCGCTCACATCCCAGCAGATGGCCACCCGTTGCCCCTCCTCGCCCTCCTTGCCGTTCAAGTAGTGACTGAACTGCAACAGGGCCTTTTCCCGACCGTCCGGCAGGCTGAAGCAGAGACTCACCCGACTGGGAGTCCGGTTGGCGTCATCGAACAGGGACTCCAGGTCATCTCTGTCCTCCGCAGTCAGCAGGCCCAGGATCGTCTCCCGGGTGGGGGTGAAGTCGTCCGGCTTGAGCCCCAAGAGGTCAAACATCTCCGCATCCCAGATACATTCACCACTCGCCGGGGTCCAGTGCCAGCTCGCCTTGGGCAACAGGGCATTCATCAAATCCACCTGATTCGACAGCTCCTTGGTGCGATAACGATAACGCTTGGTCTTATGTTTCAGATGCAGCAGCTTCTGTTTCAGCAACTCCTCCCGGTGTCGCAGACGCCGGACGGAACGGCGGGATTTTTCCCGATGATGATCGAGCCGGCGTTTCGAGCGTCGTGACACGACCCACACCAGCATCGCACTCCAGATCAACCACAGCAGGCACCAGAAAAGAACCCCCAGAATTCCGGATTCCCGGGATTGGGTATTCTCCACCCCGGGCCAGTTGCTCCAGACATCGTTGAGTTCTTCTTCGTTGAACCGGTCCAGGGACTTCTGCAACAAAGTGTGCAGGGGGGTATTGTCACGCGCCGTGGCCAGCGCGATATCCAGGGTCAGGTCCAGATCCTGAACCTTTCTCAGGCCGTCAAAACGCCCCGTATCGAGCAGGTAATCGACACTTGCGGCATCGCCAAGATAGACCTGCGCCCGACCCGCCATTACCGCAGCGAGGGCTTGATCCAAATCCTTGCCCGGAAGGGTATGGGTACCCGGCAGATAGTGGGGCAGCACCTCTTGCCAGATGCTTCCCGCCAGCACGGATACCGTGAGACCGTCCATGGCCGACAGCCCCTGCCCCCGGAGTGATTCCCGAGAGAACAGGGCGGCCGGCAGGGTGATGTAGGGTCGGGAAAACTGCCAGTCCGAGGGGCTCAGTACCGTGTGTACGGCCGCCCCGACCACATCCACCTCACCGCTACGCAAGGCATTCGCGAGTTGCTGATTGTCCGGGTACTGCACCAGATCCAGATAGAGGCCGAGCTTGGACGCCAGCACCCGCAGGTAATCCGCGGCTACTCCGATGGGCTGACCGCTCTCGAAAAACAGGATCGGAGCGTTCATCGAGACGACACCGACCTTCAGTTTCTGGTGATCATCCAGCCAGGCCTTTTCAGCCAGATTGAACCGTGAAACCTGTGCCGATGCAGAGCCCGCCAGGAACAATCCCAGCAGACACAGCCACAGCCTTCGCATGTACATCCTTGATCTCTCCCTCTCAGATACTGTTCACCGAACCCGCTTGCACCGATGACCGCCGCCCTATCAGCGTGCATCCGCGATGATCCGGATACTGCGCATACCCGACTATTCCACGAACTCGCCGGTATGCCAAGTCTGCGGGGGGATGATCCGGAACCTCGCATATAAACAATATTTATATTTTGCTCAATAACTTGATGCATATCCAATGGATCAGGATAAGTTGACAGGGCAACCGCAACAGTGTGATAAACGGGTCACGAATCACACCGGACGCCTCGCAGCATCGAGAAAACCCGTACCTTGACCTGGAATCATGCAACCCATCCCTGGCACCTGCGCCTGGCCCGGCAGGTCATCCTGGGCGGCGGTCTGATCGCCTATCCCACGGAGGCGATTTTCGGTCTGGGCTGCCATCCCCTCGACCCGGCGGCGGTCAGCCGCCTGCTGAGGCTCAAACAGCGTCCGGTCGAGAAGGGCCTGATCCTCATTTCGGACAGCTTCACGCGTCTGCAACCCTTCCTGCAACCCCTGGCGGCCGACCGGACCCGAATGCTTCTGGAAAGTTGGCCCGGCCCGACCACCTGGCTGGTGCCCGCCGCCGCAACGACGCCGTACTGGCTCACGGGGACCCATTCAAGCCTGGCGGTCCGGGTCACATCCCACCCCCTGGCCGCGGCGCTGTGCCGTATCGCGGACACCCCTCTGGTGTCCACCAGCGCCAATCTCGGCGGACACCCGCCGGCCCGCACCCCGTTACAGGTCAGACTGCGCTGTGGTCCGGGTGTCGATCTGGTGGTGCACGGACGCACCGGAGACCGGGACCGCCCTACGGTAATTCGAGATGCCCTCAGTGGCGCCCTGATCAGGGCCTGAAAGTTGCCATGCAGGCAGAAAATCTGTGTGCCGCGCAAAAAAAAACCCACCCGGGGAGGGTGGGCTTAAAGCGCTTGTTTATCAGCGCCGGAGGAGGATCGAAACCATTCAGAAACTCTTACCTCATTAAGCGGCGGCGCGAACAAAATCTTTAGTCTTTTGGGTCGCTGCAACCCTGACCCACATGAGAATTCCTATCTACTTGAATATTATAAAATATTAATCAACCTTTATCGGAAACCCATGGCCCACGGGAGCTCTCGTTACGACCCTAATTCGCATCTTGTCCCCTATAAAACAGCGCCACTCCCCTCTAACTCAGGTGCTCGGCAATCCAGTCACGCAACCAATGGCTCTGGCGTGAACCGTGGAAGCGCCCGATCTCCTCACCGTTGTGAAACAGAATCACGGTCGGAAAGCCCCTCAGACGATAGTGTCCGGCCAGGCGCATGTTATCGTCCACCTCGACCTTGGCCAGCACCACCCGGCCCTCCAGCTCACCGATCACCCGTTCCAATGCCGGAGCCAGGGACAGGCAGGGGGCGCACCACTCGGCCCAGAAATCAACCATCACCGGCCGGACATGGGAGGCCTGGATGACCCGTTCCTGAAAGGTGGCTTCTTCAACGGAATAGATCGCCGGATTCGGCTCGGACGCGCTTTTCATGGTGGGTACCTCTTCCCGTGGCTACATCAACCGGGTTGAACATGGTGGGCATGAAGCGGGTATGATACCGGATTATGGAAAATCCCCCATCCAGTCGAATCGAGGAACCCATGTCCAGTCACTACCGTCGCGCCGAATTTCCCGCCACCCGCATGAGACGCCAACGACGCCAGGAATTCTCCCGACGCCTGGTGAGGGAAACCCTCCTGACTCCCGCCGACTTCATCTACCCGGTGTTCGTCCTGGAGGGACAGGGGCAGCGAGAGGCCGTGCCCTCGATGCCCGGGGTGGAGCGGCTGAGTATCGATCTGCTGGTGGAAGAGGCCCGCCAGATCCACCCTCTCGGCGTTCCCGCGATGGCCCTGTTTCCGGTCACCCCCCTATCGGCGAAAAGCGAGGATGCCCGCGAGGCCTTTAATCCGGACGGTCTGGCGCAACGGGCGGTACGCGCCTTGAAAGACGCGGTCCCGGAGTTGGGGGTGATCACAGACGTGGCCCTGGACCCCTTCACCACCCATGGTCAGGACGGTCTGATCGACAGCACCGGTTATGTACTCAACGACGAGACCAAAGAGGTGCTGGTGCGCCAGGCCCTGTCTCATGCGGCAGCGGGCGCCGATGTGGTCGCCCCCTCCGACATGATGGACGGGCGCATCGGCGCGATCCGCGAGGCACTGGAGCGCGACGGCCATATCCACACAATGATCCTGGCCTATGCGGCCAAGTACGCCTCCAGTTTCTACGGGCCGTTCCGTGACGCGGTAGGATCGGCGGCCAACCTGGGTGGCGGCAACAAGTACAGCTACCAGATGGATCCGGCCAACAGCGACGAGGCCCTGCATGAAGTGGGCCTGGATCTGCAGGAGGGCGCCGATCTGGTGATGGTCAAGCCGGGCATGCCCTACCTGGACATCGTGCGCCGGGTCAAGGAGACCTTCCAGGTCCCCACCTTCGCCTACCAGGTGAGCGGGGAGTACGCCATGCTCAAGGCCGCGGCGCAGAATGGCTGGCTCGACGAACGGGCGGTGGTGCTGGAATCCCTGGTCTGCATCAAGCGCGCGGGTTGCGACGGCATCCTCACCTATTTCGCCAAGCAGGCGGCGCAATGGCTCAACGACTAAGTCAATTACCAACTCCGGAAGATGCCTTCAACCCGGAATTCTGATCAACCCTGAGTTTTGAATCTTGGCTCGAGCATGGCGTTTAAGCCTCTGCCTCATGGCTCTCACAGTCGCTCGAGACCTGCGGCTACCACAGCTGTTTTCCTAATTCAAAACTCAAAACTCAAATCTCAAAACTCATGGATAACTACGCAGTCATCGGCAACCCCATCGCCCACAGCAAATCCCCGGAGATCCACAGTGCCTTCGCCCGCCAGACCGATGAAGCGGTGAACTACCAGCGGATTCTCGGCGACCCGGAGCATTTCCCCCGGGATGTGCGGCAATTCTTCGCCGAGGGGGGACAGGGACTCAACGTCACGGTGCCCTTCAAGGAGGAGGCCTGGCGGCTTGCCGACGAGCTCAGCGACCGGGCTCACAGCGCCGGTGCGGTCAACACCCTGATACGCCTCGAGGATGGACGCCTGCGGGGTGACAACACCGACGGCATCGGTCTGGTGCGGGATCTGAGCGTCAACCAGGGATTCCGCATCCGCGACAAACGGCTGCTGATCCTCGGTGCCGGTGGCGCGGTGCGCGGGGTGATGCGGCCCCTGCTGGACGAGCACCCCAAACGCATCATCATCGCCAACCGGACCGCCGCCAAGGCCTTCTCCCTGGCCAGCGGGCTGGCCGCCTATGGTCAGGTGGCGGGCTGCGGCCTGGACGAACTGGAAGGCATGCAATTCGACCTGATCATCAATGGCACCGCCGCCGGTCTGCAGGGCGAAACCCCCCCTTTACCCGACAACATCCTGGCCAAGGGCGGTTGGTGCTATGACATGCTCTACAGCGCCGACCCCACCCCTTTTCAGCACTGGGCACAGGAACACCAGGCCGCCCGGGCTCTGGATGGCCTGGGTATGCTGGTGGAGCAGGCAGCGGAGTCTTTCCGGCTGTGGCGTGGCATCCTTCCCGAAACCCCCCCGGTCATTGCACGCTTGCGACAGGACCTCTGATGTACCCTTCATTTCTAACAAACCCGACCCCGTATATTAATAATCGACAAAATAATTAACTGCCAAATCCAGGAATCCAGTTCATTCAATTTGTGACCCAGTTCGCCGCTACAGGGATCATGGATTAAGACATTAACGACCCGGTGAAGGAGCACATATGTCACGTACCTGAGACTTTCACCATGTTAATCAAAACAAAACTGAGAGCCGGCAGTATCCTGCTGGCCCTGACCCCTGCCCTCTTAGTGGGCGGACTTATCGGTTGGTATTCAGACAATCATGCAGAGAAGGCCCTGGAAGCGCAGGCCAAAGCCCATCTGATCTCTCTACGCGAGGA
The DNA here is from genome assembly GCA_050291245.1 of Candidatus Thiodiazotropha sp. Classification (GTDB taxonomy): domain Bacteria; phylum Pseudomonadota; class Gammaproteobacteria; order Chromatiales; family Chromatiaceae; genus Thiodiazotropha. The sequence goes on along the minus strand of JBNKJP010000057.1, from coordinate 5,363 downwards.
TCGCGCCAGCCAAATCGTAAGCTATTTCAATGCCATGCAATCCCAGGCCCAGGCCTATGCCAAGGACCGCATGACCATCGATGCACTGCGCCGATTTCACACCAGTTTCCACAGTCTGAAAGACGAAATTCCGGTGGATAAGCAGCAAGCACTGACGACCCTGCAGGGCTATTACAAAAACGACTTTCTTACCCAGTTCAGCAAACACAACAACGGCAAGACCACTTCGGTCGATGCATTGCTGCAGAAACTGGGTAACGACGGCGCCCTGCTACAGAATTTCTACATCAGTTCCAACCCGAACCCCCTGGGCAGCAAGGACAATCTGATCGACACTAAGGACGGCAGCAGCTATGCACTGGATCATGCCCTGTTCCATCCCGGTTTCCGGGAACTTCAGCAGCGCTTCGGCTACTACGACATCTTTCTGATAGACGCAGATACCGGGGATGTCATGTACACCGTGTTCAAGGAACTCGACTACGCCACCTCTCTGAAAACCGGTCCGTTTGCCGACTCGGGACTGGCCAAGGCCTATCGGAGCGCTATGGCGCTGCCGGATAACGGATCGGTTTTCATGACCGATTTCGAGCCCTATCTGCCTTCCTACAACGACCCGGCCGCGTTCATCGCTATCCCGGTATTCGAACAGGAGGAACGAGTAGGTGTCATCGCCTTTCAGCTACCCATCGACCGGATCAATCAGGTAATGACAGGCAATGGTAAATGGCAGGAATCGGGGCTCGGCGCCAGTGGCGAAACCTATCTGATCGGCTCCGATATGAAGATGCGCAGCCAAAGCCGGTTCTTCCTCGAAGATCCGACAGGATTCCTCAAGGCGATCGGTGAGGCCGGCGTTTCCCGGGATACCCTGGACGCCATCCGTGCCAAGGAAACCGTAATTGGCCTGCAGTCAGTGACATCCCCCGGCGCCGAACAGGCCATCCGCGGTACTTCAGGTTTCGATATTTTCAACGACTACCGGGGTGTTCCAGTGCTTTCGGCCTACATGCCGGTTGAGATCGGCGGACTGAAGTGGGCGATCCTGGCGGAAATCGATCAGGAGGAGGCCTTTGCCGCTTCCTATGAATTGAAGCACGACATCATATTCCTAATGATCGGTACCACCCTGGTACTGCTGTTAATCAGCGGCGTCCTCGGCTGGGTATTCAGTCTGGGAATCTCCCGTCCCCTGGAACGTATCCTCGCCTCCATGCGGGATATCTCCTCAGGCTCAGGCGACCTGACTGTCCGCTTGGACGACAGCAACAACGACGAACTGGGGCAATTGGGCAGCGCCTTCAACACCTTTGTCAACAAACTCGGCGGCATCATGGTACAGGTCAGCCACTCCACCGACGAGATGGCGGTGGCATCGGAGGAACTCTCCACCATCACCCGGGATACCCGCCAAGGTGTGGAACAGCAGCAAGGCGAAATACAGCAGGTCGCCACGGCCATCGAAGAGATGACCGCCACGGTCAAAGACGTGGCGCACAGTACCAACGCCACCGCCGAGGCCGCCCGCCATGCCGGCAGTCAGGTACATACCGGACGTGAGGTATTGGAACGCAACAGTGCCGCGGTCCAGAAGCTGTCCGAGCGCATGAACGAATCCCGGGAAGTCGTGCATGCCCTGCACGAGGACAGCTCAAAGGTCGGTACGGTGCTGGATGTGATCCAGAGCATCGCCGAGCAAACCAACCTACTGGCACTCAACGCAGCCATCGAAGCGGCCCGGGCGGGGGAACAGGGACGGGGCTTTGCGGTAGTAGCTGACGAGGTGCGGATTCTTGCCCAGCGTACTCAGCAGTCCACCGAGGAGATCCGCGATACCATCGAGACCCTGCAGTCGCGCAGCGCTCAAACAACCAGGATGCTCAACGAGAACAACGACGACCTTGGCGCCACGGTAGAACTCACGGAACAGACCGAGAAGGCGTTCGGCGAGATCGAACAGTCGGTTCAGCAACTGCTCGACATGAGTACCCACATCGCCAGCGCCACCGAAGAGCAGGCCTCCGTCACCGAAGAGATCAGCCGTAACGTGGACAACATCTACCAGGTCGCCCAGAGTACCGCCACCGGCGCTGAGCAGACCATGTCCTCGAGCGAGATGCTGGCTCGATTGGGAGACCAGCTCAAGGAACTGGTCAATCAGTTCAAGGTCAACGGCTGACGCCCCTGTCGATCGGCAACCGGGTCGGCGGCAATCGCTGCCGACCCGAGCCAGCGATGCAATTCTTGCGGGATCAACCAAGAAGGTTTGCAAACCCGGCTTTCAAATCCCTTCCCCGGATGCCATAGTAGTCCTATACAACAAAAAACAATGGGACTCCGGCCCGCGATGCCATCGCCAGGCCCCCAACAACCCAAAGAGAGGCTGATGAGTGTATTTCCCGTAGTTGGTGTGGCCCGACCGAACTTCCTGATCCTGACCCCAATCTGTATTTCCCTCGGCCTGGCCAGTGCCCTGTTGAGCGGAATACCCATCGACTGGACCCGCTTCGCGGTGATCCTGGTGGGTGGACTGATGGCCCATGTGAGCGTCAACGCGCTCAACGAATACGCCGACTTCCAGTCCGGTCTCGACTTCAAAACCGACAAGACCCCGTTCAGCGGCGGCAGCGGCACATTGGTGATGCAGCCCCGGCTGGCCGTCCAGGCCCTGATGCTCGGTATCCTGGCCCTGCTGACCACCATCCTGTGCGGACTCTACCTGGTGCAACAGACCGGCTGGGGCCTGACCCCCATCGGCCTCGCGGGAGTGGTGATCATCGTGCTCTACACCGGCTGGGTCAATCGCAATCGTTATCTGGTGCTGATCACCCCGGGGCTTAGCTTCGGCCCACTGATGGTCATGGGCACCCACTATGCCTTGACCGGCACCTACCAGGGGCTGGCCTGGCTGCTCTCCCTGATCCCGTTCTTTCTAGTCAACAACCTGCTACTGCTCAACCAGGTTCCCGACCGGGAAGCCGACCGTAGCGTCGGCCGGGACAACTTCGCCATCGCCTGGGGACCGGAAGGCACCGCCCGGTTGTTTCTCGGCTTCGCCCTGCTGGCCTACGCCAGTATCATTCTGGGAGTGTTGAGCGGGCTGCTCCCCGCCCTGGTGCTGCTGGGTTTGCTGACCCTGCCCCTGACCTACCAGGTCTTCCTGGGGGTGCGGGAATACAATGGTGATCTACCAAGGCTGATTCCCAATCTGGGTAAGAATGTGGTGATCACCCTGATCACGCCGCTGCTGGTATCGGTGGGCGTGTTCGCCGCTCTGTACGTCTGAGGCGCCTTACAGATTTACGTAAGGCCCAAAGCAATTATGGCTCACGGAGGTTTTCGAAGAACTGGCCCCGGGATTCACTCAATTCCCGGTTCAACCGATCGCATTCCTGAATGAGTTTGGCTTTCTCGCCACTCAACTCATCGAGATCATCACTGAGCATCTCGATAGCGATCTCCTGTACTTGCCTTTCACGGCGTAACAGATCGGAATGTTGCGCCTGTGCCTCGGCCTTGGATCGTTTCTCTTCCGCCACCGTCAGGGCCTTGCGCAGTGCCATCAACTCTTCGTTTGAAACGTCGACCTGCTGGCGTTCCATCTCCAGCAGCACCTCCCGCAATCCGGCGTTTTCGTGTTTCAGGGCTGTCAGCTGCCGGTGACTCGACTCCAGCTGCTCGATCAGTAAATCATTCGACCCTGATCTGGGTTGGCGGTAGTGGCGAGACAGACGTGTCCATAATGCTTGGATTCGCCCCAATCATATAATTACCTTGCGAATCAGTTTGCGAAGGTGTATCGGTAGTAATAACGATATCGTCTACATACAAATATTGGGCAGGTGGGTTTTCACCATTCCAATAGGTAAAAAGTAAAGCGTAATCCGCTATTGTCGTCTCATCCGCCAAAGTAAGTCGATCAAGGAACGTACCTAGAAGTATGCCGTTTTTCCAGACTCTCACCATAGCCTCGCCGCCCTCTGTGGAACGCACGTTATCCAGTTTGATGTACATTTCATAGGTTTCCCATTTTCCAAATTCAATCCTGTCCTCTTCGCCACCAAACCTTGACCAGATCTGTTCGCCTTCGTAGATGAATTTGAAAGGGTTTGCCGTGCCTTCATTGTCTATATACCAATCCAAATGACCATCGGGTGTGTTGATTCTAAGAAATTTCAAATGTGGGTTTGCGTTATAGTCAAATCCTTCAGGAAAAAAAATACTTACTTTGTACCAAATTTCATCCCCCTTACCTAACGTCTCAGGAAAATCAAGGATGCCTCCCCAAGTGCCAAATCCAGAGCTATTCGCACGGATATCGAGCTTTGCTACATTTTTTCCCGAAAACGCCTCGGTAATTTCATCACCTTCAACATTCCGGTCCAGAATAATGTCGTTGCTCGTATGAGAAAATGCATCAGGACCAACCGCAATCGATCCCGTATCCCCCTCTTCAAAATCAGCGGATATTGTCCAAGCAGTTGCTGTAGTAGATAACACTGACAAACAGAAAAATAATGTTATCGCTAGATTTGTTGAGTTCTTCATCATAAGACCTATGAGTATCAGGTTCCCGTCAACGACGGAGAAGTATGGATTTGTCGGTTCTGAACCAGCCTCATCAACCGACTCACCGCACCGAATAACAATACAGCAAATTCAAGTGAGGATATCAAATGACGCAGGATTGAGCTCATCCGAACACTCCCCACACGCATGTGGGCTGCATCATATTACGGACGTCTACAACTGCCTCATAGCGCTTTTAAGCCGAGCGGCAGCGATTATCCGACAAACACTAAACAGCACCGCCACTCCATGACCTTTCCCATCCTAAAAAAACCTCGTAGCCTGGATGAAGCGATATTTAGATGTATAGAAGATATAGACGCCCTTTTTGCCCAGGTCCAGCAGCTCTGACTGCGTATTCCGGCCCAACCTGAACACCCATTCCGGTTCAACGTGAACACCTGTTCCGGCTGAACGTGAACACTCATTCCGATTCAAGATGAACACTTTTTCCGGTATTTCCGGAATCGGTGTTCACCATCCCGGAATGGGTGTTCACGTTCAATCGGAATGCCTTCCAACGCATTGTTTTTCCGTGTTTTTGGTAACCTCTCCGGCTTTTTGCGGGAGGGGACATGCCAGCCAAGAGGATTGCAATGCGAAACATCCGAGATATTCTGCGTCTACGCCTGTCGGCCGAGTTGTCAATTCGAGCCATCAGCGCCAGCACCAAGGTCAGTGTCGGGGCCATCCAGAAACTGCTTCATCAGGCACAGGCACTGGGGTTGAGTTGGCCACTACCGAGCGATCTCGATGATACGGCGCTGGCACGTCTGTTCTATCCCCAGGCCGAT
>JBNKJP010000056.1:0-17229 GCA_050291245.1 Candidatus Thiodiazotropha sp. | reverse complement strand
AAGGGTGAGTCCATGCGCAAGGTGCTGGGAGAGTTGACCCAAGATGAACACTTGAGTTAATAATCCGCTCTAATCGTGCGTTGGAAAAATCCGTGTTCACGTTCGTCCGGAATCGCTGTTCATCTTCGCCGGAATACGCACCTGCAGATGGAACGTCAGATTACCCGACTAGTTTTGAATAGCGGTCATGTAGTCACCCAGCCTATACTGGCCATACAGCGTCACGAACAGCAGGACCATGAGATATCAAGGAGACTACTTAGGAACGAAAGATCAGCACCTCGGCCTGGTTGGACACGCCCAGGGCGCAACAGGAATTGGGACCCCACAACTCGCTTCTCTTTGGCCGCTTTACAGACGACCGCCTTTCCAGAGGAACCTCGATGTCGTAAATGCTCTCTGGGATGGTCGTATCTAGACAGAACTCCGCCATTGGCTCCGCTTTATTTTGAGACGCCAGCTGTTAGTTTACCTACAATAGATGAGTGTATTTATATTTGTTGGTGTGATCAGGCAGGGCTTTTCATAAACTCGCCACTGACCATCAGGTATTACTCGGGCGCCCCTTATTTATCCAAATATTACGAACGCAAACCAAGCAAGGCCTTAAACTTTGAAAACAGTGTATTACTGTTAGTAGAAAGAGATTCATCTTTGACTTGTTCCACCGCATGACGCGCTGCCAATTGAGGAATCATTTCCAGCTTACTCTGGTAGCGAACAGACGACATCAGATATAGCTTCAGTTGGCCGAGCGCGTAGGGTTTTGTCAGGTATCGATATATCTGCCCTTCATTAATCAGGCTGATCAAGTGCTGGGAGTCTGAGCTGTCTGTAACAATAACACTGAGCATCTGCGGGTACTTTGACTTTATATATTTTACCGCCTGTAGTTCACTCGCTGAGCTGTTACTGATATCAGCCACCAAGATCTGACCTCTGTTTTTTGATAGATGCTCGGCGACATTTATCATCGAATTATGAACAGAAATATTCGCGCTGCGCCCCATCAAACCCTTAACGTCATCTATCAAGTTTTGCTCAGGCGAGAACACGATAATATCTGTTTTTTTCGCTGATGAAGCCTTTACCTGTAATGACTTTTTAACCTTAAACAAATCTACTGATATCAAAGCAGCCTGTCGAATGACATTGGTCAGTTCGGCGTTATTCCAAGGCTTGGTAATATAGCGGTATATTTCACCATCATTGACTGATTGTGTTACTGCGTTCAGATCAGAGTAGCCTGTAAGCAAGATACGCATCGTACTGGACGACATCTCCTTGACTTTTGCTAATAATTCAACCCCTGTTGTACCAGGCATACGCTGATCTGATACAATAACATTGATTCGATTCTGTCGAACAATATCCAATGCTTCGTCCGCACTATGCGCGGTAAATGTTTGATGACTGGGTTTGAGCAACCTGGAAATCGCTCTTACAATACGCGGCTCATCATCAACGATTAGTATATTGGTTGCGACATTCATATTCATGACATTTAATATAATCTATACGATTAATCCGAGATCGGTTTTACAGGCAGCACTATTATAAAATTAGTGCCTTTTCCCTGAATGGATTTAACATGAATCCTGCCACCGTGATCTTTAATTATTCGGCGAACCACGGCCAAGCCGAGCCCGGTACCTTTCCCTACCTCTTTAGTGGTATAGTATGGATCGAATATCTTTTCCCTGGTTGCCGCGTCCATACCCGCCCCATTATCCAAGATGCTGAGAATTATGTTTTCCTTCTCACACCGAGTCTCTATTTTTATCATTCCATGTATTCGACCGGCATCAGATATCGCATGGGACGCATTGACAATCAGATTAATCAATACTTGATTGATTTCCGCCGGAGCACCATATACTTTCGGTATTTCTGAAAGGGACAACTTAACCGTTGTGCTTTCAGGAATTTCAGCGCCCGCCATCTTAAGGGCGCTTTGAATGCTCTGTTTTAAGTCCATCCAATCTTTATCCGAACGATCTTTTCGAGTGAACTCTTTAAGATCATTAACCACATGCTTAATCTGTTCGATCCCCTCCTGCATGTCTTCAGCGATCGACGGCAGTTCATCAAACATTGCCTCATCCTGGATGTTTTGCAACTGTGACTCATAGTTTTCCAGGCGAAGCTTTATTGCGTTAGCATCATGCATTGGATTGATGTCTTGCTGAAGAGAAGAAAACCCCTCAAACAACGAATTCACCTTCTTCATACCATTGTGTAGTACTTGAAGATTACCGTCCAAATATCCCAACGGGGTATTAATCTCATGGGCCACGGTAGCAGCCATGCGCCCCATGTCTTCTAAATTTCTGTCAATATTATCGCTGACCAACAACTGGGAAGATTCTGCTTTCTGATCTTCCAAGTGTTCTGTTTTTTCTTCTATTCCTGACGCCAGCTTCTTTTCAAAATCACGATCTTTTCGCCACAATAGCAATGAGCTATACACACCAAACAGCGTAACCGCTACAGCAAGCCCAAGGTTGATGTATACGCCCTTTGCAGCTTCGCTGTTTTTATACTCACGCTGTTTTGCATGAAGCGCGCCATAGGTAGCAAGCAATTCATCACCCGCATCAATCGCTCGCCTGTTCGTCAATGACTCAAGAATATCATTAAGCTGAATTTTGCGTTCCACTAGAACCCGGGCGTGGGAGACAAAATTACCTAGCGGTATCGATATCTCCTGTGGATATGACATGACTTTTTCGTTCATTCTGTTCAATTCAATCAGCAAACGTACTTTTGCACCCTCTGTAGGCTTTTGCAGAAACGCCGTAATTCGCTCATATTGTTCCGATATTTCCTTTGTCGCAGCTGCATCTCCCTGTTCTCTCATCTTAGTCATCAAGGCATGCGAGGCCAGGGGAAAATACTCCAATGAATTTCTGATAATTGCAAAACTCGACTTAAACTGTTCTATCAGGTCTTCCTTAGCCTCAATTTGCAGGAGGAATCTGCGGACTTGATATTTTATGACATCCGGAGTAGCACTCGACTGAAGACTACTCACTTCCAAGGTATTTCGCAGTTTTCTTACAGCCGGAAGAAAATCCGCCAGCTTATCAAAACTGGAATCCGGATTATTGAGCGTGGATACAGCAATCAGACTCCAGCGCGCATCCAACAACTTTAACGACTCGATGGCGCCGACATTTGCGTAGTACTGATCACTGGAATCAACTAGAAGATTCGATATTTCTCTGCTAATCAGCACTCCGCCGGTTATCAGAAAAACAATGAGCAGGAATATAGCCAGAAAACGCTTCATTATTTCATCTCCTCATGCTCACCCGCCAGTGATTCGATAAAGCTAACTATCGCTTTTTTATCTTCTACCGGTGCTTCCCGCCCCAGTTGGTGACGAAACATGATATTTACCACATCAAGCAAAGTCGGCTGACTACCGTCATGCAGATATGGGGGAGTGTATTTTGCCATGCGCAAGCTTGGAACCTTAAACGAGAACCGATCAGATTCATTTCCCGTTACGTTGAAGCGTCCATAATCAGACTCAGTGATATTTCCACGAACCTTAAAGTAGTTGTTAATCACACCAAAAACCTGATACATGTTGCCACCGACATTTTTACCCTGATGGCAGGAAACACATCCATATTTCTTAAATAACTGATAACCTCTTTGTGCTTCCTTGCTGATTGCTGTGTCGTCACCTTTAAGATAACGGTCAAATGGCGCATTAACTGTCAGCAGGGTTGATTCGAATGTAGCTATAGCATCTTTAACATTATTTCTTGTTATGCCATCGGTATATATTTTCGAAAACATGTCGGGATATTCAGGATGCGCATATAAACGAGCTAATAAATCAGGCCATCGACTGCCCATTTCAACAGGATTGGTAATAGGTCCGTCTGCCTGATCTTGCAAGGTTTCAGCGCGCCCATCCCAGAACTGCCTGAATTGAAGTACCGCGTTGTATACAGTGGGGGAGTTAACACTTCCGGCAAGATTCTTGATACCCGTCGAGACCCTTTTCCCTCTATCAGCCCCTCCGGCTTTCAGGTCATGGCAACTGGCGCATGACAGAGTACTGTCCTTTGAGAGTATGGGGTCTAGGAATAACTTTCTCCCTAATGCCACTTTTTCCACATCCGCTTCAACAACAGCATCTATCGGTTTGATTGGCTCGTTAAGAAGGGGCTCTCCTGCGTACAAGGCCATAGAAGCCATCAAAACTATCGGCAAACAGAGAATAAGCCGACCCTTGCGTGTTCGTCGCAACATGCTCTTATGTACCTTCAAAACATCACCGTATTTTTTCTGATCAGGGTGGAAACTGCGATGCAATAGCTCTTTGGGTGAAGCAAAGATGGAGGGAGAAGACTGATAGTGAACAGACAGCCAAACCAGTTATTTACTTGAGGCATATCACCCATCACTCATGTCTCGGCCCATAACCAACCGTCAAATCATGGCTAAGTATTACAACCAGGATAGGAAAAATAATCCCAATTAACTATGGCTCAGCAAGAAGTCACTGCTGTCTGTTTTAGCGGTATCGAACCTCTAAACTTTAATGCTACGACCCAAAACAATGTGAGATACCTTTAATAGGTTTTCCGGTGCACAAGTAGAGCCAACTTCGCCACTTTCTACACACTCGTTGCCAGATGATCACAAAGCAAGCAAGCCATCCCCAAATTCGCCTCACATCGGAATCTCTTCGAATAATCAAAGTGTTAACTCACTCAAATACAGCTCAAGACAAAAAAAGCCGGCATGAAGCCGGCTTAAGAAGTCTCCGGACCGAAGCCCGGTTCAATCTTTTTTCTTATTTATATTCGCCGAAGACGAATCTCGGTTTCAGCCAGAACACCAGCATAGGTAGTATGGTTAATGCGGTCACCACATCGATCAGCAATGCCTGACTGATGTAGATCCCCAGACCCCAGGTGTTGGCCAGATCGGTGTTGAGCAACGGAACGAAACAGCCGAGCAGGACGATCACCGAAATGATGACCGCCGAACCGGTGGTGTTGAGGGTATTGATCAGTGACTGCTGCCAGTTGCCGGCGGTTGCCTCCATCTCTTCACGCAGCCTCGACATCATGTAGATACCATAGTCGATACCCAGCCCCATGGCGATGCTCAACGCCACCTGAAGATGGAACGCCAGATTGCCCGACCAGTTCTGGATGGCGGTCATATAGCCACCCAGCCCGTACTGGGCGTACAGTGTCACGAACAGCAGGACCATGAGAATGGAGGAGACCACCAGGGAACGGAAGATCAGAGCCGCGATAACAAACACCGCCGCTGCCGTCAGCAGGGGGCCAGAAAGCCAGTTCGCCACCGCTACCTCACGGGTCGCTTCGGTGGCGCCGAGGAATCCGCCCAGACCTGGGCGAACGTAGTTGGGCCCATCCACCGAGAGTTCGTTGGTGTCACCCGAGAGGTCGCTGACCGGTCCCGAACGCAAGCCGAAGTTGACCTTGCTGAATCCGGGATCGTGCTTGTGGTCTTCCAGGTATTGCTGGATATCCATGGTGACCTGGTGAGTCTCTTTCGGGTCCATGGTGTTGATGAAACCCATCACCACACCCTCGTTCCAGTTCTTCATGACGAAGGAGTCCATGTCGCCCTCTTCGGTCATGGTTTCGAGCAGGCCGTTATACAATTGCACGATACCATTCCCGTCCCGATCATCCTCCGGATCGATGGAACGAAGCTTTTTGCTGGTGGGAATATACAGATCCTTGATATCGGGTTTCTCCCCCGGTTCGGCGCTCAACAGCATATTTACCAGGCGGATGTACTGGGCATAGGAACCGGTGAAACCGATGAAGGGGTGCGCCCGCATCCACTCCTCCAAAGCCTCGATATCCGCCAACACCTCGGCCTGGTTGAACACGCCCTGGGCGCCACAGGGATCGGGATCCCAACAGTTCAGCTGCTCTTTGGCGGCCTTACAGGCGGCGACCTTTTCCTGAGGATCCTCGATGTCGTAGATGCTCTCGGGGAAGGGTGTATCCAGACAGAGTTCCGCTACCGGCTCCTTGCCGCGTATTGGAATGGATACCGAAATCACACCCGGCATGATCTCATTCAATCGTTCGATGTGTTGAATGGTGATGGACTTCTGCTTGAATGCGGCGCGGGAGTAGTTGATGCCCTTCTCAACTCCCGGCATCAGGTCCTCGCTTGTGGCGTTGAGAATATCCGTTTCATAGGTCGACCATGCCAGGATGGCTACCACAATTCCGAGGGGAATGACCTTCCCAGGACCGGTTACCAGGCTGGAAAGCACGCTGCCCACCTTGCTTTCCCAACTGTGCTCGGGTTCGCTGAGGGCCTCACCATTACCCATGGGAAAGGTCATCATCAACAGCGGGATCAAGGTGGTAGTGGTCAGGATCAGAGTCAGCATGCCGAACATGCCGAAGTAGGCATAGGCCTTGTAAAACGAGATATCCACAGTTGCCAAGGTCGCGAAACCCACCATATCCGTGATGATGGAGAGGGTGGCCGGAACAATGGTATGTGAGATCGCCACTCGGGCCGCCGAGGTGGTATCTCCGGTTTTGGCCTGTTCCTGAAGGAATCGTCGCGTTACCTGAACCGAGTGGCCGATACCGATGGCGAGCAGCAGCATCGGGGTGAGCACCATCATGGTGGTCAGCTTGAAGGCGGAGAATCCCATCAGGCCCAGGGTCAGGAGAATAGTGGCGCTGACACCGATGATCGGGAACAGGGAACCCCGCCAGTTGCGGAATTCGAACCACAGTGCCGCGATGACGATTGCAAAGGAGATGACGAACAGCCACCACTTGTTGACCAGATCGGCGAGCATCCAGGCCAGGAAGTAGGGCTCGCCCGCGACCAGCACCTCGAAGCGATCATCCTGACCGTACTCGTCCATCATGCCGCGCACTTCACGCACCCAGGGCAGGTAGATCTCCTTTACATCATCGGTGTAGTCACCAATGATGTAGAGCGACTTGGCGATGCAGTGCTTGGCATCCTTATCCTTGAATTCGCACTTGTTACCCTGGGCATCCTCAAAGCCGACCAGCATCGGACCGATGACCGGGTTCTCCTCAATACCCTCTTTGAGGAAGGCGAGCTGTTCCTGGGCTTCGCCGGAATCCTCGCTGATGCCGGCGGTGGGAATCAGGCGCTTGAAAACCAGTCCGTTTTCATCCGCGCCCATGTACTTGATCTTTTTCGCCGCCACATCGATGAAGTTCGATTCGCGGGCGGTCTCCAGGTTCACCAACCGATTGTGGATCTCCTGCACCTTGTTCACAAACCAGTTCTGGTAGACATCCCCCTCCTTGATCCGCAGGGCGAACACCATCAGGTTACCCATGCCGAAATTGTGTTCCGCATAGAGGTTGGTGGCGACATAGCGGTTACTCGGCGGAAGCAGGGTATCCGGGTCGTTGCGCATGTTGAGATTCTTGACCTGCAACGCCGCGATGATGGTCGCGATCAGCAGGATCAGCATCAGGGGCCAACGGAACTTGATGACGAAATCGGCGTATGCCTCGGCCCAAGGATTACCGGATTGATTATTTGATGCAGAGCCACTCATGGCGCATCTCTCCTACAGAGTGCTCAGACAGAGAGACGAGAACAACGGGTCTCTACTGCCGGAGGGTTTGTGACAGTCGTTTTGCAATGTGTCTCAACCGAGTGTCGAGACAGGGGATTTGGGGGGAACCCGGCGTGTCGCTCCCATGCCACACACCGGTACCCCGTTGGATCCCTAGATTATTCGAAGATCCATTTCAGGCCCACCTGAACATTCGAGGACTTCTCGAACTGTCCGAAGGTGGTGTTTTCATCGCCCCAGTAGTTGTTCCATTCCGCGGATCCGATGACGGTGTCGGAGAAGCTGTACTCCACATCGAAGCGGTTCCAATTGCCGCCACCCTCTTCATAGATGTAGATGTTGTTCCAGCGATGCTCCTGGGAATCGCCAAAGGGCTTGGAGAGGAACAGGGAGTAGAACTCTTTGTACTCGTAGCCCTTGTTCATCCCGTTGGTCATGCTCAGGGTGGGAAAGTCCGCGGTGTAGCGGGAGCAGTCGAAGGCGATGCCGGTCTGGGTCACACAGGTGCGTTTGTCATCCTGGTAGTCCAGGTTGACGTACTGAATGAACTGACCGCTCACCATCATATTGGTGAACACATTGATGTCCGCGCCGATCACGTACTTGAAGTAGTCCGCGTCCTCCATCTTCAGGGAGTTGGTGAGATCGCCGATCGCCAGCAGTCGCTTGTCGATCACCGGCTGCTTGTCATCCTGGTCGTAGAGAAACTCACCGCGCAACACCACCGGTGCGACCGGGGTATCGAGGGCATAGTCAAACGAGGCGCCGAGGCTGTGCACCCGGTGCAGGGATTCGGTGAAACGCAGTTCCGTGGGATTGCTGGTGTAGGAACCGAACCCTGCGGTGGGGTCGTAGGCGCCGTAGTACTGACCGGCGGCATTGTGCAACAAGACGGTGGTCGGCAGGGCCATGGTCATATCGCTGGGAACCTCATCGACCCCCAGGTTCGTGCCGATATTCGGCAGATCGGGCACTCCATCCGGCCCGGGGGCAAAGGTGGTGTTGTTGACAAAGTCGCCGGCGCTCACCCGCTGCACCGTCAATTCCTCGCCGGTGACGGCATCATGCCAGCTCAGGGTGATATCCGGGTTGGCGCTGTAGTGATAGAAGTAGTTCAGTGAGTAGTTGAAGCCCGCATCGGTGTAACCCTTGAAGCGGAAGCCACCGTTCACATCGGTATCATCCGGATAGTCACGCTCGTAGACTGTTTTGGAACCGGTGAAGAAGTCCATGGAACCGGGTGCGCCGAACTGGCAATCGCCGTCAGCATCCCCATCCACACAGTTGTTGAAGGTGTTGAAGGTGGCGAAGGTGGCGTTCGGCATGTATTCGAATGCGGAACCCGGCTCAGTTACGGAGTAGGTCTGATCGGAAAAGTTCTGGGTGTCCTCGGCCACCGGCATCAGATTGGTCTCGAAGGCATTGCCGTTCGGATCACCTGGCTGCAATCCCCCCTGAGTAATCATCCCCAGGGGAATATAACCGGGCATGGTGGCAATCCGGGTTCCCCCGGGTGCGGTCTGGCCCGGCAGCAGAAAATACTGATCATTGGTGGTTGTCGGATCGCCATCGATATCGTAAAGGTCCAACATGCTGTCAGCGAAGTAGTCCACGGTGACACCCGAGGTCGGCACCAGGCCCATGGGGCTGGGTACGCCGCCAATCATGCCCAGGGACGCGCCGCCGGTGAAACTCGCCGCCACATTGGCCAGGGCCGGCGCGACATTGAGAAAACCATTGACCTTGCCGGTGATGCTGTCCACACCCTTCATGATGAAGGGCTGACCTGAATCCCCGTCGTCGTTCAGACCGGGGATCTTGTTCTCCTCCACCTGGGAGACAATCAACTGGATATTGCCCGCATCACCGATATTGCGTTCGGCGTTGATCATCCAGATAGGGATACGCGAGTCTTCCATGGAGTTCTGGTTCAGCTCACGGTAATCGGTGGGGTTGATGATATCCAGCAGCTTGATGCCGTCCGCGGTACCCCAAACCACCTGCTGCTTACCAATGCGCAGATCCCAGTCGAACACATTGGTATCGAAATAGAGTTCTCTCAGATAGTCGTTCTGAGTGTAGGATTTGTGCCCCTTGTAATCGTCATTGACGCCTTCGGAATCATAGATCAGGTTCAAATCACCGTGCCAGGTGACCGATTCACCGATGTACCCGTTGAGGAAGATTCGAGCGGAGTTCTCAAACTTCATCAGATCACCGTTATCGTGCCCCTCCTGATCAAGCTGGGTGTCCGCTTCACCCGTGACCTGACCATCATGGGTAAAGACTGCGGTTTCGTTCTTCAGGTAGCCGGTAATCTCGACCTCGGCGACTGCGGCGCTTGGAACGATCAAGGCGAGCAGCATCGATTGATACAACTTACTGCGATTGAACATGAATACTTCCTCCCGGGGGGTTCAACAACGATGAACGGCTTGTTTTTTCCAATGTCCGTTTCTATCGGTGATGGTATGGACCGTCGCGTACCGGACGGCCGAGTTTACGGGAGGCGCCGGTGGTTGAGCACCTCCCGTAGTTGTTAGCGCTTTATTTTTCTCAGGGTACTTTCCGACCAGAAATCCGCTTCCCACGGCTGGTTGAACTGGACGATTTCACGGGGAATCACCGCCCAGGTTTCATGGCCGGAATCGAGAGACTTGCCGTACCAGTAACCCCAATACTGAGCACGCGGATCGTCCTGCCCCAGGCTCTGCCAATCCCGATCGATGACCTTGATCTTCTTGTCCCCTTTGAAGTAGTCGGTGCGGTAATCGGCAAAGGTTTTGGTGTCGATATAGCTGATGCGAGAGTCATACCACCAGTTTTCACGTTTGGTCGTACTCTTGAGCTTATAGACCTCCACACCCTTGTGATCGCAGGCCGCGTCCGGGGGATTCGGGAGGTATTTGTTCTTGGATTCCTCTTTGGCGATGGCGCCCAGACAATCGTTGAAGGTCTCCTTGCCCAGCAGTTCGTGGGTCTCGTCCTTCGGTTTACGCAGGGTGACATCACCGAAGGTGAAATCGGTGCCGCCCCAGGCATCGTCATGGGCCGGTTCGGCGAAACGGCGAATCTTGCGCAGTGCCGGCAACCAGATGGAGTAGGCCTGACTCTTATTGTCATCCACGAAATCGGTGATCAACATACCGGTGCCCTTGAGCTTGCCGGAACGGAAGATGGCGATATCCTGGCCGTTGGTAACGCCGTCGGAGTAGTCGTTATTCAGATAGCGCTCCACGGTGATGGTGGTGGGTGTACTGCCCGCAGACTTGTTGACGATGACGGTAATCTTGCCCGGCACGGCGCGCACGCTCTTTTTGGGATCTTTATTATTATTGGTGATGCCGTAGTTTTTCAGGGCATAGAAATGATTGACGAAATAGACCTGGTCGGCGATCTCATCCGCACTGGGATTCGCGCCGGGCATGGGCAGATCCTTCGCGACTCCGGCCACCGCACTTCCCGCAACCAATAAACCAGCCGTAGCCATTGCACACGCGATCTTTCGCATCAGCATTTGTCATCCTCCTCATGGCGAGCGGCATACAAGTCCAGCCGCTCGATATTATTGAATTAGGTGTTTCTAATGAACGACTTGTATGAAACTTTACTATTAATAACAGAGATCCTGTCATTTAAGCAATGAGGGTAAACCATAACGTCGTTCAGATCCGTCGGCGCCCTTCTCAAACCCCCTTCACGGGGCACAGCCCGATTCATGAGAAGACGTGAAACGGTTCAATATTCCTAAGTTAGGAGCCATTCGGGTTACGGCCATTTTTGGGGGCAGGGCGGCCCCGTGAATCACTGCCACACTTCTCATTCCCAGTAATAATGCTTGAATTTAACTAATTGATATAACAAAATTTCCAACCCCATAGACTGGACTGACTGGCAGATGTCGATACTCGCGCTCGGACTCAACCATAAAACCGCCCCGGTGGATATCCGGGAGAAGGTGACCTTTGGGCCCGATATCATCGCCGGAGCCCTGCGCAGCCTGTTGGAGAATGCCGCGGTGGAAGAGTGTGTGATTCTTTCCACCTGCAACCGAACCGAGATCTATTGCAGCCTCGGTGAAGAGGACCACGAACCCCTGGCGGAGTGGATCTGCCGTTTCCATGGCCTGCCCATGAACCGGGTTACACCCTACCTTTACAACCACTTCGACCTGGACGCAGTGAAGCACCTGATGCGGGTGAGCTGCGGACTCGACTCCCTGGTGCTGGGCGAGCCTCAGATTCTGGGTCAAGTGAAGGCGGCCTACCAGACCGCGTCGGACACCGGCAGCACCGGCAAACTGCTCTACAAGCTGTTCCAGCACGCCTTCTCGGCGGCAAAACAGATCCGTACCGATACCGCGATTGGCAACAGCCCGGTCTCCGTGGCCTTCGCCGCGGTGAGCCTGGCCAAGCAGATTTTCAGTGACCTGTCGGAACAGACCGCCCTGCTGATCGGTGCCGGTGAAACCGTGGAGCTGGCGGCCCGCCATCTGAACCAGAACGGTATTGGCCGGATCATCGTCGCCAACCGCACCGTGGAGCGGGCCCACACCCTGGCCGCCCAGTTCGAGGGCTATGCCATCTCACTGACCGAGCTGAGCACCCACCTGCCCGAGGCGGACATCGTCATCTCCTCCACCGCCAGCCCCCTGCCAGTACTGGGCAAGGGCACGGTGGAACGGGCGCTCAAGGAGCGCAGGCACCGTCCTATCTTCATGGTCGACATCGCGGTGCCCCGGGATATCGAACCGGAGGTGGCGGATCTCAGCGACATCTATCTCTACACCGTGGATGACCTGGACGAAGTAATTCAGGAGAACATGCGTTCCCGGGAAGAGGCGGCGGAACAGGCCGAAGAGATCATCGAGCACTATGTGGGTGAATACATGGGCTGGCTGCGCTCGCTGGATGCGGTGGAACTGATCCAGGACTATCGCGGCTACGCGGAGAAGCTGCGGGATGAGGTGGTGCAAAAGGCCCTGCAGCAGTTGTCCAAGGGTCAGGCGCCGGACGAGGTGGTGCAACAGTTGGCCCGAACCCTCACCAATAAACTCCTGCACACCCCCAGCGCGCAGATGCGGCAGGCCGGTTTCAACGGTCAACTGGAACTTCTGGAAGCCGCCAACACGCTGTTTCAGATCAAGAAAACCGATACACCCAGATGAAGCCTTCATTACGCGGCAAGCTGGACCACATCGCCGAACGCTTCGAGGAGGTCACCATCCTGATGGCCGACCCGGAGGTCCAGGCCGAGCAGAACCAATTCCGGGATCTGGGCCGTGAGTATGCCCAGTTGGAACCCATCGTTCTGACCTTCCGCCAATTTCTCGCGGCCGAGCAGGATATGGAAACCGCCCGGGAGATGATGGCCGACCCGGAGATGGCTGAACTGGCCCGGGATGAACTCAAAACCGCTGAGAACACCCGGGACGCCCTGGAACCGGAACTGCAGCTGCTGCTGATCCCCGCCGACCCTAATGATCAGCGCAACGTATACCTTGAGGTTCGTGCCGGGACCGGGGGCGCCGAGGCGGCCCTGTTCGCCAATGACCTGTTGCGCATGTATCTGCGCTACGCGGAGGACCAGCGCTGGCAGACCGAGACCATCAGCGAGAGTCCCGGCGAGCACGGCGGCTATAAAGAGGTGGTGTGCCGTATCAGCGGCAACGCGGTCTACTCCCGGCTGAAGTTCGAATCCGGCACCCACCGGGTGCAGCGCGTGCCGGAGACCGAATCCCAGGGTCGCGTCCATACCTCCGCCTGCACCGTTGCCATCCTCCCCGAAGCGGAGGAGGTAGATCATGTGGACATCAACACCAATGATCTGCGCGTCGATACCTTCCGGGCCTCCGGCGCCGGGGGACAGCACGTCAACAAGACCGATTCGGCGGTACGCCTGACTCACCTGCCCACGGGTATCGTGGTGGAGTGCCAGGATGAGCGCTCGCAGCACAAGAACAAGGCCCGGGCGCTCTCCCTGCTGCAGTCCAAGCTGCTCTCCCAAGCCCAGCAGAAGATCGTCGATGAGCAGGCGAGTTCCCGTAAACTCCAGGTGGGCAGCGGCGACCGCTCCGAACGGATCCGCACCTACAACTTCCCCCAGAACCGGCTTACCGACCACCGCATCAACCTCACCCTGTACAAGCTGGAAGAGATCATGGGCGGCGCCCTGGACCAGGTCATCGAACCCCTGCAGCGGGAGCATCAGCTCGAAGAGCTGGCTGCCATGGGCGAGGCCTGATCAATCGTTCAATCCATCGATGAATTCCATTCGACAAGCCCTGCGGCGTGCACGGGGGATACTCGAGACGTTGCCCCACAGCGAAGCGGAGTTGGAGGCGGCCCTGCTGCTGTGCCGGGTACTCGACAAGCCGCGCAGCCATCTCATGGCCTGGCCGGAAGCCGAACTGACCCAAGCCCAGCAACAGACCTATGATGAGCTGATCCAACGCCGACGCTCAGGTGAACCCCTGGCCTATATCACCGGTGAGCGGGAGTTCTGGTCGTTGACTCTGCGGGTGACCCCGGACACCCTGATCCCCCGGTCCGACACCGAACTGCTGGTGGAGCGCGCCCTCGCCCGTCTCGATCCCCGCGCCTCCGGGCGTATCGCGGACCTGGGCACCGGCAGCGGCGCCATCGCCCTGGCCCTGTGTCACGAACGGCCCGGTTTGCAAATCGACGCCACCGACCGGATGGCCGCCACCCTCGAGGTAGCCAAGGACAACGCCCGGAGACTGGACTGCTCACGGATCCGCTTTCATCTCGGGGACTGGTATGAGGCCTTACCCGCGGGTGTTCGCTACGACCTGCTGTTGAGCAATCCCCCCTACATCGAGGCGCAGGATCCCCATCTCACCCAGGGCGACCTGCCCCGGGAACCCCTCAGCGCGCTGGCCTCGGGCCCCGACGGGTTGGACGACATCCGGCGCATCAGCCGTCAGGCGCCCCGGTTCCTGAACCCCGGTGGCTGGTTGATCCTGGAGCACGGCTACCGGCAGGCCAAAGCGGTGCAGACCTGCCTGGAAGCCGCCGGACTGGGGCATATCGCCACTTACCGGGACCTGGCCGGCCAACCACGGGTGACCGAGGGCCAATGGCGAGATGCTTGATTATTTCCCTGCTTTCGCTAGGATTGGAGGCTATGGGCACGTCCCAACACGACTTGGTGAAATACCGGGACATTCACTTTGTCGAATTTCACCCGGACTCCGATCAGGCCGGTACCGCGGCAACGCTACTGGCGGATGTGGAGGGTATTACCCAGCTGAACATCCTCTCCCCCACCCATCTGCACGTCGGCTATCAGCTCATGCTGATCACCCTGGAACAGATTGAACGCGGTCTCACCGCGATGGACCTGCATATCGACAACCGTCTGCTCTACCGGCTCAAACGTGCCCTCTACTACTATACGGAAGACACTGAACGAGCCAATCTGGGCTGTAACCGCGGCGATTCAAAATGTACCCGGGTGATCTTCGCGGATCGCTACCAGCGCGCCAACCACGGCCTGCGGGATCAACGTCCCGAACACTGGCGAAAATATCTCTGATCCGAATCCATGGGCTCAGAGTTCGATCAGGCCTCCGGCATGGACGATGACCAGCTGTTGCGCTACAGCCGGCAGATCATGCTGCCTTCGATCGGCATCGAGGGTCAGGAGAAGCTGCTGGTCTCACGGGTCCTGATCGTCGGACTCGGTGGTCTGGGATCGCCGGTCGCCCTCTATCTGGCCGCCGCCGGTGTAGGCCATCTGATACTGGCGGATTTCGACCGGGTCGACCTCACCAACCTGCAGCGCCAGATCATCCATACCACTCCCCGTATCGGCCAGCTCAAGGTCGAATCCGCCCGGGACAGCCTCACCGAACTCAACCCCCAGGTCCGGGTGGATACCCTGACGGAACGCCTGGATGAAGAGCGCCTCGCCGAGATGGTTCAAGGCGTGGACCTGGTGGTCGAAGGCAGTGACAACTTCACCACCCGGTTCGCGGTCAATAGGGCCTGCCATGCCCTGGGGGTTCCCCTGGTTTCCGGCGCCGCGATCCGTATGGAGGGCCAGGTGAGCGTCTTCACCGGCCAGCCGGGGGCCCCCTGCTACCAATGTCTCTACCCGGACGAAGGGGCAATGGACGAAACCTGCTCCGCCAACGGGGTACTGGCGCCCCTGGTGGGTATCATCGGCTGCATTCAGGCCACCGAGGCGATCAAACTGCTGACCGGTGCCGGCCGCTGCCTGGACGGCCGGGTGCTGCTGCTGGATGCCCTGCAGATGGAGTGGCGCACCCTGAAACTCAAGCCGGATCCCGCCTGCCCGGTGTGTGGCCAGTCCCGTCCATGAGGTCGGCCTGTGCGTGGGGTGTCACCCTGGCGGCGCTGATTCCCGCACTCGGCTCCGAGCCCATCATCAACCTGTTGCAGTATCAGCGCGAGGCCCTGGCGGCAGGACAGCTGTGGCGTCTGTTCAGCGGCCACCTCACCCATCTGGGATGGGGGCATCTGGGGATGAATCTGGCGGGACTGTGGCTGATTGCCCATCTGCTGCTCAATGACCGACCCTTTTGGTGTCTGGCTGCCCTGCCCTGGATCATGCTCGGTACCTCACTGGGTCTCTGGCTGGGCGCACCTCAGGTCATCTGGTACCAGGGACTCTCCGGAGTCCTGCACGGCCTGCTCTGCTGGGCGCTGCTAGGGCAGATCCGGACGCCCGGCCCCGCACCGATATCCGAGAGCACGGCTGCGGCCGAGGTCAGCCTCTCACCCGGCGCGTCCGCATGGCTCCTACTGCTGGTGCTGTTCAAACTGGTCTGGGAGCAGTGGCAAGGCCCCCTGCCCGGTAGCGAAACCCTGGCCCGCGGACGGGTGATCGTCGAGGCGCATCTTTACGGAGCGATCAGCGGCGGCTTACTATGGGCCTTCGCATGGATTGGCCGAGCCATCCGAACCGAGTAATGATCGTGACCCGCATACACCAACTGCTGTCCCTTCTGCTGCTGACCCTTTGTGCCTGCCAGGAGCGCACCGATATGGACCTGAGCGCCATGACCGAACCGGAGCGCCAAGCCGTCGAATCCCTTGCCTGGCTGCGCGAGGCGGATGCGGATCAGGATGCCCAGGTTGCCATCGCGTATAACGACCTGCGCCTGCTCGGTATGCCGGGACGGGTAGTCAACCTCCCGGGGGTAGACCCCGGCGAGGTCGATGAAGCGGCAAAGCATTGCGGCATCCGCTACCTGGAAGGGGTCTCCGATATCGTACTGGGTGAAACCCACCGGCAACTGCTGCAGGCGGTCTCGGAATACGCCGCCTGTTATAACCGCATCATGCTCAGCCACTGTTTTAACAGGAACCGTTGAACGACCCTTGAAGCATCGATAGCATCATCTTTAGGCATTCCTTGTTCCCACGCTCTGCGTGGGAACACATACCTGAGTCAGGTGTTACTGTCTCAGTCTGCTGTGTTCGCTTAAGCCCGGGTATGCATTCCCACGCGGAGCGCTCATCATTACACACAACTTAATCATATATTTCAATTGGATAGAGAAATAAACTAAACTGAATGCCCAGTATTTTAAAGGGAGTTATTTATGACTAACTGGGTAGCAGATGAAATGAGGGAAAGCC
>JBNKJP010000055.1:0-48486 GCA_050291245.1 Candidatus Thiodiazotropha sp. | reverse complement strand
CCTGGTCATGGTGAATGACGCCATTGAGGTCAGGGGTAGCTCCCCATTGTAAAGACCGGATATACGTGAACTTGCTTTATTTCTACCAGCCAGCAGAAAAAGGTTGCTATACAAGGAGGAGTCCATATACGTTCCCACGCTCTGCGTGGGAATGCATATCTCGGCCATATTGTACCCGTTGCTTTTGGGAAATATGTCGAACCCGAGTCTGCATTCCCACGCAGAGCGTGGGAACGAGGAATGATGAGCGCAGAGCGTGGGAACGAGAGGAGATTCAGATACCGTCACGGCGCATTCTGTCCGGTATTCGGAGTCATGCTGCAAATTCATGTTTCTTTAAACGATGTTGTTGCTCGTAAATAAACCTCGACTTCACTACGAACTTCTCAACCACTCCATGAGTATGGACAACACTTCATTCGGCCTTTCCATAGTTGACATGTGGCCGCAGTCGTCAATCAGTCGCAGTTCACTGTCGGGTATCCGTTCTTGCATTTGCCGGTGACGTTGCGGGGGACTCCAGGCATCCTGTTTACCGCAGATGACAAAGGTTGGACAGCGAATCTCAGAAAGCAGTGCCGTGGCATCCGGACGGGTCAGTAAGGCCCGGGTCTGACCTGCGTAGATCTCCCCGGACATCCGCCCAACCATCCTGAGAATACTGTTCAACAGTTCATGATCATCCTGACGTGTTGCAGCGAGCATCGGGCGGGCCCAGGTTTCTGCGATGGCCGCTATCCCTTCGGCCAACGCCTTGTTCACCAGGACGCCGCGTTTTTCCGGTTCTTCGGCTCCCGCGGGTTCGTATCCTGTATCGAGGAGCGCCAATCGTTCAATACGCTCCGGCGCCTGACGGTAGACCTCCAAGGCAACCCGTCCTCCCATCGAATGGCCTGCCAGGGAAAAACATTGTGGTGCCTGATCGAGGACGTGTTTCGCCATATCCGAAAGCGAATCGAACCCCTGAAAACTCAAGGGTCTTACCGTATAACCCTGCTGTTCCAACGCTTTGGCCTGGGTTTCCCAGACGGTGGCGTCACAGAGCAGTCCGCATAACAGATAGATCGTTTGCATAAGATGAATTCCTCGGTTCTTGAGCGTCTGTCAACAAGACAATTTCATTCCGGCGCAGGCCGAAATCCAGAAATATCGCACCGTCATGCTCTGGATCCCGGCATGCGCCGGGATGACGGTGGTTAGGCTTAAGTAAGTGCCATTAGGATTAGGTGCAGTAACTTCTTGCAACCGATATCACCTCTCTCTATACTAGCCATAATATCAAGTAACTTGATACTTAGCGAATTTTCAGAGGAGAAACCTATGACTGATTATCAAGGGCGCTGGGAGACTGTCGAGGTCTCGGTTGAAGAGGGTATCGCCTGGGTTACGCTTAACCGTCCGGAGAAGCGCAATGCCATGAGTCCGACACTCAACCGGGAGATGATCGATGTGTTGGAGACTTTGGAACTCGACGATGAGGCCGGCGTGCTGGTACTGACCGGCGCCGGTGAGTCCTGGACCGCGGGCATGGATCTGAAAGAGTATTTCCGTGAGGTCGATGGCCAGTCCGAAATTTTCCAAGAGCGTATCCGTCGTGACTCCTGTCGCTGGCAGTGGCAATTGCTGCGCTTCTACAACAAACCGACCATCGCCATGGTCAACGGCTGGTGCTTCGGCGGCGCCTTTTCTCCGCTGGTCGCCTGTGATCTGGCCATCGCCGCCGATGAGGCCACCTTTGGTCTGTCCGAAGTCAACTGGGGCATCCCGCCGGGTAACCTGGTGAGCAAGGCGGTGGCCGATACCGTCGGTCTGCGTCAGGCGCTCTACTACATCATGACCGGCGAACCCTTCAGCGGTCAGCAGGCGGCAGAGATGGGTCTGGTCAACAAAAGTGTTCCATTGGCTCAACTGAAGGAAGAGACCAAAATCCTGGCTGCCAAACTGCTGGATAAAAACCCGGTGGTATTGCGTTACGCCAAACATGGCTTCAAACGCTGCCGCGAACTGACCTGGGATCAAAACGAGGATTACCTGTACGCCAAGATTGACCAGTGCATCGGTCGTGATCCGGAGAAGGGGCGTGAAAAAGGTATGAAGCAGTTCCTCGATGACAAGACCTTGAAGCCAGGGCTGCAGAGTTACAAGCGCTGATCGATTGCCGGGAGAGATCACTATGAACGAGGTGAAACTTCTGATCGGTGGTCGTGATTGCGACGCCGGTGACCTGGGAGTCTTCGAGCGCTTGAATCCGGTGACCGGTGAAGTGGCGTCGCGAGCAGCAGCAGCGACACCGGAGGATGCCGATGCGGCCTGTCAGGCTGCCGCCGAGGCTTTTCCCGCCTGGGCGGAGACCGGCCCCAATGAGCGGCGCAGACTGTTGCTCAAAGCGGCCGATCTACTGGATGAGCGGGCACCCGAGTTCATCGCTACCGGGATTGCAGAGGCGGGAGGATCCCCCATGTGGTACGGCTTTAATGCGATGCTGGCGGCCAGCATGCTGCGTGAAGCGGCCTCTATGACCACCCAGGTTGCCGGCGAGATCATCCCTTCCGATGTGCCGGGTCTGATGGCAATGGGTGTACGTCAGCCGGCGGGGGTGGTGCTGGGTATCGCACCCTGGAACGCACCGGTGATTCTGGGAGTTCGCGCGATCGCCTTGCCCCTGGCCTGCGGTAATACCGTGGTGCTCAAGTCTTCGGAAAACTGTCCGGCACTGCATCGTCTGATCGGTACCGTGCTGCAGGAAGCGGGGTTGCCCGATGGGGTGGTCAACGTGATCAGCAATGCACCCGAAGATGCGCCTGTTCTGGTGGAGCGGTTGATTGCCCACCCTGCGGTCCGACGCATCAACTTCACCGGTTCCACCCATGTGGGGCGTATCATTGCCCAACAGGCGGCGAAACATCTCAAACCGGCCTTGCTGGAGCTGGGTGGTAAGAATCCGTTGGTGATACTCGACGACGCCGATCTGGACGAAGCGGTGCAGGCGGCGGCCTTTGGCTCCTTCTTCAATCAGGGGCAGATCTGTATGTCCACTGATCGGATCATCGTGCGCCAGGAGGTGGCGGACGAGTTTATCGCCCGATTGACCAAGAAGACTTGCTCCATGCGGGCCGGGAAACCGGGCGAAGAGGGGGCGGCGCTGGCCGCCATGGTGGATGCCCAGTCAGCGCAGCGGGTTGCCGCGATGGTGCGGGATGCCCTCGACCAGGGGGCGTTGGTCACCACGGGTGAGACCCAGGTCGACGGTTCGATCATGCAGCCGGCGGTTATCGACGGTGTCAAGCCGGAGATGCGGCTCTATCAGGAAGAATCCTTCGGTCCGGTGGTGACTGTGTTGCGCGCAACCAGTGACGACGAGGCGGTGGCATTGGCCAACGACAGTGACTACGGCCTTTCAGCCGCGGTCTTCAGTCGCGATATCCCGCGAGCCATGGCGGTGGCGAAACGTATCCAATCGGGTATCTGTCATATCAACTCTTCCACGGTCGCTGATGAGGCGCAGATGCCCTTCGGTGGCGTCAAGGGTAGCGGCTATGGCCGTTTCGGCGGCAGGGCGGGCGTCGCGGAGTTTACTGATCTACGTTGGATTACGATTCAGAACACACCGCGTCACTATCCGGTTTGATTGTCATGTTTTCGCCTGTTAAAACAGGTTGCCCCATCCTATCGATGGTTTTACGAATCGGCAACTCGTAGCATGAGTCATGCGAAATCGAGGTTCACTCAGTCAACATCTCAACCTGTCATCGGGACACGCTATGCAAGATCTTTACATTGAAGTGGCGGGATGCCGGGTCCGGTATCATGATTCCGGAAGTGGGAAGCTTCCCCTGCTGTTCATTCATGGGGTTGGGGAGTCACTTGAATTCTGGGTGCATCAAGAACCTCTTGCGGGGGATACCTATCGCATCATCGTCATTGATCTGCCGGGGCACGGCTTGAGTTCTTCCGGAGAGCAACCCTACGACCCGGCTAAATTCTCCGCTTTTTGCTGGGAATTTCTTGATGCGATCAGTATCGATAAGGTTGGCTTGATAGGGAACTCCATGGGAGGTGGTATCGCGATACTGATGGCCAATGCTCAACCGTCAAGGGTTGAGAAGTTGCTGCTGGCGAACGCTGCGACTATAGGTCGCGAATCACCTGTACCATTCCGTTTGATGACTGTGCCCGTGCTGGGGGAGTTGATGGCCCGACCGGGCAAGCAGGGTGTGAATCAACAACTCAAGGCGATCTTTCACGACCCCGAGGTTATCAACCAAACAATCCGATCCGTGGTGACTCGCAACGTTATGAACCCGGAAAGGGCACGTGATTTCCTTGCTACCCTTCGGGGCATGACGGATTTTGGTGGTCAGAGACAATCCGTGGTCGATAGTGCTGTTTTCGCTTTGAAGAAGATGGATCGTCCGGTGCTCTTTTTGCATGGGCGTCAGGATAGTGTCATCCCTTGCCAGCATTCCGTGACTGCCCAATCTTGGGTAAGTAACGCCAAGCTGGAGATTTTTGAGGAGTGCGGTCATACGCCCCAATTCGAAAAGCCCGATCTGTTTAACGAAGTAATGACGCACTTTTTCGGTTAGTTCTTTTTTCTGGGCCCTAATCAGCTATTTTTGTGTAATTGCATCAAGCACGCTCAATATTCTGGGGTAGTCGAATTTACCTGCCAATCGAGAGAGTGTCCCACTCAGTTCGCTGTCAACTTCGTTAATACGTTGAATCGCTTCACTGATTTTATTGAGATCGAGGGATTTTAATGCATCGTGCAGTGCTTCGCGCAGTTCATCCGATAAACCTTCCATGCGTTGCGGTGTCAGTATCCCAGCTTCATCCTCCGGGGTACTTTTCTCTTCGTAATAGAGATATTTGATGTTCAACTGTCTTGCCAACCCCTCATAGACTTCACTGATCAGGAAGGGTTTGCTGACATAGTCGTCAATTCCCGCCGTACGTAGTTCCTCAATCTGTTCCTTGAATGCCGAAGCGGTTACGCCGATTATCTTGACCTTATCGCCTCCATCAAGACGGCGGATGGCTTGAGTGGCCGCGACCCCATCCATGATCGGCATACGCCAATCCATCCAGATCAGGTCAGGGTGCCAAGATTGGAACAGCTTTACGCACTCCTCACCGTTTTGCGCGATCTTGACCTCCTGTCCGACGTGGTTCATTAGCTTCGAGAGCAACAGTTGATTGTCGCGCTGGTCTTCGGCGATCAGGATGCGATAACTGGCTTGGCCGGGTGCCAAACCTGTCACTTCGCTGTGTGCTGTTTTGACTTCTTCGGTGACTTCGGATTCGTCGATAGGTTCCAGCGGTAACTCCACGCGAAACAGCGAGCCTTTGCCGGGTGTGCTTTCGAGAAGCAGCCTTCCTTTCATCAACTCGACGAATTGCCGCACGATGGAGAGTCCCAGACCGGTACCCCCCTGGGCGGTACCGGCAGGTAACTGAACAAAGGGTTTGAACAACTGTTGCTGATCGGCTTCACTGATTCCAGGACCGGTATCCTCGACTTCGATTACCAGGTGTTCTCCGGCGTTGTGCTTGACCCCTAGACGGAGTGTGATGAAACCCTCGGTGGTGAATTTCACAGCATTGCCCAACAGGTTGAACAGGATCTGGCGCAAGTGTGCTTCATCACCCTTGATGTGGTGGGGGAATGCGGAGGATTGTTCGAGCTTCAGCTCCAGCCCCTTTTGTTGCGCGCGCAGTCGCATCATGTCGGCCATGTCATGGGCCATGGAATGCAGATCGAAGACGCTAAGTGTTAACTGTAGTTTGCCCGCCTCGATTTTGGCGATCTCCAGTACATCATTGATGAGTTTTAGCAGGTGCGCTCCGCTGTGGTTGATGATTTCCAGATTATCGAGATGTGCTCTGTTCAAAGTAGGGTCCAGACGCATCAATTGGGATAGTCCGAGAATGGCATTGAGTGGCGTACGAAGCTCATGGCTCATATTGGCCAGGAATATACTCTTGGCCTTGTTGGCCGCTTCGGCCGCATCACGTGCAAGACGCAGTTCCTCGGTACGCTGTTGTACCTTTTCCTCCAGATGTTCCTTATAGCGCACAAGTTCCTTTTCCGCCCGCTTGCGCTCGGTGATGTCTTCAGATATCCCCAGTAAGTAGATGGGTTGATCTTGCCCGTTGCATAAAGCGAGCTTTTTTGTATGCAGGATACGGTTTCCTGTAGGTGTTTCGATGGGCTCTTCAAGAATGTCCACGACATCCTTCTGCTTGAGAACTTCCCGGTCTTTTTCGACAAAGAAATCCGCCTGACTCTTGGGAAAAAAATCATAGTCGTTCCGCCCCAGCAATTCATCACGGCTGTGTCCCAATAGTGCTTCCCCGGCACGGTTGAACAGGACAAAACTGAGATCCGAGGCTCGTTTCATGAAGACCATTACCGGGATGTTATTAACGATGCTGTTGAGCAGATTTCTACTCTCCTTGAGGGATTTATTGAACAGTAGCAAGCGAATTCCAATGATCAGAAGCAGCAGAAAAACTCCGCCGACCATATTGACTTGGTCACGGTAGAGCGCATAGAAACTGACCGGGCGATTGATGACTTCGGACCCTTCGGGGAGCGGTATGTCCTGTAGACCAAAACGGGCCAGCTGAGTGTAATCGAAGAGATAGCGATTCGCGCTCTCCCATTCGATTGGGATGGAATCCGCTGCTTCGCCTTTGAGGATGCGGATGGTTTGGAGCGCGGCAATTTCTCCATGGGCTTCTCCCGAAGTCAGTTTTCCACCGACAATGCCATGGCCGAACATGTAGTCCCAAACAGAAAAGACCGGTTGCTTGCTGGCGTCGCTGATGGCCTTGATGGCGGTCGCGCTGTTAATGGTCTCTCCCTTGTCGCTGATCGGTCGGTTCAACAGGAATATCGCGGTATCCACTTCCGCGTGTCGCACCCTTTCTTCGATGTGCGAGAGTATGGGGTCATCGAATAGTTCGAGTGTTGCCGGGGATGGTATCTGTGCATTCGCTGCGCGCAGACTCGCGAAGTTTCCACGGAAGGTCGGCGACTGTTCGCCAAGCACAAGAATGCGTCGACCCGGCAACAGCTGTTGTATAACCTCGAGGGTTTCCTTGAACGCGGCTTCCTCGGCAACGCCTGTGATGTTCTGATATCGAGTCCGGATGTTGGGGTCAAGGCCATTGATCCCGCAGAAGACAACGGGTACATCAGGGGCAATCGAGGGCCGTTCGTCCAGGATGAAGTCCAAGGCGTTGTTGTCCGTTACCGCGATAACCTCCGGGGAGCGGTCCTTGAATTTACTTCGCAAGTTGCGGCTGAGGTTCTCCCGCATGACCGACTTTTGATCGCGATAGCGTAATGAGTCGAGATACTCGATGTAAAGATCGATGTTCAGATCACTGTTGCGAAGCGTGTCGGCGAAGCCCATCTGTTGGGCGTCGGTCCAAGGCATGCCGGCATGATAGGAGTGTATGAGCAGTACGCTATGAGTATGCGCCTGAGCGATTGCCGACTGCCACGCAAGGGCAAAGAACAGTACAAGTATTCGAAGCATCATACGCGCTCAGTCAGAGATTCGGCCGATGTTCAAAAAGCAACTCTCAAATCTGAGTATAGGGAAAAACTTTGTAACCCACCATTCTCTGAGGTGGGTATTGCTTATGTGCGCGGGTTCTTCCCGTTGTCCTGTTGTGGGTTCTCTGAGGATTTTTCACCCCGACAGAGACTGGGAGATTGTGTCGCTGATGGGAATTGACCGGAATGTTCTGCAGAGTTTGGTTAACTGGCTGATAATATATAGTATTCTGTTAATTCCTAAGCCCTTTTGATGTTACAGAATCTATGACGGTGTACACTTGCGCAACTTACCGATTTGAATCGCCGTCGATAGGATGGATAAGCCTGTTGTGACAGGTGTAAACGTGACACTCCAGTAGACTGAAAGGTAGCAAAATTTATATGGCGAACGGAGAATCGAGTTTGACCGATCAGGTCGTCTTGCGATTGCGTGAGATGATCCTGCGGGGTGAATTGCCGGGCGGTCAACGCGTGGCCGAAATCCCGATCTCCGAGCGGTTGGGTGTGTCCCGTACCCCGATACGCGAGGCGCTGAGAGTGCTTGCCCAGGAGGGGCTGTTGGAGATTGCCGGCAAGCGTGGTTATCGGGTGATGGTGTTTGGTGACAAGGAGATCGAAGACGCGGTGGATCTGCGCGGAGTACTGGAAGGTACCGCGGCCCGTCTGGTAGCCGAGGCCGGCCCCGGCACCGAATTGCTGAAGACCCTGGAAATCTGTCTGAACGAAGGTGCGGCGATTGTTGATAAAAAAGGCTACGGCGCCGATGACGATATTCGTTGGGCGGAGGTGAATGGCCGTTTTCATCAGGCGATCGTGCAGGCATGCGGGAACCGCGCCTTGCAAGGGGCGTTAGCGCTGAATGATAAATTGCCATTCGCCTCGGCCATGGCGGTGTTGGGTGGTGATTCGCGTACAAAAACCATCGCTCAACGTCACCGGGAAGTGATGCGACTGGCCCAATCGGACCATCAGCAGATCGTTCTGGCTTTGCGGGGTCGTCAGGGAGCCCGGGTCGATGCCATTATGCGCGAGCATGCTCGCCGTGCGCTGATCAACGTTGAGCTTTTTCGAGGGGGCAGCTAGTGTAGGACACTACACTAGTTCTTTGCTGCCACTCCGAAGGGTGAGGTGAGGATTCATCGATCCCACGCTCTGCGTGGAATGCATACGCCCCTTATCGTGTTAGCCGCTTTGGAATGGGCTTCAAACCCCGGTTTTGCACTCCCATGGGGATAGTGGAGATGGGTAAAGGCCCTTGTTGGATTGATTTTGTATACAAAATCAGCTTTGTTTTCGCGTATGCTTCGGGAATAATAATCCATAAACCTTAATAATTGTCCTATTTAAGTAGGACAATGATTCATTTTACCCCCCGTTCTCATATCTGTTCTGAGTGAAATACCCGACAAATTGTATACAATTTCCCCATGTATACGCTTCGTCTCTGGTCAGTACGCCACGCGCGCGGTTTGCGGCGGCTGTATGAATTCTTCTCCCGGCTGGCGCCCCGGGTGGCGCCGCTGGTGCGTCTGATCGGCATAAAACCCGCATTGAAGGTGATTCACCCCCTGGAAAGGGTGGCCAAGGGATTGATGTTCGATTGCCATGAGTGCGGTCAATGCGTGCTTTCGGCTACCGGTATGGCCTGTCCGATGAACTGTGCCAAGGAGATGCGTAACGGTCCCTGCGGCGGGGTGCGAGACAACGGTCATTGTGAGGTCAAGCCTGAGATGCGCTGTGTCTGGGTGGAGGCTACCGAGGGTACCAAGCGCATTGCCGCGGACCATCTGGCCCATCCAACCCCCTTGCTACCGGCCATCGATGTGCGTAAACGGGGTAGTTCTACCTGGATTCAGGTCATCGAGGGTCGTCCCGATCCGGCTTTTCAACCTCCGGTCGGGGCGCGTAGCGTGGCCGAATCCCAACTCGGCAGTCTGGAGAAGGCCTGCCGTTCCGGCCGCTTCGTGGTCACCGTGGAGGTGGCGCCCCCGGATTCGGCGGATCCCCAGGCGCTGCTCGCTCGGGCCGAGCAGTTCAAAGGGCTGGTGGATGGTATCAATATCACCGATGGGGCGGGTGGCAACTGTCATATGTCCTCGGTGGCCGCCTCGGCGATCCTTGCCGCTCACGATTACGAGCCGGTCTATCAGATCGCCTGCCGGGATCGCAACCGCATCGCGATTCAGGGGGACATCCTCGGTGCCGCCGCCCTGGGGGTGAAGAACATTCTCTGTCTTACGGGTGATGACGTCTCCCAGGGGGATCATCCCCAGGCCAAGCCGGTATTCGACCTCGATTCGGTTTCTCTGCTGCACATCGCCCGGGGTATGTGCGATCAGGGTGAGTTTGCCTCCGGACGCAAACTGGAGACGCCCCCCGATCTCTTTATCGGCGCCACCGCCAATCCCTTTGTGCCGCCCTATACGGACCGTATCGCCAATCTGGAGAAGAAGATCGTCGCCGGCGCCCGGTTTATCCAGACCCAATTCTGTTTCGATCTCAAACTGTTCGACGAGTTTATGACCGAGGTGCGCCGGCGGGAACTGCACAAACGCGCCCATATCATCGTCGGCGTGGGTACCTTGAGTTCGGCCAAGGCGCTGAAGTGGATGGCCACCCATGTGCCGGGTGTGCATGTGCCTGGCGAACTGCTCGAACGTATCGGCGGCGCCAAGGATCAGAAGGCTGCCGCGAAGACGGCCTGTGTCGAGATTATCCGTAACCTGGCCAGTATCGAAGGGGTGGCCGGGGTGCATGTCATGGGCCACCGTAACGAAGAGACGCTGGCCGAAATCATTGTTGAATCGGAGCTGCGTCGTCAGCCCCGTCTGCAAACCGCTTGAGGAGAGCCTTTCATGAACGATATGACGGACGAAGAGAAACAACTGGTCGAATGGCTGGCCGATATGTATGAGGAGGAGGCCATCGAACTGTCCAACAAGATGTTGTTGGAAGATGGCAAGGATCCCATGCGGGTGCTCGATCTGTGCCGCACCGCCATGGATATCGTCGGCCAGCGCTTTGAGGAGGGGGAGTACTTCCTTCCCGAACTGGTGCTCGCCGGCGAGATGCTCGACAACATAGGCGCGGTGGCCAAACCGCTGATCAAGCAGACGGAGGGTGGTGAGCAAGCCAAGCTGGGTAAGGTGCTGATCGGTACCGTACACGGCGACCTGCATGACATCGGTAAGAACATCGTCAGCTTCATGCTCGATATCAACGGCTTTGAGGTGAAGGACATCGGCATCGATGTACCGGTGCAGACCTTCATCGACGAGATCAACGATTTTCAGCCCGATGTAGTCGGCCTCTCCGGCTTTCTGACCCTCGCCTTCGACTCCATGAAAGAGACCATCGAAGCCTTCGATCAGGCCGGCATGCGCGAAAAGTTCAAGATCATGATCGGCGGCGGACAGATCGATGAAACCGTGCGCTCCTATACCGGCGCAGATGCCTTTGGCGTCAATGCGGTCGAAGCCGTGAACCTTTGTCGTGGGTGGATGGGTGTCGCCGCATGAGCAGGGAGCAGGGGCCCCGGGAAGCGGGGATGCGAGCGTCCGCGAATGCGGCGGGTCACCGACGGGAAGGAGTTTCAGGATATACCAAGCTATCGGAGGTGACGGGCATGAGCAGGGAGCAGGGGCCCCGGGAAGCGGGGATGCGAGCGTCCGCGAATGCGGCGGGTCACCGACGGGAAGGAGTTTCAGGATATACCAAGCTATCGGAGGTGACGGGCATGAGTCGAGATTTCGGCGTTTCCAGCTCCGTAGTCCTGGATTCCGGCATTCGCCGGAATGACGGTGATGTGCGTATAGCGTCCCAGCTTGTTGCTTACCCAAATAACGACCTTTTCAACACAAACAACTTATCAGAGGTGACCGCATGAACGCGCCACTTGAACAGACCCCTGAAGCCAAGGCCGCCTATGATACCCGCTTTCAGCGCATCATGGATTGTGTCAATCTCAAACAACCCGATCGCATGCCGGTGGTGCTCTACGCCACCTTCTGGCTGGCCAAATACGGTGGCATCACCTGCAAGGAGCTGATGCACGACTACGACAAGCTCATGGAGGTCAGCGAGCGCTCGGTGCTGGAGTTCGATCCGGATGTCACCGCGCCCCACTTCCTCAATTGCGGCATTGGCAACGTGCTGGAGAAGCTCGACTTCAAACAGCTGCAGTGGCCGGGCCACGGGGTGGGGGAGAACCAGCCCTATCAATACCTCGACCGCGAATACATGATGGCGGATGAGTACGACGATTTCCTGTTCGACCCCACCGGCTACTATCTGCAGAAATACCTGCCCCGTGTGGCGGGAGCCTTCTCCGGTCTCGATCAGCTGCCGGTCTTTCCCGGTATGGCCTACCTGCGCCTGGCCGGTGGCATCCGCCCCTTTGCCAAGCCGGGGGTCCGCGAAGCCTTCGAAAAGCTGGCCGCCGCCGCCGAGGAGGCGGAGATCTTTTTCAACCACCATCTCGAATTCGTACAGCGGGTCAAAGCCCACGGCTACCCCCTGGCCAACGGCGTCATCGCCGTTTCGCCCTACGACTACATCGCCGACTACTTCCGCGGCGCCACCGGCATGATGAAGGATCTGTTCCGTCACAAGGACAAGTTGCATCAGCTGCTCGACAAGGCGTGCACCATGCTGACCCGGCAGACCATCGCCGGAGCCAAGGCCTCGGGGCATCCCATCGTCATGATCCCGGTGCACTGGGCTCCCGACGCCTTCATGTCACCCAAGCAGTTCAACGAGTTCTGGTGGCCCCCTTTCCGTAAGATGATGATGGGCATGATCGATGAGGGACTGATCCCCATGCCCTTGTGGGAGTCCGACTGCACCAAACGTCTGGAGACCATCAAGGATATCCCCGAGGGCAAGGCGATCTACTGGTTCGAACGTACCGATATGGTCAAGGCCTTCGAGGTACTCGGTGACCGGGTCGCTCTGCGCGGCAATCTGTCGCCCTCGCTGTTGACTACCGGCACCCCGAAGGAAGTGGACGCGGCAGTCAAGCATCTGGTCGACAATGTCTGGAACCAGGGGGGCAAGCTGATCCTCGATGCCGCCTTCGGTATCCCCGACGAGACTCCGGTGGATAACGTGCGCGCCATGTTCGACGCCGCCCGCAACTACGCGGGTTGATCGGGCAGGTTATCGGAAATGCCCTGCGTCCGCGGCGTCGATCTGAAGCGTGAATTGGCTGGTAGCTCCCTGGAGGGGTTGTCACCGGCCAGTGCGCGTCTGCGTGAGCAGGCGGTTGAGATGATTCGTGACGAGCAGCTGATCGAGGCCAGTTACAGCTACAACATCGTGCCCCTCGATCACCCGGCCGACGGCCCCTGTCTGAGGGCCGGTGGCGAGCATCTTGAAGCGCCCCGCCTGCTGCCCGAGTCGGGGGAGTTGACGGCGCTGGGCTGTGGTGTCTACACCCTGGGCGGGCGTTTCGAACAGCGGGTCCGGGCTCTGTTCGAGGCGCGTCGCGCGGCCCTCGCAGTGGTGTTGGACGAACTCGGTATCGAGTTGCTCTATGCCATGGGGCGGCGCATCCAGGACCGTATGCTCTCCGAATGCTACCGCAAGCGACTCAGCATGGGAGCCGAACTCCACGCCGGTGATCCGGGTCTGGCGCTGGACGCTCAGGCAGCGGTGCTGCGTCTGGCCGAAGCGGAAAAGATCGCGGTTAATCTGCACCGGGGGCAGCTCATCACTCCGCTCAAATCGGGCTCGGTGGTGTTTGCCGTGGGACGTAACCTGCCAGAAGTGGCCTGGTCTCGCTGCGATACATGTCCTTCGAAGAACAAGTGCAATTTCGGCCGTCGACAACGCGCCACCGCACCCACATCCATGAGCGCCTGAGTGTGAACGATAAGACCCATACCTTGCGTTTCCCCCATCTCGATCGGGAGATTCCGATCAATGAAGATGAGACGCTCTATCAGAGCGCCCGTCGCCACGGGGTACGTATCGTCGGCGCCTGCGGGGGACGCGGTACCTGCGGTAGTTGCGTGGTGCGGGTCGAAGCGGGGGAGGTGAGTCATGTCAACGGCGAGATCGTCAAGCCGAGCAAATGGCAGCGTGCCTGCCAGCTTTATGCCCGCTCAGACTGTACCCTGGAAGTGGCGCCACGCTCCCTGGCGCCGGTGGTGCGAGCAGAAGCCGATACCGGACCGAAGGAGCGCTTGCCCTTGGCGAGTCCCCTGCGTCTGACCGATATCAGCCTGCCCGCCGCCAGCCTGCAGGATACCCTGGCTGATCACGACCGGGTGCTGCGCGAGCTTGGAGATCGTCAGGCGCGGGTGGATCTGGCCGCCGCCCGGTGTCTGCCGGAACTGTTGCGGGCTGAACCCCATGCCAGGGAGTGGTCGATACGGGTATTTGAACGGGCGGGAGAACTGATTGGTTTTGCCCCGGCCGGTAGTCCCATGCTGGGTCTCGCCATCGATCTGGGTACCACCAATGCGGCCGGTTTCCTGATCGATCTTCAAACCGGGGAACGTCTGGCCAGCCTCGGTATCGAGAATCCACAGGTGGCTTGGGGCGCCGATCTGGTGAGCCGTCTCAACCATGCGGTGGGTGGCGAGGCGCAGGCCCGGGAACTTCACCAGGCCGCGATCGAGGCGATCAACGCCCTGGCTCACGATCTCTGTTTCAGTGTTGGGCACAGCGCCGGTGACATCCTGGATGTGGCGATCTGCGGCAATACCGCCATGCACCATCTGCTGCTCAATCTTCCAGTGCGCCAACTCGGCCGCGCCCCCTTTGTCGCCGTGGTGCGCGATGGCATGGATCTGAAGGCGCGGGAGCTTGGCCTGGCGGTTGCACCGGGCGCCTGGGTGCATGTTGCGCCCAATGTGGGCGGGTTCGTGGGGGGTGATCATGTGACGGCGCTGCTGGCCACCGAGTCGATCTGGTCCGCTTGCCAGACGGCACTGGTCATGGATGTAGGCACCAACACCGAGATCACCCTGGTCCATGCCGGACGTTTCTTTTCCGCCTCGGCGCCTTCGGGACCGGCCCTCGAAGGGGGGCATATCGGTTGCGGAATGCGCGCCGCCGAAGGCGCCATCGAACGGGTACGCATCGAGGCGGGTCGCCTGCGGGTCGAAACCATCGGTGGCAAAAAGCCGATCGGACTGTGCGGTTCCGGGGTGCTCGATACCCTGGCGACCCTCCATGGCGGTGGCCTGGTCAGTGATCAGGGCCGGCTTGCCAAGGCCCATGAGGATATCGTTCCGCATCAGGGGAAGCGGGCGGTGCGCCTGGCCAAGGGGGTGCACTTTACCCAGGACGACGTACGTGCCGTGCAGCTGGCCAAGGCAGCGATACGTACCGCCACCGAGCTGTTGCTCAACGAAGCGGGACTGGATGAACAGGCGATCGAACGTTTTGTTATCGCCGGTGCCTTCGGCGCCTACATCGACATCGACAGTGGTGTGCGTATCGGTCTCTTTCCCGACCTGCCAAGGGAGCGCTTTGTACAGGTGGGCAACGCCGCCGGTGTCGGCATTCGGCGCATGCTGGCCGCTGAAACGGCACGCCAGCGGGCCGCGGAACTGGCTACCGCCTGTCGTTATCTGGAACTCAGTTCCCGTAGCGATTTCCAGAAACGCTTTCTGCGGCATATCGGATTCAATGACGGTTCTGTCAGATTCAATGACAAAGGGCCTGGCAACAGGCTCGTTACAGCACGAGAGGAGACTCTTTAAGTGAACAACGGTTTCAACATCGGCATCATTGGCGAGCGCATCAATCCCGGCTTCAAGTCGACCCGCGCCCTATTCGACAACGAGGATCTTCCCGGCATTCAGGCCCTGGCGGTCAAGCAGGCCGAAGCGGGGGCACGTTACCTTAACGTCAATATCGGCGCTCGGGCGCTGACCGATCCCGAGTGGATGGCACGGGTCATCCAGGCGATCCAGGAGGTGGTGAGCATACCGCTCTCGTTCGATTTCCCGAGCAAGCGTGTGCAGGAGATCTGCCTGAGTAGTTACGACCCGGACAAGGCAGGGGGCGAACTGCCTATCGTCAACTCCATCACAGAGCACCGCTGGGACCTGATGGAGCTTTATGGTGAGCACAAGTTCAAGGTGATTCTGATGGCTTCGGAGCGGGTCGAGGATGGGGTGGCCAAGGGCAACAAGACCGCCGAAGAGATCTACACCACGGCCCGGCGTGCCGCCCTGAGGTTGAAGAATGACTATGGTATGCCGTTGGATCATGTCTTTATCGATATGTCGGTCTCGGCCATCATCGCGGACACCGAGGGACTTAACAGCAGTACCGTGGAGGCAATCCGTCTCATCGGTGAGGATCCGGAACTGGAAGGGGTGCACATGATGGGTGGCCTCTCCAACATCGGCCAGCAGTTGCCGCCCAAGGCCGCGGACGGTTCGGATCTGAAACACAGTCTGGAAAACGCCTTTCTGACCATGACGGTGCCCCACGGCTTTGACTTTGTCCTGGGAACCCCTTGGCGCGGCTATGAGCAACTCGGTGACGACCACTATGTGCTCTCGACCTACAAGAACTTCCTGGAGCAGCGGGGCAGCAATGCCCTGCGCGCCGTACGCAAGTTCTATCGGGCATGAGCATGGATCCGTTCGACAGGTTTGGCCTTTATGTCCAGGGATGGTTTGACGGCGAATGCCACCATCCCGCCCCGACCAGCTTTGTTATTCAAGGCGGCAGGGTCTCCGAGATCGATCCGGGCGATCAGTTACAACACTATGTCAAACGGGGTATTCCGACGATGTCCGGCGGCTTCCTAATGCCGGGACTGGTTGATGCCCATGTGCACCTGTTTCTTGATGGCGCCCCCACGGATGGCAAGATTCGCTCGGCCCATCTCAAACAGTCGCTGGAGGATCTCACCGAGGCGGCCCGGCGCAGTGCCCGTCAGGCGCTGGCCTGTGGCGTAACCCTGGTGCGCGATGCCGGTGATCGCCACGGCATCAACAACCGGATTCGGGAAGAAGCTGGAAAATCCGGCGATCTCTGCCGGGTGCGCTCAGGTGGTCTGGGGGTGAAACGTCCCAAGCGTTATGGCGCCTTCATGGCCCGGGATGTGGATAGCGAAACCGCGATCCGTGAATCGGTAGCCCGGCTGGCCGAAGACAATGATGAGATCAAACTGATTCTCACCGGCATCATCGATTTCGATGCCGGGGCGGTCACCGATGAACCCCAGTTCGATCTGGCTTCGACCCGCCTGGTGGTGGAGACCGCTCAGGCCGGAGGACGCCAGACCTTTGCCCATTGCAGCGGGGAGAAGGGGTTGGCGATCGCGGCCCGGGCGGGCATAGGTTCCATCGAGCATGGTTTCTTCATGAACCGGGAAACCCTGGCGATCATGCGTGACAATCAGGTGGCCTGGACGCCCACCTTCTGTCCGGTGCATTTTCAATGGGCCAAACCGGAAGCCATTGGCTGGTCCGCCCAGACCGTGGACAACCTGCGGCGTATTCTCGACAACCATGCCGAGCATCTGCGTCTGGCCGACGAGATGGGTGTGACCCTGCTGATGGGTACGGATGCGGGTAGCATGGGGGTGGAGCACGGTTATGCCCTGTTCGAGGAGATCGACCGCTATCGGGAGGCGGGACTCTCCCTGGAGAAGACCCTGCGCGCCGCCACATCGACCGCTCGGCGCCATTTCGGTTTCGAGCACAGCAAACTCGCGTTCGGCGCGCCTTTCGATGCAGTGCTGCTCGAGGCTTCACCCTTCGACGATATCAACGCCCTGCGTCAACCGCGTCAGGTTTGGCTTGGGTGAAATGGGGCCTCGCCGGTCACGCCATCCGCTCGTTCCCACACTCTGCGTGGGAATGCATACCCGGTTCAGGTAGAACCAGCCATGCTTGAGGGTATTCCCGAGACCAAAGTCTGGATTCCCACGCAGAGCGTGGGAACGATGTAAAACCGCTTAACCCATAAGGAGATCGTTTCGTGACAGCCCGTATCATAGACGGTAAAGCCCTCGCCAAGACCTTGCGCGGGAAATTTCGCACCCGGGTGGACGACCTGGTCGCCAAAGGCGTGCGGCCCGGTCTGGCGGTTATCCTGGTGGGGGAGAATCCCGCCTCCAAGGTCTATGTGGGCAACAAGGTCAAGGCCTGTGAGGAGTGCGGCGTGGCCTCATTTCGCCACACCCTGGCCGTCGACGCTCCGGAGACAGAATTGCTGGCCCTGATCCAACGGCTCAATGCCGATCCCAATGTTCACGGTATACTGGTTCAGCTGCCGCTGCCACCCCATATCGATGTGCGCAGGGTGTTGGAGGCGATCGCCGTGGACAAGGACGTAGACGGTTTTCATCTCTATAATGTGGGCGGCCTGGTGGTGGGCAACAGCATCTTTCCTCCCTGTACGCCTTATGGGGTCGAGCTGTTGCTGGAGACCACCGGTGTCGATGTGGCGGGCAAGAATGTGGTCATCGTCGGTGCCTCCAACATTGTCGGCAAACCGATGGCTTTGATGCTGTTGCAGAAGGAAGCCACGGTCACTGTTTGTCACGTCAAGACCCGGGATCTGGCGCAGCACACGATCCTTGCCGATATCCTGATCGTGGCGGCCGGCAAACCCGGCCTCATCGTGCCGCAGATGGTACGCCGGGGTGCCATCGTCATCGATGTGGGCATCAACCGTCTGGCGGACAACAGCATCGTCGGCGACGTGGATTTCGAAGGGGTGAAGGAGAAGGCTTCCTGGATCACCCCGGTGCCCGGCGGGGTTGGTCCGATGACCGTGACCATGCTGATTGAGAACACCCTGCGTTCCGCGGAGATGCGTCTGGGTGACGGACCGGGCATCGGCCATGAAGGATGGGACGGGGCTGCCTTAGCCTGAACAAATATCATTCGGGTCAGAACGCAGTCCGGGAGAGCCATGATCCGGCAGCAAGTCCCGGATTCCGCCTTAAAGCGAGATTGCTATTGCTATGGATCGAAAAGTGGACGAGACCGATTTCCCTGATTTTGTCGTAGGCGATGAGATACGCATGCCCACACAGTTTCGCCATAACATCGGCTATGCCGTGCGGCGGGCCCAAATCCGCCTCTACAACGACTTCTATGAGACCCTGGCCGATCTGGATACGACACCGACCCGTTTTACCCTGATGTTGTTGATTCGCGAGAACCCGGGCATCCGTTCAGTAGATCTGGCCCGCACCCTGGGTGTCGCCCGTTCCGGTATGGTAAAGCTTGTCGAGGGATTGGAGCAGCGGAGGTTGATCTCCCGTGAAACCGATCCAAGGGATCGCCGTAACCAGACCCTTTCGCTAACCCGACAGGGGCAACGTATTTTGAACAAACAGGAAAAGGCCGTTGAACAGCACGAAGCCAAAGTGACCGCCGGTCTTTCGGAAAGTGAGCGAGAGCAATTACTCGCACTGTTGTGGCGAGTCGCGGTTTAGGCCTCTTTTTTGACGATATAGGCCCCGTCATTACATAACCCACTAAATGGAGAAGTGGACTGGCTGGAGCGAAGCGGAATCCAGGGAAAGACCTCCGCTTTCTGATACTTGTCCGAGTTAATCAGTGTCGGCCACATATTTCTCCAATTTCCTAGATCCTCTGGGATATTCGTATTATTCCGATTTTTCCCTGAGAAATGAGTAGTCCTAATATGATGAGGATACCACCGCCTAAAATACTCCAGGTTACGCGCTCACCCAATACAACTACGGCCGTAACCGCGGTGATTAGTGGCACGAGATAAATATAGTTGCTGGTCGATACTGACCCGATCAATCGAATCGCGTAATTCCACAGCACGAAGCACAAGCCAGAAGCTATTAACCCGAGAAATAACATGTTCGATAAAATCCTTACATCAAAAATATTTGAATATGTTAGTTGCTCGCCGGAAACCAATACATAGATCAGCATCCAGATAATTCCGTATACAAAAGTCTTTTGAGTTACAAAGATATAATGGTATTTACTGGAATCTACCTTTTGAGTAAGCACGGAATATAAACCAAATGAAAATGATCCAGCCAAAGCGATCATATCACCAACTAAATTCAGCTCTAATACTTCGCTGCGGTCGCTAATCAGCAGCAGTATTCCGGATATCGCCAAGAAAAATCCAAGTATTAGCCCTGTGTTTATCTTTGCATCCCTTACGATGGCAGATGCTATCAGCGCAGTAAAGATTGGTGCCGTAGAAACGATCACACCAACATTTGTTGCCTGCGTATACTGAAGCGCAATATTTTCAAGAATAAAATAGAGGAAGACACCGCTGCCTCCCAATAACAAAAACAGAATTTCATCCTTTATGCTTGTAAATAGTTTAAACCTTGGATGTACAATTAGCAGCGCAAAATATCCCAAACTAAATCTAAACAGTAATATTTCTATTGGTGATAGCGACTCCAGTACAACTTTTGTTGATACAAAAGTTGTACTCCACATAAATATTGTTGCAAAGGCAACAATGTGTCCCTTTTTTACGTTATCCATTCAGGATTCCTTCTTGACTCTATCTTATATTGACAATATCAATATTTCCGTGGAGTTATCAGTGAATTTAAGTGTCATATGATCGATGGGAGAGATTTTGTATATTCGCATTATCTCTAAATGCGCTGACATGTCATTGCAATATACCTGAGTCTTTGATCCTGAAATCAAGAAATTAGTTTTCGCTTGATCCATTTTCAACCGAAATGTATTTTCTTTATTTGACAATACCCTTATGATACTTGAAATAGCATTGTTACTTAGGTTGAATTTGAAATGCTCAACCTCGACGTTATTAGTCGATTCTTGATTCGAAGTCGTGTACCTGCCGATCGGATCAAATAGAGCTGCGTTGGGTAATTCACTTCCCGATATGAACTTATAGTCCATGGAATAATAGTCGGTTGTTGCATATGCTGCATGGTGAGTCAGTCCGCTTAATAAATATCGCGATCCCGACTTAACATTGAATGCACTGTTTTCCGCAGTAAAAAGATATGTGCCCCAAAAATTATATCCGAACTGTGCGTGATTATGTCTATGTCTTTTGAGAGGAACATCTTTCATAACTTTATGAAGCAGAATTCGATTTCGTCCTTCCATGAAAGCTGCCTGCTCGAAGCCTGGATGTAATTCTCTACGTATAGCAACATCAGTAAACATGGCTTCATCCTATTTATATAGCGGAAGATCGCCGGTAATAGACGTAATCGCCTTTTTTCTTCCATACAAGGCAATTCCAAGGTATTTGAGTTGCTCGGGATCTGAGTCTAACATATCTCTCGAGTAGCTTTGATAATTTTTTGATCGTTGAGCCACATCCGTAACAGCTACATAGCGCAGATCTTCATCTTCTTTTTCCATGGCGATCGATCGAATGCTCTTTAGCTTATCTTCCTGAGCGCATAAAATTGGTATAGGTATATGCACCAATCCAGGGTATATACCACCTGCGGCATCCACCACGCACGAACCAACGACATTCGACAATTGATCTCCTAATGAAATTGACAACACTGCAGTGGTGTTAGCGGCCAATCCTTTGGGAAGGGTATGATCGATCACAATAACGCATTTCATTGTCATACTACCTCGCGTCCGCCGAGAAAATCTGTGGTGTGTTGAATTTTGGTATTTTATTTTGATTTCTATTCTTGAATACGGACCACAGCATCTTAATACGATATGTGTCCGTACCTATATGTAATCCCTCCCGTGTGGCAGCTAGCGCGTTCGTCAGGCATAGATCAGTTTTTCCGGACGCAACCAACCGGGCAGCCTCACTTGTCGATCTCGCGTATCTAACTTCATATTTAAACTGATACCTATTCAATAGATTTGGTATTATGTGCGCGGGTGCGGGATGTGTGTGCAATACGAATTTTCTTAGGCCATGCGAAGTTGATTCTGAAAACATTGATGGCTGCTTTGAAGCTATTCCATATTCAGCCGTATCGAACACAAAAAAGGTTGTTAGTTCTAATTTGTATGAAATGTAAAATTTGTTTATTTTGTGATACGCATTGGCTACGAGCAGTAGATCAGTTTTACCACTCTCAACCGAATAAGCAGCAGCTTCGTAGCTTGGGAATAATTTGCACTCAGCGTTGCCATTCAGTATGGCCTTGATGAAGTACTGGCAGCACAGATCGCTACTTGTATCCTCCGGACCAAGCGTTGCAATGATGAGTCTCTGATTTTCTCGAGAGCAACATTTAAGCAAACTGATTGTTTTTTGTAGTTCGGCGCATGTTGCATCGTTGCATGTCTTGCCATGCTGATCTATATCGATAATTTTAGCATCCATTTTCCTACTGCTCCTTGGTATCAAACTGATATTGCTTTAGAAATGCTGTGTCGTCACAGTAAAGGGCCTACATATATGTATATAGTATGTCAAGAACCATTAAAACCGACTTACAGTGTTTCAGTCAGGAATAGCGCAGTCAATGCTAGAAATAATTTCCGGTTTAATTACAAGGTGATTTGTAAGTTCAAGATAAATATGAAATATTTAGATTCGTACAGAATTGAAACTTTAACGGATGTTTGAAGTTTTTGTGAAAATGAGTAACGCTCTACACATATATGTTTTTGACGATTATTATTTGAAACTAATCGAGCGCCGTGTTCTCTTCTTCAACGATAAGTTGACTGATTTTCACTCTACGGCGCATGTCCAAGCTACCCTACTGACAGCCTTGCTTTAGCCGGAGAGTGAGTTGCAGCGTCAATTGTTGCGTCGCAAGCAACAGCAGATGCTCGACTCCGTGCGGTCGTTGGACAGCGGGTGAAGAACATCAAATGGATGAGCCGTCGCTAGTATAGGAC
The DNA here is from genome assembly GCA_050291245.1 of Candidatus Thiodiazotropha sp. Lineage (GTDB taxonomy): Bacteria > Pseudomonadota > Gammaproteobacteria > Chromatiales > Chromatiaceae > Thiodiazotropha. The sequence continues at coordinate 26,112 of JBNKJP010000055.1, read as the reverse complement.
ACTACACTAGGGCTTGTGGTGTTTGTTGGTCTTGGGCTGTTGCTGTTGCGGGCAGGTACTAAAGCAAGCGGGACGAGATAGTGGATTAAAACTTGAACAGGGTAGTATTATCATTTCTGGGCTGTACTTGATCTGGCAGGAAAACAATCGAATTCGTTGGCTGCCAGATCAAGTCGCGGCTACTGCAGTTTAGGTTTTTGCTTTACGGTTGCGTAAAAGTATGTTGCGAGGCCGACGTCGCGTTGTGCCAAACGCCAAACCGACAAGTGCGGATCCGAATAATGGCAGTGTTGCTGGAAGTGGCACGACCTGCACGCTTGCTAATGATGACCCGCTATCTGTTGTGATATCTAACGATTCTAGGTAAGGGGCTGTTGCTGTATCGAAGGAAGCTATCGTCGGACTCCCCAACAGAATATCAAAAGCCCCCACTGATACCCCGGTGACGTCGAAACTACCAATCAGACGGTTATCACCGATATTATCGGAGGTAAGTGAGGCTATCGCCTCTGTTCCGACTATGTTGCCAAAGCCGGATGACCAACTAGTACCTCCAGGTGTAAAGTTGGCATCTGCCACGCTTCCTAAGCCAACCAGGTCGAATCGACCCTCGAACACGGATGCGACTTCCCCGGGCGCCAATTCCAGGGTAATGTTGACCGTTGTTGTTTCGCCGATTCCGATTACATCATTTTCAGCATACCCAGAGATCATGGCGGCACTCGCCATTCCGCTCCAGAGGCTCACGCCCGTTAAAAGAGCTAAGACTGTCGGTTTCTTATCTCGCATATTAATTCTCCTTACTTTCTGTCGTAATAACCATCAGTATCTGGCTAAGGACGAGCATGACAGCTGAAGGCGTCCTTACTGAACTCGCCCACAACGTAACGCTGAATTATCCGCGCATCGGCCGTATTGCAGATCCCATCGCCGGTGGTGTCACAGAGAGAAGCGCAGGCTATGTCACCTACTACGCAGCGTTGGATAAGCCGTGCATCCAGTGTGTTCACGATACCATTGTTGTCGAAATCACCGCATTCGCATTCGTTTGGAATGCCATCTTCATCAGTATCGAGTTGGGTAATATCGGCCTGCGGAAAACCGGGACATAGATCGCTTTCGTTGCAAATGGAATCACCGTCCGCATCCGTTCCGGGTAGGCAGTTACAGATATCACCCCGACCATTCAGATCCAGATCCGTTTGATTTGGATTTGGTGTTTGAATGCAGTTATCGCAGGCGTCACCTACGCCATCACCATCCAGATCCGTCTGATCACGATTGGCGATTGTCGGGCAGTTGTCATCGGGCGGAAATATTCCGTCCCCGTCCGCGTCACCGTTTTGTGGGCTGGTGTCGAAAGTATCTATCGAGACGTCAATGGCAGTTTGCAACTGCCCAAGATCCGTGCCGACATTCAGCACCAGACCCCCGCTCATATCTGCCAATTCAGCCAGCGGACCAATGGCAGCAGTTGCGGCGGTGTCAGTTAGAATCAGAGGTTGGTCACCACTGTCTGCCACTGTAGGTGAAAATAGGTTATCAGTCGTTGCAAAGGCGCTAGGTGCGCCAATAAATGTAAGTCCGAAAAACATGTTCATTCCGGACTGTGTGGCCATCTCGTTTAATGTGTCCGTCCGCCCTGCGACAGGTTTCGAACCCATAAACGGATAATTGGGTTCGCTGTCGTAGTCATGGAAGTCCTCGGGATAGGTGAAGTGGTATATGACCATCGGGTAGATTCGATTGAGTGAGACAGGGGGAATCTCTCCCGGGTCTGTGAAATTCACAGGGTCAGAGAGGTCGCGACCGTCGCCGGTCAACGCCTGAAAGATAGCTTCGTACTGTGACTCGGGGCTATCCAGGCCGGAAGAGCCTGTACCGACTCCAGGATCGGCTGCAAGGTTCGCAAGAGCTGTCTGTAGATCAACTATGTCTGGGTCGAACTGCAACTCCACACGATAGGCCCATTCGCTGGCATTGCCATAGGGAGCGAAAGGAAAATCGAAATGCGATGCCAACGCAAACCTTGCATTGGGATCGAAAGTCTTCCAGGATTGTGCGATGGTGGGAATCTCAGCCACCCAGTCACCAATAAGTGCGCCAGTACTTCCGGTAACGTCCATGATAAAGAGAACGTCAGTACCAAAGAGTGGTTGCAAGAACCATCCAATATCCTCGAGTAGGGCTTCGGACAAACCGGGTGAGTGATCCACTCCGTTACTAACCGGCTCCATCGATTCATTTGGGAGCAAATCATCACTGAAATGGCTTAGAGACGATCCAGGCTCCGCCGGATTTGGGCCGTGCATCCTAACCAGTCCTGAGTTTAGCCCCGCAGTTAGTGGGATTGCTGCTGCATCGGCAGTGACAGTGGGACAAGACCAAACGAGATCCGGATCTGAACGAATGGCTATAATCCTCTGTGCATCTGTCATCGAAGGAAAGTCCGATGGCGTCACCCCAATCTGTTCAAGGCATGTCATATAAATATCATCAAAGCCGTTTAATTTTTCGCCCGTATTAATATTCACGTAGGTTTGCATGCCCAGATTATGGGTGAATTCATGAATCAACACGCTGACGAGATCAATCTGATCAGGGGGAGGACTGCCGTCCAGGCCGTAGTACCAGGTGTTTCCAGTCAGACAGGTCGGCGCGCCGATACTGCTGTTGAACGTAGCTCCAGCATCGGCGCTCGTTGGGTCTAAATCGAACCCGGCTAATGCATTTGCTAACGCCTGTGGATACCAGGTACTAGTCACAGGCGCTCCGGTGAAATCACGATGTAAAGTATTTGCACCAGCGGCGCCTAGTACAGCGCTGCTGGCATTGCATGGCAAAGGATCGAAGCTAGCGTCTATCTGGATCTCCACATCGGACTGAAGTCGGCTTGCCCATAAAAATGCAGCATGACGGAACGCGATTAAACGTGCATCGCCAACTGTTATTGCGGGATTGCCCCCTTGAGGAGTAAAGGATGTGGGATCATTAAAACCCTCGGTTGGTCCGTCGAGATTGTTTATGGTAATGGTGGCAACGGCGTATGCCCGAGAAATACTCAAAAAGAAAAACGCAAATATTACAATCGAAAGTAGGACGGCCCGTTTCATGACAAACCTCCTTATCTATAAGTTTGACGCGTATCACACGTCAATAGAGTCCCTGGCTATCTTGTCGGGTGTCTCTTTATTCCGTAATCGGGTGCTTGTAAAACGTCCTTGGGTTCTTTACCACAGGCATACCGGATTTATCCTGCGTTGCCGTAGCAAGACTTCGAAAACGGCCTTGAAGCCGGATAAGTCGGCCCGATAAAGCAAATTCTTCTGTGAGTCCCTCCGCTGATGTACTCACCATTTCACGAATGGATTCCGGTACGGGGACTGTTTCCTGAGCCATTGCAGTCGAGAAGATACAGAAAGACCCAAATAAGAGTGCCAACAGCTTGTGTGAGTGCGGAAATGAATGGCTCACATTACTTATGAACATTGTCATTGTCTTCCTCCTTTCAGACTCTGCCGAATCATTGATATTGATGCGGCTTGTGAAACAAGGGTGCATCGTTACATATGCTGTGTTTAAACCTTCGAGAAATACTTGCTGTCAGTTTGTGGAAAGGCGCAGATCAATTTGCGAAAAAATTAGGGTATGGAATAGGGCTGATGATGACATATATACCATTCCCCCTGCCTTGCTTCATACCATAGTTGCACTAACATATGATCCGTAAAGCACGTACGGATGGAACCTGTCTTGGCTTTGTTTTTTTTTATGAGGTCTTTTGAGGGGAACGCGTCAAGAAATACAGTTCATAGAGGAGCTGATTCGTAATACAAGGCATATTCTGTTGCCAGAATCCCTCTGAGTGCATCCCTGTGAGTATTCTCCCTGGATGAAGTAAACTGTGAAACTATCACTAAATTATATGCTCATCCTGAGAGTCGAGTATAAAGCAATCATGGCTGATTACAATGAGATTTTTGTTAAAATTGTAAATCCTGAATGAATTCAAGAGAATGTATTAAATCATAGAAAGAAGATATCCATCATAATAATGATTTATTACTATATGGCTTAGTTAACAATTATCTACTAGAACAGAGATATGGGTAATGTCAATACTATCAGGAATTCATGGACTTCTGATTGATTTGGATGGTGTGTTGTATGTTGGAGAAACGCCGGTGGCGGGTGCACACGAGTTATTAACTCGACTGGATATTGAGAAGATTCCAAGGCGGTTTCTTACCAATACCACGACGAAAACCGCTTCTGCTGTTGTTCAGAAACTCAAGCGTCTGGGTTTTGATGTGGATGAAAGGGATGTATTTAGTCCGATTACAGCAACGATTAATTACCTGGAAAGTTTGGGCAGGCCAACGGTCAACCCGATTGTCCGGGATAGCGTAATGCCGGAATTTAGAGATTTTCCAAGGGATACTAAGCGTCCGGATTATGTCGTGATTGGCGATATCGGTGCTGCTTGGAGTTACCCTTTGGTCAATACGATATTTTCTCAACTCAATGCAGGTGCCGAATTAGTCGCCATGCATAAAAACAAGTTTTTTCAAGGTGAAGAGGGGCTTCAGGTTGACATAGGCGCTTTTGTGGCCGGTTTGGAATATGTCAGTGGTAAAGAGGCGAAGGTGATTGGAAAGCCGAGCCGGGATTTTTTTCAGCTTGCTCTGGAGTCTCTACACCTACCCGCGTCGCAAGTCGCCATGATCGGAGACGACATAGAAACGGATATTGGTGGTGGGAAGGCTGTCGGACTCCAGGGTATTCTGGTTAGAACCGGGAAATACAGGGCAGGGTGTGAGAAGAAAGCCCAATTTACACCCGACTCAATTATTGACTCATTTAGTGATCTTTTGACATGTATCGATCTATAAATGACTGCTTGTTGTTATTTAGGATCTTCCAGTTTGTTAACATCGAAGCCGATACGTGGGTTGCGCGAGTCCGCTGGGACTATGTAACGCTGGCTGTCCTTGATGGGGCTGCTATGCAAGCCGTCCGCTGATCACATCGGCCAATATTCCAAGCTGGTGGCCGATAATGCGGTGATTTGGGTCAAGCTGGCCACTCTCAGCCAGGCAACAGTAAATGTGGCAGAATATGGTGAATAGAAATATCGTTTCGTCTACGCAAAGGATCAAAGCTATTCATTTCGGTAAATCTTAACGGGGCCGGCATAAAAGATCAAAGTATAGCGGCTGTCTGCAATCGTATCTGCATCTGGATAGTTTTTGATGAATTGAAAGCTTTGTATCTCAGAGTTAAGTTTTGTTTTTGTGTTAGTTAATTGTGATATGGTGTAACCGTCCTCTGGTTTAAAATTTCCTTCGTCATTCTCGATTACGATTGAAGCGCGTAAAAAACCTTTTGTTTCATCATGTTTATATTTAATTCTTATTCTCATCCATTTGTTCCAGATATCATCTTCGTCAAATCGGCTACTGGAATAGTCTGCGCTTTTGATGTAGGGGAATTTGCCATTCTCATCTTCCGTATGCTGGTCAGCTCTAGTGTAAAAATATATTTTTTTATTATTCTTGTCATATTTTAATGTTAAATATGTTCTGAAATCAGACGGAGCATAACTAGGCCCTAATTCACGTGCTTCAAAGATAGTAATATGAGGTGCCTTGCCTGAGCTATTTGCTAATGCATATTTATTTGCCTCTGGTATTTTAATGTAATACTCAAATAGATAAGTATTATATACCGAAGTATCTGCTCGGTAATCAAACTGTACTCTTGAGGAATCAACCAGAGATGGATCTTTTTCTAAAACTTGTGTTTTTAGTATGGTGCCAAACTTACTATCACTCACTCGCCAGATTTTTGCATACATAGCTAGATTCTCGGTGTCAATATAATCGCTAATGTTAAAAAAGAAATTATTTGCCATACCGGTAAGCGTTCCAGGTATTGAACTCCAATTACCATACTCGGATTCCGCTCCTGATATGTCGCAGAAATAGTGATTGTTATGGGTTGTTGTTGTCAAAGATATGCCTGGTCCAAAGCTACCTCTAAAAATCTCAGTGAGTCCGGTGGTTGGAACTTCACATGAGAAAACAGATGTCACTCCTGAGGAAAGTGCTAATACTGCAGCTCTGATTGGGAAGTGTTTCATTTGTATTTCCTGTTAAATATGGCTGGTGAGAAATCGTCCTGCCAATCTGGTGTCGATTCTTCAAACTGGTGTGTGTATTGATAAAAATAGATGGTATCGATCATGAAAGTCATCGCTCCATAGCCATTGATTTTGTAAAAAATGTAGTTTCCAGGTCTGTGTGCATGAAATGTGTAAACAAGTTACATTCAATAAGCGAGTTAATTGGAGTTATTTCGCACGCAATTCACTGTAAAGTGTATGGCTAATTTAACTCAGCGCATAATCCTGCAATTCTGAGAGGTTGTGCGATGGTAGTACTATGGAGATAGTACTATTACGCTTGTTCATACGCTCTGTGTTCGAATGGTTACCTAATCGATAAAATACCATCCTTTTGATAAACCCATAACTAATGTATACATTCCCACTCAGAGCATGAGAATGATTGGGAAAAACCGAATTTTCCATGATCAGATATTCTCTGGTTTCTGGGATGGTCTTCAGGGTCGCCAGTACCCGGTGCTGCCACCTTCTCGTGTGATATGCATCGCCTTTGATGCGTTGTTATTTACATTGAGGCCGATGCGCAGGTTACGCGAATCCGCGGAGATTACGTAACGCTGACTGTCCTTCATGAATGTGATATGCAAGCCGTCCGGTGACCAAGCCGGCCAATATTCCAGGCCGGTGGCCGGTGGTGCGGTGACTTGGGTCAGGTTGCTGCCATCGGCCAGGCACCAGAAAATGTGGCCGGACAGGGTGAACAGATATTTCGATCCGTCAGCGCTGACGTCGAGATATTTAGCGGCGTTCGGTGTCGTGAATAGTTGCACAGGTTCGGCAAAGGATCCGTTTTGATAGGCAAAGCGATGGATCTCCTTGTTGATCGACGCGGCAATGGATCCGTCGGGTTCCCAGGCGACCGAATCAAACTCGCCCTCATACATCATCACGTAACTGCCAGTCGTCCAGTCCAACACTCCGAACTTGACGGTTTCGTCGTCGCTTTCATCGATGAATCGATACAGCAGCAGGTTATTGTTGACGGGTGAGAAGCGTGGCGAGGAAAGTAGATTCTTACCTTTGGTCTCCGGGTAATCCTCGTAAACCAGTTGATAGTGCTTCAGTTCCTGTCCCGATGCGTCATAGATTCGCAGAACCTTGTCGTCATAGGAAATCTCATTCCAGTGAGCGTAGCGTTGTCCGTCAGCGGATATTGAAAAGTACCGGTCATCGTCGAAGTCCTCGCCACCGATCTGCCACAGGATCTGTTCCTGCCCACTGGCTGTTTCATAACGCATTATGGTTAGTTTGTTCTCGTACTCGTCCTCATACCAGTCCTTTAGATAAATCAATGAACCTGACAAGCCGTTGCTCGGTGGTACCACTGTTTCCTCCAGCGGGGCAACGGCTTCGATCAGCATGGCGCCGGGTTCGATGTGCAGCGACGAAATTTCATACGGGTAGGCCTGGCCTGCGTTGTTATAGCCGATGACCGGAAAACTCTGTTCACCCAGGAAGACGGTCTCCCTGGCATCCTCAGGCAGCAAATACATGAAGCCCTCCGACTTCGCGGTAATAACGTCGGTGATATAGACCGGTTCATAGTCATCAGTGACCGGGCTGTACTGTTCTTCCCAGATCACAGCGATGCTGGAGGAGACGCCAACCGACATCATCAGATACTTGCCATCCAATGACCAGAGTGGGTTGTTGACCCGGGGTTCGTCACTGATGCTGCCATCATATTCGGCCATGGTGGCTACTTGATGCAGGTCGCTGCCATCGCCGTTAACGCACCAGACCGTAGCATCGCGGTAGTTACTGGTCTCGAATAGAACGGGTGCGCCAGTGGCCATCTCGAATGCAAATTTCAGCCCGTTGGCAGGGCTCACCGAGAGATTCTGCGGCCAGCCATCGAGATGGGCGATCGAGACTACCGGATGAGAGACAATATCGTTCTGACCCCGCAACTCACCAATGTGAAGCTCACCGGCCTTGAAAAATGCAAAACGACCGTCCGGGAGCCAGGTGTATTCGGAGACCGATAGGTCGTCAAATTCGGCGATAAAATCACCGGTTCGCTTATAGAAGGTCAAACGATAGTCGAAATCATCGTACTCGTCGCGCCGTACTGAGATGATCTGCCGGTCGGGAGAGAAGCGCAGTGAGCGCGGTGTGCTGGTGATGGCGCCGGTGACGGTGAATTCATCCACTACGAGACCGGTGCGGATGTCTTTGATCAGGATGGTGCTTGTGGTATCTCTGAATGCTGAATCGTCCACATAGAGTTCGAGGTACTCGGTGCCGTCTTGCGACGGTACGATGGCTTCCAAACCTGAGGGGATGTTGTCGTCGTATTCGTAGAATGCGCCGGTCTCGCCCGTTTCGAGGTTCAGCCATTCACCCTCGTTCAGTGATGTGGTGGAAAAATAGACTCCGGACAGTGCGCCGTTTACGTTCTGCAGAGTGGGGTGGACGTCGTCGGTCGTATCATCAGTATTGCCACCGTTGTCATCGGTTTCATTGCTACCGCCGCCACCACCGCAGGCTACCGATAACAAGGCAAGTATACCGACAGCAAACCATCGACCCAATTGGACTTTTCGCGTCATCATTGACCGCCTCCTTGCAGATTACTCCTGAATCCTTCCAAAAATAACGCAGTCTGATGGTACTGCGCCGAATATTAAGACTAAATGTCTTTGCTGCGCAGGTCAAAGGAAAATGTTGTGGGTCGATTAAAGTGTGATGTGCCGACGAGTTAGCTTTTCGTGATGGTCTCTTCTGGGGTATGCTCCGGCCAGCCACCGGCCAGCGCCTGGTAGAGCGCGACAATCCTCAGAGCATGGCGCATGCGGGTTTGTGCGAATGCATTCTCTGACTCTAATCGTACGTTTTCGGCATCGAGCAATTCCAGTACGTCAATGGCGCCGTGTTCGAAGCGTGCCCTGGCGATTACGGCGGCACGTGTGCTGGCTATTGCGGCTTGCTCCAGGTGCCTGCACTCCCGATCGCTACGTGAGACCTGCACCAAGGCGTTCTCTGTCTCTTCCAGTGCGCTCAAGACCGTACGTTCGTAGGACGCCAGATCCCTCGCGGCCGCTGCGTCGGCTGCGGCGATACGCGCACGTATCCGGCCGACGTTGAGGAACGCGCCATCCATGCCCAATGACAAAAAACGGGTTTCGCTGTCGCGCTCAAACAGCGCTCCGGCGTCGAACGCCTGTGTTCCTAATAATCCACCGAGTGTGAAGCGGGGGAACAGATCCGCCGTGGTCACGCCGATGCGGGCGGTTGCCGCAGCCAATCGGCGTTCGGCCGCGGCTACGTCCGGGCGCCGGCGCAACAGAGCGCCCGGTGTGTCGACGGCGATGTTGTCCGGCATCTTGGGTATTCTTCCTGGTGCTTCCAGTTTCGTCACCAGTGCCTCGGGCGCTTTGCCGGTGAGCACAGCAATACGGTGTGCCGCAACAGCGATCTGCGCCTCCAATGCAGGGATGCGCGCGCGCGTCGTTTCGAGTTGAGCGCGTCCGCGATCGACATCGAAAGGGGTGGCCATGCCGGCATCGAGGCGTACTTCCAACAGTTGCAGGGTACGTGTCTGATTGGCGGCATTCTTCTGCGCGATGCGCAGTTGTTCCTGAGCGCCGCGCAACTGAAAGTAGGTGCGCACCAACTCGCCGACCACGGCTACCTGCATCCCTGCCAGATCAGCGGCACTGGCCGCAGTCTCGGCCCGTTGCGCCTCGATGCTGCGTCGTATCCGGCCGAACAGGTCCAGTTCCCAGGTGAAGCCGATGCCGCCCTGATAGTTGTGGTGATCCCGTCCGTTGCGGTCCACCCCCGGCATCTGATCAGCACTGCTGCGCAGGTTGGTCGCCTCGAATTCGCCATCCAAGGTTGGCAACCTGTCGTATTGTGCGCCTTGCAACAGTGCGTTCACCTGCTGATAGTTGGCAAAGGCGATACGCAGGTTATGGTTATGTCGCAACGACGCCTCGACCAGACTCTCCAATAGTGGATCATCGAAGCTGCGCCAAAAGATCGGTTCGGCCTTAGGTGCCGGGACACCCGCGTCGGCTTGTTGGCGAATATAGCTGTCCATCTTCGGCAGGTTGGGGCGGACATAGTCAGGGCCGACCGTGCAGGCCGACAGCAGGACGGCCAGGCTACTCGCGCTCAACACGCGTAGGCTGCTATACGCCCGTTTGATTGTGGTATTTGAGTTCATGTTTCGGTCTCCGGTGAGAGGATTGGTACGCTTCAGGCCCGCAACGGGTCGCCGGCGAAGGTGGATTCGCCGTGCTGGACCAGTGTGCGGCCGGAGAGCTTGCGCAGTACTACATAAAACACCGGGGTCAGAAACAGGCCGAAAAGGGTGACACCCAGCATACCGGAGAACACGGTGACACCGGTGGCGGCACGTACCTCTGCGCCAGCACCGGTGGAAAGCACCAGTGGTACCACGCCGGCAATGAACGCGATCGACGTCATCACGATCGGACGCAATCGCAGGCGGCACGCCTCCAATGCGGCTTTAAGAGTTCCTGCGCCCTGCATCTCCAGTTCACGGGCGAATTCGACGATCAGGATCGCGTTCTTGCAGGCCAGGCCCATCAGCACTACCAGGCCGACCTGGACGAACACGTTGTTGTCGCCGCCGGACAGCCATACGCCGAATTGCGCGGACAGCAGACACAGCGGGACGATCATGATGACCGCCAGTGGCAGGGTCCAGCTCTCGTACAGTGCGGCCAATACCAGAAACACCAGCAGCACCGCCAGGGGAAACACGATCAGTGCGGCCTTACCCTGGGTGGCCTGCTGGTAACTGAGATCCGTCCATTCGATTTCCATCCCGGCTGGGAGTACCTGGCGTGCCAGTTCGGTAACTTTGTCCATCGCTTCTGTGGACGAGTACAGCCGCGGATCGGCTTCGCCGGCCAGGTCGGCTGCGGTGTAGCCGTTGTAGCGCAGTACCGGGTCGGGGCCGTAGGTCTGTTTGACGGTCACCATCGAACCAACCGGTACCATCTCGCCGCGGTCATTGCGGGTACGTAGGTTGGCAATGTCCGCAATGCTGTCACGGAATGGCGCATCGGCTTGGGCGATTACCTGCCAGGTGCGTCCGAACCCGTTGAAGTCGTTGACATAGGTTGATCCCAGATAGGTCTGCAAGGTATCGAACAATTCGGTTAAGGAGACCCCCTGGGCTTTCGCCTTGATTCGATCAACTTCCGCGTCAAGCTGTGGCACGTTGGCCTGATAGCTGGTGATCGGATAACTCAACCCGGGGGTCTGTACCGCCGCGCCCTGGAAGGCCATTACCGCACCCTGCAATGCGCCATAGCCCTGTCCGTCTCGGTCTTCGATGAACAATGAATAGCCGGCGCCGCTGCCCAGCCCCAGGATCGGCGGTGGCATGATCGAGAAAGCCACGCCTTCCTGCAGTGTGGCAATCTTTGTGTTGATCTCGGCGTTGATTTCGGCCGCGCTGCGACTGCGCTCGTCGAACGGTTTCAGTATCAGGAACGCCAAGCCGGTATTTGGGGTATTGGTGAACTGCAGTGCGTTCAGGCCGGGAAAGACAACCGCATGGGCAACGCCTTCGGTTTGCAGGGCGATATCCACGACCTTGTGCAGCAGTGCGTGAGTGCGTCCGACGGAGGCGCCTTCCGGCAACTTCACGCCGGAGATCAGGTACATCTTGTCCTGAGTCGGGATGAAACCACCGGGTACCTCCCGGAACATCAGCACAGTGCCTGCTAATAGCAGGGCGTACACCAGGAAGGCGGCGCCGCGCCGGTTCAGCAGGCCGGAAACCACCCCCTGGTAGCGCTCGGAGCTGGTGTTGAAGAAGCGGTTGAACGGGCGGAACAGCCAGCCGAACAAACGTTCGATCAGTCGCGATGGCATGTCTTTCGTGGCGTCGCGGGCTTTCAGCAGGCGCGCGGCGAGCGCCGGTGACAGGGTCAGTGAGTTGATCGCCGAGATCACCGTGGAGATCGCGATGGTGGTGGCAAACTGTTTGTAGAATTGTCCGGTGACACCGGATAGAAAGGCCATCGGTACAAACACCGCGCATAAAACCAGGGCGATCGCAATGATGGGTCCGGAGACCTCTTTCATCGCCTGATGTGCTGCGGTCAGCGGTGAGAGTCCCAGTTCGATATTGCGTTCAACGTTCTCGACCACGACGATTGCGTCGTCGACAACGATACCGATCGCCAGCACCAACCCGAACAGGCTCAGGGTGTTGATCGAGAAACCCAGCAGGTAGAGGCCGGCGAAGGTGCCGATAACCGACACCGGTACGGCCAGCAGGGGAATGATCGAGGCGCGCCAGGTCTGCAGAAACAGGATTACCACCAGCACCACCAGCAACACCGCCTCGAGCAAGGTGTGTACCACGGCGTTGATCGACTCGCGCACGAATAGGGTGGTGTCGTACACCGTCGCATACTCGATTCCGGCCGGAAAGGTCTTGCGCATCTCATCCATCGCCGCGATCACCTGGTCGCGGATCTCCAAGGCGTTTGCCCCCGGTGCTTGAAAAATCCCCATACCGACAGCATCACGGATTTCATCCAGCTGGGCGCGCAGCGTATAGTCTCCCGCGCCCAACTCCATGCGCGCCACATCCCGCAGGCGCACGATCTCACCGTGGGTGCCGGTTTTGAGCACGATGTCGCCAAATTCCTGGGTTGTCTGCAGGCGGCCCTTGGCGTTGATCAGCGTCAGAAACTCGCTGTTCGGCATCGGTTCCGCCCCAAGCTGTCCGGCCGACACCTGCACATTCTGTTCGCGCATCGCCGCAATGACATCACTGGCGCTGAGACCGCGCGCGGCAATGGCATCGGGGTTCAGCCAGACACGCATCGCATAGTCACCCCCACCCAGAACCCTGACATCGCCCACGCCGGGCAGGCGGGCCAATCGGTCCTTGACGTGCAGGCGTGCGTAGTTGCGCAGATAGAGCGTATCGTACGCGCCGTCCGGCGAAATCAGGTGCACCGCCATCAGGAAGGTCGGTGAGCGTTTTTGTACGCTGACCCCTTGCCTGCGCACCTCCTCCGGCAGCCGCGCATTGGCTTGAGAGACCCGGTTTTGCACGCGAACCGCCGCGTCGTTGGGATCAATCTCGGGGCGGAAGGTTACAGTCATCTGCAACACACCGTCGGAACCCGCGACCGACTTCAGGTACATCATTCCCTCGACGCCGTTGATCGCCTCTTCGAGCGGGGTGGCCACCGTCTCGGCGATTACCTTCGGGTTGGCGCCCGGGTAGACCGTGCGTACTACAACGGAAGGCGGCACTACGTCGGGATATTCGCTGATGGGTAGCATTGGAATTGCAATCAGACCGGCGGCGAAGATCACAATCGACAGTACGGCCGCGAAGATCGGACGTTCGATAAAGAACCTGGAGAAGTCCATGGGGGTTTCCTTAAATGATTTCAGGAACAGTACAGAGGTAACAGGTTAGTTCGCCGCAGCCTGCATCGGCACCCGCTTTGCATCCACCGGTATTCCCGGCATGAACACCTTCTGCATACCGTTGACGATTACGCGGTCGTCTTTGTTCAGGCCTTTTACAACAATGCGCAGGCCATCGGCGGTGTGACCCAGTTGCACGTCACGGCGTTGTGCCAGACCGGCTTCGTCGACAATGTAGACATATTTGCGGTCTTGGTCGGTCAGCACCGCCTTGTCGTCGATGAGTAGCGCATCGGACAGTTCGCTGCTGAGCAGACGCACCCGTGCGAACAGCCCTGGAGTGAACATACGGGCCTGGTTGTCCAACAGCGCACGCACGCCGATAGTGCCGCTGCTGCGCTCGACCCGATTGTCGATGAAGTCGACGACTCCCGGATGCGGGAAACCCTCTTCATTGGCCAGGCCCACTTGAACCTTCATCTTGGTTTTGCGCTCATTGGTGCGCAGGCTCTCTCGCGCCGTTCGTGCGTAGCGCAGATAGGAGTTTTCGTCGGCATCGAAATAGGCATACACCTGGTCTTGTGATACCAAAGTAGTCAATACGCTGGCCGAATCGCCCGCCTGAACCAGGTTGCCGGCGGTGACCTGGGCGCGCCCCGCGCGACCGGAGATCGGAGCGCGAACCTGAGTCCACTCCAGGTTCAATTTTGCGGTTTCCATTGCGGCTTTTGCGGCCTGCACATCGGCCTGTGCGGCTTGTTCCGCGGCACGCCGTTGTTCCCAGATTTCAGTGGAAATGGCCTGCTGTTCGAGCAGAGCCTGGGCGCGTTTGGCTTCAGTATGGCGGAGTTCGGCCTGGCTGAGGGCGTGCGCCAGCTGTGCCACGGCATGGGCCAATTCGGCCGCATAGCTGCGGGCGTCAATGGTAAACAGTACATCGCCTTTGGTGACTTTTTCGCCTTCTCGATAGTTCACGTGCTCGATGTAACCGGATACGCGTGGTCTCAGCTCGACCCTTTCAACCGCTTCGATACGGCCGTTGTATTCATCCCATTGACGGATCTGTTTGACCATCGCTTGGGCGACACTGACCTGTGGTGGCGGTGGTGGTTGTGGTGTTGCGGCGGTGTCATTTACGCAGCCGGCCAGCGGGATCAGGGACAAGACGACTAAGGTCGTGACGACCCGGAGCGGCCGGGCAATGCGAACAGGCGGGTTGGGGTGATTCATACGAGAGGGTTCCGATTGTTTAACTGAGCGGCAGGCTGCGAAGTGCTGGTGGTCATGCGTTTTCATACGGCTTTATCAGTCCGGGAGTTGCGCCCATGGTGAGCGTGGAACTTAAAACTATACTGCTAGTCGGTTTTAATTTACCGACTGGCGGTCAGTTATGTCAAGGGGTAGAATGATTTTGGTGAAGGCAGGCGAGGGGACGCTTGAGTTGTAGGTCGCTGGGCTGAAAATGCTTCGAAATAATACGTTTCCATGCGCGGTCGTTGGAGATATGCTTAGACGCCACACGATAAACATGCACGAGTATGGGGCAATATATTGATACCTAAAGATGACAGGATGGGTTTGAAACCAGCCGGTAAATTTATTCCGGCTTCGAATTCCTCTTCAAGAGCGCGCAAGCCTCAACAGCGAGGCATCAAAAGTGCGCAAAAACTCCTGGATTCCGCCGCCTCGCTATTCGTGGACAAGGGTTACGACGAAACCAGTATCGACGACATCGTTCATCATGCCGGATGTGCCAAAGGGACGTTTTACCATCACTACGAATCCAAGTTGGCGTTGTTGATTGCACTGCGAAAGCGCGTGGATGACCGGTACCAAGAGGTTATGGATGCCGCACTCGCAAAATGCACCGATGGCGATCTGCCGACACTTTTGGATACCTGGGTGGGTGCCGCTTGCGATGCCTATATTGGCATCGGGGCGTTGCATGAAGTTGTATTCAGCTATTATCCCGAGTCGCGTTGGACGGCGAAGGACAAAGTCTTTATGAAAGATCTTATCGCGCTCTTGAAGCGTGGTAACCAAGACCGTATATGGATGGTACAAGCGCCGGACTTGACGGCCGCGTTTATTTTCAGAGGGGTACTCGGCGTCATCGACGAGCGAATTCTCGCGGGGAAGTCAACAGCGAGAGTTAAACGGGATGTGGTTGTTTTGGCGCGTCGTATCGTCGGGTTGTGATGTTGAGTGCCGTTTGGAAAATGTAGGGCTAGCGGTTATCAAGCCGACTGGGTTCAGGCTTTGTGGTGACTGCCCGTCATGAATTGCTCAAGGTTTGTGACTTGAACCACCTTGGAGAGCATGCGCAAGGTCGGATCATGGTCTTCTTCACTGGGGGCGATACAGCAATCTCCGATGACCGTGCAGGCATAATCGAGATCGTGGGCGGCTCGGGCGGTGGTCTGTACACCCACATCCGTTGAGCTGCCGATGATCGCCAGCTGATCGATGCCTGAGTTACGCAGGATAATCTCGAGAGGCGTCCCATAAAAAGCATTAACGCGGTGTTTGACCAGAATGGTTTCACCCGGCAACGGGCTGGCCTGCGGGATAAACTCCGTACCCCATTCGCCCAGTTTCAGTGCCTCCAAGCGGGATGCATGCTGGAACAGGGGTGAGCCCTTGGGCTGTTCCCGGTAGTCGGATGAGAAGGCGATGCGCACATGAATGATCCTGTGTCCCTGGCTGCGCGAGTAATCCAATAACTCGGTGATTCGGTTCAGCGTGCCATGTCGCTCGGCGAAATCCGTATAGCCTTTTCCAGAGAGCTTACCCTCCGGAGCGATGAGTTCATTGATGAGGTCGATGAGTATCAGTGCCTGTCGCATAGGGTGGATTACCGGTAGGAGTGAACAAAGGTGGGGGAGTGGTCCGCTCGGGTTGCGGTCGCTGAGGGGTGGTGCGATTGCGCAGTACCGTGGAAAACAGTTCTCTCCGTGAGCTGACGCCGAGCTTTTCATAACCTCGGCTGCGATAGGTGACGACCGTGGAGGGCTTTAAACCCAGATCCTCGGCGATCTGCTCCATGGTGACGCCGTCGAGTATGCGCAGGATCACCTGCCGCTCTCTCTGGGTCAGGCGAGCACAGAGCTGGTCGAGACCACTACTCAGTGAGTCCTCCGAGGCGTCGTCAACTCGACTTGTGAACTGACTGTGACGCAGCACCGCCGTTGCGATGAGCTGGGCGATCCGCAGCAGGGACCCCTTTTCATTCTCGTTGAATAGCCCCAACCTGTTGCGCCTGCTGAGGGTTATGGTGATCCAGGCCTGTTCGGCACTTTTGACGGTGATCGCCATGCTGTCGACGATCCCCAGCGTGTTGTAGAGGCGTCTCAACGCGCCATCGATGATCTGTATCGGGATCTGGCGGTGAACGGTGACCGCACCGACCTGTTGTTGCAACAGCAGGGTCTGCAGATGCAACTGGATACGGTCATGGTGGAACAGGCCTGGGGTCTGGTCAGCGGTGAGTTCGCGGCACTGACGATCATCGGAAGGGGAGGCAACAGAGAGGCAACGGGGGGCTTGATCCTCGTTGAACGCCATTACGAAACAGCCGTCTACCGGAAAAAGCGTGTTGACCAGCTCAAGAATCCCGTTCGCCAGCGCTGTGTGGTCAGTGCTTCCGAGTACATTGAACAACCGGCACACGGTGCTCGAGTCGATCGTGGTGCCCGAATTCGGGGAAACATTGTTCCAATACTCCATAAACCCATCCTCGCGTGTTGCCCACAGATGCCATGGAATAGTTATGGTAGTTAACTAATATTTTCAGGTCAAGATATTAGCGAAATTTAGATTTCGAGAATCGGGATCAGGACGTATCGGATATAAGATATCAAGTAACTTGATAAATCGATTGGGCTATGCCAATCTAACGCCACAAAACGATCAAATTGTTGATTACCTGCCTGAATCATGGGTTCGGGCAGTTCGATACCACGCCATGCCTTGGCGGAATAAACCCATTCCAGGATATGACTATGACTGAGGCCCAAACCCTGCAAGTATCTTCCATCCAACGTCTGCTGCGCCCCCGTTCGGTCGCGATTGTCGGTGCTTCGCCGACCCCGGGTTCCCTTGGCGCGAGTGTGCTCGCCAATCTGGAGCGCGCCGAATATCAGGGGGCGATCCACCTGATCAATCCCAAGCGTGACGAGATCAACGGCCGTCCCTGCCTCAAATCAGTGGATGATCTGCCCGAAGGGGTGGACTGCGCCGTGCTGGCCATTCCCCGGGTGGCGGTGCTTGAGTCGGTGCGCGCCTGCGCCCGGCGCGGGGTGGGTGGCGTGGTGATCTTCTCCGCCGGGTTTGCCGAGGGCGGCGAGGAGGGCCGTGCGGAGCAACAGGAGATCGCCCGCATCGCCGAGGAACACGGCATGGTGGTGGAAGGCCCCAACTGTCTGGGTCTGGTCAACTATGTGGATGGTATCGCGCTGACGTTCGTACAGACCCCGCCCCGGCCCCTGGCAGGTCGTGCCGGTATCGCCGTGGTCTCCCAAAGCGGCGCCATGGCGGCGGTGCTGGGAACCGCACTGTCCGCACGGGATCTGCACGTTTCATTTTCGGTCTCCACCGGTAACGAGGCGGCCAGTGGTGTCGAGGACTACGTGGAGTACATGCTCGACGATCCCAATTCCAAGGCCATCACCATGATTGTCGAGCAGTTCCGCAAGCCGGCGCGTTTTCTGGCACTGGCTCGTCGCGCCCGGGAATTGGGGAAACAAATCGTGCTGCTCCACCCGGGGCGCAGCAGCGCCGCCCGGGCATCCGCCGCCACTCATACGGGGGCCATGGCCGGGGATTATCAGGTGATGCGCTCACTGGTCGCGCGTACCGGAGTGGTCATCGTCGATACTCTGGAAGAGCTGCTGGATGTCTCCGAAATCGTCGCCCGTTGCGCCTCCCTGCCGAGCGCCGGATGCGCGGTGCTGACCGAGTCGGGGGCGTTCAAGGCGTTGACCCTGGATCTTTGCGAAGATGTGGGTCTGGGGCTCTCCTCGCTGGGTGAAACGGCCTATGCGGGGTTGCGCGAGGCACTGCCCGAATTTATTCCACCGAGTAATCCCCTTGATTTAACGGCTCAGGCCCTGGTCGATCCCGATCTCTATCGGCGTACCCTCGATGTGCTGCTCAAGGAGTCCGACTTCGGCAGTATTGTCCTGGGTATCATTCTCACCGACAAGGCAACCAGTGACCTGAAACTCCCCTACATCATCGAAGCCATCAAGACGCTCGCCCCGCAAAAGCCAGTCATTTTCGCGGGCCTGGATGAAGGGGCGGAGATTCCCGAAACCTACGTATCGGCGCTGCGTGAGCTGGGGGTGCCCTTTTTCGCCTCGGCGGAACGGGTGTTCCGCGCCCTGGCCCTGCTCTCGGCGCCTCAGCCGCAGGATCCGGGGCCCGCGCAACCCGGGGAGATCCCCCCGGTACTGGCCCAGGCCAGTGGGGTCGTGCCGGAATACCGCAGTAAAGAGATCCTCGCCGCCTTCGGCGTCTCCCTGCCCAAAGGGGCCTTCGCACGGAACGTCGATGAAGCGCTTGGCGAGGCCGAAAAGATCGGTTATCCCGTAGTCCTGAAAGCCCAGTCGGCGGAGCTCTCTCACAAGAGCGACGCGGGTGGCGTGGTGCTGGGACTGGCCGATCCCGATGCCCTGCGCGTCGGGTGGGAGAAACTCTATGAGAATGTGGCTCAGGCGCGTCCCGACCTGACCCTGGACGGTGTGTTGATCGAGGGGATGGGAAGCCAGGGTGTGGAACTGATCGTGGGCGCCCGCAACGATCGTGACTGGGGCCCGGTCCTGCTGGTGGGATTTGGCGGTGTCATGGCCGAGCTGTTCCACGATGCGCGTCTGATTCCGGCCAATCTGCCCCCCGAGGCGATCGTGGATGAACTCCATCAGCTGAAGAGCGCCGCTCTGCTGCGCGGGTTCCGGGGCGCCCCCGCAGTGGATGTGGCCGCCGCCGCACGGATCGTGGCGCAGGTGGGTCAGCTGATTCAGTCCGATCCCCGGATTCGCGAGATCGATGTCAATCCCGTGGTGGTCTATCCCGCAGGGGAGGGCGCGGTCGCACTGGATGGCTTGATCTACATCGATTGATACCCTGAAACAGATCCGTTCAATGCCGAGAGGATAGGAGCGCGCCCATGAAAGAGTACCAGCTGTTCATCGACAACGAATACACCGCCTCGGCGTCCGGGGCTTACAGTGATGACTTCAATCCGGCTACCGGTGAGGTTTATGCCCGCATACAGAATGCGGGCAAGGATGATGTGGAGCGCATTCTTGCCTCCTCAGCCAAGGCGTTCGAGACCTGGAAAGCGCTTAATCCCACGGCCCGGGAGAGGTTGCTGCTGAATGCGGCGGACCTGATGGAAGAGCGCGCTCAGGAGTTGGCCGATGTGCTCATCGACGAGGCGGGTTCAACCCTGCTCAAGGCGGGTTATGAAACCCATCATACACCGACTTTCCTGCGTTCCATGGCCGGCGAGTGCCGCCGGGTGAAAGGCGAGACCTATCTTTCGGACTACCCGGGGGTCAAGTCCTACTGCATCCGTCGACCCCTGGGCACGGTACTGTCCATCGCACCTTTCAACTTTCCTCTGTTGCTGGGGATCCGCAAGATCGGCTTTGCCCTGGCCGCCGGGAATACGGTGGTGCTCAAACCGTCCGAGATGACACCGGTGATCGGACTGAAGCTGGGCGAGCTGTTTCGTGATGCGGGCTTTCCCCCGGGTGTGCTCAATGTCGCGCCCGCGCTAGGCGCCGAGTTGGGCGATGGCCTGATCACCGACAAGCGCGTGCGTTTCGTGACCTTTACCGGTTCCAGTCATGTGGGCTGGCAGGTCGGCGCGAAGGCGGCGGCCCACGGCAAGCGCTTCGCCTTGGAACTGGGGGGCAAGAATCCGATAATCGTGCTCAACGATGCGGATGTGGACTATGCCGTGGATACGGCCGCCTTCAGTAACTACATGCATCAGGGGCAGATCTGCATGACCGGGTCGCGGGTGATTGTGGAAGCGGGCGTCTATGACGAGTTTTGTGAAAAGATCGCACGCAAGGTCGGTGGCTTGAAGTACGGCTCCGATCCCCGTGAGCCCGGATTGATTGTCGGGCCGCTGATCCGCGCCACCCAGGGACCGTTCATCCAGGAGCAGATTCAGCAAGCGGTTGCCCAGGGGGCACGCCTGCTGACCGGTGGGAATTACCGGGAGAATGTCTTCGAACCCACCGTGGTGGCCGATATCACCCCCACAATGAGTATTTTCAGGACCGAGTGTTTCGGACCGGTGGCATCGGTGATCAAGGCCGATGATCACTTGCATGCCATGAGCCTGGCCAATGACTCGGACTATGGTCTCTCTTCCGCGGTAATCACCAATGATCTGCAGAAGGCGATGCTGCTTTCCGAAGGGCTGGAGGCCGGTGCGGTGCATATCAACGGTCCGAGTGTACGTGACGAACCCGTGATTCCGTTTGGCGGGGTGAAAAACAGTGGATTTGGTCGCGAGGGCGGACATTTCTCGATCGATGAAATGACGGAACTGAAATGGATTACCATTCAGACCGGACAGAACCCATATCCCTTCTGAACAGTGAGCATTCCAGGAGATTGAATCATGTCTGACGGCGTACGCTGCATGTGGATGCGTGGTGGTACTTCCAAAGGCGGCTTCTTTTTGGCGGAGGATCTGCCATCCGATATCCCGGCGCGGGACCGCTTCCTGCTCGGGGTCATGGGTTCGCCGGACAAACGCCAGATCGACGGCATGGGCGGCGCCGATCCGCTCACCTCCAAGGTGGCCGTGGTGCGCCGCTCCGAACGCCCGGGAATCGATGTGGATTATCTGTTTCTGCAGGTCTTTGTGGATCAGGCGATCGTCACCGATGCCCAGAACTGCGGCAATATTCTGGCGGGTGTCGGACCCTTCGCGATTGAGCGCGGACTGGTGGCGGCCGAAGCCGGGGAGACCCGGGTCACCATCTATATGGAGAACACCGGGCAGGTGGCGGTGGCGCGGGTGCGCACTCCGAACGGAAAAGTGACCTATAGCGGGGATGCCCGTCTCGACGGCGTTCCGGGTACGGCCAGTCCGATACCGGTGGTCTTCCGGGACACCGCCGGTTCCAGTTGCGGCGCTCTGCTACCCACCGGACGTCCCCTGGATGTGATCGACGGGGTTGAACTGACCTGCATCGATAACGGCATGCCGGTGGTGGTCATGCGCGGGGCCGATCTGGGGATCAGTGGCGATGAGAGTCGCGAGGCGCTTGACGCCGACGAGGCGCTGAAGGCGAAACTCGAATCGATCCGCCTGCAGGTGGGTCCGATGATGAACCTCGGCGATGTGAGCGCCAAGACGGTGCCCAAGATGACGATGGTCAGCGCGCCAAAGGCGGGCGGGGTCGTCTCTACACGCACCTTTATTCCTCATCGCTGCCATGCCTCTATCGGCGTGCTGGGCGCGGTCAGTGTCGCCACCGCCTGCGCCTTGCCCGGATCGCCGGTGGCAAGTCTCGCGCAACTGCCCGAAGGGCGATCCAAACGCATGCCCATCGAACATCCGATCGGCGCCTCCACCATCCTGGTTGAACTGGATGACGGGGGAGAGGTGGAGAGCGCTGCGGTACTGCTGACAGCGCGTAAGTTGTTTGATGGGTTGGTATTTGTCCCGTCCTGACTGAATTCCGCGGGTGTGGGGAGTCCACGGACTTTGGTTGTCGTGCGGGGAGGGCTATTCTTCATAGACTCGTTTGTTCGGGTCTTATGGTCTAAGATGCCCCGATCCCTATTTGGCCACACTCATCACATTCCAGGATGACCTCCAACGCTTTTCGCCGAACGCACCGTCATACAGGGAAGTGGTTATCTTTCTTTGTGGTAATTACCCTGCAATGCGTCCTGCCGTACAGCTGGATCAACGCCGCCAATGCCCGGGAAAGCGCGTCAATCGGGGTTCTGAACTATCTTGGATCGGAAAAAACCGTCACCTTCTGGTCATCGACGGTTGAGGCCTTGAACCGCACTATTCCAGACGTCGACTTTCAACTCCTTCCTTTGGATCATGCGGGCATGCGTGCCGCGCTTGCTGACGGGCGCCTCGCATTCGTCATTACCAACCCGGGCAACTACGCAGAACTCGAATACGCCTTTCACATCAGCCGGATCGCGACTGCGGAGGAGGGCGCACCGGTTGCATCGACTCTGATAACCACCCAGTCCGATCTCCATACCCTGGCCGACCTGGAAGGCCGGCGACTCGCCGCGGTGGCGGAGGACGCCTTTGGGGGATTTCAGGTTGTCTGGCGTGAGCTGCAAGACGCGGGCCTGTACCCCGGACGCAATGTTGAAGTGCTGATGACCGGGCTGCCGATGCAAAGGGTGGCAAACGCTGTATTGTCCGGTCAGGCGGATGCGGGGGTATTGCGGGCGTGCATGCTGGAAGCGCTGCAGACGGCCGATCCGCAACGCTACGCAAAGCTGCGCGCCTTCGCCCTTCAGGAGGCCCCTTCGACGGAGTGTGCCGTGTCCAGCCGGATCTATCCCGCCTGGCCATTTGCCAAAACCCGCACAGTCGATCCCGTGCTTGCCAAGCGTGTGGCGGTGGCTCTGTTGCAAAACACCACGGGCACCCTCTGGACGGTGCCACTGGACTACCAGCCGGTACATGATCTGTTCCGGGCATTGAAGATCGGACCCTATGCCCGCTCGGCGCACATCAGTTGGGCCGATCTGTTCAAGGAGTATCGCGAATGGATTATCGCCCTGGCGATCGCTTTGTTCAGTTGGGTGATCTATTCGGTACGGGTCGAATGGTTGGTGCGGGAACGCACCCGCGCACTGAGTCAGAGCAACGCCGAGCTGTCTCGGGAAATGGCTGAGCGACGCCGGATCGAGGAGGCCGATCGCCTGCATCAACGGGAATTGGAGCATGTGGCGCGACTGTCGATTCTGGGTGAGATGGCGACCAGCATCGCCCACGAAATGAACCAACCGTTGGGCGCCATCTCCAGTTATGCCCAGTCAATCGTCATGCGCGCGGAGAGCGGACGCACCGATCCGCAAAACATGAAACTCGCGGCCGGGCAGATCGTCAATCAGGCGGAGCGTGCCGCACTGGTGGTAAAACGGATCCGTGCCTTTGTCAGCAAGAATGAAAGCCAGCTCAATCCGGTCGATATACCCGAAATGCTCAGTGAGTGCGCTGCCCTGGTTGAAGCCACCACCCGGCAGGCCGGCGTGCGCCTTGAACTGCAGATGGCCGAGGGCGCACCGGCGGTATGGGCTGACCGGATTCAACTGCAGCAGGTGATTCTGAATCTGGTGCAGAACGCCGTTGACGCCATGGAACAGATACCACCCCAAGAACGTCGGCTGACGATCTCGGTAGAAGCCGATGACGGGGGTGTCGCCTTATCGGTGCGTGACCAGGGCTGTGGGATGGACGATGCGGCGTTGGAGCAGTTCGCACAACCCTTCTATACAACCAAGCCCAAGGGCATCGGGCTGGGATTGGCGCTCAGCCGGTCGATCGTGGAAGCCCACAAGGGCCGGCTTTGGGCCGAATGCCCCGCCGATGGTGTCGGCCTGTGCGTGAAGCTCTGGTTGCCGTTAACGGAAGAGGAGAAGGCATGAGCGAAGAAGCCGTCATCCATATCGTCGATGACGATGAAGCCACACGCAATGCGCTGTCCTTCATGCTCGATGGCCTGGGGATGAAAACCATCCTCCATGATTCGGCTGAAGCATTACTTGGCGTAATCGACGTCAATGTGCTCGGCTGTATTCTTACCGACGTGCGGATGCCTGGGATGACCGGGTTGGAGTTGTTGGGCGAGTTGAGTCAGCGCAAGTGCCCGTTACCGGTCATCATGATCACCGGGCACGGCGATGTACCGATGGCGGTACGCACCATGCGGGCCGGCGCGCTGGATATGATCGAAAAGCCGGTCAATGGCATGACCTTATTGGAGCGTATCAACGAAGCCTTGCGGCTGTGTCGGCAACGCCAGGCCGAGTTGCTGGCTCTGGCCGAGGCAAAAGCCCGCCTTGCGAGTCTGACTCCCCGTGAAGTCGAAGTGGCGCGAGCCGTGATAAGCGGCAAGCAAAACAAGGTCATTGCAAGCGCCCTTGGAATCAGCCTGAAAACCGTGGAGATTCATCGCCATAATCTGATGGAGAAGCTGGATGTGAAGAATGCCGCCGCATTGGCCAGCCTGCTCGTCGCCGCCGGTTGGAAAGCCGATGGCAATTCGTAACTCAACCGATAAGTTGCATAAATTACTAGCTGAATCGGAATGGGCTAATCCTTCCCGTTTGCTGCTTTTCGTGGTTTTTTAGAAAACGGTGTATGTACGATAAATTGGGTGCCTTCGTCGGGTGTTGTCATGATTTTTAACTGACCGCTTAACGCATAGACTCGTTCTCTCATACTGATAAGACCAATGCCTTTGTAAGAGATATCCTCCATGTCAAATCCCTTGCCGTTGTCGCTGACGCAAAGACGGAGACCTGTTGGGTATCTATCACATTTGAGTGGCAGGTTGATGCTGATTTCCGTTGCCTCGGCGTGTTTTCCGGTATTGGTCAGTGATTCCTGAACAATACGGAAGATTACAATGGATAGTAGTTGCGTTGCCGCCGATACCCCTTTGTAGAAATGTAAAATTAGCATGTCCCGGTAACTTGTGACAGTATCTAAAGGTGGGAACAGACCATAGGGATTTCGCCGCCACAGGCATCACACACCTCGAAGGATCGAGCCACCATGCACCCAAAACACGATCGTGCTTATCATCTCCTTTTTTCAGAACCTGTACTGGTTGAGGATCTACTACGCAATTTCGTTCAGGAAACCTGGGTGGAACAGTTGGATTTTTCCGGCATGGAGCGGATCAACGCGAAATTCCATGCCGAATCCCTGGCCCGTCGTGATGGTGACATTATTATGCGAATTCCCTTTCTCGAGGCTCGGGAGCGGGCGATCTATCTGTTCCTGTTGCTGGAGTTTCAATCCCGGGAAGATCACTGGATGGCGCTACGCATTGGTACCTATGCGCGTCTGCTCTACGAACAGCTGGTTCGTGAGGAGAAAACCTTGGTTGACAGGCGTTTACCTCCGCTTTTTCCGCTGGTGCTTTACAATGGTGACACACCCTGGCGGGCGGCTACTGAACTTAAGCAGCTTATTGCGCTCCCCCCCAACTCGCCCCTGTGGCCCTACCAGCCGGGAATGCGCTACTATTTGATCGACGAGAGTCAGTACCCTAAGGGTAAACCCGGCTCCTTGAGTGGGTTTGTCATGCGCCTTGAAAATGCGCGAGAGCCCCAAGAGTTTATGGCGGCACTCAAGGAGTTAAGTCAATCGGTTCCGCCTCATATGAGCTCACTCAGGCGGGCTTTGGGGGTGTGGATCACCCATGTGATGGCGCCCCACAGGAAATTCCAACTCGATCCCAGAGAGATCGAAAACTTCAACGAGGTAAAAGCGATGTTGGCCACACGCATTGAACAGTGGGAAAAAGATC
>JBNKJP010000054.1:0-93894 GCA_050291245.1 Candidatus Thiodiazotropha sp. | reverse complement strand
CGGTTGTTCGGTGGCAATAGTTTTCGCATCACCGAGGCTTTTCGTTCGTCTGAATAGCGGGACATTTTCTCGTCTTCCCGCCCCCTGTCTATGATGAATAACCCTTCTAGGGGAGGCGACAACTATCCTGACACAGGGGGGTATGCAGAAACTCCAAGTTGGGCGATTATTTAAATGAGAGTATCAAATCACGAGATGGTGAAAATTATATTCCAGTGAATATGCTATTTTCTTCTGAGTTTAGTGAGTATTGGAAAAATCCTTCAATATTTATTAGAGATGCAGATGGAAAAATCATAGATTCACTAAACTTTGGGTTTTTAGGTTTTTCGACGAAAACTGACTAGTTGATATTTGATAAAACAAGAAAAAGTATACCTTTAGTGTCACCTGTAAAGGGTAAGTTATTTGGAAAAGAAAATAATACTGTTGCGCGAAAATATTTATCAAAAAAATCAAGTGAGATATTGGTTAATATTATTCTTACTTGTGAAAAATATTATATCAATGAGAGTTATCGTACAGTTGTTGATTACTTGGAAAAGCTTTATCTGGATGTGTGGTTAAGTAAATACTATGATGAGGTTTGCATTGCAAGGTATATGGAAAATAAATAATAAAAATAAATATTTAGAGCGCAAAATTACCATACTATCGAGACACCCATTGTAATGATCGCAAAAAGAAGCCAGGTTCGTCGCTGAGTGGGGCTTTTTGTGACCGTTACGTTAGGTGTCTCGATAGTATGCTCATCTTTTATTACTTGATTGAAACTCACACCAAAGACTAAAAAACTTATCTAAAGAATTTTCATTTGAGTCAGTAACAATGTTAACAATCTGCGTCCATCCAGCCATTGTACCTTCCATTTCATTGTTCTCCCTTAGCCAATCAGTAAATTGATTAAGCAGCTCTGTTTCATCAGAATCAAAAGCCTTCAATCCTTGGTCATTTCTTGATGCTATATAACCAGTAATAAAAAGATGAAAGCTATCTACTGAGACATCATTTCCCAAATACATGGCTGGACGTTTTTTAATTATTTCAACCCAGTTATTCAGCCATCCCATAATCAAAAGTCCCCAAAGAATTCCGGCTTATCAACCGTTTCATTGTGGTTACCAATACCCTTTAACCATTTATGTAATTCAATACCATTCGGGGATGAGGGCAAGGTCTTTACGTGCTGGCTTTGACCACTGGCGTGACTACAGGGCTTCTTGTTTGAGTGTTTGTGATTGCATGTTGAGTGCTCCTGACGTGTGGCGACTTTAGGGTTCATCACATCATTATCTGCTATTGCGTGGTTAATACCTGACAACTATTTCAAAAATGCCTTGAGCGCTCTGCCTGTCGCCGAGTGCTTCCATGCCTTGAGCAGTGCCTTGAGGGGTCCTTCGACCACTACTTCACCCCCTGCATCACCCCCTTCGGGGCCCATGTCGATGCACCAGTCGGCCTCGGCGATGACATCCAGGTTGTGTTCGATGACCACTGCGGAGTGGCCGGCGTCCACCAGCCGGTGCAGTACCCGGATCAGTTTCTCCACGTCCGCCATGTGCAGGCCGACAGTGGGTTCGTCGAGTACGTAGAGGGTCGGGGTGAAGGTGCGGGCGTTGGGTCTGGCCTTGGCCAATTCGGTGACCAGCTTGATGCGCTGGGCTTCACCACCGGAGAGGGTGGGGGATTGCTGGCCGAGGGTCAGATAGCCGAGGCCTACGTCCTGGAGTAACTGCAGGGCGTGGTGGACCTTTGGGTGGTGTTCGAAGAACGCCACTGCTTCGTCGACACTCATGGCGAGTACGTCACCGATCGAGCGGCTCCGGTAGTGGACCGCTAGGGTTTCCTGGTTGAAGCGGGCGCCGTTGCAGGATTCGCAGACGGTCTTAACATCGGGCAGGAAACTCATCTCCACCCGGGTCATGCCCTGGCCCTGACAGGTCTCGCAGCGTCCGCCCTTGGTGTTGAATGAAAAGCGGCTGGCGTTCCAACCATGGATGCGCGCGTCCTCGGTCTGGGCATAGAGCTTGCGGATTTCATCCCAGAAACCGACATAAGTTGCGGGACAGGATCTGGGCGTCTTGCCGATCGGGGTCTGATCCACCTCCAGGACTCGCTGGATCCCTTGCCAGCCATCGAGCCGTTCGCATCCGTGGAAATGGTCAGCGGAGATGCGACCTTTCTTGCGGCCCCGGGCCAGCAGATGTTTAAGACTGCTGACCATCACGTCACGTACCAGGGTGGATTTGCCGGAACCGGATACGCCGCTTACGCACACCAGGCGCTGGAGCGGCAGGCTGATATGGATCTGTTTGAGGTTGTTGAGCCAGGCACCCTGGATCGTCAAGCGGTTCTCGGTCTGCTCGGGACGGGGTTCGAACAGGGGATGTTGTAACGGCTGGGCTAGAAACCGGCCGGTCAGGGACGCCCGGTTTTTTTCCAACTGCTTTACCGTTCCGGTATGGATCACTTCGCCGCCGCGTACACCGGCGCCAGGACCGATGTCGATGACGTGCTCAGCGCTGCGGATGGTCTCCTCGTCATGTTCCACCACGACAATGGTGTTGCCCTTGTTTTCGAGCTTTTTCAGGGTCTTCAGCAGCAGCGTGTTGTCTCGCGGATGCAATCCGATGGTCGGTTCATCGAGGATGTAGCAGACCCCGCGCAGGTTGGAGCCGAGCTGGGCGGCCAGACGGATGCGTTGCGCCTCGCCACCGGACAGGGTCGGGGCGGCGCGATCCAGGGTGAGGTAACCGAGCCCCACCTCGCGGAGAAATTCCAGGCGCGAGACGATCTCGCGGATCAGGTCCCGACCAATGGCCTGTTGCCGGGTGTCGAGTGGCAGTTGCTTGAAGATGTCGATCGCTTCGCTCACCGGCACCGCGGTGTAGTCGGCGATGTTCCAGTCGTGGAAGTAGATCGCGAGGGCCTCGTCGTTGAGCCGGGCGCCTGCGCAGGATGGGCAGGTTTCCGGTTGTTGATCCTGTTCCAGCCATTCCCCCTCTTCACCGCTCTGTTCGGCATCGAAACCGGGCAGCACGGTACCCGTGCCATAACAGCCGGGACACCAGCCGTGGCGTGAGTTGTAGGAGAAGAGTCTCGGATCGGGTTCTTCGAAGCCGCGCCCGCAACTCGGGCAGGTACGGTGGGTGGAGAAGTGCTGCTCTTCCCCCCAGTCGCCACCCCGTTTTACCAGCGCCACCCGGACCGTACCCTTGCCATGATCGAGGGCCTCGTCGAGTTGTTCCCGCAGTTCGGCTGTCTGTTCCGGTTTGACCCGCAGTTCCCCCAGGGGCAGATCGATGTTGTGTTCCTGGTACCGGTCGAGCGGTGGCCAGGCGTCGGTGGGCAGGGGTTCTCCATCCACCCGCAGGATCGGGTATCCCTTGCGGGCGGCCCATTGGGCCAGTTCCCGGTAGATGCCCTTGCGATTGATCACCAGTGGCGCCAGCAGGCAGATCTTTCGCTCCCGGTAGTGCTGCATCAGGTGATTGAGAATCGCCTCCCGGGACTGGGGTTCGATCGGCACTTCGCAATCGGGGCAGTACTGCACACCGAGTTTGACGAACAGCAGACGCAGGAAGTGGTGGATCTCGGTGAGTGTACCGACGGTGCTCTTATGCCCGCCCCGGCTGGTGCGCTGTTCGATGGCGACAGTGGGCGGGATGCCAAAGACCGCATCCACGTCCGGGCGCGAGGCGGGTTGAACGAACTGGCGTGCGTAGGCATTGAGGGATTCCAGGTAGCGCCGCTGGCCTTCGTTGAAGAGGATGTCGAAGGCGAGGGTCGATTTGCCGGAGCCGGAGACGCCGGTGATGACGGTGAACTTCTCCCGGGGGACCGCCAGGGTGACGTTTTTCAGATTGTGTTCCCGGGCGTGGAGGATGTCGATGGCCGGGCGTCTGGCGGTTACGCGCTGAGAAGCCGGGGCAGGGGAGCCTTGGCCCAGTGCCTGCAACGCCGAGGAGTAGTCGCGCAGGGCCTTTCCGGTATGGCTGGAGGGATGCTCGGCAACCGCTTCCGGGGTGCCTTCGCAGATCAGTTCACCGCCCCGGTCGCCCCCCTCGGGACCCAGGTCGATCAGCCAGTCGCTGGCGGCGATCACGTCCAGGTTGTGTTCGATCACCAGCAGGGAGTGTCCCTTGAGCAGCAGTCGGCGCAACGCCTTGAGCAGTACCGCGATATCGGCGAAGTGCAGACCGGTGGTTGGCTCGTCGAGAAGGAACAGCAACCTGTCCCCGGATTGCTTTCGCTGGCTGCTTTTGGCCAGATAACCCGCCAGTTTGAGTCGCTGGGCTTCGCCACCGGACAGGGTTGGTACCGGCTGGCCCAGGCGCAGATAGCTCAAACCCACGGCCTGCAGAGGTTCGAGCACCTTGTGAATCTCCCGTTGATCACGGAAGAAATTCAACGCTTCGGTGACGGTCAGTTCCAGGATATCGGCCACCGATTTACCGCCTATCCGCACTTCCAGTACTTCGTTGCGATAGCGCTTGCCGTTGCACTCGGGACAGCGCAGGTAGACATCCGAGAGAAACTGCATCTCCACATGTTCGAAGCCGCTGCCGTTGCATACCGGACAGCGGCCGTTACCCGAGTTGAAGCTGAAGGTGCCGGCGGTGTAACCCCGCTCCCGGGAGAGACGCTGGGCGGCCAGCTGTTTACGAATCGCGTCCCAGGCGCCCACATAACTGACCGGGTTGGAGCGGGAACTTTTGCCGATGGGCGCCTGGTCCAACATCACCACGCCGTCGATGCGCTCGTGTCCTTCGATCCCCTGGTGCGCGCCGGGGATCTCTTCGGGCCGCCCCTTGAGTTTCGCCAGGGCATTGAACAGGATGTCCTGCACCAGGGTCGACTTTCCGGAACCCGAAACACCGGTGAGGGTGACCAGCCGGTTGAGGGGGATATGTACATCGATCTCTTTCAGATTGTGTTCCGCCGCGCCGAGGACGCTGAGATACCCGTCCTGATCATCCGGGAGGTCCGGTTCATAGGCGTCGGCGACTTTTCGCTCACCCTTGAGGAACTGCCCGGTCAGGGAGTTGCGGTCGCGCAGCAGTTGCTTGGGCGTGCCATAGAAGACGATCTCTCCGCCCCGTTCCCCGGGGCCCGGGCCGATATCGAGGATGCGATCGGCGGCGAGCATGATTTGTGGGTCGTGCTCCACCACCAGCAGGGAGTTGCCGGCGTCTCGTAATCGGGTCAGTACCCCGTTGATACGCGCGATGTCCCTCGGATGCAGGCCGATACTCGGTTCATCGAGCACGAACAGGGTGTTGACCAAGGAGGTGCCCAGGGCGGTGGTGAGGTTGATGCGCTGTACCTCGCCTCCGGATAGGGTGCGGGATTGGCGGTCGAGGGTCAGGTAACCCAGTCCCACGTCCAGCAGGTAGTTGAGGCGCGAACGGATTTCGTCGAGTAGCAGGTTGAATTCGGTGTGCGCGGATTTTTCCGCGGTTTGTTTTACATCGGCGGGGTGAGTACCGGGATTTACTGAGGGGGCGCCTGGATCCCGGCATTCGCCGGGATGACCGGAGGTATTTAAGCGCTCATCGCGGAACAGGGTTTCGAAGAACCGCTGTGCCCGCTCCAGCGGCAGTTGCATCAGGTCGTGGATGTTGAGTCCCGGCAGGTCGCGAAACACCGTTTCGGACATGCCGATTGCGTCGTGACGAAAGCGCCGCTCCGGGGCAAGCACGGCATCCGCTTCGCGCTTTCCACCGAGGCGGAAGTCAAGCGCCTCGTGCTTGAGACGCGCCCCGTGACAGGCGGGACAGACATCATAGCTGCGATATTTCGAGAGCATCACCCGAATATGCATCTTGTAGGCCTTGCTTTCGAGAAACTCGAAATACTCGCGCACCCCGTACCAGGTCTTGCCGTCCCAGGTGCCGTCGCCCTCGATCACCCAGTTTCGTGTCGCCGGATCAAGTTCCCGCCAGGGAGTTTCCAGATCCATGCCGCGTTTGCGGCCGAAGCGCATCAGATCCTCCTGACACTCCATGGAGTAGCCGCTGCGAAACGGCTTGATGGCGCCGTCGCTGAGGGACAATGAATCGTCCGGGATCACCAGATTCCAGTCGATACCGATGGTGCGGCCAAAGCCCCGGCAGTTTTCGCAAGCGCCGAGGGCGGAGTTGAAGGAGAAGATGTTCGGCTGGGGTTCCCGATAGTCGATGTCGCAGTGGGCGCAGTGCAGGCCGCTGGAGAATTTCCAGGGTTCGCCCGCCTCCCGGTTCTCGTTCAAAGGGTAAACCGCGCATTGTCCGTGCCCCTTTTCCAGGGCGATCTCAAGCGCCTCCACCAGACGCCCCCGGTTATCCGCTTCCAGGCGCAACCGGTCCTGCACCACCTCGATGCGATGGGCCTGTTCGCTGTGCACCCGGGTATAACCCTGCTGATCCAGTACCTGGCGGATCTCCTCCTTGCTGAAGTTGTGGGGCACCTCAATGGCGAAGGTGATGACCACCCGAGGGGCGTGCTTACCGGTGGAGTGCATCAATTGCTTGAAAATACCTTCCGGGGTGTCCCGCTCCACCGGCCGGCCGCAACCGTGGCAGAACAGGGTGGCGGCGCGGGCGAACAACAGCTTCAAGTGGTCGTTCAATTCGGTCATGGTGCCCACGGTGGAACGGGAGGTCCGTACCGGGTTGGTCTGATCGATGGCGATGCTGGGAGGGATGCCCTCGATACGCTCCACCTGAGGCCGGTCCATGCGGTCGAGGAACTGGCGGGCGTAGGGCGAGAAGGTCTCCACGTAACGGCGCTGACCCTCCGCATAGACCGTGTCGAAGGCCAGCGAGGATTTGCCGGAACCGGACACCCCGGTGACGACGATCAACTCATTGAGCGGAAGCGACAGCTCGAGGTTCTTGAGATTGTTTTGTCGCGCACCCAGGATCTTGATTGAGTCATCGCTCATTTTCGCACCACTCGAGAAGAAGCAAACCCGGCATTTTCATGAATTGCACACCGGGTATCAAGGGGGGAAGTTTCAGGGTTACAACCAGCGTCTGACCTGTCTTGTATAGTCGATATAAGCGTCGCCGAACTTCGCTGCCATGGCCTGCTCCTCAAACTGTCGGTTATTTTGACAGCTCACGATTCGGATGACGCCCAACTGTTTGATATTCATTGTAAAGTAACAAAAGGCACGAAACATGCGTTAAGCCAAATTCCACAAAGCAGTATCAGGAAGAAACTATTCATGAAGAACACAATAGCAATCGCTGGAATGTCAGCTCTTTTGTTGTCCGTCTGGGGTACGCAACTCGAGGCTACACCGCTTTACTACACCGTGTCGGGCGATATCAGTGCCTATGGCATCCATGATAATGCGGGAATCATGCAAGAGATGGGATTATCGGTCGGAGATAATGTCTCATATACCCTGCTGATTGACCCCTATGATGGAGACCATCCTCATCCGTGGGAAGGGTTTAGCACCAATCACTTTCGCGTCGAACTCGTCTCGGGATCCGTGTTCGGAGTTCGCGATATTACGCCGAGTCATCCCGATGCACCCTGGGGTGGTTCCGGAGTTACCTGGGTCACCACCGCGACGAATCAACATTACGAAGGCGAAGCCTTTTATGGGGAAAACCGGATCAGCGGTTATGCACCCGACGGCGCAGTCACCATTGAAAGTTATTCTGACTATTTCGAAACGGGACGCTTGGAACAATTGCTGCCGGGTGACGCTATTGGCGGTTTCAATACCATTTGGCTGTATGGTGAGAATGGCGGCTATTCCTCTTTCCTGCAATCCGGTGTGTATATCGAGTCCGTATCACAGGAAGCTCCCACCAGCTCAGTACCCGAACCCGGGGTATTGTGGCTGTTCAGCTTAGGATTGCTTGGCATTGGAACCAGCCGTTTGAGAAAAAAACAGTCTGCCAGAGTTGACCCTCTTGTCTTTCGGGATGGTGAAGTGACGGCATAATTGACCATAAATCCGTGAGGTAATCCCCCCCGGCTGTGCCGGGGGATACCAGATTCAGCCCTAATCTGATGAGTCTCCGAGCGGATAACCGTCCAGCGACTCGCTGAATGGGGCTTTTTCGCGGTTAGTCTTGGTGTGGCTTTTCGGCCAGGGCGAGAAGATAGCCGTTATTATCGCGAATCCAGAGTTCGCGTATTCCATAACGAAAGCCAAGCCGATCTCGATAGAAAATGACGGATTGGTTAACATGCTCGGTCATCAGATTGGGTGTCAGTGTGGTATTCATAGTCTCCTCCTGAAAGAGCGTGTCCAATTTCGAATTTTGGTCCAAGGTATGGAACTGCTGTCCATGGAGCGTAAACCTACTCACTGGCTACTGACACCCTGCTGTCAGTATCATTCGACTAGAGTTTGTGCAGGTTTTACACGAACGGGGAAAGGGCATGGCAGTGAGTGACGACTATCTGGCGTATCTTCAGGATCTTTTCGAGTGGTTGCCTCGGGTGCGGATCAAACGCATGTTCGGGGGCGCCGGACTCTATAGCGATGAGCTGTTTTTCGCTATCGCCGATGACAATGCGGTGTATCTCAAAGCGGACAAACAGAGCGAGGATTTCTATCGTCAGCGGGGTGCGGAGCAGTTCTGCTATGAAATGAAAGGCAAACTCAGCCGTATGAATTTCTGGCTGGTACCCGCGGAGGTAGTGGAAGATCCCGAGCTGCTGCATGAGTGGGTGGATACGGCTCTGGCCAGTGCCTTGCGGGCGAAAAAATAGCCATGCGCCGCGCGGATCGCCTGTTTCGAATTACTCAGGAACTGCGCTCGGATCGCTGGGTGACCGCGCGGATGCTGGCGGAACGGCTGGAGGTTTCGGAACGAACCATCTATCGTGATATCCAGGATCTTTCCCTCTCGGGGGTGCCGGTCATCGCCGAAGCGGGATTGGGATATCGGCTGATGAAAGGCTACCGTTTACCCCCCCTGATGTTCGATGAAGAGGAGCTGGAGGCGTTGCTGCTGGGGGTCCGGATGGTGGATGTGTGGAGCGAGCCAACCTTGGCGGCGGCCGCAAAAAGGGCGGTTGCCCGCATCGAAGCGGTGCTGCCTGAGCGTCTGCTTCCGGAACTGGAACGCAAGCTGATCATGGTGCCACCCAGCCGGCCCGATGACGGGGTGGCCGATCTGCTGCATGTGCTGCGTCAATCGGTACGTCTCCAGACCAAGGTGAAGTTTCACTACCAGCGGGCCGATGGTGAGTCCTCGGTGCGTACGGTCAGACCCTTAGGGCTGGCGTATTGGGGCAGGACCTGGACCTTGGTGGCCTGGTGTGAACTGCGAGACGATTTTCGTCATTTTAGACTGGACAGAATGAGCCGTCTGGTT
Organism: Candidatus Thiodiazotropha sp.; assembly: GCA_050291245.1. Classification (GTDB taxonomy): domain Bacteria; phylum Pseudomonadota; class Gammaproteobacteria; order Chromatiales; family Chromatiaceae; genus Thiodiazotropha. The sequence continues at coordinate 84,565 of JBNKJP010000054.1, read as the reverse complement.
GAAAGTGGGGTGAAGTTCGAACAGGAGCCGGGCCGGAGCCTGGACGATTTTCTCGCCTGTGTGACTGATCAGGAGGCATCAACATGAACACGGACTATATTCCAGTCGCGTTAGCCGCGCAGGACGTACCGCCCCGCAAGAAAAACAGTCTCTATCCCGAACCGTTCACCACCCGTGTTGAAGGCCGGGAGAAGCGCCAACTGGGCGACTATTTCGGTCTGCGGAATTTCGGGGTCAACCTGACCCGTCTGGCGCCGAACGCCCAGTCGGCGCTCCGCCATGCCCACTCCCGGCAGGATGAATTCCTCTATGTCATCGAAGGCAGCCCGACGATGGTTTCCGACCGGGGTAGAACGATTCTCTCACCGGGCCAGTGCGCAGGATTTCCCGCGGGTGCGGGTAACGCCTGCCATCTCGTGAATGAGACGGATGAAGAGGTGGTTTATCTGGAAATCGGCGACCGGACCCCGGGGGATGAGGTGGTCTATCCGGATGACGATATCGAGGCGCGCTTCATCGAGGGTGGTTGGCAGTTCTTTCACAAGGATGGCAGTCCCTATTAAACTAAATTACCACTCAATGTTCCCACGCTTAGCGTGGGAACGAGGTGTGGAATAGTTAATGAAGACATTTATCATTTTGCTAAGAGGCGTTATGCCCACAGGGAAAAACAAGGTCCCGATGGGGCCTCTGCGCGAAGCCCTGAGTACGGCAGGCCTGCAGGATGTCCGCACCTACATACAAAGCGGGAACGTAGTCGTCCGGTCCGGCTTTTCTCAAAAGAGGATAGAAGCCGTAGTCCACGAGGTTATCAAAGAAAATTTTGGCGGGGAGATCGCGGTATTGGCAAGATCACCCGATCAGTTTTCTGAGATACTGAAACATAATCCTTTCAAAGCTGAGGATGGAAAGAAACAGTATTTTTCCCTTCTTGCGGCAGAGCCGGACACGCAGCTGTTAAAGGACTTTCTGAGCACGGATTTCTCACCTGACAAAGTGCGATATGAGAAAAACACGATATATACCTTATATGCCACCAAATACAGTGACTCAAAGTTCAACAATAACTATTACGAACGTAAGCTGAAAGTACGGATTACTACCAGGAATCTTAATACCATGACCCATCTCATCGCCCTGTGTGACCTGGCATAGGGCGTTGTGAAACTCAGGCTCTGATATCGCCCGGACCTGGTAGCACAATTCTGTTGAATCCCTGCCTCATCGGCCAGGGCCGGAAACGCCTGTTTCTCGGCGATGAGACTTATGTCTACGATACCCATCGATTCCTCATGCCGGTGATTGCTGGCAGTTGATCAACAGGGTCAGGCCCTTTTCAATACCGCCATGGGGGGTATGTTCAACAAAGACCAGCTCGCCAGTGTGCCTGCAATCCCGATGGCCAGTGCGCCACCGCACATGGCCCACAGCCAGAGCAGGGGGTTGGGGGTCCAGGGCAGATCAAACACCGCGGTGGACAGGGTGTAGCTGATGGCCGTGGCAAGCAATGCGGAGATGACGCCTGCCAGGGCCCCCAGGAGCGCGAACTCCAGGGCGATGGAGAGGGTCAATTGACGGCGTTTTAGTCCCAGGGTTCTGAGCAGCGCGGTCTCTTGTACCCGTAACTCGTAGCTTGCCTGGATACCGGCATAGAGCACGATCAGTCCCGCCGCCAGGGTGAACAGGAATACCGACTCGACCGCCAGCGTGCCGCGATCCATGATCTGGCGGATCTGCTGCATCAGGGCCGTAACATCCAGGGCGGTGATGCTGGGGTAGGTGCGGATCAGCTGATGCAGAATCTGACGTTGACTGGCGGGTAGATGGAAACTCGTGATGTAGGTCGCCGGCTGATCCTTGAGCAGTCCCGGCGGGCTGACGACGAAGAAGTTCACATTGAACGAATCCCATTTCACGCTGCGCAGGTTAACCACCTCGCCGCTGACCGTCGCACCGGCCACTTCAAAACGGATTTCGTCACCCAGCTTGATGCCCAGAGTCTTGGCCAGGCCCTCTTCCACCGAGAACCAAGGACGGTCCCAATCGGAGGGGGTCCACCAGGCTCCCGCGGTGGAACGGTTGTCTGTCTGCATGTCCCGGGAGAAGCTCAGATTGAAATCCCGGGTGGCCAGACGCTTTGCCCGGGGACTTGAGTAGTCGTCCGCGGAGACACTATGTTCACCGATGCGGATAAGCCGTCCGCGGATCATAGGGTAGAGTCCCACATTCCGGATACCGTTCGATTCCAGCAGCTGCTTCACACCTTCGACCTGATCGGGTTGGATGTTGATAAGAAACTGGTTGGGGGCGTTGTCCGGCAGGCTGCTTCGCCAACTGGTCAACAGATCGACTCGCACCAGGGCCAGGACCAGCAAAACGGTCATCCCCAGTCCGAAACCGGTCAGCTGCACACTGGTGGTGGCCGGGTTGCGGGACAGGCTCGCCAGGCCGTAGCGCCAGGAGCCGGCGGCGTGGGTCCGCAAAGGTGCGAGCAGTCTGACCAGCAGGCGGGAGATGAGCAGTAACAGTAACAGCCCGGCCAGCAGTCCGCCGATCAACTGGAAGGCCAGCTTGTCGTCCCCGATCTGCCATACCAGCAGGGCCATCAGCGCCGACAGGGCCAGTCCGAGGGAGATCTGATAGCCTAGCGGGGGGGCGTCAAGATCCCGGCGGAACACTCTCAGGGGCGGTACCTCTCCGAGACGGATCACACTGGGCAGGGAAAACCCGATCAGAACCAGGATGCCGGTGGCGAACCCGGACAACAGTGGCCAGGCCGAGGGAGGCGGGATCCGCTGGGTGAACCAGTGGCCGACCATTTCCACCAGCACCGCTTGGGCCGCCAGGCCGATCAGGTTACCCACCAGACTGGCGATCAGACCCAGTCCGAGCAGCCGCAGGAGAAAGATCAGCATTACCTGACGTCGCTGCGCACCCAGACAGCGCAGCAGGGCGCTGGTATCGGACTGGCGTTCCACGAAACGCCGGCTGGACAGGGCTACGGCTACCACGCAGAGCAGGATCGCGGTGGCGGCGGCAAGGCGCAGGAAACGGCTCCCCTGGTCGAGGGCGGCCCGGGTTTCCGGACGGGCGTGGCGGATGTCGTCCACCTCGAGTCCCGCCACATCCTGTGCCTTCACCCACTCCGCGTAGGACTGAATGGCCTCGGGCTCACCGGCGAGCAGCAGATGGTAACGGACCCGGCTGGCGGGCCCCAGCAGGCCGGTAGTCTCCACATCCTGCCGATTGATCATGACCCGGGGCGCCAGTTGGAACAGGTTGGCCGAGCGATCGGGTTCGTAGGTGATAATGCGGGTCACCTGGAATTGGCTCTGTCCCAGCTTGAAACGGTCGCCGATGGCCAGTCCCAGCAGGGGCAGCAGACGATCCTCCAGCCAGGCTTCACCCTGGGCGGGCAGGCCGGTTGCCGGGAGACTCTCAGCATCGAAGGCGTCCCGGACCTGGAGCTGTCCGCGTAACGGGTAGCCCCCCGAGACGGCCTTGACGTCGACCAGTTGGGTATTGCCCTGGTTGAGAATCACGCTGGGAAAACCCAGTGTAAGTGCCTGGGTGAGGCCAGAGCGCTTCGCCTCGTCGCTGAGCGAGTCGGGAAGGGGACGGGTTCGGGAGAGCCGCAGGTCCGCGGCCAGCACCTCCGAGGCCTGTTGCTCCATGGCCCGGTCGATACGGTCGGTGAAAAAACTCACGGAAGTGACCGCTGCTACCGCGAGTATCAGGGCGGTGGTCAGGAGACGCAGTTCACCGGCGCGCCAGTCCCGGCGCAACAGACGCATCGCCAGGGTAAAAGGGTTCACGGCAGCACTTCCGGAGGACATATTCACAGAACCTCTATAACCGCGTATGGGTATGAGACACTTCACTTGCGGTATCGAGTCGCCCCTCCCGCAGATGCAGTCGCCGGTCGCAGCGTTGCGCCAGCTCGATGTCATGGGTCACCAGGATCAATACCGTTCTGTGCTGTTCCTGCAGGCGAAACAGCAGATCGGCGACCCGGGAGCCGGTGTGGGCATCCAGGTTGGCGGTCGGTTCATCGGCAAATAATACCTCGGGTCTGGGCGCAAAGGCCCGGGCCAGGGCCACGCGTTGCTGTTCACCGCCGGAGAGCTGAGAGGGGTAGTGGGTCAAACGCGCCTCGAGACCGACTTCGGCGAGGGCTTCGCGGGCCAGTTGCTCCGCCCCCGGCTGGCCGGATAGCTCAAGGGGCAGCATCACGTTTTCCAGTGCCGTCATACCCGAGAGCAGTTGAAATGACTGGAATACGAAACCGATCCGACCGGCACGCAGGACCGCGCGGCCATCCTCATCGAGGGTGTTGAGTGATTGACCGAACAGGTGAATCTCCCCGGAACTGGCCTCGTCCAGACCGGCGAGCAGACCCAACAGGGTGGATTTGCCCGAGCCGGATGCTCCGAGAATCGCCAGGGCCTCTCCGGGGGCGACCTGCAGATCCACCTGTTGCAGGATATCCAGGCGTCCCTGGGCGGTGTCGACGAATTTGCCCAGACCCTTTGCGATCACAGGTGAAGGATTGGAAGCGGAATCAGTTTCCATGGTGCCGTTTTTTTCTCGAATATGTGACGCTCAATCCAAAGCTCCGCGAAACCCAGCAACACGGAAATATTAGGCTTTAGGGAGGATTGCAGCCGATCGGGTTATCGGCAATCGGTCTTAATACCCCGATTGTCTTTGGAAAATAGCTCTGCTTTCAGGAGTACTTCCTGTTTGAGGGCGATGAGTTGTTCTCCGCTGAGGTCGTTCCACAAGTCGAGAACAATATCCGTGAAGTTGATATTTTCCCGTATCGCTTCGAGCAGGTTTTGGCAGGTCTGTTTGTTGACATCCTTTGAGTTGCCGGTCATTGACGCGACAAGTACCAGGTGGCCGATAAACTCCTCAGTGCGGAACTGGGTAATGACAAAGCCACTTTGACCGACCTCCCTTTGATTGAACTCTATCGATTTTTCGAAGGCAAGCATACTGAGTTTGAGTTTACCTATTTCATATTTCGAGGCAGGTACGCCCTTGAGTTCTTCAAGGGTACCGGCACTGGTTACCGATAGCGTAAAAAGCCAGAAAGCGAAAATAGCGAATAGTCTCATTATGAACTCCTGCAATCTTTTTAAAATAGGCATCCTGCCATGTTATGGGTAAGGTTGTTGGAAATGTGATTACCGCCTACTCACGGTCAACACTCCGAATCAGCTCGACGGTCTCCCCCAATTGTCCGGGCCCGATATCCGCCGTCATTGCGGCAAACCCGATGACGGGAACCCCTGTCCAGTGGTTTATGACGCCATCACCCAATCCGCCCTGGGGTTCGGTTAACGCCTGGATAGCCGGATTGCTTCTATAGATATAGTTATCTGTGGTAAAAGAGAAGGTTACCCAGCCTGCCTCAAATAGGACATCTAAATTCAATGTAAAAATATTTGCCGATGGCGTTCCGAAAAGTGATGTCGTATAACCGTCCGGTCGGACAATATGATTTACATTTACGCTGCGTCCCAGTAAATATTGATTGAATAAGGTATTGACGGGGGCTAGGGATGGTTCACATTCAAAACACATATAGGAAGTGCCTTCTTCATAATCGTAGTAGTACACACTAGTAACAACATCACTGCCGGATCCCTGGTAAGCATCAAAACCCGCATTCTTGCAGTATGCTCCTGTTCCATCATGGGGGTAGTCCTGAACCACCACACCCAAAGAAGTCAGGGTCACCTCGCCACCATCGTCAATGCCATCATTCAGTTCACCCGCGCACGCCGTTGCGTTTTCATCCCATTGGTTGGTCAGTCTCCCTGCGTTATAGATTCCATGCTTGCGCATCGGGAAGGTCAACACCGCGTCTGTCCCACCGTTGTTGTTTCTCTCGATGAAGTAGGGGGCGGAGACGGATTCGGCACTCAGAATCAAGGCGATGGGTAAAGGATTGGAACCCATCGGCACCGACGGCAGCGGTGCGATGTCTTGTAGAGCACCGGTATCATATTCGGTCAATGGCAGGATACCGCCCTTTCTGCCGTCTCCCAGGGTATTGGTGATATAGGCCTCTCGGATATCCCCCGATGCCAGAGAGGGCAGTCGATAGTGTGCCGGATCGTTGGGAAGATAGTGCTGGGGGACACTCGTGTAACGATCAATATGTATTCCCTCCTGCACCAGGGCTGCCCCGGTGCCTGTGTTGATCAGAATGCCAAAGGCGTTGATGCCCCCGCTTGGTGCCACCAATCCGGCGTTGTGACTGTCGTCATAGGGCGAGTCCGGATCACCCCCATCCTGGGCGATACCCTCGGGGCTCAGACTGCCCGGTTCGAAGCCGTTGATCGCACTCGTGCTGACCATGCCTGCCGCCCAGGCATCCGCCACTACCGAGCAGTCCGCCGGCACGCCTTTCCAATCGTGCAACAGGCCATACTGTGTGATGGAGCGGTCACCCGCATTGCTATCGATAATCCCGTCAGCGACGCCGCTGGCATCAATCTCAGCTTCCAGTCCCCCATCCAGCGCCGGTCCGGGGCCGTCGGCGATGTCTCCCATCTCGATGATCTCCACATAGCCTTCGGTTAAATCCGCATCCGTGGTCTCCGAGTAGGGGTTTTGAAAATCCAGCCCCGCCTGTAATTCAGTCTTGGCAGGATAGGTGCAAGACTCGTCTTCGGTCACCAGATTGGGCAGACCCGTATCCGGATTCATCCGCAGGGTAGCGTTCCATACATCAGTGGGAGAGAGATACAGGTTAATGTTCAGCAGGTCCGCGCCGAGTCGGGAATCGACCACACGTACCCGTACCGCCTTGTAATTCAGGCTGGTATTGGTCACCGTGAAGTTGGTGATGAAGTTGTTATTGACCGTATAGTAGGGTAGGAGAGCCACCTGTCCGGTGCGGTCATGATTGATGTGAGCCGCAAAGGCTGCGCCATTTGCAGCCATGAACACCATGGCCATGAGTGTTTTGAGTCCTTGCATCACAGACATGTTCCTTAAATATTACAAAGTCATATATCAACCCGGCACCGGTCTGGCTAATAAAATCAATCTGATAGGAGTAACAGAATGTCCTTGCCCGGCGTTTTGATTCTTGACAGGGGAACAGCCATTGCCTGTGCAAATCATGCCTTGATCGCGGGCATTCTCGAGGTCCTGAACATAGCCGAATTAAAGTGCCGGGCTAAGAATATAACATTTTTTTATCGTAAACCCAGCTTGAGTGGAAAGCAGCAAACACTCTCCGAGAGTGGTTTCGACGAACTTCCCCATACCCCTTGCGGTCACAGGCGAAGGAATGGAAGATGTCTGCAACATGAAAAAAATCCTACTTGCTTTGGTATTGCTCTGGATGTTGCCGCTCTCTGCCGGGGCCCGGGAGCCTGTCCGGCTACTGGTGGTTGGCGACAGTCTCAGTGCCGGTTACGGCGTGGCCCGGGGGCAACGCTGGGTCGATCTGCTGGCCGATCAGCTGGAGCGCCATTGTGACCGCTTCCAGGTGATCAATGCCAGTATCAGTGGCGATACCAGCGGCGGCGGGTTGAGCCGACTGCCGAAACTGCTGGCGCAGTATCACCCCGGCCTGGTAATCCTCGAACTGGGAGGTAACGACGGATTACGGGGGATCAGTCTGGAGGCGTTGCGCAACAACCTGCAGCGTATGGTGCAACTGGCGAAACAGGCGGATGCCCAGGTGCTGTTGCTGGGGATGCGCCTGCCGCCGAACTACGGTCCCGATTTCGTGCAGGCCTTTCATCAGGTCTATTATGAGGTCGCCGAGGCGGAATCGGTCCCCTTGGTAGGGTTTTTTCTTGAAGGCGTGGCCCTGACTCCGGAACGGATGCAGGCAGACGGAATTCACCCCAACGAGAAAGGGCAGGCGATCATGAAAGATAACGTCTGGGCCGGTTTAAAGCCGCTGATAGAGGCCAGAGGGGGCGCCTCTTCCTGTTTTGAGCCGGAGGCGGTTTCCCGGCAGGCGGTAGAATAATTTTTAGCTATCTGGCCCAAGACGTAAAACCATGGGCTTTGTTGGCATATATCACGTTTTGCCATACCGCGCGCAGATGCATGGGTTATATTTGAAAGTGAAAGCTGAATTCACGGATTCAGCGAAAAGCCAATCAATGCGGTTCCATAGTTGATAGGTCAGGCCATACCGGGTTGTCAGGTGGGGGTTCGATAAAATCGCAACGTTCCGACTAACCCATAAAGTGGAAATGTTGAAAAAACATGTCTGCCTTCAAAGAGTTGGAAACTTTATATGTCCGCGGCGCATTACGGGTCAGCCGTGGCCGGTATCAGGATGCTGAGACTGTCATACGCAAGTGGTTGGCCATGGATGCCCAACCTGCAGCGTACAGCCGCTTGCAGCGTGAATTTGCGATACTGTCCAGAATTGATCTGCCGGGGGTGGTCAAGCCCTTGGATCTGCTGGAGACAGACGGCGGCCGGGCCTTGTTGCTGGAGGATATCGGCGGCGAATCACTCGGACAACTGCTTGCTTCTAACAAGCAACTCGCCCTGGAGGACTCCCTGAATTTGGCGATGGGTCTGGCCGAGATGCTTGCTCATCTGCATCAACAGCGTATCGTACACAAGGCGATCAATCCAGACCATATCATCATCAATGTCGAGAGCGGCGAATTCCGCCTGATCGGATTTGGATTCGCGGATGAGCTGCCGCAAAGTGAAGTTGCGATGCAACCTCCCGAGGCCATCGAAGGGGATCTGGCCTATATCTCTCCCGAGCAGACCGGCCGTATGAACAGGCGGGTCGACTATCGCGCGGACTTCTATTCCCTTGGCGTTACCCTCTACCAGATACTCACTGGCACGCCGCCCTTCAAGGCGGAGGACGCGCTGGGGATGGTCCATTGTCATATCGCCAAAGCTCCGGCCTCTCCACACGAACTCGATCCGGACATACCGGAGGTGCTCTCCGACATCGTGATGAAATTGATGGCAAAGATGGCGGATGATCGCTATCAGAGTGCCTGGGGACTCAAGGCGGATTTAGAGAAATGCCTCATCCCATTGAGAAAAGGGGAAGCTATTTGTCGTTTTGAACTTGGCTTGGAGGATTTCAGTGGTCAACTGCGTCTGCCACAAAGACTCTACGGTAGAGATAAAGAGATCAATCAACTGGGTGAGAGATTCAGCCGGGTAACCTCGGGTGAGGGGGGGCTGTTACTGATCGGAGGCCATCCGGGTATTGGAAAGACGGCCCTGGTGCATGAGAGTCGCCGGCTCATTGTGGAAAAACAGGGCAACTTTATTGAAGGCAAATTCGAGCAATTGCAGCGTAATGTCCCATACTTCGCATGGATTCAGGCATTTAAGAGCTTTCTGGACTACCTCCTCATGGAGAGTGAAGCGCAGCTTGAGCAATGGAAACAGATCATTCATACCGCCCTGGGCAGGATGGGCCGGGTTCTGACCGATGTCATTCCAAATCTGGAACTGATTATCGGGGCTCAGCCGGTGGTCCCCGTGCTAAGGGCACAGGAGGCCCAAAACCGGTTTAATTTTCTATTCACAGCATTCATCAGGGCCCTGGCCACTGATGAACATCCCTTGGTAGTGTTCCTGGACGACCTGCAGTGGATTGATGCTGCATCGCTGAATTTGATGCAGACAATCATGAGTGGTGACGGGGTCCCGAATATGCTTGTGATCGGAGCCTATAGAGACAGTGAAGTGGATAATTCTCATCCACTGATCATGACAATCGAGACCCTGCGCAAACAAGGGTGTACGATTGAGCAACTCATACTCGAGAAGATATCGGAACAGACAGTCAACGAGCTGATAGCCGATACCTTGCATCATGAGCGATTCGAAACGCCCCTCCTGACCCATCTGATCTATTCCAAGATCGGGGGAAATCCCTTTTTTCTATTTCAGACTCTGATAACGCTGACCCAGAGCCAGGCGATCGTATTTGATATCGAAGCGCGACGCTGGAAATGGAACTTGTCCGTACTCAAGAACATGGAAATAACGGATGATGTGGTTGAGCTGATGACGCAAAAATTAAGCAAGCTCCCTCAATCGGCTCAGCACATTCTCCAGCAAGCTGCTTGTATCGGCGCCCGCTTCAGCGTCGAGATGCTAAGTATCGTATGTGACAAGTCAGCCGATGCAGTCCTTACTGATCTGCGGCCGGCTTTTGAGGAAATGCTTGTTATCTCCAGCGGTTCCGAGATCGAATTCGTTCATGATCGTATCCAGCAGGCCGCCTATTCACTGGCTTCGGAGAATGCGCGAAAAGCCGCCCACTGGCGAATCGGTAAACTACTACTGCAAGAGACCTCGCAGCGGATACGCAATGAGTACTTTTTCAATACCGTCAACCATCTGATCATCGGCGCGCACAGCTTCGCAACCACACAGGAGAAACATGAGCTGGCAGAGATGACCTATCAGGCAGGACTCAAGGCGAAGGCGAGTGCCGCGTTCTCAGCCGCTATGGAGTATTTCGAGACAGGGTTAAAGCTGCTTGGGGAGCAACGTTGGAAAGATCAATATACAGAGATGCTTGCCTATCACCAGGAGGCTTCCGAAGCGGCCTGCCTATGCGGTCAATACGAGCGTATGCAGCAACTGACAGAAACCACCCATCGGGAGGCAAAATCCCTGCTGGATGAAGTCAAGACCTACGAAACCGAGATCAGGGCGTTGACCGCGCAGGGAAAACTTCGTCCGGCGATCCTGCATGGATTGGTCGCTTTAGAGCGATTGGGGATGCATCTGCCTGAAGAGCCGTCGGAGAGCGAACTAAAAGAGCATATGGCGACTACCCTTGCGCTGCTACAGGAGCGGACGATAGCGGGGCTGAGCGATCTGCCGACGATGGTTTCTCCTGAGCATCTGGCCTGTACTCGGATCTTGAGTGAACTCGGAGAGCCCGCCTATGCCGCCTCCCCGCAGTTTTTCCTGGTGTGGGCTTCACTGATGAGTGAGCTCTCTTTACGCTTCGGCAACGGCACCTTGTCCCCGTTCGCATACGCCGCCTACGCGCTCGCCCTGTGTGCAACGGGGGAGCAGGTCGAAACGGGTTCGAAACTGGCCAAGAAGGCCATTGCGATGCTCGATCTGGTCGGCGCCCAATCGCTACGCTGTCGACTGCTCAATATTTACGGCTGCACGATCCAACCCTGGACAGAGCATCTTCGGGATACCCTCCCAACTCTGCAGGAGGCCATAGATAGCGGGACGGAATCGGGGGATTTTACCTCCGGCAGCTATGCGGCCTTCAATACATGTACCGCGGCCTTTTTTTTGGGTGAACCCCTTGAGCAGTTCACACGTCGTCTGCAGTCCAACCTGAAGATCATTGCAGAGATGAAGCAGAGCTACATCAAAAGGTGGGTCGCCTTTCAGCTTGTTACAGTCCAGCGTCTGCAGGGTAGTGTGGATCAACCTGGCGTGTTGGGTGCATTCAATAGTGAGCGCTGGCTTGCCTCGGCGAGGGAGGCGAACGACCAGTGTGGGATGGCCTACTATTTTCTCTACAAGTTGATCGAAGACTATCTGCTGGGTGAAAGTGCGCCTGACCAGGTGTTTGCCCATCTTGCGGAGGTGGAGGCAAATCAAGCAGGTTTTCAGGCCGCCTTCGCGGTACCTGTCTACTATTTCTACAGCTCATTGGTACGCCTGAAATACCACACAGGCGAATCCGGCTCACTACCCGGCGAAATACGTGAAAACCACAACAAACTCCAACAGTTGGCACTTCTGGCACCGATGAACTTTCAGCATAAGTGTGATCTGATCAGCGCGGAAATCGCACGAGTCGAAGGAGAAGCGTGGCGGGCAGCCGAATTTTACGATAAAGCGGTTGTTGGCGCTCGAAACAGTGGTTTTCTTATGGAGGAGGCTTTGTCCTGCGAACTGGCCGCTCAATTTTACCTGGAAAGTAAGTTGGAAAGTGTAGCCCAGTTCCATTTGAGCAAAGCCATTGAGGGATATACCCGTTGGCAGGCCTGGCATAAAGTCAAGGCGTTACAAGAAAAATATCCGCAATGGCCAGAGCCTGAATCCGTACCCTGTCAAGTCCAGGATACGAATGCCCTGGACTTGAGTACGATAATGAAGGTCACGTACTCCATCTCGAGTGAAATGGAGATGGAGCGGCTTCTCGACACGGTTATGCGAACCGTGATCGAGAATGCCGGAGCCCAGCGCGGTACTCTGCTTTTGCAAGTGGAAGGCCGATGGATCGTGGCGGCAACCGGTGAGATCGGAAAAACGGAAGTCAAGATTTCACAGTCTCTTGGTGTTGATGATAGCGACACCGTCTCTCCGGGCATTGTCCGCTTCGTGATACGCACGAAAGAGCGAATCGTTCTGGACGATGCCGCCAATCAGGGCGAATTTACGAATGATGCACATATTAAACGGGAAAAAACCAAATCACTACTCTGTACTCCGCTCTCGATACGAGGGGGGTTGATCGGTGTTCTCTACCTGGAAAACAATCTGACAACACACTCCTTTACCACCGATAGGATTCAACTGCTGGAAATGCTGATCTCTCAGGTTGCGATATCGTTGGAGAATGCCGGGATCTATGAGGCGTTGCGTAACAGCAAAGAGAAGTACCGACGTATTTTCGAGACCGCCAGCGAAGGCATCTGGGAGCAGGATGAGGATCTTAAGACCACATACATCAACAAACGTATGGCCGACATGATGGGTTACGCAGTGGAGGACATAGAGGGACGTCCGGTAACAGACTTCATGTTCGAGGAAGATATTCCTGATCTTCTATCAAAGACCGAGAATCGAAAAAAGGGGTTTACCGAGCTTTATGAGTGTCGTTTCATCAAAAAGGATGGGACGACGCTCTGGACGCTTCTCTCAGCCACCCCAGTGATCGATGGTGAACGGTTTAAAGGTACCTATGCAATGCTCACCGATATCACGGAGCGTAAACGTACCGAAGCGGCATTGCAAAAAAGCGAGGAACTGCTGAGTGCCTCTCAGCATCTTGCCAAAATGGGGGGGTGGGAGTTCGATGTCAAGTTGGGAAAATCTTTCTGGAACGAAGAGCTCTACCATATCCATGAAATACCCAATGACCCTGCTATCAATCATATCGAAGAGAGTATCAACTGTTATCGTCCCGAGGATCGGCCGATAGTTCTTGCGGCGTTTCATAGGGCGTGCGAGCACGGAGAGCCATACGATCTCGAATTTCCATTCACTACCTTTAAGGGAAGGCATCTGTGGATCCGCACAATCGCACAACCTGTCTATGAAAATGGTCAGGTGGTGCGCATTGTCGGAAGTCTGATGGATATCACCGATCGCAAACAGGCGGAGGAGGAGCTTCTACGCTATCGAGATCAATTGGAGGAGACGGTCAAGCAACGCACCACGGAGTTGCTTTTGGCTCGTGACGCGGCCGAGGCGGCGAATAAGGCGAAGAGTATGTTCCTGGCCAATATGAGTCATGAGTTGCGTACGCCACTCAACGCCATTCTTGGCTTTTCAGCCATGCTGCGAAGTGAGCCGGAGCTTACCGAGGGACAGCGTGAAAAGCTCGATATTATCAATCACAGTGGCGATCACCTGCTGACACTCATCAACGATGTACTCGAAATCACCAGAATCGAGTCGGGCCGCTTACAAATCGAGAACAATCCGTTCGATTTGGGTGCCATGGTACACAATGTTGCCGAGATGATGCGTGTCCGCGCCGAAGAGAAAACGCTGCAACTGCAGGTCGACCAAACATCGAGCTTTCCACGCTACATCGTTGGCGATGAGTCCCGCCTGCGCCAGATACTCATCAACTTGATGGGCAATGCCATCAAAAACACCGTGCAGGGTAAGGTAACCTTGCGCCTGGGTACGAAGCGCAATAAAACCAGCCAACTACTGATCGAGGTTGAGGATAGTGGTGTCGGGATCGCAGCGGAAGATCAGCAACGCATTTTTGAACCTTTTGTGCAACTGAGCGAACAGGGTGCCACTATAGGCACCGGGCTCGGGTTGACCATCACGCGTCAATTCGTGCAGATGATGGGCGGAAGCATCCGCTTGGAAAGTAGCCTCGGGAAAGGTTCGTTGTTTATCGTCGATTTGCCACTGAATGAAGCTCAGGAAAGCGACATCATCAAACAAATTGAGGCAGAGCGCAGAGAGATAACAGGGCTGGCCCCAGGGCAGCCGGAGTACAGGGTCCTGGTCGTGGAGGACCAGCATGAAAACCAGCTGCTGCTTGAAAAGCTGCTTGTATCGGCCGGTTTTCAGGTTCAAGTGGCCGGAAATGGTGCACAGGGAATCGAACGGTTCATTCATTGGCATCCGCATTTTATCTGGATGGATCGGCGTATGCCGGTGATGGATGGCATGGAAGCCACGCGACGTATCCGGGAACTACCCGGAGGCAAGGAGGTGAAGATTGTTGCGGTGACTGCCTCGGCATTCGCCGAACAACGCGACGAAATGTTTGCTGCCGGTATGGATGACTATGTACGTAAACCCTTCCGCGCGGCAGATATCTATGATTGCCTGGCGAAGAATCTGGGTGTGAAATATCTTTACAATGATGTGCCCACGCCGCGAGAAGCGGATGTTACATTAACGTATGAGATGTTTAATGGAGTACCTGAACGGTTGCTTGGCGAGCTTGAGAATGCACTGAAAAAATTAGAACGTGAACAGATATATCTGGCCATCCACCAGGTTGCGCAGTACGATCGGACGCTATACGAAAAGCTGAGTCGACTTGCGGGTGATTTCAATTATCCAGCCATCCTGAGAGCTTTGCACAAAGACGGCTGAAAGCGATCGATTGCATCAGTCCTTTCGGTACAGGCGTCCCCCATCAAACCAAATGCCGTGATTCTCATCATCCGTGGCGAAGACCGGCAGACTCTTCTCCACCCCGTTGTCGAACTTCAGGGTCAGATTGAAACCGTCGAACCGGTATTCACCCATCCGGTCACTGTTGGGACGGTTGTTGCGGCTGCTGGTGCCGCCCCC
Organism: Candidatus Thiodiazotropha sp.; assembly: GCA_050291245.1. Classification (GTDB taxonomy): domain Bacteria; phylum Pseudomonadota; class Gammaproteobacteria; order Chromatiales; family Chromatiaceae; genus Thiodiazotropha. The sequence continues at coordinate 69,556 of JBNKJP010000054.1, read as the reverse complement.
GATATTTGAACCGATCACCGAGGTGCTTGAACCCTCGTCGTTGCTGATGGCTGTGACCAGCGGGGTTCCGGTCTGCATCTCGCCTCCCGCCTGCATCATATTGCTGTGATATTTCTTGAAGCGTCCGGACTTGTCCAGATGCACACCCCAGAAGGAGGTGCTGGAAAAATCCAGACTTGAGTAGGAGCTTGAGGCGCCCCATTCTCCATCCAACCGGGTGTCGGCTGGAATCGGGCGTCCCTTGATCTGTTTGCCTCTGGGCATGACATAATGTTTGCGGTCCACCGCCCAGGCGAAGCTGTAGCGTCCGTCTTCCTGGTTCCACCAACCCCAGCGGTCCGGCTCCCGGCTGCGGGATTTCACCACATCCAGCTGGTTCGGCGCGACGGGGATGCCATCCATTACCCGACCATCCTTCATCAGCAGGTAGATCGCCTCATCGGTGTGGACACCGCCGCTGATGTAGTTGTCTTTATAGGTGTAGAGGATGGTTTCGATCTGTTCGGCCGTGATTCCGTCACCCGGGTTGGTGACATGAGGATATCGTTGTTCCCACTCCCGTTTCAATTCCGCGAGTTTCTCTTGCTGTTGGGGTGACAGGCGGTTGACCGGGTTGACCCAGGTGAGTTTGTAGTGATCGTCATCATCCCGCGCACGGATTACCGGGGTACCGGTCTTTTCGTCGGTGCCGTAGACGCAGTAGTGTTCCCGGGGGTAAACGGAAGAGTTATAGAATTTTCCGGCGAGATCGAGTTTGCCCCAGGCCTGGGCGTAGGTATAGTGGCCCGAATCGGCATCTTCGTCGAGAAATTCGTATTCTCCTGTTTCGTACAGCACCACCTCATAGGACCCAAGAGCCTTATTACCGCGGGTCCTTGTGCCGACATAGCGACCGGGCTTGATGGGGCCGCCCTCCTTGAGGCCTTTCAGGTTCGGTGGGGGGGTCTCGATACTCGTGCCGCGTCCGTCCGCCAGGGCATCGGCCTTTTCGGTATCGTAGATCGCCCTGAGGATCGGGTAGGCCTGCTTCTCCTGGTTTTTGTTCATCCCCCCGTCCGTGACGATCATCACCGCCAGGCGGGCGTAGAGCCGATCCAGGGTCACCGCGACGGCAATCAGGCGTCCGGTACGACCATCCGCCTGGCGAAACGCCCGGTTGCCATGGGCGTAGTTGTCATAATCACGAATGATCTGGGCCTTATCCAGCCACTCACCCCGGGGCGCCCGACTGGTGGAGAGTTTCCCTTCGAGCCACTCGCTGATGTCCTGATGCTCCAGCAACTCCTTGGGATAGTACTTGATTATCAGGTCCGTATCCGGGGCTGAGGGCCTGAACACCTGAGCCTGTTTACGGCTGTCATATTGGCGTTGCCAACCGGGTGGTAGCTGTACCGCGAACCCCTGCAACGGCAGCCAGAAGCCGAGGATCGCCGCGCAGATTCGGGGCAGATGCTCCCTGGCGTTACGCCTTAGCCCGGCGAATCTGTGACCGGGGCCACGAGATGTGGCCATTTACCAATCCTCACTGAGCTGGGGTTTGCCCGCTCCCATGGGTTCAGGCGCCGGGGTGATGCCTCCGGGCGAGGGGTTGGTAGTGGACTTTGGTGATGAGCCGAAACACGCCTGCAATCGATCCATATCGATAGCCCCCTGGAAACAGCCGATCAGCGACTGGGATCCCTGTATCCAGCCGTCCAGGGTCTGCAACGAGCGCTGCTGGTTTTCGGGGGAATAGGTCGTGGGTTGGGTGGCGAAGACCGTGGTTTGTAATTCCTGCCGCATGGAGGCGGGAATCTGCTTGAAACACCCCTCGAAGCCGGTTTGTTCCCGGGCTCCTGCCAGGCAGCTCCTGGCTGTCTGCATCACAGTGAGACTGGACTGCAGGCTTTGTGCGAGTTTGGTCCTCAGGCCGTTGAAATCCCCTGATGCGGGGTTTGATTGGGGTTGCTGCGCAAGGACCAGAGTGGGAACAAGCAGCATCCAGAGCATCCGTTTCATACCATACCTCCCTGTTACGTCTGGCGAGCACTTTAACACCAGGGAATGGGCTTTCCAAAGTGCAAAGGCGAAATTACAATCGAGTCGACAAAATTGGGTTGTGACGACCTCGGACCCAAGCAATTGGATGGGCGGTTGTGAGAAATCCGCCCGTTGGTCTTTCTTGAACGGAAAATCTCAGTATAATCCTCACCCGCACCTTTTATGGCGGTTGGTATCGGTCCCCCCGCAACGAGAAGCTGTGAACCCCGTCAGGCCCGGAAGGGAGCAGCGGCAGCAGTGGCTTCGTGTGCCGGGGTGTGGCTGATATCCGCCGCCACCCATTCCTCTCCCGCTTCGGACAGCTATGGCCTTGCCCTTCCACTTCACAGGCAAACGCGGGTTGATGATGCTCGGACTGGTCCTGGTCTACCTGCTGTTGCTGTGGCAGATCGCGGTGTATGTACGGGATCGCGCCCAACGGGAGATCATCCGCAACGGTGAGCGTCAGCTCAACATCTATGTCACCTACCTCCAGGCCAAGCTGGAAAAGTACGAGTTCCTGCCCGAACTGCTCTCCACCAACGCGGAACTGGTGGAATTGCTGGAGCGCCCGGGTGACCGGACGCGCATCGATGCCCTGAACCGTTACCTGGAGACCATCAACGGGATCACTCAAGCCTCCGATACCTATCTGATGGATCGGGACGGCCTCACCATCGCCGCCAGTAACTGGCAATCCGAAAAACCTTTCGTGGGCCGTAATTTCAGCTATCGTCCCTACTTCAAGGAGGCCATGCAGGGGCATCTCGGGCGGTATTTCGCCTTGGGCTCCACCTCCGGCAAACGGGGTTACTACTTCGCCTACCCGGTGCGCCATCAGGGGCGCATTCTCGGTATCGTGGTGATCAAGGTGGAGCTCACCGACCTGGAGCAGCAGTGGCAGGGTAAGCGCTCGGAGATGCTGGTGACTGATCCGGAAGGGGTGATTTTCATCACCACCCGGCAGGATTGGCGGTTTCGCAGTCTTTACCCACTCTCGGATGCGGAGAAACGGCGTCTGAATGAGAGTCGGCGCTATTCCGGTGCTCAGGTCGAGCCTCTGGATATCCGGCATTGGCAACGTATCCGGGAGAACATTCACCGGATCGACTGGCATAAAGACGAGGACAACAGCGAGTCCTTTCTCATGCTGGAGCAGGGCATGTCCCAGGTCGGTTGGCGGGTGCACCTGCTGGTACTCCTGAAACAGGTCAATGACCAGGTCTGGCGCTCGGTGGGGATTGTCAGCGTGGCCTTCGCCGGGGTTTTGCTGCTGGGTCTGATACTCCAGCAGCGTATCCGCCGCAGCCAGGAACGGGCCCGCTACGAGGCCCAGGTCAATCTGACCCTGCGCGAGGCGCGTGACCGACTCGAGCAGCGTGTACAGGAACGCACCGAAGACCTCTACCAGGAGATTGAGGAACGGCGGCGCACCGAACAGACCCTGCGCCAGACCCGGGATGAGTTGATTCAGGCGGCCAAGCTCGCCATGCTGGGGCAGCTTTCGGCGAGTATCAGCCATGAGATGAACCAGCCGCTCGCGGCGATACGCTCCTACACGGACAATGCCCGCCAGTTGCTGGAGCAAAATCGTTGTGTCGATGTGAATTGGAATCTGGAGCAGATCACCGAATTGATCGAGTCCATGTCCCAGATCAGTTCCCAGCTGAAGCTCTTTGCGCGTAAGACGGACGGCTCCCTGAGTGCCATCTCCCTGCGTCAGGTGATCGAGAGCAGTTTACGCATCCTGCGTCCGCAGTTGCGCAAGACGCTTACCGATCTGCGTCTGAATCTCTCCACCACCCATGATCGGGTGATGGTCGACCCGGTGCGTCTTGAGCAGGTACTGGTGAATCTCATCGCCAATGCGGTCAATGCCATGGAAGAGCAGAGCCCACGTTGGGTCAATATCACCAGCACACAGCAAGGCGGGCAGCTCCAGGTGGAGATCCAGGACAACGGCCCCGGCATTCCTGAAGATCATCTCAAGTGCATTTTTGATCCTTTCTTTACCACTCGAGAGAGTGGACTAGGGTTGGGGCTGTCCATCTCCCAACACATCATCGAAAGCATGGGTGGTACACTCAGCGCGCACAACAGCGGGGATGCGGGGGCGGTTTTTGCTCTGGTGTTGCCGCTGGAAAGAATTATTAATGATGAATTTTAAATTGATGTGCAAAATCAAATCACAACCAGCCAAGATGGTTGGCTGTCCATTGTGCAAGTCCAATCCCTGCAACTTATAGCAACTACATTTTTGTCTATTGGTTTTGGAATTAAAGCGTATGGATCAATTAAAAATGCCTGACAACTGCATCAAGATCACTCTCAAGCGATCATAGGGGCTCCGCTGTGCCGCACCCCTTTTGCAGGTCAGAGGTAATCATTATTGGTGTTTACTCGAGATTTCATGGGAATTATAGTTATCTGACAATTTCTCCGGTTGAAAAGAGAGCGATTGCTGTAGGGTTGGCAGCCCGTTCCAAATTCAAAACCAAGACGTGAGCGAAGCGAACACCAAAATTCATAATTAACAATTCAAAAATCAAAATTCAAACCAACCCGAGGTTTCCAGCCAAAATGCCCCCATCCGGTTCAGTCATCTTCATAGACGACGAGAAACACATCCGCATCGCCAACGTCCAGACGCTGGAACTGGCCGGTCTGTCGGTACAGGCGCTGGAGCGCGCGGAACTGGCCCTGCCCATGCTCTCCCATGACTGGCCGGGTGTGGTGGTCTGCGATATCAAGATGCCGGGAATGGGCGGGATGTCGTTCCTGCGTGAGGCGTTGAACATCGACCGGGATCTGCCGGTGATCATGATCACCGGGCATGGCGATATCGCCATGGCGGTACAGGCGATCCGTGACGGGGCCTACGACTTTATTGAAAAGCCCTTTGCCGCCGATCTGCTGGTGGAGACGGTGAGACGGGCATTGGACAAGCGTATGCTGACCCTGGAGAACCGCAATCTGCGCTTCGAACTGGAGGCGCAGAACAATCTGCCCGGCCCGCGCATCATCGGCCGTTCACCCGCAATGCAGCGGCTGCGTTCGACGATTGCACAGATTGCCGACACGGACGCGGATGTACTGCTTCTGGGTGAGACAGGGACCGGCAAGGAACTGGTGTCACGCTCTCTGCATGAACACAGTCGGCGGCGCAACTACCATTTTGTTCCCGTCAACTGCGGTGCGGTTCCGGACAGCCTGATCGAGAGTGAGCTGTTCGGCCATGAACCCGGTGCCTTCACCGGAGCCAAAGGGCGACGGGTCGGGCGTTTCGAACATGCCAACCACGGCACCCTGTTCCTCGATGAGATCGAAAGCATGCCATTGCCCGTGCAGGTCCATCTGCTGCGGGTGCTGCAGGAACGCAGCATTGAGCGGTTGGGTTCCAACACCCCCATATCCCTGGATCTGCGAGTGGTGGCGGCCACCAAGATCGATCTGAAAGAGGCGTGTGAGGCCGCTGCGTTTCGCGAGGATCTGTACTACCGGTTGAACGTGGTGACGCTGGAAATTCCTCCACTCAGGGATCGCCGTGAGGACATCCCGCTGCTGTTCCACCATTTTCTGCTTATGGCCGGGGCAAGATACCAGCGTGAGGCACCGCTGCCGAATGGGGAACAGATGCGAGTGCTGTTGAGCCATCCCTGGCCGGGCAATGTGCGGGAGTTGTGCAACATTGCTGATCGTTACGTGCTGCTTGGTGAGAATGTGAACTACGATCTGCAGACCCTGATGCGCAGCGAGAGCAACGAGACGGCGATCACCTTAAAACAGCAGGTGGATTGCTTCGAAAAGAGTCTGATCAAGCAGCAGTTGGAACTCCAGAAGGGAAACCTGAAACGTACATTGGAGGTTCTTGGCATTCCCCGTAAGACGCTTTACGACAAGATGCGCAAATACGGTCTGGACAAAAATCACTATAAGGAGCAGTAATCCCCTGTTTTGTTTTTTATGGCATTGTTCACAAAAGCAGTCGGTTGCATGCGGTAGTTTATGCAGGCCCATCGAAAAGGAGATGCCTGGGATGCACATGGACAGACGCGGTTTTTTGAAGGGGGCCATATCGACGGGGGTTCTGACGGCCATTCCGATGCTGGGTCCCGGACCCAGAGCAGCCTTACCCCCCCAGGGTGGACGCGCCTGGAACTACATTGGCGTTCACTATCCCACGGATGCGCTCCCCGGGATTGCCGGATCACCCACTACCATACCCATCATGCCCAGCTTGCCGGATGGCGCCTACTACACAGCTCATGACTGGCACACCTCGCATGCCGACAGTTACGACCCCTGTACATTGGAGGCCCCGAGTCCACCCGATTCCGTGGTGGCCGGGAGCTATGTGGTCAACCGTTTTCATGCGGCCGCAACGGACGAAGATTCCGGCGACAATGCCGTCGGCGGTATCGTCTATGGAACCCGGACCAGACCTCGCCGCAGTTTGCCCGACATCATGCCGGCCCCAGCGGGAACCCGGGTGTTTATATACGGTGATGGCACCCCACGTCCAACGGCCTACGATAGCCATCGTAAAGTGGATTATGACGGTTGGCGCAGTGTGGACTGGGTCTTTGAAGGAAATGCCTCCAATCCCTGCTGGATCGTCGGTATTGATGCTCCGCGCGTGGCATGCAATGAGGTGGAGATCCTTCACTCACGGCACCTCATCATTGATGGGGTTATTTTCGATGCGGATGTTTACTATGGCGCTTCTATCACGGTAAACGAAAGTGCGTACATTACTGTTCGCAACAGTGCGCAATACGGGATTAACCACAATGGTCTCTTCGATGTCAGTCAGTCGCAGTTTGTGATGTACTATAACAACGAAGTGGCTTATACCGGTTATGAGAACGGAGTGTTCAACAGCGCTGATCGGCATGGGGTAAGACCGCTCTATGGGGCCCGCTATGTCTGGTTCGTGGATTGCCATATCCATTCTCTGAGCGGAGATGCCATGCAGTCCGGCAACAGCGCTAACCCCAATCCCCAATCGGAATCCCCCCACTATATCTATTTCGCCAATAACCATTGCCATCACTGCGGCGAAAACGCGGTAGACAATAAAAATTCCTACCATGTTGTAGTCAGTGAATGCTATTTTCACGACTTCAAACCCGAATATAATCCCGATGGCGGGACGGCAGTGATTTTGAGCAATAATGATGAGGGGCCCTGGACCGGATACCACTGGATCATCGGCTGCCGTATTCATGACTGCGAAAACGGAATTCGGGATTCTTCGGATCAGGAAGGCGAGGTCTCCTACGCTATCGGCAACATTCTGTACGACATCGCATCGGGGGCTCTGGTCGAACAGGATAGTAACCGTGAAAACCATGAAACCGTCTATTGGGTGAACAACACGGTGCACGATTGCGGATACGGATATGTGCGGGTTCGCCAGCAAAGTACCTATACATCGTATATCGAAGGGAATTTGTTCCACCGTATGCGCAATTGCGTATTTGCATCGATGGGCGGATCCGGTGTCCGTGAAAACAACGCGGACGCGCAGGTGCATGTGCACTACAATCTGATGTTCGGCAACGCTTCGGACACACCGACCAGCGGATGGGCATCCTGGTCGGATAATATTGTTGGGGATGGCGCAGATGAGGATCCATTGCTGGCCGATCCCGATTCATTGAATTTCGCCCTCGGTGAAGAAAGTCCGGCAATTAACGCAATCCTGAGCCAATCCCAGGCATTCACCCATTTTCGTGATCTGTATGGCCTGGATATCCGTTGTGACTATTTGGGTAATTTGCGAACTTCGGGGAACATGGATATCGGTGCGACCGAACGACAGGGTGGCAATGCGCCGGGATTAGCGCCACCCAATCCACCGGTGTTACAAATCAGTTCCATCGATAATCCGCTACCGGTATCCGGTTGAAGGAGGTTCGGACCGGGCTGTACCCCGTCACAGATTCTGTACCATTCAGCGAGTCAGACAGGGGGCAACTGGGAGTGGCGTTGACTTAAAGCCGGAAACTACCGTCATCCCGGCGCATGCCGGGATCCAGACTGTCTGACAGCGCGATATCCCTGGATCGAGCGAAGCGGAGTCCGGGATCAGAGGGTTCCGTAGGCTGTTTTATAACAGATATAGTTATCCACCACCTGTTGCATGGCAGCTTCCTGATAGGTCTGAAGTCCGCGAAGCGCCATGTGTTTCGAGCCATGTCCCACCTCGCGGCCACCATCCAGAAACCGGAAGTCGAGTCGCACCATGCCCTTCTTGCCTTGTACGTCCAAGGTCGCGCCTCGGTATTCAAGGTTCGGTTCGCGTATCTCGAGACGCTCCAAGTGGATTGCCATGCTCTGGTACATAATCAGGGGACGTCCCGGGTTGATCATCACACCCCGTTGCGCCATCAGGGGCACCAGCAGATGGGGAAAGGTATGCCCGGAGAAGGTGACATAACGGCACACCAGATCCTGGATGAGTTGCCTGTCGTGGGTAATTGCGCCTTCTCGTTGGATACTCAGATACGCTTTACCCTCCTCATCGGTAATGGTGAGCTCTCCCGCATCGGACTGGGGAAAGATGAGGGCTTTGTCACTGACCATTCCGGAGAAGGTTAAACTCATCGATTCGCTCAGTCCCAGACGATTCAGGGAAACGGCGAACAACAGGTCTCCCGGTACACAGAACATCTTCGAGTCCGGATCGTGCAACGGATTGAAGTCTTCGGCGACCTGTTTGGCAAAGCGACTGGCCTGGTCACGGGTGAATGTGATCTGATCACCCTCGGTCATGAAATAGTCGGTCAGTTGCATAGGTAAACCGTTCTCTTCTGGTCAAAAGTTTCGGGATCATACCAGCCGGTTCAGGCGCTGGGTAGCGGGATAACCCGCGTCCGTCTCATACCGTTCATTGAAAATTCAGGGATCCTCCGGTGTTCCAAGGGGCCGGAATATCCGTGGAGATCCTGTGTGATAGGGTAGAGACAGACAGTTGTTCGGGGTAAGATGGCCCATACATTGATGCCGGTAACCCGGTATCTTGGCCTTGCATGGTCAGCAAAACTCAAGGGTCAACCCTATGAATCCTCAACGGATTCAGAGACCTTGTAGCAATTTCAGCTCCGCACTTGCCCAGTCTGGCGCATCTGGGTCGCGGAACTCCCAGAGACCTACAAACCATCCCAGGAGCATCGATTGGCTAGTGACGACGTTCAAACCGGTCACGCGAAGTTTGGAGTGGGCGAGCTGGTTCATCACCGCCTGTTCAACTATCGGGGCGTAGTGGTGGACATCGACCCTGTGTTTATGCTCTCAGACGCGTGGTATGAACAGGTTGCCCGCTCCCGGCCGCCGAAGGATCAGCCCTGGTATCGGGTGCTGGTGCACAATACCAGTGACGAGACCTATGTGGCGGAGCGCAATCTGACCCACGACATGGCGCTCGATCCGGTTGAGCACCCGCTGATCAAGGAGTTTTTCAGTGCCTTCGAGGGTGGGCGGTATATCACCGGTCAACCGACAAACTGACCGCACATGGAACGCGCACTGTTCGATGCCCATTTACACATCATCGATCCGCACTACCCGCTGACACCAAACCGGGGTTATCTACCCGATCCGTTCACTTGCGCGGACTATCGGCAGCGGATGGCAGGCCACGGGCTGACAGGCGGGGTTGTGGTTTCCGGGTCTTTCCAGGGGTTCGATCAGAACTATCTGGTGTCCGCACTGCAGCGTCTCGGGCCCGGCTTCGTGGGGGTCACCCAACTGCCCGCGCAGGTGGATGAGCGGGAACTCGACCGCCTGGATCGTGCCGGAGTCCGCGGGGTTCGCTTTAATCTTTACCGTGGTGGATCCGAATCCCTGGGCGAAATGGACCGCTTTGCCCGGCGGGTACATGAACAGCTGGGCTGGCATGTGGAATTGTACCTGACAGGGGAGACTCTCATGAGCCTGGAGTCCCGTCTTGCCGCGCTGCCGGCCGTGGCGGTTGATCACCTGGGATTGACCGCCGAGGGCGGACCGGCCCTGCTGCGCCTCGCGGAGCAAGGGGTCAGGGTGAAGGCCTGCGGTTTCGGCCGTGTGGATTTCCCGATCGAACGCCGTCTCAAAGATCTGAACGCCGCCCATCCCGGCTGTCTCATGTTCGGCACGGATCTGCCGTCGACCCGAGCCCCCAGAGCGTTTCGGGATTCTGACATCGATCGGATCGTCGACACCCTGGGTGACGCTGCTGCAGGGCGGGTGTTGTGTGATAATGCCCGGGTCTTCTACCGAGTCGGGTCTTGATCCCTGGGAAACGCACGTGCAAAAGATACAAGGCAGATTTTTGGTCCTACCTTCCCTTGCGGGTGGCGAGAGAAACCGGGTTGGTCCTTCAAAGGATGGTGTCAAACCGTGAATGCAGATGTATCGCCGGACCTGATGCCCCTGGCCAGTGCCCGGCGACTGCTGGCGCTGCTGGCATTGAGCGGTGTGCTGTTGATCGCCGGTTTGTGGCTGCCCATGCTGACCCTGACCAAGTTCCTGTTCATCGCCAACTCATTTTCTGTGATTTCCGGGGTAACGGAGCTGTTCCGACATGATCAGTGGTTTCTGTTTCTGGTGGTGGGGCTGTTCAGCGTGATCCTGCCGTTGCTCAAAATTCTGCTGCTCTATCTGTTGTTGCGCCATCGTGAGGTACGTTCGGCACGTACCGGCCGACTGCTCAAACTGATGCACGACTACGGACGTTGGGCGATGCTCGATGTGATGGTGGTGGCGGTGATGATCGTGACCGTGAAACTCGGAGTGGTCGCCCAGGTCGAGATTCATCCGGGGTTTTACCTGTTCGCGACGGCGGTGCTCCTGATTATGCTCATCACCCAGCGGATCGTATCCCATCTCGAAGGAGTTCAGACATGACCCCGGCCATAGATGCGGCGAAACGTGCGGGTATCGATTTTACCACTCACAGCTACGAGCACGACCCGCAACACGACTCCTACGGCCTTGAGGCAGCGGAAAAACTCGGTGTTTCACCGACCCAGGTATACAAGACCCTGGTGGTCAGCATTGACGGCAAGGGGCTCGCGGTGGGTCTCGTACCGGTATCCATGAATCTGGATCTCAAGGCCATGGCCAGGGCTCTGGGGGCTAAAAAGGCGGCCATGGCGGATGCCCGCGCGGTGGAGCGCAGCACCGGGTATGTCCTGGGTGGGGTCAGCCCTTTGGGACAGAAACGACCGTTGCCCACCCTCATCGATGTCTCGGCAGAGGTTCTGGATCGAATGTATGCCAGTGCCGGGCGGCGCGGCCTGGAGATTGCCCTGGATCCCCAGGATCTGTGTTCGCTGCTCAAGGCGGAGTTCCGGGAGATCGCTAAATGAGAGGCGGGCTGAACCCTCTATGCCATGGGGTCTATTGGTTCAGAGGAGTGGTCCTTTTGCTACTCTGCCTGGCCCGTCTGGTACAGGCTGGAGTGACCGAAATTCCGGCTTTTCCCGGTGCCGAGGGTTTCGGCGCGGTCTCCGTGGGCGGGCGTCACGGCCGGGTCATCAAGGTGACCAATCTGAACTCCGAGGGTCCGGGCAGTCTGCAGGCGGCGGTTTCCGCCGAGGGTCCGCGGATCGTGGTATTCGATGTGGCCGGGGTGATCCGGGGTGATCTGGAGATTCCCTACTCCTACCTCACTATCGCCGGTGAAAGCGCACCCAGCCCCGGGATCACCCTGGTGGGACGCATCGTCGCCCGGCCCGTGGCAGGGGAGCGACTGCACGACCTGGTGATACGTTTTTTGCGCATCCGCCAGAGGCCGGTCACCGGTCATACCGGGGATGCGATTCAACTGCCCAAATCGGAACGCTTCATACTCGACCACCTGTCCCTGTCCTGGGGCAACGATGAGTTGCTCGATATCATTCACTCTTCGGAAGTCAGCGTGCAGTGGTGCACCCTGGAGGAGTCCGATCCGGAGGGGCATGACAAGGGGGGGATGCACAATTTCGCTTTGCTCAGTGCCTATCCCCAGAGTGGTAACATTTCGATCCATCATAATCTGTTCGCCCACAATTCCCGCCGCAACCCCTCCCTGAGCCCCTACACCCCCGGCAAACCGGCGGATTTTCGCAACAACGTGATCTACAACTTCAAGGAGGGTCTCGGTCATGACGGCCACAAACCGGCCGAGGGCATCAACCTGGTGGGGAATTACTACAAGCGGGGGCCGAATGCTGAGTGGGTGGATCTGTATCGATTCAGTCCCAAGGGACGCTACTATCTCGAAGGTAACCGGGTCGAAGGGGTGGGGCCGGTGAACGGTGCGGAGGATCTGGGGTTCTTCGATGGGTTCCGCATCCGCATCAACCGGCTCGGTGAACAGGTGGATCAGCCCTTTCCGGTCGCTTCGGTGGCGACGGATGATGCAATCACCGCCTATACCAAGGTGTTGTCCCAGGCCGGTGCTTTCCCCCGCGACCGGGTGACCCGGCGAACCATTCGGGAAGTGATCAGCGCCAGTGGCACCTGGCGTCGCAATGCCCCGGCCGACCCTGGCGATGACTGGTTTCTGAGCGGGCTTGCACAGGCCGAGACACGACCCGATCGGGACTCGGACGGATTACCGGATGTGTGGGAGACGGCACAGGGATACAACCCCGACCTGCCGGATTCGACACAAACGCTGTCCAGCGGCTACACCGTCATCGAGATCTATCTGCATGAGCGGGCCCAGGCCCTGCTCGATACAGTCAAGCAGCAGCCGATTGTCATCCCGGATCGAGCCGGTACCTAGTATGAGACACTACACTAGCGTTTTTTATACCGGCAAGCCGTGCAAGAGTAGAATCCGAAAGACGAGTGTTGTACCTTGCCTTTGGGTTCCTCAGGATCTCAATAATCGCGCATTAGTACCCAAACCAATCCGTCTGGAGTGAATTACGGATGAACTTAGAGACAGAAACCTTTCAGCGTGTCGCGAACCTGCGTGTCGCTTCCACCCAGACCTTGATCCGACCGGCCGATCTGCTGGCGGAGATGCCCGCGGACGATGCCATTTATGAGCATGTGATTCAGGTTCGTGAAACCATCCATCGGATTCTGTCGGGTGAAGACACGCGACCCTTGGTAATCGTGGGACCCTGTTCCATACATGATCCCGTGGCCGCCATGGATTATGCGAAACGCCTCAAACCCCTGGTCGATGCCCTCAGTGATCGTCTCTACATAGTGATGCGGGTCTATTTCGAAAAGCCGCGAACCACCGTGGGTTGGAAAGGACTGATCAACGATCCGGAGATGAACGGGTCATTCGACATGGACAAGGGGCTGCGATTGGCCAGACAGCTGTTGCTCGACATCAACCGTATGGGGCTGCCCACCGCGACGGAAATACTCGAACCGTTCACCCCGCAATATATTGGTGACCTGCTGGGTTGGGTTGCGATCGGAGCGCGCACCACCGAAAGCCAGACCCATCGGCAGATGGCCTCCGGACTTTCCGCGCCAGTGGGTTTCAAGAATTCCACCGACGGGAATATCAAAATTGCGATCGACGCGATGTTGTCCGCGGCCAGTTCCCATACCTTCCTCGGTATCAATGAACTGGGTGAAACGGCCATCGTCGCCACCACGGGAAACACCGATACGCATCTGATTCTGCGGGGCGGCAGTCAGGGTGAAAACTATGATGCCGCGGATGTCCAGCGGGTGTCGGAGTCGTTGCAGCAGGTGGGACTGAAACCCCGTCTGATGGTGGACTGCTCCCATGCCAACAGCCGTAAGAACTTTGAGCGTCAAGGGGTTGTCTGGCGCGACCTGATGGAGCAGATCCGGCATTCCCGGGCCTCGGGGGAAACCTCTTCGAGCGTTCTGGGCGCCATGTTGGAGAGCCATCTGTTCGCCGGTCGTCAGGACATCACCCCCAATCCGGCTGATCTGAAATACGGCGTCTCCGTGACCGACGAGTGCATCGATTGGGACACCACCCAGGAATTGTTGCAAGAGGGCTATGATCTGCTGGGATGATCGCGGGAGATACACCAAAGGAGTGGATTGAATTGGTTAGTCATAAGAAACTCGTGCTACTGGCACTGCTCATGGTGTTCGTGAGCGGATGTCAGGACAGCGCAATACCGGGAGAGACAGACGTGTCGGATCAAACCTTTGTCGAGGACCTGGATACCCTCTCCGAAGCACGGGTGTTCTTTGGTCATCAGTCGGTGGGTGAGAATATCATCGAAGGTTTGCAGGACCTGGCCCGGCAGCGTGGGCGGGAACTGCCGCTCACGGAGCTCACCTCGGTGGCGGCGGATGGTTCGAGCCGGGGGCTGATCCACTCCCCGGTGGGAAAAAATCAGCAGCCGGTGACCAAATGCGTGGATTTCGAACATATCGTCGATGAGACCCTGGCCGGACGGATCGATTTTGCGCTGCTCAAGTTCTGCTATATCGATATCGATCGGAACTCTGATGTAGACGCCTTGTTCGCGGAGTATCAGCGCGCCATGGTCGGATTGATGGCGCGCCATCCGGAAATTACCTTCGTGCCCCTGACCGTGCCCCTGCGGCACAGTCCCGGCGGCCCCGGGGTCTGGTTGCGGGAACTGCTGGGGCGTCCCAACAACAACAAGCTGGACAACGTCAAACGCAACGCATTCAACCGGCGCCTCAAGGATGTCTATGGCGAAGACAAGGTGATCGATATCGCAGCCAGTGAGTCGACCTATGCGGACGGCCGCCGGGAGTCCTTCCGGCATGACGGCGATAGCAATTTTTCCCTGATCGGCGACTATACCTCGGACGGTGGTCACCTCAACGAGATCGGACGCCGCTGGGTGGCGCGGGATTTCCTGCGTCAGCTTGCACGGATCATTCGCGGCGGTTCCTGAGGAGATTTGATGTTTGAGCGATCCTTGCCCAATGGGGTAATGTTCAATGCCTATCCGGACAGTATAGGAAACAGACTCAGCGATACCGTTTCACTGTTGCAGCGGCCGGAACTGCATAACGCCTTTTCTCTGTTCTACATCCTGCCGACCTTCTTCCAAAGCGATCTGGATCGCGGGTTTTCCATCAACCGTTATGAGCTCAACGACGATCTGGTTTCGGAAGCGGATCTTCAGGCCCTGAAAGAGCTGAATATCGTGCTCAAATTCGACCTGGTGCTGAATCATCTTTCGGTGCGTTCTCCCCAGTTTCTGGACATGTTGGCGAAGGGGGATCACTCGCGCTATCGCGACTTTTTCATCGATTGGAACCGATTTTGGGAAGGCGAAGGGGAGATGGGCGAGGAGGGGTATGTCGTTCCAAATGAAGCGCACCTCAATCAGCTGTTCATGCGCAAACCGGGGCTTCCCATCCTGTTTGTCCGCTTTCCCGATGGTTCGGAACGGCCCTATTGGAACACCTTCTATCAACAGATCAACTATCGTGGGCTGGAAGCTGATGACCTCAAACACCTTCGCATGCTCCCACCCGAGGCGGTGCAAAACATCCTCGATCAGGTGAATGGTAGAATTGCCGCCGGTGAGGATTTTCGGCGGGTTGATTTGGGTCCCTACCAGGATTACTTAGCCTCGGTGATCGACATCGTCGAATCCAAGCGGCGCTACCTGGGTCAGATGGATCTCAATGCCGAATCGGACGTGGTGTGGGCGTTCTATGCGGAGACCCTGAAACGGCTGGCCGATTTTGGTGCCCGGTTGATTCGTCTCGATGCCTTCGCCTATCTGCATAAAAGGCCGGGGCTGAGCAATTTCTTCAATACTCCGGGAACCTGGGATTATCTCGATCGCCTCAAGACCATTGCCGAGGCAAATCAGTTGACCCTGTTACCCGAAATTCATGCCCAGTATGGCAAACAGCTGCACACCGCGGTCGCGAAGGCGGGCTATCCCATTTACGATTTTTTCCTCCCCGGCCTGTTGCTGGACGCGCTGGATAGAGGGCGCAATACCTACCTGTTACGCTGGATCGAAGAGATCCGGACCCAGGGGATTCGTACGGTCAACATGCTGGGTTGCCACGACGGGATTCCCATGCTGGATCTGGATGGTTTCGAAACCGGGGAGGGTTACCAGCCGGGGCTGCTGGACAAGAGCGAAATCGACGCCACCATCGAACGGGTACTCAAACGGGGTGGCCGGGTGAAGAATCTGTTCGGCGCGGACGGTAAAGAGATCGCCTACTACCAGGTTAATGCCACCTACTTCAGCGCATTGGGCGAGGATGAACAGAAGCTGCGGCTGGCGCGGGCCATCCAGCTCTTCATGCCCGGGATTCCGCAGGTCTGGTATCTGGATCTTTTCGCCGGCAAGAACGATTATGCGGCGGCGGACAGGGGAGGGGCTGCTGGCCACAAGGAGATCAACCGCACCACCCTGACCCACGAACGGGTGGCGGAAGGGCTGCAAAGCGCGGTGGTGCTCGATCAGTTGGAGATGATCCGTCTGCGTAACACCGCGGCGGCCTTCAATGGCGCCCTGCATGTGGCTGACACCCCGCCGAACAGGTTGGAAATGAGCTGGTCACTCGAGGATGATATTGTCACTTTGAAAGCCGATCTTGAGAGCAAGGGATTTACCATCAGCCATAGCCCGGCAAAGGGTGAGACGCGCTGCTACACCTATTCTGAATCCGAAATCGAAATGCGACCCGCCTGAAGAGATTTCTTAAGTCCTTGCCGGGTTTTCAGTACGTGCGGGAGAGGGGGTCAGGGGAAGATGCAGCGGATCCAGGGCGAATGCCTTGGGATTTTCGAGATACTCCGGTGCATATCGGAACTCCCCCCGCATGTGTCCGCCATGCTGTGTGTCCGGGTCTGATACAACAATCTCACCAATCCTCAAAGGCGGGTCGTTCGGGGGCTTGAACCACACATAAAGGTGAATCATTTTCTACCATCCGGGAGTTGATCGAACAGCGAGGTCGGGAAGAGGGTTTCCAGTTGGCTCAGGTCGCCATAGAGTCTGATTGCCCGAATCCAATGGCCAATGCCGGAACCGGGTCTGCCCTGTTCCATTTGCCGATAGGTTTCCCGGCTTACCCCACAACGGTCCGCCGCATCAGCCTGACTGTCGCCTCGGCGTTTGCGGTTGATTCTGAGCGCCTTTCCGAGAGAGTCCAGGGCGTTTTTTCATCGTCTACAATGCCAATCATATTAGGCATTTTAGGGATATTATTCATAAATTGCCTAGTATTATTGGCTAAAAAATATTATTTGCAGGGGTGTTAGGGAGGGCAGGGTGTCAGAGCAAGAGAAGAAGAACCGCTAATTAATTACTGATTCCATTGGCGCAAATTTGCGGTGATTGGCGTACATTTGCGGTTAAGAAAAACGCCTATGCAACTAGGGCCATACTCACAAATCCGCCGACATGCAGTTTAGAAACTCCGAGATTGATCTCATCGCCAGTTTTACTGACTTTGGCTCCAACGGTCCGTATCAGGGTCAGATGGCCGCGGTACTCGCGGTACAGACTCCGAATACGCCGCACGTCACACTCATGACAGACGCTCCCATGTTCGATGCTCAGGCCGCGGGGCTGTTGCTGTCCCGTCTGTGTGATCACATGCCCCCGTCCACGCTGTTTTTGGCCGTGGTGGACCCGGGGGTTGGAGGAGAAAGACAACCACTCATGGTACGGACCCGCCGAAATAGTTTTGTGGGTCCCGATAACGGTCTCTTCGTGCCGATGGTACAAAATGCTGAGGAGTGTGAGATCGAGATTATTGAATGGCGACCCGAACAGCTCTCCGAGAGTTTTCATGGCAGAGATCTTTTTGCGCCGGTTGCGGCCAAATTGGCGAATGGGGAGGAGGTCAGGGGAAGTGCGCTGAAGCGGGAAGAGATGTCCGGTTTTCAAACAGATCTTGAACGCAACAAGATTATCTATATCGATCACTACGGCAATGCCATGACCGGTATCGTCGCAGAAGATGTGGCTGACAACAGGGTTTTGTCTATCAATGGCCAATCGTTGCGCTACGCACGGACGTTTAGCGATGTACCGCAGGGAGTGCCATTTTGGTATCGGAATTCCCTAGGCCTGGTAGAGCTTGCGGTGAATCGCGACAGCGCCGCAAGTCTGCTGGGCCTCGAATTGGGCGAGCCACTGGTGTTGTTCTGAGCCCTGCCTATCGGCGAAATATCCGCGTCATTCCGTCGGCCGTTTCTTGGCTGGCGAGGCAACCGGGGATAAAGGCATTGATGGTCTCCATGTTGGTCAGGGTATGTTGGGTCGGCTTCCCGGTGACAAACTCACCGCCCGCGATCGCCAATGGCAGCAGCAGCTGATCAGCGAGATGGGGCCCTACCGGTGCGTTGTTTTTCTGATAGGCCTTGATCTGGCGACAGAGTTTGCCCGCTACTTTCTCGGCACTGACCCGTTTTTCGCCAAAGGCTGTGAAGACCTCGGTGACATGCTCATACTCAAGCGTGGCTACCAGGGCGTTTCCGGGTCCCTGACTGTTGCTGATGCCCCGCAGATGGAGCTGGGACGGATCCCAGCTCAGGGTGCGGCGCAGGGTCTCTAACTCCCGTTCGCCGATCTGCGCGGGCAGGGCGGCGATCAACGCCTCGGCGCGAGCCTGTCGCAGTGCGCCCCGTTCAGAAAGGGAGAGGGGTTGCAACGGGTTCCCCGCTGCCAATCCCAGCTCCAATTCCCCTCCGCCCGCAGGATAAAAGCCATGCCGCGACAGGCTCAACTCGACATCGGCGCCCATTTGCCGAAGCAGGGGCAGATAGGCGTGTTGCAGGAAGTCAGCAGGGGGCGCCATTGGGTTGTGGGTGCCGCCGCTGAGTTGCAGCCGCGCCTCAACCCCCGTGGCTAACAGGGCCGGCAAGACGGTCTGCAGCACCAGCGTGCAGCTACCCGCGGTGCCGATGGCGAAGCGGTAATCACCCCCCTTGACGGTCTGTGGTAGAAACAGCAGGGATTGCGAGCCCGCACCGGCGCCCTCTACCTCCGCCGCACTGATCGTCGCGGCGGCTTGCACGGCGGTGAGGTGCTGACGCATCAGCCCGGGCTTATTGCGCTTGGCGCGGATGTTGTCCATGCGCAGGGGGCGGCCGGTAATCAACGACAGGGATAAAGCGCTTCGCAGCACCTGTCCGCCCCCTTCGCCCAGGGAACCGTCAATGGTGATGAGGTTGATTGAATCGTTCATTTGACTGTATCTGTCCTATCCCTTGACGCAGACCACCTGCCGCAGGGTATGTACCACTTCCACCAGATCCCGCTGAGCATGGATCACCGCATCGATGTCCTTGTAAGCCATCGGGATTTCGTCGATCACAGCGCTGTCCTTGCGGCACTCCACGCCTTCGGTCGCCTGCTTCTGGTCCTCCAGGGTGAAACGACGCTTGGCTTCCGTGCGGGAGTAGACTCGACCCGCACCGTGGGAACAGGAGCAGAAACTCTCCGCATTACCTTTTCCGCGCACAATATAGGAACGCGCACCCATGCTCCCCGGAATGATACCCAACTCCCCCGCGCCGGCGCGGACCGCACCCTTGCGTGTTACCCACACTTTCTCACCATAGTGTTCTTCCTGCTGCACATAGTTGTGATGACAGTTGACCGCCATGCTGTCGGCCCCGAAGGGCTTGCTGATGACCTTACGCAGTGCGCCCAGGGTCGCCGCCATCATCAACTCACGGTTGCGGCGGGCGAAATGCTGCGCCCAGCCCACTGCCTCGACGTAGTCGTCGAAATGCTCGGTTCCCTCCGGCAGATAGGCCAGATCCCGGTCCGGCGGGGTGATGTGCCAGGTTCGCATATCCTCCTTGGCCTGTTCGATGAACAGGTTGCCGATGGCGTTGCCGACGCCCCGCGACCCCGAGTGGAGCATGACCCAGACCGCCTCGTGTTCATCCAGGCAAACTTCGATGAAGTGGTTGCCGGTTCCCAGGGTTCCCAGGTGAACATGGTTGTTGGTGTTCTTCAGGCGGGGATATTTTTCCACGATACGCCCGAAGGGTTCCATCAGTTCCTGCCACACGGCGTCGACCTGAGCCGGCGATGTACCCCAGGAGCCGTTGTCGCGCCGACCCTTGGTTCGGCCGTGGGGCACCGCCTGTTCAATGGCACTGCGCATCGGCGCCAGATTGTCCGGCAGATCGCCCGCCTGCAGGCTGGTACGTACCGCCATCATGCCACAGCCGATATCGACGCCCACCGCCGCGGGGATGATCGCTCCCCGAGTGGGAATCACCGAGCCAATGGTTGCCCCCTTGCCCACATGCACATCGGGCATCACCGCGATCCATTTATGGATGAAGGGCAGACGGGATGCGTTCAGCAACTGCCCCTTGGCCTTTTCATCCACCGGCACTCCCTGGGTCCACATCTTGACCGGATATCCCTGGCCGGCCTGCATTACGTCGTAATTTCCAGTTTTCATCTTCCTGCTCCATTGTATGGGTGTGTAGAAGTCCCTAAGTGCGGCGACCAGGTTCGATGCCGCGATTATTTCGCCACCCGGCCGAAGCCGGACCGGGGTTTGAACCCGGACCCCTTGCGGGACCTTGCAAGCAAGGTGCGTTTACCAAGTAGCGCCATCGGCATTCGCCGCGAAACTGTTTCCATTCACTCCTGGCTGTATCTCGTTCCCACGCTCCGCGTGGGAACGCATACCTGAGCCATGTGATATTGCCCTGGTCTGATGTGTTCGGATCAGGCCGGGTCTGCATTCCCACGCAGAGCGTGGGAACGAGGTGCCTCAGTTCGAGTAATAAAATAGGTGGGCGACAAGGAGCGGTGAAACGTCGTGCTCTACCAGACTGAGCTACACCCCCGTCGTAGTGGAGGTGGCGGGATTCGAACCCGCGACCACGTCGTTAATAGCGATGTAGTTCCACCTGCATTCGCCCGAAATCGTCAGACGGAGCGGGCCCCATTGCCCGCTCCTCTTCCTACGCGGTTGCCAGCGGTTGGCGTTCGATTACGCCAACCCAGTGTCCCGCCTGCATCTGTCCCCTGGCGAACTGCTCGATCAGGGTAAAGACCGCATCACTGAAGCCGCCGATGTTGAGGATATCCTCACGCTCCGGTGCTTGGGTGGTGGCGTAGGGTTGGATGTCGAGACAAACCAACCGGGCCGCCGGGTTGCGTTGCCGGAACCGGGTCCACTCGTGCATCACCTCGCTGGAGGCATGCCGACCGGATCCGACCCAGGACTCGTTGTCCGACACCAACAGCACCAGATCGGCCTGCTCCCGGTGCCTGTTCAACCACTTCAGCGGGGCGCTGCAATCGGTCCCTCCGCCACCGATCGAGGCCAGGCGGGTGGCGTTTTCCATCACTCCCGCATCCGCATCGATACGCACCCGGGAAACCTCCCAGTCGAAGGGCAGCACCCGGGTGCGGCGGTCCTTGCGCAGGAAGGCCGCGGCGATCAGTGCCGCCACATCGATACAGCGGGTCGCAGTGGTTGCACCCCGTCGCCAGCCGGTTGCGGGACTGTGCATCGATCCCGATACATCGGGGCATACCACCACCCGTCCCGGCAGTTCCGGCACGTTACTCAGGGCGATTTCCATCGCCTGCTTCAACGCCCGGCGTATCGGTTCCGGCACCCCGGATGCCGACTGATAGGCCGTCAGCAACTGGTAGGGAAACGCCCGGGCCTTGCGGATGGACTCCGCGTCCGCCAAGCGCCGTGCCAGCTTCTTGATCATCTTCGGCTGCTGGAACACCCCGTGGCGCTGGAAGCTGTTGAGGTTCATCCGCACCATCTGCCAGCCTCCGCGTTGCGCCAGGGTTGCCCATTGCGACTCGCTCAGGGGCAGCGAGGTCAACATCTGAAATGGCACCTTGGGCAGTTTTCCTCCTTCACGTTTGAAGCGCTCGAAGCTGAGCACAGCATCCGGCAGTGACGCCACATCGTAGGGTTTACCGATCAGCCAGGCGAAGAAGGCCGAGCGCCAGGCTTCCGACGGCTTTGGATGGACCATCTTCACCACATCGGCCAGTGATGGCGCATTACCCAGCGCGGCGGCCAGCAGTTGCTGTTCGCTGGCCTGGTTCAGCCACTGTTGCACCAGACGCTTCGGTCGGGTTCCAAGGGACTTTCTCCCCACTGCGCCACTGCGCAAGATCTGTACGAAGTTGCGTAGCATGCGGCCGTTATCGATGACCGGGACGAAGGCGCTCGGCAGCCAATCGCTACCGCGCTCGGCCAGGATGGCACACAGCAGTGCCGGCATATCCTTCATGCCTCCATGACGGCGACACCAGATCGCAGTACGGGCGATGAACTCCGACTCGACCTGTGCGCACAATGCGATCACCTGCTCCAACTGGGTTTGCGCGCCGGCGTAGTAAGTGCCGTTTAAACAACCGGTCACCGCGTACTGGGCCAGGGCGTGTTTTGCACTCAGCTGATAGGCGGAGCCGCCCGCTTCGTTAAAGCTATCGGTCTTCGGCGATTGCCGGGAGGCGGCGGAAAAAAGCATCTTGTTAGCCATCGTGTCGTTCCTTGGTTAGAACAAAATATTTCTAAGTCGCTTGGATAATAGCGAAGAGTGTGCCAGTTTTTTTGAAACGTCATTAAGATATTGAATAAAAAGAGAAAATATTAATTGATTTGGATTTTGCTTGAGGTGAGTATCGGTCTGTATCTTCAAAATATTAGATTTAAATATAAATAGTTATAATTTGATATCGTAGACTTAAGATCTGAAGAAGCTGGAAATGAAAAGATGCTGACCGGTTGCGGAAATATCTGGCAAGGTTCGGTTTGACATGGGAGTGTGTTTGCCTATCGCCTGCCGGTTCGAAGTTGGGGGCCGGCCTTTGACGGGCAGGCGAGGGCACTCCTTTGCCCAACCTGCAAGACTGTAGTAAAGGAGTTGATGACGAATGCAACAGGTCACCAACTCCATGCTTTCTAATTATTGGATTCGATAGGTGATCACAAGACGTGCTATCTGTCCGCTGGTATAACCAAAGGCCGGATGCGGCGTACCATTCCACAAGCTGACACCCATATCAGAATTGATATCCCAGGGTTTTAATAGGAATCCAACAAACTCACTTTGGCCTACCACGGATCCTACATAAGAAGTCACATCCGCAGAGACTGTTTGGGCGGTCGAAACAGCTGATGCAATCAGATTCTCATGATTAAAGTCGGATAATCCGACACTGCCGTTACCCAAATACCCGTGGAGATTGATTGTGCCAGATGAGCTACCGTCCACATCCAGTTCCAATGTGGCCGACTCTACGAAAACATGGGTTGGATTGTCGATGATGATTTGAGGAAGTTTAAATTCGAAAACTCCCCAAGAATGCAAGCGCTTGGTGAAATCGAGACTGGTATAGCGTCTTACAATGACATCATCCTGATATGCGGTACGCAAAGAGAACTCGTCGATAACACCATCAACCGTCCATCCATGGTTTGCGCCGCCATCGATACCATGCCCGGCCGTGGCGGGATAAACACTATTGGAAAAGGCGCTATCGAGAACGGAGATATTGAGTGTTGTCGTAGTTGAAAAAACACCATCGGAGACTGATACAACAAAACTATTGGCACCCAAATCGTCACTGCTGGGTATCCCTGTGATAGAGCCGTCCGGGTTAACATTCAACCATGTTGGTCCACTCTCTTTACTGAATGTCAAGCTGTCTTCGTTAGCATCTGTTGCATCGCCAGCGATGCTGCCGCTGTATGACATATTGATTACAGCCGAGGGCTTGCTAATTGGATTCGACAGAAAAACCGGAGCGACAGGTTGGGTAATTATCGCCGGGATCGATAGCTCAACATTATCAATGGCAATGTCACCCATATAGCCGCCGACGGCGGTTGCCCGGAACCGGACGTTTGTTACTTCATAAGAGCTCAAGTCCACGATTTGTTCCTTGTATGCTTCCCCGCTGCCAAGCTGTTGCTGTCCGGAAACTGACCAGACATCCGTTATCCAGCTGCCGTTTTCAAGCACATCGACCGCCAATGTTCCGGTATTTGAACCGTACATATGGTATTGGAATTTCAACTGTATGTTGGATCCCGAAGAAATATCAGGGCTTTGCAATATGGCTGTGTCTCCCGCGCTATAGGCCGAGCCGCTGGATGTCTCCAGATAGACATAGTAATCACTGCCGTTTGCGCCACTGGCCGGTCCCGTGTTACTGGATGGCGTACCGTCTGAGTCACGGGCCCAGTCATTATTGTCTCCTGTGGTTACGTTGATCCAACCACCCATATCCTGTTCAAAATCGTCACTGCTCAGAATTATGGGGGTGGTATTGTCGTTGACCATAACATTCAGGGTCGTGCTGTTTGATAAACTACCGTCAGAGACTTCAACAACAAAAGTATTAAGACCTACAGCCGAGTCGTCAGGTGTTCCACTCAACGCACCATCAGAAGCCACATAGAGCCAGTCAGGGCCAGAGATTTTACTGAAATACAAGGTATCGCCGTTCAGGTCGCTGGCGTCATTCGCCAGGCTGTCAGTGTAAGGCTGATCCTGCCGGGCATTCGTTTTTATGATGGGATCATCATTGAAAACCGGGGCGGTTGGACCTGCCGGATCTCCTGATACGCTGATATTGTCAATTGCGATATCACCTCGGTATCCACCTGCGGCGGTAGCGCGAAAACGTATTTGCGAAACGGAATAACCACTCAAGTCCACAGTGGCTGTCTTATAGGCGGCACTATCGCTGCTTTGTTGCTGTCCGGTAACGGACCAAACACCGTTTATCCAATTACCACCCGAAAGCACATCAACAGCCAGCGTTCCGGTGTCCGCACCATACATATGGTACTGAAAGATCAACTGAACATTCATGTGAGTGATGCCGGGGCCTAGTAGTATCGCGGAATCACCCGCCGTGTAAGCGGATCCGGATGAGGTCTCCAAATACATATAATACACACTACCGTTCGCGCCACTGGAAGGGCCGGTGTAGTAAGAAGACGTGCCGTAAGCATCACGCGTCCAGTTTTTATTATCCCCGACGGTAACGTTTATCCAGTTTGTCGATGTCGTCTCAAAATTATCTGAAAAAAGCAGCTCTGCTTGTACTGAAAATGCACAAGTAATGAGCATGACCAGAAGCAACAGGACGTTGCTAAAAGCGGTAAACCTACCAAATAGTTTCATAAATACTCCCTACAGCGATTTGTAACTTGCCATAAACATTTTGTTGCCCAATGGATAACAGAATATTTCTCATGCGGATCTTACTTCGTCACCTCCTTTTCTTTGCGACAATGATTTAAAAAATTACGAGCGGTAATTAGGATCGTTGCGCTTTATGCGCTGCCCTTTCGTTATCAGTGATGCTGATATTATATAAGGGGGAGTGACTCAAATCGTGAGCCCGCAAAACGGACTTTTCAGGTCCCTTTTTCTCAACCGGTCTTGCTCGGGGTTACTCAGAAAATGATCCGGGTTTTGCTTGCTTAAAATATCGAACTGGGTGGTTGTCTGGCAGGGTAGGGACGGCAGGAACGGGACACGCAACTACAGTGCAACTAGCTCAAGCTGCCGGTATCGCCCAATCGCTGTGTCATTTCGCGGCGAAGGCAATGATTTGAGAGTCGATTGATAATTATCAAATAAAACCGGGTATTTTGTGGGGTATGCTCGGTTCAAGACAGGCTTGATGTTCCCTCCACGCAGTACCGATGAGCCGAGTTCTCACAGAGGAGTAGATCTGTCGGGCAACTTCGTTTCATTCGACTGAATTAAACAGTGGAGGTTGGATGCGGAAAGCGCGCCATTCCGTGCGGCTGTTTGTAGTACTGCTTGTATTTTGGCTGCTGTTGAATAACTCTTTGGCTCCGGATGTCCTGATTGTGGGCATTGCGGCAGCATTCCTGATCGCGCTGTTTTTTCAAAACGGGCGCAGTGTTTTTTCCGACTTCAATCTCACGCCTCGCGGTCTTGGTACCGCGGTAATCTTCATTCTCTATTTCTTTAAGGAACTGATTAAATCCAACATCCGCTTGGCCGCTATCGTGCTGGCGCCATCACTACCCGTGAATCCGGGTATCGTCAAGGTGCGCACCAAGCTCAAGAGCCCTGTGGCGCGTCAGTTATTGGCCAACGCGATAACCATGACACCGGGCACGCTTACCGTGGAACTGCGTGACGAATGGCTCTACATCCACTGGGTGACGGTCGAATCCCTGGATGTGGAGGGTGCAACCGCCAATATCGTCTCTCGATTCGAGCACTATCTCGAGGTGATGTATGGTTGATGCGCTTGTTTTGATGGCCGCTACCCTGGCGGGACTGGCCTTTCTGTTTTCTCTGTGGCGTTTTTTTATCGGTCCGTCAGCGCCTGACCGGGTGGTGGCCTTTGATGTACTGACGGTCATCTCGGTGGTAGGCATCATCCTGGTGGCTTTGAGCGAGGGCCGCTACATCTATCTCGATGTGGCATTGGTCTATGCGCTTCTCTCCTTTCTCGGCGTTATTGCCGTTGCACGTTATCTGGAGCGGGGGCTGTGATGTTCGACGACACCCCTCTGAACCTGATCGGCGGTCTATTGCTGTTTTCCGGCGCCGTCTTCCTGTTCTTGGGCGGGCTGGGACTGGTACGCATGCCGGATGTGTTCAACCGCATACAGGCCGGCACCAAGACGACCACGCTCGGCACGTTGTTGACGTTGGCGGGTATCGTTTGCTTACAGCCCGGGTGGGGGGCGAAGCTGTTTTTGATCGGCTTGTTCATTCTCTCCACCAATCCGCTTTCGTCCCAGGTATTGGCTCGCGCGGCACATCGTATCGGCATCCGGAAATCCGATAAGACCGTAGTGGACCGTCTGGCGGAAGATATGCAGGAGTCGTCGCAATGATCAACATGATTACTCTCATGACATGGGTATTGGCGTTGGCTGCGATCGTCGCGGCGTTGGTATCAATTCGTACGAAGGAACTCCCGGTGGCCATTCTGGCGGCAGGTCTGGTGGGTCTGTTCGCTTCAGTCCTGTTCGTTATTCTTGCCGCGCCCGATGTGGCGATGACTCAAGCCGCTATTGGCAGCGGCCTGACCACTTTCCTGTTCTTCTTCGTGCTCGGCCGGGTGCGCGGTATGGGTCAAAAGGGTGCCGAGGAGGGGGGATTTGATTAAGCGACTGATCGCCCTGCTGCTGATGCTGGTGCTTGGAACCCTGTTCTGGCAATTGCTAAGCACCTACCAACCGGATGCCGAGCTTAATCTAACCGGACGTTACTACGCCGATCACACCGCCGAGGATCTGGGTGCGGCCAATGTCGTCACCGCCATTATCGTGACTTACCGCGGCCTCGATACCCTGGGTGAAGTCACGGTGCTGTTTCTCTCCGCCGCTATCGTCGGCCTGGTGCTGGCCAGCGGGCGTCTGTGCGAAAAACAGCGCCGAGCGCTCACCCCGGTGGGCGAACTGCTGACCGTTGGCACACGGTTGCTGGTACCGCTGTTCATGCTGCTGGGCGTCTACATCTTTGTTAACGGTCATTTGACGCCGGGTGGCGGCTTTCAGGGGGGCGCGGTTATCGCTTCGGGCGTATTGCTGATTCTGTTGACCGATCCGGTCAAACATATCAGCCACCGACTGATCGCCCTCGTCGAGTCCTTGACCGGTTTCTTTTATGTGAGCCTCGGTGCGATGGGGTTATTCCTGGCCGGGGGCTTTCTCGATAATCGCATCCTGCCGCTTGGCGATTTTGGGCAACTCTTCTCCGCGGGCGCCATTCCCCTGATCTATTCCCTCATCGGTCTTAAGGTCGGCGCCGAGTTTTCCTCAATGTTGACGGACTTTTCGGAGACCGAAGAACTGTGATTGCGCAAATCGTCATGGCCACCGGTTTCACCCTGATCCTGATCGGCCTCTACGGTGCGTTGACCAACCGCAATCTGCTGCGCATGATCGTCGCCTTCACCCTCGCCGAAACCGGTGTGCACATGGTCCTCGTTGCCGTCGGGTACATGACCGGGCGTACCGCGCCGATCCTCGATCAGGCAGTGCCGGTCGGTGAAGCCGCCACGAAGATGATCGACCCCTTGCCTCAAGCGCTGGTGCTTACCGCCATCGTCATCGGCGTCGGTATTACGGCACTGATGCTGGCCTATGCCTACAAGCTGTTTGAAAAGAGACGCTCCCTCGATATCGGCCGCTTCACGGAGCTCAAGTGGTGAGCGCCGTATTCATCATCGCGACCCCTCTGGCTGCCGCCTTCCTGCTCGGTCTGCTCAAGGAGCAGTGGCGTTATGCCGGCTACACCCTGATGCTCGTCGCACTCGGCTTGATGTGTTGGTTGGCGTTCGACGGAGTGCTGCTGTTCGCCTACCGTGGCGCGGCGCCGATGGAGATCATCACCGCCGGTACGCCATCACCTTTCGCGATCAAGCTGCGCATGGCTCTGCCCGAGGCCGCACTGGTGCTGATCGTCTGTGCAACGGGCCTGCTCTCGGCGCTGGCCTTGCGCGATACGCTACTGCGCCTGGGCAGGCGCTCCATCGCGGTATTGTTGGTGGCGATCATGGCCTACTGCGGCATCATCCTGACACGCGACGTCTTTAACCTGTTTGTGTTCTTTGAGTTGGCCGCCATCGCTACCGGCGGCCTGATCCTGCTATCCAATGACGAGCGTGCGTTGGCGGCGGGTTTCAAGTATCTGGTTGTCACCCAGGTGATCGGTATCCTGCTGCTGGTCGGAATCATCTTTGCCTACCATGTCGTCGGTTCACTCAATCTCGATGACATGGCGGGGGCATCCCTCGGTCTGTTGCCCAACGGCACTCTTATCTTCTTCCTGATGTTTATCGCCCTGGCCGCCGAGCTCAAGCCGGTGCCCGCCAACGGTTGGGCGCTGGACATCTACGAATCGGCGCATCCGGCCTATTCGGCGCTGTTCTCCGCAGCCGGCGTCAGTGCGGCGCTCTATGCCATGGACAAGCTGCTTGCGGTCGGCGGTGCGGCGTGGTTGCCCGTGGCCACCGGCATCGGTATCGTCAGCTTTGTCATCGGTAACCTGCTGGCCCTGCCGCAGACCAACGACCGCCGCCTGCTCGGCTACTCCTCGGTGGCCCAGACCGGCCTGATCCTGGTGGTGCTGGGCCAGCGCGACGTGCTGGGCGATCTCGCCGGTTTCATCGCTTTGGGCCTGCTTGTCGCCCATGCCGTCGCCAAGGCCGGTCTCTACTGGTTGTCCGGCCTGATCCCGGGGCGTGAATTGACCGCCTGGGCGGCGCTGCGCGGTCATCCGCTGATGCTGTTCGCTTTTGCAAGTCTCCTCTGTCTGTTGCTCGGTCTGCCGCCGTTTCCCGGTTTCTACGCCAAGTGGGAACTGGTCCATGTGCTGGCTGCCGAGGGCCGCCTGGGGCTACTGGGCCTGATCCTGTTTGGCGCATTGATCGAGGCGACCTATCTCTTTCGCTGGTTCGGCTACGCCGTCAAGCGCGACAAACCTGCCAAGGCTGTTTCGTTCGAGCCGGGGGGCGTTTTGGCCATCGCTGTCGCGGTCATCATCGGCTGGGGACTCGGCTACCTGTGGGGCGAGCTGTCAGGAAGGGCCAATCTGCTGACCCTGTTGCCGCTGTTGTTTGCGCTGGCCTTTCTGTTGCTCGAAGGGTTGCCGGCTTGGACCAAGAACCTGCTCGCGATTACCGGCATGGCCGGCTACTTTGCCCTCACCTGGAGCGAATTCGATCCCTTGCGGCTGATCTTTGCCGTCATCTTCCTGGCCGGTGGCGCGGTGACGCTGCTGGCCAGCTTCGACGCCCACGGCCGGCGCATCGGCTTCTACCCCTCGGCGATGCTGATGTACGCCGGCATGACCCTGCTGATCCAGGCCGCCGACAGCTTCGCCTTTTTCGCCGCCTGGGAGGTGCTGACCGTCGGCTCCTATTTTCTGATCCTGCGGGGCAAACATTCCGAGCCCCATGCCCTCTCTTACCTGGTGTTTTCACTCGGCGGCGCCTTCTTGATTCTGGCCGGCTTCGCCCTGGCGGCCCAGGGTGCGCCTCAAATAGAACTTGAAGCGTTGAAAACGGTGCTGGCGCCACGGGCGCCCTGGGTCTTTCTGTTGCTGGCCATCGGCTTCATGACCAAGACCGCGGCCATCGGATTGCACATCTGGCTGCCCGGCGCCCATGCGGAGGCCGAAACAGACGTCTCGCCCATGGTCTCCGGCATCCTGCTCAAGGCCGGTCTGTTCGGCCTGTTCATCCTGCTGATGAGCATGGGCAAACAGCAGCTCTACGGTATCGAACTGACACACCTCATGCTCTGGGTCGGCGCGCTCACCGCGCTGCTCGGCAATCTGATGGCCATCTTCCAAGAGGACGCCAAGCGCCTGCTTGCCTACTCCTCCATCGGTCAGATGGGCTATGCCCTGTTCGGTCTGGCGATGATGAATCACCTGGGTTGGCTGATGGCGCTGATGTTCGTGATCAACCACTACATCTACAAGTCGATGCTTTTCCTCTCGGTGGGTGGTGTGGCCAAGCGCACCGGGACCCGCGCCATGTACCGGATGGGCGGCTTGATCTCCCTGATGCCGCTCTCCTTCATCGCTGTGCTGATCGGTATCATCGCCATGTCGGGGGTGCCGCCCCTGTCGGGCTTTGGCGGCCGCTGGATCTTCTATAACGCGATCCTGGATTCCGATATGCGGCTGCCCATGATTCTCATCTTTCTCTCGGGACCGGTCGCCTTCCTCTACCTTTTCCGGTTGATTCATACGGTTTTCCTCGGACAGTTGAAGGATGAGCACCGAAAGCTGAAAGAGGCGCCGTTCTGGGTCGTGCTGCCGCAAATGATCTATGTGGTGCTGTTGCTCGGCTTCGCCCTGGTCCCCGGGCTGGCACTGCGCCGCGTCGATCACTACATGAACCAGTTCTTCCCCGAAGGGGGGTTGAGCTGGGAAGGACTTCACATCGGCAGCCAATATGGCTATTGGGAGCCGATTCCGATCATGCTGATCATCGGGGGTATCTTCACGACCCTGTTTCTGTGGCTGCTGTTTGTCAATCGTCGCGCCCAGAAGGTGAAGCAGTTCAATATCGTATTTGCCGCCGAACGGCCCTACCGGCCCGAGACCACCCACTTCGCCTGGGACTTTTTCGCCCCCTATCGCAGGGCGCTCGGCTTTCTGGTGCAGCCCTTGGTCACCCGCTTTTGGGACGCCGTGAGCGCTACCCTGCACAATGGCGCCGATCTTGGGCGGCGCTTCTACACCGGTAACGGCCAGACCTATGCGGTGCAATTGCTGGCTTTTGTTCTTGTTGTCTATGCGCTGAGCGTTGCGGGAGGGGGGGTGTGAATTTCGATTGGATGAAGATTCCCTATGCCGTGCTGACGCTTTTCATCATTATTAATTTCGGCTATCTGCAAAATGCGCTGATCCAGAAGATCGCCGCCCGGGTTGGTCGTCGCTATGGTGTCCCGGTGTGGCAGAACTATTTTGATGTCATCAAGAACTATGGTCTGAGGAGTTCAATCACTCACGGTGTCATGTACTACCTGGGGCCGGTGTTCCGCCTCACGGGCGGTGTCGGGCTGCTGCTGTTTGTGCCTACGATCTACGGCTCGGAGATGTTCTCGAATTTCTCCTTCGCCGGTGATCTGATCCTGGCCCTCTACTTCATCTTCTTCGGCACTCTGGGCATGGCGTTGGGCGCCGCCGAGAGTGGCCATCCCTATTCCGCCATCGGCATCACCCGGGGTCTGTCTCAGGTCACCGCCGCGGAGCTGCCCCTGGCCCTTGCCGTGTTCTCGGTGGCGCTTCAGTACCAGACACTCTCCATCACGGAAATCGTCGCCGCCCAGCAGGGCAGTGTGCTTAATTGGACCCTCTTCACCAATCCGTTGGCGGTGGCCGCGGCCATGCTCTCTTTTCTTGGCTCCATGATGCGTCCGCCCTTCGATGTGGTGCTGGCGCCCCAGGAGATCCCCATCGGCCCGCCTACGGAGTACCACTCCTCCTACCTGGCGTTGATGCAGACCAACCGGGCGATCTTCCCCATCGCCAAAATCGTCATCTACATGGCCCTGTTCTTCGGTGGGGCGGCCAGCTGGCCGGTATTTTTCTTAAAGGTGTTCCTGATCTATCTGTGGTCGGCTTTCGTCGGCGTGGTATTCCCCCGCTTTCGTGTCGAGCAGTCGATCCGTTGGTTCATGATCTGGGCGGTGCCGCTCGGCGTATTATCGGTGATTGTGGTGTGAGGGTAGGATGAAAACGGAACTGAAAAAGCACACCGTCAAAGGTCCCGACGGCTTCGAGTTCGAGGTCGATCCCCTGCGCGACTACTATTGTGATGCGGCGCCGACCGTGATGCCTCCCGTCTATCTCAAGATCGTGGAGAAGTTTTTAAACTGGGCCCGGGCGCAATCGCTCTGGGTCCTCGGTTTTGGCACCGGCTGCGGCGCCATCGAGATGCGACCTCTGATGACGCCCCGTTTCGACGCTTATCGCTACGGTGTGCAGTGGCGGCCGACGCCGCGCCAGGCCAATCTTTTCATCATCTCCGGCTACCTGTCGGTGAAGACCCTCAAGCGGGTGATTCGCTCCTATGAGCAGATGCAAAACCCCAAGTATGTCATCGGCCTGGGCTCCTGTACCCTCAATGGGGGGATGTATTGGGACTCCTACAACACCATCAAACGCCTCGACGACTATTTACCGGTGGATCTCTATATCGCCGGTTGCATGCCGCGCCCCGAGGCGCTGCTGGCGGGATTCGAAGATTTGAAGAAGCTGATTCGCGCCGGCAAGGCCGAAGGCGCCAATCATTACGCCGAACACTTCGATTGGTACAAGGCCAACCAGAAGCGGGTGATTCACGATTGGGATATGCCCGATTACAACTGGTGACAGCATGTATCTCGATGATCTCTATCAGCGCTTGAAACAACAGTTTCCACTCGGAGCGCTAACCCGGCAGCGATCCGACCTCGGCTTCGTTACCCTGTCGAGCGAACATCTGCGTTCCCTGCTGGTGCGGTTGCGTGATACGGAGGGTTTCACCCATCTGGTGCTGCTTACCGCGGTGGATTGGCTGGAGGAGGGGGAATTTCAGCTCACCTACCTGCTCTCCAACCGGGAAAAGCGGTGTGATCTCGGGGTGCGCGTCATGATCGCACGCCCGGCTGAGGGACTGGCGAGCATGGAGAGCATCCACGACCTGTGGCCGACGGCGGAAACCTACCAACGGGAGCTGCGCGAGATGTTCGGTATCGATTTTCCCGGCAGTCCCCGGGTCGACGAAGCGTTCATTCTGGAAGGCTGGATCGACAAGCCCCCCTACCGGCGGGACTTCGATACCCTGAAGTTCGCGGAAGAGAACTTCAAGCAGCGGCCCGGGCGTGAGACTCAGGACCCGGCCCATTACATGAAGCAACAGCTCTATCCGGACTCCGACTGACATGAAACCCGTTCCCGACTCCGACTTCACCGTGACCACCCCGTCTCCCAGCGCGCCTGGCATCGATCTGGCTTCAGGCAAGTACCTGAAGCTTTGGCAGGGCCCGCAGCATCCGGGCATCACCGGTAATATGGCCCTCGAACTCACCGTCTGTGGCGATGAGGTGGTGGCGGGCAGAACCCATGTCGGTTACCTGCACCGGGGCTTTGAAAAGTTGATGGAGCGGCGCAGCTTCATTCAGGTTTTTCCCATCGTCTGTCGCGTCTGTGTGCCGGAGCCGGACTTCAATGAGTATTGCTATGCCGCCGCGATCGAAGAACTGGCCGGCCTCGAGGCCCCCGAGCGGGCGAACTGGATCCGTACTCTGATCCTGGAAATGGGTCGCCTCAACAGTTACATGATGTATCTGGGCGGTCAGGCCGGTGCCTTCGGCCTGGGCGTCATCGGTCAATGGACCACTTATGTGCGCGACCTGATGCTGGACCGCTTCGAAGAGCTTACCGGCGCGCGCATCTATCACATGTTTATCCTGCCCGGCGGGGTACGTGATGGTCTGCCGACGGGTTTTGCCGAACGCATGGAGGAGACCCTGTGCGAGATCGAGCGTACCCTGCAGGATGTGGAAGAGGTGATGTTCCACAATGCGGTATTCGAAAAACGCGCCAGGGGGCTGGGTATTATCGAACCGCAGCTGATGGAGCAATACGGCGTCACCGGGCCTAACGCCCGCGCCGGTGGCGTGGCCAGGGACGTACGTAGCGATCACCCCTATCTGGTCTATCCCAAGCTTGATTTCAAGCCGGTAACCGGCACTGGTTCCGACGCCTATGCCCGCGCCGATGTCCGTCGCCGGGATGCGCTGATGTCGGTTGATCTGATTCGCCAGATTCTGGCCGGCATGCCCCAGGAAGGTCCGCTGATGGCCAAGCTGCCCAATGTGCTGCATTGGAAGATTCCACGGGGAGAAACCTATGTGCGCGGTGAATGTTCGCGGGGCGAATACGGTTACTACGTGGTCACCGACGGCAGCGGCTACCCGCGCCGGATCAATGTGCGCGGTCCTTCCTATACCCACGCCATGGCGCTGCTGGAGCGTTTGATCGTGAACGTGAACATCGCCGATGTCGCCGGTCTGATGGTCTCGTTGCACACCTATCCACCGGAGATCGAGCGATGAGCGTGCGGAATATCCTCTCACCTTTCACCGCGTGGAAGTATCTGTTCCAGGATCCGGTGAGCATCCGGGATCCGCTCACCGAGCGTCCCGGCGCGGAGCGCTATCGCGGTTTCCACCGCAACGACGCCGAGCTGTGCATCGGCTGCGGCACCTGCGAGGCGATCTGCCAGAACGGCGCCATCGACATGGTGCCGGCGGGGCAAAAGAGCCGTCAGGGGGATTCCGGCCTGAGACCGCGCATCGACTACGGCCGCTGCTGCTGGTGCGCCCTGTGTGTCGATGTCTGCATGACCGGATCCCTCACCATGTCCAACGCGTACACCTGGGTCGATGCCGATCCGGATGCCTTCCGCTTCATTCCCGGCGTCGACGCCAAGAACTGGGATGAGGCCGAGTTGGGGTACCACCGGCCCGAGGGGCATCGCCTGACCGGGAAGACTCGGGAGCGGATGGGCGAGATGGAAGCGCAAGCGCGTATCGGCTGCTTCGACGAGATCGTAAACGGTTACGACATCGCTCAGGCTAAATTGGAAGCCGACCGTTGTGTCTCCTGCGGGCTGTGCATCGCCACCTGCCCCACCCACATGGCGATACCCGAGTATATTGCCGCCATCCGCGACGGAGACTACCAACGGGGTGTTGCGCTGCTCTACGAAACCAATCCCTTCTCCGCGATCTGCGGCCGTGTCTGCACCCACCGATGCGAGACCACCTGCGCTGCCCGTCACGAGGGCGATCCGATCGCCATCCGCTGGCTCAAACGCCACATCATGGATCAGGTATCAGTGGAGCAGATTCGCAACGCCATTGGCGAACCCGCGCCGGCTACCGGCAAGCGGGTTGCCATTATCGGAGCCGGACCCGCGGGTCTCACCGCCGCCTTCGATCTGGCTAAGTCGGGCCATAGGGTCACCGTATTCGAAGCGCTGGACAAGCCGGGGGGTATGACACGCTGGGGCATACCCGAGTATCGTCTGCCCTACGACATCATCGACCAAGAGGTGGATGTTATCCGCTCGCTGGGGGTGGAGATCCGCTGCAACACCCGTATCGGCAGCGATATCAGCCTCGACGAACTGCGTACCAGCCATGATGCGGTGCTGATCGCGCTGGGACTGCAGCTGGGTCGCGGCACTCGTATACCGGGCACCGATCATCCCGATGTCAGAAAGGCGGTTGATCTGTTGCGCCAAGCCACTGCCGGAGAGAACTTCGGCACCCCGCGCAGCGCTGTGGTCATCGGCGGAGGCAATGTTGCCATGGATATCGCCCGGACCCTGGCGCGGCTGCAGAAACAGACCTTCGGTGAGGTGAAAGTCACGGTGACGGCCCTGGAGGATATCGACCATTTTCTCGCCGATCCGGAAGAGATCAAGGAAGCGAGGGAAGAGGGCGTCGCTATCTTCGACGCCCGAGGCCCGCAGCAGGTAATCATTGAGGACAACAAGGTTACCGGTCTTGCCACCTGGCGTGTGAAGTCGATTTTCGATGAACAAGGCCGCTTTGCCCCAAGCTATGACGATACCGACGAGCAGTTCCACCCGGGCGACATGGTGATCGAGGCCATCGGCCAGATGAGCGATACGGCGTTGCTGGGCGAAGTGCTGACCAAGAAGTTGGTCTGGGAACGGGGTCGCCTGCAGGTGGACGCCGCCGGGCGAAGCAGTGAAGATTGGCTATGGGCGGCGGGTGACATGGTCCGCGGCCCGGATGTTGTTTCGGCCGTGGCGGACGGACACCGTGTCGCGGCCAGTATTCATGCCGCATTAATGTCAGCCGAAGCTGACGCATCATAATCCGTTAGTTTCACTGCCTGGCGTAATGCTGTGACGAGCGTTTTCGCCTCGATCTTGGCTTGCACGGGCTTCGAATGCACCCTCTTCACCACATCCGCCAGTGATTATAGTCCTGTGATTATAATGGCGGGTCGTAGTCTTTCGGGCGAAGGAAACATCTGATGAAAAAAACGGTGGTGCTGGGTTTTCTCGGCGCGGTGCTGGATGAGGGGCGTGGCAAGGGCCGTTGGGAGAAATGGCGTCCCAGCCTGTCACTCTGCCAACAGGAGGATCTTCTGATCGACCGCCTGGAGCTTTTCTATCAACCGGACAGGTATCAGCGGGTGAAGGAGATCTTGGCCAAGGATATCGCCGCTGTGTCGCCGGAAACGGAATTGGTCTGGCATCCGATGCCCCTGGAGAATCCTTGGGATTTTGAACAGGTCTACGC
Source organism: Candidatus Thiodiazotropha sp. (assembly GCA_050291245.1). GTDB lineage: Bacteria > Pseudomonadota > Gammaproteobacteria > Chromatiales > Chromatiaceae > Thiodiazotropha. The sequence continues at coordinate 32,794 of JBNKJP010000054.1, read as the reverse complement.
CGCTCTGCATGACTTTACCCGGGGTTACCCCTTCGAGCCGGAGCAGGAGGAGTATCTGATCCACATCACCACCGGTACCCATGTCGCCCAGATCTGTCTGTTTCTGCTTACCGAGGCAAACTACTTCCCCGCTCGGCTGTTGCAAAGCGCACCACCGCCCAAACAACGGACCGGGGAGGTGGGCAGCTATACCCTCATCGATCTCGATCTGTCCCGCTACGATCGCATCGCCCAGCGCTTTGCCGAAGAGCGGGAGGAGACGCTCAACCTGTTGAAATCGGGTATCGCCACCCGAAATCCCGCTTTCAACCTGATGATCGACGCCATCGAACGGGTGGCCAACCGTTCCTCCGCGCCCATACTCCTGCTGGGCCCCACCGGCGCCGGCAAGTCGTTTCTCGCCCGTCAGGTCTACCAGCTCAAACGCCAGCGCCACCGGCTCAACGGCCCCTTTGTCGAGGTCAACTGCGCCACCCTGCATGGGGAAGGCACCATGTCGGCCCTGTTCGGCCACACCAAGGGCGCCTATACCGGCTCGGTCGGTGAACGGGAAGGACTGCTGCGCCAGGCCGATGGGGGGTTGCTGTTTCTGGATGAGATCGGTGAACTGGGTTTGGATGAACAGTCGATGCTGCTCAAGGCAATCGAGGAGAAGCGTTTCTATCCCATGGGATCGGATCATGAGGTGAAGAGTGATTTTCAGTTGATCGCGGGAACCTGCCGTGATTTGCGCAGCGATGTGGAGCAGGGGCGATTCCGGGAAGACCTCTATGCCCGTATCAATCTCTGGACCTTTCACCTTCCGGGGTTGGCGGAGCGGCCGGAGGACATCGAGCCTAATCTGGAGTTTGAATTGGAACGACAGGCGGGGGAGCTCGGCCGTCGTTTGCGATTCAACAAACCTGCCCGGCAACGATACCTGGCCTACGCCACCGCCCCGGACACGCAATGGCGGGGTAATTTCCGTGAACTGTCCGCGTCTGTTTCCCGGCTCGCCACTCTGGCCGAAGGGGGGCGCATCACGGAGGAGGACGTCGCCGATGAGATCGTACGTTTACGCAACCAATGGCAAAAGAGCGATGCCCTTGATGACGGTCTGGCGCCGCTCATGCCTGCCGAAGCCCTGGCGCAGATCGATCTTTTCGATCGTCTGCAACTGGCTTCGGTGATCAGGGTCTGCGCCCGATCAGCCTCCCTCTCCGAGGCGGGGCGTGCCCTGTTCAATGCCTCACGGCAGAGAAAAAGCAGCTCGAATGATGCCGACCGGCTGCGCAAATATCTGTCCAGGTTCGGCTTGACGTGGGAGCAGGTCTGCGGCGGATGAATCGGGTTGAATTCCAATGGCATATCTATAAGCCAGATACCACCGTCATCCCGGCGTACGCCGGGATCCAGGATGTCTGGTGTTTTCTCGTTCCCACGCTCCGCGTGGGAATGCAGACCGGGGTACGAATCACTCGGCAAGGCCGATCGTTACAGCAGGCTTAGTATGCGTTCCCACGCAGAGCGTGGGAACGAAAGAAACGTTTATCCATGTACCACTTCTCCGGCATGCGCCGGAATGACGAAATTTTGCCGATCTTGTACCCGTTCATCGTTCCAGACACCCGATAGGATCGGTGCATTTTGTCTTGCGAGAGCCGTCCGGTTGCTCAAGCGTCCTGTGTAACGGCCGATATCATGGTGGCCTGGTAATCAGCTAAGGAGAACAATAGTGTCGAATGACTCCCTCAACGAGATGATGCGGACCGATATCGCCAATCTCGAGGATAAGCGCAAGATACTTCAGCAAATCGTCGAAATCACAAAGGCCATAGAGAGCATGCAGGACAGCCTGAATGCGGTCATGGTGCTGGGTGTGCCCTCGAAGGAGATTCCGGAAAAGGCCCTGCAGCTTTACAGCGCTTTGAGTGACAGTCTGCGGAACCTGCCGGTGAAACAGATCAAAATCTACTACGCCAATCTTGAGTCGGTCATCAAGCGGACCCTGGACAGGATTCTTGCGTTTTCAGATCAGGATCTCAGCAGTGACGAAGGCATCGAGTTCATAACCCTGTCCAGCACCACTCAGGAGGAGAATCCCATGGATCTTCTCGATGAGTTCAAACGGACTGCGCAGACTGCGGTATCCCTTCGGGTGTTGCTGCGTAAGCGGGGGGTTCAGACACCCGGTGCCACGGTGCCGGTCTCCCGGGAGATCCTCCGTCAGAAACTGGTTGATCTCGATCGCCAGGAGCAGATACAGCGTACCAGGGCAGAAGAGAAGATCCAGGAGATGCAAACGGATGTGCAGCAAATGTTGGCCAATCCAAACTATCCCGAGGCCATGAAGCAGATTCTCAGCGGCGTGGTTTCCAATCTGGAACGTGACAAGAAGCTTCTGCGTGCCGGTGTGCCACTGAATAAGCTCAGCTTCGTTATGGAAACCCACCAGATTACCGGGGTGGAGGAGGTTGCAGTGGAAGAGGAGATCGAAATCACCGCATTGCCCGAGGAGGATTCTGCAATGAGTTTCTCGAGTGCGGCCAGTCGATGGCTCAACAGTCCCTGGGATGTTTCCTGGAAAGAGGCTTCCAGTCAGAAGAAATGACCGGGTCTTGAGCCTGGTGGACGCATTCCATTCCTCAAGCAATGGGTAAATTTTACCCATTTTCGAATAATAAGTTGGCGTAAATCCGCCGAAAATCGACTTGTACCGGCGCGGAACACCGATCTGAATGTCCCTGTGACACCCATGTGTTTTCGTGTTTTTTTAATTTTTGTCTTCCGTACACTGCCGTTATGGGGCTTCAGTCCCGGTATCCTGGCGCAGCCCATCTCGTTCATAGACCGGCTGATTCCAGGGAATACCGCCGCAAATTCCGGGTAAATAGGAATTGGCCCCGATTTTGCTCCAGTCAGCCTTGATCTGAATCCCGCTTTCATCGAAGGAGTCGGGAAGATCCGCAGTTCAACCCCCGGGTTGAAAACAATATGCCCCTATCCTGTTGAGGAGGATCAAATGCGCAGACTCTGTCTTCTTATCTCACTGGTGGCCTGTCTGGTCACGGTTCCGGCATCGGCGGCGCCGATCGTCATCAAGTTCTCCCATGTCGTGGCGGAGAACACCCCCAAAGGCCAGATGGCCAATAAGTTTAAGGAGCTGGTGGAGCAGCGCCTGAAAGGAAAAGTCCTGGTTGAGGTTTACCCCAACTCCCAACTGTTCGGTGACAACAAAGTGCTCCAGGCCATGCTGTTGGGCGATGTCCAGATGGCCGCGCCGGCGCTGTCCAAGTTCGAGAGCTACACCCGTTCACTGCAACTGTTCGATCTGCCTTTCCTGTTCAAGGATATGCAGGCCGTGGAGCGTTTCCAGCAGAGCGAAGCCGGTCAGAAGTTGCTGAACTCAATGAAAAAGAAAGGTCTGGTTGGCCTGGGTTATATCCACAACGGTATGAAACAGCTCTCCTCCAGCAAGCCGATCCACGTCCCCGCCGACGCGTCCGGGCAGAAATTCCGCATCATGACTTCGGATGTGCTTGCGGCCCAGTTCGAGGCGGTGGGCGCCACCCCGTTGAAGAAGCCGTTCTCCGAGGTGTTCACTCTGCTGCAGACCAAGGCCATCGACGGTCAGGAAAACACCTGGTCCAACATCTACTCGAAGAAGTTTTTCGAGGTGCAGCCCTACATCACCGAGTCCAATCATGGACTGCTGGACTACATGGTGGTGACCTCCACGGAGTTCTGGGTGGAGCTGCCGGATGATATCCGTATGGAGGTGAAAAAGGCCCTGGACGAGGCCATTGCCTTCGGTAATCAGGTGGCGGAACAGAAGAGTGTCGAGGATCGACAGAAGATCATCGATTCCGGACGCAGCACGGTGATCGCCCTGAAACCGGAAGAACGGGCCCAGTGGGTTGAGGTGATGAAGCCGGTGTGGAAACAATTTGAAGAGGAAATTGGCAAAGATCTGATTGATGCCGCCTATAATTCAAATAATATGTGACCCATCATCAAGTCGGAGGGAGGGTTTGTCGCCCTCCCTCGTAGACCGGTACACTTCCTCGGGACAGCAGGTAACTCCGGCTGATCCGGATAAATCAAAACGACACCATAGAAGAAAAAAATCCGCTCAAACTTCACGATCGGATACCGAAAAGCCCGGGAGGAACACCGATGCTGAAACAGATGTTGAACAAGGCAGAGGAGACTGTTATCGCTCTGCTGCTGGTCGCCATGACCCTGTTGGTTTTTGTCGAGGTGGTGATGCGCTTCGTCTTCAACAGCGGCTTTCTCTGGGCCCAGGAACTGACCCTGCACCTCTCGGCCTGGTTCGTCCTGTTCGGCATTTCGTATGGTCTCAAGGTAGGGGCGCATATCGGTGTCGATGCCTTTGTGCAAAAACTGCCTGATCTACCCCACCGGATTGTTTCCGGAATCGCCGTGGTCCTCAGTCTGGTCTATTGCGGGCTGTTCCTTTACGGTTCCTGGGTCTATCTGGCCAAGATGAAGAAGATCGGTATCGAGTTGGAGGATATACCGATCCAGGTCTGGATTGCGCACAGTATTCTCATCATCGGGCTGGGGTTCTTTTCCTTGCGTCTGCTGCAATTACTCTGGGGGATCGCCAGCGGAGCGTCGATGGGTTTCTCCCACTCGGATGAAGCCCGGGATAGCATGCAACTGGCGAACGAGTTGGCGGAAGAACAGAAACAGAATCCGGGGAGGCTGGGCTGATGGCGACGGTCTCCCTGTTTTTACTGCTTTTCATCTGCATGCTCATCGGCATGCCGATTGCCGTGGCGCTGGGTCTTTCGAGTATCGTCACGATCCTGTTCTTCTCCTCTGACTCCCTCGCTTCGGTGGCCTTAAAGCTGTTCGAGGCCTTGTCGGAGCACTATACCCTGCTGGCGATTCCGTTTTTTATTCTCTCCTCCGCTTTCCTCTCCACCGGCGGTGTGGCCAAGCGTCTGATCAATTTCGCGGTGGACTGCGTGGGTCATATCCGGGGCGGACTGGCGATGGCTTCGGTCATGGCCTGCATGCTGTTCGCCGCGGTCTCCGGATCCTCACCGGCTACGGTGGCGGCGATCGGCACTATCGTTATCGCCGGTATGGTGCGTTCCGGCTATCCGGAGAGTTTTGCCGCAGGGGTTATCGCCAATGCCGGTACCCTGGGCATTCTGATACCCCCCTCCATCGTCATGCTGGTCTATTCGGCAGCCACCGAGGTTTCCGCCGCAAAGATGTTCATGGCGGGATTCATTCCCGGCATTCTGATGGGGCTGATCCTGATGGTGGCGATCTACATCGCGGCCCGGGTGATGGGGCTGCCATCCCAACCCTGGCCGGGTTTCAAGGCAATTTTCCGCTCCGGTTTCATCGCCTCAGGGGGGCTGCTGCTGATCGTGATCGTGCTGGGTTCTATCTACGGCGGTGTCGCCAGTCCCACCGAGGCCGCCGCGGTTTCGGCGGTTTATGCCTTCCTGGTTTCTGTGTTCGGTTACCGGGACATGGGGCCGCTCAAGGGGGTGCCCTGGCGCCGGGAAGGGGAATCCCTGGCACCGATGCTTGCACGCAATCTCTCCCAATCCGCCCTGGCCCTGCCCAAGGTGTTTTTCAATCAGGAGGTACGCCAAACGGTGCTGGATGCGGCAAAGGTGAGCATCATGCTGCTGTTCATCATCGCCAACGCCATGCTGTTCGCCCATGTGTTGACCACCGAGCGTATTCCCCACGCCATCGCGGACGCCATCGTCGGATGGGGGCTAGCGCCCTGGATGTTCCTCATTGTTGTGAACCTGCTGTTACTGGCGGCGGGCAATTTCATGGAACCTTCGGCGGTACTCCTGATCATGGCGCCGATCCTGTTTCCGATCGCCGTGAAACTGGGCATAGATCCGATCCACCTGGGTATCATCATGGTGGTTAATATGGAGATCGGCATGCTGACGCCGCCGGTTGGCCTGAACCTGTTCGTCACCGCCGGTATCACCGGCAACTCGATCGGCTGGGTGATCCGCGCAGCACTGCCCTGGTTGGGGCTGTTGCTGCTGTTCCTGATGCTGATTACCTACGTACCGAAAATCTCACTCTTTTTACCGGAGGCGATCGACCACATGAAGGGCTATCGATGATGCAGGATTCCTCAAGTTCCAAACCAGGGTCCAAAACCGAACAGCTGCGTAGCGCAGCGCTGCACTACCATCGCCATCCCAAACCGGGCAAGCTCGAAATCAAGGCGACCAAGCCTATGGCCAACCAGCGCGACCTGGCGTTGGCCTACTCTCCGGGGGTGGCGGCCGCCTGTGAGGAGATTCAAAAGGACCCCAATACCTCGGCGGAATACACCGCGCGGGGCAATCTGGTGGCGGTGATCACCAACGGTACCGCGGTGCTGGGCCTGGGGGCGATCGGCAGCCATGCCTCCAAGCCGGTGATGGAGGGCAAGGCGGTCCTGTTCAAGCAGTTCGCCGATATCGATGTGTTTGATATCGAAGTCGAGGAGCGGGATCCCCAGCTGTTCATCGAGACCGTGGCCCGGCTCGAGCCGAGTTTCGGCGGCATCAATCTGGAGGATATCAAGGCGCCGGAGTGTTTCATCATCGAACAGACGCTCAAGGAGCGGATGAATATCCCGGTGTTTCATGACGACCAGCACGGTACTGCGATCGTGGTCAGCGCCGCGATCCTCAACGGTCTGAAGGTGGTGGGCAAGTCGATCGAATCGGTACGTCTGGTGACCGCCGGGGCGGGCGCCGCGGCGCTTGCCTGCCTGGATCTGCTGGTGGATCTGGGACTGCGGAAAGAGAACATCGTCGTCACCGACATCGCCGGGGTGGTCTACACCGGGCGTACCACAGAGATGGATCCCTACAAGGCACGCTACGCGGTGGATACTCCGATGCGTACCCTGGCCGAGGCCCTGGAGGGGGCGGACATCTTCCTCGGTCTGTCCGCCGCCGGGGTACTCAAGGCGCAATGGCTGGCGCAGATGGCGGCGAGCCCGCTGGTCATGGCCCTGGCCAATCCGACCCCTGAGATCCTGCCGGAACTCGCCAAGGAGGTCCGGCCCGACGCGATCCTCGCCACCGGGCGCACCGACTACCCGAATCAGGTCAACAACGTGCTGTGTTTTCCGTTCCTGTTTCGCGGAGCGCTGGATGTGGGGGCCCGGGAGATCAACAGCGCCATGAAGCTCGCCTGCGTCAAGGCGATCGCGGAGTTGGCCCAGGCGGAATCCTCCGACGTGGTGCGCTCCGCCTACGGTGGCCAGACCCTGCAGTTCGGTCCCGAATACCTGATTCCGAAACCTTTCGATCCGCGTCTGTTGGAGACCGTCCCCTTCGCGGTGGCGGTTGCCGCCATGGAGTCGGGGGTCGCGCAACGCCCGATCACCGATCTCAAGGCCTACCGCAACCGTCTGCAGAGTCGGGTATTCCGCACCAGCATGACCATGCGCCCCCTGTTCGAACGGGCTCGGGAAGAGATGCGCCGGATCATCTATGCCGAGGGCGAGGAAGAGCGGGTGCTCGAGGTCGCCCAACAGGTCGTGGATCAGCAACTGGCCCGTCCTGTCCTGATGGGGCGGCGAGCGGTCATCCATGAGCGTATTGCCCGGTTGGGCTTGCGCCTGCGGGAGGAGACGGATTTCGAACTGATCGATCCCTTCGCCTATCCCCACTTTGAACACCATGCGGAGGCCTTCTTCGAGCGTGTCCAACGCTGGGGCTTTACGCCCAAGGAGGCACGCAAGACCCTGCGCCAGAATCCCACGGTGCTGGCCTCCCTGATGCTCGCCCTGGGGGAGGTGGATGCGATGATCTGCGGTACGGTGGGCCGTTACCGAAAACATCTGCGTTATGTGGAGCAGATCGTGGGTACCGAGAGCGGGGTCAACAAACTGACTTCCATGAATGCTCTGGTGCTGCATTCCGGCACGCTGTTCATCGCGGACACCTATGTGCAGGAGGATCCCAGTGCCGAGGAGTTGGCGGAGATCGTCGCCCTATGTGCCGAGGAGGTTCTGTGGTTCGGCGTGGAGCCCCGGGTGGCGTTGCTCTCCCACTCCAATTTCGGCAGCCACTCGTCGGTATCCTCACGCAAGATGCGCGATGCCTTGGCGTTGGTGCGCGAGCGTATGCCTGACCTGGAGGTTGAGGGTGAGATGCATGCGGATCTCTCACTGGTCAAGGAGTTGCGCGATCAGCGTTTCCCGAACTCTCGTCTGAAGGACCGGGCCAATCTGCTGATCATGCCTAACCAGGACGCGGCAAACATCTCCTTCAACCTGCTCAAGGTGCTGGGGGAGGGGATCGCCATCGGACCGATCCTGGTGGGTACCGCCAGATCGGCGCACATCGTCACCCCCAGCATCAGCGTGCGCGGTCTGCTGAACATGACCGCACTGGCCTCGGTACGCGCCAGTTGCATGATGAAAAACGACTGATACCCTAATAACCAACAAATAGCCTGCGGAAACGATCGCCATGTCAGAAACCAAACCCAGACCGGTCTTTCTCAACCTCATGAAGATACGCCTGCCGATTGCCGGCATCATGTCGATTATCCACCGGGTGACCGGGGTGGTGATGGTGGTGTCGATACCCTTCGCCATCTATCTGTTCGACCGGTCACTCTCCGGTGCGGACGGCTTCGCGGATGCCCGCGCCTTTCTCCAGTCGGGCCTGGTGAAATTGCTACTGTTTCTGTTTCTCTGGGGACTGATGCATCATCTGCTGGCCGGCATCCGCTATCTGCTGATCGATATCGATATCGGGGTGGATAAACCGGTCTTTCGCCAAACTGCATGGGTGGTGATCGCAGGGGGCCCGGTACTCGCCCTGATCCTGATGGGAGGTCTGTCATGAGCCGTCGCGCCAGTGGCTTGAAAGCCTGGTTTCTGCAGCGTGTTTCCGCGCTCTACCTGATCCTGTTCACCCTGTATTTCCTGCAGCACATGATTTTCTGTCCTCCGGCGGACTATCCGGCCTGGCAGGCTTGGGTATCCGGCCCATTGGTGGAATTCGCCTTGCTGCTGTTTTTCGCCTCGCTACTGCTGCATGCCTGGGTCGGTATCCGGGATGTGTTGATCGACTATGTGCATCCCACCGCGGCCCGGGTCACGATCCTCAGTGTCATCGGCTTTGTGCTGGTTGGCTGCGGTTTGTGGGTTCTGCGGATCATCTTCCTGACGCACCTCGCCTGAACAGATAATAAGGGTTAATCACGACATGACATTGCAAAAGCAACGTTTCGACACACTCATCCTGGGGGCCGGCGGCGCCGGCCTGAACGCGGCCCTGCAACTGGCCAATGCCAATCTCAAGGTGGCAGTGGTCTCCAAGGTGTTCCCGACCCGGTCGCATACCGTGGCGGCCCAGGGCGGGGTGAACGCGGCTCTGGCGAATGTGTTTCCGGATAACTGGCACTGGCACATGTTCGATACGGTGAAAGGCTCGGACTACCTGGGAGATCAGGATGCCATCGAATACATGTGCCGGGAGGCCATCCCCACGGTCTACGAACTGGAGCACAACGGGGTGCCTTTCTCGCGGCTGGCCAATGGCAAGATCTACCAGCGGGCCTTCGGCGGGCAGAGTCAGAACTTTGGTGGCGAGCAGGCGGCCCGCACCTGTGCCGCGGCGGACCGGACCGGGCACGCGATCCTGCACACCCTCTATCAGCAGAACCTGCGCGCCAAGACCCACTTCTACGATGAGTATTTCGCGGTCGATCTGATCAAGGACGGGGAGGGTGTGATACTCGGTGCGCTGGTGTTGAACATCGCCACTGGCGAACCCCTGCTGATCGAATCAAAAACCACCCTGCTGGCCACCGGCGGATGCGGTCAGGTATTCCGTACCACCTCCAATGCCCACATCAACACCGGTGACGGCATGGCCATGGCGCTGCGCGCGGGGCTGCCCCTGATGGACATGGAGTTTTTTCAGTTTCATCCCACCGGCATCGCCGGCAAGGGCATGCTCATCACTGAGGGGGTGCGCGGCGAGGGGGGCTATCTGATCAACAAACGCGGCGAGCGGTTCATGGAGAAGTACGCCCCGAATGCCAAGGACCTGGCGAGCCGCGACGTGGTGGCCCGTTCCATCGTCACCGAAGTGCGCGAGGGTAACGGCTGCGGACCCGAGGCGGATCATGTGATGCTCAAGCTTGATCATCTGGGCGAGGAGGTGATCGCCAAGCGCCTGCCGGGTATCCGTGAAAGCGCGCGGATTTTTGCCGGGGTCGATCCGGTCAAGGATCCCATTCCGGTGTTTCCCACCGCCCACTATGTGATGGGGGGCATTCCCACGGACCGTTTCGGCCGGGTAATGCCGGGCGCGGATGATAACGGCGACCCTCTGCCGGGACTCTACGCCGCGGGTGAATGCGCCTGTGCGTCGGTGCACGGCGCCAACCGCTTGGGTGGTAATTCGCTGCTGGATATCCTGGTGTTCGGCCGTCTTGCCGGTCACAACATCATCGACTATGTGAAGCAGAACAAGGCCCATCGCCCCCTCGATGAAGCGGGAGTGGAACAGGCCGTCGCACGACTGAACCGTTGGGATGCTCAGGGTGATGGGATCACGGTGAGTGAACTGCGCAAGGAGTTCCGCAAGGCCATGGAGGATCACGCCGGTGTGTTCCGGGTCGAGGAGATGATGGTGGAGGGCGTCGAGCGGGTTAAGGCGCTACGGGAGAAACTCAAGGATGTGCGCCTGACCGATCACACCCGGACCTTCAACACCAATCGCACCGAGGCCCTGGAGCTGGAAAACCTGATCGATGTGGGGATGTCCATCGCGGTCTCCGCGTTGCATCGCAAAGAGAGCCGGGGGGCCCATTCCCGTCCCGACCATCCCAAACGCGACGATGCCGAGTGGATGAAGCACACCCTGTATTGGAAGCAGGATGATCGCCTGGATTACAAGGGGGTTCGGGTGCAGCCGCTGACGGTTGAGAGTTTTCCGCCCAAGGAACGAGTTTATTGAGCCGTTGATAAACACAACGAGGAGTTGAAATGAAATTCAGCGTTTTTCGCTACAACCCGGAGACCGATTCCCAGCCCAGCATGCAGGACTTCGAGGTGGAGGTGCGCCAGGGCATGATGTTGCGGGATGCCCTGCTGGCGATCCGTGAGCAGGATCAGTCGTTCACCTTCCGCCACTCCTGCGGCGAAGGGGTATGCGGCTCCGACGGGGTGAACGTCAACGGCAGCAACAAACTCGCCTGCATCACCCCGCTGACGGAGTTGAAGGAACCGGTGGAGGTTCGTCCCTTCCCGGGCCGGCCCGTGATTCGTGATCTGGTGGTGGACATGAGCCAGTTCTATGCCCAGTACAAGCAGGTGGATCCCTGGCTGACCCGCAAGGATCCCCTGCCGGAGCAGGAGATCCTGCAATCCCCCGAACAGCGCGATGAGCTGGACGGGCTCTATGAGTGCATCATGTGCGGCTGCTGCTCCACCGCCTGTCCCTCATTCTGGTGGAACCCGGACAAGTTCCTCGGTCCCCAGGCACTGCTGAGCGCCTGCCGGTTTCTCGCCGACAGCCGGGACCAGGCTCGGGAGGAGCGCCTCGACAAACTGGAGGGACCCTACAAGCTGTTTCGCTGCCACACCATCATGAACTGCGTCGAAGCCTGTCCCAAAGGCCTCAATCCCACTAAGGCTATCGGTCACATCAAGGCCTTGATGCTCAAGGATGCCATTTAGAGCAAGGCATGAGCGAAACGTCGCAGGACCCTGAGGAGATTCCACGCCTGCGCTGGCAATGCCGGCGTGGGATGCTGGAGCTCGATTATCTGTTCACGTCATTCCTCGACCAACACTATCGGCAACTCGAACCGGATATGAGAGCGGCCTTTGTCGAGCTGCTCGAATACCCCGATCCGGTGCTGCATGCCTGGTGTATCTTGGGGGAAACTCCAGATAGTGAAGTTCTAACGAAAATAGTCAATCTCGTTCGGTCTATGCCATAACGAAATATCTCTGCTATTTGCATTGTGTCGTTCGTTTGCGAACGATAGGTAACGGAATCTAATGGATATTTTCTGTAATTTTGGTTTTTTTCTAAAGAAGTTATTTGCCATGCCGATACCTCCCAGATAACCAAGCTTTTTTATGGATGCAGCATTTTATCAGGATACTGTTGCTGGTTTTGGTGCGTGAATGTTTTGAAGTGATGAGAGATATGGAAATGATGATGATTAGGTGTATCGGGGTACGTTACGTTGGGCGAGGTTTGTTGCTACTGCTGTTAATGATGCTCATTGGTTGCAGCAGTGTATATGTTGATGGTTCGATGAAGGAAGTTCCTGCATCGCAATTTCATCAGGTCAACCCAAAACATCCAGTCCAGGTCTTGTTTGAATTTCAGACCAATGGCGTTGCTAATGTATTTGCAACAAAAGAGCTTAAACAGACTGTGATTGAGCAGGTTGAGGCTAGCGATCTATTTACTGGTGTTTCCGAGGATCCCACTGAAGGCGGTGCTTTGCTTGGTATAACGCTGAATAATGTTTCACCACAAGATGAAGCCTTTTCAAAAGGATTTGCTACTGGCCTTACCTTTGGCTTGGTAGGTAATCAAGTAACCGACGGATATGTGTGTACCGCAACCTATCGTAACGGTCTTGGAGTAGAGCCTATCGTAACTCACGCGCGACATGCTATCCATACCACTATTGGAGCCTCTTCAAGTCCACAGAATGCAACTAAGGCTTCGAGTGTTAAAGAGGCGGTGGATATCATGTTGAAGCAGGTTGTCAGTAATATTTTGAATGACCTCAGTCATGAGGCGGATTTTAAGTAAAGTGGAGCATGTTCCTGTGAAAAATATCAGAAAGTATGGTGTGAATCTGTTTGTCCGTTTAGCCATGGCTTTGGTTCTTGGTTCGGTGTTGGTAGGATGCGCGTCTGTGAAGCTGCCGCCGCCGACAGCCAGTGCCGATACGGTTGAAAAACTACGTCAAGCCAATTTCGTCCCGATGTCGGTAGGAAGATTCAGTCTTGCGACTGGAAAGGATCCTGAGATGGATAAGGAGCTTGGGGAGGGGTTGCGGGGTTCATCTGTTTCAGCGGAAAGCGGTAGTTTCTCTCAGCATCTGAAAGCAGAACTCATTGCCGCGCTAAAAGCGGCGGCACTTTATGATCCAAAATCGCCAGTAAAGGTTGAAGGGAAGTTAAGGGAAAGTATGGTTGATGCGGCAATCAAGGTCGGAAAAGCAAAATTGGCGGCGGACTTTATCGTTAAACGTGGCAATCGAAAAGTCTATAAGCGGGCCTTGTCCGTCGAATCCGAATGGCCGTCTTCATTTGCGGGTGCCGTCGCATTACCCAAGGCTGTTACTGAATATGGGTCATTGTACAAGAAGTTGTTGGATAAGCTGTTTACCGACAAAAAGTTTCAAGCTGCTGTGAGACGCCGTTAGCCTGGGAGATCACGCCGCCAGGCATTCTGGATCCCGGCATGTGCCGGGATGACGGTGTTTTTTGACTCAAGTAAGTGCCATTAGCCTGTAGCCCGGACTCCGCTTCGCTTCATCCAGGCTACATTTCTCAAGCCAGGCATTTGCGATGACTGGGTTACTCTTTGATGCTCAGGGTATAGGGACCGGGATCCTTGGTATGAGCCTCTACCACGGCTTCACTGGCTGAGTAGGTGAATTTTCTACCCGTGTCGAAATAGAGCGGCGGAGCAAACGAGAGTGCATGAACTATTTTGTCGTGGTCGGTAAAGACCATCAATGCACCGTTCTCGCCATAGAACTCATCATCATCGAACATCTTTTGTCCGACATTCTTGTTGATTATCTTACCGCTACTGCTTTGCGGAAAGATATGGACCTCGTCCCATTGAAACGGGGTCACATCACTTAGCAGTACAGTTGTGCCTTGTGGGCCGTTTTGGGAGAGTTCCGAAAGCTTTTTGCTCACCTCGGATGAGAATACATAGGGCATTTCTTCACCACCACTACAGCCGCTTGCCAGAACGCCCAGCAACAGGCTGCCGATTATTGTGTTTCGTAGTTTCAATTTGATTCCGTATTCCATTTCGGAGGGGTCATCACACCATTGATGGGGGCGTCATCCGCTCTGCCGGTATGACCGACCGCTTCCTGGTCGCTGAACACCAGTTCACCATGACGGTCGATGACAACCGCTTCTCCCCTCAGAATGGCGCCCTGGATGAGATCCGCCAACTCCTTGGGAGATGCATCGGGGTTGGCTTCGGCAATCTTTCTGCCGAGTTCGTTATTATACAGATCCATCGCCTCGCGATCCGCTTCATTGCCGGGTATGCCTTCATGGGCGGTACCGAAGGCGGCCGCGAACTCCACGCCAAACTCCTTGGTCAACATTGCGTTGTAAAAGGCATGGCGAAATGCATCATTGTGTCCGTCATTACCCCCGGGGATCGGAGCCCCCTGATCATCGACACGAGGAAAATACTGATCCGCTACCCGAAAGGCGTTGATCTCAGTGTCGGTCCCGCTGCTGCTTACAATGCGGTTGAACTTATCCAGGGCTAAATAGCCGGATACGACGTTTGACTTGGAATCGTATAACTGCTGAATCAGATCGGTCTCTGTTTTGGTCCTGTTTCGAAGCTCGGTGAACGGTAAGGGTATCAAACCGTCCGCGACTTTGAGGTGCCATTCGGGTACTACCGTGTCGTCTGCCACCTGATACTGTTTGAGTATCTCATCGGTGGAGCGGCCGCTCGCTTGAGTGTTCGGTGGCGCTACATCCGCTGGTGCTGTCTCTTCAGGGGTTGTGGAGACCGAGGGTGGCTGTTGCGCCGTTTCTGTCGTCGCGGGCGTTTCTGTCTCGGCAGGCGTTTCACTATCGACGGCTACAGCCGGGCCTTTTTCAGTACCGGGCAGATAGACCTTGTCACCGGCGAAGATCAAATCGGGGGATATCAAATGGTCATGATTCAAACTGACAAGCTCATCGAAAGAGACATTGTTCTGTTTGGCGATATCCCACAGGTTGTCACCTTCTTGTACGGTAACCTGATCGTAACGTTGATATTCGAGGCTTGGATTTGTACGACCGGTTGCATCCATAGCGCCCTGGCTGCTGTCATGGGGCTTGGTGAGTCCGGCATAGATATAACCACTCACTGGCTGATCGTTGATATCCGTGCCCGAGACGGGAAGCCATTGACTTCCGTCGACACCGGTCACCGCCTGACCTGTCTGGTGCAGGAAGCTGCCATGCTGAATCACCGTGGTGCGCCTGCCCAGCGGGGTATCGCGTAGTGAAGCGCCCTCCCTGGGTACAACGACCCGGGTGTTTCCATTATCCACCGGTGGCGTATCCGCTACCGAGGGCACTCCTGTCGAGGGTTCTGTTTCACCGGGTTTGATAGAGCTCTGCTGCGTGGAGACTACATCGTCAACACCTGCCTCCAATATTACGGTGGCTTCCACGGCGTTACCTTCGAGCACTTTCAGCTTGAAGCCACTCTGTAGTGCGAAGCCGCTGCGTTCAATCTGCTGAAAAGTGGTCGTGATCTCGGTATCAACGGCCGCTGCCGCGCCCCTGATATCACCGTCCGCCAGCATTCCCAGGGCTGTCCCCGCATTACCGATATCGTTGATGTTAAAGCGTGTCACGGTTTTGTTGGTGTCGCCTCGTGAAAGATCCGTGAGTCCCTGCACACGCCATTCCGCCGATGTTTCGACACGGATTTTATCGGGGGCTCCAAGCTCATACCCTTCCGCCATATCGTATTCCGGCACGGGACGGCCACCGACCGGACTGGTGGTCATGTTATCGAGTGCCAGATCATAGTGGGCGCTGACCGAGATTCTTGCCTGACCGATTTCAAGCCGGTTCTGAACCATAAGGGCGGCATCGAGTTGGTTTGTGGGGAGTGGATCCGTGGCGATTTTCTCCTTTGCCGAGACACGCACATCACCCGATACGGTGTAGGTCAACCCACCCGGTTTACCGGCTTGGGGTAACTCAACCCGGCGTGTGACCTCCACCCGTGGATCAACGCGACCCTCCGCCGAGGCCTTGAAGGGCAAAAAGAGCTGTGGCGCCTGTGCCTCGAGGGCAGCGCGTCCCCGCACCCCGACCTTCTGTTCGTAGGCAGTGATATGGCCCTGAAGAAAGGCAAGGTCACCCTGGGTTAAACCAACCGCGTCCGTACTCACACTCCCTGGGGCTCCGCTCTCAGTGAGCGGATTGGCCACTGGGTTCGCACCGCCGTTCGAGGCGGTTCCGGCGGCATCCGAAGCAACATCGGCCACTGCCAGGCGTTGCAATAATTGGGTTGCTCTGATGGCCTCTTCTTTATTATCAAAAGTCATCTCAACCCGGTCCGCAGTCTGTAAACCCGCTTCGAGTTTTACCGGTAAATAGGGTATGGAGAGTTGACCTGTGAGCGCAGCCAGGGACTCCTTGTCCAGGGTTACCCGATAGTCCGCTTCGGCCCCATCACCCACACGAGTGACCTCGATATCCGCACCCAGTTGCCCCTTGAGACCCACCTGGATTTTTCCTTTCAACTCGCCGGTCATGCGCATATAGAGTTTGTCGCCGTCGCTGTTGAGTTGCTCGAAGGCACTATCAACCTGTAATGCCTCAAATCCCTCTTCCAGTGTTGTAACCCCGTCGCCAGCCACTTCGGCCGCTGTGTCCGCTGCCGAAGCGGTTTTGTCGACACCGCTGGTATTGGATCCTTCCTTGCCTTCATCCGCAACGGAATCCGATCCCGTTTGACCGAGCGATCTTTCCAGCGGGGTAGGCATTGAACGCAGCCGCTCTTCGGTGGTCATGGCGGATTGGCTGGAATCATCCTTTGATTCGGGTGTTGGATCGTTGTTCAGGGACTGGGTTTGTTTGTCGTATTTTTTCGATACGCTTGATTGGGCAATGCTTTCGGCCATGACTAACCCTCTCGTTTCGGTTGAGAAGATAAAAAACAAAGGAACGTTGAATCGAATTGATCTGGGGAAAGGATATTATCGGGTTGCGGATGACGACATACGAGATAACCCTAGGAGCATCAAAATTTAATCTTTGTGTAACAAATGCTTAACACAATACTCTGGTGATGTGAAATTGCTCAAGGGATTGCGTCTCGGCTCTCAGAGTCATTAACTCACCATCGCCATCGTGTTCCAGCCTCATTCCGAGCTTACAGTGATGGTGGCGTGTCGTGTAAGGCGCCGACGGGTGTTAACCGGACATATTGATCAAGCGACAGGTGGTACCGTGTCTTTACTCATCCAGCCCCGGATCCAGGGTGAAGAGTAAAGCCTCCACCAAAAGTCCCACATCCTTGCGGTTGCGGGCGTCCACATCGAATACCGGCACCTTGATGCCGCTGTTTTCCAGTTGCAGGTGGTAATCGCCGATGGTGGGACGGTCGTTGAGATCCATCTGGGTCACACCGATCACCAGGTTGTTCGGCTGGATGAATGAGCCGAAGGTCTTGAGGAAGAAATGCAGGTCCTGAAAGGGATCGGGGCGTTGATTGCTGATCAGCAAAACCAGACCTATTCCCCCCTGGGTAAGAATCTCCCACATGAAATCGAAACGTTCCTGTCCCGGAGTGCCGTAGAGATGGATGCGCTCTTCGTCCAGAAGCTTGATCAATCCGTAGTCCATGGCAACCGTGGTGTCCGGTTTTTTATCCCGGGTCATATCCGTGGCTATCTCGTTGGTGGAGATCGCGGGGATGTCGCTGATGGTGCTGATCGCAGTGGTTTTACCGGCGCCCACCGGACCGGTGAAGATGATTTTGTATTCACTCATGCGGGTTCCCTGTGACCTCTCATTCGATCAAGCAGGCGGACCAATACACCCCGTCGATCACTGCGTTTAACCTTGGGTGGCGCGAGCAGCGTGTCCACTGCGCGACGGGTCTCCCCGGCCAGTTGTAACGCCTTCGCGGCACTGTAAAAGGCGAAAACATAGCGTTGGGGTATGTTCAGACTACGGGAGGTGTCGATCAACGAACGGGGCTGTTTCGCCCACAGTGCCGCGATGGCCAAGGCATGGGGTGTGACCTGCAGACGGGTGAAATTGGGCCAGTGCCTCAGGTAGATGGGTTGGGTCAGGCTGGTGCCCGCGGGTAGGCGGCCCCGTGAGGCCCAGAGCGCCATCTGCCAGAGAAAGGTGGCGATCGGGTAGGCGTGTCGTCCGGTGTCTGGGCGGAGATCGTCATGGGTGCGCAGGGGGACTTCACGGGTGGCGTCCGGTACGGTGCAATACGGCCGCAACTGGCGTTCGCCGGCATCGACCCAAATCGTCCGGGTCTCGATCGCCAGGTCGATGTCCGGCCAGGGACCTTCTATAGAGACGTTCTTGTTGTAACGTACCGCCAGGTTCAGGGCCTGTTGGATATGGCCTTGAAGATAGTGATCCGGGTTGTAATAGACGCGTGCCAGTTGGGTCGGATCATTGGGATCGATATCCGGCGCGGTGCCCACGAAGACCCTTTCCTGGGAATCACTCATCAGGGAGGCGATCCGGCGCGGGGCAGTGACCGGTTTTGGGATTTCCTGATCGGCAACCGGGTTGACACCGGTATCCGTTTCCCCGGCCGGTGTCTCCCGGAACTGCTCCTCGGCGGGTATGGGCGCATCCGGGTCCAGCCGTCGAACCTGTTGCTCGATGGCGGCGATGAGTTGGGCCACGGGGATGGGCTTCTGTACGAACAGGGTCAGGTCATCATCCACCGATCGGGGTTTCAAGGAGACCAGGATGAGCGGACGCTCGGGATGACGTTGCCGGAATTCCTGCCACAATTGCTCACCGCCGAACACATCCAGATCGAGGATGCAGATCTCGGAGGATTCCTCCTCCATCAGCACATAGCGATTTTGACACTGACTGGAGAACAGAACACGTAAAGCATTGCGCTGCCGTTGGTCCATGCCGATGGCGGCCAGGCGAGCGGGTTTTGCGGGTGGTGATGTCATAGGCGGTCTTCCCGCAGGGTAGCCGGATCCCAATTGGAATCTTGCCAGATTATCATTAGTTGCATTGTCCATGTTGCTGGTCCATGCCGCTGCCTTTTCCGTTGATGTTCCATACTGAGGTAACGATGACTTCCCATGTGAGTGGCATCGACAACATACCCGGCTGAGGGGCTGGTGGTTTCGCCGAATCCCCGATCAGAGCGGTGTTGGGACAGTTGCAACACCCGGGAACAGACTTGCCCCATAACCCTGATAGCGCCGGGGATTCAAAACTCTTTAGTCGTTTCATTCCCGAGCATTCCGATGGGGCGCGCTTTGGGAGCGGATTTGCCCGCGTCCCAGCGGGGTGGTCCGGCCTTGGACGGAATAGTACTTACTTAAGTAAAGTTGAACCGCAAATGAACGCAAATCACCGCAAATTTGCGCAAACGGACTGAGTAAGGGCATCAAATTGTGCGTTTATTTACGGTTAATTTTCTTTTGGATGATCATCCTTGCCCCGGTTTGCTATCGCATTAAACCCTTAAGTGTCATAAGGTCTTTGACCCGCTCGTGAATCCCGCTCGGAATCGCGTTAAACTCCTGGTACTTTTTCTCTCGGGGTTGAAAACGGTCCGTATGTCATATCAGGTACTTGCCCGTAAATGGCGTCCCCAGTTGTTTCGTCAACTGGTGGGTCAGCAGCATGTGGTCACGGCATTGAGCAATGCGTTGGATAACGACAGGTTGCACCATGCCTATCTGTTTACCGGTACCCGCGGTGTGGGCAAGACCACCCTGGCGAGAATCTTTGCCAAATCCCTTAATTGCGAGAAGGGGGTGAGCGCTGTTCCCTGCGGTGTCTGCGATGCCTGCCGGGAGATCGATGAAGGTCGTTTCGTGGATCTTCTGGAAGTGGATGCCGCCTCCCGAACCAAGGTGGACCAGACCCGGGAGTTGCTGGAGAACGTGCCTTACGCCCCGGTGCGCGGGCGTTACAAGGTTTATCTGATCGATGAAGTTCACATGTTTTCCGCCAGCAGTTTCAATGCGTTACTGAAAACCCTTGAGGAGCCGCCGCCGCACGTGAAATTCATTCTCGCGACCACCGATCCGCAGAAGGTACCGGTCACCGTGCTGTCCCGGTGTCTGCAGTTCAATCTCAAGCGGCTCAGCCGGGAACAGATTGAAGGTCAGTTGCGGCACATCCTGGAGCAGGAGAAGATCCCTTTCGATGACGAATCCCTGACCCTGCTGGCCCGGGGTGCGGATGGCAGCATGCGTGATGGTCTGAGTCTGATGGATCAGGCAATCGCCTTTGGCGGCGGTGAGGTGAGAGGGGAGGCGGTGCTCTCGATGATCGGGGTGATCGGCACGGAGCGGATCGCCAATCTGCTGGAGGCCCTGGTGGGGCTCAAGGGTGGTGAGGTTCTGCAGCGGGTCGCCGAGATGGCCGAGATGGCGGTGGATTTCACCCAGGCCCTGCAGGAATTGCTGACCCTGCTGCATCAGGTGGCTTTGCTGCAACTGATTCCCGACTATCGGGTGGATGAATCCTTCGATGCCCCCCGTTTGCAGGTCTTCGCCCAGAGTCTTTCTCCGGAAGATGTCCAGTTGTTCTACCAGATCGGCCTGATGGGACAGAAGGAGCTCAATCTGGCGCCGGACCCGCGCAGCGGATTTGAGATGGTGCTGTTGAGAATGCTGGCCTTCCGTCCCGACGCACAACCCGGTTCGGTGCCCGTTGATCCTTCCCCACGGGGCCGTGTCACAGGTTCGGCTTCCCAGGCACCCACCACCCAGGCTCCGCAACCCCGCCAGCAGGTGGTCCGTGAGACTGCGAGTCCGGCGGTTACGCAGCCGCGGACAGAGGTCCGGGAGACTCCCGGGGCCTCCGCTCCCGTCCCGACCGATCCTACCGACTGGGAGCGCTTCTGCCACTCCCTGAGGCTAGGGGGCATCACCAGCCAGTTGGCGCAAAACTGTGCCTTCCGTGAATGGGATGGGCAGACTTTGTGCCTGACCCTGGATACTTCACGACGCCAATTGCGTGTCGGTCAGTCCGAAAAACGCCTGCTGGAGAGCCTGCGCCAGCGCCTGGGTGAACAGGTTCAGTTGCGCATCGAGGAGGCGGTGCCCACGGACGAGACCCCGGCCATGAGCCAGCAACGCAGGCGCGAGAGCCGTCAGCAGGAGGCGGTGATGGCGATGGCGGAGGATCCACTGGTCAAGGATCTCGAGGAACGCTTCGCGGCGCGGGTAATCCCGGAATCGGTCCGTCCGGTCGAACGGGATTCCTGAATACCGCGGCTTCCGGTACTCACACCCAATCCATTATGAAATACCCTTCCACACGAAGTGCGTTGTGGAATCAGTAGAATTGATACACAGACACGCCAGACGTGTCGAAAGCAGACAACACGAGGTGAAATAGATATGAAAGGCGGAATCGGCAACTTGATGAAGCAGGCGCAGAAGATGCAGGCCGAAATGCAGCAGGCGCAGGAGCGTCTGGCCCAGGAAGAGGTCACTGGCGAGTCCGGTGGGGGCCTGGTGAAGGTGGTGATGAACGGCAAGCACGAGGTGCGCCGGATTCATATCGACGACTCCCTGGTGGGCGATGACAAGGAGATGTTGGAAGACCTGGTGGCCGCGGCCGTCAACGACGCCGCCCAGCGGGTCAGCCAGAAGATGCAGGACAGCATGTCGGGCCTGGTCTCCGGCATGGGGTTACCGCCGGGTATCAAGTTGCCGTTCTGACCGGCAGACCCGACCCTGCGTGGCTCAATGAATAATCCCCCCCTGTTACAACAGCTGATCACCGCCCTGCGCTGCCTGCCCGGGGTGGGTGCCAAGAGCGCCCAGCGCATGGCCTATCACCTGCTCGAGCGGGATCGCGACGGCGGCCGGATCCTGGCCCGGGTGCTGGCGGAATCCATGGACCGGATCGGCCATTGTGAGCATTGCCGGACCTTCAGCGAGGTGCCCTGTTGCGCATTGTGCGCCAATCCGCAGCGGGACCCGGCCCAGTTGTGCATCGTGGAGACCCCCGCCGATCTGGCGATCATCGAGCAGGCGATTGACTACCGGGGCCAATACTTCGTGCTTAACGGCCACCTCTCGCCCCTGGACGGCATCGGTCCCCGAGAGATCGGACTGGACCGGCTCAACGAGCGTTTTGCCAAGGGAGCGGTGAAGGAGATCATCCTGGCCACCAATCCCACGGTTGAGGGTGAGGCCACGGCCCAGTACATTCATGACATGGCGCGACAGTACGGCATCAAGGCCACCCGCATTGCCCAGGGGGTGCCCATGGGGGGAGAATTGGAGTATGTGGATGGCGCCACCCTGGCCCATGCATTTCGTGAGCGGTCGGAATTTTAAGCAGAGGAATCGAAATGAGCGAATGCCTGTTCTGCAAGTTTGTCAGCGGTGAGATCACACCCAACATCGTCTATCAGGATGATGAGGTCCTGGCCTTCCGGGATATCAGCCCCCAGTCCCCCACCCATATACTGATCATTCCAAAGCGTCACATCCCAACCCTCAATGACCTCACCCCGGAAGATGCGGAACTGGTGGGTAAACTCTACCTGACGGCAAAGAAGCTGGCGGAGGATGAGGGGATCGACGAGTCCGGTTACCGCACGGTCATGAACTGCAACGAAGAGGCGGGGCAGAGCGTATTTCACATCCATCTTCATCTGCTGGGTGGCAGACCCATGGCCTGGCCTCCCGGTTAAGGTCCTCCCGCTTCGCGAGCCCCGCAATCTCCGGGAACGACCCTGACCGATCATGCCCGATAGCCCACCCGACAGCAAACCCCATCGCCTGGCGATCGAAGGCATGTCCTGCCAGCATTGTGTGGCGGCGGTGACCCGTGCCGTGTCCGGTCTGCCGGGTGTTCGGGAGGTCGAGATCGATCTGCAGACCGGGTCCGCCGAGGTTCTGGGAGGTGACCCGCAACAGTTGATCAAGGCCGTCACAGAGGCCGGATACCCAGCCCGTTTGGCCGATGTTGCACCCAAACAATCGCCGGTCGCTGAACCCGAAGTTGTGCAAACCGACTTTCCGGTGGCTGCCCAAACCCTTAGCGAGGACTACCAGTTGGCGGTGGAGGACATGACCTGCGCCAGTTGCGTGGCGGCGGTTGAACGGGCCATCCGTTCGGTTCCCGGTGTCGAGCAAGCCTCGGTTAATCTGGTGGAGAAGCGGGCTCAGGTCATCGGCGGGCAAGCGGAGGCGGTCGCCCGGGCGATCAATGACCAGGGTTACCGGGCACGGCTGATTCTGTCGCGGCAAAGCACGGATGAGTTGCATCTCAGGTTCGAGGACCAGACCTTGAACACAACCCGGCAGGAGTCCCCCTGGCGAGCTGTGATCCAGGGCCTGGATGATGCGGCAGAGATCGTCGCGGAGCCGCTAGGCTGGCGCATCCGCACCCATCGGCATCCCGCGGATCTGCTGATCGTGCTGCAACAGGCCGGGTATCCCGCAAAGCTGGTCGAGGATCTCCAGGACCCCTACGCGGAAGAGGCTCTGGCCGCCGCGCGGGAAGTGCGCCGTTCCTGGCTGCGCGCCCTGCTCGCGGGGAGTGTGGGGATGGGTCTGATGTTATCCGAGATGCAGGGCTGGATACCCCCCATCGCTACCCCGGCGGGAGAACAATATGGCTTGGCGGTGGCTATCCTGTGCCTTTTCGTCATGCGCTACAGCGGTGGGCACTACTATCGCGGGGCCTGGAAGCAGTTGCGGCACCGCAATTCCAACATGGACACCCTGATCGCCCTGGGCACCGGCACCGCCTGGCTCTCCTCCCTGATCATCGTGCTTCAACCCGAGGGCGCCTGGCTGCGCGGGGACAAGCTCTATTTCGACGCCTCGGTGATGATCCTGGCATTCCTTCAGTTCGGCCACGCCCTGGAGACCCGGGCCAAGCGGGTGACCCGTGAAGCGGTCGGCAGCCTGGTGGGACTGGCCCCCAAGCTCGCCCGGGTGGTGCGCAACGATGGCGTTGCCACCCTACCGGTCTCCCTGGTCCGGGTGGGGGATCGGCTCCGGGTCCTGCCCGGTGAACGGATCGCGGTGGACGGCAGGGTGGTCGAAGGCGCATCCCATGTGGACGAGGCGATGCTCACCGGAGAATCCCGGCCGGTGCGCAAACAGTCGGGTGACAGTCTGGTGGGGGGCAGTGTCAATCGCAATGGCACACTCCTGTATGAGGCGACTCGGGTAGGGGCGGAGACCACCCTGGCGCACATCGTCGCCATGGTCCGTCAGGCGCAGATGAGCAAGCCGGCCATTGCCCGGTTGGTGGACCGGATCTCCGCGGTCTTTGTTCCTGTGGTGGTGGTCATCGCCTTGATCACCTTCCTGGTGTGGCTCATGGCGGGGCCCGAACCCGCCTTGCCCTTTGCTCTGACCGCCGCCATCGCGGTACTGGTGATCGCCTGCCCCTGTGCCCTGGGTCTGGCCACGCCCATTGCCATTATGGTGGGCACCAGTCGCGCCGCGCAGATGAATGTGTTGATCCGCAACAGCGAGGGGCTGCAGAGCGCCAGCGGTCTGACCCACCTGGTGGTGGACAAGACCGGTACCCTGACTCGGGGTGTGCCCAGTGTGACCGGGATTTATACCGAATCCGGCACTCAGCAGGAATTGCTCCGCCTGGCGGCCAGCGTGGAGGCGCTCTCCTCCCATCCCCTGGCCACCGCGATCAGTGAGCATGCCGCGACACTGAATATCGAAACCCTCCCGGTGACCGGCTTCCGGACCCATGATGGCCTGGGGGTTGAGGCCCGGGTGGCCGGACAGCGGGTCTACCTGGGCGGTGCCCAGTACCTGAGACAGCTGGGACTGACCCTGCCTGAGCCATGGCGGCAGCGGGCGGAACAGGAGACGGAACAGGCGGGCAGTCTGGTCTGGGTTCTGCTGGACGACCGTTTGGGCGGTTTGATTGTGCTCAGCGATCCGCTGCGCCAGGACAGCTACACCGCGGTCAGGGCATTGCAGGAGCAGGGCATCGATGTGGTTATCTGTACCGGAGACCACGCCCGCACGGCCGGCTCTGTGGCACAACGTCTGGGGATCGATACCGTACACAGCGAGCTGTTACCGGCCGACAAACTGGCCGTGGTTCGGGAACTGCAGGACCAGGGATTTCGGGTCGGAATGGTCGGGGACGGGATCAATGATGCCCCGGCACTGGCCCAGGCGGACACCAGTTTTGCCATCGGCAGCGGCACGGATGTGGCGATTCAACATGCGGACATCACCCTGGTGGGCGACTCCCTGCTCAATGTCAGCGCCGCGATCGCCATCTCCCGGGCCACCCTGAGAAATATCAAACAAAACCTGTTCGGCGCTTTTATCTATAATGTGATAGGGATTCCCCTGGCGGCGGGGGTGCTTTATCCTTTGAGCGGTTGGCTGCTGCCCCCGATGTTTGCCAGCGCCGCAATGGCCCTGTCATCGGTCACCGTGGTCGCAAACGCCAATCGTCTGCGTTTTTTCAAACTGCATGAGGAGATTCGTTTGACTACAACCCTCAAGGTTAGCGGCATGACCTGCGGTCATTGCGTCAATCATGTCACCAAGGCCTTGCAGGCCGTACCCGGTGTGGAATCCGCCGAGGTTTCCCTGGAGGATGGCATTGCAATGGTCACCGGCCAGATCGATGCCGCTGTGCTGATCCAAGCCGTGGTGGATGCCGGCTATTCCGCGGAAGCCGAATCCTGATCCAATTGCGATCCTGATCGTCCATGCAGATCAACTCATCCTTCTCATCTCCCTACCTGCCGGTCCTCCTGGACTCGCAACGGCAGGCGTCGGTTACCGTACGGCAACCGCTGAACTCGCCGATTCAACAGGAATCCGCGGTACGCAGTGTGGAGAATACGAGACAGGCTGAGCAGTTGTTGCGGCAGCAGGCGTCGGAACGCCGTTTTCAGCAGGTGCTTGAGGACCCGCGCAGTCAGCGAGCGTTGAAGAGTTACCAGGCGGTGCAATCCGGGCAGGAACGTGACTACGTCAGCGCGGTACTCGGCATCGATGTCTACGCCTGATCAGCTTTCATACCGACAAGTCATCGCCACCCTTACAACGGGTTTCCCATGGAAACCCGTTGTAAACACTTCTGAGTATGATGTCAGGATATCACGGACTGGATCGCTTCCCGGATCTGGTTGGGCACCTGGATCTTCACATCTTCATGAGAGGCCTGCTCGATGATGTTTTCGCCGCACATCGAACGGGGTGGAATGCCGGCGGCCTTGAGACTTTCATAGCTCTCGAAGAAGCGTTTCCAGGTAATCTTGCGAACCTCGTATTTTGCCCGGATCTCTGGATTGTTGGCTTCCAGAAACAGCCGGTCAATCTGTTTCCACTCCTGGTAGCGCTCAGGGTTTTCCATACCAACCTGATCCAGACGGCGCTGTGCCTGTATATGGCTCAGACCGTTGACCAGTTTCCCCTCCATGAAGAGCAATCCCTGGCGCACCGTGGTAGTGGGCGGCCGGTTATTCCACTCAGAGACTTTCTGCGGATCCCGGAACAGTTCCCGGATCACATAGTGGGCCATGGTCTGGTTCATCTTGAAGGAGTAGGGGATATTGAAGTGCTTCAGGATATCAACCTGACGACCATCCGGAGGAGAGAACAGACCCAGTACATTCATCGCCTGTCCCTTGGTCAAATCCCGGTTCAGCTCAACCCCATGCTCACGCAACTCCAGCAGAAGCGCTTCACTGGCCTGCTCGTTCTGCCAGGACTCGACGGGCTCCATCGGGGGCAGCTCCAGCGCGGTCTCGATCTGCTCGCGCAGTTCATCGACCGTGGCCTTACGTGAGGTATTGGATGGTTTATGAGCAAAGCTCTTACGCAGAATAAAAAAAACACCCAAAATCACGAGGGTAAGAATAACCAGGATTTCCATGAGGGCAATCTCCAACTTTATTGTTTCTTGACAGCTGTTTGGGAAAAAGTATAGGCAGGGTCCGCGGATCTAAGATGAGAACTGAAACACACAAAATATCAGAAAAGTCAATAGGTGAATTAAAGGCGTATTATGCCTCGGCCTGATTGAGGTAGGGACTGGCAACTCTTTGTATTTATTGAAAAATTCAGGTATAGAGTTGGTTAAAGGGGAAGTTTGGGTGGTGCAGGGTTACCTGAGTATCCCAATCACTTGGACCCGTAGAGCACGTTAGTGACAGCTCTTAAGCACCTGCATTCCTAGCACTGTGTCATCCCGGCGCATGCCGGGATCCAGGGAATTCAACGGATATTCTTGTTCCCATACAGAGTCTGGGAACCTGGCAATTCATGCCCGTCTCCCCGACAGGGGAGGCCAAGGCATGTTAGCAGGCTGCTCGCGCGGCGGAGGCGAGATCGGAAACCGTCGAATCAGATGTGCGACGACGGCTTGAATGTGTCCGCTTCGAACTCCAGGGTGGCGAACAGATCGGTCAGTGACTCCTCACGCCGGATCAGTTCGACACGGCCGTCGGATCTCAGCAACAACTCCTTGGGACGGGACTTGCCGTTGTAGTTGAAGCCCATGGCATGGCCGTGGGCACCGGTGTCGTGGATGATCAGGAGGTCGCCGTCCTCGATTCGGGGCAGGGGCCGCTGAATCGCGAACTTGTCATTGTTCTCACATAGGGAACCCACCACATCAACGGTCTCGGTCTCGTCATCGTCCGGTTTGCCGAGGATCGAGATGTGATGGTAGGCCCCGTACATACCCGGTCTCATCAGTGCTGACATGCAGGAATCCACACCCACATAGGTGCGGTAGATCTCCTTGCGGTTGATCGCCCGGGTGACCAGGGCGCCGTGAGGACCGGTCATGTAGCGGCCGCTTTCAAGGTACAATTTGGGTGCGTAACCGTGATGATTCTTGAAGACCCGGAACAACTCCGCGATCTCGCGGCCCATGCTGACGATATCGAGGGGTTTTTCCTGGGGGCGGTAGGGTATCCCAAGACCACCGCCGATGTTGATGAATTCGAACGGACTGTCGAGTTCAGAGGAGAGCCAGGCGACCCGGTCGAGCAGCATCCGCGCGGTCTCCACCATGTAGGCATGGTTGAGTTCGTTCGACGCCAGCATGGTGTGCAGGCCGAAGCGACGGGCGCCCCGGGTCTGGGCCTTGCGGTAGGCGTCCAGCAACTGGTCGTGGGACACACCGTATTTCGCCTCCACCGGATTACCGATGATGCTGTTCCCGGTGCGCCGTTCACCCGGGTTGTAGCGAAAACAGATGATTTCCGGCATGTTCGGAGTCTTGTCGACCAGGGAAATGTCATCGAGGTTCAGAACGCAACCTCCATCGGCTTCCGCGGCGGCGAAATCCCCCGGGCTGGTGTTGTTCGAGGTGAACATGATCCGCTCGCCACGGGCGCCGGTCTGGCGACTCAGGGCCAGCTCCGCGATCGAACTGCAGTCAAAGCCGAATCCCAGGTCTTGCATGATTTGCAGGATGGCGGGATTGGGCAGCGCCTTGACCGCGAAATATTCGCGAAACTGATCGATCCCGGAGAAGGCCTGAATCAGTTGTTCCCCGGTTTCACGGATGCCCTTTTCATCATAGATGTGAAACGGGGTTCCGTAGTGCTCGACGATCTCTTCGAGAATCGGCGAAAGGCGGTTGCTGAAATCGGTTGATAAGGGCACTAGAGTGACTCTCTGATTCGGTTCATGGCTTGTTCGACGTTCTCGAAACTGTTGAACGCGCTGATGCGGATGTAACCCTCGCCACAACGGCCGAAACCGGCGCCAGGGGTACAGACTACACCGGTCTTGTTCAGCAATTTGTCGAAGAAGTCCCAGGAGTCGCCCTTGGCATCGATCCAGATGTAGGGGGAGTTTTCACCGCCGATGCATTCGAATCCCAGTCCCTCCATCTGTTCGCGGATATAGCGGGCATTGTTCATATAGTAGGCCACCAGCTCCTGCACCTGGGCCTGTCCCTCCGCGCTGTAGACCGCTTCGGCAGCCTTTTGCACCGGGTAGGAGACACTGTTGAACTTTGTGGTGTGGCGGCGGTTCCACAGGTCATGCAGGGAGACGGCCTCACCTTGGGTGGTATAGGCCATGCAGTCCTTGGGCACCACCGTGAAGGCGCACCGGGTACCGGTAAAGCCAGCGGTTTTGGAGAAACTGCGGAATTCCACCGCGACCTCACGGGCGCCCTCGATCTCGTAGATGGAGCGGGGCAGTTGCGGATCCTGGACAAACGCCTCGTAGGCGGCGTCGAACAGGATCAGTGCCTTGTGCTCGCGGGCATAGTCGACCCACTGTTTCAGCTGAGCCTTGGTGGCCGTGGCGCCGGTGGGATTGTTCGGGAAGCAGAGATAGATCAGATCCACGGATTCCCTGGGCAGTTCCGGAATGAACCCGTTCTCACGAGTACCGTCCAGGTAGGTCAGGCCGGTATAGCGGCCCTCACTGGCCACGCCGGTACGGCCCGCCATCACATTGGTGTCTACGTAGACCGGGTAGACCGGATCGGGGATCGCGACCCGGATATCGGTGGAGAAGATCTCCTGAAAATTACCGGAATCGCATTTGGCGCCGTCACTGACAAAGATCTCATCCGCATCGACCGGGCACCCGCGGGACTGGAAATCCCCCTTGGCGATGGCCTCTCGCAGGAAATCGTAACCCTGCTCGGGGCCGTAACCATGGAAGGTCGTATCCTGGGCCATTTCGTCGACCGCCGCATGGAGAGCCTGAATGCAGGCATCCGGGAGCGCGCGGGTGACATCGCCTATGCCCAGACGGATGATGTTCTTGTCCGGGTTTGCCTTCTGGAAGGCAGAGACCCGCTTGGCGATATCTGAGAACAGATAGGAAGCTTGGAGTTTCTTATAGTTCTCATTGATCTTGATCATGGTGACACCTCAGGGAACCGAAAAGCGGGCCATTATACAGGCATGTGTCGGTCGGGGGGAGTTTTGAATGAGACTCAGTCCGATGTAGGTTCTATGGCCGATCTTTGAAGAGCTCTGCATATACCTCGGGTTTGAAGCCCAGGGTCAAGCGGCGACCATCATCGAGTACCGGTCGTTTGATGATACTGGGATGATCCCTCATGATCCGGATCGCCCGGTCCTTATCGAGGGGGGATTTTTCCGCTTCCTCCAATTTTCGCCAGGTGGTGCTGCGTCGGTTCAACAGGGCTTCCCATCCCAGCTCTTTGGACCACTCACGCAGGCAGGTCTCGTCGACACCCTCCTTCTTGTAGTCGTGAAACGCATATTCGATGCCCTGTTCGTCGAGCCAGTTGCGGGCCTTTTTGACCGTATCGCAGTTGGAGATTCCAAAGAGTTTCGGGGGTTGTGTGATGCTCATCCTGTTTTTTCTACCGTTCAGCCAGATTTTTACTTTTCAGGGATCATTCCCTATGTCTGTTGGTGATAGTATCCTGAGACCAACAAAAAGAATCCAGATTTACAGAGAAAAGGATTTTTTCGATGTACGAATTCAAAGATGACGAAGGCTGGCAGGTGAATGCCCATAAGCGGCTGATTACCCACCGAAACGGTTTCAAGGCCGAATTCAAGGGGAACAGCATCTATGGGATCAAACATTTTCCTGTGGAAGCCACCATCCGGGATATCCGGGATATGGTTCTGAAAGCGGAAGAAGTCCTGTCTCGACAGTAGCTTAATTCGCGATATTGACCTCTAAAGGGCGCTGTCATCCATTTGAGCGGTGCGTCCGCTAGGGGCTTCCCGCTCAGCGACCTGCGGCCGTCGTAGGCGCCTGTCAGAGGAGGTGTTCTCGCCAGGTCCAAGCGGAATGGCGCTTGCTCAAGCGAAAATAACCGTTATCCCGGCATACGCAGGGGAAATGGTGGTTTTTCGGTTTAAGTCAGTGCCATTTTCTCGTGTCCCCCAGTCTTTGGGCAGGTTTAAGGAACCCGGGGCGGAACATTGGGAAACTGCCCCAGGTAGGTTCGCTCCCACCAGAGTCCCGATGAAGCATGCCTTGCCGCAGTGGCGAACTGGTAGCGATAGACCTGCACCCTGAGAAACCGGGGTGGCTGGTGAGGAAAGGGGTTGATTTTCAATAACTGAACCACGCTCGGCGACCCCTCGTGGAGGCGCTGCATGAACTGGTTGAACCAGGCCATCTGCAACGGCTGCTGGGTGGGTACAAACCACAGCATCCAGTCCAGCCTGGGTTGATGGGGGATATTGAATCCCGGGGGCTGTGTCGGGTCACCGGGCTTGTAGCGAAATTCGTAGCTCGACCAGTTTTGTCCGTCATTCGATCCCTGAATGATCAACTCCTGGCGTTGTGTCTGCATGGTTGGAAAGATATGAAAGCCCTGTCCCAGACCGAATCGCTGTACCTGAGTGACCCCGGTCTGTAGTGGCTCAGGTAAAGTCACCACTCCGGTGCGCGAAGCGATGTGCAGCAAACTGACCGGAATGACGATGAGGGAAATGAACGTAATCAGAGTGTTGCGGAGCCGGTCCGGTTTTACAGAAGCGGGGGGAGCCTTAGCGGTTGATTCCAAAGTTCGATAACGGGCGGGCAGCATGGGCGCCAGAACCCGGTCATCAAGCAGAAACAGGCACAGGGCAATGGTCAGGAGGTTGATGAAGTTGTGATTGCTGGTAGCCAGAATCAGTATTTGCATCAGTACCGTGATCCCGGCGGCGAAATAGCGGAATTTCGGGGTGAGAAAGATGAAAAAGGGCACGACCAGTTCGCTGAACAGGGTCAGGCCCACGCCCGCCTGCAACAGCCAGTCCGGTAGCTGGTGGGCATACCAGGAACCGATATGCGGAAGGGGTTGGGTTTCGAAATAGGAGCGCAGGGCGTCGAACCCCGACCAGGAAGGGTCCCCGCTCAGTATTTTGAACAACCCCGAGAGAAAGCGCAGGCGAAACAACAGCCATTCGAACAGGATCACCAGCAGAAGGGTTGGTCCGCCGGGCAGGAATATGGCCAGGAACCCCGCTTCGAGCAGCAGGCTGTCCCATTGAAAATTCATAAAGACCTGTCCGGCATGGACGAGAGACAGATAGAGCACAAACAGCAGGATCAGAACCGGTCTTTCCCATTGACCGATGATCAGCAGTACAGACCCCAGTACACCGGTCCAGACGGTAATCAGAAGCGCCGTGTCACTACCCCCGGTCCACCAGTAGATCATCGGCAACCAGTAATGCGCGGGATCCCCCAGGGACTGTTCCGCCATTTGCATATACGGGAGCAGGGGTAGAATGCCCCGTTCCCCCACCAATCCCAGAACCTGGAGCGCCAGCGAAGAGAAGCCAAATAGGTAGATCAGCCCCAGCAATCTCAGGAACAGCCAACTGATGCCCTGGTGATTTTCAGCCGTTCGCCAGAGGTTATTGAATCTGCTTACCATGCCCATATCAGGGTCGGCTCCCTTGCAGGTGCATACGCTATGTTGAAAGTATATAAGCGAGAGTCGCTTTTGTTAGTTAAGGTTGGTGAGGTCGGTTATCCCAGGATGTGGGAGCTTTTCGGACATGAAAAACTGCTGTGACAGTCACATTGTTGTTTTGAACGAGATAAAAATACGGTGTGGAAAACGTTTAATGGATAGGCGTCTTAGTTCATTGTGTATTTTTCGGTAAGTAAGAGGGTTCCTTTGGAATTTGTCTAAGGCCTCTTCGATACATAAGAGGTAATCGTGCCCAAGACCTTCCCTCTTCTCTTCGTAGTAAGTGAATTGTTCATCAATATCTTGCTCAGCTTCTTTCCTGATGGTGAGCGCGTAGCTCATCTTTTTGAAAGGATCCGCGATTTCACGGTCGACCAACTGGATCCTGTATCCTGGTCGATTTCAAAGGCTGCGAGCCGTCGCTCGAGCTCTAGTGTAGTGTCCTATATAAATCATACA
>JBNKJP010000053.1:0-37913 GCA_050291245.1 Candidatus Thiodiazotropha sp. | reverse complement strand
CATGGACGACACCGTGGTTCAAGTGACCGTTGTTGCCGACACAAGCAGCGCGCCTCGAGACTTTTTTCCACTCACCGTGGATTATCAGGAAAAAACCTACGCCGCCGGCATGATCCCCGGCGGTTTTTTTCGCCGTGAGGGGCGTCCCAGCGAGAAAGAGATTCTCACCGCGCGGCTGATCGATCGACCCATTCGTCCGCTGTTCCCCAAGGGCTTTGCCAGTGAGGTGCAGGTCATTATCACCGTAATGTCCCTGAACCCCACGGTTGATCCCGAGATTCCTTCCTTAATCGGTACCTCGGCAGCACTGGCGATCTCCGGATTGCCGTTCCAGGGTCCGGTTGGAGCTGCGCGGGTCGGCTACAAAGACGGCACCTACATGCTCAACTCCCCCAATACGGGATTGAGTGAGTACTCGGATCTTGATTTGATCGTAGCCGGTACGGAAGAGGCGGTGCTGATGGTGGAATCCGAAGCCAACCAGCTCTCTGAAGAGATCATGCTGGGCGCCGTACTGTTCGGCCATGAACAGTTCCAGGTCGTGATTCAGGCCATTAAGGAACTGGCTGCCGAAGTTAACAAAACCCCTGAGACCTTCACCCCGCCCGAAGTGGATGAGGAGCTGGTCGCAGCGGTTGACGCGGAAGCCTCCCAGGGCATCGGTGACGCCTACCGGATCGCCGACAAACTGGATCGGTATGCGGCCATCGACCAGGTGGTCAACGCCACGGTGGAAAAACTCGGTGCGGTGGAGCAGGAGGGTGAACCTCGCTGGAGTGCGGATCAGATCAAGGGTGTCCTGGAGAAACTGAAAAAGCGTGTCGTACGTGGCCGTATCCTGGAGGGCGAGCCCCGTATCGATGGTCGCGACACCCGTACCGTGCGGCCCATCAGCGTGCGTACCGGCGTGTTGCCACGTACTCACGGGTCCGCGCTGTTCACCCGTGGTGAAACCCAGGCCCTGGTGGTGACCACCCTGGGTACCGAGCGGGATTCCCAGATCATCGACGCCCTGGAAGGTTCCCGTCGTGAGCACTTCATGCTGCACTATAATTTCCCTCCGTTCTGCGTGGGCGAGATCGGCCGTGTCGGCAGTCCCAAGCGGCGTGAGATCGGCCATGGACGTCTGGCCAAGCGCGGTGTACTGGCCTGTATGCCGACCATCGGCGACTTCCCCTACGCGATCCGTGTGGTCTCAGAGATCACCGAATCCAACGGATCCTCCTCGATGGCCTCCGTGTGTGGCACCAGTCTGTCGTTGATGGACGCCGGTGTTCCGGTCAAGGCGCCGGTTGCCGGTGTGGCCATGGGTCTGATCAAGGAGGGGGATAAATTCGCCGTCCTGACCGACATCATGGGTGACGAGGATCACCTGGGCGATATGGATTTCAAAGTGGCGGGTACCCAGGATGGCATCAATGCCCTGCAGATGGATATCAAGATCAACGGCATCACCAAGGAGATCATGGAGATTGCACTGGCTCAGGCCAAAGAGGGCCGCATCCACATCCTGGGTGAGATGAACAAGGTCATCGACACTCATCGCAGCCAGATGTCCGAGCACGCACCCCGTATCATCGAGTTCAAGATCCATCCGGACAAGATTCGCGATGTCATCGGCAAGGGCGGTGTCACCATCCGGGGCATCACCGAAGAGACCGGTGCCACGGTGGATATCACCGACGACGGCGTGGTCAAGATCTTCTCGGTGGACAAGGCCGCGGGCGAGGAAGCGAAAAAGCGCGTGGAACTGATCACCGCGGACGTGGAAGTCGGCACCGTTTACGAAGGCAAGGTGGCCAAGCTGATGGATTTTGGCGCCTTTGTCACCATCCTGCCCGGCAAGGATGGCCTGGTGCACATCTCTCAGATCTCCAATGAACGGGTCGAGAAGGTCAGCGACAAGCTGACGGAAGGGGATGTGGTTCAGGTCAAAGTGCTGGAGGTCGACAAGCAGGGCCGAATTCGTCTGAGTATGAAAGCGGTGGACGAAGCCTGATCGATAGGATCCGGAGACTGAAAAAGGGCCAGTTCACTGGCCCTTTTTTTTGTCGCATCATACAGGCGAAGGCGTAGCCCGGATTACGCTACGCTTCATCCGGGCTACTGCCTCAGAGAAACCAGGAATCGAGTACCACGAACACCAGTATTGCCACCAGCAGAGCGGAAAACAGGACACTGCCAATGCCTGAAATGATTTCGGCACCCGTGATGAACCAGGGTTGCGCCTCCCAGCGATCGAGTACATGAACCCGGTAATCTCTGTTCAGCAGAAACCGCCAGCCGACCGTATAGTCGATGAAACTTGCACGCATTGTTTGATACCTTGATAAACGGAGAGGCTCATATAAAAGCATGGCAAATCAGGGTTGCAGTCAGGTGAACGTTTTGTTGCAGTAGAGTGACAGGTAGATGAAGTTAGTTCTGTTACCGGGGCTCGATGGAACCGGACAGCTCTTCAGGCGGTTTTTACAGGTCTATCCGGGAGAGACCCAGGTAATCTCCTTGCCCGGGGATGGTCCGCAGGATCACCGCGCACTCGCGCAGCGAATTCACTCCCAGCTTCCTACGGAGGATTTCGTACTCCTGGCGGAATCCTATTCCGGGCTGATTGCCGTGCACTTGATGGCGATGGGTTTGACTCGGCTCAAGGGGGTGATTTTTGTCGCTTCCTTTCTCAAATCCCCTAACCCCTGGTTGTTGAGGCTGGGGATGTTTGCGCCACTAGAGAGGCCGCCAGGCGGCGTGATACCGCGTTTTGTCTATCGCTCCCTGATTCTGGGAAAGCAGGCCTCAGACGGCCTGATCAGGGAGTTTCTGCAGGTGATCACTCAACTCTCCCCAGGGCTTGTGAAAAAACGCATCCGGGCCCTGAAACATCTCCATGCTCCAACGCTTGAGGTGGATGTGCCAATCTTCTACCTTCAGGCTCAACAGGACCGGCTGATCGGTAGAGACTGCTGGGATGATTTCAAGCGGCGTTTTCCAGCGGCGGAATGTTATCCAATTGACGGACCGCATCTGCTGTTGCAGTCTCAACCGAAACCCACGTCTC
This sequence comes from Candidatus Thiodiazotropha sp., assembly GCA_050291245.1. Lineage (GTDB taxonomy): Bacteria > Pseudomonadota > Gammaproteobacteria > Chromatiales > Chromatiaceae > Thiodiazotropha. The sequence goes on along the minus strand of JBNKJP010000053.1, from coordinate 34,858 downwards.
TCCTGGTGGCGCAACTGGTCTGCAGGTGCGAAGCGAGAAATATCTGATATATATAGTGAAATAGATAAGAATATTGCTCCTTTTCCTTTGAGTAGCTGCGCTGGGTCAATCCCTGTGTGTCCAAATCCTGTATCGTGTCGCACCTTGGTTTGTGGCACTCCACTCGTACTCTTTCAACATGATTAGGACGGGTATTGGTTTGAAATCGTTGGATCGGTACAAGGCTCTGATCCCTGGTTTGGATTCCTACCGGGGGCGCTATGCCTATTTCGCTATTCTGATCGGCATGGCCTTGCTCGCCTTTTCTTACCTTGGCTGGAATCTGGTCCGCACCACGGCCGGTACCCAAATCACCAACATATCCTCTCGTATCCAGACCGCGGCCGTTCTTACGGACGTACAGTCCGAGTTGAATCTCATCGAGAATCAAACTCAGCGGATTCTCATCGAACCGGACCAGGACAATCTCAATACCTTGAACGAAACCCTGGATGATCTGGATCATTCCCTGGAAGATCTCAAGCAGATTATGAGTCAGGTGAGCTGGATTCAAACGGACAGTGTCGAGGCACTGGCCAGGGATCGCAAGACCCTTCAGGACGCGATCGAGCAACTGATTGAGGTGCGTCAGGATGTGCAGGATTGGTTTCCGGGGATGAAACTGATGCTGAACAAGATGTATCCCCATAATCAGAGTTTGCTGGGAGACCTGCAGATTCTGTTTCAGGAAGTGGCTTCCGATCTCTCCAGAGAGGAGCAGGTCCGGGTGCTTTCGGATCTCGTCTATCTGCAGCGGATCTGGTTTGGCATGACCGGTGAACTGCGCTTAATGGCGGTCAACCGCTTTGGGCTGTTTTCCTCTCAGGAGGCCATGGAACCCCAGGTCCGTCATGACAACATCCAGGCACTCGCACTTCGTTTTTCCGGGCGACTGGGGGAGATGCAAAATCACTTTGAGCATGAAAATCCCAACCTCATCGTGTCGGATGCCTTACATGATATGGAGGTCAACTATGTCAGATGGATGGAGCATTTCAAACAGGTATGGGAGGTCCTGCAACGCTCAACCTGGCGCAGGGATCTGGAGTTCATGCAGCAGCATGTAAGCCCCCTGTTCGAACGCATGCATCAACATCTGACAAGTATCGACATGACGCTGGAAAACCAGTCGGTGGAAGATATCACCCGCCTGACCCATACCACTCAGCAATTATCCACATCGATTCTGGTTATTGCCGCCCTGGGTTTGATCATGTTGTTCCTGGCCTACCAATTCATCAAGCGCAACCTGCTTCAGCCGATAGCCCAAACGGCCCAGGCTCTGAAGGAGGAGGCGAGTGGGCACTCGGATAACCGCCCCCACCTGGTGCGCAGCAACCTGCGTGAAACTCAGAACCTGATCGACGCCTTCAGCGAAATGCGTCGCCAGGTGCACAGCCGGCAAAGCCACCTGGATCATCTGGTCCATCATGACGCGCTGACCCAGTTGCCGAACCGGATCCTGTTTCGGGATCGACTCGAGCATGCCCTGGCAATCGCGATACGGGGCGATGTGCTGGTTGGGTTGATGTTCATTGATCTGGATCGGTTCAAGCAAGTGAACGACAGCCTGGGTCACCTGGTGGGCGATGAACTGTTGAAACGGATTGCCCAGCGTCTGACATCGCTGATGCGCAGTTCGGACACCGTGGCGCGGTTGAGTGGTGACGAGTTCGCGATTCTTATCGAAGGTGTCAGCAGCCGCGAGGCATTGGCACCGGTGGCCGAGAAAATCCTCAATGCAATCTCCGAGCCGATGGTGATCGCCGGTAACGAACTGCGTGTCTCGGCGTCCATCGGTATCGCATTGGCCCCCTTTGACGATGTTTCAGTGGAGTATCTGCTACGGGATGCCGATACCGCCATGTACGAGGCGAAACGCCAGGGCAGGGCGGGGTATCGGTTCTTCACGGGCAAGATGGATACCCCCTCACCGGAGACTCTGCGTTTGCAGAACGAAATTCGCCATGCCGTGGAGGACAATCAGTTTGTTTTCCACTTTCAACCGGTAGTGAACACCCAGTCCGGGCAGCTGTTCTGCTACGAGGCGCTGTTGCGCTGGCAGCATCCCGAACAAGGGGTGCTGGAACCGGACTATTTTCTCGCGGTACTGAACGAAACCGGATTGATCGATACCCTGTTCTCCCCCATGCTGGAACAGGCGCTCGTCTTTCAGAAACAGCGGGCAGCAGACCATGGGACAAATCCCGCCATGGCGATCAACCTGTCGCCGCGACTGCTCAACGATCAACATTTTTGTCGCCGTGTACTGCAGTCGATGGTATCGGGTGAGATTGCGCCGGGGAGTCTGATTCTCGAGGTAACCGAAGAGATCCTGACCGAGAAATACCCGGAAGCCAAGGTGTTCCTGCAGCAGGCCCGTGCCCTGGGTACGCGTATTGCACTGGACGACTTCGGCACCGGTCAGACCTCGTTGAGCCACCTGCGGCAGTTTCCGTTCGATCTGCTCAAGATCGATCGGGATTTTATTCGCAATGTGTGCGTGGACACGAATGATGCCAGCCTGGTTACCGCCATGATTCAATTGGCCCACGCATTCCGTATCGATGTGGTCGCGGAGGGTGTTGAGTCCGAGGATCAACGGACCTTTCTGAAGCTGCAGAACTGCGACTATATACAAGGTTATCTGATCGGTTCACCCCAGGATGGGGAGACTGACGGAGGAGGCGTTTCACAGTGATGCAGAGGCTTGGCGTGCGTTTTCATTGAGCGGATCATGAGGCTCCCGTGCCTGTCTGAGGTTTTTCATGTTGATTTGGTGATTGCTCCGGTATTGGCCTTGACAGCGTGATTAAAGTGCCGTAGATTTCGCCTTCCACTTTGCAAGCGCATTCCCCATCGGGCAGTTTGTAAAGACCTGTCCCCATCGTCTAGAGGCCTAGGACACTGGCCTTTCACGCCGGTAACAGGGGTTCGACTCCCCTTGGGGACGCCATCTGAAATGCGTGAGTGACCTCATTCGAGGTCGCTACGTCCTAAGAGCCTGCGTCAACTTCGAGCGACTGAACGACCCACCAGGTCAACCTCGAATTGAACCCCTATTCAGTGACAGGGTTCAGATGAACACTATCGGAGCAGGAACGTCCAAATCGGTATGATTCACATTAAATCTCTGTATTGGGTCATCCTGGGCGTTCTTGTTCTTGCCATCTTCGCGGTCACCCTGTTCAAGGCCTGGCCGATACTGTTTCCAGACATCGCTATGTCAGCGCAGGTCGATCCCCAGTGTGATCTTCGCTCCGCACCCTGCACCAGCCGGCTGCCGGATGGATCACGGGTTACATTTTCCATCCAACCCAGAACCATCCCGGTGGTCAAACCGCTGCAACTCGAAGTCCGCATCGAAGGGCTGGACGCGGATCGTGTCGAGGTGGATTTCGCCGGTACGGACATGAACATGGGGTTTAACCGGGTAACCCTGGATCAGGCAGCACAACCGGGGACATATTCCCATGGGGGGATGCTGCCCGTGTGCGTGAGGGATGTTATGGAGTGGGAGGCGCGGGTATTGATTTCAACACCGCAGGGTATGATATCGGTTCCCTATCGGTTCGTGACCACCAGACCCGGTATTCCGGTACCCACGCAGTAACTACACGTCGCGGTTGATGGGGTTCTGCCGCTGCCTGTGCATATCAATAAAATGTGAAAATTGCGACGATGAATCCGTTTGTTAGGAGTCATCAGCGGGTCGGATCGGAGCTTTTCCCTGTCATTTAAAGGTCGCATGTGGTAAATACTTGCCCTGTTTGTGGGAATACTAGTTCCCCTTTGGGCAGATCAATCCTGGTAGTAGGCCTTCATTTCAGGCTGTTTATTTCTACTCAGACGGTGATCCGGCGTCGAAATCCGCCTCCAAATGCTCATTTACTTCAGTAAACTGCGCTTTTTCGGCGGATTTCGCCTTGTCTTGTTGGTGTCTGAGCGAAATTTTACAGCCTGTTAATTAGACGTTTTTCCTGCTGTGATACAGCGGACTTGGCTGATGCGTACCGGGTTACATAACAAAACCATAACCACGGAGGTATCCAACCTATGGCCAACAGGAATCGCCTGCACCGAAGCGAACTGGCCGTGCCCGGCAGCAACCCGCGTATGCTGGAAAAGGCCCCCCATGCCGGAGCCGATCTGGTCTTCATCGATCTGGAAGATGCGGTGGCGCCCCCCGACAAGGAGCAGGCGCGTCTTAATGCGATCCACGCCCTGAATCACTACGACTGGTCCCAATGTTCGGTTTCGGTTCGGATCAATGGGCTGGATTCCCACTTCTGTTATCGCGACATCGTCGATGTGGTCGAACAGGCCGGCGATAAACTCGATACCATCCTGGTGCCGAAGGTGGGCAAACCCTCGGACCTGGAATTCGTGGCGCTGCTGATGTCGCAGATCGAAATGGCCCGGGGATTCAAACCGATCAATCTGCATGCTCTGATTGAGACGGCAATGGGCATGGCCAACGTGGAGGCCATCGCCCAGGCCTGCCCGGATCGGCTGGAGGCATTGGTCTTCGGCGTTGCGGACTATGCCGCGTCGGTTCAGGCGCGGACCACCCGCATGGGCGGCACCAATCCCGACTACTGCGTCCTGGGCGATGTGGACGCGCAGGGCCAGCGTCAGACCTATCTGGGCAATCAATGGCACTTTGCCATGTCCCGCATGATCGTGGCCTGCCGGGCTTATGGATTGAGGCCCATCGACGGTCCCTATGGTGACTACAGCGATCCCCAGGGCTACCTGGCGGTAGCTAAATCTTTCGCCGCCCTCGGAGGCGAGGGCAAATGGGCCATTCATCCGGCACAGATCGAACTGGCGAATCAGGTATTCACTCCCGCTGAGGCAGAGGTGGAGCGGGCCAGAAGAATTATTGCGGCCATGCAGCAGGCGCAAGCCGAGGGGCTGGGCGCGGTGAGCCTGGACGGGCGCATGATCGATGCGGCCTCGATCCGTCAGGCGGAGGTCCTGCTGCAGAAGATGGCTCAGGTGGAACGCATGGCGGGCGCCGAGGTGGTGGCATGAACATCCATGAGTATCAGACCAAGGACCTGTTCCGACACTATCAAATCCCGGTGCCCGAGGGGCGCATGGCCCATTCGACCAATCAGGCGCTGGCCGCCGCTGAACAGTTGGGCGGTGACGGCTGGGTCGTCAAGGCGCAGATTCACGCGGGGGGGCGTGGCAAGGCAGGTGGCGTACTGCTTGCCCGGACATTTGAGGAGGTGCGTCAGCACGCGGAACAGCTGATTGGCAGTCGTCTGGTCACAAAACAGACCGGTGAGGCCGGAAGGCTGGTCAATCGGGTGCTGGTGGAGCAGATGCAGGATATTCAGTCCGAGTACTATCTGGGGCTGGTGATCAATCGTACCACCCAACGGATTACCCTGATCGCCTCCGCCGCCGGGGGCATGGACATTGAGGAAGTGGCGGTCGCCACACCGGAGAAGGTGATCCGTGAGGTGGTTGATCCCGCGGTGGGATTGCAGGATTTTCAGTGCCGCAAGGTCGCGGCCGGGATCGGGCTTAACGGCAAGCAGATCGTCAGCGCGGGCCGTATTATGAAGAGTCTGTATCGCTGTTTTCGCGACAAGGATGCCCTGATGGCCGAGATCAATCCCCTGGTGCTCACCGGCGAGCAACAGTTTCTCGCCCTGGACGCCAAGATGTCGTTTGATGGCAACGCTCTGTTCCGGCAACCGGAGATCGCGGATCAGCGGGATTTCGACGAGGAGGATCCCAAGGAGGTGGAGGCCTCGGGTCACGATTTGAACTACATCGCCCTGGACGGCAGCGTGGGCTGTATCGTCAACGGCGCGGGTCTGGCCATGGCCACCATGGACGCCATCAGTCTCTATGGCGGTCGTCCGGCCAACTTTCTCGATGTGGGGGGCGGTGCCTCTCCGGAAAAGATCGCCAACGCCTTCCGGATCGTACTCGAGGATCCCAACGTCCAGGTGTTGCTGCTGAACATCTACGCCGGGATCAACCGCTGTGACTGGATTGCCGAGGGTATCGTCAAGGCCATGGGGGATCTGCAGGTCAAGGTGCCGATCGTGGTGCGTCTGGCCGGAACCAACCTGGAGGCGGGGCGGAAAATCCTCGCGGATTCCGGTCTGGTCTACATTCATGCCGATCGTCTCAGTGATGCGGCGGAAAAGGCCGTCAAGGCATTAATATGAGACACCACACTGAGGGAGAAGTAGCGTGAGTATTCTGGTGAATCAAGATTCCCGGGTGATTTTTCAAGGTTTTACCGGTCAGCATGCGACCTTTCATGCCCAGGAGGCGATGCGCATGGGCACCCGGGTGGTCGGCGGGGTGACCCCGGGAAAGGGCGGTCAGACGCATATCGATCGTCCGGTATTCGATACCGTCAAAGCAGCGGTTCTGCAAACCGGCGCGGATGTCAGCGTGGTGTTTGTACCTCCCGCGTTCAGTGCCGACGCGATCATGGAGGCGATCGATGCCGGTATCAAGGTGATCGTAGTGATTACCGACGGGGTGCCGGTGCAGGATATGGTACGGGTGAAACGTTACCTCATCGGCCATGAGGCGATCATTATCGGCCCAAACACCGCCGGTGTGATCACCCCGGGTGAGTGCAAGGTCGGTATCATGCCGGCGCATATCTACCAGAAGGGCCGGATCGGGGTGATTTCACGTTCGGGCACCCTCAACTACGAAGCTGTGGAGCAGATGAGCGAATTGGGGCTGGGTGTTTCCACCAGCATCAGTATCGGCGGTGATCCGGTCAACGGGTGCGATTTTCTGACCCTGTTGAAGCAGTTCGCCGATGATCCCGAAACCGATGCGGTACTGATGATCGGTGAGATCGGCGGTGCCCAGGAGGTGGAGGCCGCATCCTGGGCGCTGGAGCACCTGAATAAGCCCCTGATCGGCTTTATCGCGGGTGCGACCGCCCCCCCCGGGCGTACCATGGGGCATGCCGGGGCCATTATTTCAGGTGAGGCCGACACGGCACAGGCGAAAATGCAGCGACTTTCCGAACTGGGTGTGAGCGTGGTGCAGAATGCCGCTGAAATCGGATTGACCATTCAGCGCGCATTGGGTTGAGACGCTTTGATTTACCGCGAATACCCGTGAATCAGCGTAAATTCCGGCTTGAGTCCTGGCGCAAATAGGAGGAACATGCCGCTAATCGACCCGTTAAGCCGGTGCGCCACATTTTTGTCGGCCAGAGATTTTTGCGGGTGAATGTCATCACCACTGGAACGGGTTCCGTGCGATGAAAAGGCTTTTGATACTGAACAGCAAGGGAGGATGCGGAAAGACAACCATAGCTACCAATCTGGCGGGTTGCTATGCGGCGTCCGGCACCCCGACCGCGCTGCTCGATTACGATCCCCAAGGTTCCAGCAAGCGCTGGTTGGAGCTGCGTTCAGAAAAACTCTCCAACATCCATGGGGTGTTCGCCGCGAAACAGGTACAGGGGGCGATGACCCGTGCTTTCGCCCAGCGAGTACCGGGTGAGACCCAACGCATCGTAGTGGACACTCCAGCCTCCATGAAACGGATGGAGATGATGGATTTACTGCGCAGCGCCTCCGCGGTGATCGTGCCGGTATTGCCTTCCGCCATTGATCGGCATGTGACGGTGGATTTTCTGCGCGAACTCACCACCCTGTGCCGTCAGATGGGTATCAAGATACCGGTCGGTATCGTCGCCAATCGGGTGCGGATCAAATCCCGGGCCTTCAAACAGCTGAAACAGACCTTCGAAGAGTTCGATATCCCCATGGTCGCTATTCTCAGGGATACGCAGAACTATGTTTACGCCGCGGAGTCCGGACGTGCCGTGGTGGAAATGGACAACGCCACCCTAAAGAAGGATCAGCAGCAGTGGGGCGTTCTAATTCACTGGCTGGAAACCGGCCAGATCCCCTCCCTGCCTCAGCCTCCGCCGCATAAGAACGAGACCAGTCTTTCTTTCTCCTGACCGATTCTCAGGGATAGACATACACTGGCTGGAGGACGCGGCCAGTTTCCTCCCTGCCTCCGGCGACACCCCCCCAGGAGCCGGGGCAACATAACCTTTCCTGATTACCTACAATGCTCCGCCATAGGGTGGTGGATTTGAGAAAAGTTTTAAGTTTTGAGTTTTGAGTTTTTAGTGGATGAGTTCGCTGCGCTCACGAGTTATGAGCTCCCCCCCTCCCTTCGGTGGGTGTTGTAAAAGCATGCCGAGACTCATCTCAAACGGATTTTGGTTGCAGATACAATTGATTTTGTGCTTTTTATCGAACGTTTTACCGAGGCAATTCCTTGTTTCCGCCTTTTGCGACACCCTCCTTCGCGGGAGAGAGCCAGGGAGAGAAGGTATAAAAAATCTGTGAGCGCAGCGAACTCCTCCACTCAAAACTAAAAACTCAACACTCAAAACTGCTGTTGGTGCTTGATCCACTGGCTGAGTAAAGTAGGTAATCAGGTAACCTTTTGATCCCATTCCGCCATTCCATCCACGGATTTGCATGAGTTCGGCAATCCGTTCGCTCAAACCTTCGTAATCAAATGCCATTAAGTATTTCAGCCTGGTGTCGATACAGCTAATACTCGAAGTGTTCAATTATTGGGGGTACAGGGATGTGTTTATCGCAATCTGGCTTTTTCAAAGGGTTGTGACTGATTTGAGAACAAACCAGAAATCAAAGGCTTACGTAGATATTTAAGTGAGGAAACAATGATTCGCTTGCTGTACCTATCCGGATTGTTCTTTGTAGTACTATTTTCATTTTCCGCCGAAGCGCTGACTCTGACCTGGTCGGGGTGTGGTGTTGCCAAAGAGGCATTCATGGTGGATCTTGCCGAGGCCTACAAGAAGAAAACCGGTGTCGAGATCAACATTGAAGGCGGAGGTGATACTCACGGAATCCAGAGAATCGCCAAAGGGGAGGTGGATTTCGCCGGAACCTGTCGCTTCCGGGTTGATGAGGACGGTATCTCCAAGTCCCGGATCGATTTCAGTCCCGTGGCCTGGGACGCGCTTGCGGTTGTGGTGCATAAATCGAATCCTATTGAGTCGATTACCCTGGAACAGCTTCGGGATATCTATACGGGCAAAATCAGGAACTGGTCAGAATTGGGTGGCGAGCAACGACCGCTGGAACTGCTGATTCGTAGAAGCAAAATCTCAGGTGTCGGCCATACGATTCGGAAACTGCTTTTCAATGATCATGATATGGAATTCCAAGGCAGTGAAATCTTTAAATCCTCCGGTCCGTTAGAGAAGGCGGTGGAACAGAAACCCGGCGCTATTGCCATGACAGGCATCAGTGGCGCGCGCAAGCGAGATTTTAAAATCCTCCGTTTGGAGGGAAAAGATCCATCGGTGGAGAATATTCGCAGTGGCGAGTATCTGCTCTATCGTCCACTTTACATCCTAACGAGCAAGGATAGTGATAATCTGAAGGCTGTGAAGGCGTTCATCACCTTTGCCCACAGTCGTGAGGGTAGGGATATCATTCGTAAAAACGGATGTGTTCCCTATCTCGAGGCCGTGCAGTTGAGCAACAAGCAAAGGAAACAGTGGAAAGCCTCACGGAATTTGGACTAAGCAGAGGGGGCGTGTGACCGCCCCCTTGATTCCCGTCGCCTGGGATCAGTTGCTCAGCCGTTTGTACTTGATACGATGCGGCTGGTCCGCCTCGGCGCCCAGACGCCGTTTACGGTCGGCCTCGTAGTCGGCATAGTTTCCTTCGAACCAGACCACGCCCGAATCGCCCTCGAAGGCGAGGATGTGAGTGGCGATACGATCGAGAAACCAGCGGTCATGGCTGATGATCACCGCACAGCCGGGAAAGGTCAGCAGGGCCTCTTCCAACGCACGTAAGGTCTCCACATCCAAATCGTTGGTCGGTTCGTCGAGCAGCAGCAGATTGCCACCGCTCTTCAACAACTTGGCCAGGTGCACCCGATTGCGTTCACCGCCGGACAGATCGCCGATACGCTTCTGTTGATCCGATCCTTTGAAATTGAAATGGCTGACATAGGCCCGTGACGGCATCTGGAAACGGTCTACGGTGAGGATGTCCTGTCCGTCCGAGATCTCCTCCCATACCGTCTTTTTTCCGTCCAGGGCGTCACGGCTCTGATCCACATAGGCGATCTTCACCGTGTCGCCGATACGCATCTCACCCCCGTCGGGTTGCTCCTGACCGGTGATGAGTCGGAACAGGGTGGTTTTGCCCGCTCCGTTGGGACCGATGATGCCCACAATGCCGCCCTTGGGCAGATTGAAGGTGATGTCATCATAGAGTACCCGGTCGCCGAAGGACTTCTTCAGATCCTGGGTCTCGATCACCAGGTCGCCGAGTCTGGGGCCGGGGGGGATATAGAGTTCGTTGGTTTCGTTGCGTTTCTGGAACTCCTGGGACTGCAACTCTTCAAAACGCTGCAGGCGGGCCTTGCTTTTCGCATGCCGCCCCTTGGGATTGGTGCGCACCCACTCCAGCTCCGACTTCATGGTCTTGATATGAGCGGCCTCTTCACGGGCCTCCTGTTCCAGACGCTGCTCTTTCTGCTCCAGCCACGAGGAGTAGTTGCCCTCCCAGGGAATGCCGTAGCCCCGGTCGAGTTCGAGAATCCAGCCCGCCACGTTATCCAGGAAGTAGCGATCATGGGTAACCGCCACTACGGTGCCGGTGTATTCATGGAGAAAGCGCTCCAGCCAGGCCACCGATTCCGCGTCCAGATGGTTGGTCGGTTCGTCGAGCAGCAGCATGTCGGGCTTTTCGAGCAACAGACGGCACAGGGCCACCCGGCGGCGTTCTCCGCCGGAGAGGGTCTTTACGTCCGCGTCCCAGGCTGGCAGGCGCAGGGCGTCCGCGGCGATCTCGAGCTGGCGCTCCAGATTGTGGCCGTCGCTGGCCTGGATGATGTCCTCGAGTCGAGCCTGCTCTTTGGCCAGGGCGTCGAAGTCCGCATCCGGCTCCGCGTAGGCGGCATAGACCTGGTCGAGCCGTGCCAGGGCCTGTTTGATCTCCGCCAGGGCGGATTCCACGTTACCGCGCACGTCCAGGGTCTCGTCGAGTTGCGGTTCCTGAGGCAGGTAACCGACTCGGATGCCGGTCTGAGGACGGGCTTCACCCTCGATGTCGATATCGACGCCGGCCATGATGCGCAACAGGGTCGACTTACCGGCGCCGTTGAGACCGAGCACGCCGATTTTGGCGCCGGGGAAGAAAGAGAGGGAGATATCGCGAAGGATCTGTTTTTTAGGCGGGACGACCTTACCCACCCGGTTCATGGTGTAGATGTACTGGGCCATGGATTCTTGTTTGCTTTGATGGTTATTGAGCGACAGTAGGCCGAGAATCTCAGCATACCGGAAGTTTAAAAGCAGCTATCCTATCACGTCAGCCTGTCCGTCAGATAGATGACAGGGGGGTGCGTGCGAAGTTTGGGAAAACGTCGGGATTTTGCCTGGTGTGCCTGAGTTAGAGAGTCAATATTTTGTCTTTGTTGCGAACACTATTTCTAACTGGCTGTTTTAATTTAATAAATTGATAGAATTTTTATGGCACCTTATTTGCATTGCTTGGTGTTGAACACCTTGAGGGATGCACCATGGCAACAGAACAGGCTGAAGATCTGGATCTTGGCGAAGAGAAAAAAGGCAAATCCAAGCTCATCATCATCATAGCGATCGCAGTGCTTCTGCTGGCAGGCGGAGGCGTTGCTGCGTTTTTTCTGCTCAGTGGCGATGACGAGGCCGCTGACGAATCCGCGCAAGAGGCTTCGCAAGCCGTCGAAAAAGGCCCGGTACAGTACCTCGATTTCAAGCCCCCCTTCGTGGTCAATTTGCCGGGTAAACCGAGTCTGCTGCAGATCGGGGTGAGTGTCAGAGTCTACTCCGAACCCCTGGCGGAGTTCATCCGTCACAACGATCCGATGATCCGCCATCATCTCCTCAATCTGCTCTCATCCAAGGATGCCGAATCGTTGAAGACCCGAGAGGCCAAGGAGGCGTTACAGGCCGAGATGTTGAATGAGCTCAACAAGGTGGTGAAAGAGCTGAAGGGGCCGGGCGAGGTGGATGGGGTCTTCTTTACCAGTTTTGTGATGCAGTAGTGCCGAGAGGGAATGAGTCATGAGTGCCAGTGATCTGCTCTCCCAAGAAGAGATCGATGCCCTGCTGCATGGCGTCGACAGTGGTGATGTGGCGACGGAGTCGGAAACCGCGGGGGAAGGCGGGACGGTCACCTACGACTTCACCAGTCAGGACCGGATCGTCCGGGGACGCCTGCCGACCCTGGAGATGATTAACGAACGTTTCGCCCGGTTGTTCCGCACCAGTCTGTTCAACATGCTGCGGCGTACCGCGGACCTGTCGGTATCCAGCATCCAGATGCAGAAATTTTCCGAATTCGTACATAGCCTGTTCGTTCCTACCAGTCTCAACATGATCCGTGTGCAACCCTTGCGCGGCAAGGGGCTGTTCGTGCTCGACCCCAAGCTGGTGTTCAGTGTGGTGGATAACTATTTCGGCGGTTCGGGCCGGTTTCACACCAAGATCGAGGGACGTGATTTCACCCCCACCGAGAACCGGGTCATCCAGTTGCTGCTGAAGAGCGCGTTTGCGGATCTTGAAGCGGCCTGGAAACCCGTATTCCAGGTTACCTTCGAATACAGCGGATCCGAGGTGAATCCGCAATTCGCCAACATTGTGAGCCCTTCCGAAGTGGTGGTGGTGACCTCGTTTCATGTGGATCTGGAGAATGGGGGGGGCGACTTTCATGTTTGCATGCCCTATTCGATGCTGGAGCCGATCCGTGAACTGCTCGATGCGGGTGTGCAGAGCGACCGGGGCGAACGAGACGTGCGTTGGGAGCGCTCCCTCAAGGACGAGATCATGGGCGCCCAGGTTGAGTTGAGCAGTACCCTCACCGAGGTGCAGATGTCGGTGCGCGAGTTGGCCAATCTGAAGAAAGGGGATGTGATTCCCATCGAGATGCCGGAAGAGGTGGTCGTGGAGGCCGCCGATGTGCCGATCTTCAAGGCGCGCATGGGCATCTCCGACGGCAACTATGCCCTGAAGATCAGTGACTGGATGAAGACCCACCAGCGTAAAGGGCTGCGGGACTATCTGGAGATGGAAAACCGGCAAGCGGATGAGGTCTAGGGACCAGGTAGCGCAGGCAACAGATTTGATGGTCGGAGCGCATGCGATCCGATCTATCCACAGAGGGTGTGAAGATGAGTGAAGAGAAACAAGTCGATCCGAATGAGGCCCTGGCTGACGAATGGGCTGCGGCATTGGAGGATCAGGCTGACGGTGAAGCCGCCGCGAAGGGCATGACCGAAACCGCCCAGTTCGACGAACTGCAGGACGAAGGCGCCTCGGGCAGTGTCAACCTGGATGCGATTCTGGATGTGCCGGTCACCATCTCCATGGAGATCGGACGCACCAAGATCAACATCCGCAACCTGTTGCAACTCAACCAGGGTTCGGTGGTGGAACTCGACCGTCTTGCCGGTGAGCCCATGGACGTGCTGGTCAACGGCACCCTGATCGCCCAGGGCGAGGTGGTGGTGGTGAACGAGAAGTTCGGTTTGCGTCTCACCGATATCATCAGCCCTTCCGAACGGGTCAAGAGGTTGAAATGATGAAACTCTGGCCACTTACCGGTGTGTTTGTCAGCGGTATGGCCCTGGCTAACGAGGCGACCCAGAAATCCGTGGGCGTTAAGGTTTCGCCCATGGGCGCGGAAAGCCTGCTCAGCACCTTCGGTGGCCTGATTCTGGTGCTGGTGGTGATTTTCGCCGCGGCCTGGCTGTTCAAGCGCTACACCCATTTGCCGGTTGGCGGCAAGGGTCTGGTGCGGGTGCTCGGCGGCGCTTCGGTGGGCAGTCGGGAACGGGTGGTGGTGGTTGAGGTGGACGAGACCCGGCTGGTGCTGGGCGTCTCCCCCGGTCAGGTGCGTACCCTGCATACGTTTGAGCCGCGCACGGCATCCTTCCGCCATCAATTGGATGATGCGGTCAAGACGGAGGACTCTGCGTCGGCGCCGCACGGGACAACGTCATGAGAGTTGCGATCCTGTTACTCGGAATATTGATCAGCGGTTGGGTGCAGGCCGCTCCCGGCGTGGATGCCTTCAGCGTGACCACCGACGGGCAGGGGGGACAGACCTACACCCTGACCATCCAGGTATTGCTGTTCATGACCGCCCTGACCCTGTTGCCCGGGGCGCTGATGATGATGACCTCATTTGCCCGGATCATCATCGTGCTGGCGATTCTGCGCCAGGCCCTGGGCACCCAGAACACCCCCTCCAACCAGATCCTTATCGGTCTGGCCCTGTTTCTCACCCTCTACATCATGATGCCGGTGTTGAGCGAGGTGAATGCAGTGGCGGTACAGCCCTATCTGGCCGGAGACATCGAAACCCTGGAGGCCCTGCAGCGCGGGGCGGAACCGGTGAAATCATTCATGCTGGCCCAGACCCGGGAGGACGACCTGGCCCTGTTCGCGAGAATCGGGGATTTCGGCGAATTCAACGAACCGAAGGATGTGCCTTTGAGCCTGCTGTTGCCGTCGTTTGCCACCAGTGAACTGAAGACCGGGTTTCAGATCGGCTTTCTGCTCTTCATCCCCTTTCTGATCATCGACCTGGTCGTGGCCAGTATCCTGATGTCCATGGGTATGATGATGCTCTCGCCGATGATCATCTCGCTGCCGTTCAAGATTATGCTGTTTGTCCTGATCGATGGCTGGGCGCTGGTGTTTGGCACCCTGGCCTCGAGTTTTCAAATCTAGAGAGGTGTGAGTCATGAGTCCGGATACCGTCATGAGCATCGCGCAAAACACCCTGGAGCTGATCGGTATGCTTTCCGGTATCGTGCTCCTGCCGGCGCTGATTGTGGGTCTGATCATCGCCATGTTCCAGGCCGCCACCCAGATCAACGAGATGACGCTGACCTTTATCCCCAAGCTGGTGGTGGCGGGTCTGGTGCTGATGCTGGCCGGGCACTGGATGCTGCAGGTGCTGATGACCTTTTCGATCGATCTGATCGAAAGCATTCCCGAGTTACTCCACTGATCGGGCGGGATATGAGCCTGTGTGACCATGCACTTCAGCGAAGCCCAACTCAACGCCCTGATCGCCACCTACTTCTGGCCGATGGTGCGGGTCGGCGCCATGATCATGGCCGCACCCCTGTTCAGCTCCCGGCAGGTGCCGGTGCGTCTGCGTCTGCTTCTGACTTTGGTAATCAGTTTTCTGATTGCGCCCACACTGCCCGAAATGCCGCCCCCCGATGTGTTGAGCCACAGCGGCTTTCTGATCCTGTTGCAGCAGATTCTGATCGGTGTGTTGATGGGGTTTCTGCTGCAACTGGTGTTCGGCGCACTGGTGTTCGGCGGGCAGGTGATCGCCTACGGCATGGGCCTGGGTTTCGCCTCGATGGTCGATCCGGCGAATGGTGTCCAGGTACCGGTGGTGTCTCAATTCTATGTCATCTTCGCCACCTTGCTGTTTCTGGTGTTCAACGGTCACCTGCTGGCCATCGAACTGGTCGCGGACAGTTTTGTCACCCTGCCGGTGGCGGTGGACGGGGTAACCCGCAATGGCCTGCTGGATATCGTCGCCTGGGGCAGCCGCATGTTTGCCGGCGGTCTGATCATCGCACTGCCCATTGTCGGGGCCATGCTGATGGTCAACCTGGGGATGGGCGTGGTGATGCGGGCCGCCCCGCAACTGAACATCTTCTCCGTGGGATTTCCCGTCACCATGATGTTGGGATTCGTCCTGATGTGGGTGACCGTGCCGAATGTATTCGGCGTATTTAATGAACTCCTCGATGAGGTGTTTCAGGTGATGATGCAGATTCTGAGGGTTACGAGGTGAATCATGGCTGACAACGAAAACGGCCAGGAAAAAACAGAACAACCCTCGGCGAAACGACTCGACGACGCCAAGCGCAAGGGCCAGGTGCCGCGTTCCCGGGAGCTCAACAGCATGGCGGTGACCTTGGGCGGGGTTGTCGCCCTGGTGGTGATGAGCGGTCCGATCAGCAACCAGTTCTCAGCCATGATGAGCAACGGTTTTCACTTGACCCGGGAACAGATCTTCGATGCGAACAGCATGATCAGCGGACTGGGTACGGGCATCGCCCAGGTGTTCTTTGTACTGACGCCGTTCTTCGCGCTGGTGGTGCTGGCGGCGATATTCAGTTCCGTGGCTCTTGGGGGCTTTTCCGTCAGCAGCGAAAGCCTGGCGCCCAAACTGGATAAGCTCAATCCTCTGAAAGGTTTGAAACGGGTGTTCTCTCCCCGGGGACTGGTGGAGATGCTCAAGGCCATGGCAAAGTTTTTTCTCATCGGTGGAGCCACGGTGTTGTTACTGGATATGACGCTGGATCAGTACCTCTCCATGCATGCCATGGATGTTGCCCAGGCGCTGAGTCACCTGGGTACCCTGATCGGCTGGTCGGTGATCCTATTGGCTTCAACCATGATCCTGATCGCCGCCATCGACGTGCCGTTCCAGTTATGGGATCACAAACGTCAGTTGAAGATGACCCGTCAGGAGCTGCGTGACGAGATGAAGGAGACCGAGGGTCGTCCCGAGGTCAAGGGCCGTATCCGCCAGATGCAGCGGGAGATGGCCCAAAAACGCATGATGCAGGAGGTCCCCAAGGCCGATGTGATCGTCACCAATCCGACGCACTACGCCGTGGCCCTGAAGTACGACCCGGAAACCATGCATGCGCCGAAGTTGGTGGCCAAGGGCGCCGACCTGGTCGCGCAGAATATTCGCAAGGTGGGGCAGGAGGCCCATGTGCAGGTGGTTGAATCCCCGGTACTGGCGCGGGCCATCTACTTCCACACCGAACTGGACGCCTTCATCCCGGCCGGGCTCTACCTGGCGGTGGCCCGTCTGCTGGCCTATGTGTTTCAACTGCGTGACTACCGAACGGTAGGTGGGGTCTATCCCGAGATGCCGGAAAATCTGTTTGTTCCGGAAGAGTATCAACATGAATAGCTTTAATTTTGAATGGTTAATTTTGAATTTTGAATTGTGGTGTTCGCTTCGCTCACGCCTGTTATTCGATAAGCCGTGCGCAAAGCGCACACATTCCATTCAAAATTCAACATTCAAAATTAGCCGAAGGCAAAAAGATGGATAGCGCAATCATCCTCAACAACGTAAAACAGCTCGGCGCCCGGGGCCTCGGCGCGCCCCTGGTGCTGTTGATGCTTTTGTCCATGTTGGTGATTCCGCTGCCACCGATCGCCCTGGACATGTTCTTCACCTTCAATATCACCCTCTCGCTGGTGGTGATGTTGGTGGTGGTCTATACCCGGCGTCCGTTGGAGTTTTCCGTTTTTCCCAGCATGCTGTTGATCGCCACCCTGCTGCGCCTGGCCCTGAACGTGGCCTCCACTCGGGTGGTGCTGCTGGAAGGGCACACCGGCGGTGACGCGGCGGGCAAGGTGATCGAGGCCTTTGGCGCCTTCGTCATCGGCGGCAACTATGCGGTCGGCCTGGTGGTGTTCCTGATTCTGGTGATCATCAACTTCGTGGTGGTCACCAAAGGCGCGGGGCGTGTCTCCGAGGTCAGCGCCCGGTTTACCCTGGACGCTATGCCCGGTAAACAGATGGCCATCGACGCGGATCTCAACTCCGGTCTGATCGATCAGGACGAGGCCCGGGCACGCCGCGAGGACGTGGCCCGCGAGGCGGACTTCTACGGGGCCATGGACGGTGCCAGCAAGTTCGTCCGGGGCGACGCCATCGCCGGTATCCTGATCCTGTTTATCAACATCATCGGCGGGCTTGCGATCGGTATGTCCCAGCACGGCCTCGACTTCAGCACCGCACTGCAGAACTACGTGCTGCTGACCATCGGTGACGGCCTGGTGGCGCAGATCCCCTCCCTGTTGCTCTCAACCTCCGCGGCGATCATCGTTACCCGGGTGGCCAGCAGCCAGGACGTGGGCGGACAGATCATCAGTCAGCTCTTCACCAGTCCCAAGGCCCTGGCCGTTACCTCTGCCGTTCTGTTTCTCATGGGCGTGATTCCGGGCATGCCTAACTTTGCCTTCCTGACCCTGGCGGCCGCGGCGGGAGGCGGTGCCTGGATGATCTGGCAGCGTCAGCTTCAGCCACCGGAGCCGACCGTGATCGAAGAGCCGGTGGAACAGCCAGAGCATCGGGATCTGAGCTGGGACGATGTCCAGCCGGTGGACCTGATCGGACTCGAGGTCGGTTACCGGCTGATCCCCCTGGTGGACCGGAATCAGGGCGGTCAGCTGATGAACCGGATCAAAGGTGTACGGCGCAAACTCTCCCAGGAACTGGGATTTCTCATCCCCTCGGTGCATATCCGGGACAATCTGGATTTGTCGCCCAACACCTACCGTATCTCCCTGAACGGGGTGGCCGCCGCTGAGGCGGAGATCTATCCGGATCGGGAACTGGCGATCAATCCCGGACAGGTATTCGGTGAACTGCCCGGTACGCCCACCAAGGATCCGACCTTCGGGCTGGATGCGGTATGGATCGACCCCGAGCAGAAGGATCATGCCCAGACCCTTGGTTACACCGTCGTGGATGCCAGTACCGTGGTCGCCACCCACCTGAGTGAGATTCTGCAGAGCCAGGCCAACGAACTGCTGGGACATGAGGAGACCCAGCAGCTTCTGGATCTACTCACCCGCAGCGCACCCAAACTGGTGGAGGATCTGGTACCCAAGTCCCTGTCCCTGAGCGTGGTCACCCGGATCCTGCAGAACCTGCTGGCCGAACATGTCCCGATCCGGGATTTTCGCACCATCGCCGAGACCCTGGCGGAACAGTCCAACCGGACTCAGGACCCGGGCGCCCTGACGGCCGCGGTCCGTGTCGCCCTGTCCCGGGGTATCGTACAGCAACTCATCGGTACCTCCGGGGAGATCCCCGTGGCGGTGCTCGATCCCGCCCTGGAACAACTGCTGCAACGCACCCTGCAGGCCTCGGAGGAGGGGCAGGCGGGATTCGAACCCGGGTTGGCCGAACGTCTGCAGACCGCATTGGGTCAGACTCATGAGGCCATGGAGGCGAGGGGGCAGCAGAGCGTGCTGCTGGTGGCGGCGCCGATCCGCTCCTGGATGGCCCGGTTTGCCAAGCATGCGGCACCGGGTATGAATATCCTGTCCTACAACGAGGTGCCGGATAATCGTCAGATCAAGGTGGTGTCCACGATTGGCGGAGGAAACTGATATAAGTTGTTAGTTTTGAGTTTTAAGTTTTTAGTTGGCCTCGTTCCCACGCTCTGCGTGGGAATGCATACCATGGGTAGGGCGAGGTGAATAAATTCAAACTGAGCCAGGTAACCAAAACGAGTACGCATTCCCACGCAGAGCGTGGGAACGAGGAAGCCTCAAGCATTCTTTGCTAGGGAATCAACGTTGCGCCATCCAGACTATACTTGTCTCACAACAGATTTCGCCAATCCCCAGGCAGTCAATCCAAGGATTGCCCGGGGGGTATCGAACAGGGCACTTGAATGAAAGAGAAGAAACTCAAAGCGGGCAAAAAGAAGAAAGCTACCAAGGTCAAAGTCGTCAACGACAGCCTAAACGTAGGTGTCACCGCCAAACCCTGTCTGGTGACCCTGTTCGAGGCGCGGGAGATCTCCCCCGGCAGCCGGTTAATCGGCCCTTTGGGGGGGATTGATTTAACCGGTTATGGGGAATATCGCCTTACCCTCCACTTCGCGGGTACCGCCGGAACACCCTTCACCGTATCCGAACTCTGTGGTCCCGCCGGATCGATCGATCAGGTGAAATTCGATATTGGCAATGGGGTCATCGGACCTAAGGGAACCTTGAATTATCGTGCTCGTTTCGACATCTTCAGCCCCAGGAATCTGTTTATTCAGATCCATAATGAGGGTGGTGAACCCTGTCAGATCGATGGAACCCTGTACGCGGTACAGTAAATTTTGAATTTTGAATTGTCCTCGTTCCCACGCTCTGCGTGGGAATGCATACCTCGTTTCAATTGCCATGATTCCGTTCCCGATTCCCACGTACCCATGGGATGCGTTCCCATGCGGAGCGTGAGAACGAGAAAACAACTACGACAAAAGTATTCGATACGTTGCGTGGAACTCCGGACCCTGCCGGTTCCTTGGCGGTCAAGATTCTTCGAGTCAATAGCCCGGCGTAGAGAATCGATTCCTGGCTGATCGGAATTTGCATAATAAAATCTATCCAATTGTTATATAACGATAAATCGTAACCTTTCCAGGTAAGAATCAGACTGGAACGTTTGTTGCATTACCCTTGTTGTGATTCCGTGTCGGGATCATCCGGTAGCCTTCCGGCGGCCGGAGTCAAAGGACCGACACGGCAGTCCCCAAGGGGTACTGAATTGACAGGCTGACAGGCGAAGCCCCGAGAATGGGTCGGAGCCGGAGAGTTACGGACTATGAAGATTCGACGTTTTTTTGCCTCTGACATGCGCCAGGCGCTGCGCCAGGTCAGAGATGCCCTGGGGGCGGATGCGGTCATTCTCTCCAACAAACCGGCGGAGGGGGGCGTCGAACTGGTTGCGGCCATCGATTATGACGAATCGGCCTTCGCCAGCAGTACACCCACGGCTATCGAAACACCGATGCCCAAGCCAAAAAAATCGCAAAGGCCCGACCCGATAGGTGCATCCGCCTATGCCGCGGTCAGCAAAACCAAACCCCGCGAAGAGCCGGAGATTCCGGCTCGTAAACCGATGGCTTTCGAGGCACAGACGGAAAAACGCCGGGTGGAGTGGAGTCAGGATCCGATTCTGCGGGAGATGCGCCAGGAGATGCAGGCTCTGCGCCGGATGATGGAGAATGAACTCTCCGAGCTGACCTGGCGGGACATGGGACAGCGTCGTCCCCAGACCCAGGAACTGATGCGCCAGTTGATGAGCTTGGGGCTGGACGCGACCCATTGCCGGGAACTGGCCTATCGGGTGGAAGACGCCGAGTCTTTGGACCAGGCCTGGCAGCAGGCCCTGAATCACCTTAGTCGGGAGCTGCCCATCAACGAGGATGACCTGATCTCACGGGGTGGGGTGTTCGCCCTGATCGGACCGACCGGGGTGGGAAAGACCACCACCATCGCCAAGCTGGCCGCCAAGTTCTGTCTGCGCCATGGCAACCGTCACTTGGCTCTGATTTCAGCCGACAGTTATCGGATAGGCGCTCAGGAGCAGTTACAGAACTACGGTAAGATTCTTGATGTTCCGGTGCGCAGTGTGACCTCTACCGACGAACTCAACAGTGCCCTGCACGCATTTGGCGAAAAACGCCTGGTGCTGATCGATACCGCGGGCATGGGCCAGCGGGACATCAAATTGACCCAGCGCCTGGCCCTGCTGAGCCACGGTAACCATCCGGTTCAACCGCTTCTGACCCTCTCTGCCACCACTCAGCGCAGTGCGTTGAGCCATGCAATCCATGCCTTCAGTCAAGTCAATCCGGTGGCCGTTATACTGACCAAGATGGATGAGACCGCCTCCATGGGTGGCGCACTTTCCGCGCTGCTGGAATCGGGACTGCCCCTGGCCTACACGACAGACGGTCAGCGGGTCCCGGAAGACCTGCGTCAGGCCCATGCGGACACCCTCACACGCCTGGCGGTGGAGATGAGCCGGCAAACGGACAAGACGCCCGATGAGGAATACCTGGCGATGGCCTTTGGAGGAACGAGTGAACATGCCCATGTCTGAACAGTTTGAAGACCAGGCTACCGGCCTGCGCCGCATGATTCACCCGGAGCCGGTACGGGTGATCGCTGTCACGGGCGGCAAAGGTGGCGTAGGTAAGACCAATATCTCCGCGAATCTGGGTGTTGCCCTGGCCGAAATGGGCCGCCGGGTGATGCTGCTGGACGCGGACATGGGGCTGGCCAACCTGGATGTAGTGCTGGGGCTGCACGCCCACAAGAACCTCTCCCATGTGATGCGCGGGGAATCGACCCTGGAAGAGATTATCGTCACGGGTCCCAAGGGAATGAGAGTGGTGCCCGGTGCGTCGGGCATTCAGCACATGGCGGAGATGTCGCCGGCGGAGAATGCCGGCCTGATCCACGCCTTCAGCGAGGTGGCCAATGACGTGGACGTGCTGCTGATCGATACCGCCGCCGGTATTTCCGATGCGGTGATCAGTTTCAGTCGCGCCGCGCAAGAGCAGATCGTGGTAGTCTGTGACGAACCGGCCTCGATCACAGACGCCTATGCCATCATCAAGTTGCTCAACCGGGATCACGGCATCAGCCGCTTTCAGATCCTGGCGAATATGGTAAAGAGTGTTCAGGAAGGAAGAGATCTATACAATAAGATGTGCCGGGTTACGGATCAGTACCTGGACGTTATGCTTAACTATATGGGAAGCATTCCGTACGACGAACAGCTTCGCAAGGCGGTGAAAAGCCAGAAACCGGTGGTCGAGGCCTATCCCAGATCCCGGGTAGCCCAGGCATTCAAGAATTTGGCCAAGAAGGCCGATAACTGGCCTGTACCTGCCGGAGTCAGTGGAGATCTGCAATTTTTCGTCGAACGCCTGATTCAATTTTCAAGCCAATATGGGGAGTTATGACGGTGAACGGGCTAGCGACATACACCGCCATGCAGAAACAGCAGGGCTACAGCGATCTGGTTGACCAACATGCCGGACTGGTAAAACGAATCGCCTATCATCTCATGAACCGATTGCCACCCAATGTGCAGTCGGACGACCTGATCCAGGCCGGTATGCTGGGTCTGCTCGAGGCGAGCAAGAATTACGACCCGACCCAGGGTGCGAGTTTTGAAACCTACGCGGGGATCCGCATCCGCGGCGCCATGCTTGATGAGATCCGGCGCAGCGACTGGACTCCGCGTTCGGTGCATCGCAAGGCGCGCATGGTGGCCGAGGCGATGCGTGAAATCGAGAACAACGAAGGCCGCGATGCGCGGGATGTGGAGGTGGCTCAGGCGTTGGGGATGAGCCTGGAGGACTACCATCAGATTCTGCAGGACTCGACCGGCTGCCGGATCTTCAGTCTCGATGAACTGACAGCGGTCAGTGACGGTTTTCCCGCAGTCCGGGATGGACCGATGGATGCCCCCTTCGAGGGATTGCAGAAGGATGCGTTCAAGAAGGCGTTGGCGGACGCCATAGCCGGACTGCCCGAACGGGAGCGTCTGGTGATCGCCATGTACTACGACGACGAGATGAACCTGCGGGAGATCGGACACGTCCTCGGTGTCAGTGAATCCCGGGTCTGTCAGATTCACAGCCAGGCAACCCTGCGTCTGCGTTCGCGGCTCAATGACTGGCTTTCACTTTTGCACGACGAAGATTAAACGGTTGGCATGTGTGAACCGGTGGTCGTGTAACCGGCGAAACACGAACGGGAGACAGCATTGGACAAAAACATGAAGATCCTCATAGTGGATGACTTCTCCACCATGCGGAGAATAATCAAGAATCTGCTCCGAGATCTTGGTTTCAACAATACCCAAGAGGCAGATGATGGGTTGACCGCTTTGCCCATGCTGCAGAACGGGAATTTCGACTTCCTCGTATCCGACTGGAACATGCCGGGCATGACCGGGATCGATCTGCTCAAGGCGGTAAGGGCAGACGAAAAACTGGCACAACTTCCCGTTCTCATGGTGACCGCCGAGTCCAAGCGCGAACAGATCATCGAGGCGGCCCAGGCGGGCGTCAATGGTTATGTCGTCAAGCCTTTCACTGCGACAACCCTGGAAGAGAAGATCAGCAAGATCTTCGAACGTGTGGGTTGAATCATATATCGTCAGGAGTCTGCCAGATGGGGGAGCAACGGGATATCCAGGAACGCATCGAGATCGCCAGGGCGCTCGTAACCAGCCTTGAGGCCGGTGATGAAGCGGAGAGCGATCGTCTGATTGCCAAATTGAGCCCACCGAAAAGTAAAGACGAGCTGTTTCTCGAGGTCGGTCGCCTCACTCGTGAACTGCATGATGCCATCAATGGGTTTCTGCTCGACGCCCGGATCAACGACATGACCAATGTCGAGATTCCCGATGCGAAGCAGCGTTTGAACTACGTCATCACCATGACTCAGCAGTCCGCTGACCGCACCCTGGGCGCGGTCGAACAGAGTCTGCCCCTGGTCGAATACCTGGAGCGGGAGTCGTCGGAACTTCAGGAGCAGTGGAACCGGTTGCGATCCCGCCTGTTGAACAAGAACGATTTCAAGGGCCTGAGCGATTCACTGTCTGAATTTCTCGTAAAAACCCAGGAACACTCCGCGCTGTTGCACCAGAACCTCTCGGAGGTGCTGATGGCGCAGGATTTCCAGGATCTCACCGGGCAGATCATCCGTAAAGTCATCACCCTGGTGCATGACGTCGAGGAGAAGTTGGTGATGCTGGTGCGGATCACCGGGCAAAAACTCGAGGATAGTGGTGAAAAGGCACACCCGGATGAAGAACTCGCCGGTCCGGTGATCCCGGGTCTTGATCAGGGTGAGCAGATGACCAGTCAGGATGACGTGGATGACCTGCTCTCCAGCCTCGGGTTTTAGTTATTCTGGCACAGACCGATATATCTGTAAGTGACTACTCAGTAGTTTGATATTGGTATCGGGAGCATTACATGACCATCGATGTCAACGACGAAATCCTCCAGGATTTTCTGGTAGAGGCGGGCGAGATTCTGGAACTGCTCAGCGAGCAGTTGGTGGATCTGGAACAACAGCCAGACGATTTCGATTTGCTCAATGCGGTATTCCGCGGTTTTCATACCATCAAAGGTGGTGCGGGGTTCCTCGCCATCGATCCGTTGGTCGAGGTCTGTCACCGGGCCGAAGACGTCTTCAATATCCTGCGTCAGGGGCAGCGTCAGGTCACACCCGATCTGATGGACTCCGTGCTGCAGGTCCTGGACGTGGTCAATGTCATGTTTCAGGAGGTGCGCAACGGGGTGATGCCGGATCATGCGGATCCCGAACTGATCGCGAGTCTCCACCGTTTCGCGGTACCGGCCAGCGAGGATGAGGAAACGGAGGATGAGGAAGAAGTAGAAGCTGAAGCCGAGACAGAAGAGGCGGAGGTAGATGAGGCCGAGGCATCCGAGCAGGAGAGTGAACCTGCAACCGATGCGCAGAGTGGCGGTCATGACGATATGACCGAAAGCGAATTCGAGGAGTTACTGGATGCGATCCAAGAACCCTCGGAGGAAAAGCCCGCCAGCGATGAGATTACGGAAGATGAATTCGAGGAACTGCTCGATGAACTTCATGGCAAGGGAAAATTCACCGGCGCGCCCAAGACGGAGTCCTCGGAAAGCAAACCGGAGCCCAAACCCGCGAGCGCTTCCGACGACATCACCGAGGAAGAGTTCGAGCAGCTACTCGATCAGATTCACGGCGAGGGCAAGTTTGATGCGAAGAAGTTAAAACAGGCCGAACCGAAAAAACCGGCCGCCGCGAAAAAAGCCGCGCCCCCCAAGGCCAAGCCTGCAGCAAAGGCTAAGGCTAAACCAAAACCCACCCCCAAACCCGCTGAAAAAGCCAAGCCCGCCGCGGCCTCTCCCGCCAAGGCGCAAACCGAAAAACCTGCTGCGGAACCCGCAGCGGCCGTGGCGGCTGCTACCGCCGCTGTCAAGGCCCCGGCGGAGACAACGGTTCGCGTGGACACCCAACGACTCGACGACATCATGAATATGGTGGGCGAACTGGTGCTGGTGCGTAATCGGTTGGCGACCCTCAAGGTGACCCTCAATGATGAAGAGGTCTCCAATGCGGTCGGTAACCTGGACGTGGTGACCTCGGATCTGCAGTTGGCGGTGATGAAGACCCGTATGCAGCCGATCAAGAAGGTGTTTGGGCGGTTTCCACGGGTGGTGCGGGATCTGGCCCGCAGTATGAAGAAAGAGATCGATCTGGAAATGGTCGGCGAGGATACCGACCTGGACAAGAACCTGGTGGAGGCCCTGGCGGACCCGCTGGTCCATCTGGTGCGCAACTCGGTTGATCATGGCATCGAACTGCCGGATGAGCGGGAGGAGAAGGGCAAGCCCCGTCGCGGCACGGTGGTGCTGTCCGCCGCCCAGGAGGGCGATCATATCCTGCTTTCGATTGCCGATGACGGGAAAGGCATGGATCCCGAGGCCTTGCGCAAGAAGGCGGTGGAGAAGGGCATGATGGATGCCGAAGCCGCGGGACGTCTGGACGACAAGGACTGTTTCAATTTGATTTTCGCACCCGGTTTCTCGACCAAGACCGAGATCTCGGATGTCTCCGGCCGGGGTGTCGGTATGGATGTGGTCAAGACCCGCATCGCACAGATGAACGGTTCGGTCGAGATCAACTCGGAACTGGGGCAAGGCACCCTTATCACCATCAAGCTGCCGTTGACCCTGGCAATTCTGCCGACCCTGATGGTGTTGCTGGACGCGCAACCCTTTGCCCTGCCACTGGCCAGCGTCGTTGAGATCTTCAATTTGGACCTCAAACGTACCAATACGGTGGATGGACAACTGACCATCATGGTCCGGGAACGGGCTTTACCCCTTTTCTATCTCAGAAAATGGCTGATCCCAAACAGCCCCATGGCCCAGGAGGATCGGACAAAAGGGCATGTGGTGATCGTGAATGTGGGCAATATCCAGGTCGGTCTGGTAGTCGATCACCTGATCGGTCAGGAAGAGGTGGTCATCAAACCCCTGGGCGCGCTGTTGCAGGGTCTCGACGGCATGGCGGGCGCCACGATCACCGGCGATGGCAAGATTGCACTCATCATTGACGTGCCGGGACTGATGCGGAAATACGCAAAGAAATATTAAATAAACCGTCGTTGGCGGTGTGGCGCTTGATTCCGAATCAAGACAGAGGTCGCTGCCCGATTCAAAGACAACGGCATGTGTTGAAGAGGGATTATGGGCGCCAAGTTGCGTGTACTGATTGTTGACGATTCCGCCTTTTTTCGAAACCGGGTCATGGCGGCACTCGCCCATGCACCGGATATCGAGGTGATTGGCACCGCGGTGAATGGTCAGGAGGCTATCTCTAAGGCCAAGACCCTGAAACCGGATGTCATCACCATGGATGTCGAAATGCCGGTGGTGGACGGTATTACGGCGGTCCGGCATATCATGGCCGAATCGCCGACCCGGATTCTGATGTTTTCCGCACTCACCCGGGAAGGGGCCAAGGAGACCCTGGACGCCCTGGATGCCGGCGCCATGGATTTCTTGCCCAAAGACACGGGCCAACGGGCAACGCTCAATACCTCGGCTGAGGAACAGTTACTCGCGCGGGTGCGGGATCTGGCAAAGTCGCGCATGAGCCTGTCGCGATTGGGCACGACGGGTTATCAGCGCACCGTCCCGCGGGCTGCTCCGCTGACATCGGGTTCTGCAAATTCGGTTGCCGGAATCCGCGCGGATCTGGTCACGATCGGGGCGTCCACGGGGGGACCCGTGGCGCTGCGCCAGGTATTGAGCGCCTTGCCGCGTAACTTTTCACTGCCCCTGGTGATGGCCGTGCATATGCCGGGGAGTTTTACCAAGGCCTATGCGGATCGCCTTAACTCGACTTGCGCAATTACCATTCGCGAGGCCGTCGACCGGGACCGGCTGGTACCGGGCCAGGCGTTGCTGGCGCCGGGAGGCCAGCAGTTGCGGGTGGAACGGGCCGCCGGGGGGTATCAAATCCGGATTTCCGATCCCCTGCCCGGACAGATCTATCATCCCAGCGTGGACCTGATGTTCGAGTCCGTCGCGGAGAGCGCTCAGTCCCGTGCCCTGGGTGTGGTGCTCACTGGCATGGGCTCGGATGGTGCAAAGGGCGCCGCGCAGATGAAACGTATGGGCGCCAATATCTGGAGCCAGGATGAGAAGAGTTGCGTCGTTTACGGTATGCCACAGGCCGTTGAAAAGGCAGGGCTGTCCGACCGGGTAATCAACCTGGATGAGATCGGACCCCTGATGGCAAAACTCAAATGAGAGTCGACTTTCTGAGCTTCATCGGTATTCTCATCGCCTTTCTGGCGGTGCTCGGCGGCAATTGGCTCGAAGGCGGGCATATCGACTCCCTGGCGAACGGTCCGGCCATGGTGATCGTCATTGGTGGCACCATCGGAGCGATTCTGTTGCAGACGCCGGTGCCGGTATTCTGGCATGCCCTGCGACAGTCGGGGCGGGTGTTTCTGCCGGCCCGGCTCGATTTGCGCACCACCATCGAGAAGCTCGTTGCCTGGAGCAACATCGCCCGCAAAGAGGGGCTGCTCGGGCTGGAGGCGATTGCGGATGGGGAACCGGACCCCTTTATCCGCAAGGGTATGCAGCTGCTGGTCGACGGTAGTGAGCCGGAGACCCTGCGCAGTATCCTTGAGATGGAGGTGGACGCCCGCGAGCAGTTCGATATTCAGGCCGCCAAGGTGTTTGAAGGCATGGGTGGATATTCACCGACAATCGGCATCATCGGCGCGGTCATGGGGCTGATCCACGTGATGCAGAATCTGGCGGATCCCAGCAAACTGGGCAGCGGTATCGCCACCGCATTCGTCGCCACCATTTATGGTGTCGGCCTGGCGAACCTGTTTCTGCTGCCGATCGCGGCCAAGCTGCGCACCCAGTCGGAGCAGGTCGTTAAGTTTCGTGAAATGGTCATCGAGGGGGTTATCGGGATTGCGGAAGGTGATAATCCGCGCAGTATCGAAACCAAACTGAGAGGCTTCATCCAATGACAACCCGGATCCGCGAATCGGATACCGAGTGCAGGGGCTGATCATGGCCAGAAGACGCAAACGTCAAGAGGGTCATGTCAATCACGAACGCTGGATCGTCTCCTACGCAGATTTCGTGACCCTGCTGTTTGCCTTCTTCGTGGTCATGTACTCGGTCTCCTCGGTCAACGAAGGCAAGTACCGGGTATTGTCCCAGACCCTGACCCACGCCTTCCAGGAAACCCAGCGCAGTCTTGAACCCATCCAGGTCGGGGAACTCGCCCGTACCTCCGGGGAAACTCCGGGGATGGGGCAGGAGAATGTCTTGATCGAAGGGGAACGGCGTCAGGGCATGGGTACCGAGTCTCAGGCGGGTCTGGGCCAACAACGCGCCCTGTCGAACATACCGAAGAACGAGAAACAGCGGCTGCGTTTTCTTGCCGCTACCATCGAGGATATGCTCAGCGAGTTCGTCGACGAAGACCTGGTGGACGTCGACTACTCCCCGGACCGGGTCGTGGTGAATATGAAGGATAAGATGCTGTTCGCCAGCGCCAGCGCACATCTTTCGCGGACCGCGGCAAACGCCCTGCGGCAGATCAGTGGGGTGCTGGCCGCGGTTCCCAACGCCATTCAGGTGGAAGGCAATACGGACAACCGTCCCATCAATACCGAGGAGTTCCCCTCCAACTGGGAGCTCTCCGCCGCCCGCGCCGCGAGCGTGGTGCATCTGATGACCCGCTACGGGATCGATCCCGAACGCCTGTCCGCCGTGGGTTTCGCGGAACACCGGCCGGTGGCGGACAACGATACTCCGGAAGGCCGGGCCAGGAATCGCCGTGTCAGTCTGGTGATCCTGGGCATGTCCGGTCAGCCGGACCGGGTGATCGACCTGCCCGGAGGCGGTCAATGAGGATCTGGACGGTGGCGAACCAGAAGGGCGGGGTGGGCAAGACCACCACCTCGGTTTCCCTGGGTGGACAGCTCAGCGCCTGGGGTCTGCGTACCCTGCTGGTCGATATCGACCCGCATGCCTCGCTGACCAGCTATTTCCGCTACGATCCGGACGGTCTTGAGGCCAGTGTCTACAGCCTGTTTCGCGGTGTGGCCCAGGGCGAACCGGTGGATCCCCTGAGCCTGATCCATCCCACCGGTACCGAAGGTCTGGATCTGATGCCGGCGGAGATGGCCCTGGCGACCCTGGATCGTCAGTCGGGCAAACTGGAAGGATTGGGTCTGGTGATCAAACAGGCGGTGATGCAACTGGAGTCCCGCTACGACCACGTGATACTTGACTGCCCACCGATACTCGGGGTGCTGATGATCAACGCCCTGGCGGCCTGTGAATACCTGCTGATGCCGGTGCAGACGGAGTTTCTGGCCCTCAAGGGTCTCGAGCGCATGATCCACACCCTGCAGATGGTCACCAAATCCCGTAAGCAGCCATTGCCTTACAAGATCGTGCCGACCATGTTCGATCGGCGCACCCGTGCCTCGATCGACAGTCTGCGGGTGTTGCGTGAGAGCTATCCCGAACACATCTGGAACAGTCTGATCCCGGTGGATACCCAGTTTCGCGAGGCCAGTAAGGCGGGTATTCCTCCCGCGATCTTTGCGCCCCAGAGTCGGGGTGTGGCGGCCTACGCCCGGTTGTTACAGGATCTGCTCCACGAACACGAGCCCCTATCCGTGGCGGAGGGCGGTGTATGAGCACCCGATCGGACAAAAGGTCTAAACAGGACATCCAGACCTGCATCGAGGAACCGGACGATGCGTTGAAAAGCTATCTCGACACACTGCTGTCGGAAATCGATACGCCACCGGTTGCCACGCCAAGTAAGCCAAAGCTTAAAACCCGGGTCGCACCCAAACCGCAAACCCAAACCGCCGTCCGGACTGAGACGCCGGCTCCGCCCAGGACAGAGTCACGGGTCGAACCTTTGCCCGAGGTAAAGGTTAAAGAGCTTCCGGCTGATGCCGATATCCAGGTAAAGGACCCGACAGCCGCGCCACTGACGGTGCCCCAGGCGAGTCGGGAGGCGCAACAGCCGGAGTGGGCGAATCAGCCATTCCAGGTACTGCTGTTCAAGGTTAACGGCATCACCATGGGCATACCCCTCAACGCATTGGTGGGTATTCTCGCCTATCAGGGTCAGGCCAAACCGCTACCGGGACAGCCTGACTGGTCAATGGGCATCGTCCTGAATCGTGAGGACAAGGTGGTGGTGGTCGATACCGCGCGCCTGCTGATGCCGGAACGGATTGATCAAGCGCAGCGGGCGATGCCCCAACATCTGTTGTTGATCGGGCAGGGTGACCGTGCGCTGGCGGTGGACACGATCTGCGAGACCCTGCAGATCGACAAGGAGCAGATTCGGTGGCGCCGGGGTGATCGGTTTCGTCCCTGGTACGCCGGTATCATCATTAAGGAGTTGAGTGTACTGCTCGATGTGGATGGGGTTCTGTCCCTGTTGGCGGCTTGATGGAGGCGCGCCGGTCGTGGCGCCGTGGGTCGATGAACACTATGACGCAGAAGCGATAGAGGTATAAGCACATGGGTTTTGAAGACGACGACGAAGGTGGTGGCGGTCCGCTGACTCAGTTTGTGACATTCATCCTCATGGATGAAGTGTATGGCATCAATGTCATGCAGGTGCAGGAGGTATTGCGCGTCACCGAGATCGCGCCGGTTCCTGGCGCACCCAGCTATGTACTGGGAATCGTCAATCTGCGCGGCAACGTGGTTACGGTGATCGATACCCGGAAACGTTTCGGACTGGCCTCCGCGGAGATGGATGATTCCAGTCGGATCATTGTCATTGAATCCGAGCGACAGGTCGTGGGTATCCTGGTGGATGCGGTGGCCGAAGTCGTGGAATTGCGCGAGAACGAGATCGATGCCGCGCCGAATGTGGGGACAGAAGAGAGTTCCCGTTACATACAGGGTGTGGCGACCCAGGAGGATCGGTTGTTGATCCTGGTCGATCTGAACAAACTGCTGACCGATGAGGAGTGGCAGGAGATTAGTATGTTCTGATCCGGCAGGGCGGCTTATAAAGGGCTCACTGTTCCCTGCGCCATGCGCCCGAAGCAAGTGCCCTTGGGGTGCGCCTGGCGGCCAAGGGCTTGGTGTCACGCTATAATCGCGCATTCGTATGAGACACATACAACAGTATGTAAGCGGAATTTCAGGCTATCTTTACAGAAGTAAGGGGTAGATCTGAGCAGATAGGACCGGAGGTCATGGC
Source organism: Candidatus Thiodiazotropha sp. (assembly GCA_050291245.1). Classification (GTDB taxonomy): domain Bacteria; phylum Pseudomonadota; class Gammaproteobacteria; order Chromatiales; family Chromatiaceae; genus Thiodiazotropha. The sequence continues at coordinate 2,868 of JBNKJP010000053.1, read as the reverse complement.
TGAAATCGGAGGACAGAATCCGCTCAATCCACTGTACCCGGTGAACCCGCCGAAGCCGCCTCTGCGCCGTGAACGCCCCAGAAGACCGGATGAACAGGCTCGCCAGGAAAAAAAGAAAAACCCAAACAACGAAGATGATAATAAGCCACACATCGACGAATACGCCTGATATTTCACACGAATCCGAGGTCGTAACCCGTGGTTGAATCCTTGATACAGGGAATTCTGCCGCTTTTGATACTGCTCCTCATTGGCGCGCTGGTGGTCATGTTTCGGGCGCTGAAACGATCCCGTGAACATCTGGATCAACTGGACAGGGAAGTCTCCACCCTGAAGCAGACCGTGGCCGCGCTCTGCTCCAGTGCGGTGGGTGTGGATCGACGGGTCAACCGGCTCGAAAGGCAGGGCAGGGATCTCGAAGAGCGGCAGGACAACATCGAGCAGACCACGCAACAGGGTGAGCCTCCCTACAGCGATGCGATCCGCATGGTCCAGGCGGGCGCGACGCCGCTGCAATTGGTCGAAGAGCTGGGTATCAGCCGCGATGCGGCGGACCTGATCCTGATGATCCACGGCGGAACCAAACACGAAGAGATCTGATGCAGTCATTCCCGGTTCCGCTGCTGGGGTTTGCCGCGTTCAGCGGCACCGGCAAAACCACACTCCTGAAACAGCTGATTCCGGGTCTGCGTGAGCGCGGCCTGCGGGTCGGGGTGATCAAGCATACCCATCATCAGATCGAAGTGGACCAGCCGGGCAAGGACAGCTATGAGTTGCGCAAGTCCGGGGCCGACAGGGTACTGCTCGCCTCATCCCGGAATTGGGCGCTGATGGCGGATGAGCCGGAAGAACGGGAACCGACCCTGCCGCAGCTTCTGCAACGCCTCGATAGCCAAAGTGTCGACCTGGTCCTGATAGAGGGTTTCCGGCACCTGGAGTTTCCGAAGATCGAACTGCACCGGCCCTCCCTGGGAAAGCCCCTGATCTACCCGGAAGATCCTTGTGTGATCGCCATTGCCAGTGACCTGCCCCTGTCCGAGACGGGGGGGCTGCCGTGCCTGGATCTGAATGACATTCAGGCCGTGTTGCGCTTCATTCTGACGGATTTTCTCGCCACTTCCGGTATGCCGTGATCAGGACTTTTCCGCGGAAATGTAGCAGATCCAGCCCGCGTCCGCTTCCCCTTCGGTGACGGGCACGAAGATCCCATCGGCCTCCCCATCCTCGTCAAATCCCTGCCAGTAAAAGGTGATTTTGCCAAATCCGACCTCCTCCAGCAGTTCACGGACCTCGGGCAGGCTCCACAGCCGCCAGTCGTAGGTGAAAGCCCGCTTGAGTCGGGAGCCGTCTTCGAAATCGAAGTGGATGTGGCAGATCAGGTTGCCGGTGATGGGATCGTATTTTTCCTGCTCCCAGACATAGGTGAAGGACTCCTCACCATCCTCGATCTCCCGTTCCTCCTCGATCTCCCTGTAGGAGTCGTAGCCGCCGTAGGCATCCATGAAGAACACACCGTCGTCGGCCAATTGTTCATGGACCCGTTTAAAGTAGCGTTTCAGTTGTTTGCGCTCCTTGAACAGCCAGTAACTGAAATTCATCGCGGAGATGATTTCCATGGGTTCTGTCTTCACGGAAAGCACATTCTCTTCGAGCAGGGAGACCCGTTTGCGCTCGGCGGGTTTCAACTCCGCCAGTTGATGGGACCGGCCCCACTGCAGCACTTCCGCGTCCAGGTCCACGCCGATGGCATGGTTACGCTTGCGCCGACGCACCCACTCGCAACAGACATTGGCCGTGCCGCAGAAATCCTCGCGCAACCGGGTGGCACGGCGCTTGCGCAGTTTCTTGAAGGTATCATCGATGAAATCGATCTCGGCCTCGGAACACTGTACCGAGAGTTCGTAAAGGCGATGGCGGTCCGCCTGATCCGCGAGGCTGGGGGATTTTTTCTTTCTTTTCGACATCTTGGGCTTTGAGTTTTCTTCAATCTGATACTACGAATCCGGTAGGTCCGGAGCAGGATACGCCCGGGCCGGACGATGGCATCGGTCCCGGGGTGCAAAGTGCAAACTATACTTTAACAGAGAAGCGCACTATGAGGTGGATCATGGCCATAGCAATCACACTCAAGGAATACCTGCACAACCATCACTCTCGCTTTGAGGTCATCGAACATCGCCGCACCGACTCGGCATTACGAACCGCCGAGGCCGCCCATGTTCCGGGGGATCAAATGGTCAAGTCGGTGCTGTTCGGCGACGATGAAAGCTATCTGCTGGTCGTGATACCGGCCACCCACAGCGTTCGTCTTCGAGATCTGGTCCGAATCACCGGGCGCCATCTCTCGTTCATCAGCGAGGCAGAACTCGGTCAGGCGTTCGCCGATTGTGAAATCGGCGCGCTGCCTCCCGTGGGGACGCCCTATGGGATCGAGACCCTGGTGGATGCCCGGTTATTTCAGCAACAGGACCTGTATTTCGAATCCGGAGACCACAGCACGCTCATTCACATGAGCGGGGCGGATTTCAAAGACCTGGAGGACGAATCACAAATCGGGGTATTCAGTCAGCATCTGTGATTTTACACCCGGTAGCGGAAGGCAATGGTTTGGTTTGAACGGGGAGTGTCTTTGAAAAGATAAGTAATACATACGCTTATGGTATGTCTGGGGGTGATTCCAGTAGCGTGGCCAGTGTCTGACGGGTTGCCGGTGCCCAGGTTCGCCGATTTGGCAAGGACAGGAAATTTATTCCGGCTTTCTGGGCATAGCCATTTGATTCCAGTGTGAAACTAGTTTAATCTTGCGCCTCCAAAATCTGGAGAGATGTCCGAGTGGCTGAAGGAGCACGCCTGGAAAGTGTGTATACG
>JBNKJP010000052.1:0-9013 GCA_050291245.1 Candidatus Thiodiazotropha sp. | reverse complement strand
TTCAAAGTAAATCAAGCTTCTGTACCTTGCTTTGCTTGTTCGGCTACGGCTCGACGCTTTTGGTAACCGCCATGGTACGGACCCGTATGCCTGGTGGTGTGGGAGGGAGGGGGATAAAAACCCCCTTCCTATCCCTCTTAGCGCTCATACCGCTCAACAGCGCTTGAATGTTCTTTAATTGCCTGGAAATAATCATAATAACGCATTGCATATTTATTATTCCTTGGCACACTCGATTCAATTTGTTTCCAGACTTGCTCCACGCCTATTTTTCTTAATAGCTTTGCGTACTCTTTGTACTCCCTTGGTGTATTTCCATCCTTAAGCATATTAACAACTCTTTTTCGAATTCGTGCTCTTTGCGAGCTTGATAAGGTAGCACGCCGCAATGCTCTTGCTGTTCTGGATTTCAAGCCTGCACCAAAAGGAAATCTACTGTCCTCTTCAATGAACTCTATCCCAATAAGTGTACATGCTGGGTCTCTTTTTTCTATTCCATCAATGACTTCATCCATAATTGGATAAACCCAACGAACACCTTCCGATTCATAGGTTTTTGGGACAAGTGCGTTCGTTGCTTCCACTCCAAACCGAGCAGCGTACTCCTTATATCGTATCTGAACTGCTTCTACAGTCCATTTACCAGTTCCATTGTAATTCCTCTCAATCATCGTTTTTTGCGCTAACAGGTGATTATATAGCTGGCACATTCTCGGGAATATGCCGCTGTCACAAATAATAGCAATACCCCGCCAAAGCGGTTCCCAGCTCAGCGTACCACCCCGCCAAGAGTGTTGCGACAAGGTTCGCGCATCGCCATGGTGCCGTCGGACATGGGTATGAGCCGGAATCCCGCGAGTTTTTTAGCGACCGTGAAGTCCGCGATGAGGAATTCACCACCCCAGAATGCCCCATCCTCCCCCATGCCAAGAATGAAATCCGGTAACCCGTTGAATTCCCTGGATCCCGGCATCCACCGGGATGACGCTCCATTCAGCGTAATGCACCCACAATAACCTGCCCCAATGCCAATCCCCCGTCGTTCGCAGGCAACAAGGATGGGGCGATCACCTTTAATCCCACCCCCTGCAATCGTTCAACCGTCGCTTCCAGCAATAACCGGTTCTGCCAAACTCCCCCGTTCAGGACCAAAGTCGACAGGTTGTGGATTTCAGCCAACTCACGGCCCACCTTGCTCACCGCTTCGGCCTGGCAATGATGAAAACGCGCTGCGATTCGTCCGCTCTCAATCCCTTTTTTCAGATCATCCATAACGCCCCGCCAAAGCGGTTCCCAGCTCAGAGTGCTATCCCGCCAGCGATAGCCGTAAGCCGAGTCTCGCTCTTGCTCAATAAAAGACCCGGCGGCCGCTTCCAGTTCAATCGCCGCATGACCTTCAAAGCCCGCCTGTTCGCGACAGTAGCCGAGGGCGGCGGCCACCGCGTCGAACAGTCTGCCCGAGGATGACGCGGGCGGGCTGTTGAGCCCTTTATCGATCATGGTTTTCAGGGTAGTGAGTGGTTGCTTACTGAGAAACCGGATGATGTCGAGGTCGGCATACTGCGCCATCCAGGTTTCGTTTTCAGGCATCTGCAGCAGATGGGCCAGGGTGTTGCGCCAGGGTTCACGCATCGCCATGGCCCCACCGGGCATAGGTACGGGTTGGAATCCCGCGAGTTTTTCAAAGTGCGTGTAGTCCGCGAGGAGAAATTCACCGCCCCAGAGCGCTCCGCCCTCCCCCATGCCCAGGCCGTCGAGGGCGATGCCCAGCACCTTTTCATCCCGAGGGATGTGGTGCTCGGCCATGCAGGCCGCGATGTGGGCGTGGTGGTGCTGCACTTCGATCAGCGGGATCTGCAGGGTTTCAGCCAGCTGCCGGCCAAGCTGGGTAGAGAGGTAGTTGGGGTGTTTGTCCACTACGATCCGCTGTGGGGTGAAGTCGAAAAGTTCGCGATAGAGTTCCAGGTTGCGGCGGTAGTCTCGGTAGGTGGCGGCGTCTTCCAGGTCGCCCATGTGCTGGGAGACGATGGCCTCGCCATCGCGAAGCAGGCAGAAGCTGTTTTTCAGTTCACCCCCCATGGCCAGGGTGGGCGGCAACTCTTTGAAGGCTTTCCCCAGGGGGATGGGTTGTGGGGCGTAGCCCCGGGCGCGGCGCAGCAGGCGCGGCGCGGATGCGGCGTGGCGCACCACGGAGTCGTCAAGGCGGTTAACGATGTCGCGGTCGTGCAGCAGCCAGATTTCTGCGATGCCCGCTAGGCGCTCCCGTGCTTCGTCGTTACCGGTGCACTGGGGTTCGTCGCTGCGGTTGCCGGAGGTGAGCACGATGGGACGGGGCATGGTCTGCATCAGCAGGTGGTGCAATGGGGTGTAGGGGAGCATGAAGCCGAGGCTGTTCTGCCCCGGAGCTATGCCCTCGGGCAGGGGTTCGCCTTGTGCCGGGAGGATGACGATGGGGGCGGCCCGGTGATGCAGTAATCCGTGTTCCTCGGGATTGACTCGGGCATAGCGCCGGACCATGTCGAGATCCCGGGCCATCAGGGCGAAGGCCTTGTGGTAGCGCCGTTTGTTGTGGCGCAACCGGTCGACTGCCCGGGGGTTGCCCGCGTCGCAGGCGAGATGAAATCCGCCGATGCCCTTGATTGCCAGAATGCGTCCCTCGCGGATCAGGCGGGCGGCGGTGGCGATGGGGTCTTCACCGGGCTGGGATGGGGGCGCTTGGCCTTCGGCGTCTTCGAGCCAGACCCGGGGACCGCACTCGGGGCAGGCATTGGGCTGGGCGTGAAAGCGCCGGTTTGCCGGATCACGGTATTCCGCTTCGCAGGCGGGACACATGGGGAACGCCGCCATACTGGTGTTGACCCGATCGTAGGGCACCGCGTTGATGATCGACAGGCGCGGTCCGCAATGGGTGCAGTTGGTGAAGGGGTAGCGGTGGCGTCGATCGGTCGGATCGAGTACTTCGGCCAGGCACTCGGGACAGGTGGCGGCGTCGGCAGCCACGCCGGTGCGGGTATCGCCGGGGTGGCTGGGGCGGATGCTGAACCCTTCGGGGGGTTGCCCCTGAGTGAAACGACTGCGTTCAACCGCCTGGATATGGGCCAGGGGCGGCGCTTCGACGCGTAACCTTTGGATGAATTCATCCAGCGTGGCCTCATCGCCCCAGGCTGTGAGCACGACCCCCTCGGCGTCGTTCCACACCTCCCCCCGCAGGTTGCAGTCCCGGGCCAGACGCCACAAGGTCGGGCGCATCCCCACCCCCTGTACGATGCCGCGTATACGAATCGACTCGCCGATCATCAGTGAACCGTGCAGACCATACAGGGATCGAAGGAGCGCACGATGTGCTGCACCGCCACCGGTTCGGTTTCACCGTCCCGCACTGGGGCGTTACGCAAGGCCTGTTCCAGGGCGCCGGGCTGCTCCAGGCTGTCCCTCGGGGAGAAGTTCCAGGTGGTGGGGGCGATGATCTGGTAGTTGAGGATGCGCCCCTTTTTGACCTTGAGCCAGTGGCCGAGGCTGCCCCGGGCGGCTTCCACAAGGCCGAAACCCTGGGCCTCGTCCGGTATTGGGGCGGTGTGATGGAAAGGTTCTCCCGGTTTGAGATCCCGGGCCCACTGTTCCATCGCCAGGGTCACCCGGGCGATCTCCAACAGGCGGGCGATCACCCGGTTGCGCACATTGCCGCCGCTGTGGGCCACCAGATCGCGGATCAGGGGGTGGCCATCCACCAGTTGTCTGGCCAGGGCGCCGACTTCCACTACCTGGCCATCGAGTCTTGGCGCTTTGCACCAGGTGTAGCCTTCGCTGAGGTCGGTGTCCGGCAGGGTAACGCCGTCGAAGGGGTGGCGGGGTTCGCGCTTCATCTGCATCCAGCTGTGGGAGACATCCTCACGGATGCCGTCGCCATCCAGGGCATCCACCCGCCCCTCCCGCCAGACGCCCTGGGCGAACAGTGAGCCTTGTGTTGAGGCGTAGGCCCCATAGCTCATGAAGCGGTCGTTGGCGCGTCCGAGATTGTGCAGATCCAGCGCCTCGGCGATATGCAGGAATCGGCGCAGATCGCCGGTCTCGGGAGAGGCAGAGTGACGCCAGTATTCCAGGGCTTCGGCGGAATCCAGGGCGATGATTTGCTCCAGGCTGTCGCCGAACAGGGTGCGCTGGAGAAACTCGCGGAAAGCGAACAGCAAACCGAGCAGGCGGGTGCGTTCGTCCTCTGTCACCGCTCGGGTGGAGCCGCCAGGCTGGATCGCCAGGGTGTGAGGCCACTTGCCCGCCAGCAGGCCCTGCAGGTGCATGAACTCGGCCCGGGGTCCCAGCACCTCCCGGGAGGCGGTGCCCTGGAGCGCCTTGAAACGTTGTTCCGCCTCGTCGAACCAGGGCTGATCCCGGTAGACGGCGCGGGCGAAGTCGGGCATGAAGAAGAGGTAGAAATGGGTCAGGTGATCGGCGACGTTCTCTCCCGCCAGGATCAGGTTTATCGCCCGCTCCCCATTGGGTGGCGGGGTCAGTCCCATGAGATCAGCCAGGGCCCGGGCCGAGGCCGCGGATTGAGCCACCGAGCAGATACCGCAGATGCGTGGCACGTAGACCAAGGCGTCCAGGGGGTCCTTGCCCTGCAGGATCTGTTCGTAGCCGCGATAGAGGGGGGAGACCACCCAGGCCTCGGTGACCCGCTTGTCCTGGATTTCGAGCTGGACCTCCAGATCGCCCTCAACCCGGTTGAAGGGACCGACGATGCTTCGGCTCATGGGTTCTCCTCTGTGTTATCCCGGGCTTTCAAAATGGGCCCCGCGGTTGGTTTTAGTCGGACCTTTCAACAGGGTACCGCCGCTTATATTGCTTAACACTCCTTTGTGGTTGGCGTATTACCTCAGTTCGTGGGTTTAAACACGATTCAACTCCAGCGATGCTGATGAGTCATAGTACCTTCACTTCTGCACATTCGGAACAGGACCATCAGAGTGGGATCCGGTAGGAGGTAGCCCAAAGACTACCCCCTCCCAACAGAACGGCACGTACCGGCCAGGTATACCGCTCTTCGATCAGTGACCGAGCCCATCAGGCTCGGGACAAGGCGATGGTAAAGACGTTCAATACCCGACGGGCCGGTTGGAAACGATAACTCCCTGACTTGAGCTTGTGGTGAATCCGTTCCACAAGGGGCTGTTCACGCTGCCCGAAGGCCTCCACCGTCATCCGGTCTATCCCCGCTGCGCCGGCATTTGCTCTGACCTGTTGCCACGCCATCTGCAGTCGTCCCGGATCGTAGACCTTCACCAACACGTCGCTTGCTTTCATCTCGCTTTCTCCATGATCTACCTTGACACCGAGGATTACCGGTCTGGCGGAGGCCTTTTGGCCTGGACCGGACAACCTGTTTGACCTCAGTGCGTTCACACCGGGGTATCGACAAGCGATTCGGTTGTCCCTGCTCTTTTTCTGGTCCTTTCCATCTCAGTTCTGTATCGATTCCTCCGTGCGATCACTGTCACCTTTCGTCCACGGCTTCCCTGGGAAAGACGCACCACCTCACTGTATGCCGTCCGGCTCTATGTCGGGTCGGTTCACCGGATACCAGGACTCGCCTAGTCACGTCGGCTTGCCCTCCTTCCCAACACCATCTAGCCGGTTCGCTGTTCGCTACGTACACAGCTTCTGCCTCAGGCTTCCTCCAAACACCCCATTTCTGGTCGTGCCCTTGCCTTGTTGGCGTCGTCCTTCCGTCCGGTAACGGCGGACCATAATGTCCCAGGCTTCGCCTGGGACGGCGGCCTGTGCGTCATGCCAGGCACACGTATGCATTCCCACGCAGAGCGTGGGAACGAGGCGATCCATCACATCCCCGCTCAGATAGCTGTTTTCGGCATCCCGTTCCAGTAAGTCTTGCCGCTTCAGGAAGCCGCCGACCCGATGGGCGATGGTGGGCGCCTTGACCCAGCGGAACCGGACTGTTCCATTGGAACGCTCATCCTACACGCCATCGAGGAACAGCATGTGAAAGTGAATGTTGAGGTTCAGCGCACTGCCGAAGCGCTGAATCAGGGTGACGGCACCGGTCTTAGCCGCTTGGTGGGTATGGCCTGTTTTCTTGGCCCGCTGCATGTCGATGACGCGGTAGACGATGCCAGGCACCCGACCCATGATCTCAGGCCAGGCCATTTATAGTGATAGTAAACAGTGGGTATCCCTAATAGTACTCGCTTTCTATCCCTGTTCTCGCTGGCAGACATGGATTACTGCCAAATATAGACTGCACCTGCCTCATAAGCTGAATTGTCTGCCTCTCCTCCGTCCGCGCTACTGGCTTCTCGATAGCCACCAACCGCTAGGATGTCACCAGAGACCGCCACGCTGAAACCAAAAAAATCAGCCCTTTCGGCATTACTTGCTTTCAAATAGGCCTGCTGGCGCCAGACTCCGGCATCGCGGGTGAAGATGTATGCTGAACCGGCACTCATAGCTGAATTATCCGCCTCCCCGGCGTTTGCGATGCTATCTTCGTATAAGGCACCCACCACCAGGGTATCACCCGAGATTGCCACACTAGAACCAAAATTATCTCCCTCTTCGGCATTACTTGCTTTTACATAGGCCCGTTGACTCCAGACTCCAGCATTGCGGATAAAGATGTAGGCTGCACCAGCATTTGTAGCTGAATTGTCCGCCCATCCAGTGTTTGCGCCGCTGTCTTCTTCAGGGGCACCAACTACCAGGATGTCTCCCGAGATCGCCACACTGTTGCCGAACCGATCATCTGTTTCGCCATGGCTTGCCTTGAGAAGGGCTTGTTGGTTCCAAACACCACCGCTGCGTGTAAATACATAGGCCGCACCGGTACCTAAAGCTGAGCTGTCTGCCTCACCAGCGTAGGTGCTGTGGTCTTTTTGGTTGGCCCCCACCACTAGGGTGTCACCAGAGATTGCCACGCTACAGCCAAACCAATCACCCGCTTTGGCATTGCTCGCCTTGAGATAGGCTTGGCGGCTCCAGATCTCGTCGCTACGAGTAAAGACATAGACTGCACCTGCCCTGACAGCAGAATTGTCTGCCTCGCCACCGCTTGCGCTACTGGCTTCGTAGGTGGCTCCAGCCACCAGGGTATCACCCGATATCGCCACGCTACTCCCAAACAAATCACTCGTATCGGAATTAACCGCCTCAATGTAGGCCTGCTGGTTCCAGATCCCTCCGTTACGGGTAAAGACGTAGACCGCACCTGCATATGCAGCCGGAATGAAGGCCTCCGTCTCCTCACTGTATCTTCCAATACCGTTTCTTCCATGGGCGCCCACCACCAGAGTGTCGCCCGATATCGCCACGCTTGTGCCAAAAAAATCAAGCAATTCAGCATTGCTTGCCTTGAGGTAGGCTTGCTGGCTCCAAACCGCACCGCTACGGGTGAAGACGTAGACCGCACCTGCCTTGAGAGCCGAATTGTCCGCTTCCCCATGACTCCCATCGCCATCTTCGAAAGGGGCCCCAACCACCAGAGTGTCGCCCGATAGCGCGACACTACGACCAAAATTATCAAACCTTTCAGCATTGCTCGCCTTGAGATAGACCTCTTGAGCGAACAGGGCCGCATACCCCCGCGACAGTGTGATGGAGTAGCTCTGCGTGGTGACCCCATCCTCTGCGGTCACCACTAGGCTGATTCGGTTTTCCCCTTCGACCAGGGGGATCGCTGCTGAAGCGGTTCCTGAGGAGACCTCGGCTCCGTTGACTAGTATGGTGGCGCCGTCATTGGCGGCGATTGGTGTCAGGATGGCACTGACTTGGAGATAACCAACGCTGGCGCTATAGACCGTTTGGTTTGGCTGAAAGAGCTGGTCCAGCGTAGCATTATAGAGGGTCAAGCCGGAGAGGCTGGCGTCCGAACTGGCGCTGGCGCGCAAAACATCAAGAAAGTAGGTCACTGAGGTGCTAGCGTTGACTGTAGTGACCACGATATCGATCTGATTTTGCCCCACAGCCAGGGCAATCGCCGCAGATGTCTCACCTGCCTTGACCTCGTAGCCATTGACCCGGATGATGGCCTCAGCGTCGGTAGTTTCTGGTATTAGTGTGATCGAGTCCTGGCTGAAATCCACGCTAGCGCTATAGTTCAGCTGGTCGGGCTGGAAGGGTTGATCCAGCGAAGCCCCGCTAAGCGTAAACCCCGATAGAATGACATCTGAACTGGTGCCAGCATCGTCTTCTCCACTGTTACTGTTACCACTACCGCCGCCGCAGCCTGAAAGGCTCAGTAACAAGAGCGACATAATAACGACTGGTTGGATAGTGAGCCAAAGCCAACTCGGATTGAAAAAGGCGTTCAAGCGCGTGTCCTATTCCTTAGGGATTTATTGCCTTGTCCCTAGGCTGTTAGCAAGAGTGGTTTATCTGCCGTTGGGACGAAGTATAGGAAGTATAAACTCCATTTTCACTGAAAAACCACCCCGCCCACTCCCGCAACAATCCGGCCATATTGCGGCCAAACGTAGTCAATCTCATCTGATGCAGTGGCTTAGTTGGCTAAATCGACCGGATTTCGGCCTTGTGATCCGCCCAATCTGAACCGGCGGCCGAGCGCGATCCTTACCGGGTGTCGCCGGCAACGTCCTTGTCTTTCCCGAACGGCTTTTCCTTACCCAAAGACGCGCATTTGCAGCGGGCCCCGACTCTCGGGCAATCGATACGCATCCTGGTAGTCACCTTTGTCATTCACGTGATTCAGGATCCTCTGGATCACCACTGGATCTTCGATGCAGGCAATCACTTTCACAGCACTCCCGCATCCCCGCTCAGGTAGCTGTTTTCGGCATCCCGTTCCAGTAAGTCTTACCGCTCCAGGAAGCCGCCGACCCGATGGGCGATGGTGAGCGCCAGTTGCGCTAGTGTAGGTCGTCAAACAGTTTGTAACTTATTGAGTTTTTGTCGGCCACGTTTAACTTTTTCCAAAATATCGCTCGCCGATTTTGTCCAAATATATGGTGCTGGCGCTTCATTGTGAATCTCAATGAACGACATTACC